>CAVUAN010000017.1:0-12891 GCA_963739435.1 uncultured Acidobacteriota bacterium
TGCAACTGCGGATCTCCAGGCGTTGCGCGGAGCTGCTCGTCGAAACTCGCCCCGCCCGGCGGGCATAGACCTGGACCTCCTCGGTTTTGCCCTTGAGCGCGTACGCCTGGGCGAGACACAAGGCCCACGCTCCCGTGTTGCCATCGAACGCGCTCGGCGTGAGGCGCAGGAGCAATTCCCACTGTTGCTCGTCGAGAACCCGAACGAGATCCCGGTAATTACCCACATAGGCCACCAGCGCGGTCGGCTCGACATCCTTGGGCGCGGCATTGAGCACGGCCCTTGCCCCGGCCAAGTCGCCCTCGGCCAGAAACGTCATGGCCTTGTTCTCGAGGACATCGAGACTGATGGGCGGGATGGCGAGCCCCCGGTCGAAAGCCGCGCGCGCCTCCCGATACCGCCGCAGCCAAAGCAGGCCGACCCCCAGTCTCCGCTTGATGAGCACCGAGCGAGGATCGAGCTGCTCGGCCTGCTCGAGATGAGCGACCGCCGAATCCCAGCGGCCGAGGCTCTCCTCGCTCGGTGCTGCCGCTGCGAGAAGATCGGCGCTGCGGGGAGCCAAACGCAAACCCCGGGAATACTGATCGAGCGCTCGGGCTGGATCGCCGAGGACGAAATCTTGGTAGGTGCCGAGCGCCACGTACCCCTCAGGCCGATCCGGGGCAAGCGCCCTCGCCTTCTCGGCCGCCTGCAGCGCGCGGTCGGCCAGCCCCGGCGCCGGCTCGCTCGCCCAATAGAGGAATGCGCTGGCCCGAGACACCCGTTCCCAAGCCTGAGCGAAGTCGGGGTCGAGCGCGACGGCCTGGTCGTAGAATCCCAGCGCCGACCGAAGACTGGACGGATCGCCGCTCGACAGGCTGTTCGCGGCCTCTTCGCCTTTGAGGAACGCTTCCCAAGCTGCGAGATTCCGCGTGGGCTTCTCCGAGAGTCGCATTTCGTCGACCGCTCCGAGCGCGAGTCCAAGCGCTCGTGCCACTCTCGTCGCGATGTCCGATTGCACCTGGAAGACGTCGGTGAGCGCCGCATCGAACGGCTGTTGCCACCTGGACGTTGGCGCCCCGGTGCCCGACACGTCCACGAGCTCGGGGCTTACCTCTACGCGGTTGGCCGCTCCTGTTTCTCTCTGCCATCGCACGGTCGCGGTCAGCAAGTAGCCGACGTCCAGCTCCTGCGCGATCTGCTTCGGCGTCTTCGTCGTCCTCTTGTATGGGGTGGAGCTGCTGCGCGCGATCACCTCGACGCCCGGCAACGAAGTGAGCTTGCCTCGAACGGCGTCCGCGATGCCGTCGGCAAAGTAGTCGTCCTCGCGAGCGCCCAGGTTCTCGAAGGGGAGCACGGCCACTCGCTTCACTCCCCCGGCGCCGCCCGGAATCTTGTGGCCCGGTCGCAGGAGAAATACACCAACACCAGCGAGAACGACCATGATTGCAACGGCGACAGGAAGCTTCCTGTGGCCGGTCGGTGGCGAAGCAAACTGCACGCCGCTGGTTGCCGTGAGGGAGGAGGCCTCCGAGAGTGCGAAGATGATGTCCTTGGCCGCCTGAAACCGGCTCTCACGGTCCTTCTCCAAGCAGTGGCGAACGATGTGGTCGAGGGCCGGGGAGATGTTCCGGCCCGACTGCGTCAGCCCGGGCGGCTCATCCCGCAGGATCGCCGCCATCGTGTCGCTGGCCGTTGGCCGACTGAACGCCCTCTCGCCCGAGAGCAACTCATAGAGGATCGCCCCGAAAGAGAAGATGTCCGAGCGGTGATCGATAGAAAACCCACGCACTTGCTCCGGCGACATGTAGCCGAGCGTGCCCATTATTTTTCCTGGCTCGGTGAGCCCCGGCACCGTCGGCGCACTCGTGTCCTCTCCCGGCGCGACCGGTTCGACAGTCTTCGCCAGGCCGAAATCAAGAATCTTGAGATGGCTGTCCTTGGTAACGAAGAGGTTCTCGGGCTTCAGGTCCCGATGGACGATGCCCTTCTCATGGGCCGCGGATAGGCCCCTGGCGATTTGAAGTGCATAGTCCACGACCGCCTTCTGCGAGATTGGCCCGGCGTTGAGCTTTCCTTGCAGCGTTTCACCCTCGAGGAGCTCCATCACGGCGTAGGCGACGCCCTCGTGTGTCCCGAAGTCGTGAATCGCGAGGATGTTGGGATGGGACAGTGCAGCGATCGCCTTCGCCTCGCGCTCGAACCGCCCCAGGGTTGCAGGATCCGACGCCACCGACTCGGGCAGGACCTTGACCGCGACGTCGCGCTCTAACCTCTTGTCCCGCGCCCGGTAGACCTCGCCCATCCCGCCCGCGCCGATGGGCACGAGAATCTCGTAGGGCCCGAGGCGGGTCCCGGCTGAAAGTGTCATCCGACGGGCGAGACTTTACACCTCGGCGTTGCGATGGATTCGGAGCGGAGACTAGTGGCTCCCCACATAGTTCCCAGTTGGAACCTCTTCGGGGGATGGTTGCGGGAATTGGCGGAGCTTCGCGCCTCCCCGTAGGGTGGGACTCGAACCTCGAAGGAACTGCCACCCTACGGCTAACTCCACCAATGCATGAAGGTCCTGACCCCAAGAAACCGAAATGAATCGGGCCTTCGTCGAGATCAGAGTGCGCTGACTTCTTCGTCGATGTTGGAAAAACTCGGCAAGTTGTTGCCCCCGGCTGTCAACGCTACGGACACGCGTCCCGGCGACTTCAAGCCCCAGCCTTCAGAAACCATTCTCTCGGTTCGCCGACGTCACTTCAGGCCGTCGACGATGTAGAGATCCGAAAACTGCTGGGAGTAGGTGAAAGCGAACGCCTTCCCGTCCGGCGTGATCGCGCTGCCGCTGATGCCGCTGATGCCCGTCGGATCGGGCAGCGTGAAATTCTTCCAGAGCTCCCGTCGACCGGTCGAGATCTCGAAGCGATAGATCCTCGAGATCAAACTCCGCCGGTAGGCCGAGCTCAAGTACAGGAATTTCTGATCGGACGACCATGCCAGGAGCTGGTCGTTGGGATCTAGACCGTCCATCAAACGGGCCGGGCCGCCTTCGACCGGGTAGAGACCGATCTTTTGATCCGGGCCGCTCGCAGCGACGAACCGACCATCGGGCGAGAGCACCGCTCCGACGACGCCTTCCGGCGTGACGGGACGCGCTTTGCCTCCATCGAGATCCTGGACCCAGGCGCGTCGGGCGTGACCCGCCTCGCTCCCGACGAAGACGATCTTCCGGCCATCGGGCATGAATGCCGCCGGGACCGAATCATGGTTGATGGAATCCTTCGGCAGTGACCTCGGCTCTCCGGCCCCTGTCGGGAGCAGAATCAGCGGTGCGGGCGAGAAGCGAACGAGCGTGGCCAGAACCCACTTCCCGTCCGGAGAAAGGGCGAGACCTTCTCCTTCGCCCAGGCGCAGCGCCGGCGAGCCATCGGTTTTTCGAAGATAGACGGAATATCCCGCGCCGCCGCCCTCCCCCTCTTCGGTAAAGACCACCGTTACCCCGTCGCTCGAGAGAACAGGCGCACGGGACCAGCCGAGCCACGAAAGGTTCCGTTGCTGCCCATCGGCGCCGAGGCCGACGAGGCCGATCCGCTCGTTGGCATGATTGAGCAGGACCCGACCGTCCAGGGAAATGTCCTCTAGCGTCTGGACTCCCGGCGACCTGGAGATCAGGCGTTGGCGCCCGGTGCGCGTGACCGCGCGGAGCGCGCGAGTGCCGCGGGCGTCGCTCGCCGTAAACCAGATCTCCTCGCCCGACGGGGACCAGGCCAGGCCCTGAACGCTGTCCCAGCCGCCGGCCAGCGTCGTCTTCTTGCCGTTCCGATCGATCAGCGCGACCGCTCCGGCGTCGTCCCCGAACTGCGGATGGTCGAGAAACGCGACGAGATCGCCGGCCGCTGAGACGCGGGGATGGCTGACCCAGCCCGCGGTCTCGTAGAGAACTTTTCCCGCCGGAAACTCCAGCCGATGGCGCCAGCCCGGAGCGCGCACGAGGGCGATGCTTCGGCCGTCGGGAGACCAGCCGGCGTCGACGACATCCTCGAAGAGGTCGCGTGCCGCCCCGCCCGACAGAGGCGCGCTGCGCAGCAGGCCCCGATGGGCGTAGCCAGTGGAGAAGAGCGCGTCCGAAAGAATCAGCATTTCGCCGGAGCGGGAGATCGACTCGACCTGCCCGCTCGGCAGATCCAGCGGGAGCGATCCGGGATTCTCGGTACGCGTGGAAAAAAGCGCGGGGCGTTCGGCCCCGTCCCAGTTCGCGGAATAGAACACGGTGTGACCGTCGGGAGCGAAGCGGCCGGAAGTGACGAAGCCGCGGCGATAGGTCAGCCTGTGGAACGACGGAGAGGAGACCACCGGCGCCTTCTGGGTCTGGCGGCCCGCGAGGAACCCCGCCAGGGCGATCGCGACGGCCGCCGCGGCCGCAAGGATCGGCTTGCGCGATCGAGCAGACGCTAACGCGGGCTCGGGGCGGGTTCCGGAAGCGCCGGACCCGGATAGCGCTTCGAGGTCGAAGGCGATGTCGGACGTCGAGTGAAAGCGCTCCCCCGGGTTTTTCTCGAGGCAGTGCCGCACGATCCGCTCGAGCCCGGGCTGGACGCTCCGGTTGGTGGCCGAGAGATCCGGCGGCTCCTCCCGGAGGATCGCCGACATCGTCTCGGCCGCCGAATCGCGGTGGAACGCGCGGGCGCCCGACAGCATCTCGTACAGGATGGCGCCGAACGAGAAGATATCCGACCGCTGGTCGGCGGGCTTGCCCTTGACCTGCTCGGGCGACATGTACCCGAGCGTTCCCATCACGACGCCGGGCTCCGTGCCTGCGGTCGCCGTCGGAAGATTCGTCTGCTGCCCAGCCTGGCCTTCGGGCTGCGTCAGTTTGGCCAGACCGAAGTCCAGGATCTTGACCCGGCCGTTGCTGGTCAGGAAAAGGTTCTCGGGCTTCAGGTCGCGGTGGACGATGCCCTTGTCGTGCGCCGCAGCCAAGCCGTGCGCTATCTGCAACGCGTAGTCGATCGCCTTGCGCACCGCGATCGCGCCACCCGACAGCCGCGCCCGCAGTGTCTCGCCTTCGAGCAGCTCCGTCACGATGTACGGCGCTCCGTCGTGCGACCCGAGGTCGTAGACGGCCGTGATGTTCGGATGGTTCAAAGCCCCCGCCGCCTGGGCTTCCTGCTCGAAGCGCCGGAGCCGATCAGGATCCGCCGAATACGAGGCGGGCAGAACCTTGATGGCAACCTCGCGCTTGAGCCGTTCGTCGCGCGCCCGGTACACCTCTCCCATCCCGCCCGCGCCAAGAGGCGACAGGATCTCGTAGGGACCGAGGCGTATTCCGGCGGAGAGTGTCATCCGATGTGCGAGAACTCTACACCGTGGTTACGAGAGTAATTGGTCGGGGAATAGTGGCTCCCCACATAGTTCCCAGTTGGAACCTTTTCGGGGGATGGCTGCGGGAACTGGCGGGGCTTCGGGCTGCCTCACAGGCCGCGACTACTTCGCGCCTGGCGACCGGATGGCCAACAAGGCCGCCCTTCCCTTAACGGATCCGCTGCCCGCTGACCTTTTTCCCCTCGTTGTCGAGGTCCACCCGGGCGACCTTCCCCGTCGCGTCCGTGACGAACGTAAGCGTGACGCTCCGACCCTTGAAGAAGAAGACAGTCGTCGATTGGGCAAGCAGCTCATCCCAGGATTGACCATCATCGGAAGCGTAGAGATGGCCACCGTCCGCCTTGATGTAGGTGCTGGCGTTCCACTCCTCGAACCGGTACTCCCCGGCGTAGGGCGCAATCACTTCCGGTGAAACGGGAACGGCGACCAGACGGAACGGAGCCGGCTTCTTGCGAGCCGGATCGTACGGTTCGTAGCCAAGCCAGAGAAAAGGCGAGTCCTTGTCGCCAATGCCAGCAGCCACGATCTCCGGCGCCACGGACTCGAAGTTGTCGCTGTTACTCAACAAGACGATTGCGATGCGTCGATCCCGATACGCGACCACGTAGTTCTGAGCGCCGCCTTTGTGCCCGGTGTGGAAGAATGCCCGACCGTCCGGCGTCTCGAAAAGGCCCCAGCCGAGACCCCATGAGAGATGGTTTGCCGGAGCTGCATCGCCAGAAGAATCGGTGCCCGAACCGAACATTCGTTGCGAATGGACTCGCACCACGGGTGTGAGCATCTCGTTCACGCTCTCCGCTCGCCTGCCTCGGGCCGTCAGGATGCCGGCAAGAAAGCGCGCGTAATCGACCGCAGTCGTCATCATCGATCCGGCGGCATCGGCGGATGTCGGCCGGTCAGGATCGCTCGCCCAACCGAATTCATTATGTGGCGCGGCGACATTCCGCGCGATCGCGTCATTCCAGACGTAGCTCGTGTGGGACATGCCGTACGGAATGAACACCTTCTCTCGGGCAAGCGTTTCCAGATCCGAATGCGTGATTTTCTCCACGACCATCCGCAGGAGCTCGACCCCTTCGCCCGAGTAGCTGAACCGGCTACCCGGTTCGAATCCGATCGTCAGGTGACCGCCCTCGGACCGCAAGTTTGGGAGCCCTGTCGTGTGGCTCAAGGCCATCCTCGCGGTGATCGCCCGGTAGCGGGGGTCCGAAGCCAGATCGGCGTAGCGTGAGTACGCCGGGAGCGGCTCAGGCAGGTATTTCTGGAGAGGTCGGTCCAGGTCGATCAGGCCTTCCTCCGCGAGGACCACGACGAGATAGGCGAAGACGGTCTTGCTCAATGAGGCCGCGGCGAAAACGGTCGTGTCGCCCAGAATCGTGCCGGCGTCCTTGTCTTTCCAGCCGAATTGCCGGGTGTACACGACCCTGTCGTCGTTCACGATGGCGACCGACAGGCCGGCGACGTCGGCCTTCTGCATGCTGCTCGTCACGGCGCGCTCGAAGTCCTTGACGGTCGTCGTGCCACCCGAAACGAGCCTCAACGTCTGGCTGGAAGTCGGGCCATGGGCGCCCTCCGACGGCGTGACGAATGCGGCGGCCAGACCAGCCGCAAATGCGCACGAGATCATCGAGCGTGCACGCATGGATGCCAGGCGCCCTCCACCAGCTTAGACGATCAGTTCCCAAAATAGTTCCGAGCTGAGATTGGTCGACGCCCCTCAGGCGCTTGACACGAAATTAGAAGAGGCACCATCAGTTCGGGGTAGTGGCTCCCCACATAGTTCCCAGTTGGAACCTTTTCGGCGGCTGGCTACGGGAGATAGGAAGCCTTCGCGCCCCGGCTCAAGGCTGGACTACCGATCAGGGCGACGATTCTAATGTCTCAGACGGCTAGCGGCGGCAGCGTCACTGGGCCGGCTTCTCGTGCATCCGCCGTTCGAGCTCGCGCCCCCAGCCGAGCACGAGGTTGAGCTCGGCGACGGGGCTGACCGGCTGCGCGTTCTGGATGAGCAGGAAGTGTTTGGCGTCCGGAGTCACCTCGTAGTAGCGGCCGGAATCGAAACAATTGCACGGGAACAGGAGCTCCGGCCGACCGACCGCGAGAGCCTGGCCGCCGTCCACCGTGACGCGCATGATCTTGTCGTTTTCGAAATAGAAGAGCTCCCGTCCGTCTCGAGACCACTCCGGCCGGGCGCCCCCTTCCGTCGAGACCTGCCACTTGCCGCCGGGGCCCGGAAAGGGACGCAGGTAGACCTCGCTCCGACCGGATTCGTTCGACTCGTAGGCGATCCAGCGGCCGTCCGGCGAGAACTCTCCGAACCATTCCCGAAACGAAGAGCGCACGAAGGGATAGGGCTTCCGGTCTCCCCCCACGGGAAGAATCCAGATGTCGACCCCGGTCTTCGGATCCTGCTCGCCGAAAGCCAGAAAGCGGCCGTCGGCAGACCACGAGGTGGCGAATAGCCAGTTCTTGCGAGCCAACAGCAGCTCTTCCGGACCGCTCCCGTCTACGGGCGTCCAGTAGAGGCCCCACTGGCCGCTTCGCAGCGACGTGTAGACGACCCGTTTCCCATCGGGCGACCAGAGCGGGTCGCGGTTGTCGTTCTCGAACGTCAGCCGCGTGAGAGTCCCGCGATCGAGGTGGTGGACCCAGATGTTCCAGGTTGCCCCCTCGACGGTCATAGCGATCTCGCGCCCGTCCGGCGAAAGAGAAAGGTCTTCGTAGGAATTCGCGTCCGCGGTGACCACCGTCGAAACGCCCTTCCGGTCCGCCATCACGATCCGCCTCTTGACGGCCGCACGGGCTCCGGCAACGTAGGCGAGCACGCCGCTCCTCGAAACGGCAAACTGCTCCATTCCGGACGCCGAGTCGGGCATGACTCCCTCGACGACCGGGAAAGGCTGGCCCAGCAGTTTCAGGCCATGCGGATCGAACGGCGCGGCCAGGATGGCGCCGGAGCGGCCAAAGACGACGAACCCCGGTTCCACATAGCGGGGGTTCGTGCCCTGGGAAATGATCACCTCCGACTTGCCCGTCTTGAGGTCGAGCACCGCGATGTGGGCCTGGCTCGCCTGAAAACCTCCCACGCCCGCAAAGAGAATCCCCTCTCCACCCGGAAGCGATTCGGGTTGCAGAATTCCGCCGCGCGCTGGATCAGCCTTTACGATCTCGACGCACTTTCCGCCCGACGGGGCGGCGCGCGTCAGACTCCCATTCGTCGACGGAACGAGGATGCTTCCGTCGTCGGCCCAGGCACCGACTCCGAGGTCTGAAACCGGCGAGTCGCAAACCGGTTGGGCAGGCCCCCCCGACACGGCAATCTTCTGGAGCTTTCCTCCGACGAGGTATGCCAGCCACTGACCATCGGGAGAGAAGAACGGCGCCAGCGCGCCTTCGGTGTCGGGAAGCTCCCTGGCCTCGAAAGAACCCATGGAACGCAGGTAGAGCGCGCTCTTTCCGGACTCCTTCCTGGCGACGTAGACCATCTGAGCTCCGTCGCGCGACAACGCGAAGTTCGGCAGGTCTTGCACCACCATCGCCTGCCCCCGCGGGAGGGTAACGTTAAGGCGAACCGCGGAGTCCCTCGCCGACCGCTCGTGACGCATCGCGGCGACTCCCGCGACGAGCCCGGCACCGACCGCCACCCCCGCCAGCGCCGCAGCCACGATCCGCCCCCGCCCGGTACGCCTCGAAGTTAGTCCCGCGGCAACCTCCGCGCGGGTGGCGATGAGGCTCGCTGGACCCTCTTCCATCGCGATGCGGGCTTCGCCGACGTCGCGCAATCGCCGCTTCGGGTCCCGTTCGAGACAGCGTTCGAGCAGACGCCGGATCGCCGGGGGCGTTCCGGCAGGCAAGGTTTCCCAGTCGATGTCCGCTCGGAGGACCGCCGCCAGCGTGTCGGACACCGTTTCACCGTGGAAGAGGCGCTTGCCCGTGAGCATCTCCCACAGGACGCAGCCAAAAGCCCAGATGTCGGACCGCTTGTCGGCCGGCCTTCCACGCGCCTGCTCCGGCGACATGTACGCCGCCGTCCCCAGGATCACTCCCGCTTGAGTTGCCGCCGCCGTGATCGTCGGCGAACGCGTCACATCGGGCGACGAAGCTCCCGCGACAGGATCGAGGGCCTTCGCCAGGCCGAAGTCGAGGATCTTGACCTTCCCGTCCCCCGTCAGCTTGACGTTGGCGGGCTTCAGGTCTCGGTGGATGATTCCTCGCTCGTGCGCGTAATCGAGCCCCTCCGCGATCTCGCGCGCGATCGGAAGAGCCTCCGCGACAGGAATCGGCCCCTCCGCAATCCGATCCTCGAGCGTCGGCCCTTCGACCAGCTCCATGACCAGAGCCGGAGCGCCACCCGATTCCTCGACGCCGTGAATGGTCGCGATGTTGGGATGGTTGAGCGAGGCCAGCACCTGCGCCTCGCGCTCGAACCGCGCCAGCCGCTCGCGATCTTTCCCCACGGACTCTGGCAGCACCTTGATCGCAACATCGCGTGAAAGCTTGCTGTCTCTCGCCCGATACACTTCACCCATCCCGCCGGCGCCAAGCGGCGACAGGATCTCGTAGGGGCCGAGGCGTGTTCCGGCGGAGAGCGTCATTCGACTGCCCGAACTTTACACTGGGGGTTGCGGTGGCGAAGGACCGAAGGGTAATGGCTCCTCACATAGTTCCCAGTTGGAACCTTTTCGGGGGCTGGTTGCGAGGATTGGCGGAGCTTCGGGCCGCTCCGTAGCGTGGGACTACTTCCCGCCGGCGACGAGCTTCTGGAACCTCGGGTTCTTGCGGAGCGGGTCGAAGTTGGGGTCGATCTTGAGCCAGCCGGGCGAGAGGTAGCACGGAATCTTCAGCAGCGGCTCGAGCCGGTCGAGCGCCTTCTCCGGCTCGCCGACGAGCATGTAAATCCGCACGAGCTGGTGCTGTTCGTAGGGGCCGTACAGGGCATTCTTCGAAATGGGATCGAGCGCGACGCCACGCTCGCCTTCCCGGATCGCTTCCTCTTTCCGACCGAGGTATGCCAGCGCGAGGCCGAGATCAACGTGACGCTGAGCATCATTGGGCACCGCGCGAAGCTGCTCTTCGAAGGCCTTCCTCGCCTCCTCGGCGTAGGTGCGCACGTTCGCGGCATCGGCCTTCAAGGCGGAAGCCTGAACGAGGCAGAGGGCCCACGTGCCCCGGTCGTCGTCGAACGCGCTCGGGGGCAGCCGCAGGAGAAGCTCTCGCTCTCCCTCGTCGAGGACCCAAACGAGATCCTGATAGTTCGCCAGGTAAGCCACGAGCGCGGCCGGCTCGATGTCCTTCGGCGCGGCCTTGAGGACGGCCCGGGCGCCGGGAAGGTCTCCCTCACCCAGGTAGGTCTGTGCTTTGAACTCGATCAGGTCAAGATTGGCAGGCGCGAGAGCGAGACCTCGGTCGAGAGTCTCGCGCGCCTCGGGATAGCGCCGCAAGCGAGTGAGCGCGTCGCCAAGGACCCGCAGATTGCTCGCTGATCGAGGATCGAGGCGCACCGCCTGTCTAAAGTGTTCCACTGCCGCATCCCAGCGTCCGAGGCCCTGCTCGGCAAGCGCCGTTGCCCTGAGAAGGGAGGCATTGCCGGGGGCAAGGCGCAGCGCTTTCTCGTACTGTTCCAGGGCGCGGGTGTAGTCCGAAGTCACCAGCCGTTCGTAGGCACCGAGGGCCAGGTAGCCCTCCGGGCGATTCGGGGCAAGCGCGATGGCCTTCTCCGCCGCCTGCCGCGCACGCTCCGCCAGCGCTGGCACAGGAGTGCTGTTGCCGTACAGAAGCGAGTTGGCGATCGACACTCCCGCCCACGCTTGCGAGAAGCCAGGATCCAGCGCCACGGCCTGCTCGTAGAATCCGATTTCCCTGCGCATGCTGGTGGGGTCGGGGGCTCCGCCATTTCGGAGCTCCTCGCCCTTCAGGAAGGCGTCGTAAGCCGCGAGATTCTCTGTGGGCTTCTCCGCGAGTTGCTTCTGCTCCTGCGCCCCGAGCGCGCCGCCCAGAGCCTGCGCCACCTTCGTCGCAATCTCCGACTGGACGGCAAACACGTCCGTGATCGCCGCGTCGAAGGGCTGCTGCCACTTGGACGTCGGCGCTCCGGAGCCAGACACCTCGGTCAGCTCGGGGCTGACGTGGACGCGGCTGCCGCCTCCGCTCTTCTCCCAACGTACGGTGGCCGTCAGAAGGTAACCAACTTCCAGCTCGTCGGCGATTTGTTTGGGAGTCTTGGTCGTCTTCTTATAGGGGGTCGAGCTGCCTCGGGCGATGACCTGAAGTCCCGGCAAGGACGTCAGCTTGCCGCGGATCTCATCCGTGATGCCGTCGGCGAAGTAGTCGTCCTCGGGAGCACCCAGGTTCTCGAAGGGCAACACGGCCACGCGCTTGACGCCACCGGCCTCACCACCGCCCCGGTGCGGGCGGCGCAGGAGGAACACACCCACGGCAGCCAGAACGGCCACAGCCGCAACGGCGATGAGAACCCCGCTCTTTCGGGCGGGTGCCGCGGTGACGTGGGAACCGCTTGCGCCGCTCACCACGCTCGACGACGATTGCTCCGAAAGATTGAACGCGACGTCCTTCGCGGTCTGGAACCGATTCTCCCGGTCCTTCTCGAGGCAATGCTTGACGATGTGGTCCAACGCCGGCGAAATGTTCCGCCCCGACTGCGTCAGCTCCGGCGGCTCCTCCTTCAGGATCGCCGCGATAGTGTCGCTCGCCGTGGCCTTCTTGAACGCCTTCTTGCCCGACAGCATCTCGTACAGGATCGTTCCGAAGGAGAAGATGTCCGAGCGGTGATCGACGGGCAGTCCCCGGACCTGCTCGGGCGACATGTAGCCCATCGTCCCCATCACCGTCCCGGGCTCCGTGTGGCCCGAGCCCGTCGGCGCGCTCGTCTGCTCCTGCGGGGCGACCGCCTCGACCTTCTTCGCCAGGCCGAAGTCCAGGATCTTGACGTGGCCGTCCTTCGACACGAACAGGTTCTCGGGCTTCAGGTCCCGGTGGACGATGCCCTTCTCGTGCGCGGCGGAAAGACCCCTGGCGACCTGGAGCGCGTAATCCACGGCTTGCTTCTGCGCAATCGGACCGGTGTCGAGCTTTCCGCGAAGCGTCTCGCCCTCCAGAAGCTCCATGACGGCGTAGGCCGTCCCGTCGTGCGTCCCGAAGTCGAAGATCGAGAGAATGTTCTGATGCGAGAGTGTCGCGACCGCTTTGGCTTCGCGCTCGAATCGCGCGAGCGAGTCCGGGTCGCTCGCGACAGACTGCGGCAGGACCTTGATTGCGACGTCCCTGTCCAGCTTCTTGTCCCGCGCCCGGTACACCTCGCCCATCCCTCCAGCGCCCAGAGGCGCGAGGATCTCGTAAGCGCCGAGACGGGCTCCAGCTGGAAGCGTCATCGAATCGTGGGGGGACTCTACACCGGAGCGGCCGCGAAACTTCGCCGGAAGAGTGGCTCCCCACATAGTTCCCAGTTGGAACCTTTTCGGGTGCTGGCTGCGGGAATTCGCGAGGCTTCGCGCCGCGTAGGCGGGACTAGTTCCCGCCAGC
>CAVUAN010000018.1:0-23878 GCA_963739435.1 uncultured Acidobacteriota bacterium
CGGGGAGGGGCACGCTTGTACACGCCGTCAGGGTCGCGAGCGCGAGGGACAGAGCGGCGGCCGGGCCCCGCATCAGAAGAACACGCCGAAGATCGCGCGCACGGCGAGCTTGTCTGCGTCGGAGTTGAGCCCGAACTGCGGGCCGATCGCAACCCACGTCTTCTCTGTCAGGCCGACGGACAGCGTCGGCCCGAGGGAGAGCTCAGTCTTTCCGCCGGGGGCGCCCTCGACGATGAACTCGGCCGAGACCGCGATGCGCGAGCCGAGCTCCACGTAGCGGTCGCGATGGCCTTGAGCTCCCGCACGTCCTTGTCGAAGGCGTTCGACGACAGTTCGGACTCGAAGACGAGGTTCACGCCCGCCCCGAAGCGGCCCCAGTCCTTCCCCGCGATGAGGATCATCTCGACGCCCCACGGCTTGGAGAGGTCCACGGGGCGCTTCACCTCGGCGTAGCCCGTGAGGTCGAAGAGACCGCGGGCCTTTTCGGGCAGCAGGTTCGCTCGGAGGGAGGCCTGGACTCGGTCGAGCTTGAAGCTCTCTTCGGGGACCTGCTCGAAGACGCCGAGGTAGATGTCGAGTGAGACGTCGTCGGTGAGCGCGTTCTCGACTTCGATCCGAAGCTCGCTATCGGTCCCGGGGTCGGACGTCTCTTTCTTCAGGGTGAGCCAGGTCTCGACACTTTCACCGAGCCCTTCGGGCTCATGGTGGGTGGGTACGCCCAAACGGTGCGGCGCTACTCGCGCGCGCGGGAGCCGCGGCGAGGAGGAGCGGCAGCGCGAGGGCGAAAAGCGCGGAGCGGGCGGCGAGCAGGGGGCACGGGCGCATCGAGATCTCCTTGTGGGGAACCAATTCTGCGATTGAGTCGCAATTTCAGAAGAGGACCGGCGGGAGCGCCGGTCAACTGATGCAGGTGCTCCAGACCGGCTGGCGGACGCGCTTGACGGGGCCGGGCGGGGACCCTACGATGCGCGGCCCATCGGCGCGCGGACGCGCGCTCAGGGCGTGGTCTTTTTCATTCCGCAGTAGCTCAATGGTAGAGCACTCGGCTGTTAACCGAGATGTTGTAGGTTCGAGTCCTACCTGCGGAGCCACTCTTCTCCCCCGCGAACCTGAGATGGGGCGCGGTTAACACGTACCCCGCGATTCGCGCCGCGGGGTTTCGTGTCTAAAGGGCGTGTGGCCAGAAGGGTTTGCGGCGATGCACCCGAGCAGGTCGGTTCTCTTGCCGCGAAAAGAGAACGACCCGTCGACGACCGACGGGCTGAAATCGCCCCCAGGTCGCTCTCTCATCGCTTGAAATGTCGAGGGCGGCTGAGAGCGGTTAACAGGTCGGATACGGCGAGGTCTCGGTGGTTAACAGCCAGCGTCGTGGTGCGATGTGACTCCGGTCTCTACGCGCCAGCGGCCCCGGCAATTCCCATTGCGCCACTACACGTCACGGCACGAGTAAAGCCGCGCCCGCCCAAAGCCCACGCTAACCAGAGTATTTCCGGAGCCTTTCACATGAATCTCGAGAGGACGGGCTGAGCGATGAGTTAGATTGCCGGACCTATGCAGAAAATCTCGTTCCGACATTTGGTTCTGGCAGGCATCTCGCTGGCGTGGCTGCCGGCGATTGCGGGTGCGCAGACACTGCTGGTGGTGAATCAGGGCGAGGTAACCGTGAGCCTTGTGGATCCGGTGGCGGGGCGCGAGGTCGCAAAGGTCGCGGAGCAGACGGTCGGGGAGCATGGGCATGAGGTGGCTGCTTCCGCAGATGGGCGGCTGGCGTTTGTACCGATTTATGGAAGCGCGGGCCTGGGGGTGCCTGGGACGGATGGACGGGAGATGCTGGTCATCGATGTCACGTCACGGGAAATCGTGGGGCACATCGATTTCGGGCATGGAGTGCGGCCGCACTTTCCGGTGCTCGATCCGGTAAGTGGGCTGCTGTATGTAACGACCGAGCTGGATCAGACGGTGACCGTCGTGGATCCGAAAACGAGGAAGATTGTGGGCACCGTGCCGACAGGGCAGGCGGAGTCGCACATGGTGGCGTTGTCGCATGACGGGCTGCGCGGGTACACGGCGAACGTTGGGCCGGGGACGGTGTCGGTGCTGGATCTGGTGGGGCGGAAGACGGTGGCGGTGATTCCGGTGGCCGGGAATTTACAGCGGATTGCGATTTCCGCGGACGACAAGCTCGTGTTTACCGCGGATCAGACGAAGCCGCAGATGGCGGTCATCGATACGGCGACGAACAAGGTGAAGACGTGGGTGGCGCTGCCCGGGTTGGGGTATGGGGCGGCCGCGACTGCGGATGGAAAATGGCTCCTGGTGGCGGTCCCGTCGAAGGATCTGGTGGCAGTGGTGGATTTGACTAGCATGCAGGTGGTGCGGAGCGTGGCGATCGGAAAGAGGCCGCAGGAGATTTTGATTCGGCCGGATGGCAAGGTGGCTTATGTATCGTGCCCGCGGAGCGGGCAGGTGGCGGCGGTGGATTTGGCCGCGTGGAAGGTGGAGAAGCTGATTGGTGTCGGTAAGGGAGCGGATGGGCTGGGGTGGGCAAAGTGAACGGCGGCTACGACCGTCCTTAAGTGGTTGTTGCTAGAGTCGGTGGGCGGTGCCTTCTGCGTCGCCATCGTCTGCTGCCCGGCAAGTGACGATGCTCCTATCCCGCGATGCTTAGGACGAGCCGGTTCGCTCTGCGCCGTCCGATCTCCATCTGCCGGGAGTCCCGGACCACCGCGCTCTGAGCCATCCACCCGGGGGAGACAGGAAGAGGCGACGTGAGATCGCGCCCCTGAGTCGCGCCGGGATCACCGCCAGCCCAGCCTAAGCACCCGCAACGCGTTCTCCGAACAGATGTTTTTCGCGGCCGCAGCTCCGAACTTGTCGCTCAGGCGGGCATGCACCTCCGTGAACGCGGCGGGGTGGTCCAGTCCCGGCAGCGACGGCTTGATGAAGCCGTCCAGGTCGGATCCGAATGCCGTGTGATTGTGGTTGCCTACGACGCCCTGGATGTGTGCCACGTGCCGAAAGATCAGCTCGATGGTATTCGCGAAGTCGCCTTCTCCCGCCCGCGGCGGGCTCATCCAGTGCTTGCAGGCGATGAGGCCGACGACGCCGTTCCTCATTGCGATCCTGCGGATGATCTCGTCCGGGATGTTGTATTCCACGTTCCGCACGAAGCGGCATGCGCAGTGGCCGGCGATGACCGGGGTCGTCTTGTCGTGAGCGTCCAGTAAGTCGAGCGTCTCCTCGATCGCCTTCGCGCTCATGTGGGCCAGATCGACGATGATCTTGTTCTCGACCATGGACTTGACAGCCTCCCTGCCGAGTTCGGTCAGCCCGATGTCAGGCTGGACAAAGCACACGCGATAGAGCCAGTCGGGCAGCAGGGGGATGGCCGGCGCGTTCGTGACGATCCGGCGATAGAACAGATGTGCGAGCGTGATGTACGCGACGCCTCGCTTGGAGAGGGCCACGACGTTCTTGCGCACGTCTTGCGGAGTGTCACCGAGATAGACGCCGCCCTCCACGGCGTGAATCAATGCGACCTTTCCGATCGCCAGCGCGGCCTTCATCTCCCCAAGATCGTGAGCGATCGTGATCGGGAGGTTGTCGGGCGCGTTCGCCCACCTCCGGACGTCCTTTTCCACGTCGTCGATGAGATCGACGAGATCCTGGTGGTAGCTGTTCTTGGGCGGCGCGCCGTAGGGCTCCTCCAAGTCGATGTCGTCGAAAGGGAGATAGAGCATCGAGAGAGCGACCCGGACGTCGCTTTTCGTCAGGGTCTCCGCCGTCACCGCGGGTTCGTCACCGTCACTGGGGTAGTTGAAGAACCGGTTCGCGAGCATCAGGATCAGCTTGCGAACGTGCCACTTCAGCCAGCCCTGCGAACGCCGACGGCCAACCGGGAGCAGGTGCATCGGGTAGTGCGAATGAAGATCTACGATCGTGGGATCCATCGGGTCACCTCCTCGGGCGGTCGGTGTCTTCATTCAGTCCTCCGATCGTTCGCCGACAGGGAGGCGGGGGCCGCGCGCCATCTCCCCGGGAGATCAACGCGCAGATGCGCGCGGGGTTCACGATGTGTTCCCTCGCCATCCAGGCGTCCGCCTCCTGCCGTAGCGCCTCGCCGTGCGGCCCGGCGAGGAGCTCGCCCCGCCGGTCGCGCGCCACGGCGGCGTGCACGTGCTCGTCCGCAGCCATGAAGCCAGTCTCCGCCGACGCGAGGAAGGCCACGGCGGATTGCACATCGCCGCGGTAGTCGCGCTTGATGGTGTTCACGAAGGCCTCTGCGCGCCACATCCACCGGCAATTCCCATTGCGCCCCTACAGGGCCTCTGCAATTCCCAGTGCGGCCCTACAGAACCAGTTACATCTGCCAATTATCCCTCGATGGGGGCCAACCACCTCATCCCGCGACGGTTAACACGAGCCGTTTCGCCCGCCGTCGCCCGATATCCAGCGCCCTATGGTCCCGGACCACCGCGGTCTGAGCCATCCACCTGGGGAGCCACTCTTTCCCCTGGCGAACCTGAGATGGGTTCGCAGAAGGATTTGCGGCGGCGCAGACGAGAGGCCTGGTCCTCAGAAGCGAAAACAGAGAACTGCAGGCCGCGTTCCAAGAGCTGAGTTCGTCCAAGCAGCCGCTCTTTGTCGCCCCGAATAGAGCGGCTGAGAGCCGTTAACAGGTCCGGCAGGCCGAGACTCCGCTGGTTAACCGGCTTCGACTGGGCCCGACAATTCCAATTGCACGCCTGCAGCTCACTTCGGGATGTTGCCGGAGATGATGAATACCGGCGTCGTGCCGGCCTTCGGCTTCAGCTGGCCGTTCTTGACCAGGACATCGAAGTCCTCAATACCAGTCCCGATCTCGCGGGAGGGGTTCAAGAAGGTAGGGAAGCTCATGACTTCATAGGAAAAGACGAATGAACATCGATAGCTGGACGCGTCCTGTGGCTTGTTGGGCCCGGCCACGTTTACGTCGACGCTGACCGTCGTATTGAGTTTCCCACTCGAGGGGATCGAGAGGGTCGTGGAGCCAGTGCCGATGACCTGATCCGGAGCTCGGCGGGAGACGCTGCAGAGGATCGCCTTATTTCCCTTCACCGTGGCCGGTGCCACGAAGTCGGCTAGGTTCACGGGCACCTTGAACGTGAAGTCGGCGGCGTGGGCCGAAGCGGATACGGCGAGAAGGGCGGCGGCGAAAGCGGTCCGGCGCATGAGATCCTCCTGGCTAACGGGTCTTGTTTCCCGTGAACGAGATCGGATTCGTGGAGATGGTCTTCGTCGTGGGCGGCGCGGCGACGTTGCGGCCGCTGGCGTTCGGGCCCACCCCGACGAAAGAGATCGGTCCCGTCCCGATAGCCACGGGCGTCCAGCGCCCGCCGCTGAACGAAATGGCGCCAGTCGTCACGGTGACCGGACCGGCCGACGCACCCGGACCCGGAGGGCTCCCGGTGAACGTAATCGGTGCCGTCTGGACCGTCTTAGGGGCGAAGACGTTTGAAGGGACCGAGACGTTTGAAAGCACAGTGGGGGGCGCAGACGCTTTCCCGCCTTTCGGCGTCGCTTGGCCCTGTGCTCTGGTCGCGCCTGCGAGGACGATCAGTGTCCAGAGGGCGGCCGTTCCGGTGACATCGCGTCTCATGCTCACGAACCTAAGTTAGGCCCCTGCGCGTCGTGGCTCAAGGACAATCCATGGTCCCGGAGCGCCCGGACGTGGCTCCGGAGCGTCAGGAGAGCCGTGTCCCGCGATCGAGAAGGGTTTTGAATCTAGGGGCGCACACCCAAGAACACGGTTCGCGTAGCCGACCGAGTGCGGAGCCAGGTTGATGTCTCAGAGCGTCGGGGAGAATGCATCCCCGGCGCTCTGAGTTCTTCTAGAACCGCCTCCGACGCGGGTCTCCCGTGTATCGAGATCTCCAGCGCGTCCTCGGACCCCCCGGCAATTCCCATTGCACCCCTACAAGCCCCCGCCGGGCCAGAATGCCGCCTACAAGGCGGGGGAGGGTCTAGGTTGGTCCCACCAGCTTCTTGAACCTCGGGTTCTTGCGCAGCGGGTCGAAGTTGGAGTCGATTCTGAGCCAGCCGGGCGAGACAAAGTACGGGATCTTCAGCAGAGGCTCGAGCTTGTCGAGCGCCATCTCCGGCTCGCCGACGAGCATGTAGATCTGAGCGAGCAGGTGCTGGTAGTAGGGGCCGTCCCGGGCATCCTTCGACACGGGAGCGAGGGCAACGCCGCGCTCGCCCTCGCGGATTGCCTCCTCTTTCCGACCAAGGTAGGCCAGGGCAAGGCCAAGACCAAGGTGAAGCGCCGGGTCCTCCGGCGCTCCGCGGACCTGCTCCTCCAATGCCTTCCTTGCATTGTCTGCTTGGACGCGAACGTTCGCCGTTTCGCCCTTGAGGGCGTAGGCTCGAGCCTGGCTGAGGGCGCAGCTGCCCAGGTCGTCATCGAACGCGCTCGGTGTCAGGCGAAGTATGAGCCCTCGCTGGTCATCGTCGAGAGCCCACACGACTTCGTAGGTATTCGCGAGATAGACCACGAGGGCCGAGGGGTCGACCGTTCCGTACGCAGCTCTAAACACGGCCCGGGCGCCGGCGAGATCTCCCTCGCCGAGGAACGCCATTGCCTTGTACTCGATCAGAGTGAGGCTGGCGGGTGCCAGGGCGAGACCTCGGTCGCAGGCAGTCCGCGCGTCGCGATAACGCCGCATGAAAAGGAGTGCTCCGCCGAGAGCCGACGGATTGTTGACGGATCGGGGATCCAGACGCTCCGCCTGCTTGAAGTGCTCCACGGCCGCGTCCCAGCGCCCGAGACCCTCCTCGGCAAGCGCCTTTCCCCTCAGAAGGGGGGCATCGCCGGGTGCAACGCGGAACCCCTTCTCGTACTGGTCCAGGGCGCGGTTGAAGTCGTGAGCGACCAGGCGCTCGTAAGTGCCGAGGGCCAGGTACCCCTCCGGGCGGTTCGGTGCAATCGCGACGGCCTTTTCCCCTGACTGCCGGGCCCGCTCGGCGAGTGCGCGGGTGGGGCCCTTGTTGTAATACAAACTCGAATTCGCGCCTGAGACTCTGGCCCAGGCTTGCGCAAATCCCGGATCAAGCGCCACGGCCTGATCGTAGTAGTCGAGCGCCCTTCGCACGCTCGGAACATCGCTCAGGGCCATCCCTTTCGACGCCTCCTCACCCTTCAAGAAGGCGTCGTAGGCGGCGAGGTTCTGCGTTGGCTTCGCCGAAAGCCGCTTTTCCTCGTCCGCCCCGAGCGCGCCGCCCAACGCCTGAGCGACCCTTGTCGCAATCTCGGACTGCACCTGGAACACGTCCGTCAGCGCCGCGTCGAAGGGCTGCTGCCACTTCGAAGTGGGGGCATCCGGTCGCGTCACGTCTACGAGCTCGGGAGTTACGTGGACCCGGCTCGTACCGCCGGCCTTCTCCCATTGAACCGTGGCGGTGAGAAGATACGAGACGTTCAGTTCCTGGGCGATCTGCTTCGGCGTTTTGGTCGTCTTCTTGTACGGGGTTGAGCTGCCTCGGGCGATCACCTGCACGCCCGCCAAGGACGTCAGCTTGCCTCGAATCTCATCCGCAACGCCGTCGGCAAAGTAGTCGTCCTCGGGAGCACCCAGGTTCTCGAAGGGCAGGACCGCCACGCGCTTGACGCCTCCCGACTCGCTCTCGCCGGTGCGCAACCGGTGGGAGAGAAGGAGGCCTACAGCGGCGAGAACGGCGAGAGCGGCGACAACAACGAGAGCTCTCGTTCTTCCGGAGGCCGGCGCCGCTGGCTGTGCGCCACTCGACATCACTGGACCCGAGGTCTGCGAAAGCGCGAATGCGATGTCCTTCGCGGACTGAAAGCGGTTTCTCGGTTCTTTCTCCAGGCAGTGCTTTATGACCTGGTCGAGGGCGGGCGAAATGCTCCGCCCAGAGGCGATGACCTCTGGCGGCTCCTCCTTCAGAATCGCTGATATCGTGTCGGCGGCAGTCTCCCTTTTGAAAGCCCTCTTGCCGGAGAGCATTTCGTAGAGGACCGCGCCCAACGAGAAGATGTCCGAGCGGTGGTCTAAGGGGAGCCCGCGCACCTGCTCGGGCGACATGTAGCCCATGGTCCCCATGACGACGCCCGGTCCGGTTTGCTTAAGGTCCGTCGGCGCGCTCGTTTCGGTGCCGGTCGTATCCTTCTCGGCCCTCTTGGCCAGGCCGAAGTCGAGGATCTTCACGTGGCCGTCTTTCGTGACGAAAAGGTTCTCGGGCTTGAGGTCCCGGTGGACGATGCCCTTCTCGTGGGCGGCGGAGAGACCCCTCGCAACCTGGAGGGCGTAGTCCACGACCTGCTTCTGGGGGATGGGCCCGCTGTCGAGCGTTCCCCGCAGTGTCTCGCCTTCCAGAAGCTCCGTGACGGCGTAGGAGATGCCGTTCTGCGTTCCGAAGTCGAAGATCGAGAGGATATTCGGGTGGGAAAGGGCCGCGACCGCCAGGGCCTCGCGCTCGAACCTCGCCAAGGCCTCAGAGTTCGCTGCCAGCGATTGCGGCAAGACCTTGATCGCCACGTCGCGCTGGAGCTTCGAGTCGTTCGCCCGGTAGACCTCCCCCATCCCGCCCGCGCCGAGAGGCGAGAGGATCTCGTAGGGACCGAGACGAGTGCCGGGAGAAAGTGTCATCTCGATCTGTTCTGTCTTTCTGGACGGAGATTATCTCTGACCAGGTTGCTCCATCCGGCGACGAAGCGACTTTCCCCGGACGGTTAGTACGAGCCAGTTCGCCCGCCGTCGTCCGATCTCCAGCTGCCTAGAGTCCCGAACCACTGCGCTCTGAGCCATCCACCCGGGGAGCCGCGCTCGACCCCCGCGAACGCGAGATGGGTTTGCGGTTAACACGTACCCAGCGATTCACGTCGCGGGGTTTCGTGGATCCCCAGGGCGCCGACTTCGCCGGTTTCAAGGAGCAAGAAGAATTTCTCGCCGCGGGATGTCGATTTCGGAGAGGCTCCGTCGTCGTAGGGATGGAGGCGGGGACATCCCGGCCGAAAGGAGACGACAAAATGCGATTCCTGGTGATGGTCAAGGCCACGAAGGACAGCGAGGCGGGCGTGATGCCGAGCGAGAAGCTGCTCGCCGACATGGGGAAGTTCAACGAGGAGCTCGTGAAAGCGGGCGTCATGCTCGCCGCCGAGGGACTTCAGGCCAGCTCGAAGGGGGTGCGCGTCCGGTTCTCCGGGAGCAAGCGCACCGTGGTCGACGGGCCGTTCACGGAGACGAAGGAGCTGGTCGCCGGCTTCTGGCTGTGGCAGGTGAAGTCGAAGGAGGAGGCGATCGAGTGGGTGAAGCGCTGCCCGAACCCGCATGAAGGCGATTCCGAGATCGAGATCCGGCAGGTCCTCGATATCTCGGACTGGGGCGAGCTCACGCCCGAGTTGCAAAAGATGAAAGACCGTCGCGAGAAGTTCGCGAAGCAGTCGAAGACGTGACGCGTCCGCGGACGCGGGGGACGATGCTCTAATCCTCCCCCGTGTCCGCTCCCGAGGCGCATCGCGCGATCGACGCGATCTGGCACATCGAGTCCGCGCGGCTCATCGCGGCGCTCGCGCGCGTGACGGGAGACGTCGGCCTCGCGGAGGACTTCGCCCAGGACGCTCTCCTCGCGGCGCTCCGGACCTGGCCCGAGACGGGCGTTCCGGACAATCCGGGCGCATGGCTCATGGCGGCCGCGAAGAATCGCGCGCTCGACCACCTGCGGCGCGCCCGGCGCGCGGACCGTGCGCACGGGGAGATCGGCCGGGACCTCGATGCCGATCGCGGGAGGGCCGCGGCCGAGCTCGAGGCGGCCCTCGACGACGACATCGGGGACGACCTCCTGAGGCTCGTCTTCACGGCCTGCCATCCGGTGCTCGCGCGCGAGGCGCGCGTCGCGCTGACGCTGCGCCTGCTCGGCGGCCTCACGACCGCCGAGATCGCGCGGGCCTACCTCGTGCCCGAGGCCACGGTCGCCCAGCGGATCGTCCGCGCGAAGAAATCGCTCGCCGACGCGCGCGTCCCGTTCGAGGTCCCGCGCGGGGAGGACCGCATCGCGCGCCTCTCCTCGGTCCTCGAGGTCCTGTACCTCATCTTCAACGAGGGCTACGCGGCGACGGCGGGCGAGGACTGGATGCGTCCGCAGCTCTGCGAGGAGGCGCTGCGGCTCGGACGGATCCTCGCGATCGCTCGCGCCGACGGAGCCCGAGGTCCACGGCCTCGTCGCCCTGATGGAGATCCAGGCCTCGCGGACGAAGGCGCGGACGGGCCCGCGCGGCGAGCCCGTTCTCCTCCTCGACCAGGACCGCGGGCGCTGGGACCACCTCCTCGTCGGCCGCGGTCTCGCGGCGCTCGCCCGGCCGAGGCGCTCCGGACCTCCCGGGCCCTACGCCCTGCAGGCCGCGATCGCGGCGTGCCACGCGCGGGCGCGCTCCGCGGAGGAGACGGACTGGGCGCGGATCGCGGCGCTTTACGGCGAGCTCGCGCGGGCCGCGCCTTCGCCCGTGGTCGAACTGAACCGTGCCGTCGCGGTCGGGATGGCCGAGGGGCCGGCCGCGGGCCTCGCCCTCGTGGACGCGCTCCGCGGCGAGAAGGCGCTGGAGGGCTATCACCTCCTTCCGGGCGTGCGCGGGGATCTCCTCGCCAAGCTGGGCCGCTCGGGCGAGGCGCGCGCCGAGTTCGAAAAGGCCGCGTCGCTCGCCGGCAATTCCCGCGAGAGGGAGGTCCTGCTCGCCCGGGCGGCGGCCCTGGGGCCCGTTGGCCGCGAATAGGCAAGTCCGCTCAGCGGCTGAAGCGCTGCTGCAGCTCGGCGTACGGGATCGCGCCCCATCCACCCGGGTAGCCACTTCCGTTCGGCGACCAATCAGGGTCTCCCCGATGCCCTCGTGCCTGGACAGAAGGTCCGACGGGGCGTAGGATTCTTTCCATCGTTGTCAAGTACTCAATCGGAAAAATCGGTAGGAGTAAAAATGAAGAAGTTTTTCGCTTTCCTGGCCCTGGCGCTTCTGGCCGTGTCGGGAACGGGATACGCCGTCACCTGCGCGTATGACAACGTGCCGGCGGCGACGCTCCTGGTCCCCTACTGGCGCGTCTCGCTGAACGGCGCGACGGCCGCGCCGATCACCGGCGGCGGTACGGACACGCTCGTGTCGATCACGAACGTCTCGACGCCGGGCGTCATCGCCCACGTCACCGTGTGGAACAAGTACTCGAAGGCCGTCCTCGACTTCAACGTTCCGCTCACCGGCAAGGACGTCGCGTTCTTCTCCATGCGCGGCGTCATGAACGGCGTCCTGAACGTGAACTCGGTGAACAACGGCTCGGCTCCGGGCACGCAGATCATCGGTCTGCCCGACCCGTGCGGCATCAACACGGCGACGAACTCGTATGAGCCGTCGGTCGGCTGGGGTCAGACCCAGTTCATCCGCTTCTCGCACCCCGACGCGCAGCTCATCGGCGTCGGCCCGGTGACGGACGCCCAGACCTCGATCGGCACGTACCTTCCCGACGCGTTCGGCCCCTTCCGCGTGAAGGTGTGGGACTCGCTCGACGAGTCCGGCAACATCACCTCGCTCAAGACGTCCGGCGGCGCCAACATCCTCGACACCGACAACCCGGCTTGCTCGGTCGGTTCGGGTGACGGCGTCTACTCGGGCGATCTCTCGGGCTATCTCACGATCGACGTCGTGAACTACTGCACGAACTACTTCCCCGACCAGAGCGAGTTCTATTACAAGGACGCGATCGCGACCCTCGGCTGGGGCCCGACCTACACCCCGAACGTCCTGATCGGCGACGTGTTCTACCTCGACACGAATGCTACCGGCGGCAACATCTCGGGCGACCCGGCCGTTGCGGTCGAGTTCGACAGCCGCCTGCCCTTCACGGGTACGGCTGGTGCCCCCACGACGAAGACGTTCTTCGGCAAGTATGTCGCTGTGAGCAGCGGCTGCCCGAGCGGAAGCGAACTCGCGGGCACGGGTTGCGCTTATTCCGGCGTTCCCGCCGCCTTCAACTTCGCGGGCGACGGCCGCGAGCCGCTCGGCGACCACTACGGCTTCCGGTACTACAACGACGGGCTCAGCGTCGCCCAGCTCCAGACGTGGGCGCTCGTCTGGCGGTCCGACATGTACAAGGACTTCACGACGGCCGGCATCACGCCCAACCTCTGCGACTGGTTGAAGGGCAGCAGCTCCTCGCCGACCGTCGCCAAGGGCGCCTCGGGCTACGGTCTCTACGACAGCGTTCACCAGCTGACGCTGACGGTGTTCGACAGCGATGAGAACCCGCTGACGGCTCCCATCAACGGCGGCCCGTCGGGCAACCAGCCTGGCCAGAACTTCTACTACATCTTCCTCGAGGCCTCGCGGATCACCATTCCGAACGTCGAGGTCTGGCCGGACGCCGGCTCCGTCTTCAAGGGTGGCTGGATCGATCTCGCCCTCCGCGGCCCCGCTTACACGGGCGCCACGCTTCTGACGGGGTTCTATAACCAGGGTTGGGTCGGCGTGCAGCACAGCGGCGCGGGCGCGTTCGTCAGCGTCGGCCATGCGGCGTCGAGCCTCAACAACCAGTTCCAGTGCCAGACTCCGGCGCCGGTCTTTACGACGCCAGGAAACCTGACCACCGTTGTTTTTGGTGACAGTACGAACTGATTCCCTGACGTCTCAGGAGAACGGGCGGCTTCGGCCGCCCGTTTTTTTCTTGTTCTTTTCGGAAAGATGCCCTGACGCCGTAGGGGCGCAATGGGAATTGCGGCTCGTCCGGACGCTCGGAAGCCAGCCGACCGAGTGCGGCGCCATCTTCCTTCCCCGCGAATGCACGGCAGACGCGGTTGACCGGCCCTTCAACCCGAAACGCTCGCCGACTACGTCGGAGGACCCTGAGCCAGATTGCGAACCAGAGCCCGTAAGGCGGTCGACGCGGTCGCACGCGACGAGCCCGAACGCTCACTGTGACGAGTGGACGGGTAGGACGAGCCGGTTCGTCCGCCTTCGCCCGATCTCCAGCGCCCGGTAGTCTCGGACCAGCGCGCTCTGAGCCATCCACCCAGGAGTCCTTCAGGGACAGGTCGGGCGAGGTGAGCTTAGGCTGGTTAACAGCCACCCAAGGGGTCGAGAGTCTCGCTACTTCCGTCTCCGACGCCGCGGGATGCGTAAGGGGTCGGTTTCTCGAACAGACTGCCATCCGGACAGAATGCCCGTCTACCGGGCGGGGCTGAGAAAGAAACCGAAGGCGTGACTGTGGTCTCTACGCGCCACAGGCACCCCGGCCATTTCCATTACACCTCTAACCATTGACGGATAAAGGGTTTGGGAGTATCCTCTTCGTCCCTGCTTCCAAAGGAGGCAATCCCGTGACTTTCAAGATCGGCGATAGGCTTGTTTACCCGAACTACGGTGTCGGGGTCGTCGAAACGGTTCAGGAGTCCCTCCTCGGAGGCTCGCCCGCCCCCTGGTACGAACTCCGCTTTCTCGGAAACAAGTCGCGCGTCATGGTGCCGGTGGGAAACTCCGACCGCATCGGGCTCCGCCTGCTCACACGGCGCACGGATGTGGGGTTGGTGTTCCGCGTCCTCGAGAACGCGACGCTCCCGCCGGGCGACGACTGGAAAGCCCGGTACAAGCAGAACCTAGGCAGAATGCGCTCGGGCCACCTCACGGATATCGCTGAGGTCCTCCGGAACCTGGCGTTTGCTCAGAAGCAGAAGGCGCTCTCCTCTCAAGAGAAGAGGATGTACGAGCACGCCCGCCATCTCATCGTCTCCGAGATCGCGCAGATTAAGGGAATGCCGGAGAGCGAGGTCGCCACCGAGGTTGAGGAGGCCCTCGACCGCGCGGTTACCAATCGGCGCCCGGTCGCTGTTGCGTTCGGTAATCCACCGGGACCGCTGATTCCCGCTTTTGCTCCGTGATAGAGCGGCTGAACTCCCTTCTACGTGTCGAGCTCGCCGTGGTGGCCGGATATCAAGAGATTCTCCGTGCGCTGAAGAAGAAGGCCGTCGGCGACCACGACCAGATCCTGCGGCTCGCCTCCGAACACCAGCGAACGGTCGCGGCTCTTCAGGGATCCGTTCAGGCCAGGGGCGGCGCGCCTGTGGTCGCGGCGGACACTTGGGAGGGCTCGGGCGTCGCCGCGCTCACAGCCGAGGGCGCGTCGGCGAGGCTGGAAGACAAGGCGTTCGTGGGCGCGCTCCTTGAGATCGAGCGGCGCGGTCTCGCCGATTACGAGGCCGCCTTGACCTCGCTCGACCTTGACGCCCGAGAGCTCGTCGAGCTCAAACTAATCCCACGGCAGCGGAGACATGTGGTGGGGCTCTCCGCCATGCTCATCCATCTCGCGGCGTGACCCGCCGCCCACCCCCGCGCTGACGCTCGACATTGATCCTCGGCGCCGAGGGAGACCTCGAGAGGGCCGCTACTGACACACGAGACATGTGAAGGTCCTCATCCCGCGCCGGTTAGGACGGGCCGGTTTGCCTGTCGCCTCCCGATTTCCAGAATTCACATCGCGGGGTTTCGTGTCTAAAGCGGCGGCTCCGCCGCCTCTGTCGCACCGGCCATTTCGAGCGTCAGGCGGACTCGCCCCCCGGTGGAGCCGGTGACGGCGTGCGGCGGCGCCAGCTCGACCCGGGACGCGTCGATGCCCGAGGCGTCGACGAGGGCCGCCCTTACTGCGTCGGCTCGCTTCTTCCCCAGTGTCTCGAGGCCGCCGTCGGGGATCGGCTTTGCCGCCTCTCGCAGCGCCGTTCCGTCGGCGGCATCGTCCCAGGCGCCGGCCACCACGATCCGCAGTTCCGGGCGCTCCTTCAAGGCGTTCGCCAGAGTCCGGAGCCGCTCGGCGGAGGCCGGTTCGAGAACCGCGCTCCCGGCCGGAAACTCGACGGTGCCGAGATCCTCTCCCTCTTTCCCTCCGCCGATCTTCCCGAGGAGACGGAACGGAGACTTGATCAGGTCGGAAACGACCCCCCCGATCACCGTGCCGACGTCGAACTTCGGGTCGTCGAGACGGCCATCGACCGGAACGTCGAGCGTGATGCGACCGTTCTTGTCGGTCAGGAGGGAGACGCCCAGCTTGATCGGGAGATTGACCTTCCCCTCGCCGGCGACCTTGTCGCCGAGCGTCAGGTCCTGGGTGACGATGTGATTACTGCCCTTCAGGTGCTGGTCCTTGACCTTGTAGTCGAGGTCGATTTCGCCGCGACCCTTGGTGACGGGATGACCTATGTAATGAACCGACATGGGAGACAGGGGCGGCATCTCGAGCCGGCCCACGCCGAGCTTGATGTCGGTCGCACGGCCGGGGTCGAAGAGATCGATCGCTCCCTTGATCGTCACCGCCCCGCCGCCGCGTATGGCCGCGCCGATCTCGATCGGTGACGGAGCCTTCGTGGAGGATGAGATTTCCTTGATCGTGCCTTTGATGCTCTCGACGGTCACCGTGTAGGGAGGACGGAGCCGGTGATCCGTCAGGGCGATGGAGCAGCCGGCGAGAACGACCGAATCGACGCGGATCGGAATCGGTTGCCCTTGTGTCGGCCCCGCCGCCGGCGCCGACGATGCGGCAGGCGGCCGCGAGTCCTGCGGCGGGTGCGCCGCCAGCCGTTTCTTGACCTCGGCAACGCTGAGCTCGCCCTTCTCCGACATCACCAGGTCGATTTTCGTGCCGCGAATGTCGACCGACCTGACCGCGACGGCCGTGGGGCCGAGACCGGCTTCGACGCCCCGGACCTCGACGGCGTCCCACTTCAGGGGCGTCGAGCCCGTGACCGTCTCCTTCAGTGCCATCGTCCGGGCCTCGAGATCGCCGGCGAACTTCACCGAGAAGCCCTTCTTCTGGTCGATACCGCCCGCGACCTTTCCTTTCAAGGCCGTGTGTCCGGAGAGAAGCTCGAATGGAAAAAGGCGGCCCAGGTACGGCTGCCCGACGGTCAGGTCGAGGCCGTCGAGCGCAAGGTCCGTTTCGAATTGAACGGGCTTCATGCTGACCCGGCCGCTCGATTTCGCCGTCCCGCCCTTGGGAAGCGACAGCGAGGACACGACGCCGAAGAACGCGCCCGGGCGGGTCGTGAAGCCGGTGATCGCCAGCTGAATGTCTCCCGCGTCGAGCGAGACGGGTGGGTTGAACGTGCGGTCCAGGAAGCGCGCGCGGGAACCGACGACCTCGAAGCGGCCGACGTCGACCGTCCAGCGCGCGGCCTTCTCGATCTCTTGATAGGTCTGGGCCACCGCCTCCCGCGTCGGCGGGGGGACCATTCGCTCGTAGCTCATCTTCCCGTCGGCGTCCCGCCCGACCAGCACGCTCGGCCGCTCGACCCGCACCCGCTCCACGACGAGCTCGGCTTCCGGCCAGCGGAAGCTCCCTTTCGTGATCGTGATGGCCGGGACTTCGAGAACGCGATCGCCCTCGTTCACGACCGTCAGGTTCTTCAGGGCGTTCTCGAAATCGGTGATGCGGGCGCGGACCACGCCGTCCGCGGCCGCGACCGTGTAGTGAAAGCGGCCCGTCAGCTCACCGCCCGTGACCGTGATCTGGAAATAGGGTTCCAGGAGGGGCCAGAGGTCCTTCAGGTGCAGGTCTTCGAGCCCCACCTCGCCTTCGATCCCGAGCGGCTGCACCGTGACGTTCCCGGTGGCGCGTACGACACCCGACCCGGGCAGGCGGATGCTGATCTCCTTGGTTCCCTGGCGTTTGGGGATCGTGCTGATTTCGGAGAGCTCGAACTCGGAGGGCCCAAAGGTCATCTTCAGGGGCTTGGCGCGCGCCTGGTCTTCGACATTGATCGTGGCCCCGCTGATTTTGATGTGCTGGAGCAGGACGCGGGGCAGTCTCGATTTCGGATCGGGCGGGCGAGCGTCAGGGGGCTGCCGTCGCCCGACCTCCTCGACCACCTCGGCCAGATTGATCTTGCCGTCGGCGAAGCGCCGCGCCCCGATGACGGGATTCACCATGCGGAACTCGCTCAGGGTCGCCGCCCAGCGAAAAAGACTGGAGAGTTCGGCGTTGGCGTAGATCTCGTCGGCGGAGAAGAGTACGGACCCCGGGCGATCGGCAATGGACAGGCCTTCGATGGTGAGCGAGAGAGCGAAGGGGTTGAATCGGACCGATCGGACGGTGGCCTCGAGGCCCGCCCGCTCCCGGAGTTTTTCGATCAGCAGTTTGCGGACGATGGGCGGGATGACGAGGAAGCCGACGATCAGCCAGGCGATCCAGAGGCCGAGCAGCGCCGTGCGCCAGCTCCGCAGCCGCCAGTTTCGCAGCCCGTCGAGACGCCTGCGCGGCACGCGGCCAATTCCTCCGTGTTTCTCGTCCTCGGGCGCTTCCATGTCCTCGCGTTGACCCCAGTTCTTTCCTGCTTAGTCTACGGGCCTTCGGCGATGGCCTCCAGACAACTACAGGTAGATGGCAGATTGCGTCCTGGCAACGGGCTCCGGGGCTCGACCAATAAGCCACGCTTTCAGGACTGACCCCAGGTCACCCGTTCTCAAAACAGAGAAAACAGTTCGCGCAGCCGGCCGGGTGCGGAGCCACTTCACTGGCTCACGGCGTCGGAAGGGCACTCCTTCCGGCGCTTTGATTTTCTTCAAAGACCTCCTCCGACGCGGGGTTCCCGTGGAGCTGTAGGCGGGGCGGCATGGTCTAGGTTCAAAATAGGAGTCCGTCCAATCTTCGCTGGCAAGGAGGTTTCTGATGAATGTATTCGAAGGGAAGAGGCGCAGGGCAATGATGGCGACAGTATTTTCGTTAGTCATCATCATGGGAGGCTGCGCAACAACTGTTAAGTACACCTTTGACATGAAAGCCAGCTTCGCGGAGCAGAGGAGTTACGCATGGGCCCCGTCAATCTCCCTGAACCAGGCGGGACTGCTTGAATCGCAGGCGGGACGGTTGCTTGAATCGAATGTCCAGGTTCTTGCGGATCAACTCCTCGCACAGAAGGGCCTCAAGAGGATGTCCGAGAAGGCCGACCTGGAAATAATGATGGGTTTCGTTTCAAATCATTACGGAAGTAACGACCACTATCAGATCCAGGAGCTGACCTTGTCCGTCTACAGAGCCGAGAAAAAGGAGTTGGTCTGGCGGGGGTCGGCACTCGGTACCATCAACATCGATGCGGCTTCGGGCGACTTGAAGCACGCGGTACAGGGTATTCTTTCCAATTTCCCGCCAAAGCAACCGTAGTACTGACCTTGCCCTCGACACTGGACTGATCGGTTTGGAGACTCCGGGTTGAAATCCTAGCAGTCATCGCACGGTGGAAATCGAGGGATTGTGCATATCTGTAGGGATGCAACAGGCTCGCGTAGTCAGAAGGGTTTCCGCATGGCGTGTCGGTCCTGGCCGGTTCTCTGCCGCTGAAACTGAGAACGCCTAGTCACCCGCCAGAAGCCTCCTCTGGCCCTGCTGCCGCTCTCTCACAGCTTGAAATGTCGAGAGCGACTGAGAGCGGTTGACAGCTCGGCGTGCTCGAAAGAGCGTGGTTAGCAGCCCGCGTGAGCGCATGGCCGGGCGCGGGGATCTCGTACGGGCCGAGCCGGCTCCGGCAGGGAGGCTCATCTGTCTACGTCAGCCCTTCGGGAGGTTCATCCGGCGAAGCAGCGAGATGAAGCGCGGGTCTCCGCGCACGCTGTCGTAGATCGGAATTCCGAGGTAAGGCATGTTCTGATCGCGCACCTCGTAGCCCTTCTCAAGCCAGTCGAGGGCCTTTTCCTTTTCACCGGCCTCGAGAAAGAGGCATGCGATGTCCGTGGGGTTGGCATAGCTCTTGTGAAAGTGGACGATCAACGCCTCGGCGGCACGTTTCATCGCTCCCCTATAGCCCGCCTCCCTGTAACCGCGTTCGAGAGCGTCGTCCAGTTCACGGTCGTCGTAGAGCTTCAGGAAGACTTTCGACGAGGGGAAAGCCTCTTCGTGCATCCCCTTCGCGCTGAAGGCCCACCAGAGCAAATTGTGGGCGATCGGGTCGTCCGGCGCCGTCTGCAGCGCCGTGCGGGCCTGCGCGATGGCGTCGTCGTACCTGCGAACGTAGAGGAGGTCCACGCCGTACAGTCCGTGAATGAGCGGGTTGAGCGGGTCCAGCTCGAGGGCCCGCCTCGCGTACGGCATGGCCTCGTCTGGCCGACCCAGGGTCATCAGAAAATGCGAGTAGTAGGCCGGCGCGTCGGGAAAGCTGGGGTTGAGCTCGATCGCGCGCCTGAACTCCGGCTCCGCGCCCGCCCAATCCCATTCGCTCCATGCCAGGAAGCACGCCAGCGTGAAATGGGTCTCCGCGACCGTGTCGTCCAGCTCCATGGCCTTCATGATGGCCGGCTTCCCTTTGGCTGCGGCCTCGCCGGGTGAGATCAACCCCAATTGCGAGCGGCCGAGCCAGACCAGGGCGATTCCCGTGTAACCGAGGGCGTAATTCGGATCCTTCGCGATCGCCAGCTCGAAGTAGCGCTGGGCAGCCTCGAGATCGCCCGGCGTGAGCTTGTGCCATTGGTGCCAACCCTTGAGACACGCTTCGTAAGCTTCCGGATTTACGGGGCGGGCCGTCGCGAGCCGGGCCAGCTCGGCCGGAAGAAGCTTGAGCGCCAGCGCCTTTGCCACTTTCCCCGCCACGTCGTTCTGGAGGGCGAAGATGCCGGCCAGATCCTGCTCGAAGGTGTCGGCCCAGAGCTGTGCCTGGTTCCGTACCTGGATCAGCTCGGCCGTGATCCGGACCCGGCCCGCCTCGTGGCGCGCGCTCCCCTCCAGCACGTAGTCGACGCCCAGCTCGCGCCCGATCTGGTCGATCGGCTTGGTCGTCTTCTTGTACTGCATGACGGACGTCCGGGCGATGACGCTGAGGCTCGCCGGGTGCAGCCGCCCGAGCTGCGCGATCATCTCCTGCGTCAACCCGTCGCTCAGGTATTCCTGCCCGGGGTCGCCGGAGAGGTTCTCGAAGGGGAGGACGGCCAGACGTTTCAGGCCGCTGGCCGGCCCGCCCCTTGTCCTCCACCACCAGCCGGCGGCGACGGCAACCACCGCAAGCAGCGCCACGGCCGCGAGGCGCGCGCGGTTCCGGTGAAGAAAGATTCCGGCCGCCGACATCGGGGCGACCGGCTTTTCCGCCGTGGCTCCCCGGAGCGTCTCGAGGCCGAAGACCACGTCGGACGCCGAATGGAAGCGCCGGTCCGGCTCTTTTTCGAGGCAGTGCCGGACGATCCGCTCCAGCTCCGGCGGGATGTTCCTGTTCGTCTCGGCGAGGTCGGGCGGCTCCTCGCGCAGGATCGCCGTCAGGGTCTCGGGGGCCGTCCCCCGGTGGAAGGGCCTCTTGCCCGAGAGCATCTCGTAGAGGACGACGCCGAGCGAGAAGATGTCGCTCCTTGCGTCCAGCGGCCTCCCCTGCACCTGCTCGGGCGACATGTAGCCGACCGTCCCGAGGACGACCCCCGGCTCCGTCGCCGCCGCCGTCGCCTCCTTCGTGTCGAGCGCGCCGGAGGAGGGCTGCGTCAGCTTGGCCACGCCGAAGTCGAGGATCTTGATCCGTCCGTCCTTCCGGACGAAGACGTTCTCCGGCTTCAGGTCCCGGTGGACGATCCCCTTCTCGTGCGCGGCCGAAAGGCCGTGGGCGACTTGAAGCGCGAAGTCGACGGCTTTTCTCGGCGGGAGCGGAGACCCGAGCAGCTCCCGGAGCGATTCCCCTTCCAGAAGCTCCGAGACGATGTACGGGCTCCCCTCGTGCGTCCCGACGTCGTGGACGACGAGGATGTTCGGGTGATCGAGCCGGGCGGCCGCTTTCGCCTCCTGCTCGAAGCGCGCAAGGCGGTCGGCGTCCGCCGCGAGCTGTGGGTGGATCACCTTCAGGGCGACCTCCCGGTCCAGCCGCGTGTCGCGCGCCCGGTAGACCTCGCCCATCCCGCCAGCACCGAGGGGCGAGACGATCTCGTACGGCCCGAGGCGCGTGCCCGCGCTGATTGTCACGAAGCTCTGACGGGATTCTATCCGCGGGGGACTGCCTCACCGACCGCATGTCCTCCGAACCTTGGAGTTCCGGGAGCGGCAGCGGCGAGTGGGGTAGCAGTTTTACAGAGGCGACACGCAGTCCGGGGTAACCGATTCAGTCAGAAGCGATTCCGGGCTGAGAACAAATTGAATGTTCTCTGTCCGGCCTGAGAATGTGGTTCGTGTAGCCGACCGAGTGCGGAGCCACTCCTCTCCCCGCGAACTTCAGTGAGGTTCGCGGTTAACACGCACCCCGCGATTCGCGTCGCGGGGTTTCGTGTCTAAAGGACGGTCCCGCCGTCTGGCGTACTCCGGACCCTACGTCCCCCCGAGCATCCAAGAGAAGTTGTATTTGAAAGTGAACTGGATCCGACTGTCGGTCGCCGTGAACTCGTCGGTGAAGCTCTCCCGTCGTCCCCATTGCAGCTCGCTCCCGATCATCACGCCCGGAACAGGGGTGCAAAGGAGGTTCGCCGTTGCGTAGTCGATCCGCTTCAAGGAGGACGGGGCCTGCCCGTCCGTGTTCCAGGTGTATTCGTAGGAGTACCCGACGGCGGTGCTGAACTTCTTGCTCCAGGGGTGCTCGTAGTAACCCACGAAGCCCAGGATGGGCAGGGCTTTGCCGACGACCGGGCGGACCGGGTCTCCCGGGTTCCGCTGGATCCCGATGTCGACGCCCGAGTCCGTGAAGTAGCTCTGGATGCCTTCGCCATAGGCGACCGAGGCCCGGATCAGGTCCCCGGCGCCGACCTTGAGGTTGGTGCTCAGATGGAGCCCCCAGGCCGTCGCGCTTCCGCTCAGGTTGTACGGGTCATTGTTGAGGTCGTCCCACTTGATCTTTCGGAGAATGCCGGAGAGCTGGACGTGCCCCCAGGAATCCGTGCGGCGGTAGTGGGCGCTGAGATCCGGGAGCGGCGTCCGGATCTTCACGTTCTCCAAGGCGACGTGATCGGCGTAGACGCCGCCGTCGGCGCTCGCACCGGGACGCTCGAGGGCGACGAAGACTTCGTCCTTCCCGCGGAGCGGCATCCAGCGGATCTGGATGTTGCGGAAGCCGACCATGGCGGGAGGCCCCCAGATCTCGAGGATGTTGGGAAAGACGTCCATGTCCATGAATGGGGTGTTGTACTGGCCCATGCCGAAGTCACCCAGCTCGCCCCAGCAGTGGCGCAGGTGGAAGGTCGTCTTCCCGGCATCGACTCCGGTGCCGAACAAGTCGAACTCGAAGACCGTTTTGATCTCCCCCAGCTTGGTCGGCGTCCAGCTCCTGACTCCCAGGCGCGAGTTCCGGACGCTCGCCCAGGTCCGGCCATCCTCCCCGTACTGGTTCTCATAGGTGGGGAGCTGGGAAACCCGGAGAACATCGAACCAATCGGGGTTGATCTGGTTGAAGTCGTATCCGATATCGGCCTGGACATAGCCATAGATCTCCAGGCGTGGGCCCGGAGCGGGGGCCTGGCCGAATGCCGCGGATGAACCGGCCGCAAGGAGAATCGCCGTGAGGAGAGAACGGGGCGTGTCGAGGATTCCCATACCTCCATTCCTGTGATGACCTTGTCGCCGGATTAGGGAGAAAGTCGAATCGTGCCAGGGTAAGGGGTACGAAGTTCCGTTTGCGGCGTCAATGATTCGGTTGACTGCTGTAGGGGGCCCGAGGCGCGTCGAGAAGAGCCGGTGGGGCCCGCCCTCCCAGGCCGCGGAGTAGACGACCGTCTGGCCGTCCGGCGTGAACCGCGCTCCCGTCACCCGGCCGCGCTGGAACGTGATCTGCGTGAACTCGGGAACGGCGCGCCTCGAGAGTCGCGTTCCGAGCCAGAGTGCGCCGGCGAGCGCGGCTAAGACGGCGGCCGCTGAGCATCTCGAAGAGGATGCAGCCGAACGAGAAGACGTCCGAGCGGTGGTCCGCCGGGAACCCGCGGACCTGCTCGGGGGACATGTAGCCACGGTGTCCAGAACGACACCGGGGCCCGTGGCCTTCTCGAGCGTGGGCGATCGCGTGTCGTCTGATGCCCGCGGCGCGATCTGCCGCGCAAGCCCGAAGTCGAGGATCTTCACGTGGCCGTCGTGCGTCACGAAGACGTTCTCGGGTTTGAGGTCGCGGTGGACGACGCCCTTCTCGTGCGCCGCCGCCAGCCCCCGCGCCATCTCGACGGCGAGCGCCGCCGCCTTGCGTGACGGGACGCGGCCCGCCTTCAGCCTCTCGCGGAGCGTCTCGCCTTCCAGGAGCTCCATGACGAGAAGGTGCCGCCCCCGATTTCCGCGAAGGAATAGAGGACGGCGATATTCGGGTGGTTCAGGCTCGCGAGCAGCTTCGCCTCGCGCTCGAAGCGTCCGTGCCTCTCGCTGTCCTCGAAGAATTCCTCCGGAACGAGTTTCTATCCGGGGAGACGTCTCACCGGGCCGCCGGTCCTGCGAGTAGGAGAGATCCGAGAGATACCGGCGAAAGCCGGTGACGGTTAGCACGAGCTGGTTCGCTCGCATTCGGCCGAACTCCAGCGCGCGGTAGTCCCGGACCGCTCTGAGCCATCCCCCCGGGGAGCCTTCAGGGAAAGGGCCAGCTACTCGAACCTAAACTGCCGTCCAGGAGGGGTGTGACTCTGGTCTCTACGCGCCACAGCCCCCGACAATTCCCATTGCGCCCCTACGCGCCCCGCAATTCCCATTGCAGCCCTATACCCGCACGTGAATGCGGGCGTCCCGGTGGGCATGGAGTGTCTACAACGCGGGCACCACGCGCTTCACGAGGTCCGCGAAGCGTGGGTCGGCACGGAGGGGGTCGAAGAACGGCTCGGTCTTGAGGTATATCAGGATTGACGATCGGTCCGCCAAAGCCGTCTCCAGCCAGCGGAAGGCTCCATCTTTGTCGGCGAGGCCGATGCAGATCTGGGCCAGCGTCTCGGCGCCGATGTACTCCTTTC
>CAVUAN010000019.1:0-204535 GCA_963739435.1 uncultured Acidobacteriota bacterium
CTGCCAGTCGGGACCGGCGACGAAGTAGTCCTTGACCACGAGCCGCAGGTCGTCCTCCACACCACCCATCAGCTCTTCGAGCTGGAGCATGCACGAGTCGACCGTCGGCCCCGAGCTCGATGACGTAGCCATCGACCTCGTCGGCGATGCGCCGGACCATCTCCGCCCGCTGCAGGACGGTGACCACGTCGCGGAGCGTGACCAGGTCCTCGATCTCCAACGTGGACAGCGAGCCGCTCACCGCGTCGAGCCGAGCCTTGTACCGGGCGAGGATCTGGAGCGCCTGGTCGGCGCGGGCGAGGACCCGTGGGCGTCATCTCGATCTCGCGCTTGAACCGCCCGACGTGGATCGCGACCTCGGAGCGGTCCTCGGAGATCGTGATCACCGGAACCTCGATCTGGCGGGCGACACGTTCCGCGGTCCGGTGCCGGGTCCCCGTCTCCGAGGTCGGGATGTTCGGATCGGGCACGAGGTGCACGTTCGCCCGGACGATCCGCTCACAGTCGGCCGTGAGGATGATGGCGCCGTCCATCTTGGCCAGCTCCGAGAGCCGCTGGGGCGTGAACTCGGCGTCGAGGAGGAATCCGCCCGAGCAGACCGACAGCACGTCGGGCCCGCGCCGACGACGATCAGCGCACCCATCCGCGCCTGCAGGATCCGCTCGAGGCCGGCCCGCAGTCGGGTGCCCGGCGCGACGAGACGAAAGGCGACGAGTAGGGCCTCGGATCGCGGGGGTGCGGTCATGGCGTGCGGCTCACGATACCCGGCGTTCCCGCGACTCGACGGCGGGCGTCGACGTCGGTGTGGGCGTCGGGACCGGCAGTACGGCGGATGTCAGCGTGCCCGGTGCGACCGGGTCGTCGTCGCGGGGCGGGGCCGGTCCGGGCTCCGCGACTGCGAGCGCGTCGCGTGCCACCGGTGCCTTCCGCTCGGATCGCGGCCGGGGCGGGCCGCGGCGTCGTCCCGAGCCTCGGCGCCCGCGACCACCGCGGTACCAGACGACGAGCGGCGAGCAGGAGGAAGCCGAGCGCGGCAACGAGGAGCACCACCGCTCGCGTGTTGCGCACACTCGAGCTCGCCCGGATGCGGGTGGTCGCACCGGGCTGGAGCACGATCGTCGTCGGACCACGCCCGGGGAGCCGGACGACGACGCTCATCCGGAACGACGCCTGCAGCTGAGCGAGGAGCTGCTGGTCGAGTCGCCTTGACGTCGACCCCTTGGGCGGCGAGCCGCTTGCACCAGCTCGGGGTCGCTCGAGACGCCGGTGCTCACATCGCCAGCGTGCCGCGCCCGTCGACGGCGTAGTCGGTCGCGAGGAGCCCTCGTTCCCGGGTCGCGTCGAACATCACGCAACGGTCCCTTCGGCCCATTCGCCGAGGACGACGATCCCGACAGCTCGCTCACGTTCTCGAACGGATGGGTCAGCTCGACCGTGGCCGATCCGTCCGGCTTGCGTTGCCAGGCGCCCGACCGTCCACCCCGCGGCATCGAGACCCTCGAACCGCACGGCGGTCTCGAGCTTGGCGCCGCCGACCTCGACCGCCTTCACCGCTTCGGCATCGGCGACGACGCCCGACGCGGACGACCCCCGAACCGTCGTCCTTCGACCGTGATGCCCACCGTGGTCTGCACCCCGCACCCACTCGCAGCATGCAAGCGCGAGCGAGAGCACGCCCAGCCGGCGCAACGGGGCCGCGCGGGGGCTCCGGCGGATCAAGGACCGCGCTCGGGCGGACGGGTGTCGGTGTCGGACGCGGACAGGAGATGGAGAGAAGCTAGCGAGTCAGTCCGGTGGACTCAGCTCTCGGTGGACCCGGACCCGGCGAGCTCCACCGGCGGCGGCTCGACCCCCTCGACGGCACGGAACACGATCTCGTCGCCGATCGCGTCGGCCACGACCGTCTCGCCGGCGTGGAACTCCTTCCAGAGGATCTTCTCCGAGAGCGCATCCTCGAGGTGGCGCTGGATGGCGCGCCGCAGCGGACGGGCGCCCAGCTGCGGGTCGTAGCCCACCCGGGCCAGCATCAGCTTCGCGTCGGACGTGAGCTCGAGGTCGAGACCCTGGGACTCGAGCTGGCCCTGGAGCCGCTTCACCATCAGATCGACGATCTCGGTGACCTCGGCCTGGGTCAGCTCGGAGAACACGATCACCTCGTCGATGCGGTTCAGGAACTCGGGCCGGAAGCTCCGCTTCAGCTCCTCGTGGACCTTCGTCTTCATCTTCTCGTAGGTGACCGCCTCGTCGGCGGTCGCCGAAGCCGATGTTCGCCTTGCGCAGGTCGGCGGTGCCGAGGTTGGACGTCATGATGATCACGGTGTTCTTGAAGTCCACCGTACGGCCCTGGGCGTCGGTCAGCCGCCCGTCCTCCAGGATCTGGAGCAGCGCGTTGAAGACGTCGGGGTGGGCCTTCTCGATCTCGTCGAAGAGCACCACCGAGAACGGCTTGCGTCGCACGGCCTCGGTGAGCTGGCCGCCCTCGTCGTACCCGACGTAGCCAGGAGGCGACCCGACGAGGCGCGACACGGTGTGCTTCTCCATGTACTCGCTCATGTCGAGCTGGATGAGCGAGCTCTCGTCACCGAAGAGGAACTCGGCGAGCGTCTTGGCGGTCTCGGTCTTCCCCACGCCCGACGGGCCGAGGAAGATGAACGAGCCCGACGGGCGCTTCGGGTCCTTGAGGCCGGCACGCGTCCGGCGGATCGCCTGGGACACGGCCTTGATCGCGGCGTCCTGGCCGACGACGCGCTTGTGGAGCTCGTCCTCCATGCGCAGGAGCTTCGCCGTCTCCTCTTCGGTCAGCTTGTAGACGGGGATGCCGGTCCAGAGGGCGAGCACCTCGGCGATCGACTCCTCGTTGACCTCGTTGAAGAGGTCGACGCCCTCGGCGTGCGCCTCGGCCTCCTTGGCGGTCCGCTGCTCGAGCAGCTCCTTCTCGCGGTCGCGCAGGGAGGCGGCCCGCTCGAACTGCTGGCCCTCGATCGCCTCTTCCTTCTCCTTGCGGACCTTCGCGATCTCGTCCTCGAGCTCGCGGAAGTCGGGCGGAGCCTGCATGCGACGGATCCGACAGAAGCCCCCCGGTCCTTCCCGCTCGATCCCGTGGGCAAGCCGCAGAATCGGGTCGAGCTCCTCCGGCAGCGCCGTGAGCACGACGACCGGCGAGCTGCTAGCCAGCGGTGACATAGCCCTTCTCGCGGAACCAGTTGACGGCGCGCAAGAGAGCCCCCTCGACGGGCGATTGCGGGAGACCGAGCTCGGAAACGGCTTTGCTCGCGTCAAAGAACATCCGGTGCATGGACATGCGCACGCTTTCGAGCGAGACGCGCGGCGGACGCCCCGTCACGCTGGCCAGGAGGGTCGTGACGGCCGCCACGGCCATCGGCACGGCATGGGGCAGCCGCAGCGTCGGCGCCGGCAGGCCGGTCAGACGCGAAAGCTCGTCGAGGATCTCCTTCAAGGTCATGTTGAGGTTGCCCAGGATGTACTTCTCGCCGATTCTCCCCCGCTCGGCCGCGAGCAGGTGGCCCTCCGCGACATCCCGGACGTCCACGAGGTTCAACCCCGTGTCCACGTAGGCCGGCAGCCGGCCGTTGACGAAGTCCACGATCATCTGGCCCGTCGGCGTGGGCTTGACGTCGAGCTCCCCCACCGGTGTCGAAGGGTTGACGATGACGACCGGCAGCCCCCGCCGGGCCCAGGCCTCGGCCGCGCGCTCGGCGTCGTACTTGCTCTTCTTGTAGCGCCCGACGATCTCTTCGCGCGTGACGGGTGTCGTCTCGTTGGCGGGTGAGCCATCGGCCTTCAGGCCGAGCGCGCCGACCGAGCTCGTGTAGACCACTTTCGCGACGCCGGCCTCCGCCGCCGCGGCAAGCACGTTCTGCGTGCCGGCCACGTTCACACGGCTGAGCTCCCCCGGGTCCCTCGCCCAGAGCCTGTAGTCGGCTGCGCAGTGGTACAGCGTCGCGACGCCGCCAAACGCCCGCGCGAGCGAGACCCGGTCCCGGACGTCGCCAAAGGCGATCTCGACATCCAGGCCCACGAGGTTGTCCCGGCGGCTCCCCCGCCGCACGAGGCACCGCACCGAGCGCCCCCGCGCCAGCAGCGCGCGCACCACGTGCGCCCCCACAAAGCCCGTCCCCCCCGTCACCAGGTCCATGCCGCCTCAGCTTACTTCGCCGGGAAAGACGATACGCCGGGGGCTGAGCCCGTTGCCCGTTGCCCGTTGCTTCTATGGAGGGCCCGTAGGGGTGGCGGGGGCGGAGGCCCCCGTCGATGTATCGCAGGCCGGTACTCCGGCCGAGAAACACCGACGGGGTCGCACCCGCCAGGACCCCGAAGGGCCCGTCTTAAGCGGCTACGCCGCCAAGTTCCAGGCGATCATGCGGACGATGTCGCCGGGGTGCTTGGGCAGCTCCATCACGACCGAGGCCTCGAAACCGGAATGCATCGCGCAGTTCCTGCACATCGGGTCCTGCCGCGACTCCCAGTACGCCCAGTCCGTGCCGTCCCAGAACTCCTCGAAGGTCTGCGACCAGGTCTTGCCGATCAGGTAGCAGGGCCCCTTCCATCCGTTGGGCGTATAGGTCACCGTCGACCAGGGCGAGCACTTGTACTCGCGCAGGCCGGCTGCGAACTCGAGGAACATCGGCGTCGAGGTGAGCTTGTGCTTCCTGGAGATCTCGAGCACGCGCTTAAACTTCGTGTGGATCTCGGATTTCGTCAGGAAGATGTCGCTGTCCACCGACTCGTAGTGGTAGCCGGGCGAGACGAGCATGCCGTCGACCCCGAGGCCGGTCAGCAGGTCGCAGAGCTCTTCGACTTCCTCGACGCTCGTCTCCTTGAAGATCGTGGTGTTGGCCATGACGTGGTGCCCGAGCGCCAGCCCCTGTTTGACCATTTCGATCGCCTTGTCGAACACGCCTTCGCGATCGCAGACCTTGTCGTGGGTCTCGCGCATCCCGTCGAGGTGAACGTTGATCATGAGGCGCTTGTGCGGCGGAATGACCCCGAAAACCGTTTCATCCAGCAGCAGGCCGTTGGTGCACAGGTAGACCTGGCGTTTGCGCTTGATGATCTCCGCGACCAGCTCGGGCAGCTCCGGATAGATCGTCGGCTCGCCGCCGCAGATCGACACGACGGGCGCTGCCGACTTGTCCAGCGCCTCGATGCACTTCTCGAGTGGCAGCCGGTCCTTGAGCTTGCCGGTGTGGCGCTCGATGGCGCACCCGATGCACGCCAGATTGCACGTGTACAACGGCTCGAGCATCAGCACGAAGGGGTAGCGCTTGCGCCCCTGGATCGCGTTGCGAACCGAGTTCTGGATCGTGTCCGTCATCATGTGGACCGGGAAACGCATCAGTTTTGACTCCCTTACTCTCGTGTGCGACGGACCGCCACCTTCGCGCTCGCGGGTGACGGGGCCGGCGCGGACACCCGTCCAGCGGTCCGTGTTCCCGCCCGTTCGGTGGAGAGCTGCCGCTTCAGGAGCGACAGAGCCCAGAGCGGGAAATACGTGGCGTAGAGATGATAGCGCAGGTAGAAGACCTTCGGGAAGCCGGTCCCCGTCCAGAAGGCGTCCTTCCAGGAGCCGTCGTACTGCTGGACGCGCAGCAGGTAGTCGACGCCCCGCCGCACCGTCTCGGAAGTCGTGTCGTTCAAAGCGAAGAGGCCCATGAGGGCCCAGGCCGTCTGGGATGGCGTGCTCGGCCCGATTCCCTTGGTCGTCGGGTCGTCGTAGGAGCGCGGCAGCTCGCCCCAGCCGCCGTCGGCGTTCTGGTGCTTTACGATCCAGGCCCCGGCCCGCTGGTAGCGCTCGGCCGTCAGGTCGACACCGGCCGCCTTCAAGCCCCGCAGCACGAGCCATGTCCCGTAGATGTAGTTGCAGCCCCAGCGACCGTACCAGGTGCCGTCCGGAAGCTGCTTGCCCTCGAGGAACCGCACCGCGGAGCGCACCGCGGGATGATCGGGGCGGTCGCCCAGAGCGTGCAGGGATTCGAGCGCGCGGCCCGTGATGTCCTCGCAGCTCGGGTCGATCATCGCGTTGTGGTCGGCGAACGGAATGAGGGTGAAGATCTCGTTCTCGCAGCCCTTGTCAAAGGCGCCCCAGCCGCCATCCCGGTTCTGCATTGTCAGCAGCCAGCTGCGGCCCCGCTCGATCGCGTCGCAGCGCGGCTTGTCTTCGGCTTCGCCCGGAAAACGGGCGACCGAGAGAGCCGTCAGGACCTCGGCCGTGTCGTCGGTGTCCGGGTAACACTCGTTGGCGTACTCGAAGTACCAGCCGCCCGGCTCGCCTTCGGGATTTCTTACCTTCCAGTCGCCGACGGTTCGCACCTCGCGATCGACCAGCCACTGGGCTGCCCGCAGGATGTCCGGGTCGTCGGCCGGCAATCCCGACGCCGACAGGCCGACCATCGCGATGGCCGTGTCCCAGACCGGCGAGAAGCAGGGTTGCATGTGCAACGTCTCCTCGTCTTCGAGCTCGAGCTTCTCGAGCTCTTTGACCTGGGATACGAGGCGCGGGTCGTCCAGCGCGTAGCCGAGGCACCGGAACGCGATGACCGTGTTGATGATCGGAGGGAAAATGGCTCCGAGTCCATCGCTCTTGACGAGCCTTTCCGAAATCCACGCCTCGCAGGCGTCGAGCGCAGACTTGCGCCAGGGAAGCAGGCCGACAGCCTCGACCGCTTTCAACAGCCGGTCGATGCCCGTGAAGATGATCCCCCAGAAGGCTTCCCGGGCCGTCGCGTAGGACTTGCGCGCCGGCGTCACACCGGTTTTGAGCTCTCCGATCGCGGCCCGGCCGGGCACCCGGCACGACGGCTTGTGAGCCCAGATGACCGCGAGCGGCACGACGATGCCGCGCGACCAGGACGACATCTTGTAGATGTTGAACGGGAACCAATCGGGCAGAAGCACGAGTTCCGGCGGCACGGCCGGACACTCCTCCCAGTCCCACTGTCCGAAGATCGAAAGGTAGATGCGCGTGAACGAGTTGGTGGCCTCGATGCCGCCGAGATTGCGAATGACCCGGCGCGCGCGCGCCATGTGCGGCGCGTCGACGTCGTCGCCGGCGAGCTTCAGCGCGAAGTACGCCTTGACCGAAACGCTGACGTCGGCCGGGCCGCCCTCGTAGTTGGGCCAGCCGCCTCCGGGAAGCTGCTTGCGCCGCAGGTACTCGGCGGCCTTCCGCACGCGCGTTTCGCCGGTGCGGCCGAGAAAATGAAGCGTGAGGATGTACTCGGATTCGAGGATCGTGTCGCCCTCGAGCTCGCCGCACCAGTGGCCGTCCGGGTGCTGGATCGAGAGCAGGAAGCGCTGGGCTGCCGCGACGGCATTTCCGACGCCCTCGGACGAGGGTCCGGAGGACGGGGCACGTGCGGCGGAAAGGGCCTCGTCCATTCGGCCGGGGAGCTTAGAGGAGAACGCTTTGCGATGCAACTTTTCGCAATTTTTACACGAAAAAGGGGTCCGAATCACCTCTGGATCGAGTTTTCCGCCTCCCCGTCGAAAGCCGGCAGCAGCGAGCCCCCGAGGGCGAGCAGATGAAGCCGGGCAGCGACGTGCTCGCGCGAGGCGCGCAGGGCGTCGTCCTCGGCCTCGATCAGTGAGAGCTCGGCCTGCTCGACGCCGTTGGCCTCCCCCCTGCCCTCACGCAGGAGCGCGCGGGCCTGGAGCAGAGCTTCCTGCGCCAGAGCCACGCCCCGGCGGGCGAGGCTGGCCTCGAGAAGGGAGCGCTCGGCGGCCGCCTCGGCCGTCTTGACCTCCATCGTCAGGTCCTCCTCGCGCACACGGCGCTCGGCTTCCACGTGAGCGAGCTGGGCGCGCGATTGGGCCGCCCGGGCGGTTTCGCGTCCGCCGGTCAAGACCGGCAGCACGACCGACACTCCGATCGACGCGGCGTTCTCCTTGTAGTTGAGGAAGTACTTCTCGTAGCCGAATCCCTTCGGCACGAAGGCGTAGCGCGCCTCGGCGTTGACCATCGGCTGGAAGGTCCGGGAGAGCAGCTTGGCCGAGCGGCCGAGCGCGTCGGCCTCCAGGGTGAGGGCCCGTAGCCGCGCGTCGCGCGCCATGGCTGCCGTCAGGGCATCGCCCGCCGGAAGTTGCGGGATCGTCTCCGAAGGGTCTCCCACGACGGCCAGCGGCGTTCCGGCAGGCCACCCGACGAGCCGGTTGAGCTCGTGCCGGTCGAGGTCGACATCCGAGAGGATCGCATCGAGCTTCTGGCGGGCGCGCGCCTCCTCGAGCGCGGCGCGCTCGGCGTCGAGCGCCGTCACCCGCCCCTCGCGGAAAAGCGCCCCTTCCCGCCGCGCGATCGCTTCACGCGCATCGACGCGTCGGCGGGCGCCCGAGGCGCGCTCGAGATCGGCGCGCAGCTTCGTGCAGGCCATCACGGTGCGGCGCACGATCTCCGCCCGCACGTCCTCCAGGGCCGCCCGAGCCCCGGCCGCCTGTGCGCCTGCCTCGAGATCCTCGCTCCATCGGCCCGAGTCGTAGAGGGCCATCCGTACCGAGGCGCCGACGAGAGAGGGAGCCTCGCCCGCTATCGAGAGCGGCAGGCCGACCGAGTAGCCCGGCGTCGAGTTGAGGTAGACCTGCGGACGCTTGATGCTGCCGGCCTCCTCCGCCACGGCGGCGGCCGAGTCCGCGGCGCTTTGCGCCACGGCGATCTCCGGCGCGCGCTCGAGAGCGAGTCGAACGGCCTCGCGCGTGGTGAGCGCCCGGGCCTCCGGGACGGGCTGGGCATGAGCCGTCGCGGAAGCAGCGGCGGCGCAGCAGGACGGCGGCAATGCGGTTATTCATGGCGGAGGGCCTCCGTGGGGTTCAACGAGGCGGCGCGGTACGCCGGTACGACGCCGAACAGGACCGTGACGGCGCAGGAAAACGTGAAAGCCAGAAGAGCCGAAGCCGTGGAGACCTCGATGTCGATCTGCCGGAAGACGAGGCGGGAGACGAGCGGGATGCCGAGGCCGACGCAGAACGCCAATGGAGGAGCCGACGGCTCCGAGCAGGAGCGCCTCGAGCAGGAACTGCTGGAGGATGTCCCGGCGGCGGGCGCCGATCGACATGCGCAGGCCGATCTCCCGCGTGCGCTGCTCGACCGACGCCAGAAGGATGTTCATGATCCCGACGGCTCCGACGATCACCGACACGGCGGCCGCAATGATGAAGACGACGATCAGGCCGAACGAGATCGGCGCGCGCGAGCTTGATGACCGTCGTCATCGTCTTGATCTTGAACACCGAGCCCTGGTGGTGGCGGCTCCGCAGAATCTCCCCGACGGTCGACGCGGCCCGCTCGATCTCGGAAAACTCCCGTACCTCCGCGAAGACCAGGTTGACGCTCCGCGTCGGCGTGAAGAGCCAGGACACCGTAATCGGGATGAAGATCGACTCCGGGATCACCTCTCCCTGCCCCATCGTGTCGACCGGTTTCTCGAAGACGCCAATGACCTGGAAAGTCGTGCCGAGCGTCCGGACCGTCTTGTCGGGCGACGTGTCGTGCCCGAAGAGCCGGTCGTAGAGGTCCCTGTTGACGACGCACACCTTGGCGCGCTGGAGGATGTCGTCCTCGTCGAGGAAGCGGCCCTGCACGATCTTCACGTTCTTGCGGACCACTGTGTAGTTGGGAATCGTCCCGAGGACGTTCAGGTTCGTGGCCCTCGCCAGGACCGAGACCTTGCCCTGCAGCACGACGAGCGGGGTCACGCCGGTGAAGAGGTCCGTGCGTTCCGCGATCGCCTTGACGTCTCCGTCGGTGATGTCGTCATCCAGCGTGCGTGCGACGCCGGAGTTGACGGTGCCCTCGTATTCCGCCCACACCAGGTGCGACCCAACGCCCTCGATCTGCGCCATCACGAACGCGCGGCCGGTCAGGCCGAGGGCCACGATCAGGATGATCGCCGACGTGCCGACGACCAGGCCCGCGAGCGTGAGCGCCATCTGCACGGGGTGCGTGCGGAACCGGTGGAGGGCTGTCTCGAGCGTCTCGCGGGAGAACATGGCGATCCGGTCAGTCCGGGTGCTCGGCGCTCACTGCTGCCGGAGATCGAGGCGGGCACCCTCCGCAAGCGGTGCCGCCCCGGGAATCAGGACGCGGGCACCCTCGGAGAGACCGCTCAAAACCTCGACCTCGTTGGCCCCGATGACCCCGAGCGTCAAGTCCGCACGGTGCGCCCGGCCATCGTGGTCGATCCAGGCAAAGCGCTTCGCGCCATCCCGCTGCATGGCCGCCCGTGGGATCACGAGCGCCCCTTTCTTTTCCGCGACGACGATCGAGACGTTGACCGAGGCGTTGGGCGGCAGGGAAGAGGTCGGGTCGGCGATTTCGCCCTGGATCTCGCCCACCTGGCGCCCCGCAACCTCGCGCAGCCCCGGCGAGACGATCGTGATGCGGCCGTCCCACTTGCGGTCGGGCAGGCCGTCGAAGGTCACGACGAGGCGCTGGCCCGCCGCGACGCGCGGCAGGTCCGGCTGGTCGACCCGCACCCGCACGCGCAAGTGGTCCGGATCGGCAACGCTCGCCACGATCTGGCCCGCCTCGACAGACTCCCCGACCCGGCGCGGGAGGTTGTAGACGACGCCGTCGGAGGGCGCCTGGACCGACAGCGCCGCCACGCGGCGCGACAACTCCTGTGCGGAGGCCTGCGCCAGCTCGAGGCGCGAGGCGCCGGCCCCGCCCGAGAGCGAGTCGAGCTGCGCCTGGCTGGCCCGGACGCGCTCGTTGGCCCTTCGCAACGCCAGCTCGTCGGCTTCGTAGGTTGCCCGCGGAATGGCCCCTTCGGCGATGAGTCGGCCGTCGGATTCGACGACCTTTTTCAGGCGTTCGGCATCGCCCTTCTCGGCGTCGAGGTCGGCGGCTGCCCGGGCGCGGGCGGCGTCGAGCTCTTCGGTTGTCGACCGCGCGTCGCGCGCCTGGGTCGAGAGCGCCGGCTGGTCGAGCTCGATCAAGGTCTGCCCCTTCCGGACGCGCTCGCCCTCGCGCACGCGTATGGCCGCGACCCGGGCGTGGTCGGCCGCCCGCAGCTCGCCGCCGGCCGACGGCTCGAGCGTGCCGTCACTGAGGATGGGCACCACGAGGTCCTTGCGGACTGCCGGCTGAGCCGTCGCCGCGATCCCCTCGGGCCGCCGCAGGGCGGCCACGATGAACACCAGCGCGATGATGGACGCCACTGCCGCCGCCGCGACGGCCCGTCGCCCGAAGGGGCGGCTCGCGATGTTCGCGTCCATCGGTGCGTCAGCTCCTCGGTCCTAGAAGGGCCACCACTTCTCCGGCAGATTCTTGGCGAGATCGTTGTAGAGGACGACGACGAGCAGGGTCACGATCATGAGAAATCCGACCTGCAGGATCCGCTCCTTGACCCGGAGCGAGAAGTCCCGCCGGGCCGCGCCTTCGAGCGTCAGAAGGAACAGGTGCCCGCCGTCCAAGACGGGGATCGGCAGGAGATTGAAAATACCGAGCTGCAAGGAGATCGCCGCCATGAGCGCCACGAGCGAGATCGGGCTCGTGCGGGCTGCCTCGCCCGAGAACTTGGCGATATCGAGCGGGCCCGACATGGACTTCATGCTGGCCTTGCCCTGGAAGAGGCGAGCGAGGATCGCGAGCGTGGTCCGAAAGTCGGTCTGAACCCGGCGCCAGCCCTCGACGAAGGCCTGTCCCGGCGGGAACCGCTCGAGGACTTCCGGCAGATCGGCCCCCACCTGCACGCCCACCTTCCACGAATCGCCCTCGCGACGCGGCTTGACCTGCGTCAGGCCTTCGAGGCTGCCGCGCCGATAGGTCACAGCGAAGGGGCCCGGCGCAGACTGCTCGATGGCGGACACGAACTTCGCGAAGATCTCCTCCGGGGCGCCGCGAATCTCGCGTCCGCCGATCGTCTCGACGACATCGCCGCGCTTCAAGCCCGCGGCTTCGGCTGGCGATCCGCTGGTCACCAGGGCGATCCGAGCCCGGACGTTGCGCCCGAAGTCGGGGAAGAGGCCGACGTCGCCGAGGTCGTACTTCCCCACCGAGCGCGGAGTGATCTTCAGGAACTTGCCGAGGCCTCCGCGATCCACTTCGACCGACAGCGGCTCGCGGGCGTTCATGGCGAAGACGAATTGCGCATCGCGCCAGCGAGGCGTTTCCGTTCCGTTGATCGAGACGATCCGGTCGCCGGGTAGAAAGCCCGCCTCCGCGCCCGGCCCCTTCTCCTCGACGATCCGGATGATCGCCGGCTCGAGCTCGTAGGCGGGGACCTTCACGCCGACGGTGAAGACCGTCGTGTGGAGCACGAGCGCGAGCACGAGGTTCATGCCGGGGCCCGCGAGCAGGATCAGGGCGCGCTGCCAGCGCTTGCCGGTCGGAGGCACCTCCGCCGAGGTCCCCTCGGCCAGCGTCGACTCGTCGGGGCCGAGGCCCACGACGCGAACATAGCCGCCCAGGGGGATCGCGGAGATGCGGTAGTCCGTTCCGTTGCGCTTGAAGCCGAAGAGCCGCTTGCCGAAGCCGAAGGAAAAGACCTCCACCGGAAACCCGAAGGCCTTCGCCACGGCGAAGTGGCCGAATTCGTGCACGTAGACGACGATCGAAAGAACGACGACGAGGGCGAGCGCGTTTCCGAGGATGTTCAAGCCGGCTCCTTCAGTGGACCGCCGCGCCGGTAACCCGCCGGGCCAGGTCGCCCGCACGCCGCCGCGCCGCTCCGTCGATTGCCTCCGCCTCGCTGACCGTGGCGGGGGCCGGGACCCGGCCTTCCGAAGCGCAGGTCTCGGAGACCACCTGAACGATGTCCGGGAACGAAATCTTCCCTTCCAGGAAGGCCGCTACGGCCACTTCGTTTGCCGCGTTCATCACCGCCGGCGCTCCACCCCCGCGGGCCAGCGCTTCGCGCGCGAGATTCACCGCCGGATAACGCTCGGGCTCGACCTCGTAAAAGTCGAGGCGGCCAATGGCAACGAGGTCGAGGCGGCCGAAGGGATTCGGGATCCTCTCCGGGTAGGTGAGCGCGTAGAGGATCGGGAAGCGCATGTCGTTCAAAGCGAGCTGGGCCACGAGCGATCCGTCCACGAACTCGACGATCGAGTGGACGGCCGACTGCGGGTGAATGACGACGTCGATCTTTTCGGCAGGCAGGCCGAACAGGAAGTGTGCCTCGATGATCTCGAGCCCCTTGTTCATCATCGTGGCGGAATCAATCGTGATCTTCGGTCCCATCTTCCAGGTCGGGTGGGCCAGGGCGTCCTCGACGCTGATCGAGTCGAAGGTCGCCAGGTCGCGCTCGCGGAAGGGGCCTCCCGAGGCCGTCAGCACCAGGCGCGCCGCCTCGCCCGGCGCTCCGCTGCGAAGGGCCTGGTGGATCGCGCAGTGCTCGGAATCGACCGGCAGGAGCTCGGCCCCGCTCGCTCTCGCCGCCGCCAGGATCAGATCCCCGGCCACCACGAGCGGCTCCTTGTTGGCCATCGCGAGACGCTTGCCCGCGCGCGCGGCCGCCAACGCCGAGCGCAAACCCAGAGCGCCGACCAGTCCGCCGACGACGGTGTCGGCTTTGTCAAACGAGGCGACCTCATCGAGGCCTTCGGGCCCCGACACGATCCGCACCGCGATGCCAGCGGGCAACAGGCGCCGGAGCTTGTCCGCCTCTTCGGCCCCGTTGACAGAAACGAGCGCGGGCCGGTGAGCGACGACCTGCTCGGCCAGCTTCTCGATGGAACGCCCGGCGGCGAGCGCGACGACACGGAAGCGATCCGGCATCCTCTGGGCGACATCGAGCGCCGAGATGCCGATTGACCCGGTGGAGCCAAGAACCGCCAAGTTCTTCATGACGAACCGCTTATTATACCGGCGGGCGCAGAGCGGCGACGAAGGCGGCGAGCGCCGGGCCGGCAAAGAGCAGCGAGTCGATGCGGTCGTAGAACCCGCCGTGGCCGGGCAGGAAGACTCCGGAATCTTTGACTCCGGCCCCGCGCTTCCACATCGACTCGACCAGGTCTCCGAGCTGACCCGCGGAGGAGGCGAGCGCCCCCGCGAGCGCTCCCTTCACGGGGCCGAACTCCGGCAGGAGAACCCAGGTCCCGGCGACCGCGCCGAAGGCCGTCGCGCCGAGGAAGCCGGAGATCGTCCCCTCCCAGGTCTTGTTCGGCGACACGACGGGCGCGAGCTTGCGCTTTCCCCAGCGTTTCCCGCCGTAATAGGCGCACGAGTCGCAAATCCAGACCGTGCCGAAGAGGAACACGACGGCGTAGGGGGAGTGCTCTCGGAGGTAGCAGAGCGCGGAGGAGGGAAACGAAATCGCGAACACCCCAAAGAGCGTGGCGGCCGCTCCTCCGAGGGCCGCCGACGGCGGCACTCCGGAAAAAAGGACGGCCAGCGAAGAGAAGGCGGCAAGGAGAATGGCGCAGGCCAGCAGGCACGAGGTTGTCGACGGCGGCTGCCAGGATGCCCCGATTTCGACAGAACCCACAAATCCTCGGCTCCACAGAAGCGGGGCCCCCACGGACGCTACAGCGCCGGCGGCCATTCCCACGGACTTGGCCGCGGGGTGCCCCGACTTCTCGGCGATTCTGTAGAACTCCCAGAGCGCGGCGAGCGCGACGGCAGCGACGAGGAGGTTGAACGCGAGAGGTGGCGCGAGGAACAGAACCGCGAGGACGATCGGGATCGCGATCGCTGCCGCGAGCTCCCTCTTCAATGCCACGACTTCACTTCCGCCACACTGCTGTCATCCCGAGCGAAGTCGAGGGATCTACCCTCGTGCTGTCCGACCTGACGGCAGTAGATTCCTCGTCGCTGCACTCCTCGGAATGACAACAGAATGGCGCAACCTACCCCGCCGCCTCGCCCGACTCCGGCTCCCGGCCTCCGTCGATCACGCCGCCGTAGCGGCGCTGGCGCTTCTGAAAGGCGAGGATCGCCTCGAAGAGGTGGCGCTTGCGGAAGTCGGGCCAGAGAGTCGGCGTGACCCAGATCTCGCTGTAGGCGATCTGCCAGAGCAGGAAGTTCGAGATGCGCATCTCGCCGCTCGTGCGGATCAAGAGGTCGGGATCCGGGAGGCCCGCCGTCCCCAGGCGCGAGCCCAGCGTCTCTTCGTCGATCTGGGCGGGCGTCAGGCGCCCCGCCTCGACGTCGTGCGCGAGGGAGCGGCAGGCGTCGACGATCTCCGTGCGCCCGCCGTAGTTCAACGCGATGTTGAAGGTCATGCCCCGGCAGGAAGAGGTCGCGGCCAGCCCCTTGGCGAGCTCTTTCTGCACCGAGGCGTCGAGCTCGTGCATGCGCCCGACGACCCGGAAGCGGATGTCGTTCTTCAAGAGGTTCGCCAGCTCGCGGTTCAGGTACTCCTTCAGGAGCGACATGAGCGTGACGATCTCGAACCGGGGCCTCTTCCAGTTCTCGACGGAAAACGCGTACAGCGTCAACGCGTCGAGCTCCAGGCGCGCGCTCGTCTCGACCGCCTCGCGCACCGACGCGATGCCGGCCCGGTGGCCCTCGACGCGCGGCGAGCCCCGCTGCTTCGCCCACCGGCCGTTGCCGTCCATGATGATCGCCACGTGGCGCGGCAGGCGGGCCAGGTCGATGGAATCCAGGAGCTGGCGTTCCTCCGTTCCCGCCGCCGCCAGCACGTCTTTGTCGATCACTCGATCAGTTTAGGGCAAAGAGGCCATTGATTCATTGGTTCATTGACTCATTGATTCATTGGAGGACACCCTCGACGAGCCCCAATGAACCAATGTTTCAATGATTCAATGAATCAATCCTTGTAGGCGACTTGGGCAAGTACCAGCCCCCTCGCCTCCGCCTTGGGCGAAAGAAGGCTCCGGTCCCCCGTCTCCAGCAGCTCCGCGATGCGCTCGACGCCGGTCTTTCCCCGGGCTACGTCGGCCAGCACCCCGCAGATCGAGCGCACCATCCCGCGCAGAAAGCCGTCGCCCCGGAAGACGGCTCGGATCTCGCCTCCGCGCTCCTCGATCGTCACGGCCTGGAGGTGGCGCACGGCGGATTCGCCCTCGAGCCGGCGCACGGCGAAGACTCCGAAGTCGCGCTGGCCCGGCAAGTGCCCGGCTGCCTCGGCCATCAACGCGGCGTCGGCGCGCCTTGGAATCGCCGCGACGAAGAGGGCGTCTCGGGGCGCGATCACCTCCGAGCGGCTCCAGCGGTACACGTACTCCTTCCAGACCGCGTCGCGCCGGGCGTGAAAGTCCGGCGAAGCGATCCTGACCTCGAGCAGCTTCACGTCCCACGGAAGCAGGCCGTCGGCGCCGTCGCGCACGCGATCGGCTTCGAGGCCGCAGGCCAGATCGAAATGCAGGACCTGGCCGTCGGCGTGAACGCCGGCGTCGGTCCGGCCCGCCGCGTGGACGACCACTGGCCGCCCGTCGATCCTTGCCAGCGCTTCCTCGACGACCGCCTGCACCGTGCGGTCGGCGTTCTTCTGCCTCTGCCACCCGTGGAAGAAAGTCCCGACATAGGCGGCCGTGGCACGGTATCGCTGGAGATCCTTCACGAGCCGGAACCGGATAGCATCGCTTCCTCATGGTACTCGTCCCGACAGGTTCGTGATGGAAACCGATCCGGTCTGCGGCATGACGGTCGAGCCGGCCCGGGCCGCGGCGACCCGGGCCCACGACGGCCATACCTATTCCTTCTGTGCGCGAAGCTGCGCCGTGGCGTTCGAAAAGGAACCGTGGAAATACGTTGGCGGAAGCCGCGAACCGATCGAGACCAGGCCGGCCCAGCCGATGCTGCCTCTGCTGCCAATCGCCGAACCGGAGAGTCCAGAGCTCGCACTCCGAACCGAAGCACAGCTTCGCGAAGGAGGGTCCAATGTCCAAAGTCCAAAGGGGCCAGAGGGAGAGAAGGTCGAGCTGGCGATCGAGGGCATGCACTGTGCTTCGTGCGTGCGCACGATCGAGACGGCGCTCGAAGGCTTGCCCGGAGTTTCCGAGGCGCTCGTCAACCTGGGAACGGGACGCGCGCGGGTCTCGGGGCGAGGGCTCGACGCCGGGAGGCTCGCCGCCGCCGTCGAAGCCACGGGCTACAAGGCGCGCCCCGCTGCGCAGTCGACGCCTCACGAAGAAGAGAAACGCGAGGCTAAAGAGCTCTCCGATCTCCTGACAAGAACCCTCGTCGCGGCGGCCCTGACGCTGCCCGTGCTCGTGATCGCGATGGGAGACCTCCACTTCCCCGGCCGCGATCTGGTCCAGTTCGCTCTCACCCTGCCTGTTTATCTCTGGGCGGGCCGGCCATTTCTGACGGGGATGGTCCGCACCATCCGCCATCGGACGGCCGACATGGACACCCTGATCGGCCTCGGCACCACGGCGTCGATGCTTCTCTCGACTTGCGCGACGTTCCTTCCGGACCTCTTCGCGCGCGTCTCGACGAAGGGAGCAATGACCAGCGTCTACTTCGAAGCTGTCGGTGTCATCGTCACGCTGCTCCTGCTCGGGCGATACCTCGAAACGCGCGCCCGCCGCCGCGCGTCCTCCGCGATCCGCCGGCTGCTCGATCTCGCCCCGAAGCTCGCGCGCATCGTCACGGACGGCGTCGAGAGGCAGCTCCCCGTCCAGGATGTCGCCGTCGGCGACCGCTTGCGCGTCAAGCCGGGCGACGCGGTGCCGGTGGACGGGCTCGTGTTGAGCGGCGCTTCGTCCGTCGACGAGTCGATGGTCTCGGGAGAGCCGGAGCCCGTCGCCCGCGGAGCAGGAGACCGGGTCATCGGCGGCACTCTCAACCAGAACGGCGTCCTCGAGATCGAGGCGACGGCCGTCGGCGAACAGACGGCCCTGGCCCAGATCGTTCGCCTCGTCGCCGAGGCGCAAGCCTCGAAACCACCCATCCAGAAGCTCGCGGACCGCATCGCGGGCGTCTTCGTCCCGGCTGTCCTCGTCATCGCCGCGGTGACGTGGGTGGCCTGGTTCGCCTTCGGGCCCGAGCCGCGCGCGCTTCTGGCCAGCGTGGCATTCGCTTCGGTTCTCATCATCGCTTGTCCCTGCGCTCTCGGCCTGGCGACTCCAACAGCGGTGATGGTCGGCATGGGGCGCGGCGCGCGCTCCGGGATCCTCTTCCGCAACGCCGACGCCCTCGAGCGCGCCCGGCGGGTGGATTCCGTGCTGCTGGACAAGACCGGCACGATCACCGAGGGCCGGCCGCGCCTGACGGATCGCGTGCGGGTCAACGGCGCCTCGGACTCGGACCTGCTCGGCCTCGCCGCGGCTCTCGAGGCGGGCTCGGCACATCCCCTGGCCGGCGCCCTGGCCGCGGCGGCAGCCCGGCATGGCCTCGTTCTGCCGGCCGTCCAGGAGTTCGCCTCACGGCCCGGCCGCGGCGTCGTCGGGCGCGTCGCGGGTCACCGCGTGACCGTCGGCAACCTAGGCCTTTTCGCGAACGAGGACATCGACACCGAGCTCGTCGCTGAAGAATCCGAGCGCTTCTCCCGGGAGGGAAAAACGGTTCTCCTGGTGGCCGCCGACTCGAAGCTTCTCGGCCTGCTCGCCGTGGCGGACCTTCCCAAACCCGGGTCGCGCCGCGCGGTCGAACGGATGCGGGAGCGCGGCTTGACTGTCGCCATGGTGACGGGTGATCGAGAAGCCAGCGCCAGAATCATCGCGGCGGAGGTCGGTATCGAGGAGGTCTTCGCGGGTGTGCTCCCCAAGGACAAGGCATTGAAGGTCCGCGAGCTGCAATCCCGCGGACGGGTCGTCGCGATGGTCGGCGACGGCGTCAACGACGCGCCCGCGCTGGCGGCCGCGGATGTCGGCATCGCGCTCGGCGCCGGGGCCGACGTGGCCAAAGAGGCGGCCGACGTCACCCTGGTGGGAAAGAGCCTCGAGTCCGTTGCCGACACGCTGGTGCTTTCGCGAGCCACCGTGTCGACGATCAAGCAGAATCTCTTCTTCGCGTTCGTCTACAACGTGCTGGGCATCCCCATCGCAGCCGGCGTTCTCTATGCAAAGACAGGCTGGATGCTCACACCCATGCTGGCCTCGGCGGCCATGGCGGCGTCCTCGATTTGTGTCGTTGGCAACAGCCTGCGGCTAGGGTGGCGGAGCCTGGAATGAAGACCAGAGGCCAGAGTCCAAAGTCCAAGGTCCAAAGTCCAAAGTCCAGAGTGCCAGGACTCATCACTCCGCCCCTGCGCGTCACCGAGATCTTCCGTTCCATCCAGGGAGAGTCCACGCGCGCCGGGCTGCCCTGCGCTTTCGTTCGGCTGACGGGATGTTCCCTGCGATGCGTCTGGTGCGACTCGGCGTACGCCTTTCACGGCGGCGCGCTGCTCGGAGTCGACGAGGCGGCGCAGAAGGTGCTCGCGCTCGAAACCGATCTCGTCGAGGTCACGGGGGGAGAGCCTCTCGAGCAGGACGGCGTCTACCCGCTGATGGACCGGCTGCTGGCCAGGGGCAAGACCGTTCTCCTCGAAACAGGAGGCCACGTGCCGTTGACCAGGGTCGACCCGCGCGTCATCAAGATCGTGGACGTCAAGGCGCCGGGAAGTGGCATGCAGGCGGCCAACTTGCCGGAAAACCTCGAGCTGCTGGCGCCGCACGACGAGCTGAAGTTCGTGCTCGCCGATCGGCGCGATTTCGACTGGTCAATCGATTTCGTCAAGGAGCGCGACCTCGACCGGCGCTTTGCGACGACGTTCTCTCCCGTCTGGGAGACGCTTCCCGTCGCCGACCTGGCCACCTGGATCAGGGATAGCGGCCGCAGTATCCGTTTGGGCCTTCAACTGCACAAGATCCTCTGGGGGGACGTTCCTGGCCGATAAGAAAGAATTGAATCAGTGGGTCATTGATTCATTTGTCGATTGCCCCAATGATCCAATGATTCAATGAATCAATGATTCAATCTCGAAGGGCCATCGTCCTCCTTTCCGGCGGCCTGGACTCCGCCACCTGCCTGCTCATCGCGATCGCCGAGGGTTTCGAGGTCCACGCGCTTTCGTTTGACTACGGGCAGCGTCACGTCATCGAGCTCGACCGGGCGCGCGCCCTGGCTCGCTTCTATGGAGCGAACGAGCACCGCGTGGCGCGCCTCGATCTGCCGTCACCCGGCGCCTCGGCCCTGACGGACGTCAGCCAGCCCGTGCCGCGCCACGCCCTCGGGTCTGAGCCGATTCCCGTCACCTACGTTCCCGCGCGCAACACTCTCTTTCTCGCGCACGCGCTGGCATGGGCAGAGTCCATCGGCGCCGGCACGGTATTCATCGGCGCCAACGCCCTCGACTATTCCGGCTATCCCGACTGCCGGCCCGAGTTTCTCGAGGCCTTCGAGCGCGTCGCCAATCTCGGTACGCGCGCCGGGGTGGAGGGCGCGATTGCCTTTGAGGTCCGCGCGCCCCTGCTGAAGATGACCAAGGCGGAGATCGTGAGGCGCGCCTCGGAGCTCGGTCTGGCGTTCGAGCTCACGACCTCCTGTTACGACCCATCGCCCGAGGGCAACCCCTGTGGCGCCTGCGATTCCTGCCTCATCCGCGAGCGTGGTTTTCGGGAGGCAGGCCTCGCTGATCCGGTCCAGAATCGCTGACGGGTCCCAGGCAACCCATTAGATCTCAGTATTTTGATCATGACTCTTAGTTAATAGCACTCACCTTAATAGAATCATTACTTGACATAGTTATACTCATATTCTAAGATCCACGCCTCATGAGATCCGACCAGCTCACCATAAAGGCTCAGGAGGCCATTCAGGAAGCCCAGCGCGAGGCGAGCTCCCTGGGTCATGCCGAGCTTCTTCCCGACCACCTTCTGCTCGCGCTCTTGAACCAGAGCGAGGGTGTCGTGGTTCCGATCCTCCAGAAGCTCGGCGTCGATCCCACGGCGTTGGCGCGGGATACCGCGGCCTCTCTCGACCGCCAGCCGAAGGTGTCCGGCGCGTCGGCTGAGGCGAGGCCTTCCAAAGAGCTGACGCGGGTCTTCGACGCCGCCTTCGAGACCGCAAAGGAGTTCGGCGACGAGTACGTCTCGACCGAGCACCTCTTGATCGCGCTGGCCGAAAAGGGAGAGACCGGCAAGCGACTCGGGAACGCGGGCGCCAGGAAGGACGCTCTGCTCAAGGCTCTGAAAGAGGTCCGGGGCTCGACGCGCATCACGGACCCGAATCCCGAGGACAAGTACCAGGCCTTGAAACGCTACACGCGGGATCTCACGGACCTGGCGCGGCGCGGCAAGATCGACCCCGTCATCGGCCGCGACGAGGAGATCCGACGCGTCGTCCAGGTGCTCTCGCGCCGCACGAAGAACAACCCCGTCTTGATCGGCGAGCCCGGCGTCGGCAAGACCGCCATCGTGGAAGGGCTCGCGCGCCGCATCCACATGGGCGATGTGCCCGAAGGTCTCAAGAACAAGCGCGTCGTGGCGCTCGACCTCGGGGCCATGATCGCCGGGGCCAAGTACCGCGGCGAGTTCGAGGATCGGCTGAAGGCCGTCGTCAAGGAGATCGAGGAGGCGCAGGGATCAGTCATCCTGTTCATCGACGAGCTCCACACCCTGGTCGGGGCGGGCGCGGCCGAGGGCTCCATGGACGCCTCGAACATGCTGAAACCGGCGCTCGCCCGCGGAGAGCTCCGCGCCATCGGCGCTACCACCCTGTCCGAGTACCAGAAGTACATCGAGAAGGATGCCGCTCTCGAGCGGCGTTTTCAGCCCGTCTACGTGGACGAGCCATCCGTCGAGGACACAATCGCCATCCTCCGCGGATTGCAGGAGCGCTACGAGGTTCACCACGGCGTCCGGATCACCGACGCGGCCCTCGTCGCCGCCGCGCGGCTGTCCCACCGCTACATCCCCGATCGGTTCCTTCCGGACAAGGCCATCGATCTCGTCGATGAGGCTGCCGCCCGGATGCGGACCGAGATGGACTCCTTGCCTATCGAGATCGACGAGATCGAGCGGCGGATCGTCTCGCTCGAAATCGAGAAGCGCGCGCTGGCGAAGGAAAAGACCAGGGAAGCGGAGACGCGCTTGACCGAGATCGAAAAGCAGCTTGCCGGCCTGCGCGAGGAGTCGAGCCGTCTGCGCGCGCGCTGGTCTTCCGAAAAGGAGGCCATCGGAAAGGTCCGTCAGGCCAAGGAGGCGCTCGAACAGGCCCGGCAGCAGGCCGCCGAGGCCGAGCGGTCGGGCGACCTGCAGAAGGCCGCCGAGCTGCGGTACGGGCGTCTGCCCCAGCTCGAAAAAGAGATCGCCGCTGGCAACGCGCATCTGGCCGACCTACAGAAGGGCCAGCCGATCCTGCGCGAGGAAGTCACCGAGCAAGACATCGCCGCGGTCGTTGCGAAGTGGACCGGCGTCCCCGTGACCCGCCTGATCGAGAGCGAGCAACAAAAGCTCCTGCAGATGGAGCAGCGCCTCGGCTTACGCGTCGTGGGCCAGAAGGAGGCCGTGCGGGCCGTCTCCGACGCGGTGCGCCGTTCTCGCGCCGGCCTCTCGGACCCGAAACGGCCGATCGGCTCCTTCCTCTTCGTCGGGCCGACCGGCGTGGGAAAGACGGAGCTTGCCCGGGCGCTCGCGGAGTTCCTGTTCGACGACGAGCACGCCGTCGTGCGCATCGACATGTCCGAGTACATGGAGAAGCACGCGGTGGCGCGAATGATCGGTGCGCCGCCAGGATACGTGGGCTACGAGGAAGGCGGCCGCCTGACGGAGGCTGTCCGGCGGCGCCCCTACTCTGTCGTGCTCTTCGACGAGATCGAAAAGGCGCACCCCGACGTCTTCAACGTGCTCCTCCAGGTCCTGGACGACGGCCGCCTGACCGACGGCAAGGGCCGTGTCGTGTCCTTCAAGAACACCGTGATCATCATGACGTCAAACCTCGGCTCCGAGTGGATCGCCGAGGAGTCCTCGCGCGACGAGGCCGAGGTGAAGGCGAAGATCGAGGAGGGGCTGCGCCGCCACTTCCGCCCCGAGTTTTTCAACCGCATCGACGAGGTCATCGTCTTCCACCGGCTCACACGCGAGGAGACCGAACAGATCGTCGAGCTCCAGCTCGCCCTGCTGGCCAGGACGGTGGCCGACCGCGGCATTCAACTCTCCTGGACACCTGCCGTCCGTCGCGCGCTCGCCGCCCGCGGCTACGACCCGACGTTCGGAGCGCGGCCCTTGAAGCGCCTGATCCAGAAGGAAGTCTCGGACCTCCTGGCGGCCGAGATCCTCAAGAACGAACTGAAGACCGGCGACACCGCGGAATTGGCCGTGGGCCCGGACAAGGAAACCCTGACGCTGACGAAGGCGTCGTAAGGAGGATTTATGAACGTGATTCGCTGGAACCCCTACCGCGACCTGACGGCGCTCGCCGACCAGGTCCACCGCGCTTTCGGCGCTCCGGCCGCGCGGGTGCGGGACGAAGAGCTGTCGCTCGGGACCTGGATGCCGCCCGTCGACATCATCGAGGAAAAGGACCGGATCGTGCTGACGGCGGAGCTGCCCGGGTTCCTGCCGGAACAGGTCGAGGTTCAGATGGAAGGCGGGGTCCTGACGCTCAAGGGCGAACGCCGCTTCGAGGGAGAGACGGAGGGACGCAACTACCACCGTGTCGAGCGTTCCTACGGGCAATTCGTCCGCTCGTTCACGCTTCCCAACAACGTGAACCGCGAGGCCATCCAGGCGACCTTTCACGACGGATTGCTCTCGATCGAGCTGCCCAAGCGCGAGGAGGCCAAGCCGCGGCAGATCAAGATCTCGGCCGAGGCGCCGGCAAAGGTGGTCGACGTCAAGAAGAACTGACGTTTCGCACCCGAAACAGTTGCGCCCCGCTTCCGCGGGGCGCTTTTTTTGAAAAGCCAGGCTCCGGGGCCCGGTCTAGAAAGTTGATTGGCCGGCGAAGCCGGCCGGTTCAGATGTCGCTACTTCTTCTGCAGCTCGGCTAAGGCGGCCAGTACTTCCTCGCTGTGGCCGGCCGGCTTGACCTTGACGAACACCCGCACGATCTTACCCTGGGGGTCGATCAAGAACGTGTTGCGCGCCGAGAGCTTCGCTCCCTGGTACTCCATCACCGAGCCGTACTCGGCCGTGACCTTCGCATCCGGGTCCGAGAGCAGCTTGAAGTGCAGCCCCTCCTTGGCGCAGAAGTCCTTGTGCGAGTCAGCGGTATCGACGCTGACGCCGAGGATCACCGCACCGGCCTGATCGTACTTCGCCAGGTCGGCCTGGAAGTTGTGGGCCTCGAGCGTGCAGCCGCCCGTAAAGTCCTTCGGGTAGAAGTAGAGAACGACCCATTTGCCCTTGTAGTCCTTCAGATTGACGAGCTTGCCCTCGTTGCTCGTCAGAGAGACGTCGGGCGCGGGCGCCCCGACAGCCGGGACGTCGGCGGCACACAGAGGCGCCACGAACAACACTCCCATCACGACCGCGAGGACCAATCCAGATACCAGAAGAGTTCGTGTTTTCATGATCTCAACTCCTTGCAAGAACGCACATCAAACCACAATCGGGGTCGCTACTCCCTCTCCCCTCGGGAGAGGGGCGGGGTGAGGGGAAGACTGGAGGGCAGATACTCGATGAAAGACCCCATCGTGGCGCCGGTTCGCCCCTCACCCTAACCCTCTCCCGGAGGGAGAGGGAAAAGGAAATGGCCGGACTCGCAATGCGGTTAAATGCTCCCGTGAAACAGCTCGCTGCCTCTCTGTGTCTCCTTGCCACGGCCTTCTCGACGGCCGCCGCTCCCCTGCCCTCGCGGCGCAACGAAGTCGTGGAGGTCGTCGAAAAGGTCGCTCCTTCCGTCGTCAACATCGCCGCCGAGCAGATCGTGCGGCGTCGGCCCTCGCTCTTCGACGACTTCTTCTCGGGCTTCGACCAGCGGGCCCGCAGGGCGCAGTCCCTCGGCTCGGGAGTCATCATCGATTCGAAGGGCATCATTCTCACCAACGACCATGTCGTCTCGGGGGCCTCGAAAATCGTCGCGACGACCAAGTCCGGCCTCGAGCTCGACTGCGAGGTCGTCGGATCCGATACGGACAACGACCTTGCCGTCCTGCGCGTCAAGAAGCCCGGCGCGCCGCTGCCCTCCATCAAGCTCGGCTCCTCGGGGGACCTGATGATCGGCGAGACGGTCGTCGCGATCGGAAACCCCTTCGGCCTGTCGAACACCGTCACGGCCGGCGTGCTCTCCGCCCTCGGGCGCAGTGTGCGGGGCAACGAGAACCAGCGCGTTTACACCGACTTTCTCCAGATCGACGCCCCCATCAACCCGGGCAACTCGGGCGGGCCGGTCGTCAACATCCAGGGCGATCTGATCGGGATCGCCACGGCCATCATCGGCGGCGCTCAGGGGATCGGTTTTGCGATCCCGATCGACCGCGCCCGGCGCATCAAGGACGACATCCTGAATTTCGGCGGGGTCCGGGCTGTCTGGGTGGGACTGCGCGGCCGCACCCTGACTTCGGGGGGCGACGAGAGCAAGGCGCGGGGATTCCGGGTTCGTGCGATCGCTCCGGAATCGCCCGCCGACTCAGCCGGCGTCCAGCCGGGCGACCAGATTGTCTCTGTCGACGGCGCGCCGATCGACTCGAAGGAGTCCTGGGACACGGCTCTCTCGACGCGCGGCCCGGGCAAGCCCATGAAAGTCGTCCTGCGCGGAGCGTCGGGCGAGCGGACGATCACCCTCTCCGGCCAGGAGCCGCCCCCGGGTGTCGGCCTGCGGATCCTGCGCGAGCAGCTCGGCATGTCGGTGCGTCAGGGCCAGAACAGCCTCGTGATCACGGTGACCGAGCGCGGCGGCGCCGCGGCCAACGCCGGCCTCGAGACTGGAGACACCCTGCTCGCCCTGAACAACACGCCGGTCAAGACGGCCGAGGACGTGGACCGCGTTCTGAAACGCGACTACAACCGCTCGACCCTCGGCATGGAGATCGGCCGCGGCCGCTTCGCCTACACCTTGAGCTTCGCTCTGGACTGAGAGAACCGCGTCGCTTTCAGGCCAAGGCGACGGGCGTAGAGAAGCTCGGAGAGCCTCTCCCGCCAGTCATTGGGACCTCTTTAACCGGAGGGCAGGCGCCGGATGATGCCGCCCTTGACCGCGGCTGCGTTTCTAACGGAAAGGTCCTTGACCCTGGCGCTCGACTTCGACTTCGACTTCGGCTTGACCGTCTTTTCGCTAAATTTTGACGTTCTTTTTATAGGCGGTCAGGCGCCGGAGGATGCCGCCCTTGACATCGGCTGCGTTTCTCACGGAAAGGTTCTTGACCCTGGAGGTCGACTTCGACTTCGGCTTGACCGTCTTTTTCGCTACCATTTGGTGGGGGGCTTTTTAGTAGCGTCGACCAGGCGCCGGCGGAGGATGCCGCCCTTGACCGCGGATGCGTTTCTCACGGAAAGGTCCTTGACCCTGGAGGTCGACTTCGACTTCGGCTTGACTGTCTTTTTCGCTGCCATTTCTCGCTCCTTGCCTCGGTGGGCATCGTAAAGGGTTGTTGAAGACGCCTCGGCGTAATCATATACGCCGCCGCCGTAGTGCAAGGCGGCGAGCACCGTCGTGTGGGACGCCGGCTGGGCTCGCCTCCAGTGTCGCAGGTCGGCGCCTCGATACAGCAGTCCGTCCCCGAGGCCGAGACGGATCGGCCTGACTCCCCCCCGTCCGTCGACCCACAACGGCCAGGCGCTGCGGCGCTCGGGCGCCGGCTCGCCCCCGACGACGAGGTCGATATTCCAGCGGCAGACTGGCGCGTCGCGGTGGCTGGCGAGGACGGCGCCGGGTTCGTACACGCGAAGAAACGAGAACGTCCATGGCGCGCGCTCGCCGGTCACCTGGCGCACGACGTAAGTGAGCTGACCGCCCAGAGAGCACAGCAGCGGCTCGTCATGGAGCTGCGGGGCTCCCGCGCGCCGACGATTACCTCGGAGAACGTACCCCTCCTCTTCGAGCCGGCGATAGTACTCGCGGACCGCCGCGAGGAAGACCGGGGTGAAGAGACCGCGCAGAGCGACGCACCCCCTGGTACGAAGCTCGAGCCTCCAGATCTGCACCTGACGTCGCGAGACGTCGGCCATGGCGTTGAGCTGGAGGGTGGGATTGAAGACCAGCTGACGTCCCGGCTTTCTCATGCGTGCTCTATTTCCCCCGACGACCGAGCCTTTTCTTGAGGTAGAGGGCGATCTCTCGAGGCACGTCCAGGCCGACGAAGGGCAGGAGCCAATACGTCACCCCGGGACGGTTGACCTCCAGGAAGTAGAAAAAGCCGTCCTTGCCCTTGACCAGATCGAACGAGCCCCAGGCGATTCCGAGCTTTCTCATGAGAAGGAGAAGCGCTCGCTCGACCCGCCGCGGGAGTCGCATCCGGTCCCACCGAACGTTCTCGTTATCGTAGACGCGCCAGTCCACCCGCGCCGCCCGTGACGCCTGCGAATCGATGCGGCAGGCGAAGATGCGGCCGCCGATGGCGACTGCACGGACGTCGTACTCCTTCTCCACATAGCGCTGAAACACACAGGGCGAATTGCGGAGATGCCGAAGCTGTCGGACGGTCGCTTTCGCGAAGGCGGTGCGGAACCGGATTTGCGTCTTGCTGAAATCCCGAAAAAGCGCCCGACCCCGTTGACGCCGGATGAACGCCGCCGCGACCGCCGGATCGTTCGTGCAGATCGACTCCGGGACTTTCAGGCCGAGGCGGCGGGCGTACAGAAGCTCGGAGAGCTTCTCCTGCCAGTCATTGGACCCCTTGAGAGGATGAGAAGGAAGCCACAGAGTGCGCTCCGGCAGGATTCCAACCAGGTCGCGCAGCACCTGCATCCAGCGGTGGAGATACAGGTGGCGGGCTGCCGGCCTCCGGGAGATTCGGCTGACCACCGCAAGCGGCTGTTTCCAGATCACCGCCGCCACGTCGCGCAGGAGGAGCCTGGCGGGCCCCAGACGCAGCGAGCTCGGCTCCTGACTGGCCACGCTCATCTGCACCGTCCCCCGATCCATGAACTCGAGATAGTCGAGAAAGAAGTACTTGAGGCCCTGAGAGCGGAGCGCGGCCATCAGCCCTTCGCTCTCGATGCCGGCCTCGAAGACGAGAACGACCTTCTGCCGGCGGCGTGACGGCCGGTAGTTCGTCTGAACGGCGTTGGGAGACCGCCGCGGCGTATCGGCTGGCCGCAGCCCGGCCGCGATCGGGTCGTTCGGCGTCCAGTTCCAGTTTTTGACGGGAACGAAATCGAGGATCAGGCCCCGCGCTCTGAACTCGAGGCCATAGTGAGAACGACGCCTCCTCGGTATCGCGGCTTTCTCCGGTCGTATGGGGCGGGGAGCGCGTTACTCTTCGCCCTCACAGGGATCGGACATCTGCGATCTGCGGGCCAGGCGGCGGATGATGCCGCCCTTGACCGCGGCCGCCTTTCTAACGGAAAGGTCCTTGACCCTGGTGGTCGACTTCGGCTTCGGCTTCGACTTGACTGTCTTTTTCGCTACCATCTCTCGCTCCTTTCTGTCTGTGGAGATAGGGCGGGAGCGCGTTACCTAGCCTCGTCGCCCTGACAGGGATCGGTCCTGCGGTACATGCCGCCCTTGACCGCGCTTGCCTTTTTGACAGTCAGATTCTTGACCCTTGTGCTCGACTTCGACTTCGGCTTCGAGCGCTTGACTGTCTTTTTCGCTACCATTTCTCGCTCCCTTTTGATCTGTGCGCATCCGTTCTTGACGGGAACGAAATCGAGGATCAGGCCCCGCGCTTTAAACCCGAGGCTCGCCGGATGAAGATGCCGCCCTTGACCGCGGCTGCGTTTCTCACGGATAGGTCCTTGACCCTGGAGGTCGACTTCGACTTTGACTTCGGCTTGACTGTCTTTTTCGCTACCATTTGACGGGGCCCTTCTTAGTAGCGGCGGGCAGGCGGTGGATGAAGCCGCCCTTGACCGCGGCTGCGTTTCTCACGGAAAGGTCCTTGACCCTGGAGGTCGACTTCGACTTCGGCTTGACTGTCTTTTTCGCTGCCATTCCTCGCTCCTTCGTAAAAGGTTGTTCGAGACGCCTCGGCGTAATCATATATTCCGCCGACCGCCCAAACGCGTCTCGGACACGACGATTCCCGCAAGCACCATCGCGCCCCCCGCGAGGCCGCGCGGTCCGAGGCGCTCCTGGAGGAGCCACGCCGCGAACAGCGCCGCGAAGACCGGCTCCAGGGCCAGGATGATCGCGCCATGAACGGCCGACATGCGCCCCTGCGACCAGGTCCAGCCGATGAAAGCGAGGACCGTGCAGACGCTCCCGAGATACACGACGCTCCCGAAAAACCCGGGCCGCAGCGGGAGAGGCCTCGCCTCGAGCGCCGCGGCGGGAATGCCCGCCAGGACCGGGAGCCGCAAGATAAGCGACAGAGTCAGCGCCACAGCGGCGGTCACAGACATCTGGATGGCTGTCAGCCATAGCGCGTCGTGCCGGCCGCCGCGCTCGGCCAGCTCGACGCCGTAGAAGGCAAAGACGACGCCGCCGGCGCCCACGAACAGGTCGCCGCGACTAACGGGGCCGCCGGCTGACGGAAGGGTCAACAGCAGAAAGCCGAACGACGCCAGCATGATGCCGATGCCGTTCTCGAGTGTCGGCGTCTTTCCCGTCCGCAAGACGGCCACGAAGGGAGTCAGAACGACGGCAAGCCCCGTCAGGAACGCCGCCTTCGACGCGGTCGTCTCCGCCTGTCCCACGACCTGGAGAGACATCCCGAGGGCCAGCAAAGCGCCGAGCACGAGCCCGTCGCGAATCGCCGCCCGAGGCCTCGGGCGTCTTGCGACGCAGGTCAACGCGATCACCGCGGCAAGAAGGAACCTCCAGAAGAGCAGCGCGAGCGGCGGCGCATCCTCGAGGGCGTTGCGCACCACGACGAACGACGAGCCCCAGATCAGAGTCACTCCCATGAGGACAAGATCGGGAACAGGCACCTTTCGACTCATAGAACCACGCTACTATCTTCCGCCTCTATGGACCAGACGGCTCCGCGCGTTCGCTTCGCGCCCTCTCCGACCGGCTCGCTCCACGTCGGCGGCGCGCGCACGGCCCTGTACAACCTTCTCTTCGCCCGGCACACGAAGGGCACGTTCATCCTTCGCATCGAAGACACGGACGTCGAGAGGAACCGGGACGAGCTCTCCGAACAGATCCTGAGCGCGATGCGCTGGCTCGGCCTCGACTACGACGAGGGCCCTTACTACCAGTCGAAACGCACCGACCTCTATCTCGCATCGCTCGAGAAGCTCCTGGCCTCGGGCTCGGCCTACCGGGCCTTCGAAACGCCCGAGGAGCTCGATGCGCTGCGAAAGGCCGCCGAGGCTTCTGGCCGCGCCTACCGCTACTCGGGGGCCGGCCGCTCGATCCCCCGGGAGGAGAGCGAGCGCCGTGCGAAAGCGGGCGAGCGGCATGTCGTCCGCCTCAAGATGCCTGCCGAGACGATCGTCGTCGAGGACATGATCCGCGGCCGCGTCGAGTTTCCGGCCGAGGCGCTCGACGATTTCGTTCTCGTGCGATCCGACGGCCACCCGCTCTACCACTTCTGCGTCTGCGTCGACGACGTGGACATGAAGATCACCCACGTCATCCGGGGCGACGACCACCTCGCCAACACCCCGAAGCACGTGGCCCTCTTTCAGGCGCTGGGGTTCCCGCCTCCCCGATTCGCGCATCTCGGCATGATCCTCGGCACCGACAGGAAGAAGCTCTCGAAGCGCCACGGCGCGGCCGCCGTCGAGGAGTGGCGAGACGAAGGGATCCTGCCTGAGGCGCTCTTCAATTTCCTGGCGCTCCTCGGCTGGGCTCCCGGCGGCGACCGCGAGATCCTGACGCGCGAAGAGATGGAAGCCGAGTTCGCTCTCGAGAAAGTCGGCGCCTCCCCGTCGGTCTTTGACCCGGAGAAGCTCCTCTGGATGAACGCGCAGTACATGGCGAAGATGCCGGCCGAGGAGCTGCTCGGCCGCTCGGCTCCCCACGCGCCCGCAGGCGTGCCCGAGCGCGAGACGGCCCTGAAAGCGATCGAGCTGCACCGCACGCGAGCCCGGACGACAGTCGAGATGGGGCGTGCCCTTTCGAGCTACGCGCACGACCCGGCGGAGTACGACGCCGACGGAATGAAGAAGCAGGTCAAGCCGGAGACGGCCGCGCTCCTGGCGAAGCTCACCGCGAAGTTCGAGGCGCTCCCGGACTGGCGTGTCGAGCCGCTCGAAGCGGCCCTTCGCCAGGCGGCCGAGGAGGCCGGAGTCTCAGCCGGAAAGCTGATCCACCCGACCCGCCTCGCCCTGACCGGTACGACAGTCGGCGCTCCCCTCTTCGACGTCGTCGCGCTTCTCGGAAAAGAGACCGCCCTGCGCCGGATGCGCAGGTTTCTCGAGGCGATCGCTCCCCACACTCCGGCATAGGAAGTCCGCCGGCCCCCCTAGAATGGGCACTCTCCGCCAAAATAAAAGGCTTCGTACTTGCATCGGTCGTGCGGGTTGGAGCCGGTCAGAAACCCGCTTCCCGTGTTGACCTGGGTCAGGGGAACTCCGTTCCGGAGACGACAGGAATCGGCGTAGTCGGAACAGCCCGAGAAGACCGGCACCATGTTGGAGATCGTGTCGTTTACGCCGCTGTACACGCTGACGGGCCGGGGCCCCGCCACGAGCGCGCTCGAAGACGGCAGCAGCGAGGTGAATGGCAGCACCCAGGGTGCGGCGAAGAGGACCATTTCGCTGCCGAAGCCGCGCTGATAGAGAACTGTCGCATCCATCGCCCCGAGGCTGTGCCCGTAGAAGATCGGGTTCAGGACGCCGTTCGCGAGCAACCAGTTCTGGATGGCGTCGACCGTGGGATTCGAAGCGCCGTTGCCCGAGAGACTGCCCAGATCGGTGAGCGCATCGCTCGTGTTCTGGAAAACGCTATCGTTGCCCGTCATGTATCCGGTGATCGCGATCGCCCACTGACCATTCGGGAGCAATTGCGCGTTCGCACGACTCGTGATGGGAACACACTCCAGCCAGTCCGGGTTGCAGCTCGGCCCTGAGCCGCCGCCGAAGAGCGTCGCTCCCAGGACGGGAATAGAGGTGCCCGCCGGAGGAAGGCTGATCCAGAAGACGTCGCCCTTGCCGGCAATCTGGTCGTTGCCGACGACCTTGCGGTTCCCAGGCACGTAGGCGCGCCAGGGGTTCGGCCTGCACCCCGCCTTGCGCAAAATTGGGCGCCCAATCCGGAACCATGGCGTAGGAATCGGGAGTGACCTCCCCCGGCAAGATCTCCCGGGTTCCGCTTCCCTGCGAGTACCGAGTCGTCGACTTCTGGTCTGTCGGACAATAGGTGCCCGAGCCGACCGCGAGAACAGGATCGGCCTCGACGAGCCAGAACAGCAATTGAGTCGGGGCATGACAGAAGCCCGTGAGCTGAAGTTCTTGGACGTCGCAAGGAGACCAGTTGATTGGGCCATACGTGCTCTTGCCCACCGGCGTCCAGGTCACACCGTTGAGATCCGGACCGATGTTCCGGCGTCCATGCGGAGCGAGGAAGCTTTCCGTGACCATGAGCGGAGTCGAGACACGGATTGATGATGGGATTCGGCTTGCTAGCTCGCGCCCAGGCGGGAATGCCAGGGTGACAAGCGGAGGTCGTCGCAAATGGCGTCGGGCATTCAACCCGTATAGGGTTCCCATCGAACGCTCGGCTGCGCCGGAACGTAACCGGCCAGCGAGGAGAAGTTATTGATGTAGTTGTCGGCGAAGGGGGTCGCGCCGACGATGAGATGAGGGTTCTTGTCTACGACGACCAGGACGTTCTGGGTCGCGGCGCCGAAGGGACTGCCGGCCCGAACCATGCGCCACTGGAAGGGGACCTTCCCCGACGCGGCGGGTGTCACGGAGAAGGCGAAGGTGACGGTCGCGCCCGGCAGACACGCTGCCGGGAAGGGCCACGCGCGCCAGGCCCCACGCGAGGTTGTCCTGCGGATTCTGCGAGCTCAGCTGATAGCCGGCGGCGGCCGTCCAGGTCGTCGCACCCGTGTTGCGCAGGGTCAGGGAAACGGACTTCGGCAGGCCGGCAGTCATCAGCGCCGGAACGCTCTGCGAGACGAACGCGGCGTCGTCATTCTGCGGAGGCGGGGCGGGGGGTCCAGGCGGGCCGCCCGGCGGCGCGCCGACATATCCCTGGACGCCGTCCAGACCCCACCCGAGGGATATCACCTGATCCTTTTCCGAAGGCCACGCCGTGTAGATGTGGTCGCAGTCTCCTCCCCCGCCGCACCAGGACAGACGGTAGAACGGGACCGTGCCCGGCTGCGGCGAGGTGAAGAGGTACCCTTCTATCCCTTCGTCGACGAACCCGAGCGAGTTGACGACGTAAGCCGCTTCGCCGGCGTCCGTCGTGTAGAAGTGCTCGGAGCGGGGATAGCCGTTGTAGAACCGCCGGAAGGCGAGCGTTCCGGGCCCCGGCCCGGGAGCCATATACCCCGCGATCCCCTGTGGCGCAAAGCCCCCGAGGCTCGTTCCATAGTCGGTGAGGGAGTAGAAGTGGTCCGTCGACGACGCCGAATACCAGCGATGGAGCGCCGGCCCGGTCGACTGTTGCTGCACCGCGACGGAGACGTTCGGGCTGAAGTCCCCGAACCACTCGACGCCATCCTGCACCATCCGCCACTGGAAGTTGAGTGATCCGGTGCTCGCCGGTGTCGCAGTGAACGCAAACGTGACGTTGGCCCCCGGCGGGACGTCGTAGGGTAAATAGACGCGCCCCAGACCCCAGGTCCCGTTGTCCTGTGGATTCTGCGACCCGAGATGATGGGCCGAGGCCGCCGTCCAGGTGTTCGTGCCCGTGTTGCGCATCGTCACGGACACCGGGTAGCTCTGCCCAAGAACCATGCTCCCCGGAACGCTTTGAGAAACGAAGACGGCGGCGTTGATTGCGGAAGGAGGCAAAACGGCGACGGAAACGTTTTGCGTGAGGTCCCCGAACCACTCGACACCGTCCTGCACCATGCGCCACTGGAAATTGAACACTCCGGCGCCCGGCGGTGTCGCCGTGAAAGCAAAGGTCACCGAGGCCCCTGGCGGCACATCGTAGGGTAGATAGACGCGCCCGAGACCCCAGGTCCCGTTGTCCTGTGGATTCTGCGATCCGAGATGGTGGGCTGACGCGGCCGTCCAGGTATTCGTGCCCGTGTTGCGCATGGTGACGGACACCGGGTAGCTCTGGCCGAGAACCATGCTCGCTGGAACGCTCTGCGAAACGAAGGCCGCCCCGTTGGGCGGTCCCGGCGGCGGCCCAGCCGACAGCCAGACGTATCCGGCCACGCCATCGTAGGTCCAGCCCTGAGCGATCACAGAGTTCCTGGAGGCGTCGCTCGTGGTGTAGAAGTGGTCCAGGTCGTTTGTCGTCGAGTTCCACCAGGAAAGGCGGTACAGCGGAACGGTTCCGGCCACCTGCCCGGAATAGAGATACCCCTCGACGGTCTCGTAAGTGAAACCGTTTGCGACGACGTAGTTGTACTCCGCGGCGCTCGTCGTGTAGAAGTGATCGCTCTGCGAACCGGAGTAGAAGCGCCAGAATGGGAGTGTGCCGGCGACCTGCGTTGGCTCGACGTAGGCGGCGATCCCCTGATTGAGATAGCCGTACGAGATCGCGAGATCCCGCTGGGACGCGCTGACCGTGTAGAAGTGGTCTGTCGAGCTCTGAGAGTAGAGCTGGTAGAGAGGCACGGAGGTCGCCTGGGAGAGCGGGTGCTCGACGACTGCCGCCTCCGCCCCCGAGAGCTGCGACGCGCTCGGGCCTCCCGCGGCAACGGAAGAGGGTTGCGCGTCCACCGCCCGCGCTTGCGGGACATTCGAGAACAGCCGGACCGAAGCCGCGCTCGGGCCGGCCGGCGCAGAAACGGTGGCCTCCGCTGGCCTCCTCATGAAGTGAGGACGGATCGACGAAGACTCGACCCGGGAGGGAGTCTTACCCGAAGCGTCCACCCCTAGATCCGGCGCAGCCTCCACGGTCAGAGCATTCGCTTTGCCGGCGCCCTCGGGGGCCTGCCTCCAGTCGATGAGACGGGAATGTCCTCCTTCCGCGTCGAAGAGAAGCGTGCCCTCCGTCGTCATCTGGAAGGACGAAATACCCGTGGCAAAGGTGTCCAGGCGCTCGGGCCAGCTGGCCGCACCGAAGTGAGCGACCTTCAAACCCTCTGAACCGAGGTAAGCGAGCCGGCCATCCGCCCAGCCGAGGCTGCAGATCGCTCCACGGTCGAACTCCCGGAGCTCGATCGGAAAGGACTTGCCGACTCCGATCTTCAAGGTGCCATCGCGCGACACGGCAGCGAGGTAAGAGTCTTGCTGAAGGTGGCGTCGGCTTCGACGCGTACCTCCATCTCGAAATCACTGACATCTCGGGCGACCTCGCGTGCCAGGACGGGCGCTCCCTCCAGAAGCGAGCCTTCGACCGCCATCAGCCGTGTGGCACCGCTGGCCGCCTCGCCCTGGGCCTCGACGTAAGCGATCCATCCTTTCTCGAGCTGAAAGGACGACACGTGGTCCGCAAGCTTGTGGAAGCGCTCGACCACTCCCGCTTCCTGAGCCCACAGGCTGCCGTCCACACCCCGGAAGGCCGCGCGGTCGTCGAGGATCTGAAAGGCTTGAACGCCGCCAGCCACGGCCCGGAGCGGCAAAGAGGGCGATTCTTTGACGAGCAGTGTGCCGTCGCACTGCAGAACCCCCAGGCGCGTCAGGGTCTTCTGGTACGCGCAGACGTTCTCCGCCACGGGCTCCAGGGGCGTGTTGAGAGCTCCCTCGGAGGTGAAGAGAGCGCCATCGGCGCGGAGCGCGGCGAGGCTCCAATCCAGAAGCTGGAAACTGCTAACCTGTCGAGCCACGACGACCCATTCGCCCTCCGGGTCGTACCTCAGGCGCACCTTCAGATCTCCCCTGGCGTCGATGTACCCGAGCCGTCCTCCCCAGTGAGGCGTTTCCGCCCAGGTTTGTCTCCACTCGAAGAGGGGCTCGGCCCCAGGCGGCTGCGCGGCCGGGAGCGGACGCACGCCCGTCGCGAAGAAAAGGAGAACCGCTGTCAATCCAACGATCGTCCGTTGAAGCTTCACGAGACCCTCCTTCTTGGAAGAAAAGCCGATGTGCACCAACCCACTAAGCGAAGTCCGCGCCACCCCGGCTCCGCGGCTGTCGCCGCCCGAAACTCTTGCAGCAATGGGACTTCGTCCGATGGATGACGGTCTGCCGCGAGCAGGGCCGAGGATATTGGTGGTGGTGCTGGTGGTGAACTAGGATTCGTCCCAGTGAGACCCGCTGATCCCGACCTGCTGCTGGTGGGAGAGAGCCCCGCATTTCGGGCGGTGCTCGAGAAGGTGCGAAGGATCCTGGGCCATAGCACGGGGCTCGGGCAACGCCGATCGCCGCCCATCCTCATCCAGGGAGAGACCGGGACCGGGAAAGGAGCCCTGGCGCGCGCAATCTGGCGTGTCGGCGCCCGCTCCGCGCAACGCTTCGTCGAGGTCAGCTGCGCCGCGATTCCGGAATCGCTTCTCGAGGCCGAGCTCTTCGGATTCGAGCGCGGCGCCTTCACCGGTGCACGCGAATCCAAGCTCGGCCTGTTTCACGAGGCCCACAAAGGGACTCTCTTTTTAGACGAGGTCGGACTTCTCCCGGAACCCCAGCAGGCAAAGCTCCTGACCGTCGTCGAAGAGGGCGCCGTGCGGCGGCTGGGAAGGACCCGCAGCGAGCCGGTGGACGTTTGGATTCTGGCTGCGTCGAGCCAGGACCTCCACTCCGCCGCGCGCGAACACCGCTTCCGCGAGGACCTCTACCACCGCCTGGCGGTCGTCACTCTTTCGCTTCCGCCCTTGCGCGAACGCGGATCCGACGTCCTCCTTCTCGCGGACCATTTCCTGGCGCGGGACACCCTTGCTTACTCTCTGCCTCCTCGAACCTTCTCCCCCGATGCACGGGCAGCCCTGCTGTCCTACTCCTGGCCCGGAAACATCCGCGAGCTCGCCAACGTCGTCGAGCGCGTCGTCCTTCTGGCGGAAGGAACTATCGTGTCGGCGGAGATGCTCGGGCTGTCGAGCGAAGCCGAGCACCCCTGGCGTGCCGCGTTTTCGAGCCCCCCGGGTCACTCGGAAGCGACCGGGAACGCCTTCTCTTCTCCTCCGGACTTCGCTGAGGAACTCGCGCTCGATCGGGTCCGCGAGGCGCTGAAGCGGAGCAAGGGGAACGTCTCCCGTGCCGCAAACCTACTCGGCGTAACGCGCAACAGGCTGCGTTATCGGATCGAGAAACAGCAGCTTGGCCCCGAGAAGACGCCTGTCCGGTCTCAAAAGGAAAGGGGAGGGGCCCGGCCGGCCGCGGAGCGGCGTGGAGTGCTCCACGGCGATTTCGCCGCGGACTCTCCGCCACTCTCGAGATTCCGCTGGGAACAGCGCCACCTGGCGCTCCTTCTGGTTTCCGGCGGAGCGTTCCGCGACGTACCCGTCGATGCCGGACACTTTTTCGAAACGGTGAATCGAAAGGTCGAGAGTTTTGGAGGACGCGTCGTGGAGCTCGGAAGGGCGGAGGGCTCGATCCTCGCGGCCTTTGGTCTCGATGCGCTCGAAGAGGCGCCGACGCGCGCGGCGCTCGCCGCGATGGCGCTTCGCAAGGCGTTCCTGCAGAACGGCAGCGCCGCGGACTCGGGGTCGGGCGCTCGGGACCGCTCGATCGGACTCGGGCTCCATGTCGCCGCCTTCGACATCGGTCGCACCGGCCGGGTCGCCACCATCGACCGTGACGCGGGACGGTCCGCATCGGATCTGCTCCGCGGATTGCTGCAAGCCGAGCCTTCCGGCGCCATCGTCGTCACCGCGGAGTCGAGGCATCTGCTCGCCCGGAAGTTCGCGCTCGCGCCCCGGGCTCAGACAGGCGTCTGGCACCTGCTCCATCGCAAGGAGAGACCGACCTCGCCCGAGGCGGGAACCTCCGATTTCATCGGACGGGAAGACACGCTGCGCCGGCTGCGCGATCTTCTCGAGGAAGCGAGCTCGGGCCGCGGACAGGTTGTTGCCATAACGGGCGACCCCGGCATCGGCAAATCGCGCTTGTTCTTCGAATTCCTTCGCGGCGTCCGCGAGCGGCGGGTCAACTTCATAGGCGCCACTTGCGAGTCGCATACGGCCGGAATCCCGTTCTTCCCCGTCATTCAGCTCGTCCAGGCGAGCTGCGGGCTCACGGAGGCCGACAGCCCCGAGACAACAGCCGAGAAAGTCACGCGAAACCTGGACGGCCTCGGACTCGATGGCTCCGCGGTGCGGCCGTATCTCCTGAAGCTCCTCGGGGTAAGACAAAGCGCCGAGGCCGTGGAGCAGCTCGCCTCCTTGACTGCCGAAACGCTCAACTCGCGGACTTTCGAGGTTCTCTGGCAGATGATCTGGGCCAAGAACGGACGGCCGCAGCCTCTCGTGATTGCGGTCGAGGACTGTCATTGGATCGATCGCGCCTCTGCGAGCTATTTCGAGCGGCTCGTCGAACGCCTCCCGGCAGCGCGGGTCCTCTTCCTGCTGACTTTCCGGCCGGGTTATCGGCTGTCGTTGCGCGCCGAGTCCTCCGCGACGCCGTGGACCGAGATCGCTCTGGAGCCGCTTGCGCCGGAGGAGAGCCGCGCGGTGATGTACAAGGTCGCCGGGAAGGACAGCATTCCGGGCAACCTGGCCCGAACGATCCTGGCGCGCGCGGAGGGCAATCCCTTCTTCCTCGAAGAGCTCGCGCTCTCCATCGACGAGCTCAAGACCCCCTCCGAGTCTCCGGCTGTGCCGGAAACGATCCAGGCGGCGATCGAAAGTCGCCTCGATCGCCTGGCGGACGCTCCCCGGCGCCTCCTCGAGACCGCAGCGATTCTCGGGCGGGAGGTTTCCCTTCGCGTGCTGCGCCAGATGTGGAGTGGCGAGGGATCCGTCGAAGAGCACCTGGAAGAGCTTTCGCGCCTCGGGTTTCTGACTCCCCAGAGAGGCGAAGAGGGGACGTGGCTCTTCAAACACGCGCTCATTCAGGAGGTTGCCTACGAGAGGCTTCTCGCCTCCGATCGCACGACCCTGCACGGCGTCGCCGGACGCTCCTTCGAAAAGTTCTACGAGGGCCGGCTGGAAGAGGCGTACGACCGGCTCGCCTATCACTACTCGAAGAGCGGGGAGCGGGATCAGGCGGTCCACTACCTGACCCGATTCGCGGACAAGGCCGCGCGCAGCAACGCCCTCGCCGAGGCTGTCACGGCGCTCGAGGAGGCGTTTGTCCTGGTCGAGCGCGGGCCCGGCAGGCACCAGGGCGGGCCTCTGCCCGATCTGGTGCTTCGCAGAGCGAGGTTCCTCACGTTTCTCGGACGGCTTTCGGAAGCGCTCGAGCTTCTCGCCGGTGAGCGGGCGCTCTTCGAGAGCTCGCCCAGCGTCGCGACACGCGCCAGGTACCACCTCGCCCTCTCCGAAGCGCAACGCTTTCTGGGCGACCTGGAGCCGGCCGCGGAGAGTGCGCGACGCGCTCTCGCCGAGGCGATACCCATCGGGGACGAGACGTTGATCGGGAAGGTTCACCTCGAGCTTTCCACGCAGAGCATCTGGTCGGGGGACGCGATCGGAGGCATCGAGCACGCGCGCCAGGCGGTGAAGCATTTTGGCCGTGCGAGCGACCCGCGCCGGCAGGGAATGGGTTATTGGACCGAGGGAGTTCACGAATACCTGTTGGGCTCCTTCGAGAAGTCCCTTGCCCTGGAGGAGAAGGCCGCGATGATCGCCCGCGAAGTCGACGATCCGCGACTCGGTAGCTACGCGGCGACGGTGACCGGCCTCGTCTGGGCGTCTCGGGGCGACTGGCAGCGGGGGTTGGAGCATTGCGGGCGGAGCCTGAGCCGCTCCCCGGACCCCATTCACACCGCCTGCTGTCTGGCGTTTGCGAGCCAGGCCGAGCGCGAGAAGGGGGACCTCGAGAAATCCGTCCAGGATCTGGAGCAGGCGATCGCCCTCATGACCGACCACCATCTGCTCCCGATGAAGGGTTGGGCGAAGGCATGGCTCGCCGAGACTCTCTTTGAAACAGGGCGGCACGCCGATGCCCGGAAGCTGGCCGAGGAAAGCCTCGAGATCTGCCGACGCGTTGGCCCGCCGTTCGCCGTCGGAATCGCTCAACGAGTTCTCGGCCGAGTCGCCTCGACGGAGGGCCAGCCCGCCGACGGAAGGGCGTTCCTCGAAAGGTCGCTCTCGATGTTTGAATCACTGGGGTCAGAGTTCGAAGCGGGACGTACGGGGATGGAGCTTGCCCGGCTTACCCGCTCCGAAGGAGACCCCGCGGCCGCCGCCGACTACCTGTCACGGGCGCTCGGCCGGTTCGAGGTTGCCGTGGCTCCAGCCTACTCGGAGCGCGCGGCGGCCCTCGCGGATCACATCGAGACGCGAGCCTGACAGCCCGCCTGACCCTAGTCGTTCTTGACGCGGTAGTCGTCCTTGAGGCGGCGCAAGTCCTTGAGCGCCGACCGCAGCACGCCGATGACGCGGGAGAGCTCCTTGCCGTAGAACTTCATCTCGGCGTCGCACTCCGTCAGGACATAGACGGCTTCGTCCTTCTCGAGGCGGTCCTTCTCGAACGAAAGGCGCTCGATCAGGTCGTCGAGCTCTGTGCGCAGAACGAAGGCGATGTCGCGGACGCCCAGGAAACGGCTGCACTGCGGACAGTGAACTTCCTCGCTGCCGGCGTCGGGCACGCCGTCGATCACGAACTGCCGCTCGCAGCGCGGGCACTCGAAGACTTCCGGAATCACGCCCCGAGTCTACGCCCGGTGTCTGCTCCCTGGAGCCCTTCTTCCGGCCGTTTGACGGGGCGCTCCGGTTCGAGAATAATTCGCGTCTCTTCGACGACTGGGAGGTCGTTCAATGGTAGGACCACTGGCTCTGGACCAGTTAATCGGGGTTCGACTCCCTGCCTCCCAGCCAAAACGTCGCTTCGCGCGCAGGGCGGAATCTGCGCCTGCGGCGCACCGGCGAGCGGCTCGGCCGGATGCGGCCTCGACCGCTCGCCTGATTCCGCCCTGCGCGCTTCGCTCCCGCGGCGCGCGCCTCCTCCCTCGGTTACTTCGGGAGACTTCGCGCGCCGCGAGCTTTAGCCAGATGTCGCAATACGAGGAATAGTTTTTCGGGAGACTCCGAATAGGGGGACGGTATGAAGAGACGGGGCTGGCTTTTTGAATTGGGTGTCGCGATCTTCTGTTTGCTGGCTGCTGTTGCCTGCGGCCGTGACTCGGCGCAGCAAGTTGCCGCGGGCGCTGCCAAGGAAGGCGCTGAGAACGAGAAGCACTGGGGCTACGAAGACGGGCCCCACACCGTCGGTCCGGCAGGCTGGGGCGATCTGCCGGGCGACGAGCCCTGCAAGATCGGGAAGCTTCAGTCGCCGATCGCGCTCGCCATTTCTGGAGCGGGCGCCGCGGCGCCAACGAAGGAGCCGACACTCTCGTTCGACTACCGGCCGGCCAAACTCTCGATGACCAACAACGGGCACACGGTGGAGGTCACCTACCAGGCGGGAAGCTCGGTCTCGGAGGCGGGGACTTCCTATGGCCTGACCCAGTTCCACTTCCACGCGCCGAGCGAGCACACTCTGGACGGCAAGAGCTTTCCGCTCGAGATCCATCTCGTTCACCTCGACCCGGCGGGAAAGCCAGCTCTGGTCGTCGGTGTCTTCGCCCGGGAAGGCGCTGCCAACGCGGCCCTCGATGCGGCTTTCCGAGGTCTCCCCTCCAAGAAGGGCGACACGAGCGAGCCCGCGGGAGCGATGATCGACGCTTCCGGCATTCTGCCGGCCGCCCGGGCCCACTTCGCCTACGACGGCTCATTTACGACTCCCGCCTGCACCGAAGGCGTGCGCTGGCGCGTGATGCGGGAGCCCATCGAGATGTCCACCGCGCAAATCGATGCCTTCCGGTCGCTGCCGGCCTTCGCGCACACCAATCGGCCGCTGCAGCCGGTCGGCGCGCGCTCCGTGCTGCTCGTGACCGCACCGTAGACCCGAGGACCTCACCACGAGGGCTGGCCGCCGGACAGGGTCCGCACCCTCTCGTCTAGAATTCTCACCGCGGTCATTCGATGACACTTGCAGCGGGGACGCGGCTGGGGCCCTACGAGATCCTGGCGCCTCTGGGGGCGGGCGGGATGGGGGAAGTGTACCGGGCACGGGACACGCGGCTCGAGCGCGAGGTGGCGGTCAAGGTCCTGCCGTCGCGGGTGTCGGCGGACCCGGATCGCCTGAGGCGCTTCGAGAAGGAGGCGAGGTCGGCCTCCTCTCTCAACCATCCCAACGTCGTCACCGTTTACGACATCGGAGAGTCGGGCGGGACTTCGTTCATCGCGATGGAGCTCGTGGACGGACGCACCCTGCGCGAGCTGCTGGCCGAGGGGGCCCTGCCGATCAAGAGGCTTCTCGCAATCGCAGCGCAGCTCGCCGATGGGCTCGCCAGGGCGCATGGCGCCGGGATCGTCCACCGGGATCTCAAGCCAGAGAACGTGATGGTCCGCAAGGACGGGTTCGTGAAGATCCTGGACTTCGGCCTCGCCAAGCTGACGCAGGCGGAAGTGCCCGAGGGAGCCGAGACGCACTCTCCGACGGTTTCCATGGGCACGGAGGCGGGCGTCGTGGTGGGGACGGTCGGCTATATGTCGCCGGAGCAGGCGCTCGGGAAGGCGCTCGACTTCCGGTCGGACCAGTTCGCGTTCGGTTCGATCCTGTACGAGATGGCGACGGGCCGGCGGGCGTTCGCGCGGGGCAGCGCGCCCGAGACGCTGGCGGCGATCATCCGGGAGGAGCCCGAGGCAATCGGAGCCGCCGCACCGGGAACTCCCGTGCCGCTCTCCTGGATCGTGGAGCGATGCCTCGCCAAGGACCCGGAAGAGCGCTACGCCTCGACGCGCGACCTGGCCCGAGATCTCGCGCGCCTGCGGGACGGCATCACGCAGGGCTCGCTCTCGGGAGCAGCGTCTGTGGCCGCACCAGCCCGGTCACGCCTCCGACGCTGGCTCGTGTGGGCTGTGGCGGCTCTCACGGTGGCTGCCGCGATCGCCGCCGCGGCCTCGTGGCGACGGGTCGAGGAGCCGCCGACATTTCGCGCCCTGACCTTCCGCCGGGGATCGATGGGCGGCGCTCGCTTTGGCCCGGACGGCCAGACCGTGATCTACGCGGCCGCCTGGCAAGGAAAGCCCATCCAGCTCTATTCGACGCGCGCCGACAGCAGGGAGTCGACGGCATTGCCTCTTCCGAGCGCCAACCTCCTCGCTCTCTCGGCGACCGGAAAGATGGCGATCGGGATCGATCGCGGCAACAACTTCGTGATTGCCGAAGTCTCGCTCGCCGGGGGCGCGCCCAGAGACCTCATCGAGGCCGACGAAGCGGACTATTCACCGACGGGGGACCGGATGGTGATCGAACGGGAGGGAAAGCTGGAGTCCCCGCCGGGTACCGTCCTCTACGATCCCGGCGCGGACAGGGTTGCGGGGACGCCACGGTTCTCCCCGGACGGCCGCTCGATCGCTTTCGTCGAGGCGGCGGGAGGCCGCCATTCGATAGCCGTCGTCGATCTCAAGGGCAAGAAGCGAACGCTCTCCGAAGGCTGGGAGACGACCCCGTCCCTCGCCTGGCACCCCTTGACCGGAGAGGTCTGGTTCTCTGCACGGGAGTTTGCCAGTTCCGGCCGCGTCGACCTGCATGCCGTCTCTCTCTCCGGGCGTCATCGCGTGGTGGCTCGGGGGCCGCTGTTGCTCTTGATCCAGGATATCGCCCGCGACGGCCGGGTGCTCTTGCGGGCAGACGATTGGACCGAGACAACGATGGCTCATGCGCCCGGGGCGACCAGGGAGACTGACCTCACCTGGTTCGACGACTCGTTAGTCGCCAATCTCTCGAGCGACGGACAAATGCTCCTTTTCACCGAGGGAGGCATCGCCGAAGGGGCAAATGGAGCCGTCTACCTGCGCAAGACCGACGGCTCGCCGGCCGTGCGTCTGGGCGAGGGCGAAGCGCTAGCGCTGTCGCCCGACGGGAAGTGGGTCGTCGCGAGACGCGGGCAGGGTCTCATCCTCTTTCCCACGGGCCCCGGCGAGCCGAAGACCCTTCCGACTTCTGGACTCGAGATTCAAACGGCAGGATGGCTCCCTGACGGGAAGAGGATCTTCTCCCTCGCTGCCGCCAAGGGTCGGCCGCGGCGCATGTACGTGCAGGATGTGGCCGCCGGCGAGCCGCGGCCCATCACGCCTGAAGGATTCATTGGCCGGGCCGTCTCCCCGGACGGAAAGTTCGTCCTGGCCCGCAACCAGGAGAAAGGCGCGTTTCTCTTCCCGATTGACGGAGGCGAGCCTCGCCCCCTGCCGGGAGCTACCGGCGGAGGGACCGTCGGCTTCGACGCGGCAGGGACCGGCATCTTCTTCGCCGAGATGAGCGTTCCGGCGAAGATCACCCGATACGACATCGCGTCCGGCCGCCGCGAGCCATGGCGGGAGATCGCAGTTGCCGACCCCGCCGGCGTCATGCAGTTCAACAGGATCGTGCTCACGCCAGACGGCAAGTCGTACGCTTACACGTTCTGGCGCGCCCTTTCCCGCCTCTACGTCGTCCAAAACCTGAAATAAACGGGTCGCTCACGCCCCCGGCCGTTCCCGCGGGCAGGCACCGCCGTGAGCCGCGAACTAGAATCCCTCGGTGGTCATTCGATGAGTCTCTCAGCCGGGAGCCGTCTTGGCCCCTACGAGATTTTGGTGCCGCTGGGAGCGGGTGGGATGGGGGAAGTCTACCGAGCGCGTGACACCAAACTCCAGCGCGACGTGGCGATCAAGGTTTTGCCGCAGTCGCTCGCCGCAAATCCCGAGGCCCTGGCGAGGTTTGAGCGCGAGGCGCTGGCCGTCGCTGCGCTTTCTCACCCCAACATCCTCTCGATCTTCGATTTCGGAAATCAGGACGGCGTCGCCTATGCGGTCATGGAGCTTCTGGAGGGCGAAACGCTGCGCGGGAAGCTCGATACGGGCCCCATCTCCCGGAAACAGTCCGTGGACTACGCGCTGCAGATCGCCAGGGGTCTCTCCGCCGCCCACGAAAAGGGCGTCGTTCACCGGGACTTGAAGCCCGAAAACCTGTTCGTCAACAAGGATGGCCACATCAAGATCCTCGACTTCGGCCTGGCGAAGAGGATGGAGGCGGTCGACCCGGGCGAGAGCACAAGCGCGCCGACGGTCTCCGGCTACACGCAGCCAGGCACGGTGATGGGGACAGTCGGTTACATGTCGCCCGAGCAGGTGCGGGGGCTCCCGGCCGATCATCGCGCGGACATTTTCTCGTTTGGAACGATCCTGTACGAGCTGCTCTCGGGCAAGAAGGCGTTCAGGCACGAGACAGCGATCGATACCCTCACAGCAATCATTCGGGATGATCCGCCCGAGCTGTCGGACTCGGGGCGCGACATCTCCCCTGCTCTTGACCAGATCGTGCGGCATTGCATGGAGAAGGACCGGGACAATCGAATCCAGTCGGCCAAAGACATTGTGTTCGCGCTTTCCGACCTCTCTTCGATGCCATTTAGGAGCGGCGAACACGTTGCGACGCCGCCGATCGCAAGGCCGAGGATTTTGGTTGTCGCCGCCGTCATCCTCATTCTCGGGGTAGCCGGCGCCCTGCTCTTGCGTCGGACGCCCGGGGGAACGCTCGCGGCCGTGAGCCTCAAGCGGGTCGCGGTTCTCCCCTTCGAGAACATGGGCGTTCCGGAGGACGACTACCTTGCAGATGGCATCGCGGATGAGATTCGGGGCAAGCTCACGACCCTGCCGGGCATCGAGGTGATCGCCCGGGGCAGCTCGACGCCTTACAAAAAATCGAGCAAGACGCCGAGGCAGATCGGCGAGGAGCTGGAAGCCCGCTATCTCCTGACTGCAACCGTCCGATGGGAAAAGGGAGCCGGCACCAGCCGCGTCCACGTCAGCCCCGAGCTGATCGACCTGTCGGGCTCCGGCACGCCGACTTCGAAATGGCAACATCCTTTCGACGCACCTCTCACCAACGTTTTCGAGGTGCAATCGGCCATCGCTGCGGGAGTGGCGGAGGCTTTGGGCCTCGCGCTTGGAGCCGGCCAGGAGAAGCGGCTTTCGGAGAAGCCCACAAAGAGCCTCGCCGCCTACGACGCATTTCTCAGAGGTGAGGAGGTTTCGAGACACGGAGCAGCGGCTGATCCACCCACAGTGCGGAAGGCGCTCGGCTCCTACGAACAGGCCGTGGCACTGGACCCCGGCTTTGCACAGGCATGGGCGCGGGTCTCATGGGCAAACACGAGCCTGCACGGCTTCGGCGCGCCGACACCCGCTTCGGCACAACGTGCCCGCGAAGCGGCGGACAAGGCCGTAGCGCTTGCACCGGACCACCTCGAGGGCTACCTGGCACTGGGCAGGTACGAGAACGTCATTCTCTATGACTACCAACGCGCGCTGGAGCTGTATGCACGGGCAGAGCGTATCGACGCGAGTAACGCCGACCTCCTCTCCGCAACCGCGGCCGTGGAGGAACACCTCGGGCGCTGGGATGGGGCAATGGGACATTTCAAGAAAGCCGAGCGTCTCGATCCCCGCTCGGTCGTTACAAGGCTGCAGCACGCGGGGGGGCTCCTGCGGTTGCGGCGCTACGTCGAAGCGAGAGAGACCATCGACGTGGGCCTCGCACTCTCACCCGGTCACCTCGGTCTCATCGAGAGCAAGGCAATGACCTTTCTCGGCGAGGGCGATCTCGAGAGAGCCCGCGCCGTGATCAAGTCTGTCTCCTCGGAGGTCGAGCCCACAGCCCTGGTGGCCTACGTGGCCGAGAAATGGGACCTCGTCTGGCTTCTCGACGAGCAGCGAGAGCTCCTTCTGCGGCTCACGCCGACCGCGTTCGACGACGACCGGGGCGCGTGGGCCATTTGCCTCGCCCAGGCCTACGCCTTGAAGGGCGACGCTGCAAACGTGCGCGCTCACGCCGAGGAGGCCAGGACGGCCTTCGCAGAACAGCTTCGCGCCACACCCCATGATGCTCAGCTCCACGTTCTTCTCGGCCTCGCACTCGCGTACCTCGGCCGGAAAGAGGAGGCCATCCGTGAAGGAGAGCGCGGCGGTTCATTGCTGCCCGTCGCGAAGGACGCGCTGAGCGGCCCTTATTTCGAGCACGTGCTCGTACGGATCTGCATTCTCGTCGGCGAGCCGACAAAGGCGATCGACCACCTCGAACCGCTCTTGAAGATCCCGTACTTCCTCTCTCCGGGCTGGCTCAAGATCGACCCCAACTTCGACCCACTGCGTAAGGAACCGAGGTTTCAGAAGCTTCTCGGTACGTCGCTCGCTTTTGCGAAGGACGCGGCGGGCTGTGAAATGATCTCGGGCCTGTGAAAAAGAAGACCCTGCGCATGAAGACTTCAAAGGTTGCCAAATCCTTGGCGCTGTTTGCGGTTCTCGTTGCAAGCCTCGCGCTGCCGGCGCTTGCCGCCGACCCGCTGCCCTCGTGGAACGACGGCGCGGCGAAGAAGGCCATCGTCGACTTCGTCGCGAAGGTGACGAAGCCAGGCTCGCCGGACTTCGTGCCGGCCGCCGAGCGCATCGCCACCTTCGACAACGACGGCACGCTCTGGGCCGAGCAGCCGATGTACTTCCAGCTGCTCTTCGCGCTCGACCGGGTGAAGGCGCTCGCGCCGCAGCATCCGGAGTGGAAGGACAAGGAGCCGTTCGCCTCGCTGCTCAAGGGCGACGTGAAGGGCGCGCTCGCCGGCGGCGAGCACGGCCATGCGTCGAGATCGTCATGGCCACGCACGCCGGCATGACCACCGAGGAGTTCGAGAAGATCGTCAAGGACTGGATCGCCACCGCGAAGCATCCGAAGACCAAGCGGCCCTACACCGAGATGGTCTATCAGCCGATGCTCGAGCTGCTCGCCTACCTGCGCGCGAACGGCTTCAAGACCTTCATCGTCTCCGGCGGCGGCATCGAGTTCATGCGCCCGTGGACGGAGAAGGTCTACGGCATCCCGCCCGAGCAGGTCATCGGCAGCAGCATCAAGACGAAGTTCGAGATGCGCGACGGCAAGCCCGTGCTCGTGCGCCTGCCGGAGATCGAACTTCATCGACGACAAGGCCGGCAAGCCGGTCGGCATCAACCAGCACATCGGCCGCCGCCCCATCGCCGCGTTCGGCAACTCCGACGGCGACCTGCAGATGCTCCAGTGGACCGCCGCCGGCAGCGGCGCGCGCTTCTGCCTCTCGTCCATCACACCGACGCCGAGCGCGAGTGGGCCTACGACCGCCAGTCGCAGCATCGGCCAGCTCGACAAGGCGCTCGACGAAGCCGCAGGCGAAAGGCTGGACGGTCGTGAGCATGAAGAACGACTGGAAGAGCGATCTTCCCGTTCGAGAAGAAGTGACCCGGACTGAGAATCTGGCCGGAAAGGCCTGCGTACCCTGCAAGGGCGGTGTGTCTCCGCTCACGGAGGCCGAGGCGCGCGAGCTCCAGCATCAGACGCCGCTCTGGAAGCTCGAGTCGGGCGCAACGCGCCTCACGCGCGCCTTCGAGTTTGCCGATTTCCTCGGGGCCATGCGCTTCGTCAACAGTGTGGCCGAGATTGCCGAGGCCGAGGGCCACCACCCGGACATCGCCATCCACTGGAACAAGGTCGACCTCGTCCTCTGGACGCACAAGATCGGCGGCCTCCACGAGAACGACTTCATCCTCGCCGCCAAGATCGACCGTCTCCTCGAAGAGCCCAGCCGTCCAACCGGCGCCGTCCTCGCCGGATAGCGTCGGCTAGGCTTTTTCCGCCGCGAGCCAGCGGTAGACCAGGCCGCCCACGATTGCGCCGAGGATGGGCGCGACCCAGAAGAGCCAGAGCTGCTCGAGCGCCCAGCCGCCGACGAAGAGGGCGGGCCCCGTGCTTCGGGCCGGGTTGACGGAGGTGGCGGTCACCGGGATGGAGATCAGGTGAATCAGCGTCAGCCCGAGGCCGATGGCGATCGGCGCGAAGCCCTGCGGCGCGCGCTTATCCGTTGCCCCCATGATGATGAGCAGGAACATGGCGGTCATCACGACTTCCGTCACGAATCCCGCGCCCAAGGAGTAGCCGCCCGGCGAATGGGCGCCGTAGCCGTTCGAGGCGAGGCCGCCGGCGATGTCGAAGCCGGCCTTGCCGCTGGCAATGAACACGAGGGTGCCCGCGGCCGCGACGGCGCCGACTACCTGGGCAACGATGTAGGCTGGGAGCTCGGAGGCCTTGAAACGGCCACCGGCCACCAGGCCGACGGACACAGCCGGGTTCAGGTGACACCCCGAGATGTGCCCGATGGCAAAGGCCATCGTGAGGACGGTCAGGCCGAAAGCAAAGGACACGCCGAGAAGACCGATCCCAACGTTGGGAAAAGCCGCCGCGAGAACGGCGCTGCCGCAGCCCCCCAGAACCAGCCAGTACGTTCCAATCAGTTCAGCGGCCGCACGTTTCCCCAGCGACATCCATTCCTCCTTTTCGTTCGACGTCGAAACTACGAGGTTTTCTTGCCCGGCAGGAGAACGAAGACGAGGCCGATGACGGCCGTGCCGGCCATCACCCAGCGCGCCGTCTCCCAGAAGTCCTTCTTCGAGCGCTCGGAGCTCGAGAACGTCGACTTCAAGGCGCCCTCGACGGAGTCGTAGCCGCCTCTCTGGCTCGAAGCGAAGAGAAAGCCGGCCAGGCCGATCACCACGAAGAGCAATCCGATTCTTCTCATCTTCAGTACCTCGCCATTTTCGGGTCGATCGCCTCGGCCCAGTGGTTGATGCCTCCAACGAGGTTGCGCGCCCGGGTAAAGCCGTTTGCGAGCAGAAACTCGACCGCCTTCGCGCTCCGCGCGCCGGAGCGGCAGTAGACGACCAGATCGTCCTGCTTGCCGAGCTTCTCGAGGGTCTTCGGCAATGTGCCCAGCGGAATCTTGACGGAGCCGGGCAGGTCGCTGATCGCCGTTTCGTGCGGCTCGCGCACGTCCACGAGCACGAGCTTCTCGCCCCGCTCGCGCGACGCCTTCAGCTCTTCGACTGTGATCTCCGGGACGCGGCGTCCGAACATCGCCGCGGACGATACCACCGCCGGCCGTTCGCCGCAGAAAGAGTCGTAGTCGATCAACTTCGTGACCGTCGGGTTCGGGCCGCAGACGGCGCAAGCCGGGTTCTTGCGCAGTTTCATCTCCCGGAACTGCATGGACAGGGCGTCGAAGAGGAGAAGCCTCCCGACGAGGGACTCGCCCAGGCCCAGCAGCAGCTTGATCGTCTCGACCGCCTGCACGATGCCGAGCAGCCCCGGCAGAACGCCGAGGACTCCTCCCTCGGCGCACGAAGGCACGAGCCCCGGCGGAGGGGGCTCCGGATAGAGGCACCGGTAGCAGGGCCCCCGAGCCGCCCAGAAGACGGAGGCCTGGCCCTCGAAGCGGAAGACCGAGGCGTAGACATTCGGCTTTCCCATGAGCACGCACGCGTCGTTGACGAGGTAGCGCGTCGGAAAGTTATCCGTGCCGTCTGCGACCACGTCGTACCCGCGCACGATATCGAGGGCGTTCTCCGAGTTGAGAAGCGTCTCGTGCCGTTCGACCCGGACGTTCGGGTTGACATCCGAAAGGCGACGGGCGGCGGCCTCGAGCTTCGAGCGGCCGACGTCGGGCGTGCCGTAGAGAAGCTGCCGGTGGAGGTTCGAGGCGTCCACGGTGTCGAAATCGACGAGGCCGAGAGTGCCAACACCCGCCGCCGCGAGATAGAGGGCCGCCGGTGAGCCGAGTCCTCCGGTGCCGACGAGCAGCACGCGCGCGGCCTTGAGCTTCCGCTGGCCCTCCAAGCCGACCTGCGGCAGCGCGAGGTGCCGCGCGTACCGGCCGAGCTCTTCGTTCGAAAGGGAAACCGGGCCCATGGGGAGATTCTAGGCCGGGGCGATCCCTTCCCTTTTGATAGATTTGCGATTCCGGAGGACCCACCTTGCTTCCTGAATTCTCAAACGAGCCCTTCACCGATTTCTCGATCGAGGCCAACCGAAACGCCTTTCGCGCCGCCCTCGGCAAGATCGAGGCGCGACTGCCCGTCGTGGGCGAAAACCGCATCGGCGGCCGGCGGGTCGGGGCGGCGCGCACATTCGAGTCCGTCAACCCCTGCGACGCCAGGCAGGTCATCGGCCGCTTCCCGGAAGGCACGAAAGAGGACGCCGTTGCCGCCGTCGAAGCCGCCGAAAAGGCCTTCCCGGCCTGGAGCCGCGTCCCCCCAGCGGAACGGTCGGCCCTGCTTCAGCGCATTGCGGCCATCCTGCGAAAGCGCAAGCACGAATTCTCGGCGATGATGGTGCTCGAGGAGTCCAAGTCCTGGGCCGAAGCCGACGGCGACACGGCCGAGGCGATCGACTTCGCCGAGTTCTACGCGCGCGAGATGGAGCGGCTGGCGCAGCCTCAACCCCTCACGCCGTACCCCGGGGAGAAGAACGAGCTCGTCTTCATTCCTCTGGGCGTCTGCGCCGTGATCCCGCCCTGGAACTTCCCGCTGGCGATCCTCTGCGGCATGACGACTGCCGCCCTCGTGACGGGCAACACGGTCGTGCTCAAGCCTTCCTCCGACGCGGCCGGAATCGCGACGATGTTCGTCGAGGCCTGCGAGGAGGCGGGGACGCCGGCCGGCGTCTTAAACTTCATCACGGGCGGCGGCCGCACGGCCGGCAACGCCCTGGTCGAGCACCCGAAGACGCGACTGGTCGCCTTTACCGGCTCGCGCGAGGTGGGAGTCGAGATCAGCGAGAAGGCGGGCAAAGTCGTTCCCGGACAGATCTGGATCAAGCGCGCCGTGCTCGAGATGGGCGGCAAGGACTTCATCCTCGTCGACGAAACGGCCGACATCGAGGAGGCGGCGAGCGGCATCGTCGCCGCGGCGTTCGGCTTCCAGGGCCAGAAGTGCTCGGCGTGCTCGCGGGTGATCGTCCACGAGAAGGTGCACGACGCGTTGCTCGAGAAGGTCGTCGCCCGGACGAAGGCCCTCTCCGTGGGCGACGTACGCGACCCGAAGAACACCGTCGGCGCCGTCATCAACGCGGCGGCCCAGAAGAAAATCCTCGACTACGTTGCGATTGGCCGCCAGGAAGGCAAGGTCGTCGCTGGAGGCGAGGCCGGGCCGGCCCAGGGCTACTTCGTGATGCCCACCGTCGTGGACGGCATCCGGCCCTCGCACCGGCTGGCACGGGAGGAGATCTTCGGCCCGGTGCTCGCGGTGCTTTCGGTCAAGAGCTTCGAGGAGGGAATCGCCGTCGCCAACGACACGGAATACGGCCTGACGGGCGCCCTCTACTCGCGCGACCGGGAGAGACTGACGCGCGGGAAACGCGAGCTGTTCTGCGGCAACCTGTATCTCAACCGCAAGTGCACGGGAGCGCTCGTCGGCGTTCATCCGTTCGGCGGCTTCAACATGTCCGGCACGGACTCGAAGGCCGGCGGTCGCGAGTATCTGTATCTCTTCACGCAGGCCAAGGCGATCTCGGAAAAACTCTAGAGGAGGAGAAACCATGTTCGGTGGCTACAGCCTCATCGGTCTCATCGTCCTGGTTCTCGACATCATCGCTCTCGTCAAGCTCCTTCAGAGCGGCGCCGACACCGGCAGCAAGATCCTCTGGGCGATCCTCATCATCTTTCTGCCGATCCTGGGCATGATCCTGTATTTCCTGATGGGTCCCGGCCGCAGTAAGGCTCTGTGACGTCCGAGGGCTCCTTTCCGCGCGCGGCGCGGCGCTTCGACTCGGTCGGTTTCTCAGAGATCGTCCAGGTCCGCAACCGGGTGCTGGCGCTGCTCGCGCAGGGCCACAAGGTCTGGCGCTTCGAAGGCGGCGAGCCCTACATGCCGACGCCGCAGCCCATCAAGGACGCGATGGCGGCGGCTCTCGCGCGAAACGAGACCCGGTACGCCCCGTCCTCGGGCGTCGAGGAGCTGCGCCGAGCCATCGTCGAGAAGGTGCTCCGGAAGAACGGCATCCCGGCCGACCCGGAGAGCCCCATCGTCACCAACGGCGGCATGCACGGTCTCTTCGCCGCCTTCGCGACCCTTCTCGATCCGGGCGACGAGGTCCTGATGTTCTCGCCGTATTGGACGCCGATCGTGGACGTGGTCGTCTACCACGGCGCGTCGCCGGCGCTCGTCCCGACGGTGAAGGCGCGCGCCGAGGGCCTGACGGCCGCGCTGGCGAGATGCCATCACGCCGAAGACGAAGGTCCTCTACTGGAACTCGCCCGCGAACCCGACAGGCGATGTCTTCTCTCGGGCCGAGGTCGAGGAAGTCTGCGCCTTTGCTCGCGACCGCGGGCTTGCAGTGATCTCGGACGAGGCCTACGAGGACTTGATCTACGAGGGCGAGGGGCACGTCTCGCCGGCCTCCTTCCCCGGTATGGCCGAGCGAACCCTCTCGGTCTTCACTCTCTCCAAGACCTATTCCATGACGGGCTGGCGCGCCGGCTACGTGATCGTGCCCGAGCGCTGGCGCACCGCCATGCGCACGGTCGTGCTCTACTCGATCAACGGCGTCTCGACGCCCACCCAGTGGGCGATGCTCGAGGCCCTGAGGTTGCCGGATGGTTTCTTGAAGGAGGCGCATGCGGGCTACCGCAAACGCCGCGACCGTCTGGTCGCCGGCCTGCGCGACGCGGGCTTTTCAATCGAGACCCCGCGCGCGGCCCTCTACCTCTTCCCCAGGGCCCCGGCCGCTCTGGGTACCGACTCGAAGAGCGCCGCCAAAGAGCTGCTCGACCGAGCCCGTGTGGCGACTGTCCCTGGCATCGTCTTCGGCCCCGAAGGCGAAGGCCACCTGCGGTTCTCCTTCTCCGTCGCCGAAGAGATGATCACCGGCGGCGTCGAGGCGCTGCGGGCTTTCGCCGCGACACCGCTTCGCGATAGGAGTTGTCCCAGGTCGGGGCATCGCGATTCAGGCTGCCATCCGCCGAAAAGCGCGAGCGTTACGAGGACTCCTGCGCGCCTGGAGCGAGGGTGACCCGGAGGCGCTCAAAGAGCTGATGCCGCTCGTCTACGGCGAGCTTCGCCGGAGAGCAACGGCGCAGATGCGGCGGGAGCGCTCCGGCCACACCCTTCAGCCCACGGCCCTGGTCCACGAGGCGTACCTCAAGCTCGTCGACCAGAAGGGCGTCCAATGGCAAAACCGCGCTCACTTCTTCGGTGTGGCGGCCCGCGCCATGCGGGAGATCCTCGTGGATCACGCCCGAGCCCGGGCCGCCAACAAGCGTGGAGGTCTGCAGACTCGCCTGTCGTTGGATGACGTGACCATTTCCACCGGTCCGCCGACCCTCGACATCCTGGCCCTCGACATGGCTCTCGACCGTCTCGCCGCGCTCGATGAAAGGCAGGCCCACCTCGGTCGAGCTTCGCGTCTTTTCGGGCCTCACGATCGACGAGAGCGCCGAGGTGCTGGGCTGCTCCCAAGCCACGGTCAGCCGAGACTGGAAGCACGCCCAGGCCTGGCTTCGCCGGACGCTGGCCGGATGAGGGTCAGCCGAGATCAGTCCGGGTTGCGCGAGATCAACACGAGGTGGCCCGTGATGGCGGTGCCCGGATCCGTCTGGATGCTCCAAAGCTCCGAGCCATCCTTGTTCTGGATGACATTAAAGTGGAGCGCGAAAGGCGGCCCCGGAAGGTTGACGGTGATACTGCCCGTGCAGTCGGGGTTGACCGTAACGGCGTCGTGTCCGGTGTCTATGAGCGGAACGATCGTCCCGTTCAGGCTCTGCGTTCCCGAGCCTGCGCAGCTCCCCTTTCCGTCGCAAGCGACGCGGGCAACCGCCGCATAGGGCCCGACGAAGGGGCCTGCCGTCATGAAACCGGTGAAGGTCCCGGCATAGACGCCTCTGGCGTCTCTCAGGGTGCATCTGTCATCGGCGCGGGCTTGCGAAGCCGAAAGGAGTACAAAGAGGAACAGAGTGCAGAGGCTGAGTGCCGCCTTCCTGGAGAGGATGTTTCGAAACATGGGAGCCTCCTTCTATTGCGGTAACGGAAACCGCTCCTTGCCAGACGCCTGCATTGACCTTTCCCTGCTTGTGGATGCGAGAATGGCGGCTGGATCACCTCATCCTTTTCTCTGTGGTCAATGATTCTCTCGACCGCGAAGGGAGGGCGGGCTTCCCCGCCACCCTGGGAGTGGCGGAATTAAGACGTCTGCCATGACGCTGGAGCGGTTTCAGAAGTCCAAGGAGCTCTTCGACCAGGCGCTCGAACGACCGGCCTCGGAGCGTGCCTCCTTCCTGGGCCGTGCCTGCGGCGACGACACGGAGCTGCGGCGAGAAGTCGAGTCTCTCCTCGCTTTCGCAGCAAACGAGGACAGCTTCCTTGACCCGAGCCACCTGCCAACCCTCGACCTGGAAGAACCCGTCGGGGAGGCTGGTTGGAGCGGCGCTCCCCAGCGCATCGGCCCTTACAGCGTCGTCCGGGAGATCGGCCACGGCGGCATGGGTACGGTCTATCTGGCGATTCAGTCCGGCGACGGTTTCGAGAAGAGAGTCGCACTGAAGATCATCCGCCGGGGGATGGACACGGAATTCGTCGTCCGGCTCTTTCTGGCCGAACGGCGCATTCTGGCCTCCCTCGAGCACCCCAACATCGCGCGCCTCTACGACGGCGGCGCGACGGAGGACGGCCTGCCCTGGTTCGCCATGGAATACATCGAGGGAGAACACCTGCAGAACTACTGCGACTCACGCCACTTGACTGTTCGCGCGCGCCTGGCTCTCTTCCAGCAGATTCTGCGCCGGCGTCCAGTACGCTCACCAGGCCCTCATCGTCCACCGCGACATCAAGCCCGGCAACATTCTCGTCACCGCTGAGGGCACGCCCAAGCTCCTCGACTTCGGCCTGGCCAAGCTGCTTCACTCCGACGCGTCCGCCCAGACAGTGGAGTTGACAGCCGCCAGGACCAGGGCCTTTACGCCGCAGTACGCGAGTCCCGAGCAGGTGCGGGGCGAGAGGATCACGACGGCAACCGATGTCTTCTCCCTGGGCCTCGTCCTGTATCAGCTTCTTGCGGGTTGTCACCCCCATCGCGAGGACATGTCGTCGACCGAGTCGCTTCTGGCTGCGATTTGCGAGAAGGAGGTTCGTCCCCCGAGCGCCTGCGCTGCAGCGCGTCTTGCCCGTGAGCTGAAGGGCGATCTCGACACGATCGTCTTGACGGCTCTCCAGAAGGAGCCTCAGAGACGGTACGCTTCCGTCGAGCGGCTCAGCCAGGACATCCGCAGATATCTGGAAGGGCTCCCGGTCACGGCTCGCCCCGACACGCTCTTCTACCGTGCGGACAAGTTCGTTCGCCGCCATCGTGTGGCCGTGGCGGCCGGGCTGCTGGTTGCGGTCTCCCTGGTCGGCGGAGCGGGAGTGGCCGTCTTCGAGGCCAGGCGATCCCGGCAGAGTGAGGCGCTGGCACAGAAACGATTCAACGACGTTCGAAGGCTCGCGAACGAGTATCTCTTCGAGTTTCACGACGCGATCCGCAACCTGCCGGGCGCGACTCCCGCTCGTCTGCTGTCATCCGGCGAGGTCTCGAGTACCTCGACCGCCTGCTCACCGACGCCGGCGACGACCCGGCGCTGATGATGGAGCTGGCGGCGGTGTATGAGCGCCTGGAGAGCTGCAGGCCGGAGGGAGGCCGGGCAGCTCGAGTCGAACCTCGGCGACAACAGGGAGGCCGTGACGAGCTTCGAGAAGGCGGTGGCGCTGCGCGAGAGGGTCGTTGCCCGTGTGCCAGGCGGACTTGCAGAGGGACGCGCCCTCGCCAACGCCTATGGGAAGCTCGCGCTCGCCCGGGCTCACGCCCTCCTTCCGGCCGCGACCAGCACGCCTCTCTTCGAGAAGGCGCACGCCATCCTGGCGGATGTTGTTTCCAGAGCGCCCTTCGACCGCGGTGCCATCCGGGACCTCGCCTTCGAATCATCGGCTTCTCGCCGCCCTGTACGACGCGCTCGGCGAGCCCCAGAAGGCTCTGGAGGCCACTCGAGAGGAGGCTCGCCTCTTCGGCCGCCTCGCGGAGGAGGATCCCGGCAACGAAGCGGATCGTCGGCAAAGCGGCATCGCTCTCCGAAACCTCGGATCGAGCCTCCCCGCGGCCGCGGGCGCTCCGCTCCTCCAGAAGGCTCTCGAAACCGCCGAAGAGCTGCTTCGGAGAGACCCCGTGAGCACCGAGCGGCAGCTCGATTCTGGCCGACGCCTTGAGCGCCCTCGGAACGAACGCCTCCGCGCGAAAGGACTATGACAGCGCGGAGAAGCAATCTCCGACGTGCCCTCGCGATTCGGATCGAGGTCGCTGGAAGGGATGTTCTTGACGCGCGGCCAATGACCGGGCTCGGCGTATTCGCATCTCGGGCTCGCGCGGCTCGAGCTGTCGCGAGAGCGGCTCGAGCGTGCCGCTGAGGAGGCCGCGAGCGGACTCGACATCATTGAACGGTTTCGCGCCAGGCATCCGGACGATCTGCGCGCGCGCAGCATGCAGACGAGTCTTCTTGCGACTCTCGCCGCCGTTCGGGAGGCGCAGGCGAAGGGAGTGACGTCCCTGGATCGTCGCGACCGCCTGACGGAGGCCCGCGACCTCTACAAGAGAAGCCGAACGCTCTGTGAGGAATTCGTCGAGACAGCACCGCGGGCGGCAAAACAGGCAGCAGCGTTCGGGCGCGACGTTGAGCGCTGCGAGGCCGCGCTCGTGGCCCTTCCGGCGCACTGACGGCGGCGCCCTAACGCTTGTAGGCGGAGGGGCGGCGGTCGTTCAAGGCCGGGAACCGGGCGCGCAGCTTCTGGACGACCTCGGGATCCACCGAGGCGAGGAGGACTCCCTCCTCGGAGCCGCCCTCGACCAGCGTCTCGCCGAGCGGCGCGATCACGGCCGACTCGCCCGTGTAGTGCAGGTCGCCGCCGTCGCCCACGCGGTTGACGCCGGCCACGTACGCCTGGTTCTCGATCGCGCGCGCCCGCAGGAGCGTGCGCCAGTGATCGCGGCGCAGCTCCGGCCAGTTCGCCGGGACGACGAAGAGATCGGTCTCGGCGGCCGCGAGCCGGAAGGGCTCGGGGAACCGCAGGTCGTAGCAGATGAGCGGTGTCACGCGCACGCCGTCGATCGAGACGGTGACGACGCGGTCGCCCGGGGCATAGTGCTTATCCTCCCCGGCGTAGGAGAACGGGTGGATCTTGGCATAACGCGCGGCCGTGCCCTTCGGCGACACGACGAGCGCCATGTTGCGCGGCCGCGGCGTGCCGGCCTCGGGGACCGAGGCGATGATCCAGAGATCGAGAGCCTTGGCCTGCGCCTCGAGAAAGGTCTCGGACTCTCCTCCGGGCGCCTGGGCGAGCCGGCCCGCGTCCATGGAGAAGCCGGTCGAGAACATCTCCGGCAGCACGGCCAGCCGGGCCCCCGCCGTGGCCGCCCCTTCCAGCAGCTGCGCGGCGCGCCGGTGGTTCTCCGACACGTTCTCCCAGGCGATGTCGAGCTGGAGGAGGGCTACTTCCAAAGCTTCTGGAGCCTCTTGACGGCGTTCTCGAGGCTCTCCTGCCTCTTGCAGAAAGCAAACCGCACGTAGGTCTTTCCGTGCTGCGTGTTGTCGTAGAAAAAGGTGGGCGGGATCGCCGCGACCCCGATTTCGTAGATCAGGTGCCGGCAGAACGAGACGTCGTCCTCGAACCCGAACATCCGGAAGTCCGCGCAGATGAAGTACCCGCCGGCCGGGACCGAGACCTTGAAGCCGATCTGGCGCAGCGCTTCGACCATGTAATCGCGCTTGGCCTTGTAGCTGGAGAGCAGCTCTGCGTAGTACTCGAGCGGCGCTTCGAGCGCGGCCGCTGCGCCGTACTGCAGCGGCGTCGCCGTCGAAAAGGTGATGAACTGGTGGGCCGACCGAATCGCCTCGGTCAGGTTCGGCGGAGCGCCTGCCCAGCCGATCTTCCAGCCCGTCAGCGAAAAGGTCTTTCCGAAGCTCGAGATCGTGATCGTCCGCTCGCGCATGCCCGGCAACGTCGCCATCGGGATGTGCTTGCCGTCGTAGACGAGGTGCTCGTAGACCTCGTCGGTCAGGCAGACGACGTCGTTCTGGATGCAGAGGTTCGCGATCGTCTCGAGCTCGGCGAAGTGAAAGACCTTGCCCGTCGGGTTGTGCGGCGAGTTCAAGATGAGCACCCGGGTCTTCGGCGAGAACGCCGCCTTGAGCTCCTCCGGGCTGTAGTGCCAATCGGGGCCGTAGAGCGTCACGATGCGCGGGACGGCGCCGGCCATCCGCACGGCTCGGCTTGTAGCAAGTCGTAGTAGGGCTCGAAGAGGATGACCTCGTCGCCCGGTTCGCAGAGGCCCTGGATCGCCGCGAAGATCGCCTCGGTCGCCCCCGAGGTCACCGTCCACTCGGTGTCCACCGCGTAGTCGAGCGCGTAGTCGCGCTTGTACTTGGCGGCGAGAGCCTCGTGGAGCTCGGGGATGCCCGTCATCCGGGCGTACTGGCCCTCGCCCGCCCGGATCGCCGCCAGCGCCGCGTTCTTCGCAAAGTCCGGCCCGTCGAAGTCCGGGAAGCCCTGCGCGAGATTGACGGCGCCCTGGTCGTTGGCCAGGCGCGTCATCTCGGCGAAAATCGTCGTCCCGAGCCCCTTCAGTTTCTTGAGAGCCGTCGGCCGCACGGAAGGATGATAACCGCTCGGCCGGTTGATATCCTGCCCGCCGCGAAAGGAAACCCATGCCTCCGTCGAAGTCCCACTACCGCGTCGCCATCGTCGGATCCGGCCCGGCCGGCTGGACGGCCGCGCTGTATGCCGCGCGGGCAGACCTGGCGCCCGTCGTTTTCGAGGGCCCGCAGCCCGGCGGACAGCTCACGATCACGACCGAGGTCGAGAATTACCCGGGCTACCGCAACGGCGTGCAGGGGCCCGAGATGATGGAGGACTTCAAGGAGCAGGCCAAGCGCTTCGGCACCGAAGTCGTCCTCGACACCGTCACGGACGTCGAGTTCGGAAAGCGCCCGTTTCGTCTCACCCTCGACGCCGGCGGCAGCGTCACCGCCGACGCCGTGATCGTCTCGACGGGAGCCACGGCCAAGCTGCTGGGCCTGCCCTCGGAGATGCAGCACATGGGCCACGGCGTCTCCGCCTGCGCCACGTGCGACGGGTTCTTCTTCAAGGGCAAGGAGGTCGCGGTCGTGGGCGGCGGCGACACGGCCATGGAGGAGTCGAACTTCCTGACGAAGTTCGCCAGCAAGGTCACGATCATTCACCGCAGCGAGAAGTTCCGGGCCTCGAAGATCATGCTCGACCGCGCCCGCAAGAACCCGAAGATCGCCTGGAAGCTCAACGCCGGGGTCGAGGAGGTCCACGGCGGCGAAGGCGGCATCATGGCGCTGACCTTGAAGGACACCCGGACCGGCCAGACCTCGCACTTCGAAACGGGCGGCCTCTTCGTCGCGATCGGCCACTCGCCCAACACCGACATCTTCAAGGGAAAGCTCGAGATGAACGAAGTCGGGTATCTCAAGGTGAAGCACCCCTCGACCCAGACCTCCGTCGAGGGCGTCTTCGCCGCCGGCGACGTGGCCGACCCGACCTACCGGCAGGCGGTTTCGGCGGCGGGCGAGGGCTGCAAGGCCGCCATCGACGCCGAGCGCTGGCTCGCCGCGCAGGGAATCCACGGCGCTTGAACGCGCCGGAGGACGACCCGCGCAACACGCCCTTCTCGGCGATCCTGCGCTACGTGCTCGGTTTCATGGGCGCTATGGCGCTCGCGGCCTTCGCGGCCGTCTGGCTGCTCCGGCACTGCTGAAAACTCTGCCTCCCGATCTCCCGTAAGATCCCAAACACCATGCTCCGGCACTGGAAGGACCTGCGCCACCTGCCGCGCGGGATGTGGGTCCTCTTCGCGACGACGCTCGTCGAATCGCGCGGGCTCGATGGTGCTGCCCTTCCTCGTGCTCTACCTGACGCGCAGCCTGGGCTTCTCCGCCGGACAGGCGGCTTCCGTGTTGCTCTTCTACGGCCTCGGGCGCGATCGTCGCCGGGCCGATCTCCGGCCTGCTCTCTGACCGCCTCGGGCCCGTCCGGATGATGCGGGCCTCGCTCTTTCTTTCGGGCTGCGTCCTCTTCGCCTACCCGTTCGCGAAGACCTACGGCAGCGTGCTTGTCGTGACGGTCGTGCTGCCGAGCGTCACGGAAGCTTTCCGGCCCGCCAGCATGACGATGATGCGGCGACCGTCCGTCCGAACCAGCGCAAGTCGGCCTTCGCTCTGTACCGCCTCGCGATCAACCTCGGCATGAGCATCGGCCCGGCGCTCGGAGGATTCCTGGCGACCGTGTCGTTCCGCTACCTCTTCCTCGTCGACGGCGTCACGTCGCTCGCGGCAGGCGTCGTCCTCGTCGCCTCGCGCTCCGGTTGCAGCCCCGCCCGGCCGAGCGGGCAGACCGGTTTCGCCTGGCCGCGCGCGCACCTGGACGGCCGGTTCCTCTTACTTCCTCGTCGCCCTGCTTCCCGTGACGCTGGTCTTCTTCCAGCACCTCTCCGCCATGTCGCTCTGGATCGTGCGCGACAACGGGCCTGCCGGCATCGACCTTCGGCCTGTTGTTCTCGATCAACACGCTGCTGATCGTCCTGATCGAGGTCCCCGTGAACGCCGCCACGGCGCACTGGCCCCACCGGCGCACTCTCGTCCTCGGCGCGATTCTGTCCGGAACGCGGGTTTCGGGGCCATGGCGTTCGCCTCGAGCGTGTGGTCGTTTGCCGTGACCGTCGTCGTCTGGACAGTTCGGAGAGATGTTCACTTTTCCCGCCGCGGCGGCCTACGTCGCCGACATCTCCCCTCCCGAGCGCCGCGGCGAGTACAGCGGCCTGTTCGCCATGAGCTCCTCGCTCGCCTTCGCTGTCGGACCCTGGGCCGGCACGCTGGTACTCGACCGTTTCGGAGGAAAGGTCCTCTGGAGCGGCGCGTTTCTGTTCGGCCTCGCCGCCGCCGCGATGCTTTCGCGGCTGACAGAGCCCACGGCCCACGCCGTTCCCGCCGAAGCCTCCGTGCCCGAGGCCGTCTAGAGGTTTGTTCCTCTACACCTGGGCTGCGTGGGAGTCATCTTTTCTTGAGCTCCACCATCCAGTTCAGTACGACGGTTATCGGTGAGGAGTTGTCCTCCTCAGTAGGGGTGTTGATGAGAAAATGCTGACCGTCGGCCGAAATGGTGTAAGGAATTATGGGCTGAAAAAAACGGGTCTGGAAAAGCGCCTGGGGTCGACCAGCCTGGAGAGTGGAACCGGTCTGCACCGCCACGGCCATGAGTTTCTGGTCGTCCGCAATATAGAAGAGTTCCTTCCCGTCGCGCCGCCATCTCGGATAGGTCCCGCCGGCGTCTGAGATCTGCCACTTGCCGCCGGAAGGAGGGAAGGTCTGCACGTAAACCTCGCTCCTTCCCGACTCATCCGAGACATAAGCCATCCATCGTCCGTCTGGCGAGAATTGCCCCTGACCTTCGCTAAAATCCGTTCGCAGAAACGGTATCGGTTTTCGATCTCCGAAGAGCGGCAATAACCACAGATCCGCCCCTGTCTTGGGATCTTGATTCTCATAGGCGATGAATCGCCCGTCGGGAGACCAGTCTGTGACGTGTTTCGCGGTGTCGGACTGAAGCAGCAGCTCCTCGCTGCCAGCCCCGCTCGAGCTCCTTCGATACAGGTTGGGCGTGCCGTCTCGATCGGAAACGAAGGCGATCTGAGCCCCGTCCGGCGACCAAACAGGATGCGTCTGGTTGGACGAACCGAAGGTGAGGCGTAGGACGGTGGAGCGTGCCAGATCGACGAGCCAAATATCGAAAGCCCCTGTCTGGGGATCGAGCAGCTGTACGGCGATGCGTTTTCCGTCCGGCGAGAGAGCCGGGCGCAGGTACAAGCCGAGTCCCTCAACCGATCCGGCCCGCTTTCCCCCGCGATCGAACCACACGAGCTCGCTCGTTGGCAGACCCCCGAGGCGGCCAGTCCGATAAACGAGCACGCCGTTTTCCGAGACGCTGAAGGTGTCTCGGCCATTGTACGTGTTGTAAGCCACGCTCTCGGCGACGGCGACCGGTTCACCAAGGGGCTGCAAGCGATTCGGATTGAACCGCTGGGCCATCAGCGTCCCCTGGTGCAGGAAGAGCAGATAGCCCGGGGGCGCGTAAGCCGCCCTCACTTCCGTCTTCAGCACAAGTCGCGGCCCTTCGGAGCCGAGCGAATCGACGTAGAGGCCGCGGTTCTCTCGTTGTCCGCTCAAGGCGAGATAAAGGAAGTGGCGGTCGTCTGGCAGAAACTGGGGCCACACGTGGCCAATTTCCTGCCGCCGTCGGTCGAGCACCGTCACGGCGGCCGGGATTCCACCCGCTGCGGAGACGCGAGCCAGCCCGCCTTCACGATTCGGGGCGAAGACAATCACCCCTTCACGGTTCCAGGTACCGCCATTACCCAGGGGCGCATCGCACAGGGTCTGAGGAGCACCGCCGTACGTGTCGATCTTCTTCAACTTTCCCTGTGCGAAAAATCCAATGAAGCGACTATCCGGGGACCAGAAAGGAAGGGATGCGCCTTCCGTTCCGGCCAGCTTCTGAGCAGCCAGCGCATCGAGAGGACGAACCCAGAGGTGAGTCTTCCGATCCGACGTGGTGGCGGTGGCGGCAAAGGCAAGGTAATGGCCGTCCGGTGACACGGCGGCTTGAGGGGCCGCCGGCCCGGCGGCGACAGTCGTCTGCTCCGGAGGAAAAAGGAGAAAGCGAGCCGGGCGCGCCTCGATGGGCGCCTGTCGGAAATGAACGACGGCGATAATCGCCGCGGCAGCCAGAGAGGCGCCCGCGAGGAGCCAGGTGATCCGCTCGCGAGTTCTGTGACGAGCGATCCGCGGTAGAGCAACTCCCGCCTGTGAGCCCTCGGCGATCCACTCAAGCTCGCCCGCCACATCGCGTGCGCTCTGCCAGCGATCGTCCGGAGCCTTGGCGAGGCAGGTCTTCACGACCCGATCGAGCGCCGGCGGCGTCGTCGGCTGTACCGAGGACATAAGTGGAGGCTCCGACGTCAGAATTGCGGAGATAAGCGACGCCTGGCTCGTACCCGTGAACGCCGCGCTCCCCGTCGTCATCTCGTAGAGCACCGCGCCGAAAGCGAAGATGTCCGTGCGCGCATCCGTCTCCTTGCCCTCGAGCTGCTCGGGCGCCATGTAGCTGACCGTGCCGAGGACCGTCCCCTCTCGCGTCACATTCTTCGCCGACGTCTGCGCCGAGGTAAAACTTTCCAACGGGCTCGATGCGAAAGCTTTCGCGAGCCCGAAATCGAGGAGCTTGACCCCCGACTTCGTGAGCATGACGTTGCCGGGCTTCAGGTCTCGATGGACAATCCCTCTGCGGTGCGCGGCGTCGAGCGCCGAGCAGATCTGCTCCCCGAACTTGAGCGCCTGCTCCAGAGCAAGCGCGCCTCTCACGAGTCGCTCGGCAAGGGTCCCCCCCTCGAGCAGCTCCATGACCAGGAACTCGATGTCGCCTTCGCGCCCCACGTCGTAGAGCGCGCAGATGTGCGGGTGCGAGAGCTGCGAGATCGCCTTCGCTTCCCGCTCGAACCGCTGGCGCATCTCCTCGGAGGAGGACAGATGCGGCGGCAGCACCTTGACGGCAACCTCGCGCTCCAGCCGCGTATCCCGCGCCCGGTAGACCTCCCCCATCCCGCCCGCCCCGATCGGGGAAACGATCTCGTAGGGGCCCAGTCGGCTCCCGGCTGCAAGTGTCATAGCGTGACCGCTGAGCCGATTCTAAGCGTCGTGCCTACCCCAGCCTTACCGACCTCATGGTTGCAGGACCTTCGTCCAGCTCTGGATGAGCGTCATGGGAACAGGAGGCTCGTCGTACACGACATTCATCAGGAAGCTCTGCCCGTCGGGAGCAACGTCGTACTGCGCTATGAAGGTCTGCTTGAGGTGCGTTTCGAAGAGGGGCTGCGGGGATCCTGGCGAAAACGTGAGGCCGGGCTTGACGGGCACGCTCGTGAGCCTCCCGTCGTTAGCGATGTAGAAGAGCTCGCGCCCGTCTGAGCGCCACCGCGGCTGCCTTCCGCCCGCCGCTGAGACCTGCCAGGGACCTCCCGGGGCGGAGAGACCTCGGACGTAGACCTCCGAACGGCCGGACTCCCCGGACATGTAGGCGATCCAGCGTCCATCCGGCGAGAACTCGCCGTCCCGGGCAGCCGGCGGCGCGCCGGGGAGCGCCTGAGCTGTCTTCGACTCCACGTCGAAGATCCAGAGACCGGCGGAAATACCCGTCTCGGCATGGTTGACCGCGATCCGTCGGCCGTCTAAAGACCAATCTGTCGTCGTGGTCGTGCCCGTTCCGCTGAAGCTCCACAAGACCTCTACGGTCCCGGATCCCGTCACGGCCTTTCGATAGACGCGCGATCCCTCCTCCGTCATGGCCGTGTAGACGATCGCCCGGTCGTCCGGGGACCAGACCGGCGAGAGCTCCTCGAGCGGGTCGAACGTAAACCGGGTTGGAGGCGCGGCGCGCGACGTCTCGAAGAGCCAGATGTCGCGGCTGCGGCTCAACGGATCGATGACTTCCGCGGCCGCCCGCCGGCCATCGTGAGAGAGGTGGGGCGTCCAGTAGTTGCCGGGCTCACTCACGACGGAGATTTGTTTTCCCTCGCGATCGAGGATCGCCAGCCGCGAAAGCCCGACGACCCCGCCGGGCTCGTAGGCGAGAAGGCCCGTGTCGGACACGGAGAACATCCCGAAGTTGTCGATCGCCTCCCGCCGGACGTTCTGCGCGACGATCCGGGGGTCTCCCGCCAGGCGGAGGCCCGACGCGTCGAAGGGCTGGGCCACCAGGTCCGCGCCGCGGCAGAAGAGCAGATACCCCGGAGGTGCGTAGACGGCGTTCGAATTGGCCGTCAGGAGCAGGGCTTTGTCCCTGGAATCCAGCGCCTGGAGAAAAATCTCGACAGTCTGAGGAAGCTGAGAGCTTCCGACGACCGAGAAGAGAAAGTGCCTTCCGTCCGGGAGAAAGTAGGGAAACGTGTGCTGGTACTCTCCCCGCTTCTGGTCGCGCTCCGTCGCGGGGGCGGCGTCGCCGCCGGCTGCGGGCATTCGAACGATGACTCCCCGGAGCAGACGTGACCCGAGGACCACACCGTCACGGCTCCAGCTCCCGCCGCGGCCGATGTTGTTCGCAGCCAACCTTTCGGGAAAACCGCCCGCCGAAGCGACTTTCTTGACCATGCCGACCCCCTGAAACCCCACGAATCGGCTGTCGGGCGACCAGAAGGGATAGGACGCGTCGTCGGTGCCCGGAATCTCATGAGCCTGGCCTTCCAGCGACCGTATCCAGAGGGAGTGCTTTCCGTCGGCCTTTCGCGCGATGAAGGCCATCTGCTTGCCGTCGGGCGATAACGCCATCGGGCCGTTCAGGAACGAGAAGGTCCATCCTTCCGGCGGAAGGATGGAGGCCTGGATGACCGGCAGCGGCTGCTCCTTTCGCCGGCCGGAAAGAAAAACCACCGACACGGCTGCAGCCAGCACGGCGATGCCCGCGACGGCCCAGAGGATCGGGCGGCGCCTGCGGTAGGGCGCCGCCGGGGACCCGGTCTGCGCTCCTCCCCCCGCGATCCATTGCAGCTCGCTTCCGATGTCGCGCGCCGACTGCCAGCGGCCCTCGGGGTCCTTGGCGAGGCAGGCCTTGACGACGCGGTCGAGCCCCGACGGGGTCATCGGCTGCACCGCGGAAATGGGAACCGGATTCTCCCTCATGATCGCTGTGATCAGCGAAGCCTGGCTCTTGCCCAGAAACGCCTTCCTGCCCGTCGCCATCTCGTAGAGCACGGACCCGAACGAGAAGATGTCCGACCGCGCGTCCACTTCCTTGCCCGCGAGCTGCTCGGGAGACATGTACTGAAACGTCCCGAGGATCATCCCCTCCTGCGTCAGGTCTCGGTCTGTGCTGACGACAGTCGGCGACGAGCTGAACCCGGACTCCGTTTTGACGGGAGCGATCACCCTCGCCAGACCGAAGTCGAGAAGCTTCACGCCCGACTTGGTCAGCATCACGTTCAGAGGCTTGAGGTCTCGATGGATGATCCCCTGCCGGTGCGCCGCGTCGAGCGCCTGCGTGATCTCGAAACCCAGCTGCAGCGTCTGCTCGAGCGGCAGCGGCCCCTTCCGGAGGCGGGCCGCCAGGGTCTCGCCCTCCAGGTACTCCATGACCAGGAACTCCGTTTCGCCTTCGCGCCCCACGTCGTAGAGGGCACAGATGTGCGGGTGGGAAAGTCTCGAAATGGCCTTGGCCTCCCGCTCGAAGCGCTGGCGCATCTCCTCGGAAGACGACAGCTCCTGCGAGAGCACTTTGACCGCCACCGTCCGCTCGAGCCGGGTGTCGCGGGCCCGGTACACCTCGCCCATTCCCCCGACGCCGATGGGCGCGAGGATCTCGTACGGGCCGAGGCGAGTTCCCGCTGTGAGGCTCACGGGGTTGTCTACGTTACCTGAATCGGCTCTGCCTCTGCCGGCTTGACGCGTGCGGCGAGGGCCGGGAAGCGCGGATCCTTGCGGAGCGGCTCGGAGCCCGGTTCGTAGAGGAGGTAGAACCAGGCGAGAGCGTTGCGCTCCGTGATCGCCCGGTCGAAGGCCGCGAAGGCGGCATCGAAATCTCCCAGGGCGACGAGCGCGGGCGCAACGTGAAGCGGCGCGACGTATTCCGTCTTCGCGCGAAGGTCGAGCTCCGCCAGGACCCGACGGGCATCCTCCTTGCGGCCTGCGAAGGCGTATGCCTGCGCCAGGCCACCCAGGATCAAGCTCAACCGGCTCTCCGCGGCGCCGGCGGCCTTCTCGGCCGCTGCAATGGCCTCCGCCGGCCGGCCGAGCTCCTGTTCGCAGCGCCCCAGCCCGTACAGGGGCAGCAAGGCGTTCGGATCGATCTCGAGCCCCTTGCGAAAAGCCTCGCGCGCCTCCTCGAATCGACCGGCTACCATCAGGGGCCAGCTCTCGCCGGCGGCCGCATAGGCCGAAAGGGGATCGAGCCGCGCCGCCTCGCGCGCCAGCGGCAGGGCCGCGGCCAGGTTCCCTCGGAGGCCGTGAAGAAGGCCCAACCAGTAACGGGAAGCGCCGGCTCGAGGATTGCGCCTCATCGCCTCCGTGAGCTCGCGCTCTTCCCTTTCGAAGTCCCAGCCGAAGTAGTGCTCGATGATACCCATCGAGACGTTGACCTCGGCAGACTCGGGCGCCAGCTCGCGCGCGCGATCGGCCGCGGCGCGAGCCCGCGCGTAGGCGACGCGCGTGTCGATGCCTCCATAGAAGGCATGGATCCCGTACGAATCGGACAGGCCCGTGTAGGCCGGCGCATACCCGGGGTCGAGCGCGATCGCCTCCTCGAACTTCGCGATGGCCTGCCGGGCGGCGCGCCGGTTGAAGAAGAAACGTCCCTTGAGATAGAGGTCGTAAGCCTCGGCGCTTCGCGTGGCGCGCGAGACGAACGGGGCGCCGCTGTCCTGGAGGATCCTCACCTCGAGCGTCTCTGCCAGCGCACGAGCGATCTCGTCCTGCACCGCGAAGACATCCTCGATGTTCCGGTCCCAGCGCTCGGACCAGAGCTGGTAGCCGTTTGAAACGTCGATCAACTGCGCCGTCACCCGGAGGCGGCCGCCCGCCTGGCGCACGCTCCCCTCGAGAACATGCCGGACACCGAGGCGCTCGCCGATCTGGCGCACGTCGGCGCTCTGCCCTTTGAACGCGAAGGAAGAGGTGCGCGCCGCCACCCGCAACGCATTGATCTTCATCAGGGCGTTGATGATGTCCTCGGTGATGCCGTCACTGAAGTATTCGCTCTCCGGATTGCCGCTGACGTTTCGAAAGGGCAAGACGGCAATCGAGGTCTCGGCAACCTCGGAGACGCGGCTGACGACCGAGGAGGCACTGCTCACCGAACTCCCCTGGAGGGCGGCCACGAGGTCTCGGCCCGAAGAAAAGCGTTGGCCGGGCTCCTTCTCGAGACACCGCAGAACGATGGCGGCGAGCGGCTCGCCGCCAGGGAGCGGCTTCGGCTCGTCGCGCACGATCGCCACCATGGCGTCCATCGCCGTCCCTCCTGGAAAGGCGCGGGCGCCCGCCAGCATCTCGTAGAGAACGGCGCCGAAGGCAAAGACGTCGGCCCGCGCGTCGGCCGCCTGGCCGCGCACCTGCTCGGGCGCCATGTAGCCAGCGGTCCCGAGCACGGTGCCCGGCCGCGTGCGCTCGGACAACGTTGGAGACGTCGTGTCGCTGCGCCCGCGGTCTTCCTCGACGACTTGCCGGGCCAGGCCGAAGTCGAGCACCTTGACCTGGCCATCCTGCGTCAGGAAGACGTTTTCGGGCTTCAAGTCCCTGTGTACGATTCCTCGCTCGTGCGCGGCGGCCAGCCCGCGAGCGATCTGCGTCGCCGTCTCCCGAGTCAGCGCAGTCGACAGCGGGCCGGCGGCCATTCGGGCCCGGAGCGTCTCACCCTCGAGCAGCTCCATGACCGCATAGGAGAGGCCGCCTTCCCGGCCGATGTCGTGAATGGCGAGGATGTTGGGATGTGACAGCGCCGCGACCGTTCGCGCCTCGCGTTCGAAGCGCGCGAGTGCCTCGGGGTCATCAGCCACCCTCGGCGCGAGCACCTTGATGGCGACCATCCGCTCGAGCCGCGTGTCCCGCGCCTTGAAGACCTCCCCCATCCCGCCTGACCCGATCGGCTCGAGGATCTCGTAGGGACCGAGGCGGGCGCCGGCCTCCAGACTCACCGGCTGGCCTCCGCGATCCCGTTGACGATCACCGAGAGCGGCAGCTCGTCGGCGACGACCTCCGACATGACCACCAGGAATCGCTTGCCGTCCGGCGAGGCGTCGAAGCCTGCCAGGAAGGCACTCCCAAACCCTGCCGAGATTCCGCTCTTGACGGTGAAGAGCAACGTCGGGGTTCCCAGCTGGAGCGATGGGGTCGTGCGCACCGGGACCGACATCAAGCCCCGGTCGGGCGTCAGATAGAAGATCTCCCGTCCGTCGCGGCTCCAGCGCAAGTGCTGAGCCCCTCCCGTCGACACCCGGACGCGCTCGCCGGGCCCCGGATAGGCGGTCACGTAGACCTCCGGCCGGCCCGCCTCGCCCGTGACCATAGCGACGAATCGCCCGTCGGGCGAAAAGCGAATCTCGGCCTTATTGAACGGTGCTTGAAGAAATGGGACCGGCTGTCCGCCGCCAGAAAGGGGAAGGCTCCAAACGTCGAAGACGCCGCCCTCGCCGCGCTCCGTGTAAAGGAGGACCTTCCCATCGGGAGAGACCTCCTGTGCGATCTGAAACTTGCCGTTGGGAAGGACGTCCTCTTCCTTTCCCGTTCCGAGGTCGCGGCGCTCGAGCTGAGGCGACCGGCCGCGCACCGCCGAGTAGACGATACTCTTTCCGCCGGGCAGCAGGACTGCCCCGAACTCCGTGTCCGGCCCCGGGGTGACCGGGCTTTCCGTGCCCCGATCGAAGTCGATCGACCAGACGCCAAAGGCTCCGCTTCCGGCCCGCGCCCGGTCGAAAAACGCGCGCCGGCCGTCGCTCGAAATCGCGACGCCGAGGTACCACCCTGGCGGCCCGACAGTCCCGAGCGCCCGCCCGGTCCGGTCGAACCAGTTGAGCTGCATCACGTCGCTCTGGGACTGGAAAGCGACCGTGCCGCTGCGCGAGACCGCGAAGGCGGCGGCTCCAGACGACATGAAGTACCGCACGGCCGGAGCGATGGAGAATGGCTCGCCTGCTGTCCGGCCGCTGTTCGAATCGAAGCGCTGCCCGAGCAGCGCTCCGTCTCTGGCAAAAGCGAGAAAGCCCGGATCGGCATACTGCGCTTTGGACGCCACTGGTATGACGGCCACGGGGGGCGTTCCCGGCGCACTCCACATCACGTTGGACGTTCCCTTGAGGGTTCGCGAAAGGAAGAGGAAGCGCTCGCCGTCCGGCAGGAACCAGGGCCAGCTGAAGCGCGCCTCACCGCGTTCGCGGTCCGGGCGGAGCACGGCTGCCGGCGCTCCGCCGGCTGCAGAAACACGGAAGATCGCCTCGCCCTGGACGCCCGCGAACAGAATGTCTCCCTTGCTCCCCCAGGTTCCCGAGATTCCGACGCCCGGAGGTACGTCGCAAATCGTGACAGGCGCACCGCCTGCCAGATCGACGCGCCGGAGCTTGTTCGCCACGACGAACCCGATCGATCGGCCGTCGGGAGACCAGAAGAGCGACCGGGTGCCTTCGGTCCCTGGAATCGGGCTGGCCTCGGGTGCGGAAAGCGACCTCAGGAAAATCTGCTGGCCACTCTGGGGGGCGAGCGCGATGTAGGCGAGATGAGAGCCGTCGGGCGAAAAGGCCAGGAACGAATTTTCCGGCGAATAGGTGAAGACTCGGCCCTGCGGAGGAGGAATGCCGAAACGAATCGCGCCGCGAGCAGCCTTCGCCGGGCCTCCCGCACGCAGGATCGCGGCGAGAGCCACGCCGGCAGCGGCGGCTGCGAGGAGCCACGGCAGCCATGCCGCCCGGGCCCGGCGCTCGGCGGCCGCGGGTGACGGCGCCGCACTTCCGTCTTCCGCGATCGCCTGGAGCTGCATGGCAACATCGTGGGCCGATTGCCACCGTTCGGCCGGTGCCTTGGCCAGGCACATTCGAACCAGCCGGTCGAGCGCCGGCGGGCTCATCGGCTGCACGGAAGCAATCGAGGCGGGTTGTGTCGTCAGGATCGCCGAGATGACCGCTGCCTGGCTCGCCCCGGTGAACGCCTTCTTGCCCGTCGCCATCTCGTAGAGCACCGTTCCGAGCGCGAAGATGTCCGCCCGGGCGTCGGCAGGCTTGCCTTCGAGCTGCTCGGGCGCCATGTGGGAAAGCGTCCCGAGAATCGTCCCTTCGCGCGTCACGTCCCTGGCCGCGGTCGGCGCCGACGTGAGGCTCCCGAGCGGCGGCTTCGGGCACGAGGACCCTCGCCAGGCCAAAGTCGAGCAGCTTGACGCCCGAGGCCGTCACCATGACGTTGCCCGGCTTCAAATCCCGGTGCACGATCCCCTTGCGGTGCGCGGCGTCGAGCGCCGAGGCGATCTCCGATCCAAACCGGAGGGTCGAGTCGAGCGGGAGCGGCCCCTTCGCGAGCTTCTCGGCCAGCGTCTCGCCTTCGAGCAGCTCCATGACCAGATACTCGGTCTCTCCCTCTCGCCCGACGTCGTGGAGGGCGCAGATGTGCGGGTGGCTGACCTGAGCGATCGCCCGCGCTTCCCTCTCAAACCGCTGGCGCAGCTCCTCCGAGGAAGACACGTCCTGGGGAAGCACCTTGATCGCGACGTCCCGGTTCAGCCGCGCGTCCCGCGCCCTGTAGACCTCTCCCATCCCGCCCGCGCCGAGCGGCGCGAGGATCTCGTAGGGGCCGAGACGGGTTCCAGCTACAAGTGTCATAGCGTGATGAGGCGATTCTAGTCGGACTCCCGTCCCTCGTTATCTCGCTCCTCAGAGAGCTGTTGGTCGAGCCGCTAGATCTGACTCAAGCTCGCGGCGCACGAAGTCTCCCGAAGTAACCGAGGGAGGAGGCGTGCGCCGCGGGAGCGAGCGGACGCGCGAGCGACGTGTCAGTGACCGAGCTCCGCGTTCCAGTTCAGGACGACGGTCGTCGGGACGATGGCCTCGCGGCCAAGAGGCGAAACGAAGAGGAAGCGCTGGCCATCTGCCGAAACCACATACTTGTTGCGAGCTGTGCCCGGCTGAATGCGCGCCGGAAAGAGGGCCCGCGGGATGCCGGCCTGGAAGGTGCTCCCCGCCTGGATGTCGACCGCCATCAGTTTCTGGTCGGCTGCCCGATAGAAGAGCTCCTTGCCGTCGGCGCGCCAGGACACGTCGCCGCCTCCGGAAGTCGAGACCTGCCATTTGCCTCGCGCGTCCGGGAAGCTCTGAACGTAGATTTCGAAACGGCCCGACTCGTTCGATTGGTAGGCCAGAAAACGCCCGTCGGGCGAGAACCTGGGATCGAGCTCCAGGAAAGGACCGACGACGGCCGGTATCGGCTTGCGGTCGCCAAAGGTGGGCAGAACCCAGACGTCCCAGGCTGTCTTCTTCCCCTGGCTCATGTACGCGATGTACCGGCCGTCTTTGGACCAGTCACAGGCGAACTTGGATTCGTCGTTCTTGAGAATCGTCTTTTCTTCACCCTGGCCGGTCGCGGCCTTCTCGTAGAGGTCGGGGGTCCCTTCGCGGTCCGACGAGAAGACGACCGTGCCGCCGTCGGGCGACCACAACGGAGCGATGTTGTTACCGTTGCCAAACGTGAAGCGCGAGTTAACGCCGCGGGCCAGGTCGCGGATCCAGATGTCGGCCTTTCCGCTCCGGAGATCGTTCAGGCCGAAGGCGAGGCGGTCGCCCGCGCGGGAGAGAGCCGGATTCGTGTACTCGCCGTGGTCGCCCAAGGCATCGAGCTCCCGTCCGCTTCGATCCACCCAGAGCAGTCGCGCCCCCGATTCTCCGGTACGGTAGGCAAGTGTCCCATCTCGGGCCACCGAGAAGCGCGCCAGCCCGACGCTGTCCGTGCCGATGTGCTCGGCCAACGGGACGGGCTCGCCCGTCGTCTTCAGGGCCTTTGCGTCGAAGGGTTGAGCGACGAGAGTCTTGTCGCGGACAAAAAGCAGGTAGCCCGGAGGCGCAAAGGTGACCTGGGTCTGCGCGGAGGCCAGCGGTTTCGTCTCCGTCGAGTCGAGTACGCCGATCCGATAAGCGTTGTCCTCCGCCTTCTGAGCGATCGCCATGTAGAGGAAGTGACGGCCGTCGGGAAGAAACTCGGGCCATCCGACTTCCGTCTCCTTGCGCGCCGGGTCGGGCTTGGCGGCAACAGCGGGCGTTCCCCCGGCAGCCGAGACACGGTGGATCGGGTCGGTTCCCGTGCCATCGTAGAGAATCACGCCTTCCGGGCCCCACGTCCCGTCCGCGCCGGTCGGCGCGTCGCAGATCTTCTGAGCCGGCCCGCCCGAGACCTCGATCTTCTTGAGCTTGCCCTCGGCAAAAAAGCCCAGAAACCGGCTGTCCGGCGACCAGAACGGCCGGGTTGTCCCCTCCGTGCCCACGAGAGGCTGAGCTGCGAGAGCATTGAGCGGCCGCACCCAGATGCGGGTCTTGCCCTCGGAGTCCGTCGCGTTGAAGGCCAGGAAGCGTCCATCCGGCGAAATCCGCGGAGCATCGACCCCAATGATTCCTTCGGGCGTCGCGACGACGAAGCGGACCGCCCGCTGCGCCTTGGGCGCGCGCCGGACGAAGCCCGCCCCGAGAGCTAACGTCGCAAGGATCGCCGCGGCCGCGACTCCCCAGGCCAGCTTCTCGCGGCTCTTGCGGCGTGCGGCGACGGGAGCCGGCAGGCCCGCCTGCGAGCCGCCTTCGGCGATCCACTGGATCTGCAGCTTGACGTCGTGCGCCGTCTGGAACCGGTCGTCGGGGTCCTTGGCCAGGCACGTCCGGATGATGCGGTTCAAGGCCGGCGGCATCATCGGCGCGATCTCGGAGACCGAGGGCGGATCGTCGCGGAGGATCGCCCCGATCAGGCTCGCCTGGCTCTTGCCCTGGAACGCCTTTTTCCCCGTGGCCATCTCGTAGAGCACCGCGCCAAAGGCGAAGATGTCCGATCGGGCATCGGCTTGCCCGCCTTCGAGCTGCTCGGGCGCCATGTACTGGAAGGTCCCGAGGACCGTTCCGTGCTCTGTCAGAGGCGCGCTCGCATGGGCCTCGGTCGCGAGCCGCGAAACGCCCGAGAGAGCCGCCTCGCTCGCGCTCGCCTGGTACTTGGCGAGCCCGAAGTCGAGGAGCTTGACTCCCGTCTTCGTGATCATGACGTTGCCGGGCTTGAGATCCCGATGCACGATGCCCTGGCGGTGCGCCTTGTCCAGCGCGTCGGCCATCTCGATCGAAAACCGCAGGAGCTGCTCGGTCGGCAGGGGGCCCTTGGCGAGCCGATCGGACAGGCTCTCGCCCTCGAGGAATTCCATGACCAGGTAGTCGGCGTCGCCTTCACGCCCGATGTCGTAGAGGGCACAGATGTGCGGGTGCGAAAACTGGGAGATCGTCTTGGCTTCCCGCTCGAACCGCTGGCGGAGCTCTTCGTTCGAAGACAGGTGCGCCGGCAGCACCTTGATCGCGACGTCCCGATCGAGTCGGTTGTCCCGGGCCCGGTAGACTTCGCCCATTCCTCCGGCGCCGACCTGCGCGAGGATTTCGTAGGGACCGAGCTTCGAGCCTGCTGATAACGTCATGGGGCCAGCTCTCATCTTTGGGGGTGTCTCCGATGGATTTGAAATCTCTTCAAAAGCCGATCAAGGAAAAATACCGCGCCGATCCTTCGGCCTCGCGAATCACTCTTCGCGCCGAGGGCAGCCAGACTGCGGCGCCGGTCTCGTGCTCGGTCGACATCGGCCGCGCCGTTTACGCTGCAGAGGCCCATACGGGAGTCGGGGGTCCGGGAACCGCGGCGTGCTCGGGCGATCTCCTGCTTGGAGCCCTGCGCTGCCTGCGCGCAGATCACCTGCCAGATGGTGGCCGCCGCAATGCAAATACCCACCGAGCGGATCGACGTCGCCGTCGAGGGAGATCTCGACCTGCGCGGAACTCTGGGTCTCTCCAAAGAGGTCCCGGTCGGCTTCGAGAAGATCCGCTTGAGGCTCGACGTCGTGGCCCCGAAAGCGACAGAGGAACAACTGCGCGCCCTGCGCGAGAAGACCGAACAGTACTGCGTCGTGATGCAGACATTGAACCACCCGCCGGAGCTCCAGGTCGCGTGGGGCCCGGGCGGACGGACGATGTCCTAAGGCCCGAAGCGCGTTCCGGCAGCGAGCGTCACGATGCCTTTCGGGTGCTCTTCGCGCTGGCCTCGAAGCCTCGAAGCGACAGCAGGCGGCCGGGGGCTTTCGCGAGAGCCGCCGTAAACTCCGCCTGCGCCTCGGCTGGCCGGTTCAGCTCGAGCAGGAGCTCGCCCGAAAGCTCGTGAGCCGGTTTGATCACGTTGGGCGGCCCGAACTCGAAGGTCATCGCGTCCTCGGCGGCAGCCGCCTCCCGAACGAGCGCCAGGGCGCGATCCGTTTCCCCGCTGGCGAAGGCGATCTTCGCCTCGAGCTCGGCTGCGAGGATCTCGGACACGTCGCGGCGGATTCTCCCGGAGTAGGGCCCGGACATCGAGACTCCGTGGGCGTGCTCCCCGCCCTCGGGTGATGCGGGCGCTTTGGCCTTCATCGCTTCGAGCGCCTTCGCCGCCCCGGACCGGTCCCCCGAAGCCAGGGCGCAGAGCCCCCGCACGAAGGAGTCCCGTGGCGCGCTCGCGTCGGTCGGGGGAAGGACGTCCTGCGAGCAGTCTCCCGTCTCGACGATCCAGGTCGCCCGCATCGCGGACAGGCTGTCCCGCGTTCGGCCCGTCGGGCTCGCCTTCGCATCCGCTTCCATCGCCGAGAGCGTCCGCCGCGCATCCTTGCGGCGGCCGAGCTGCAGATACGCATACTCGAGCCACGAGAGGGCGTGGAAACTGTGGTCGCTGGCCGGAAGCTTCAGGCGTTCCGCTCGGTCGACCGAGGCCTTCCAGGAGGCCTCGTTCGAGGCCACGGCCTCCTCCCACATGCCGGATGCGAAAAAGATGTGCGACGGCATGTGGAGCGCGTGGACGGCCGAAGGAGCGATCCGGGCATACACGCGGGCCGCGCGCATCCCGAGGGGGGCATGAACGGGGTCGTCGTAGCAGTGGATCAGGTAATGCGCCGCTCCCGGATGTTCCGGGTTCTTCGCAAAGACCTCCTCGACGATCGCGGCCGCCTTCATGTAGACGGCGTAGTCGCGCTTGCCCTCGGTCGCCCCGATCAACGACAGCGCATAGAACGCCGACGCGTCGAGATCCTCCGGGAACCGCTCGTGCAGCCGGCGCATCCCCTCGGCATAAGCCGCGTCGCGGGCCGCCCGGTCGCCTGCGCCGTAGAGCGCCTCGACCGCGTCGAGATACAACTTCTCCCTCTCCGTCGGCGCCTTCGCCCGGCGCGCCTCGCGTGTCGGCGCGAGCCGTTCGAGGCATTTCACTGCCGCTTCGCGGTCCTGCTCCATCCAGAGCGGGTGGTTGTGCGTCATCGCCTCGCCCCAGTACGCCATGGCGAAGCCCGGCTCGGCGGCCTCGGCCTTGCGGAACTCTTCGGCCGCATCGGGGTACTCGAAGCTGTGGAGCAGCAGCGCGCCGCGCAGGAAGTGCGCCTGCGCCTCAGGCGATCCGGACGTCTTGAAGTCGATGCGGCCGAGGTCGGGCCCATCGGCGCGGGCGCTGGCAGCGACAGCCAGTCCGAGGCCGACCCCGAGGACGAGACAGCGCAGGCGGCGGGTTTTAGTCATCGCCAGCCGAATCTGCCGCATCGTCGTCGTCTAAGTCCTTCACCTCGTCGGGGCGAAGATCTTCGGGCTCTTTCACGGTCATCAGTTGGACGTATCCCTTTGAACGCATCGCCTCGTTGAAGGCCGGAATCGTTTTCTCGTACAGCGCCTCATAGGCCCTTCTGGTTTCGGAGAGCCGCCCGGCAAGAAGGTCGTAGACATCGCGCTCGGGCTGCGTGGGCGGGAGGTCCGCGTTGCCCGACACGTCTGCCGCGCCCGGGCCGACCTCGGCCTGGAGCCAGAGAAGGCTCAAGTAGAGCTTGAGCGGCCCGCGGAAGGACTTCAGATCCGCCTCGGCCAGCGTCGGCTGGAGAAGGTCGTCCTCGACGGCCCGGGTTTTCTTCTCGATGTCCTTGGCCGCATCGACGTCGGCGGCCGGAGCCTTGGCCGCCTTCAACATCTTCTGGAAGTCCTCGATCTGCTTGCGGGTCCACTCGATCCGGTTGATCATCCGGGCCGTCGCGCTCGTGTCGCGCCAGATCTGAACGGAGAACTTCGTCGAGGCCGCCACGTCGGCCTCGGTGCCCGCCGAGTTTGGGTCCTTCTTCACGACCAGCTGCTGCGTGAAGTCCTTTCCGCCGGCCGAAAGCTGGACCGTGTACGTGCCGGGCACGACCAGAGGCCCGGCCCGCAGGGCTGAGATGCCGTAGTAGTAGACGCCGCGCTTGTCCATGCCGCGGAACCGCTTTTCCTCCCATACCCGCGGATTGCCCTCGGGCGTCGTGCGCAGACGGACCTCTTCGGAGGCCTCATAGCGCAGGTCCCAGACGACGCGATTGATCCCCGCCTTGTTCGTGCCCTTCAAGGTCCGGATCTTCTCGCCCGAGGCGTCGAGGATGGTGATCTCGACGGGAGGTTTCCGAGTCTTGTCGGCTGGTTCCTTGTCGTCGCCCGAACCGGCAGCCTTGACTGGCTCCTTGAGCCAATAGTTGAGCACCGCGCCATACGGAGGGTTCTCGCCGCGCGCGAGGCCGCCCGGGGCGAGGTTGGGCTGCGAGACGGAGCGAAAACGGTAGGCCGCCCGCGGCTCGAAGAAGTGCGCCGGCGAAGCGCGCACCGCGTCGGTCAACTGTTCGAGGGGCGTCACGTCATCCTGGATGAAAAAGCCGCGGCCGTAGGTGCCGACAACGAGATCGTGGAAGTGCGGCTGGACGAGCAGCCAGTAGACGGGAGCGTGGGGCAGCTTGCCCTGGAGCGGTTCCCAACGCCCTCCGTCGTCGAAGGAGACGTAAAGGCGCGTTCTCCGTGCCGGCGAAGAGGAGCCCCTTGCGGAATGGGTCCTCGCGCACGACGTGGACGTACGAAAGCGGGCTCTTCGGGATGTTCGAAGCAATCGCCTTCCAGGTCTTGCCGTAGTCGGACGTCTTGAAGATGAAGGGATCGCGGTTGTCCACCTGGTGAAGGTCGAAGGAGACGTAACAGGTCCCTCCGTCGAACGGCGAGGGATCGACGCTGTCGACCGTGCCTTTGGGCGGAAGGCCCGGGAAGACGGGGCGTGACGTTGGCCCAGTGCTGCCCGCCGTCCCGCGTGACCTGGACGACGCCGTCGTTGGTGCCGGCCCAGATGACGCCCTTCTCCCTGGGTGACTCGGCAATCGAGTAGACGACACCCGCGTACTCGACCGACAGGTTGTCGACTGTCAGGCCACCCGAGTCGCCGTGCATGCTCTTGTCGTTTGAAGTCAGGTCCGGGCTGATCGCCTTCCAGGTCTGGCCGCCGTCCGAGGTCGACTGGATGTTCTGGCTGCCGACGTAGACCGTGTTGTGGTCGTGCGGCGAGATCGCGATCGGGAAGGTCCAGTTGATCCGCAGCTTGACCTCGCCCGCGTTGGCGCCCATCGTCCGCTCGGGCCAGGGGCTCACGGAGCGCGACATCCCGGTCTTCGCATCCCAGCGCTCGACGACGCCGGCGTAGCAGCCGCCCCACACGATGTCCGGATCCACGGGATCGGGCGTCGCCCAGCCCGTCTCGCAGCCGGCCGTCGACGTCCACAGCGAAGAAGAGATCCCGCCTCCCGAGCGGCTGTTCGACGGCCCGCGCATCGAGCCGTCGTCCTGCATCTGGCCGTAGACCATGTAGGGGATCCGGTTGTCGGCTGTGACGTGGTAGATCTGCCCGATCGGCAGGCGCATCGAGTTCCACTGCCGGCCCCGTGTCGTCGAGATGATGACGCCGCCGTCGTTGCCGATCATCATGCGCCGCGGGTCCTTTGGGTCGGCCCACATGTCGTGGTTGTCGCCGCCCCAGCGCACCTGCTCGGACGTTTCGCCCCCGTCGTAGGTCGCGCCCATGCCGTTCGACGGGAAGTAGACCTCGTTGGCGTTGTCCGGCATGACGAGCATGCGCGTGTAGTAGTGCGGGCGTTCGTTCAGGAGCCGGCTCGCGTTGACGAGCTTCCAGTTCTCGCCGCCGTCATCCGAGCGCCAGAGGGAGCCCTTCTGCCCGGTCTCGATCAGGGCGTAGACGCGCTGCGGGTCGCTCGGCGCGACATTGATGGCGATCTTGCCGAGGGGCGGGTCCGGCAGGCCGTGTTTCTCGATGCGCTTCCAGGTCGTGCCGCCGTCTTTCGAGACGAAGACGCCGCTGCCCGGCCCGCCGCTCTTGCGGCCCCACGTCTTGATGTCGATCTGCCAGGTCCCGGCAAAGAGGATCCGCGGATTGGACGCGTCCATCGAGAGGTCCGAGGCCCCCGTGTTCTCGTCGACGAAGAGGACGCGCTCCCAGCTCTTGCCTCCGTCCATCGTGCGGTACACGCCCCGCTCCTGCTGCGGGCCGTAGCAGGTCCCGAGCGCGGCGGCGAAAACGACGTCGGGGTTGCGGGGGTCGACGATGACCCGGCCGATGCGGCCGGTCTTCTCGAGCCCCATGTGCGTCCAGGTCTTGCCGGCGTCCGTCGACTTGTAGATGCCGTTGCCGAGCGAGACGTTGCTTCGGATGAACGTCTCGCCCGTGCCGACCCAGATGACGTTCGGGTCCGACGGCGCGATCGCGATCGACCCGATCGACTGCGCGGGCTGCTGGTCGAAAATCGGGCGCCAGTGCGCGCCCGCATCTGTCGACTTCCACACGCCTCCCGAGGCCCCGCCGGCGTAGTACGTGTTCGGGTCGCCAGGCACGCCGACGACTGCGCTCACGCGGTTTCCGGGCGGGCCGATGAACCGGTAGGCGAGCGCGGCATACGGATCGGGGGCTTTCGCTTCCGGTGCGGGCGCGGCGCCGGCGATGCCGGCGGCCAGGAAAAGACCGACGAACGGGATCCTCATTCTGCCTCCTCCAAGCACGTCACTTCAGGGTCTGGCTGGCGCGGGCGGGAACTTTTGAAGGATACCCTCGCCTCGGACCGCCTTCTCGATTTCGTCCAGCGCCGAGGGCAGGAAGTCCGTGAAGTTCTCGACACCGCCGGCGGTGACGACCACGACATCCTCGTAGCGCACGTACAGCGACTCCTCGGGCACGCGCAGCTGCGGGTCGACCGAGAAGACGACGCCGGGTTGGAGCGGCCGGCCGACGTACTCGCCGTCGTCGTGCACGACCATACCCACGGGATGGGAGAAGACGCCGCCGCCCGATTCGACCAGCTTTCGCGCGGCCTGCTCGTAGGCGGGCTTCGAGAAACGCGTCTTCGCGAAGACGGGCTCCATCGCCAGCTTTGCCTCCTCCATGATCTGTTTTGCCGTGACGCCCGGGCGGATGCGAGCCAGGATCGCGTTGCGGTAGGCGAGGACAAAGCCCAGGAGCTCCCGCTGCCAGGGAGCGAACTTTCCGCCGACCGGCCACATCCGGGCGATGTCGCTCGTGTAGTAGCGGTAGTCGGGGGCGAAGTCCATGAGCAGCCAGTCGCCCGATTTCAGCTCCGAGTTGTTCCGGAAGTAGTGCATGTTGAAGATGTTCGCGTTGCCCGAGGCGATGATCGAACGGTACCCCTCGAGCCGGCAGCCGTTGGCGAGGAAGACGTACCGCGCCGCGGCATCGAGGTGGTATTCGAAGAGGCCCGGGCGCGTCGTCTTCATGGCTTCGAGAATCCCCATTCCCGCTATCTGCGAAGCCCGGCGGACCAGGGCGATCTCCCGCGGGCTCTTGACGGAGCGCAGCTCGTCGAAGATCGGTGTCGCGTCTTTGACCTCCACCCGCGGGTACCTCGCCTTCACGAGCTCGACAAACCGCGCCTCGCGCGGCAGCCTTCCGTCCCAGGAGTCGGCCGCGATCGCAGCGTGCGCAGCGAAAAGTTCGTAACGCCCCTGGCCGGCGCCCGACGCCGGAGAAAACGGCGTGAACAGGCTCTCGGGAAGGCCGCCGGGCAGCTTGCGGAGCCAGTCGTCGCGCATCACGTCGGTCGAGACGACCTCGTCGGCTCCGGTGAGCTTCTTTGCCAGCTCCGCGTCATCAGCCGAGAGGACCTTGCCCTCCGCGGCCTCGAGGCGCGCGTTTCGGGGCGGCAGGTACAGCGTGACCCTGCGGCTGCGGCCGTCCAGGAGAATGTACGAGCCGGGGGTTTCGACTCCGCAGAGGTAGTAGAACTCGTTGGACTGCCGCGGAAACTGGAAGCCGTCGCCCTGCGGCAGGCCCGCCACGACCGCCACGGCCTTGCCGCCGATCTTGTCGAAGACCTTCTCCCAGCGGCCTCGGAACTCTTCCGGCGGGAAGTCCGTCTGGTACCAGGGCTCCGGCGCCGCGACGAGTAGCGTCGGCAAAGCCATGAGCCAGAGGATGAGGCGCCTCGCGATCGGCTTCATTTCTGCACCTCTCTCCTCCAGTTGACGACGATGGTGATCGGCCGCAGGGCATCCTCGGGCCGGAGGGAGTTGACGATGAAACGCTGCCCGTCGGCAGCCACGTCGTAGTGGTTGCGAGCCTCCACCTGCGAAAGGATCCGCGTCTGGAATAGCACGCGCGGCTTGCCCGTTTCCAGGGGAGCACCCGGCCGCACTTCCAACGAAACAATTTTTCGGTCCGGCGAGACAAAGAAGAGTTCCTTGCCGTCCCGTCTCCACCTCGGCTGCCTGCCGCCGCCGACCGAGACCTGGCGCCGCTCGCCGGGCTCCGGGAAGCTCCGGACGAAGATCTCGAACTCTCCCGATTCGTCCGACTCGTAGGCGAGCCAGTGGCCGTCGGGAGACAGGCGCGCCCCCATCTGGTTGAATGCCTCCTTCAACAGGGGGCGGGCGGTTCCTGCGGTCAAGTCGAACACGCCCACGTCGACATGGAACCGCCGCAGGTCCACAGCCTCGTAGAAGAGGAAACGTCCATCGCGCGACCAATCGTCGAGCGGCGAAAAAGTCGGCGGCCGAAACAGGATTTTCTCGCTCTCCGAACCGTGGGCATCACGGATGTAGACCTCCCCGGAGGGGTAGGTGGCGTACACGATTCGCCGCCCGTCGGGACTCCAGAGGGGCGTCGTGGACAGGAGCGGCTGGGAGGAAAGCCGCGCCATGATTCTGCGTTCGAGGTCGATCGTCCAGACGCTCGACACGAGCTTCTCCGGATCCATGCGGGAGACCGCGAGCCAGCGATCGTCGGGCGAAAGACTTGGTTCCCAGTAGGCGCCATCGGGACCCACCGCTCCGAGCTCGCGACCCGAGCGGTCGTACCAGAGAAGGCGGCTCACCGCGGTGCCGCCGGTCTGACAGGCGAGAAGGCCCGTCTCGGACGCGGAAATGGCCATCGCGCCCGTGGCGGTCGAGTCCCACCAGAGGTGATCGATGATGGGGAAAGCGTCTCCGGCAACGCGCAGCCGGTCCGGGTCGAATCGCTGGCCCATCAACCGGCCTCCGCTGGGGTAGAGCAGAAAGCCCGGCGCGGCATAGACGGCGCCCGAATCGGCGGAGACGAGCCGAACGGTCTTTCCCGAGTCGAGCGAGGCGGCGTGGATGCCGTTGACGCCGGGATCCGCGCCAAATCGAAAGTAGAGGAAATGGCGTCCGTCGGGCAGGAAAGCCGGCCAGCGGGACGTGTCCCCCTCCTTGGAGGTCAGGGCCGGAAGGGCCGTCGGCTGACCTCCCGTTTCGGGAACCCGATCAACCTCACCCCCGATGTACAGCGAGAAGATGATCGTGCCGCGCGAGCCCCAGGACCCGCCCCGCGGAAAGGGGGCATCGCAGAGGACCTGCGGAGAACCTCCGGCGGCGTCGATTCTCTTGAGCTTTCCCTGCGAGAAGAAAGCGAGCGCACGGCCATCGGGCGACCAGAACGGGTAGGCCGCCCCGCCGGTCCCTTCGAGAGGCCGCGACTCGAGCGCGTCGAGGGCCCGGATCCAGATGAGGTCCAGGCCATCGGAGCCCGTCGCGACGAAGGCAACCCGGCGGCCGTCGGGGGAAAGCGCAACCATGCCCTCGATCGTGGCGCCCTTGGGCGGAGGAATGGTGAATTGGATCGTTGGTGAGGCAGCCGCGACGCGGCTGCGGCCCGGCAGCAGGAAGAGCAGCGCCACTCCGGCAACTACGACCCCCGCGAGCGCGAAGGCAAGCCGTTCGACCGCGCGGGATCGTCGCCCCTTCGCCCGGACGGCAGAACCGATTGCTCCGGCCGCGTCGGAGGAGGTCGAGAGCGAATCCAGGGCGAAGGCGAGGTCGCGCGCCGACTGAAAGCGCGCGGCCGGGCTCTTCTCCAGGCAGTGCCGGACGACCCGGTCGAGCCCTGGCGCGATCTTCGCGCCGGATTCCAGCGTCTCCGGCGGATCCTCGTTCAAGATCGCCGTGATGGTTTCGGCCGAAGTGCCCTTCTGAAACGCGCGCTGGCCGGTCAGCATCTCGTAGAGGACCCCGCCGAAGGAGAAGATGTCGGAGCGAGAATCGACGGACTGACTCTTCAGCTGCTCGGGCGACATGTAGCCGAGCGTTCCCAGCACGACGCCGGCCTGAGTCCCGGCCGCGGCCGTGGCGAGGTCCGAAAGGGCGCCGGTTTTTTCCTGCTGCGTCAGCTTCGCCAGGCCGAAGTCGAGGATCTTGACTCGTCCGTCTTCCGTCACGAAGAGGTTCTCGGGCTTCAAATCGCGATGCACGATTCCCTTCTCGTGCGCCGCGCCGAGGCCGTGCGCGATCTGGAGCGCGTAGTCGACGGCTTTCTTCGGAGAAAGGCGGCCTCCCGCCAGGGCCGCGCGCAGCGTCTCGCCTTCGAGGAGCTCCTGCACGACGTAGGGAGCGTCGTCGTGAGTCCCGATGTCGTAAACCGCCGTGATGTTGGGGTGGTTCAGAATGCCCGCCGCCCGCGCCTCCTGCTCGAAGCGGCGCAGGCGCTCTGCGTCTGCCGAGAAGGACGCCGGCAACACCTTGATCGCCACATCGCGTCCGAGACGCGGGTCGCGCGCCCGGTAGACCTCGCCCATCCCACCCGCGCCGAGCGGCGCGAGGATCTCGTAGGGGCCGAGCTTCGAGCCGGCCGAAAGCGTCACTTGAGCCCCTCGATCAGGTACAGCTCGGAAAGGACCCGCTCCGTCCCGTAGACATAGGACTTGCCATCCCGGGTCATGAGCAGGGACTCGATCCCGGCGACGGGTTCGCCCGGCTTGATCTCGAGCCACGGCGTCTTCTTTCCGCTAGCGGGATCGAGCAGCCAGACTTTGTTCGGAATTCCATGGTGTTGGTGAACGTAGAGGAATCGCCCATTCTGGCTCCACTGGACCGCCCAATCCCCAGCTTCGAAGCCCGCGACAGGACGGGCCTCCCCTCCCGCGAGCGGATAGAGCGACGCCTCCCGCCCGCCGCGATGGGTACCCAGAACGAACTTCCCGTCCGTGGACACCGGGCTCGTCGAAGGCCGGAGGATCACCCCCTCCGGGCTCAACGTCTGCGGTTCGCCCCCTTCCAGATTCTGGACATAGATGCGGTTGAAGTGTCCCTTCTCCCTTGCAGAGAAGACGAATCGCTTTCCGTCGGGAAGCCAGGCGCCCCCCAGGAAGTCTTTCAGGCGATCGTTCATGACCCTGATCTCGCCGGCGCCGGTCGGCAGCAAGACGAGACGCTCAGGGTTGCCTCCGCCGGGAGGCATCGACGCCAGCACCCATTTGCCGTCGGGAGAGAGGGCGATCGCGAAGCCTTCTCCCAGCCGAACGGCGGGCGATCCGTCTGTCTTGCGCAAGTAAATGGACGGCGTTGCGCCGCTCCCCTCTCCGGTCTCCTCGAGGACGAGCGTCTTTCCGTCCGCCGAGAGACCTGCGGGATCGGAGCTGTCGAGCCAGGAGAGATCCCGCTCCTTTTCCTGCTCCGGCGCAAGACCGCCGACGATATGGAGGATTGTGTGATGGGAGGCGAGCACTCGGCCGTCGCGAGAAATGTCGTAGAGCTCGAGGCTTCCCGGCACACGCGTGATCAGCCGGCTCCTTCCGTTCAGATCGATCGCATAGAGGGCGGCTGCCTGAATCGTGTCGGCGGCGCTTATCCAGATCTCCTTTCCGTCCGGCCTCCAGCAGGGCGCACCGGCGATGGCGTTCCAGCCTTTCGAGAGAATCCTCTTCCCCTTCCCCGATGGATCGACAATCGCGAGGGCGAACGAGTCGTCCACTCCGGACAAAAAGGCGATCGCGTCTCCCCGGGGCGAGAAACGCGGGCTGGAGGGGCCGTCAGCCGCCTCCACGATCACCTTTCCGATCGGGTATTCGAGACGCTCTTCGAGACGCCCTTGCCGATCCACGCTGTGGACGACGGCGAGCTCCTTCCCGTCCGGCGTCCAGTCCGCCCCCGCGTACAAGACCCCAGCGAGCACCTCTCTTGCGGCCCCGCCGGAGATGGGAGCGCGGGCGAGGATCCCGCCGCTACCCTGATTCCTCACGAGAAAAGCCATCTCTCCGGAAGAGGAGATCGCCAGGATGTCCGCATTCAGGAAATCGAAAGGCCTCGACTCGGGGCTGTCGGGGCGCGTCGAGTACATCCGCTGCGGCTCCCCCATCCACGAGGCGCCATAGACGATCGTTTGGCCATCCGGAGCGAAACGCGCGTTGCCAATGTTGCCGGACCGAAATGTCAGCCTGTGAAACGAGGGGGCCTTTGCCGGCAGTTTCTTCCTCAGGTTCAAATCGAGGAACGAGCCAGTGACCAGGCCGGCCAGAACCAATCCCGCGGCCATCAGAATTGGCGCGAGTCCCTTTCCCCGCCTGCCCGGGGCGGCAACGAGCGCTTCGACGCCGCTGCCAATCTCCGATATGTGATCCCTCACGCCGGCGAGCTCCCGCGCGAGGTCGCGCGTCGAGGCGTAGCGCTCGTCCGGATCCTTGGCCAGGCAGCGCTCGATGATCCAGCGCAGGGGCGGCGGTGTATCGGGCCGGAGCTTGTTCAGAGGCTCGGGCTCCTCGCGGATGATGGCCGACATCGTCTCCGCCGCGGTCTTCCGCGAGAACGCCTTCTGCCCCGAGGTCACCTCGTACAGGATCGAGCCGAAGGAGAACTGGTCGGAGCGGAAGTCCAGCGGCTGCCCGCTCGCCTGCTCGGGCGACATGTAGCCGACCGTTCCCAGGACCGTCCCCGGATGCGTTTCGGGCCGGGCTAAAGTCGGCATGGCCGACACACCGCCGGAGTCCTGCTCCACGAGCTTGGCCAGGCCGAAGTCCAGGATCTTGACGTAGCCGTCTTTGGAGACCATCACGTTCTCGGGCTTCAAGTCTCGGTGGACGATCCCGGCCGCGTGCGCCTTGGCGAGCCCCTCGGCAATCTGCACGGCGATGCCGATCGAGCGGCGCACCGGCAACGGGTCGGGGCCGGCGCAGAGCTCCCGCAGCGTCTTGCCGTCCACCAGCTCCATCGCGATGTAGGAGACCTGCTCGACCTGTCCAATCTCGTAGATCGTGATGATGTTGGGGTGGTTCAAGGCCGAGGCCGAGCGCGCCTCCTGCTCGAAGCGGGACAGACGATCTTTGTTGACCGAGACTTCTTCCGGCAGGACTTTCAAAGCCACTTCCCGCCCGAGCTTCGGGTCCCGCGCCCGGTACACCTCCCCCATCCCGCCCGCCCCGAGCGGCGAGAGGATCTCGTAAGGGCCCAGGCGACTCCCGCTTGCCAGTGTCATGAGATGCCGACGGGGATTCTATTTCGCCTGGTGTGGCTAAAGTTCGCGGCGCGCGAAGTCTCCCGAAGTAACCGAGGGAGGAGGCGTGCGCCGCGGGAGCGAGCGGACGCGCGAGCGACGTGTCACGGAGCGGCTCCGGCGAGGTGCTTGCTGAAATGGAGCACGACGTTCAAACGTGTGCTCCGGTTCGTTTCCTTCTGTCGGACGAGGAAGATGAACCGCTTGCCGTCGGGCGAGACGTCGTAGATGTCGCCCCATTCACTTCGGGGCGGACGATCGATCTTGAAGAGCGGGCGAGGCTCTCCCGGCGCGAAGGTGGGCGAGAGGCTGATCGGCGCGGCGATGACTTCGTCGTTCCACGTAAAGAAGAGCTCTTTGCCGTCGCGGGACCATCGCGGCGCCGCACCGCCGGCCCTCGAGATCTGGAAGCGGCCGGCAAGGCTTGGATAGGGCTGCACGTAGATGTGCGACCTGCCATCGTATTCCCCGGTGTAGGCGAGCCATCTGCCGTCGGGCGAGATCATGCCCCGTTCCTCGGAGTCCGGCGTGCTGATCAGCGCTCGCCCCGCGTGGTCGCCGGTCAGCGCAATGAGATAGATGTCGTTCCGGCTCGGCAGCCCGCTCAAGGTGGCGAGCACCGCAGACCCGTCCGGCAGGAAGGAATCCATCGTAATCGGCACCCTGTGCGGCGCTTGCCAGAGAACCTCCGCGGCAGCGCTGCCATCCACGCGCTGGCGGAGGATGGCGTCTCCGGATGGCGTCGAAAAAGCGACACTCGCCCCGTCCGGCGCCCAACAGGGACTGGCGGCCTGACCGGTGGACGTCAGCTGAAACTGTGCGCGGTGCGCAAGGTCGGCAATCCAGATGTCGCTTCGGGAGCCGCCGCCAGGACCCATCGCGTAAGCCAGTTTCTGGCCGTCGGGAGAGAGAGCGATCTGGGCGTAGGGCCCCGGAGGGATGCCCGCCGCCTCCTGCCGGCCCGTTCGATCGATCCAGGCAATCTCGGTCAAACCCTGCGACGAGAGCCCGACCGCGTAGACCAGCGCGCCGGTTTTCGCCACGCCGAAATACGACACGCCGCTGCGCGAATCGCCGCTGACACCCTGGAGAACGGGCACCGCCGGGCCGCGCACTTCCGCCGCCTGCGGGTCAAATGGCGCAGCGAGAATGTCGCCGCGGCGCGCAAGCAGGAGGCGGCCGGGCGGCGCGTACAGCGCGAGGCTGGCGCCGCGGTAGACGACGTGCCTTTTCCCGGTCGTCAGAGAGACGGCGTCGATGCGGGAGTCGTCGTAGTCCCCGGGCTTCTCTTCCGTGCCGACCGTGAAGAGCGCCCAGTTCCCTTCCGGCACGATCTCGGGCCAGCGGTGCGTGCGCTCCCGCGTGGCCGGGTCGAGCACGGTCAACGGGCGCGGTTCTCCTCCAGCGGCTGAGATCCGAGAAAGCCCCGCATTGACGGACGGGGTGAACACGATCGTGTCGTCTGAGCCCCACGATGCACCACGGCCGCGGGAGGCCGGGGCGAGCGTGACGGGCGTGCCTCCCCGGAGCAGAGTCTTCTTCAACTTGTCGCCGGCCACGAACCCGAGCCACTCGCCGTCGGGAGAGAAGAAGGGGCTCGACCCGTCCTCGGTTCCAGCGACCGGCTCCGCATTCTCCCGGGAGAGATCGCGCACGAAGATCCTGTGCCCCTCTCCACCCTTGACCTGGAAAGCGATCCGGCGGCCGTCGGGAGAGATGGCCAGGATCTGCGTCTGGTCTCCCACGTTCGCATCGAGGCTCATGTTTTCGGGAAGGTCGACCGAGAGGCGGACGAGATCCTCGGCGACAGCCGGCTTCCGGCGCATCGAAGCGAACGCCGCCAGCAGGGCGGCGGCTGCGATGAGCCAGGGGATCCATAGCAGCGCCCGCGCCCCTGGCGGCACCACCGGTGGCTTCGATTCAACACGCCTCGCCGGCGCGCGCAGCGATTCTTCGATCTCGAGTCGCGCGTCGGCAATGTCGTGGAGACGGCTCTTCGGGTCCCGCTCGAGGCACCGGTGGAGCAGGCGGACGACGCCGTCGGGCGTTTCGCCCGGCAGCGCATCGAAATCGAGGTTCTGTCTCAGGACGGCGGCCAGCACGTCCGAGACCGTCTCTCCCTCGAAAAGGCGCCGGCCGGTCAGCATCTCCCAGACGATGGCGCCGAACGCCCAGATGTCGGCCCGCTTGTCGACGGCCTTGCCGCGCGCCTGCTCCGGCGACATGTAGGCCGCCGTCCCGATCACGACACCCGCCTGCGTCATGCCCGTCAGCGTCGGCGACGTCGAAACATCCGGCGAGGACGAATCGCCTGTCAGTGCCTTGGCCAGCCCGAAATCGAGCACCTTGACCTTGCCCTCAGTCGTCAGCTTCACGTTGGCGGGCTTCAAATCCCGGTGGACGATGCCCCGTTCGTGCGCCGCCTCCAGAGCCTCCGCGATCTGGCGCGCGATCTCGAGGGCCTCGTCGACCGGCAGCGGTCCTTTCGCCAGCCGCTCCGCCAGCGTCTCACCTTCGACGAGCTCGAGCACCAGCGCCTCGACCCCGCCCGACTCCTCCAGACCATAGATCGCCGCAATGTGGGGATGGTTCAACGCCGCCAGGACCTGAGCCTCGCGCCGGAACCGCCCCAGCCGCTCGGCGTCCAACGCGAAGGCTTCGGGCAGCACCTTGATCGCCACGTCGCGGTTGAGCTTGCCGTCCCGCGCCCTATAGACCTCTCCCATCCCGCCCGCGCCGAGCGGGGAGAGGATTTCGTAGGGGCCCAAGCGTCCGCCGGAAGTTAGGGCCAAGGTTGCAGCAGGATACATCGCGAGCGAGGGGCGGTTGTCTTATAGACTGTCGCGCTTTGCTCATTTGATCGATTGAAGGAGGAAGAGGATGACAACCCGGAGGCACTCATTCCCCGTGCTGCTGTTCGCGCTCGTCGCGGCGGCCGTTCTGCCCGCCGCAGCGTCTGCGCAGGCGAAGAAGCCCAACATCCTCGTCATCTGGGGCGATGACATCGGCTACTGGAACGTCAGCGCCTACAACCAGGGAATGATGGGCTACAAGACGCCCAACATCGACCGCATCGCGAAGGAGGGCGCGCTCTTCACCGACTGGTACGGCCAGCAGAGCTGCACGGCCGGCCGCGCGGCCTTCATCACCGGCCAGTCCGGCTTCCGCACGGGCTTGCTCAAGGTCGGGTTGCCCGGCGCCAAGGAAGGGCTCCAGGCTCGCGACGTCACGCTCGCGCAGCTACTCCAGGCGCAGGGCTACATGACGGCCCAGTTCGGCAAGAACCATCTCGGCGACCTCGACGAACATCTACCGACCGCGCACGGCTTCGACGAGTTCATGGGCTCGCTCTATCACTTGAACGCCGAGGAAGAGTTCGAGAACGAGGACTACTTCAAAGACCCGGCGATGATCAAGAAGTATCAAACGCGCGGCGTCATCCACACCTGGGCCATGCCCGACGGAACACAGAAGATCGAGTCCACCGGCCCGCTGGGCAAGAAGCGCATGGAGACGATCGACGACGAGATCACAAAGGCCTCGCTGGATTATCTGGAGACGCGCCAAGAAGGCGGACAAGCCGTTCTTCCTCTGGTGGAACTCCACCCGTATGCACATCTGGACGCACCTGAAGAAGGCGAGCCAACGGCAAGACCGGCCTCGGCATCTATCCCGACGGCATGGTCGAGCACGACGCGATGGTCGGGCAGCTTCTCGACAAGCTCAAGGAACTCGGCCTCGAAGACAACACGATCGTTATGTATTCCACCGACAACGGAGCGGAGTCGTTCAGCTGGCCCGATGGCGGCACGACGCCTTTCCGCAACGAGAAAGCCACGAACTGGGAAGGGCGGCTTCCGCGTGCCGTGCGCCATCCGCTGGCCCGGCGTCATCAAGCCCGGTACCGTCAACAACGACATCTTCGCCCACGAAGACATGCTGCCCACGATCCTGGCCGCCGCCGGCGTGCCGGACGTGAAGGAGCAGTTGCTCAAGGGCATGAAGGTCGGCGACAAGACCTTCAAGGTGCACCTCGACGGCTACAACATCACCGATGCCCTCGCCGGCAAGGCGCCCGACCCGCGCAAGGAATTCTTCTACTTCAATGACGACGGCTCGCTCGTCGCGCTGCGCTACAGCCAATGGAAGCTCGTCTTCCGGAGCAGCGCGCTCATGGCTTCGATGTCTGGCAGGAACCGTTCACGCCCCTGCGCCTGCCCAAGCTCTTCAACCTGCGTTCCGATCCGTTCGAGTTGGCCGACCACGACAGCATCGGCTACCCCCGCTGGCGGATCGACCGTGTCTTCCTGCTCGTGCCGGCGCAGCAGTACGTCGGGCAGTTCCTGGCCACCTTCAAGGAGTTCCCGCCGAGCCAGAAGGGCGGCAGCTTCTCGCTGGACCACGTGCTGCAGTCGCTCCAGCAGGCCGGCAAAGCCAGCAACTGACGCCGCGCCAAAAGCAGATTTGATTCGATCCACCGGGCCGCATCCGTCAAAACCGGGTGCGGCCCGATGTCTTTGAGAATCGCCTACTTCGAGGTCTTGACGCTTTCGCGCTCCTTGCGCCGCTCTTCCTGCGCTCTCGACGGTGAGCTTGTAGGCGACGTAGTACTTGTAGATGTTCGAGACGTAGGTCACGGTCTCGCGGCCGATCTTCTCGGAGGCCACGATCTCGACGTTGTTGAACCACTTGTTCGGGTCGAGACCGCGCTTCGCCGCCTCCTTGCGCAGGCTCTGGACCCGGCCCGGGCCGCGTTGTAGGCGGCAAACGCGAAGAGGCCCTTGTTCAGCTGGTCCATCGGCTCGTTTTCGAAGTACTGGTCGATCATGAAGCGCATGTACTTGACGCCGGCGTGGATGTTCGGCTCGAGCTGGGAGATGTCGCCGACCTTCAGCTCCTGGCCGGTCGCCGGCATCACCTGCATGACGCCGACCGCGCCGACCTTGCTCTTCGCGTTCTGGTTCAGCTGCGATTCCTGGTAGCCCTGCGCCGCCATCAGCAGGTAGTCCATGTCGTACTTGTCCGAGTACGTCTTGAAGAACTGGACCATCTGCTGGAACTTCTTCATCTCCGCCGTCGGACGCCGCGTTCTTCACGAACTTCGTGCTCTTCAGGTACTTCTTGAACAGCATGTTGCGGGTGGCCGACCCCTCGGGGTACTTCGCCAGAAATTCGTTGAGCTCGGCCTTGAGCAGCGGGCTGTTCTTCCGGATCGCCCAGGCGATCTCGCGCGCCCGTGCGAAGCGCGACGTCCGGGTGGAGCTTCAGGCTCGGGCAAGACGCTCGCCCAGAAGCGCGCCAGGTAGTCGTCCACGACGACGTACTGGACGAGACCGGCATTGAGCATCTCGAGCAGGTCCTCGTCCTCGAGGTCCACCGGCGCAAACCGCAGCTTGACCGCCGGCTTGCCGCGCTTCGCGAGATCGGCGTTCAGCTTGTCCAGGCTCTCGTTCTGGATCGACCCCTTCCGGACGAAGACCTCCCTGCCGGACAGGTCGTCCACGGTGGCGAGCGGCTGCGACGCCGGCCCCGAGACCACGATCTCGGACACGTTCTTCATCGCGGGGTTTGAAAAGTCCACTTTCTCGAGGCGCTCGGGCGTCACCGTCAGGTTGGCCGCCACGATGTCCCCGCTCCCGTCCAGAAGGGCCGCCGCGAGATCGCCGCGGCCGACCGGGCGGAAGACGACGTGGATCTTCAGATTGCCGGTCTTGTACTTCTTGTTGAGCTCGTCCTCGAACAGCTTGAACGCGTCGTAGGTGATGCCGCGTGACGCGCCCTTGTCGATGAAGTAGTTCGTCTTGTTGTAGACGACGAGGACGCGGATCGACCCGGCGCTTCTTCATGGCGTCGAAGTCGCCGCCCTTCTCGACGACCCCGGTCGTCGGCAGGGCGTGCTTTTCCTTTGCAGGCTCTGCGGCCTTCGCCTGGCCCGCCGCGGGCGCCGCCGCGCCGAGGACCAGCACGAAGAAGCCCGCTGCAATCGCCCCAATCCGTCTGGCAAAAGACATGACGAGGAATCCTTTCAAATAGGCGGTTTGCCCTCCGCGGTTGCGGCCGGGCCATCGCGCCGAGACGTCAGAACACCTCACCGAGCCCGGATTCTACTTCGGCGGAGTATCGGGTGCGCCCGAAGGGGCGCAGATCCCTCGCGCAGCGCGGAGCGACGTGTCAACGAGCTCCCTCGACGAGAAACAGGTGGGAGACGGTCCTCGAAAAGACGTAGGCGTAGCTCTTTTCGTCATCTGCCAGAAACGGAGCGCTGACGGAAGTGACACCGCCGAGGTCCGCCGGTCCGACCGTCCGCACGGGGCTCCGCCTGCCGGAGGGAAGAGCGACTCGCTCGATTCGCAGAGGAACATCGCTCCCGCGGCCGACGAGAATCGATCCTCCGTCGCGGCTCCAGCGGATCGCGTACTCGTCGGGAGTCGTGCCCGGCACCGGCCGCCCCTCGCCCCCGCCCGTGGGATAGACGGCGAGGCCGCCGACGCTCGCTTGAACGAGAATCTGCCGCGCGTCGGGCGAAAGAATCCCGCGTGTCGTGCCTTCCGGCGTGACAGCCCTCGGCTTGCCGCCAGAGATCTCCTCGACGTAGCACCGCGATGCGTGGCCAGGCTCGTGGCCGCAGACGAGCGCCGACTTGCCGTCGGGAAAGAACACGGCCGACTCGAAGCTTTCGATCCCGCCGGAATCGAGCTTGCGAGCCTCACCCGCGCCAGTGGGATAGATGACCAGCTTTTGAGGCGTGGTGGGCACGATGGCGAGGACCCATTTCCCGTCGGGAGACAAATCGGTGGGCGTTCCCTCGCCCAATCGGACGACTGCCGAACCGTCGGTGCGGCGCAAGCAAACAGCGTAGTTAACGCCCAGGCTGCCGCTCTGCTCGGTGAACACGATCGTCTTCCCGTCGGCGGAAAGGAAGGGACGGTCGGAGAGGTCGAGCCACGACAGGTCTCGTTCGGCGGTCTGTCCGGGCAGAAGGACCGGCATACCCTGGAGAAAGTCGTCGCGGGTGGCGAGCCACCGCCCATCCGGACGCACGTCGTGGAGCGTCAGGCCTCCCGCACTTTCGAGAGCCGTCCGCCGGCGGCCCGAGAGCGTCACGGCGAGGACGTTGAAGGCGTTGTAGGCGTTGCCGGCCGAGAACAGGACCTCCTGTCCGTCGGATGACCAGGCGAGGCCCTCCTCGCCCCAGAAACCCTCGGCCAGGACCGTCTTCTTGCCCTCGAGATCCACGACGGCGACCTGCCCCCGGTCGTCCCACTTGACCGGGTGCTCGAAGAAAGCGATCCGGCCTCCTCGCGGCGAGAATCGCAGGTCGCTCAGGTAACCACCCGTCTCACACAGGACCTTTCCGACCGGGAACTCGAGGCGATCCTTGCCCCCGACCTCGCGGATGACCGCCAGGCTCGCACCGTCGGGCGACCAGTCCGCCTCGCGCACATTCTCGAGAACGTCCCGCGGCGCTCCGCCCTCCAGCGGCATCTGAGCCAGCGTGCCCTGGTAGACGTTGTGAGCGATGTAGCGCGCCTTCGTCAGCAGCGCCAGCTCGCCGCGCGAGGAGACGGAAAGAAGGTGGACTCCGCGCAAACCCAGGGATTTGGCCTCCGGGAACTCCGGGCGCACCGTGAAGAGCTCCGACGTGTTGCCCTGCAGAGCCGCGCTGTACACGATCGTCCGGCCGTCGGGAGCAAAGCGGGCGTTGAAGATCGACTGCTGGCTGAAGGTCAACTGCTGAAAAGAGGCGCCGCCCGTCTTGGGTGCTGTCCGACGCCCGACGACAAAGGCTGCGGCGGCCGTCCCCATCAGCAGCAGGGCAGCCACCGCCGGAAGGAGCCGGCGCTTACGGTCCCTCGAAGCTGCCGGCGCGGGCTGGAAGCCCGAGGCCGAGAGCCCGGACAGCGCTTCGAGGGCGAACGCGACGTCGTGGGCCGAGTGGAACCGCTGCTCGGGATTCTTCTCGATGCAGTGCCGCACGATGCGCTCGAGACCCGGCGAGATGCTCTGGTTCGTTACCGAGAGATCCGGCGGCTCCTCCCGAAGGATCGCCGACATCGTCTCCGCCGCCGAGTCGCCGTGGAACGCCCTCTGGCCCGAGAGCATCTCGTAGAGGATCGCCCCGAAAGAAAAGATGTCCGACCGCGGGTCGGCCGGCTTGCCCTTGACCTGCTCCGGCGACATATAGCCGAGGGTCCCGAGCACGACGCCAGGCTCCGTGCCTCCCGTGGCCGTCGGCAGGCTCGTGACCTCCGGCCCTCTCTCGGTGTGCGTCAGCTTCGCGAGACCAAAGTCCAGGATCTTGACGCGCCCGTCCTTCAAGACGAACAGGTTCTCCGGCTTCAGGTCCCGGTGAACGATCCCCTTCTCGTGCGCCGCGGCCAGGCCGTGAGCGATCTGCAGCGCGTAGTCGATGGCTCTGCGTTGTGGCAACCTCCCACCCGCAAGGGCCGCGCGCAGCGTCTCGCCCTCGAGCAGCTCCGTCACGACGTACGGAGCGCCGTCGTGGCTGCCGATGTCATGGACCGCAGTGATGTTGGGATGGTTCAGGATCCCCGCCGCCCGGGCCTCCTGCTCGAAGCGCCGCAGGCGATCCGGGTCCGCCGAGAAGGAGGACGGCAGCACCTTGATGGCGACGTCTCGGCCGAGGCGCGGGTCCTTGGCCCGGTACACCTCTCCCATCCCCCCGGCGCCAATCTGGCCGAGGATCTCGTAGGGGCCCAGGCGGCTTCCGGCTGCAAGTGTCATGGCGTGACCGCTTCTACTTCTCTCCGCGCCCGAGGGCGCGGAGCTCGTCGGTGAAACCTGGGATCAGGACGGGACGCTGGATGGGGGCTTCGACCGAGCGCTCGACCGCCAGGAAGCGCTCGCCGTCAGGGCTCACGCCGCCGACGCCCCGGAAGAGCAGGAGACCCGGAAGCGAAGAGAGATCGAAGAGAAGGCGGGGCGATCCCGCCCGCAACCCGCCGCTCTCCCCGACCGAGGCGCTCATGAGGCGTCCGCTGCTGATGAAAGCGATCTCCCGCCCGCCCAGGATCCAGCGCGGCCATTCCCCGCCCCCCTGCGACACTGGTACCGCCGGCCCGGTCATCGGCCACGGACGCATGTAGACCTCGGCCCTCCCCGATTCGTCCGACATGTAAGCGAATGTTTTGCCGTCGGGAGAGAAGGTCCCGAAGTTCTCGGTGAATCGGGTGGCGAGAATCTCGCGCGGGCGCGGCTCCTCACCCTGGAGCGAGAGGGCCATGATGTCCGATCCGCTCCGGTCGCGCCGGATTGCCTCGATGGCGAGCGTCTGCCCGTCGGGCGTGAAAGAGGTTGGAGCGAACCAGCCGTAGTCCCCGGTCGCAGAGGTCCGAATCAACGAGCGCCCCGAACCGCTGCCGTCGGTCGCGATGATTCGCACCTCGGGCATGCCGCCTCCCGTCGAGATGTAGGCAATCCAGCGGCCGTCTGCGGACCAGGCGTACCTGTCGTCGATCGAGGAACCGTCCTGAGTGAGCCGGGTCCAGATGTCGCGCTCGAAATCGCCGACGAACAGGTCCACCTCGAGGCCGGAGCGCACGAGGACCGCGATGCGCCGCCCGTCGGGCGAGAGGCGGGGGCCGCTGTAGGCTCGTTTCGTCGGAGAGGCCGGGCTCACATGCCCGCGGCGGTCGAACCAGACGAGCCGGCCCTCGATGCTCCATTGGTATCCAGGCACGTAGGCGAGGGTCCCGGTCGCGGAGACATCGTATGTGGCCATCGGGGACACCCGCGAATTCATGAACACGTTCTCGAGCACGGGCACTGCAGGTCCCGTGACCGCCAGCCGCTCGAGGTCGAACGGCGCTGCCAGGAGCTGGCCGCCCTGCGCAACGAGCAAGTGCCCGGGGGGGACATAGACCGGCTTGAGGCCTCCGCGCGCGATGACCTTGATCGTGCCCGTGTCGAGCGACAGCACGGCAACACGATCCTCGTCGTCGCGAAATCGAGCGGAGACGATCGTAAAGAGCGCCGTGCGCCCTCCCGGCAGGAACGCCGGGAACCGATGACCCCAGTCTGCACTGGACCAGGTCGGGCGGGTCATCTGCTTCAGGGCGCCTCCGCTCGCGGAGACGCGCATCAATCCCTGGTACGGCGTTCCAAACAGAATGATGTCGTTGGGACCCCAGGTCGCGCCGAGCGGAAGATCTACCGAGACGATCGTCTGGACGCCCCCTCCGCGAAGTCGCACTCTCTTCAGCTTGCCGTCCGACCAGAAGCCCAGCCACTCTCCGTCGGGCGAAAAGAAGGGACACTGGCCGCCGTCGGTGCCGGGGACGGGAAGCGCTTCGAGGCTCTCGAGGCGCCTCAACCAGATTTGACCACGAGTCACCGTGACCACTTTGCTTCCGTCCGGGGAAATGGCAATAAACGAGTTTCCCCAAATGACGTCGCCACCCATGGTGACCGGAAGATCGAGTGCGAATCGCTTCGGAACGACTGCGGCGGCAGGGGCCGCGGCCCGGCGGCCGAGAACGAGAGCGGTGAGGACCGAACCGAGGATTCCCGCGAGAAGGACCGCGGCGACCGTCTTCCATCGGCGCCCGCGCGGAGCGCGGGCCACGGCGACCCGGGCTCCCGATCCCTCCGCGATCCATTTGAGCTCGGACCCGACGTCATGGGCGCTCTGCCAGCGGTCCTCGGGATCCTTGGCGAGACAGACCTTTGCCACCCGATCGAGCGCCGTCGGCGCCATCGGCTGGTTCGCGGAGATCGGCGCCGGCTCGCTCGACATGATCGAGGAGATCAACGAAGCCTGGCTCGCGCCCGAGAACGCCTTCCTCCCCGTTGCCATCTCGTAGAGCACGGCCCCGAGCGCGAAGATGTCCGTCCGCCCGTCGGCCTCCTTGCCCTCGAGCTGTTCGGGGGCCATGTACTGGAACGTCCCGAGGATCGTGCCTTCCTGCGTCAGGTTCGGCGCGCCGGCCATCGTGGGAAGAGACGTCAGGCTGGACTGCGGCCTCTCAGGTTCCATCACCTTGGCCAGCCCGAAATCGAGAAGCTTGACACCCGACTTCGTCAGCATCACGTTGCCGGGCTTCAGGTCCCGGTGCACGATTCCCTTCCGGTGCGCCTTGTCCAGTGCATCGGCGATCTCGATGCCGAACCGGAGCGTCTGCTCGAGCGGCAGCGCCCCCTTTGCCAGGCGCGCGGCCAGGGTCTCCCCTTCGAGGAGCTCCATCACCAGGTACTCCGTGCCTTCGTGCGTGCCGACGTCGTAGAGAGCGCAGATGTGAGGGTGCGAGAGCTGGGAGATCGTCTTTGCCTCCCGCTCGAAGCGCAGCCTCACTTCTTCGCTCTGCGATAGATGAGAGGGGAGGACCTTGACCGCAACCGTGCGCTCCAGCCGCGTGTCGCGCGCCTTGTACACCTCCCCCATCCCGCCCGCGCCCAGCGGCGCAAGGATCTCGTAGGGACCGAGGCGGGAACCGGCTGTCAGAGACACTGGAACGAAGGATATAACCGTGGCATGGCGCTCTTGACGCTCTCCTCGATCACGAAGGAGTTTCCGGGCGTCCGAGCTCTCGACCGCGTCTCCTTCGAGCTCGAGAAGGGGGAGGTCCACGCGCTCTGCGGCGAAAACGGCGCGGGGAAGAGCACGCTCATCAAGGTCCTTTCGGGCCTCTACCCGCACGGAACTTACGAAGGCGAGATCAGGCTTCGGGGAGAACTCCTGCATCTGGCAGGCGTCCAGGATGCTGAGCGCCGCGGCATAGCCGTCATCGCACAGGAGCTCGCACTCGTGCCCGAGATGACAGTGGCCGAGAACCTGATGCTCGGGCGCGAGCCGGTTTCGCGCGGCCTGATCCAATGGGATCGCCTTCGCGCGGGCGCACGCGAGGCGCTCGCCCACGTGGGATCGGATCTTGACGTCGACATGCCTGTCCGCGCTCTCGGCGTCGGGCAGCAGCAGATGATCGAGATCGCCCGAGCGCTCGCCAAGCGCTCCGAGATCCTCGTGCTCGACGAGCCGACAGCAGCTCTCACGGAGTCCGACGCCGGACGTTTGCTCGACCTCGTGCGGGACCTGCGCCGCCGCGGCGTGTCGTCGATCTACATCAGCCACCGCCTGGAAGAAGTCTTCTCGATCGCCGACCGCATCACCGTGCTGCGCGACGGGCACACAGTCCGAACGGCACCCGCGCGCGACTGGACGCCCGAGAGCATCATCGCGGCGATGGTCGGCCGCGAGGTTCGCAGCCTCTACCCTCGGCCGCAGACGCACGCGGGCAGCCCGGCACTCTACGGTCGCGGACTGGCGGGTCGAGGATCGGGCCAACCCGGGACGATTCGTCCTGGACGGCGTGTCCTTCACCGCGCACGAAGGCGAGGTGCTCGGCATCGCCGGCCTGATGGGTTCGGGCCGAACCGCTCTCGTGAGCTCCCTCTTCGGCCTGGCGCGGAGCGCTGTCTCGGGATCGCTGCGCGTGCCCGGCCGCGCGGGCCAGGAGCCGTTCCGCAACCCGGCGGAGGCGATCGCGGCAGGCCTCGCTCTGACCGGAGAAGACCGCAAGCGCCACGGCCTCGTATCCGGCGCCTCGGTTCTCGAGAACCTGACGCTGCCAACGCTCGACGGCTTCCGGAGCGGTGTCCTGCTCGACGACCGCGCGCGCGCCCGCGCGTCGCAGGAGCAGGTCGACTCGCTCTCGATCAAGACCCCGTCCCTCGAGGCTTCTGCCGGCAACCTCTCCGGCGGAACGCAGCAGAAGGTCGTGCTCGGCAAGTGGCTCATGGCCAAACCGAGGGTGCTCCTGCTGGATGAGCCAACGCGCGGCATCGACGTCGGCGCCAAGGCCGAGATCCACGAGATCGTCGGACACCTGGCGGCCGAGGGCGTGGCGATCGTGCTCGTGTCCTCGGACCTGCCGGAGCTGCTCGGCCTCTCGCACCGCGTGCTCGTGCTCTCGCAGGGCCGCCAGACAGCGACACTCGCGCTTGCCGACGCGACCCCGGAGGCCGTCATGGCCGCGGCGACAGCATGAGCAGGACGCCGGCGGAGGCCGGAAAGGGCGCGATCCCATGGCGCGCCCTGACGCTCGTCGGCGCGCTGGTTCTGATCTGGGCCGTCTTTCTCGTCGCGACACACGGGACGTTCGGCAGCCCGCGCAATCTCGCGCTGCTTGCGAGGCAGATGTCCGTCACTGCGCTTCTTGCCATTGGAATGGTGATGGTCATCGTCACAGGCGAGATCGACCTCTCCGTGGGAGCGATGGCCGGCTTCCTCGGCGGCATCGCGGCGATCACCTTCACCAACGCGGGCTGGCCGCTCGCCCTCGCCTTCCTGGCCGCTCTCGTCCTGGGCGGACTCTTCGGCCTCGCGCAGGGCGCCCTCGTCGCCTGGCTGAGGGTGCCCTCCTTCATCGTCACGCTCGGCGGGATGCTCGTCTTCCAGGGGACGCTCCTCGGCGTCACGGGCGGCATCTCCCTTTCCCCCGCGCGCCCCTTTCTCTTCGTCGGGCAGGCCTACGTTCCCAAGCCGCTCGGGTGGGCGCTCGCCGGCCTTCTCGTCGCAGCCCTGGTCCTGGCGGCGGCGCGAGCAGCCGGGCGAAAGCGCTGGAAGTGGATCGGCTTCGCGGCGCTCGCTCTTGGTTTCACGGCGGTGATGAACGGATACGAGGGGATCCCGCTGCCCGTTTTCCTCGTTCTCCTCACCGCCTCCCTCTTTTCGACGATGGCGCACCACACGCCTTTTGGCCGCCGGCTCTACGCGATCGGAGGCAACCGAGAAGCGGCGCTCTATTCGGGAGTCCGCATCGAGCGCCACATCGCCGCCGTGTTCGCCCTGATGGGCCTTCTCTGCGGCGCGGCGGGCGTTGTGCTGACAGCCCGCGTCGGCTCGGCCACCTCGGATGCGGGCCGCCTGATGGAGCTCGATGCCATCGCCGCCGCTGTCATCGGCGGGACCTCCCTCCTGGGCGGCCGCGGCACGGTCTGGGGCGCCCTTCTCGGCGCCCTCGTCATGGCCTCGCTCGACAACGGCATGAGCCTCCTGAACACGGAGCCTTACTGGCAGCCGATCCTGAAAGGCGCAATCCTCGTCGCCGCCGTCGCCGCCGACATGGCCGGTCGGCGTGGGGCACGATAGGCTTTTCCAATTCGAATGACACGACGCATTGCGGGCATCCTCGTTCTCGCCCTCATTCTGGCCGGCGGATGCTCGGGGCCGAGAGAGAAGCCGGGCGCAACCGGAGCTGCTGGCAGGAAGATCAAGATCGGCTTTTCCATGGACACGCTCAAGGAGGAGCGGTGGCACCGCGACCGGGACATGCTCGTCAAGAGAGCTGGCGAGCTCGGGGCCGAGGTCCTCGTCCAGGCCGCCAACGGCAACGACGCTTTACAGAACTCGCAGGCCGAAAACATGCTGACGCAGGGTGTCGACGTCCTGCTGGTGGCGCCGCACAACGGCAAGACGGCCGCCGTCATCGTCGAGGCCGCTCACCGGGCCGGCGTGCCCGTCATTGCCTACGACCGCCTCATCAACGACGCGGATGTCGACCTCTACATCTCGTTCGACAACGAGCGCGTCGGCCAGATGCAGGCCGAGTACCTCGTGAAGCGCAAGCCGAAGGGCAATTACGTCGTGATCGGCGGCGCCCCGACCGACAACAACGCTCACCTCTACCACCAGGGTCAGATGAAGGTGCTCGATCCCTTCGTCAAACGCGGGGACATCCGGATCGTCGCGGAACAATGGGCGCGCGACTGGCTTGCGGTCGAGGCGCTGAAGATCATGGAAAACGCGCTGACGCGCAGCGACAACAAGGTGGATGCCGTGGTGGCGGCCAACGATGGTGTCGCGGGCGGAGCCATCCAGGCGCTGGCCGAGCAGAAGCTGGCGGGCGTCACACTCGTTTCGGGCCAGGACGCGGAGCTCTCGGCCTGTCAGCGCATCGCCGCCGGCACGCAGAGCATGACGGTCTACAAGCCGATCGAGCGGCTGGCGTACAAAGCGGCCGAGGTGGCCGTCCGGCTGGCGCGCAAGGAGCCGCACGGCGAAACGACGCGCGGCATCGGCAACGGCAAGGTCGACGTGCCGAGCATCCTGCTCGAGCCGATCGCCGTCGACAAGGACAACCTCGCGTCAACCGTCATCGCCGACGGGTACCAGAAGCTCGAGGACGTCTACCGCGATATCCCGAAGGACCGCTGGCCGAGGAAGCCCTAGGCCCGGTTATCCGGCCGAAGCAATCTCCGATCGGGGACCGTAGCAGTTCAGGAAGAGCTCGCGGGGCTCGATCGGCCGCAGCCCGCGGTCTTTCGATCCCTCCTGGATGACGCGGACTTCGCGGATCCGGCTGGTCACGACCCGATTGCCGAACTCGAGGTGCAGGCCACAGGCGGCGACGATGTCGTTCTTGATCACGGTTCCGCCCCAGGTGCAGCCGGCAATCGAAATCCGGATTCCGGAGAGGCCGTTCCGATCGAACCATCCGCCGCGGACGCTGTAGGTCGCGTCCTCGAGCACCTCGATCGAATAGACGGAGTTCTCGGTGCACACGACGACTCGGCTGCCGCGGCAGAGATCCGCCTTGCGAACCGGGCTGACGAGCCCGGCGTGGCCGAGAATGGCGTTCACGGTGCGGTAACGAGCGAACACGGCCCGTGCCCCCCTCGCCCCTATTCTCCCTCAGGTCCGAGGTCTGCCGGCGAAGCTATTTCTTGGCTGGCAGCTCCGCGGCCCAGTTCTCGACGAGGAAGATCGATCCCTGCCGTCCGCCGGACCTGCGCACCGCGAGGAACCGCCGGCCGTCGGGCGAAACGTCGAGGTTGAGGCGATCCCAGGGACTGACGACTTCGAGCCCCGCTGCCGACATCGAGAAGAGCCGGCGCGGCTGGCCGAGGACGAGCCTGGAGTTTGGCAGGACGGGAACCTCTGTCACGAGGTCGCCGCCTTCGAGAAAGTAGATCGCGTCCCCCCTGGGGCTCCAGAGGTATCCGCCGGAGCCATTCCGCGAGACCTGTTGCTTGCCTTCGCCCGCGGGAAACCCGCGAACGAAGAGCTCCATGCGGCCCGTTTCGTTGGTCTGGTAGAGGAGCCACCGGCTGTCCGGAGAAAACCTCCCACCAGACTCCCGCACGTTCGGCGCCTGCAGAAAGGGGACCGGCTTCGCGTCTCCCTCGAGGGGCCGATACCAGATGTCTAACTGACCTTTCGCATTCGCATCCACGGTGTACACGACGAACCGCCGGTCGGGAGAGACTCGCGGTCCTGATCCAACACCCAGCTCGCGGCGACCGCCCGTGCCGTCGGCGGCCACCTCGACGATGAGCCGGTCTTCGCGGCCACGGTACTCGTTGTACACGAGCCGGTCGCCGGAAGGGAACCAGGACGGAGAAACCTCCTGCGCGGGCCCGGTCGTCACGTGGGTCCGGGTCCGGCGCGAGAGATCCAGGACCCAGATATCGGCGTTGTCAGTCCCGAGAGCCGTGAACGCCACCCTCTTGCCGTCCGGCGACAGCGCCGGCTCGCTCAAGCCACGTTCCGGATCGCCGAGCGTCTCCTCGACTCGCCCCTCGCGAGAGACCCACACCATCTCTCGCAGCGCCTCGACCCGCCCTTCGCGATAACAGAGCGTTCCATCGTCTGAAACGCTCGGGAATTCGGCGCCGCGCGCGACAGGAAAGGCCGCGCCCTCGACCCTCAGCGACGAGGCCGAGAAGCGGATCGCCCAGATGCCCTCGTCTGCAATCTCCCGGCTAAAGAGCAGGTATCCGGGTCGCGAATAGGCCACGCTCACCACGAACGGTGATTCGTAGACAGTTTGCATCCGGCCATCGGACGTCAGCGCGACGATCCTGCCCTTGCTCTGCAAGCCGTGGACGGCGAAGAGAAGGGTGCGGCCGTCCGGCAGGAACACGGGGGCGTGGAAATCGACCACGTCATCGCCTCGGGCAGCCAGAAGCTTCGGCTGACCGCCGGCCGCCGGCACCTCGTAGAGGCCGCTTCGCCAGACCGCCACGACGATGCGGTTGTCGCGCCCCCAGAAGCCGCCCGTCAGGAGGCGCTGCTCCTCGGGCACCGAGCAGAGAGCCCGCGCCTCGCCGCCGGCGACCGGCACCCGCCAGATCTCTCCCTCGTCTGCATAGGCGACGTCACGGCTGTCGAACGACCAGAACACCGAGGTCGCATTCTTCGTTTTCGTCGGCTCCCGCGCCTCGAAGCGGTCGAGATTGCGGATCCAGAGACGCCCGTCCGCGATATAGGCGATCTTGCTTCCGTCGGGAGAGATGGCGGGAATGGCCATGAAGTTGGTGTCGAACTTCTCGATCGGCAGCCGGAAACGACGAACGGGAAGCGTCGGCCCCGGCTGAGCGAACCACATTGCCGCTGTCACGGCGAGGAGGGCGATCATCCAGGGCAAGGCGCGAGGCAACGAGATTCTCGGCGCTCGAGCGACTGCCGGCGCGCGGCCCGATCCCGAGATCTCGTTTCGCAGGAAGCGGAGCTCCGCCGCGACGTCGCGCGCCGACTGCCACCGCTCTTCCGGGTCCTTGGCCAGACACCGGCGCACCAGCCGATCGAGAGCGGGCGGCGAGACGGGAGAGATCTCGGTGATCGCCGGCGGCTCGTCGCGCAGGATCGCCGAGGCGACCGAGGCTGCCGTCTTTCCCGGGAACGCCCGCCGGCCCGTCGCCATCTCGTAGAGCACGGCGCCGAGCGCGAATATGTCCGTCCGGGCGTCGGCCTCCTTGCCCTCCACCTGCTCCGGCGCCATGTACTGGACCGTCCCGAGCACGACGCCTGCTTCCGTCAGGGGCCCCGTGGCCGTCACCATTCCCGAGACCTCGCCGGACGAGAGCCCCATGGCGGGTTTGGCGAGGCCGAAGTCGAGCAGCTTGCTGCCCGTCTTGGTCAGCATCACGTTGCCGGGCTTGAGATCCCGGTGGACGACCCCGAAGCGTGCGCCGCGCCCAGAGCCTCGGCGATCTCGGCGCCGAACCGGCAGACCTGGTCGGTCGAGAGCGGCCCCGAGGCCAGCCGCGTGGCGAGCGTCTCGCCCTCCAGGCACTCCATGACGAGGTAGTCCACACCGCCCTCGCTCCCGACGTCGTAGAGGGCGCAGATGTGAGGGTGGGAGAGCCGCGAGATCGTCTTGGCTTCCCGGTCGAACCTCTTGCGGGACTCGGGCGACTCGAACAGGTGAGACGGCAGCACCTTGATCGCGACGTCGCGCTCGAGACGGGTGTCCCGCGCCCGGTACACCTCCCCCATGCCGCCCACGCCCAGCGGACCGACGACCTGGTACGGGCCCAGTCGCGTTCCAGCAGTGAGAGTCAAGTAGGGCTGCTGTACCACCGTTCGGCCAAAAACGCCTGAGCCCTTCGAACCAGGAGAGCGCGCCCATCTGGTAAATTGGACGGTCATGGACAGGAGAAAACGCCACGCCACCGTCGGGGTCCGGGTGGGGCCCGTGCAGGTGGGCGGGGGTGCGCCGGTCGTCGTCCAGTCCATGGCCAACACCGACACGGCCGACGTGGCCTCGACGGCGAAGCAGTGCATCGAGCTCGCCAAGGCGGGCTCCGAGATGGTGCGCGTCACCGTCAACATCCCCGAGGCGGCCGCGGCCGTGCCCGAGATCAAGAGGCGGATGCTGGACGCCGGCGCCGAGGCCCCCTTGATCGGCGACTTCCACTACAACGGGCACGTCCTGCTGACGAAGTTCCCCGCCTGCGCCTCGGCGCTCGACAAGTACCGCATCAACCCCGGCAACGTCGGCAAGGGCGCGCGGCGCGACGAGCAGTTCGCCACGATCTGCCACATCGCGCGCGACAACGGAAAACCCGTACGGATCGGCGTCAACGGCGGGTCCCTGAACCAGGAACTGGTCATGGACAAGATGCAGGAGAACACCGACAAGGACCTGGGCCACAGCTCCGAGGAGATCATCAATGAATGCATGGTCCTCTCGGCCCTGCAGTCGACGGACCTCGCTCTCCAATCCGGCCTGCGGAAGGACCAGATCATCATTTCCTGCAAGGTCTCGCGGCCTCTCGATCTGATCGCCGTCTACCGCGACCTCGCGGCGAGGACCGATCAGCCTCTGCACCTGGGCCTGACCGAAGCCGGCATGGGCATGAAAGGCCTCGTCTGGTCCGCCTCAGCGATGGGAGTGCTCTTGAACGAGGGCATCGGCGACACGATCCGGGTGTCCTTGACGCCGCGCCCGGGCGGCGACCGGCGCGAGGAGGTCTACGCGGCCTGCGAGATGCTCCAATCGCTCGGCATCCGCTCATTTGCGCCCTCCGTCACCGCCTGCCCGGGCTGCGGACGCACGACCTCGACGACATTCCAGGAGCTGGCCGAGCGGATCCAGGGCTACATCCGCGACAAGATGCCCGAGTGGAAGACGCAGTACGAGGGTGTCGAGAACATGACGCTCGCCGTCATGGGCTGCGTCGTCAACGGGCCGGGCGAATCGAAGGCCGCCTCGATCGGCATCTCGCTTCCCGGCACGGGCGAGGAGCCGCACTGCCCGGTCTACATCGACGGCCAGCACTTCACGACCTTGAAGGGCAACTACGACGAGCTCTCTGCCGCCTTCCGCGCCCTCGTCGACGACTACATCGCGACCAAGTATCCGAAGCGCGAGCCCGCCCGCGCTCTTACCGTCTAACCTGACCCCAAGCTCACGCGGTCCGAGGCGGGTACCGGGTGTCAGCGTCATTCTCACACCACATCGGGCGAGCCGCCTGCGGGCACAGGCACGATCCGCCCGAGCTCTTCAAACCACGCTGTCACGAGCTCGATCTGCCGCACGTCACCAGAGTCCGGGGGGCGTTCGACGGCGATAAACCCCTTCCCGTCCGGAGCCACTTCGTAGCCCTCGACGTCCGGCCTCTCGAAGAGGGGCTCGGGCGGTCCGCAATCCGGACCGGTCCTTCCGGCCTCGAAGGCTGTTGCCACAAATCGGTTGCCATTCAGGAAGAAGATCCGGCTGCCGTCAGGGGACCAACGAGGATTCCTCCCACCCGCCACGGAAACTTGGATGCGGCGGCCCTCCGGAGCGAGCGGCCGCGCGAACACCTCGATTGAGCCGAACTCGCGCGACTGGTAGACAACGAAATGCCCATCGGGCGACACGCACACCTCCTCGAGGGGACCCGTGATCAGCCGTCGAGGGACTGTCGGATCTCTCCACGGCAAGCTCCAGAGGCCCTGCTGGCTCTCGTCCCCCGAGATCTCGTACAGAAGGTCTTCTCCGCCGTCCGTGAAGCCGCACGGCCGCCTCTCCACGACGTCAGGCGCGAAGAACACTTCGGGCGGGCCCGTCGCGTCGGCCCTCTGCCGAAGCATCTTGTACCCCATCTCCCCTACGAGGGCACCCCGGAAGACGAGCCACTCTCCATCGGGGCTGAAGACTGGGTACCGGGGCAAACGCGTCGATCCCGGCGGAAGGCGCGCGCGCGTGCCCCGACGAAGGTCACAGACCCAGAGGCCGTTCAGCCGCGAGGTTGCCGCGAGGCTCCGGCCGTCCGACGAGACGGCAATGAAAGGGGCGAGAGCGTCCGGGGGGAAAGGCAGCGGCCTTGCTTGCCCGTCCACGGCGAGAGCCACGAGCCGTTTTGACTCGTAAATGCTGCCTCGGAGCTGGCCGCGAGCGTACGCGAGCGTGCCTGTGTCGGAGACCGCGACGGCGCCCCCCGCTCCATCGACCGCCAGATCCTTGACGATCGCGATCGCCGGCCCGGCCAAGCCGCCACCCGAACGATCAAACGGCGCTCCAAAGAGCGTCCCGTCCGTTCCGGCGTAGAGAAGGTGCCCGGTCGCCGTAAGGACTCCCGTCGAGCCCGATCGAGCGACGGAGCGCAACGACCCGTCCGTCAGGTCGAGCACGCTGGCGTCCCCCAGGGCCGAGGCGTCCCAATCGAGCACGACTGCCCAACGATCACCTGGAGCGAGGCGAGGGTAGCCGATGCAGCGCGGGCCCTCGACTCCCGAAATTCGAAACTGCGTCCGCTCGGGCAGCTCCCCGCCCCCGCCTGCGCCGGGAAGTCGGCGAAGACCCTGCAGCACATCCCCGACGAAGTAGATGGAGTCGTTCTCCGCCCAGCAGCCCCCGTCGTAGTCGGCCAACCGGCAGATCTTCTGCGTCAGGCCAGAGGAGAACGAGTGTTTGCGCAGCTCGGCCGGCCGCGGAGGGTTGGCGGACACGCCGGCGGCAAATGCCACCCATCGGGAGTCCGGCGAGAAAAAGGGGCCCTCGGCCCACTCGCTCTCAGGGATCCGCTGCGTCTTGCCGAAATCCAGGTGGCTCACATACAAATGGGGCGGCCCCTCGTCGGCCAGAACGACGTACGCGAGCTTGGTCCCGTCGCGCGAGATCGCGAGAACCGGCGCGGCCTGGCCGGAGAGCCGCGTGCCGGGAGGCAGGGGAAGCACGGATCGCGTCGTTCCACCCACCAACGGAGCCGGCCGGGAAACGGCGTCCGTCGGGAGCGCCAGGGCCCGGAGCGCGAATGCCAAATCCCGGGCCGACTGGAACCGCCGCTCAGCCCTCTTCTCGAGGCAATGCCGGACGATGCGGTCGAGCGCTGCCGGGATCGCGGGATTTGACTTCGACGGATCAGGAGGATCCTCCCGGAGGATTGCCGCCATCATCTCGGCCGAGCTGGCACGGCCGAAGGGTCGGCGGCCGGTCAGCATCTCGTAAAGCAACAACCCCAGGGAAAAGATGTCGGATCGGCCATCGCACTCCTCTCCCCGAACCTGCTCGGGGGCCATGTAGCCGACGGTTCCGAGAACGACACCCGGCACGCTGTAGGACGAAACGGTCGGAGCCTCCTCCCCCCGGGGAGCCGCGAGAGAGTCCAGCGTCCGGGCCAGCCCGAAGTCCGCGATCTTTGCGGTCCCGGCGCGCGTCACGAGAACGTTGCCGGGCTTCAAGTCCCGATGCACGATGCCGGACTCGTGCGCCGCCGCGAGCCCCTCGGCGATCTGAGCGGCCAGCTCGACGGCCCTGGCGGCCGGCAACGGCCCGAGCTCGAGCTCCGAGCGCAAGTCCGTCCCCTCAACGAGCTCGGTGACCAGATACGAGACGCCGGTCTCCTCTCCAACGTCGAAGACGGCGACTACGTGCGGATCGGAGAGGCGCGACGCGGCGCGCGCCTCCCTTTCGAATCGGGCCAGCCGCTCCCGATCCTCGCGCCAGGCCTCCCGGAGAATCTTGACGGCTACTTCGCGGCCGAGCCGCGTGTCGCGCGCCCGCCAGACCTCCCCCATTCCTCCCGCGCCCAGGAGCGAAATCACTTCGTAGGGCCCGAGCCGGCTCCCCGGCGCTATGGCCACATTCACCTCACCTGGGGCTTCACGGTGGCGAGGGCGCGATGACGCCCACGTTGGCGATCGTGTCCCCCTTCCTCATCGAGGGGACGGCACAAATATAAAGGATGACGCCCGAAGCAGGCGCCCGCGCTTCGAAGAGTGGCCGGCCCAGAGCGTCCGTGACGAACCCGATCTTCAAGTCCTTCTCGACGTACGCCCCGCGCCGGACGAGCGGATAGAAGAGACCGGCGGCCTCGCTCGACGCGGTCTTGACCGATTCGATCCAGACGGGATGCTCGACGGGATGGGGCGAGCCCGGCAGCATCTTCAGGTAGCGCATGACGGACAAACACCCGTCCACGAGCGCCGAAACATCCTCCGGATCGACCGTGCCCGCGCGCCCGGCCTCCACGGTGATCGAGGGTTTGCCCCGCGTCGTGGCGTTGTTCTCGAGATAGCGCGAGGCGGCGGGGTCCTTCGGGCGGTCGGTGGAGATGATGATGTGGTCGAGGCCGAAGGCCAGCACCATCTCGCGCGACGTCGCGTCCTGGGCCGCGTTGCCCGTCTTCGTCCAGTAGCTGTAGGGGCGCAGATCCTCATCGAGGTCCCCGCCGTGCAGGTCGATCAGGTGATCGCACTTCTCGACGACTTCGCGTGTGATCAGGAAGGACGCGCGCTCCGTCTGCGTGCCGTCGGCCTTGCCCGGGTAGTAGCGGTTCATGCTTTTGTTGTCGACCGGATTCACGTGCGGGACCTTCTGCTCGAAGGAGGGAACGTTCACGAGCGGGATCAGAATCACCGTGCCCGAGACTTGAGCCGGATCGAGCATCTGAACGAGCTTCGAGACGGCAACGATCGAGGCGTACTCCGTGCCGTGCGCCCCCGACACGATGGCAAAGACGGGACCGGGTTTCGCACCGTGCACCACGGCAACTGCGATGCGGGTTCCCGCATCCACGCCCGCCGGCACCTCGAGAAAGCCATATGCCCTCTGCCCTCGAGCGGCCGAGGCCGTGCCGACGGTGAACACCGGCTTATCGGCCGCCATCAGGACGCCGGAAAGAGCTAGCGATACTCCAACAGCCGTCTTCAGGAATCGCTTCATAGAGCCTCCCTCACTCACTTCTCCCCTTTGAGCGTTGCCGGCCAGTTGACGATCACGCGGATCGGCGACTCGCGGACTTTTTCCGCGGGCGTACTCATGAGAAACCGCGATCCATCAGGAGTCACGTCGTAGTTCTCGATCACGGCCTCGACGTGAAAGAGCTGGACTGGAGCCCTGGCTTCCAGCCGCGTCCCCGGAGACATCGGGACGGCCATGAGGAAACCGTCCGGGGTGACGTAGTAGAGCTCCTTGCCGTCTCTCCGCCATCGCGGAAGTCTTCCCCCGGCGGTCGAGAGGCGCTGCTTTTCCCCGGCCCCTTCCGTCCGGGCTACGTAGATCTCGGGATCTCCCGACTCGTCCGACTCGTAGGCAATCCAACGCGCGTCCGGAGAGAACCGAGGGCTGGTCACGGAAAAGCTCGTTTTGAGCCACGGCATTGGCTTGCGATCTCCAAAAAGCGGAAGGAGCCAGACGTCTGACGCTGCCATTTGGGTGTCGTTGAGGTACACGAGGAAGCGTCCGTCTCGCGAAACATCCTCCGGCTCCTGCACGCCCTGCAGTGCGAGGACCTCCCGCTCGCTTCCAGGCGCTCCGGGCGAGATCTCGTAAATATCGGGTGGGCCCTTGCGGTCGGAACGGTAGAAGACCTTCGATCCGTCGGCAGACCACACCGGGGTGTTCTCGTCCACCGGATCGGAATGAAGCCGCGTCGAGACTCCCCGGGCCAGCTCGAAAACCCACAGGTCAGAAGTCCCGATCCGCCGGTCCTCGATCGCGACGGCCGCCCTCCCTCCGTCGGGCGCGATGCGAAAACCCTTCCCCAAGACTGCGGGTTGGCCGAGCGTGCCGATCTCCTTGCCGGCGCGGTCGAGCCAGACGAGCCGGGAGAGAGGCTTGGCTGTCTGGAAGGCCAGGACTCCGGTCTGGGAAACCGAGAAGGATGCTCGGGCCGGCCCGAAGAAGTAGTGGACGTTCTCGGCTACGACAAGCGGGTCTCCGTAAAGCTGCGCCTTTGCCGCGTCGAAGGGCTGCGCAAAGAGGGTGCCGTCGCGGACGTACAGCAGGTATCCGGGAGAGGCATACTCGGCCATGGAGTCGAGCCGCGTCACGGCGCGGCTCTCTTTCGAATCGAGGGAGCCGATGCGCAACTCACGCGGCCCATGGCCCGGCGCCGTTGGATGCGATTCCAGATAGAGGAATCGCCGGCCATCCGGCAGGAAATGGGGCCAGAGATCGGCGATCACGTTGCCGGTCGGGTCGACCGTCGCGGGCACGGCCTCCCCCCCTTTGTCCGAGACGCGAAGGATCCCTCGCTTGAGAGTGATCTCCGAGAAGAGGATCGTCCCCTCACGGCTCCAGCTCCCGACGATGTCGAACGATGCCGCGCAGAGCTCCTCGGGAGGGCCGCCGGCCGCCGGGATCTTCTTCAACTTGCCGTCCGCGAAGAAGGCGACGAAGCGGCTGTCCGGTGACCAGAAAGGCGCCTCCGCTCCGGTCGTGCCGTCGAGCTCGACAGCCTTCTCCGAGTCGAGCGGCCGGAGGAAGAGGCGGCGGCGGCCTCTCACGATCGCCTCGATGACGAGGCGCGTTCCGTCGGGAGAGAGCGCAAACCCACGCGAGAGCTCTCCCGGAGAATAGGTCGCCCCTGCTGGGATCGGAACGCTGAATCGCAGCGGGCGCGCCACGGGAGCCGGCCGCGAACGGAGCACGGCCAAGACGGCCAAAACGGCGGCGAGCAGGACTCCCGCAATCAACGCCGGACCCAGCCACCCGAGCCTCCGCGCGAGAATCACCGGGACCGCCTCCACCGAGATCTCCGACCCGTGGTCGCGCAGGTGCTTCAGGTCCCGCGCCAGGTCCCGGGTCGACGCATAACGCTCCCCCGGGTCCTTGGCCAGACAGCGCTCGATCACCCAGCGGACGGGAACCGGAAGCTGCGGCGAAAGAGCCGCGATCGGCTCCGGCTCCTCTCGAATGATCGCCACGAGCGCTTCGGCTGTCGTCGGCCGAGAGAAGGCGCGCTTTCCCGTCGCGAGCTCGTAGAGGATCGAGCCCAGGGAGAACTGATCCGAGCGAAAATCCACCCGCCGTCCGCTCGCCTGCTCGGGAGACATGTACCCGACTGTGCCCAGGACGACACCCGGGTGCGTCTCGTCCCTGGCCATGGTCGGCATCGAGGACACCTCACCGGACTCGGGAAGAGCCAGCTTCGCCAGGCCGAAGTCGAGAATCTTGACGAAGCCGTCTCGCGTGACCATCAAGTTTTCCGGTTTCAGGTCACGGTGAATGATCCCGGCTTCGTGCGCTTTGGCGAGTGCGTCCGCTATCTGCGCCGCGATGGCAACGAGGCTCTTCAATGGGACCGGGCCCTCCGCGACGAGCTCCCGCAGGGTCTTCCCTTCTACCAGCTCCATCGAGATGTAGGAGACCGAGCCGGCCGTTCCAATCTCGTAAATCGTGATGATGCTCGGGTGATTGAGCGCGGAGGCCGAGCGAGCCTCCTGTTCGAACCTCGCGAGCCGGTCCCGATCCGAAGAGACTTCGGCCGGCAGGACCTTGATCGCGACCTCTCGCCCGAGCTTCGGATCCCTCGCCCGGTACACCTCTCCCATCCCCCCCGCGCCCAAAGGCGCGAGGATTTCGTAGGGGCCGAGACGGGCGCCGGGAGCGAGCGTCATGTACGCATCACTCTAACAATGAGGACGCTGCGATTTCAGTAAAGGACCGACAGGCAGGTCACTCCGCCGTCGCGCTTCTCGAACTCGCCGACGGAGATCCGACGCAGCCGAAACCCCGCTTGCTCGATCCGGGCGGCCGTCTCGGGGTATCCCGCGGGCACGATCGCGTCCTCGCCGATCGCAAGCACGTTTGCCGCCAGAGGCTCCGTCTCCGCGACACGCACGACGCGGAACCCTCTCGACCGGGCGAACTCTTCGAGAGAGCCCACGGCGAGCAGAGTGCGGCCGCCCAGGTAAGCACACCCGCTCAGGAGGTGAAGCAGATCAGAGGGCAGCGGCACCCCCTCCACCTTTCGGCGGGGTCCCAGGATCTCGCGAAGCCCGTCGACGGCCGCCTGGTTGGAGCGCTCCGACAGGCCGACGAAGAGGGCGTCCTCGGTGACGAGCGCGTCTCCCCAATCCAGAGAGGCCGGCTGCGGCAGGTCGACGACCGGAAAGGAGCGTCCGAGCACCCCGACGATCGCTTCTGTCTCTCCCCGGCGCGACTCGACCGCCGAAGGGCCCACGATGGCGCGGCCATCCAGGACGCAGACCCGATCCTGAACGAAGACGGCATCCGGATGCTCGTCGTCGGCCGGAAGCTCCGTCACCTCGAGGCCGGCATGACGCAGGGTGGCGACATAGCCCCTGTGCTGCCTCCGCGCCAACTCCAGATCGACAACGGGCCGGGGCTCGAGCCGCGTCAGCGCATCGGCGTACGTTACCCCGGGGGGCCGAACCAGCGCGCGCCGGATCAATCCGGAATGCTCAGGCTGATGGCGGGTTCTTGCGCATGTGGATCTCGGTGCCGCCCTTTTCGAAGCGGACCTCGTCCATCAACCGATTGATGAGGTAGATGCCGCGCCCGCCGGTCGAGAAGAGGTTCTGCCCGAGCACGGGAGACGGCAGGGTCGACGGGTCGAATCCGGATCCGGGGTCGCGCACGACGATCAGCATGCCGCGCTCGTGATCGCAGGCCACCGAGCACTGGATCTGCTTGGAGGCGTCGTGGCCGACGCCGTGCTCGATGGCGTTGGCCAGGGCCTCGCGCAGCGCCAGCTCGATCTCGAACTCGTGGCCCACGGCGCAGCCCATCTCGGTGACGATGCCCATGACCTTCGTTACGACGGGCGAGATTGCGTTGACGTCCCCCGGCAACTCGAGGTCGACCTTGACCAGGAGGTCTTTTCCTTCGAACTCACACTGCGGAAGCGCCTGGCTCGGCATGTTCACCCCCGGCTTGCTGCAGGAGTCTACAGCCGCAATTGAGAATCACGGCTTTTTCAGGCCGGAAGCCCAATTGAGCACGACAGTCGGGGGAAAAACAGGGTTGTCCTCGACGGAGGTCGCCACGAGGATGTGGCCGTCACGGGTGACCGCGTAGTCCTCGACGTAAGGGAGCTTGAAGAGCTCCTTCGGCTGGCCGGCTTCGAAAACACGTTCTGTCCGGATCTCGACGGAGTCGAGCGCGCCCGCGTTCGCGAAGAAGAGCTCCTTGCCGTCGCCTCGCCAGCGCGGCCGCCTTCCGCCCGAGACCGAGACCTGGTGGCGGTTAGCGGCGTCCGCGAGCGACTGGACATAGACCTCCGGCCGGCCTGATTCGTCGGAGCAGTAAGCGAACCACTTTCCGTCAGGCGAGATCTGGGCGTCGTTCTCCGAGAACCGGGTGGCCACGAGAGGAGCGGCCGTGCCGCCGTCCGAAAGCTTGAGGATCCAGATGTCCTCCCCCGTCGTGGGCGAAATCGACAGGAAGAGCGCGAATCGGCCGTCCCGCGACCAATCGAGAGGGTTCTTGTCCTGCCCGTCGTGGAAGATCGGCTTTTCGGCCGACCCGCCGGCTCCGATCTCGAAGAGGTTCGCGAGGCCGGGCCGGGCCGACCCGAAGAGCAGCCTGCTGCCGTCCGGCGACCACACCGGCGCATAGTCGGATCCGACGGTGGAGGTCAGCCGCGACGTGGAGCCTCGCGCCAGGTCCACCAGCCAGAGGTTGGCGTGCCGGCCGTCCCCGTCGAGCTTCTCGAACGCGACCTGTTTTTCGTCGGGAGAGAGCTGGAGTGTCCCGTAGCGGGCCGCTTCCCCAACGCTGGCCCTGCGCTTTCCCGACCGGTCGAACCAGGCGAGCTGCGAGTCGGGATTGGCGCTGCGGTAGAGGAGCACGCCCGTGGCCGAGACCGAAAAATCGAAGCCGTGGGAAAAGTCCACGAGCGCGATCTGCTCGCCGAGTGGGATCGGCTCCCCGACGAGCTTCCTCGCCGAAAGGTCGAGACGCTGGGCGATGAGCGCCCCGGAGCGCACGAACAGCACCCGGTCTGGCGGCGCGACGGCGAGGTTCGTCACGGCACCCGCAACGAGCTTCGCGCTGTCCGTCGAGTCGAGCGAGCCCAAACGGATCGAGTGGTTCGGCGTCGTCGAGGCATCGCCCAGGAACACAAAGTGCTTTCCGTCGGGCAGGAAGGCGGGCCAGATGTGACCCTCCTCGTCCGGGGCGACCTTCGTGACCGCGGCCGGGGCTCCGCCCGAGGCCGGGACGCGCCAGATCGGCTCGTACGTCTTGGGACTGAAGAGGATCACCCCGTCGCTGTTCCAGGTTCCGCCGCTGGGATTCGGGGCGTCGGCCAGGGCCTGCGGCGGACCGCCGGACGCCTCGATGCGCTTCAACTTACCGTCCGCGAAAAAGCCGATCGAGGTGCTATTCGGCGACCAGAAGAGCTGCAGGGCTCCGTCTGTTCCTGCGAGCGGGGTCACCTGAACCGAGCCGAGCGGCCGAATCCAGATGGAGCGCTTCCCGGCCGCCGTGCGCCCGATGAAGGCGACGAGCCGGCCGTCCGGCGAGACCGTCGCGTGATCGAACGACTCGAACGGGGCCTTCGCGGGCATCTCGAGCGAAAGTCGGACGACGGGCGCTTCCACGGCAGGCCGCCTTCCCAGAAGCGCGAAGGCAGCCAGGGCAAGCGCGAAGACCGCCGCCGCAGACCATGCAAATGTCTCGCGGCGGTGACGGCGAGAAACGGCCGGCGCCGGCACACCGGCCTGCGAGCCCTCCGCGATCCACTTGAGCTCCCTGCCGATGTCGTGCGCGCTCTGCCAGCGGTCTTCGGGGTCCTTGGCCAGACACGTCCGGACGACACGCTCGAGGGCGGGAGGCGTCAGCGGCGAGACCGAAGAGATGGGAGCCGGCTCCTCCTTCATGATCGAGGAGATCAGCGACGCCTGGCTCTTGCCGGAGAACGCCTTCCGGCCCGTCGCCATCTCGTAGAGCACGGCGCCGAAGGCGAAGATGTCGGACCGCGCGTCGGCCTCTCCGCCTTCGAGCTGCTCGGGCGCCATGTACTGGAACGTGCCGAGGATGGTGCCCTGCTGCGTCAAGCTCGGCGCGCCGGCCATCGTGGGCATGGACGTCAGGCCCGACTGCGCCTGCGCCGGTGCCATCGCCTTGGCCAGGCCGAAGTCGAGCAGCTTGACACCCGACTTCGTCAGCATCACGTTGCCGGGCTTCAGATCCCGGTGCACGATCCCCTGCCGGTGCGCCTTGTCGAGGGCCTCGGCGATCTCGACGCCGAAGCGAAGCGTCTGCTCGAGCGGCAGCGCTCCTTTGACCAGGCGCGCCGCCAGCGTCTCCCCTTCGAGGAGCTCCATGACCAGGTACTCGGTCCCCTCGTGCGAGCCCGACGTCGTAGAGCGCGCAGATGTGCGGGTGCGAGAGCTGCGAGATCGCCTTGGCCTCCCGCTCGAACCGCTGGCGCATCTCCTCAGACGACGACAGGTGCTTGCGGCAGCACCTTGACCGCCACGTCGCGCTCGAGCCGCGTGTCCCGCGCCCGGTAGACCTCCCCCATCCCGCCCGCGCCGAGCGGCGAGAGGATCTCGTAGGGACCGAGGCGCGAACCCGCCGCGAGCGTCACGGTTACTTCTCCGCCGGGACGCGGCGCTTCAGCTCTTCGGAGAAGCCCAGAACCACGTTCAAATGAGTCGCGACCGAATCGACACCGCGTTGGACCATGACGAACCGCCGGTCGTCGGGCGACACGTCGAAGGCCGCCTCACCGCGGCGGGTCGGCACGAAGTTGCCACCGAAGAGCACGCGTGGAGCCTCCGCCGAAAAGCCCCGGCCGGCAGCGACACCAACGGCCATCATCTTGTCGCCGTTGCGATAGAAGATCTCACGATCCGGCGTGAGACCAGACCGGCTCGGTTCCACCGGACACGGAGATCTGCCACTTCCCTCCCGGCCCGGGGAAGGGCTGCACGTAAACCTCGTCGCGCCCGGACTCGTTGGACACGTAGGCGAGCCAGTGGCCGTCGGGAGAGAGACGCGCCGCCCGCTCGTTGAAGGGCGTGCGTCAGCCAGGTGTGCCGTTCGACTTTCTCGCCGAGCGTCAGCACCCAGATGTCGCCGGAGAAGACAGGGTCAAACTCTGTGTACACGAGCGTCCTGCCGTCAGGAGACCAGGAGCTGACGTGAGGGTGCGTCGCGCCCTCGAAGAGTCGCTCCTCTTTTCCGCTGCCATCGGAGGGCTTCGAGTAGACGGCGCGAGGCTGTCCAACGCGATCGGCGCTGTAGGTCACCTTTCCGCCGTCCTGAGTCCAGACCGGCGTCTCGTCTTCTCCTAGTTCGAAAGTCAGGCGCGCCGAAGTGCCTCGCGAAATGTCCAGGACCCAGATATCGGGGTTGTCCGCCCGGACTGTGACCGCCAGCCGCTTTCCGTCCGGCGAAAGCCGGGGCTCCTCGTAGCTTCGCGACTCAGAAGGAAGCGGCTCGACCTTGCCCTGCCGGTCCACCCAAACCAGGGTCTCTCTCGGAGGAGATCCAGGAGCATAGGCGAGGGTTCCCGCAGCCGAGAGGCCAAACAGAGGGCTGCTGTAGGGGGAAAGGACCATCACGCCATCGAGGACCGAGACGGCGGGCCCGGTCAGCTCCAGGCGCTTGACGTCGAAGGGCGCGGCGAAAAGCGTCCCGCCACGAGCGTAGACGAGGTGCCCCGACGGAGAGTAGCGGGCCCCGATTCCTTCAGTCAGTTCGCGCCGGGCCCCGGTCTTCAGCGAGAGGACGGCGATATGCGGCGCGCCTGTGAAACTCGTGAACAGCACCGCCTCACTTCCCGGAAGCATTTCGGGCCAGTAAAAGGAGACCTCGCCGCGCTTGGCATCGGGGAGCTGCAGGAATTGAGGCGTCCCACCCGAGGCCGAGACGCGTGCCAAACCGGAGGTGCCCGTGGAGAACACGATGGTGCCATCCGAGCCCCAGCTCGCGCCCCGGATCTCAGCCGCCTCGGCGATGACCTGGGGCGCTCCGCCGTCCACAGGGACTTTCATCAGCTTTGTGCCGGCGAAGAAACCGAGCCACCGAGAGTCAGGAGAGAAGAAGGCGCTGACAGCGCCCTCGCTGTCCCGAACGGGTGTCGCTTCCAGGCGGTCGAGGGCGCGCAGGTAGAGTTGCGTGGTTCGCCCGTGTTCTGCCGCGTAGACGAGGCGTGTCCCGTCGGGAGCAAACGCCAGCGCTTGCGCTCCGTATGCAACGATGGGAGCGTCGGAAGGAAACAGGACCGAGAGCCGCGCCGGCTGGGGCGCCTCGCGAGAAGGCTTCCGAGCCTGCCACCACCACACGCCGAGCCCCGCAGCCAGAGCTCCGAGAGCAAAGCCCGCAATCGCGCCGGCGACCCCGCCCCGCGCGGGGCGGCGCAAAACGACCGGAGCGGAGGCTCCCGCCTGCGAACCCTCTGCGATCCACTTGAGCTCCCGCCCGATGTCGTGCGCACTCTGCCAGCGGTCTTCGGGGTCCTTGGCCAGGCACGTCCGGGCGACTCGCTCGAGAGCCGGGAGGCGTCAGCGGCGCGACCGACGAGATGGGCGCCGGCTCCTCCTTCATGATCGAGGAGATCAGCGACGCCTGGCTCTTGCCGGAGAACGCCTTCCGGCCGGTCGCCATCTCGTAGAGCACCGCGCCGAAGGCGAAGATGTCGGACCGCGCGTCGGCCTCTCTGCCCTCGAGCTGCTCGGGCGCCATGTACTGAAACGTCCCGAGAATCGTCCCCTGCTCCGTGAGGTTCGGCGCGCCGGCCATCGTGGGCAGTGATGTCATCCCGCGACTGCGGCTTCGGAGCTGTCATCGCCTTGGCCAGGCCGAAGTCGAGCAGCTTCACGCCCGACTTCGTGAGCATCACGTTGCCGGGCTTCAAGTCCCGGTGCACGATCCCCTGCCGGTGCGCCTTGTCCAGCGCATCGGCGATCTCGACCCCGAACTTCAGCGTCTGCTCGAGGGGCAGCGGCCCCCTTCGCGAGGCGAGCCGCGAGCGTCTCCCCTTCGAGGAGCTCCATGACGAGGTACTCGGTCCCCTCGTGCGAGCCGACGTCGTACAGCGCGCAGATGTGCGGGTGTGAGAGCTGCGAGATCGACTTGGCCTCCCGCTCGAAGCGCTGGCGCATCTCCTCGGACGAGGAGAGGTGCTTGGGCAGTACCTTGATGGCGACGTCACGCTCTAATCGCGTGTCCCGAGCCCGGTAGACCTCCCCCATCCCGCCCGAGCCGAGCGGGACGAGGATCTCGTAAGGCCCGAGGCGGGCACCGGCCGCGAGGCTCACGTCACCGTCCCAGTTCGGCGAACCAGTTCAAGACCACCGTCGTCGGCGTCATCGATTCGCGGCCGAGGGGCGCCACGAAGAGGAAGCGTTGCCCGTCGGCATTCGCCGCATACCGGTTGCGGAAGGCGCCCGAAGGGACGCGCGCCGAAAACAGGGGCCGCGGGATGCCGGCCTGGAAGGTCTCGCCCGCTTGAACGTCGACCGCCATGAGCTTCTGATCGGGAGCCCGATAGAAGATCTCCTTGCCGTCCGCCCGCCACGACGGATCGATGCCTCCCGCTGTGGAAACCTGCCACTTTCCCGAGGGGTCCGGGAAGGTCTGAACGTAGATCTCCGTGCGTCCCGACTCGTTCGACTGATACACGATGAAACGGCCGTCGGGAGAGAAAGTTGGCCAGAGCTCGTTGAAAGGTGTGCGCAGCACGGGAACCGGCTTGCGGTCGCCAAATGTCGGAAGCACGAGGATGTCCCAGCTCTCCTTGGTCCGAAGCGAATAGGCGATGTACTTGCCGTCGCGCGACCAGTCCGATGCAACGACACGGCCCTCGTCGCTCTTGAGAAGGAGTTTCTCCTCGCCCTGGCCGGTCGCCGGCTTTTCCAGGAGGCTGGAGCTCCCGGCGGTTTCCGACGTGAAGACGATCCGGGACCCGTCGGGCGACCAGACCGCACCGAAGTTGTTACCGGCGGAAAAGGTGAAGCGTGAGTTGACGCCACGGGTGAGGTCCCGGACCCAGACGTCGTTCTTTCCGACTGCGGCCGTCCAAACTCTGGAAGGCCAGTCGGTCTCCCTTGCGGGAAAAACGCCGGATTCCCGTACTCGCCGATCCCGCCGGCCGTCTCCAGCTCCTTCCCGCCGCGGTCGAGCCACAGGAGCCGGTTCCCCGAATCGCCGCTGCGATAGGCGAGGACGCCGTTGCGCGACACGGAGAACCGCGCGAGCCCGACCGAATCGGTGCCGATCTTCTCGGCCACGGGAGAGGGCTCCCCGATCGTCTTCAGGGACTTGAGGTCAAAATGCTGCGCGACGAGGGTCTTGTCACGCACGAAGAGGAGGTATCCGGGCGGGGCGTACGTGATGAGCGTCTGAGCGGGCGCTACGACCTTCGAATCCTTCGAGTCGAGCGAGCCGATCCGATACACGTTGTCCTCCGCCTTCGGCGCGCTGACCATGTAGAGGAAGTGACGACCGTCGGGGAGGAACTCCGGCCAGGCGGTGTTGGTCTCTTTCCCCGACGGCTTGACCTGAACGACCGGCGCCCCGCCGGCCGCCGAGACGCGCTGAATGGGATCACCGGTGATGCCGTCGAAGAGGATCACGCCCTCCGAGCTCCAGGAGCCGTCAGCCCCGGTCGGGGCATCGCAGACCTTCTGCGGCGGCCCGCCGGAGACTTCGACTTTCTTGAGCTTGCCTTCGGCAAAGAAGCCCAGGAACCGCGAGTCCGGCGACCAGAAGGGCCGCGTCGTCCCGTCGGTGCCCTCCAGGACGTGCGCCGACAGGGCGTTTAAGGCCCGGATCCAGATGCGCGTTTTACCAGAGACGTCCGTCGCGTTGAACGCAATGGTACGGCCGTCCGGGGAGACGCGCGGCATGTCGATCGATGTCAAATCCTCGGGCGGCGCGATGTCGAAGCGGGCCGTCAGAGGCGCAACCGGCGCGCGGCGCATGTAGCCGAAGGTGGCCAACGCCGCCGCGAGAAACGCGACGGCGGCCACCGCCCACGCCAGCTTCTCCCGGTTCTTCCTGCGCGCCACGACAGGCGCCGGTACGCCAGCGAGCGAGCCGCCCTCCGCGATCCACTGCAGCTGCAGCTTCACGTCGTGCGCCGTCTGGAAACGGTTTTCCGGGTCTTTGGCCAGGCAGGTTTTCACCACACGATTGAAGGCCGGCGGCATCATCGGCACGATCTCTGAGATCGTGGTCGGGTCGTCCCGCAGGATCGACCCGATCAGGGAGGCCTGGCTGCTGCCCGAGAAAGCCTTCTTGCCCGTCGCCATCTCGTAGAGGACCGCCCCGAAAGCGAAGATGTCGGATCGGGAGTCCGCTTCCTTGCCCTCGAGCTGCTCGGGCGACATGTACTGGAACGTCCCGAGGATCGTCCCGGCTTCCGTCAGGTTCTGCACAGAGCCCGCCATCGTCGGAAAGGACGTCGCGCCCGACTGCGCCGCCGCCGGGGCCATGGCCTTGGCAAGCCCAAAGTCGAGCAGCTTCACTCCCGACTTCGTCAGCATGATGTTGCCCGGCTTCAGGTCGCGGTGGACGATCCCCTGCCGGTGCGCCTTGTCCAGAGCGTCGGCCATCTCCATCCCGTACTGCAGCGTCTGCTCGAGCGGCAGCGGGCCCTTCGCGAGGCGATCGGCGAGCGTCTCGCCCTCCAGGTGCTCCATCACCAGGTACTCGGTCTCGCCCTCCCGGTTGACGTCGTAGAGCGCGCAGATGTGGGCGTGCGACAACTGGGAGATCGCTTTGGCCTCGCGCTCGAAGCGCTGCCGCATCTCTTCGGAGGCCGACAGGTGCGGCGGCAGGACCTTGATCGCGACCGTCCGGTCCAGGCGCGTGTCCATCGCCCGGTAAACCTCTCCCATCCCCCCCGCTCCCAGGAGCGAGAGAATCTCGTAGGGACCCAGGCGCGAACCCGCTGTCAGAGACAATGTGGCTGCAGGATATCAGCCGCGGCCTCATGGCGAGAAGCTGGGTGCACCGCCTGTCCTGAAGACGCCTCCCGGGAAATCTTTCCACCCGGCCCGAAACGAGAGATGATGCACCAAGCAAAAGAGAGAAGGAGACGACCATGCCGATGCCCATGACACGCCGCACGCTCGCTGGAGCCCTGGGAGCCGCCGCCGGAGCGGCCCTTTTCGACACGCGCTTCGGACGCACCGCCGCTCTGGCCAGGGTCCGGATGCCGGGCGCCGTCCAGCTGAACTCGAACGAGAATCCCTACGGCCCCTCGGCGAAAGCTCTCGCAGCCGCTGAACAAGCCGGCAATGTCTACAACCGCTACCCCGATTCGCTCGATGATGAGATGCGCCGCGCGATTGCAAAGCACCACGGAGTCGCTCCCGAGCGCATCGTGCTCGGCTGCGGCTCCGGCGAAGTCCTCCACATGGCCGACACCGCGTTCACCGGCCCGGGCAAGGTCGCGGTGGCGGCCGAGCCGACCTTCGAGGCCGTGCTCGTCTATGCGCGCATGCTCCACGCCAACGCCGTCAAGGTCCCCCTCACTCCTGACTTCCGCCATGACCTGCCCAGGATGGCCGCCGCCTGCGACGAGAAGACCGGCCTCGTCTACGTTTGCAACCCCAACAACCCGACCGGCACGATCGTGTCGGGCGACGAGGTCGCGGCGTTCGTCCCGAAGGTGCCCTCGACGGCGACGATCCTCGTCGACGAGGCGTACCACCACTTCGTCGAGGACCCGCGCTACCGGACGTCGATCGACCTGATCGAGAAGTATCCAAACGTCGTCGTGGCGCGGACCTTCTCCAAAATCTACGGCATGGCGGGCCTGCGGCTGGGTTACGCGGTTGGCTCGGAAGCGAAGATCGCCGAGATGGGCAAGCATGCCACCTGGAGCAACGCCAACGCAGCCGTCCTCCCGGCGGCCCTGGCGAGCCTTTCCGATCCCGAGCTCGTTCCGCGCCAGAAGAAGGCCTTGAACGACACGCGCCGCTGGCTCGTCGCGGAGATGACAAAACAGGGACGCAAGACGATCCCGTCGGAGACGAACTTCGTGATGATCGACGTCGGCGGGGACGTCACGCCGATCATTCAGGCCTTCGAGAAGAAGAACATCCTGGTCGGCCGCAAGTTCCCGTCGCTGCCCAACTGGCTGCGCGTCTCGATCGGCAAGCCCGAGGAGATGCAGGCCTTCGCCGCCGCCTTGAACGAGATCGTGCCAGCGAAAAAGGCGACCGCCGCGGCCTGAGTCCTCGGCGCTCGATCGCCGAGCGTCAGCGGTTTTTCCCGAGCAGGGCGGTCCAGTTCGTAACGACGACCGCGCCGTCCGCGCCCGAATCCGGCGTTCGGCGAATCACGAGGAACCGCTGGCCGTCCGGCGACACGTCATAGGGGTGGCGGGAGAACTGGATTTCTCCGCTCACTCCGAGCTGGAGGGGGAAAAGGGGCTGCGGTTCTCCGGTCTCCAGGCGGCCGGCAGCGAGGCGAATGCCGACGGACATCAGCATTCCGTCTCTGGCAGCGTAGAAGAGCTCCGAGGCGTCCCGATTCCAGACCGGCATCTGGCCGCCGCCGATCGAGACTTGCCTCTTCGGGCCGCCTGTCAACTGCTGCACGTACACTTCTCTCTGGCCCGACTCACTCGAATCGAAAGCCGTCCAGCGGCCGTCCGGAGAGATCTCGGGGTGCTCCTCGGAGAACCGGGAGTCACCGCTCAAAGACAGAGGAGCGCCCCCGCCGGACACGGGGCTCAGAATGCGAGTGAAGTTGACGCTTTCGGACAGGCTATAGAGCAGGCTCCGGCCGTCCGGAGACACCGTTGGCAGGACCTTGTCCTGCTTGCTTCGAATCAGGACCTTCTCGGCGCCTCCGCTCGCCGGCCGCTCGTAGAGGTCGTAGAAGCCGACATGATCGGACACATAGGCCAAACGCTCGCCGTCCGGAAACCAGGCGGGGCCAAACTCGTCGGTTCGCTCGGATGTGATCCGGGAGCCCGTCCCGCGGGTTGCATCCAGGACCCAGACATCCAGGTTCTGACCGTGCGAAGGATCGCGCATCGCCGCCGCGACCTTCCGGCCGTCCGGCGAGATGCGGACGTCCTCGTATCCCCCGATTTCGCCGAGTGCCCCAAGCTCGCGCCCCTTCCGATCGACCCAGACGAGTCTCCGCCGCCCGAACCAGGGCAGGTATACCAGGCGATTTCCGGCCGCCGAGACGCACAGGAGGTTGTCCTCGGTCCCGTAGCGGACCTGCTCGAGCGCGGGAGCTGGATCCCCGACGAGCTTCAGGCTCGAGGTGTCGAATTTCCACGCGAAGAGGGCGTTGTCTCGCGCAAACAGAACGTAGCCGGGCTCGGCGAAGATGACGGCGGAGGCCGAAGGGAAGAGCCGGCGGGTATCCTTCGAATCGAGCGAGGCGAGCATGACAGAGGTCTTCTCCGGGTCGATGTTGCGCGCCACGAAGAGGAAGTGCCGCCCGTCCGGCAGGAACGCAGGATAGAAGTGGGCGACGTCCCCCCTGGCCGTGTCGAGCGTCGTGACGGGCTGAGGCGTGCCTCCCGTTGCGGGAACGGCAACGATGGGTGTGCCGAACTCCTTCGTGAAGAGGATCGTGCCCTGGCGACTCCACGCGCCGGCGAATCCGCTCTCGCTCTCGCAGATCGTCTGAGCGGGTCCGCCGTCCGCGCTCATGCGCTTGAGATGCCCTTCCGAGAAGAAGGCGATGTCGCGGCCGTCGGCCGACCAGAAACAGCCGCGCGCTCCCTCGGTACCCGGCAGCAGCCGCATCTCGAGACTGTCGAGCGAACGCAGCCCGAACGAGGGCCTTCCGCCCTCGTCCTGGAGCAGGAACAAAATCCGCCGCGAGTCCGGGGAGAGCTGGATCGTCGCGAGGAAATGCTGGGTGGCGGGGGGCGCAATCGTGAAACGGGTCAGCTCCTCGGGCGCCTGAGGCCGGCGGGAAAGGAGCGCCGAAAGCGCGCCGAGCACGGTGGCGACCGCGGCGACGCCCCAGGCAAGCCGCTCGCGGCTCTTGCGGCGGGCAACGGCCGGAACCGCCGCGCCCGACTGCGACTGCGACCCTTCGGCGATCCAGCGCAACTCCCTCTTGATGTCCGCCGCGCTTTGCCAGCGGTCTTCCGGGTCTTTCGCAAGACACGTCTTGACGACCCGATCCAGTGCAGGCGGCGACATCGGCTGCACGCCCGAGATCGGCGGCGGATCGCTCTGCATGATTGCCGAAATGAGCGAGGCCTGGCTCGCTCCAGAGAACGCCTTCTTTCCCGTCGCCATCTCGTAGAGCACCGCGCCGAAGGCAAAGATGTCCGTGCGCGCATCCGTTTCTTTGCCCTCGAGCTGCTCGGGCGCCATGTACTGGAAGGTCCCGAGAATCGTCCCTTCCTGCGTCAGACCCTGCTGCGTCGGCAGAGAGGTCAGGCTGCCCGGCGGCGATGCCGGCCCCATCACTTTCGCCAGGCCGAAGTCGAGCAGCTTCACCCCAGACTTCGTCAGCATCACGTTGCCTGGCTTGAGATCTCTGTGGACGATGCCCTGCCGGTGCGCTTTGTCCAGCGCATCGGCGATCTCCTGACCGAACCGCAACGTCTGCTCGAGAGGCAGCCCTCCTTTCGTGAGGCGCGCCGCAAGCGTCTCGCCTTCGAGAAGCTCCATGACCAGGTACTCGGTCCCCTCGTGCGAGCCCACGTCGTAGAGCGCGCAGATGTGCGGATGCGAGAGCTGCGAAATTGTTTTCGCCTCCCGCTCGAAGCGCTGACGGGCTTCGGGCGACGCCGACGTGTGCGATGAAAGAACCTTGACCGCCACCGTCCGCTCGAGCCGAGTGTCCCGCGCCTTCCAGACCTCTCCCATCCCTCCGGCTCCCAAAGGAGACAGGACCTCGTAGGGACCTAGCCGACTGCCCGCAACGACCGCCATCGTCACTTCACGCGATCACCCGATCACAGATCACCCGATCACCTGATGTCCCGTCATCTCAGCCCCTCCGCGACGTTGAGCTCGGAGAGCACGCGCCGGATCCGATAGGCGTAGTTTTGCCCGTCCCGGGTCACGAGCAGGTTGCCGTAGAGGATGCCGAGGGTGTCCGTCGCGAGCTCGCGGAAGACGGTTCGGCGCCCGCTGTCGAGTTCGAGCCGAACGATGCGCGCCGGCCACGTGCGATCCCAGACGAATAGAGCCTTGCCTCCGGCCTCCCATTCGATCGGGATCTCGCCCGGGAGCGCCCCGCGCACTTCGCTCGGCGCACCGCCGGACACAGAGCACATCAGCATCTTTCCCTCGGGATCCACCGTCGCGACGGATTCTGCGTCGGGCGACAGGACCGCGAGGCTGCATCCCTCCGGCGTGGCCGCACGGGGCGGCCCGGGGCCGGTGAGATCGAGCAGCCAGCTCCGAGCCGGCCGGCCAGGCTCCGATCCGGGGAACAGCAGCTTCGATCCGTCCGCGGACCAGCGGGCGAATTCCTGACTGACGGGGCGCGGCTCGACTTTTCCGATCGGAAGCGGGCGCGGATCGCCCGGTCCCGTCGGGAAGAGCGTCAGGGCATGCCCATGCGCGGAAGAGACTGCGCTCAAGACCCACCGGCCGTCGGGAGACACTCCCACGCCCGTTCCATTTCCGAGGCGCACGGGAGCCGCTTCGCTGGCTCTCCGGAAGTAGAAGAAGGGCTCGAGCCCGGCGCCCGGGGCGCTTTGCTCGATACCCGCGAAGGCCGAGCCGTCCCCCGAGAGGCCGGACAGGGATTCGTCGCTCCAGGTCGAGAGATTCCTCTCCTTCGCGTCGCCTTTCAGGAGTCCGCCGATCTCGCCGCGATAGTCCTCCCCGGAAAGCAAGACGGCCCCGCTCGGGGAAATGTCGTGGAGCCGCAGCGTTGCCGGAGGCCCGTACACGAGGCGGGCCTTCCGGCCGGGCCGAACTGCAAAAAGCTGGTAGCGGGCCCCGTTGGCGGATGCCTCCGCCCCCTCGACGCCTGCCGTGAACCAGACTTCCTTCCCGTCGGACGACCAGGCCAGGCCCTGCGCTCCCTGCCACTCCCCGGTCACGCGTTCTGGCTGTCCGCCGCGCGCGGCGACGCTCACGAAGCCGTCGTCGTTGCCGTACACGCCGTGCTCGAGAAACGCGACACGCTCCCCGTCGGGAGAGATTCGCGGATGGCTCACCCATCCGCTGGTCTCGAGGATCACCTTGCCAGCCGGAAACTCGAGGCGCTGGCGCTTGCCGATCTCTCGCACGACGGCGAGCTCCTTGCCGTCGGGAGAGATGTCGGCCTCGGTGACGTGCTCGAGAATCTCCCGGGGAGTGCCGCCGCCCAGCGCCACTCGGGCCAGGGTGCCTGAACGGATCCAGTAGCCGCGGTGCTGACACTTGAGCAGCAGAAGCATCTCTCCGGTGCGCGAGACGCCGAGGACGGTCGCCCCGGCGGGCAGGTCGAGCGCCCGCGACTCGACCGAGTCGAGACGCGTCGAGTAGATGCGCAGAGGCTCGTCGCGGCGCGTCGAGCCATAGATCACGGTCTGGCCGTCCGGAGAGAACCGGGCGGACTCGATGTAGCCGCGCTGATAGGTGATCCGCCGAAACTGCGGGTGAGACGGCGCGCGAAGCCGCAAGCCGAGCAGAAGGCCGGCACCGAGCGCCGCCACGACGCCGGCGGCCAGGGCCCAGGGCAACACTCGCCCGCGCCGTATCGCAGGCTCATCCGCCGCGCGCGGAGAGCTCGAAGCGCCCATCGACGTCTCGATCGCGAAGGCGAGATCGTGCGCCGTGTCGAACCGGTCTTCGGGGCGCTTCTCGAGGCAGTGCCGCAGGATCCGCTCGACGGAAGGCGGGAACCGGCCGCTCGGCTCGGCGAGGTGGGGCGGGTCCTTCTGGGCGATCGCCGCCATCGTCTCGGCGGCGGAATCGCCCCGGAAGGCGCGCTCGCCCGACAGCATTTCGTAGAGGATCGCGCCCAGGGAGAAGATGTCGGACCGCTGGTCGACCGGCCGTCCGCGTACCTGCTCGGGCGACATGTAGCCGACGGTTCCCATCACCGTGCCGGGCTCTGTCGCCGCGGCGGCAGTCGGCGACCGCGTGTTCTCGGGCTCTGCGCCGGCCACCTTTGCCAGGCCGAAGTCGAGAATCTTGAGGCGGCCGTCGGACGTCAAGAAGAGGTTCTCGGGCTTGAGGTCCCGGTGCACGATCGCTTTTTCGTGCGCCGCAGCCAGGCCCTGTGCGACCTGCAGGGCGTACTCGAGCGCCTTGCGCTGCGGCAGCGGTCCTTCCTCGAGCTGCTGCCGGAGAGTCTCTCCCGTCAGGAGCTCCATGACCGCATAGGTCGCGCCGCCGTCCTGGCCGAGATCGTAGATACCGAGAATGTTCGGGTGCGAGAGCGCCGCGACGGCCTTCGCCTCTCTCTCGAACCGCGCGAGCGCCACGGTGTCTCCCGCGAGCTTCTCCGGGAGGACCTTGATCGCGACATCCCGGTTCAATCGCGAATCCCGCGCCCTGTAGACCTCCCCCATCCCGCCCGCGCCGAGCGGCGCGAGGATCTCGTAAGGACCGAGGCGGCTTCCGGTTGTAAGAGACAAGCGGCCTCAGAGATTACATCGGTCAGCCGCCGCGGATCCTCTTCGTGAGGGCCGGGACGCGGCCGAGGAGGCGCGCATACAGGGCGAGCTGACCGCGGTGGTATTCCTCGTGCCCGATGCCGTGGTGCATCCAGGCCAGGCGCGTGCCCATCTTCCCGTCGAAGCGGCGGATCGACTGGAGCATGTGCAGCTCCCCGACGGTCCGGAACCGCTTCACGCCGTCTGTATGGCTCTGGCGCAGGAGGGCCAGGAGCTGCGCCCGCGTTCGCCTGCCCCCCACGCCTTTGGCGTACTCGTGGAGGAATCCCTCGTAGGACTTGCGCTGGAAATCGCCGTCACCGCGCGTCAACTCGCCGGCCATCATCATCCCGGACTCGGCGATGTGCTGAGCCAGCTCCATGACGCTCCGGCTCTCCGGCGACGGCCGAAAAGCGTATTTCGCTTCCGGTATGTTCTGCAGCTCCTCCATCGAGCCCTGGCGCGCGAACCCCCACGTTTCGATCGCCTCTTCGAGCAGGGTCGTGTTCCCGGTCATGCTCTTTCCCTCCGCGGCAGCCAAAATGTGAAGGGAAAGAGTACAACGGATGCCGCATGAAGCTCTTCGAGAACGCCGAGGTTCTAGCCCTCGACAAGCCGCCGGGCCTCTCGATGGCGACGTCGGCCGGGCCCGGCCGGTCGGAGGCCGAGATCGTGGCGCGCCTCCTCGCCGCTTGCGCCGAAAAGCCGGACGCGGACCTGCGCCTCGTTCACCGGCTGGATGTTGGAACATCGGGGGTGGTCCTGCTCGCCCGGACCGAGGCGGCGCACCGCGCCCTCCAGGCCGCCCTCCAGGGCGGCCGAGCGCACAAGACCTACCGCGCGCTCGTCTGGGGAAGGCCCCTCCCCTCCGAAGGTATCTATGAAGATCCGCTCGGGCGAGACCCGAGGGACGGCCGGCGGATGGCCGTCCGCCCCGTCGGCAAGCGCGCCGCGACGAGATACCGCACGCTTACGGCCTTGGCGGACTTCACCGACCTCGCCCTGGTGCCCGAGACGGGCCGCACCCACCAGATTCGCGTGCACCTGACGGCCCATGGCCACCCGATTGCGGGCGACGATCTCTACGGCAACGTCACGCGCTGGGAAAAACTGAAAGACCAGGCCGCGCGGCGCGCCCTCGCCCTGCTCACCCACCCGCTCCTCCATGCCGAGCGCATCGAGATCTCCGAGATGAGCCTCGACGTTTCCGCTCCGCTGCCAGACGACTACGTCCGCACCCTCGAAGTCCTCCGGTAGATCGGAGAGATAATGACGCCAATGAGACAGTTGGCGTTCTGCCTCACCTTGCTGGTGGCTGCCGTTGCGGCGGCGCAGATGCCGACGCCGGCTCCGGCGGCCGGGCCCGAGCAGGTCGAGTCGGGCCCGTTGCTCAATTACCAGGAGCAGTACAACGTCGTCATGCAGCGGCCCGACGGCACGTCGAAGGTCTATCCCGTCCCGTCGAACCTCGACTGGCCCCCGGACATCGGCATCTCCGGCTGGATCAACGTCTACTTCGTGCCGCTCGTCGGAGGCGGCTTTCGCGTCACGCGCCTGACGACCGTTCCTCTCACACCGACTCCTCCGCCTCCTCCGACCGCAGAGGCGGCTCTGGCTTCGACTCCAGCACCCCCGACTCCTCTCCCGCAGCCGACCAGCGGCCCGGCGCACAAGACCGTCAAGGGTCCTCCCGTTCAGATGTCGATCGAGAAATCCGTCCGGGTCAAGGCGATCGACAAGGGCCGCAGCATCACCGTCGTCGGCAAAAACGGCGTCGAACACGCCTACGCCCTCGATGCCTCCTCCGAGCTGCCGAAAAACCTGTCCGCCGGCAAGCTCGTGATCATCGAGATCAAGAAGGTGGACGGCCGCGACGTCGTCAGCCGGGTCGTCTATCCCGAGGTCGTCATCTCGAACGTCCCCAAGACCCCGTAGCCGCTCAGGCTGCGGTCTCGAAGCGGGCGGCCGTCCAGGCCGTCATACCGCCGACGACGTTGACGGTGTGCGTGAAGCCCTTCTGCTCGAGCAGGCTGGTGGCAATCGAGGAACGGTAGCCGCTGGCGCAGATGATGTGGGTCGGGCGAGAGGGATCGAGCTCGGCGGCGCGGGCGGAAAGCTCGTTCAGGGGAATGTGCAGGGCCGAAGCGATGTGGCCGGCTTTCCACTCCCCCGGCCGGCGGACATCGAGGACCTGCCCCGCGCCGCCCTCGGCGATGCGGGCGGCGAGCTCGTCCACGCCGACCTGCTCGGTCTTCGCAAGCGGCAGGCCGGCCGCGTCCCAGGCGGCGATGCCGCCGCCCAGGAAGCCCACGATCGTCTCGATGCCCACCCGGGCCAGTCGCGTCTGCGACTCCGCGACGCGCTCCTCGTCTTCCGTCACGAGAACGATGGGCGCGCCCGCGGGCAGCAGCGTCCCGCCCCAGGACGCGAACTGGCCCGAAAGGCCCATGTGCATCGCTCCGGGCACGTGTCCGGCAGCAAACTCCGATGCGGGGCGGGTGTCGAGAACGACGGCGCCGGCGCGCCGCCGCGCCTCGACCTCGGCAGGCGAGAGCGGCACCGGCTTCGGCAGCTTGCCGAGCGCCTCGGCGCCGCCGCGGTTGGCCTCGACATCGCGGCCGAAGTAGGCCGGCGCCTCGGGCAGGTCCGTCGTCATCATGCGGACGAACTCGTCCTTTTCCATCGGCTGCAGCGCGTAGTTGAACCGCCTCTGCTGGCCCGATCGTCGAGGACGTTTCGCTCGAGATGTTGCGGCCGCAGAGCGATCCGGCGCCGTGGCCCGGCCACACGGCGACCGAATCCGGCAGGGCGAGGAGCTTGCCGTGGAGCGAGTCGAAGAGCATTCCGGCGAGCTCCGCAGCCGACATCTTCGCGCCGAGCAGGTCCGGCCGGCCCACGTCGCCGATGAAGAGCGTGTCGCCGGTCAGCACCGCCTGCGGCTCCTCTCGAGACCGCGCGGTCGAAAACGAGAATCGAGACGGACTCGGGCGTGTGCCCGGGCGTCTCGAGGAAACGAAGGCTGACCGTGCCCATCCGGACCTCGTCGCCTTCGGCGAACCTCCACGTGGGGAAATGCCGCGCCGGCTCTTGCCCCGAAGTAGATCCGCGCGCCGGTCCTCTCCGCCAGCTCCCGGTGACCCGATACGAAATCCGCGTGGAGGTGCGTCTCGATGATGTGCCGGATCGTCAGGCCCTGGGCTTTGGCTTCCTCGAGGTAGGTCTCGACGTCCCGCCGCGGGTCGACGACAGCCGCCTCGCCGTCTGACCCGATCATGTAGGAGGCCTGCGCCAGGCAACCCAGGTAGAACTGCTTGAAATACATCATTCCTCGATTTTCATGTCGTCACCCTGGCCTCGCTGGCCAGTCTGTTTTCATCCCGAGCGAAGTCGAGGGATCTGCCCCCCGTTTGAGAATCAGCGAGAGAAGATTCCTCGGCTTCGCTCGGAATGACAGCTGGGATTCTATTCCTCGATCTCGACAGCAAAACCCGGCGTCAAGGTCAGGCGCAGATAGGCCAGGCGGCAGGGCCAGCCCTCGCGCGCGATGCGGGCGGCGACGCGCTTCCAGATCCAGGCGGCCACGTTTTCGGCGGTGGGCGGCACGGACGCGAAGTCGGCCACGTCGCGGTTCAGATTGCGGTGGTCGAGCGGGCGGTCGACCTCTTCCTTGAGGATGCGGTCGAGATCCGTGAGGTTGACGACCATCGAGGTTGCGGGATCGATTTCGCCCAGGACGGCGACCTCGAGCGTGTAGTTGTGGCCGTAGCCGCGCGGCCCCTCGTCACCGTAGACGGCACGATTCTTCTCGGCCGTCCAGCCAGGGCGCCAGAGGCTCAGGCCCGCGTTGAAATGGATCGTCCGGGAGAGGCGGATCATGCGATCTCGTCCGGAAAAATCTTGCCCGGGTTCAGGATCCCGTTCGGATCGAAGACCGACTTGATCGCCCGCATCGCCTGGACCGTCTCGGCCGAGTGGCGCAGGCGCAAGTAAGGGCGCTGCGTCAGCCCGACGCCGTGTTCGCCCGTGATCGTGCCCCCCAGGGCGACGACGGCGCGGAAGATCTCCTCGATCGCGGCGTTGCGGTGCTCGAGCCACCGCTCCCGCTCGCCCGGAGGCTGGACGATGTTGACGTGAATGTTTCCGTCGGCCGCGTGGCCGTAGGAGACGGCCGTCAGGCCGTGCCGGCCGGCCACTTCCCGCACCGCTCGGAAGAGCTCCGGCAGCCGCGCGCGGGGCACGGCGCAATCCTCCTCGGCGTAGGGGCCCAGCTTCTTGACGGCCTCGCCGACCGCGCGGCGCAGCCTCCACAGCTCGCGCTGCTGGGGCGCCGAGACGGCGAGCTGCACGCCGGCCGCGCCGGCCTCCATCAGGATCTCTCCGAACCGTTCGGCGTCGCGCTCGACCATCTCCTCCTCGAAGCCGTCCGCTTCGACGAACAGGTGAGCCACGGCGTCGGCCGGCAGCTTCAAGTCGAGAGATTTCGAGGAAACTTCCGCCGCGCTCCTCTCCATGAATTCGCAGGCTGACGGCTCGCGCCCCGCCTCGTAGAGACGCGCGACGGCCGCAAGCGCCGCCTCCTCGGAGGCGAAGGAGGCCCACAGCAGACGCCTTTGGGTCGGCTGCGGAAGCAGGCGCAGGGTCGCCCGCGTCACAACACCCAGTGTGCCTTCGCTCCCCACGAAGAGAGAGACGAGGTCGTAGCCCGCCACGTCCTTGCGGTTCTTGCCGCCGAGATCGAGCAGCCGGCCACCCGGCAGGACGACCCGCAGCCCCGAGACGTACCTCCCGGTCGTGCCGTACTTGGCCGCCCGCGGGCCGCCGGCGTTCTCGGCGATGTTGCCCCCGATCGTGCAGGAGCCGCGCGAAGAGGGATCCGGCGGATAGAAGAGGCCGACGGCTTCGACGGCCTCCTGGAGCGACTGCGTCACCACACCCGGCTCGGCGACCACGTACTGGTTCTCGCGGTCGATCTCGACGATGCGGTTCAAGGAACCTCAGGTCGAGGGCGATGCCGCCGGAGACGGCCAGAGCACCGCCCGAAAGGCCCGTCAGCGCGCCCTGCGGCGTCACCGGGATCCGCAGCTCGTCGGCTGCCTGGAGCAGCCGGACGACCTCGCCCTCCGAGCGCGGCGTCACCACAACGTCCGGCGGGGCCACGAGATCCTCCGTCGCGTCGTGCGCGTGGAGGGCAACGGTCTCGGCGTCGCTCGCGAGCGACCCGGCCGGCAGGACGCGGCCGAGGGCCTCCAGAATCCGCGCGGGCTCCATTCGAAAACCGTAGCACAAGAGGAATCCTCTACCGATCCTCCTATAATCCCCGCCCGTCATGGATCTCTTCGCAACGCCCGCCGCCATCGACGAAAGGCTGGCCGCCTCCCAGGCGGCCCGGCGCAACGGCGCTCTCGTCGTCACCAATCCCGCCCGATTTCGGTCCGAGGTCGTCGAAGGGCTCGTGTTGACCGCGGTCTTCGGTCCAGCTCCGGCTCGCGACGCGGCGCGGCGCGACATCCGCGAGGCCGCGGCCTCGCTGGGCATCCTGCCCGCGTCGATCCTGCCGCTCTACGAGGCGCGAGGCCGCGGCGAGGTCGGGGGCTTTACTGTTCCCGCGATCAACATCCGGATGATTTCTTACGACACGGCGCGAGCTGCTTTTCGAGCCGCGAAGTCGCTCGACGCCGCGGCCATCATTTTCGAGATCGCGCGTAGCGAGATCGGCTACACCGACCAGCGGCCCGCCGAGTACGCCGCGGTCGTGCTGGCTGCGGCCATCCGCGAAGGCTGGGACTCGCCCGTCTTCCTCCAGGGCGACCATTACCAGACCAACCCGAAGAAGATGCAGTGAAGACCCCAAGACGGAAATCGCGGCCATCGAAGCGCTCATCGACGAGGCCATCCCGGCCGGCTTCTTCCAGATCGACATCGACACCTCGACTCTCGTCGACCTCTCGAAGGCCACCCTGGCCGAGCAGCAGGCCGAGAACGCCCGGTGGTGCGCGCACCTCACGAAGTTCATTCGCACGCGCCAGCCCAAGGCCATGCCCATCTCGATCGGCGGAGAGATCGGCGAGGTCGGCAAAGCGAACTCGACGCCCGAGGAATTCCGCGCCTACATGAACGGCTATGTCTCGCGCCTCGGCGAGGGCATCAAGGGAATCGCCAAGGTCTCCGTGCAGACCGGCTCTTCGCACGGCGGCAGCGTCGCGGCCGACGGCTCCGTGCAGCGCGTCGCGATCGACTTCGAGGTGATCCGCGCCATCTCCAAAACGGCGCGCGAGGAGTACGGGCTCGCGGGCGCCGTCCAGCACGGTGCATCAACGCTTCCGCCCGAGCTCTTCGACAAGTTCCCCAACAGCGACTGCGCCGAGATCCACCTCGCCACGGGCTTCCAGAACATGATCTACGAGCATCCGTCGCTGCCCTTGCCCGTCAAGCGCGTCATGGAGCGATGGGTCTTCGATCACTACGGCGACCAGAGGAAGCGGGGCGAGACCGAGGCGCAGTTCCTCTACAAGAATCGCAAGCAGGCGATCGGGCCGTTCAAGGAAAACCTCTGGAATCTGCCCGAAGGCACGCGACTCGAGCTTCGCGACACCCTCGAGAGGGAGTTCCGATTCCTTTTCGAGAAGCTGCGAGCCGGCGGCACGAAGGCCCTCGTCAACAAGTACGTCCGGCCGGTGGACGTCTTCGCTCACGCCGACGCCGCCGCCGGCCCGCGGGCGGGATACGTCCGCGACGACGAGGCGGGAGACTGATGAAAGAGAGAAGAGCCTCCCCCGCTCCGCCCCTCTCCCAATCTCCCACTCTGCCCGACAAGATGCAGGCGGTCGTCAAGACCAAGCCGGTGCCCGGCCCGAAGGGAACTGAGATCAAGGAGGTGCCGGTCCCGGAGCCGGGTCAGGCCGAAGTCCTGATCAAGGTCCTCGCGACGGCCGTCTGCGGTTCCGACAAGCACATCTACCAGTGGGATCCATCGATGGCCTCGATGGTCGAGCCGCCGCGCATCTATGGCCACGAGTTCTGCGGCGAGATCGTCGCGTTCGGGCCGGGCGGGCGGCGGCCGCATCTTTCCGAAGGCCTGTACGTCTCGGCCGAGATGCATGTGACCTGCGGGGCCTGCCGCCCCTGCCGGACGGGCCAGAGACACATCTGCGAAGCGACGCGCATCCTGGGCGTGCACGGAGACGGCTGCTTTGCGCAGTACGTCGTGGTCCCCGCCTACAACGTCGTTCCGCTCGACGCCTCGATTCCCCCGAAAGTCGGAGCATTTCTCGACGCGCTCGGCAACGCCGTCCACACGACGCAGGTCGCCGACCTTTCCGGCAAGTCCGTCGCCGTGCTCGGCTACGGCCCGATCGGGGCGATGTGCGCCGAGATCGCCCGCATCTCCGGGGCGGCCCGCATCGCCATCACCGAGGTGAATTCCCAGGCCGCCGCCCATGCGCGCCGCTGGGCGAAGGCCCGCGGCCTCGAGAAACAGGTCACGGTGCTCGACCTCGGCCGCACCAAGGACGCGGCCGGGAGCCTGCGGGTGGCGACCGGCGGCGGCGCCGACGTCGTGCTCGAGCTCTCGGGCGCCGAGAGCTCCATCAACCTCGGGCTGGCGGCCGCGCGCCGGGGCGCCACGATCGCGCTGCTCGGTATCCCCCGCGACAAGGCTGTCACGATCCGCGACTACACCAACGACCTCGTCTTCAAGGGCGTCACCCTCCATGCCATCATCGGCCGGCGGATCTTCGAGACCTGGATCAAGATGCTCGACCTCTTCCGCGCCGGCCTCGACGTCGAAGACCTCGTCACCAACGAGTTCGACGGGCCTCCAGGACTTTCACGAGGCGATGAAGCTCCTCGAAGACCGCAGCGCCATGAAGGTAGTCTTCTACCCGAACGGAAAACCCTAGGAGCCGCCATGCCGACCAACCGACCGCCCAAGCCTGCGCCCGTCGCGCGACATGCCCGATCGGCGGATCGCCGAGTTCGCGCTCGAGGAGTCGCGCCTTTCCAACGTCGCCTACCGCTTCCAGCTCGTGCCCCGTGAGCGGATCTGGAAGGATTGGGATCGGACGCAGTTCGAGCCCAACCACTACAAGGTCGTCGGGTTGGCCGGCGTTTGCCTCAACCGCGACGAGGTCGAGCGGGCGCACCGCATGGCTCTGCGCGCCCTCGAGGACCTGGACGACATCCAGTTCGTCGTCGAGGAACCGGCCCAGGCCGTCGTGGTGCGGAACCAGACGGGAACCTCGGAGTTCATCAATCGGCCAACGATCTGCGCCGAGATCATCGCGGCCGACGGCGCCGCGTTCGATCGCGCGCTCGCCGCCCTGGACAGCGCCTTCCCCGGCGCCCGTGTCGCGGGCAAGATCCTTTCGGAAGGATCATGACCCTCGTCGAGCACCTCGCCGGTGAAATGGCGGCGCTGCGCCAGGCCGGCACTTACAAGGAAGAGCTCGTTCTCGAGTCGGCTCAGGGGCCGCGCGTCAAGGTCGGCGGACGCGAGATCATCATGCTGACATCCAACAACTACCTCGGCTTCGCCAATCACCCCCGCATCCGCGAGGCGCAGAAGAAGGCCGTCGACCGCTGGGGGGCGGGCCTCGGCTCCGTGCGCTTCATCTGCGGCACGCAGCAGCTTCACAAGGATCTGGAGGCCGAGATCTCCGCTTTCTTCGGCACGGACGACACCATCCTCTACATGACCTGTTGGAGCGCCAACGAGGGACTCTTCAGCGCCACCCTGGGCGAGCCCGATGGCCTGTATTCCGACGCGCTGAACCACGCCTCGATCATCGACGGGGTGCGCCTCTGCAAGGCCAAGCGCTTTCTCGTGCCGCACGGCGACACGCAGGCTCTCGACAAGATGCTCGCCGAGGACAGCGTCTCGCGCTTCAAGTTCTTCATCACCGATGGCGTCTTCTCCATGGAGGGCGAAGAAGCGAACCTGCGCGAGATCGTTCGCATCTGCGGGCAGCGCGGCGCTCTTCTCGCCGTGGACGACTCGCACGCGACGGGAGTTCTCGGCAAGACCGGCCGCGGCACGGCCGAGGAACAGGGCGTGTTCGACCGCATCCCGATCACGACGGGAACCCTCGGCAAGGCCATGGGCTCGGCGGCCGGCGGGTTCGTCACGGGCCCGAAGGCGGTCGTCGAGACGCTGCGGCAGCGGAGCCGCACGTACATCTTCTCGAACTCTCTTCCGCCCGCCGTCGCGGCCGGGTCGCTCGAGGCCTTCCGCATGCTGCGCGAGGATCCCGCGCCTGTTGCGAAGCTCCGCGAGAACGCCGCGTATTTCCGCAAAGCGATCGCGGACGCCGGCTTCATTATCCCGGACGGCACGCACCCGATCGTGCCCGTCATCGTGGGCGACACGGCAAAAGCCGTCGCCATGGGCAAGGCGCTTCTCGACGAGGGTGTCTACGTCTCGGGCTTCGGCTTTCCCGTCGTTCCGCAGGGCACGGCGCGCCTGCGCTGCCAGGTCTCCGCCGCCCACGAACACGCCGACCTCGACAAAGCCATCGACGCCTTCCGGAAAGTCGGAAAACAGTTTCAGGTCATCTAAGCCCAGCTGCTGTCATTCCGAGGAGCCCCTCCACTTTCATGTCATTCCGAGGAGCGTAGCGACGAGGAATCTACTCTGGTCGTGCTTTTCTTCGGTCTCTCTCGGGGCAGGCTACGCGACGAGGAATCTACTCCGGGGGTAGATCCCTCGACTTCGCTCGGGATGACAGCGGTGGCTTACGCCTCGAGCTTCTTCCTCGCGTTCTTGACGAGCAGGAAGCAGAGGATGCCGAAGACGACGGCGCAGAGGATGCTGCCCGGCACTCCGTTCTTGATAGACGGGAAGTACTTTTCGCCCACGTCCAGGGTCTCGAGCAGGGTCGGCTTCTCCATTTTCAGGAAAAAGTCGCCGATGAAGGCGACGAGGGCGATCAACACGCCGCCCAGGGATCCGCCGGCGACCAGGCCTGTCGAATAGAGCATTCCGGAGGACAGCTCCGACTCCTCGCCCGCCGCGCCCTCGCTCTTCTGCCGCATGCGGTCGGCGAACGCCTTCATCTGCCCGCCGATGAAGATCGGGAACGTCGTCGAGAGCGGCAAATAGGCGCCGACCGCCCAGGAGAGGGCATGCGCGCCTGCCATCTGCGCCATGAAAGCGAGAAAGACACCGACCAGGACGGGAGCCCACGGCAGATTCTGCGCGAGCAGGCCCTTGATGATCGTCGCCATCAGCGTCGCCTGGGGGGCGGCCAGCTTGGGCCCGCCGATGCCATGCAGCTCTCCCATGGCGTAAGTCTTGTCGAGCAGGAAGAGCGTTCCTCCAATGACGAGCGTCGAGGTCAGGACGCCGATGATGAATCCGATCTGCTGCCGCCGGGGCGTGGCGCCGACCAGAAACCCGGTCTTCAAGTCCTGCGAGGTCGCGCCGGCGTTGGCGGCCGCGACGCACACGATGGCGCCGACACAGAGGGCCACCGCTTGATACACATCGCCAGTAAATCCGAAGGCGACGAACACGACGCAGGTTGCCATCAGCGTCGCGATCGTCATTCCCGAGATCGGGTTGGAGGAGGTACCGATGATGCCGACGATGCGGGAAGACACCGTGACGAAGAAGAATCCGAACACGACGACGAGCAGGCCCATCACGAGCGAGCCCGGGAACGGACCGTGCGGAAATCCCGGAAGGACGGTGATCAGCAGGGCGAGCACGACCGATCCGATGACGACGATGCCCATCCCCAGATCTCTCTCGGTCCGCTTGGCGCTCTTGTCCTCGCCGCCCGACCCGAACGATTTCACGGACTCGCGGAACGCCGACACGATCGTCGGCAGGGTCTTGACGAGCGTCATGACGCCCGCACAGGCCACGGCGCCCGCTCCGATGTAGCGCACGTACGCGCGGTAGATCCACTCGGCGTGCGTGTGGCCGGCCATCCACGCGTCGGTAAAGCCCAGGTTCTTCAGGTCCTGGGTGATCCGCGCGTCGGCCACGAAGATCGAGATCAGCGGGATCAGGCCGAGCCACGACAGGACGCCGCCCGAGGCGAGCTCGCCGGAGATGCGGGGGCCGATGATGTACCCCAGGCCCAGGTACTCGGGCGTCACGTCGCAGTTGAGCGTCGCGTCGGGAATCCTGCCGTCCCTGCCGGTTCGAAACCACGTCGCGGTCTCGTTCCAGAAGCCCAGGATGCCGTACAGGAACTTGTAGAGCATGGCGGCGAAGACGCCCTTGAACACCATGCCCGCCAGGTCTCCGCCCCGCTCGCCCGCGATCAGCACGTCCGCGCAAGCCACACCCTCGGGGTACTTCAGCTTGCCGTGCTCCTTGACGATGAGCGCCCGCCGCAGCGGGATCATGAACAACACGCCGAGCGTGCCGCCGACGGCTGCCAGAACGAAGATGGTGATGTACTTGAAGTACTCGGCCCCGCCCGACAGGAACAGCATCGCCGGCATCGTGAACACGACTCCGGCCGCAACCGACTCGCCCGCCGAGCCGATCGTCTGGACCATGTTGTTTTCGAGGATCGTGGACTTGCCGAGCTTCTTGAAGACGGCGATCGAGAGAACGGCGATCGGCACCGAAGCCGAAACGGTCAGCCCGGCGCGGAGAGCGAGGTAAACCGTCGCTGCTCCGAAGATGACGCCGAAAGCGATTCCGAGCAGGATCGCCTTGAGCGAGAACTCGGGGATATCCTGTTCGGCCGGAATGTACGGCTTGAAGTCCCGACCGGACTCGGATGAGTTCATGCTGTTGCCTCCAGAGAAACTACGGGCTTTCTAGCACGGCGGGACCGAGGGAAAAAGAGAATTGTGCTCTGGCGGCGCCTCCGGCGCCGCGTCACACCCCTCAGGTGCCCCCGAATCCGACAGTCACTCTTCCGTTCTCGACCATCACGGGAACCTGGCGGCCGCCCGAGAGGGCGATCATCCGCTCGAGCTCTTTCTTGTCGGTCTTGACGTTGATGTAGACGAAAGGAATCTTGCGTTGGGCGTAGTCCTCACGGGCCGCCGTCGTGTACGGTCACGTGTCCTTGCCGAAGATCTCCACGCGGTTCTCGTTCATCGGGGCCCCCTTCGCGGCCAGTCTACGATGCGGATGCTATGATTTTGACCACTTTCCATGCTTCCTCAGCTCCTCGCTTCCGCACTTCTGATGATCGCCGCGTCACCCGGCGTCACCGGCGGAGTCTCGGGAAAGGTGACGATCGTCAAGGCCGGCGCAGTGCTGCCGGACGCGGCCAATGCCGTCGTCTGGATCGACGGCCTGAATCTGCCGGGTGCGCCCGCCGGCGTGGTCAAGGCCGAGATGAAGAGCGACCACAAGTCCTTCCAGCCCCGCATCATCGCCGTTCCGAAGGACGCCGCCGTGGATTTTCCCAACGTGGATCCCATCTTCCACAACGTCTTCTCCGTTTCACCGGGCAACCGGTTCGACCTCGGCCTCTACCGGAGCGGGACCTCCAAACCCAATGTTTTCCACGAGCCGGGTCTCGTCCGCGTTTACTGCAACATCCACCCCCAAATGGTGGGGTTCGTGATGGTCGTCGACTCGAGCTTCGTCGCCGTGACGGGCAAGGACGGGGCCTTCCGCTTCGAGGGCGTCCCGCCCGGCTCCTACACGGTCAAGGTCTGGCAGGAAGAGGGCGGCGAATCACAACTCCCCGCCAAGGTCCGCGCGGGAGCCGATGCGACGCTCGCCTTCTCGCTCGACGCCTCGCAGTACCAGTTGCAGCCCCACAAGAACAAGTACGGCAAGGACTATCCACCGCCGCCGCCGGACAATGAGCGCTACTGATGCCTCCCTTCGTCACGCCGACGAGCGAGACTCCTTCCGGTCCGCGGGCTCAAGCTGCCCCCGCCCGAACCGCCGAAGATTTCGCTGACGATCAAGATCTTCCTCGCGGCGGCGTTCCTGATCCTGGTTGCCGTCGGCGGGGCCATCGCGATTTCCGCCTACAGGGCCCGGGCCGTGGCCGACAGGAAGATCGAGGAGGATCTCAAGAAGTCCGGGCCATCGTGGGACTCCTTCCAGGCGACGCGCTACGGGGAGCTGCAGAAGACCCTCGGCGTCGTCGTGAACAACGCCGGCATCATCGGGTTGATGGCGCAGCCCGACCCGCCAACCGTCTTCGAGGCGTTGAAGCGCGACCAGGCCTCGAGCGCTCACGCGGACTTCATGATCGCCGTGGACCCGGAAGGGATCGCCTTCGCGCGCACAGACAAGCCCCTGCCCTATTCCGTCGATTTGCGCGGGGTGCCGACGATCAAGTTCGCTCTCGACGGAAGCCAGAAGGAGGGGATCTGGCTGTCGGGCGGCAAGCTCTACCACGTCGTCGCGGCGCCGGTTCTCGAGGGCGGGCAGACCCTGAAGGGCGTCATCGCCGCAGGCTGGCAGATCAACGACGACGTGGCCCGCAGCGTCAAGAGGCTCATCAACACCGACGTCGTCTTTCTCGCGGACCAGGCCAGCCCCAAGGAGCCGGCCAAGCCCGCGGTCGTCGCCTCCACGATGCAGGAGCTGGGCGGCACCGTGCTCGGTTCGATCGAGCGGCAGGGCGGCCTCGTGCAGGCCGTCCTGCGCGAGGGCAAGACGATCGGGCCGCTCGCCCTCGACGTCTCGGGCCGGACCTACCTCGCGTACCTGCTTCCCATCCGCTCCTCGACCGACCAGCTCGTGGGCGCGGCCGTGGCCCTGCGCAGCCGCGACGAGGAGCTGGCCGCCTTCCGGCAGATCCAGAACACGCAGATTCTGGTCGGCCTGGCTGCCCTGGCGGTCGCTTTCGTTCTCTCCTTCATCTTTGCCCGCCGCATCACGGGGCCTGTCAGCCGCCTGGTCGACGCATCGGAGGCCGTCCGCGTGGGCAACCTCGAGGCCGTAGACCTGCCGGTCGAGTCGAAGGACGAGATCGGGATTCTCGCGCGATCTTTCAAAGCCATGGTCGAGGAGCTGAAGGAGAAGGACGCTCTCGAGAAGTATGTCGCCTCCCTGACGATGACCGTCGGCGCGGACGCCCAGACGCTCGTTGGAGGCCTTGGCGGCCGGCTGTCCTCGGGCGCGCCGTCGGCGGCCCGGGGCACCGAGCCCCAGGTCGGCGAGGTCTTCGCGGCGCGCTACGAGATCCAGTCCGTCCTGGGCCGGGGAGGCATGGGCATCGTCTACAAGGCGCACGACAGGGACCTCGACGACTTCGTGGCGATCAAGACGCTGCGCGACGATGCGCTTTCGGCCGACCCGACCCTGCTCGAGCGCTTCAAGCAGGAGATCCGCCTGGCGCGCCGCATCACGCACCCCAACATCCTGCGCACGCACGACCTGGGTGAGACCGGCGGGCTGCGCTACCTCTCGATGGAGTTCGTCAAGGGCATCACGCTCGAAGAACCTCGTCGAGTCCGGACAGATCCTGCCGACACCCGTGGCCCTGCGCATCGCCAAGCAGATCTGCGCGGGCCTCGCCGCCGCGCACGAGGTCGGCGTGATCCACCGCGACATCAAGCCCCAGAACATCCTGATCGAGCCGACCGGCGGCTTGAAGATCATGGACTTCGGCATCGCTCGGCTGACACAGGACCGCGGCATGACGGCCACGGGCACGGTGGTCGGCACGCCTGACTACATGTCTCCCGAGCAGGCCCGCGGCCTCGCGCTCGATTTCCGCTCCGACATCTACTCGACGGGCGTCGTCCTCTACGAGATCTTCACGGGTTCCCTCCCCTTCGAGGGCGACTCTCCGCTCGCCGTCGTCTTGAAGCATGTTCAGGAGAAGCCGCCCGCTCCGCAGACCGTGAACCCTCGGATCGACCCGAAGATCGCATCGATCGTGCTGAAGTGCATGGAGAAGGATCCCGGGCAGCGCTACCAGACGGTCAACGAGCTCTACGAGGCGTTGACGAAAGTGACCGCCTGAACAATTTCCAGAGAGCTGCCCTCCCGCTCATCGCGCTCTTGATCGGCGCCTCGGCCGCCGCGCAACAACCCGACGCCCCGCAGCCCCCGGAAGAGCAGTTCTTCGACGACTCGTCGAAGCCCCATTTCACGTTCAACTGGGACTTTCTCGCGCGGTACGACTCGATCACTCACCTCCGGGTGCGCCCGGACATCGAGCGCGGCCGCTTCCAGCTGCGCCCGGAGCTCGGCTTCGACGTCTCCGACCGCTTTCGCGTCGCTGTCCGCGCCATCGGCGACCTCGGAACGGACGAGAACAGCGACAACCTGAAGAACTTCGACAACTACCACTCGAACGGCCTGACCGTCGAGCGCTACTACATCGAGGCCAAGCCGGGCCCCGTCACGATCGTGGCCGGCAGCTTCGGAATGCCGCTCGTGACCTCCGAGATGCTCTGGGACCGGGACATCCAGACTCTCGGAGCCTCCGCCTCGTGGAACATCACAGCCGGCTCGTCGACCTGGACGCTCTCGGCCGCAGGCTTCTACGGCCCCCAGCGCGACCATGACCACACGCGAATCGGCGTCGGGCAGGCTGTCTGGCAATGGGGCGACCCGTCGGGGTTCAATCTCCAGGCCGCGGCTTCCTACTGGTACTACGACTTCCGCGACCTGAATCCCGGCTACCTGCGCCAGAACTACATCAAGGTCGTGAACGGCCAGGCGGTGTACCTCTCGCTCTACCGCCTCCTCGACGTGTTCGTCCGCGCGAACTTCCGGCTCGGGAGCGTGCCCGCGACGGTCAGTGTCGACGGCATCCACAACTTCGGCTCGCCCACCGACGAGGTCAACGCCATCGAGCCGACGCTCACCCTCGGCAGCGTGGGCGCGCCCGGGCCAGGTGCGATTCTTCTACACGTTCCAGCACATCGAGCGCGACGCCCTGCCGGGCGCCTACAACTCCGACGACTGGTGGTTTCACACCTGGGCGCGGGGCCACCGGTTCGGTCTGGCCGTGACGTTCCTGCCCAACACATTCGTGCAGGGGGCCGTCGTCTTCCAGGAGCGGCTCGACCGCCAAACCTGGTTGAACCGCGTCGTGATCGACCTCGTCAAGATGTTTTGAAGGATAGAATCCCCCCACGCCATGACCACGAAATCTGTCGTCGCCTGCGTCGAGGATTTGTTCTTCCGCTCGAAGATCGACGCGACCGCCCGCCACCTCGACGTGGCCGTCCGATTCGCCACCGCCGCCGAGCTGGCGAAGGCCTGCGGCGAGACCGGCACCGCGGCCCTGCTGATCGAGCTGTCGGCCAGCGAGTCTCTTCAGAAAGTGCGGGCCCTTCGCCAGGGCAAGGCGACGAGGGACCTGCCCGTCATCGGGTTCCTCTCGCACGTCGACACCGCTCTCGCCGCGGAAGCGAAAGCCGCCGGCGTCACGCAGGTTCTCCCCCGCAGCCAGTTCTCCGAGACGCTGCCGGACCTGCTCATGGACCTTCTTGCCCCCAACACCCGGCGCGAGGTGCAAGAGGAGCCGGAGCTGCCGGACGAATGAGGAAGAATTGAATCATTGAGTCATCGGATCATTGGGTCAATGAATCAATGAATCAATGAACCAATCCCCGATGGAGGAGCCGTCATGAAGGGAACGACTCGAAGGGAGCTCTTCAAGCAGGCTGCCATCCTTCCCATTGCAGCCCAGATCAAGACGGCTCCGACGCGGGCCGCGGCCACACGGCCCGTCGTCATCTCGTCGGCAAACGGTCTCGAGGCGGTCAAGAAGGCGTGGAACGTTCTGCAGGCGGGGGGCGATCCGCTGGACGCCGTCGTCTCGGGCGTCAACATCGTCGAGGACGATCCCGATGACGTGACGGTCGGCTACGGCGGCATCCCGAACGAAGAGGGCGTCGTGCAGCTCGATGCTTCCGTCATGGACGGCCGCACGATGAAGGCGGGCGCCGTCGGCGCGCTCGAGGGCATCAAGAACCCGTCGCAGGTGGCGCGCCTCGTCATGGAGCGCACCAACCGCGTCTTTCTCGTCGGGCCCGGGGCCTTGAAGTTCGCCAAGGCCCACGGCTTCAAAGAAGAGAACCTCCTGACCGAGCGCAGCCGGAAGATCTGGCTCTACTGGAAAGAGAAGCTTTCGGACAAGGACGACTGGATCCCCCGGGGCGACGAAGAAGAGAAGGACCCCGATATCCGCTGGTACATCGAGAAGTTCGGCGCCGAAGACTTCCGCCCCCACGGCACGATCAACTGCAATGCCGTCACCGCCAGCGGCGACATCGTCGGCACGACGACGACATCGCGGCCTCTTCTTCAAGATTCCCGGCCGCCTCGGCGACTCCCCTGTCATCGGCGCCGGGCTCTACGTCGACGGAGAGGTCGGAGCCTGCGGCTCGACGGGCTGGGGCGAGGGGAACCTGCGCTCCTGTGGCTCGCGCACCGTCGTCGAGTTGATGCGCCAGGGCAAGTCGCCTCAGGAGGCGGCCCTCGCGGTTCTCCAGCGGGTCGTGGACTTCGCCCGCGACAACCGCGACAAGAAGGGCCGGCCGGACTACAACATCAACTACTACGCCGTGAACAAGAAGGGCGAGTACGCCGGCGCCTCGATCTGGTCCGGCACCTTCGGCAGGAGCGACGTGCTCCGCCCGGCTCGATTCGCCGTCGCCGATGCCTCGGGCGCACGTCTCCTCGAGTCCGCCTACCTCTTCAAGCGCGAGAAATCCTGACGCGCTAGACTCACGCGGTTTCCGAGAGGAGAACGTCGATGAAGAAGCCGAAACGCGCGGCCGCCCGGAAGCCCGCCCGACCCAAGCGGAAACCGATCATGCGCCATTCGCGCGAAGGCATGAAGGCGAGGTCGAAGACCGCGCCGAGAACCCCGGCTTCCGGCCTCAAGAAGCAGTATCTCGACGTGTTTGCGCGGGAGTTTCCCACTACGTTGAAGCTCATGAGGGCGTATCCCTCGGGACGGGGCGAGTTCAAGCCGCACGAGCGCTCCTACTCGGCGGCTCGGCTCGTCCATACCTTCACGCAGGAAAACGGTGTTGTCATCGCCGCCGTTCGGCGCGAGCTCAAGATGCCGCCCAACTTCCCGCCGCCGCCGGCAACACTGGCCGACGCCATCGCCGCTTACGAGCGCGGCGCCCGATCGCTGATCGAGACCGTCACCGCCATGCCCGAATCCCAGCTCTTCGAGACGGTGACCTTCTTCACCGGCCCCGGCCAAATGGGCGAGGTGCCCCTGATCGACATCCTGTGGCTCATGCTCATGGACTCGGTCCATCACCGCGGCCAGCTTTCCGTGTACGTCCGGATGGCGGGCGGAAAGGTCCCTTCGATCTACGGACCGAGCGCCGACGAACCCTGGATGTAGACGGCTCCGGTTCTTCCTCACGGGCAGGTCGCGAAAGCGCTCGTGTCCTGGATCGGCTGGAACGGGGATCCCTGCGGGTTGATGTACGTCTTGATGAGGCCGGTCTGCGTGTCGGTCACGGTCAGGATGACGTTGACGTTCGTCAACCCGCCGGCAAACGTCCAGTAGTTGGAATTCAAGCTGCAGCCGTTCAAGACCTTGATCACCATCTCGACGTTGCTCGAGGTGAAGAACCAGAAGGCGCCCGTGTCACCCGTCAGGGGAATGACCTGGCCCGCCCCGTTTCCGCCTGTCGGCGCGAACCACTGCGTCTGCACCTTGTAGCGGGAGTTGCTCAGGCAAAGCGTCGTCGCGTTGGCAACGCAGGGGACGGCCGCCCGGGCGTCCATCGACTCCGAAACGACAGGGGGAAGCAGCGCCGTCGGGGCAAAGACGCCGGGCACCCGCTCTTCCCCGATGACGCGCGGCCGGGCATGTCGCAAACGCGTCGGTGTCCTGGATCGGCTGGAAAGGGGTCCCCTGGGGGTTCGTGTAGATCCGGACGGCGCCGGTCTGGCCGTCTGTCACCGTCATGACGACGTTGACGTCGGTCAGTCCGCCGGCGAAGGTCCAGAACCGCGAGTTCACGCCGCAGCCGTTCAAGACCTTGACCAGCATCTCGACGTTGCCGGGATTGAAGAACGTGAAGTAGCCCGTATCTCCCGTCAGCGTGTTCGCCTGGCCGACACCGATGCGGCCGTCGGAGGTCGCCCAACGCGTCGTCACCTTGAAGCGCCCACCGCTCAGACAGAGAGTCGTCGGGCCGGCAACGCAAGGCTCGATATCCAGGAAGTCGAAGGCCCCGCCTCCCGTGCCGGCGTGAATCCGGGTCGGGGTGAGGGGATCGACGGCCAGGGAAAAGACGAAGGGAACCGTCAGGCCGGCGTTGAGGGCCGTCCAGTTTCCTCCGCCGCCGGTGCTCTTGACGACCCCGCCGCCATACGTGCCGGCGTAGATCGTGGACGGTGCGGAAGGATCGATCGCCAGGGCGTTGATGTGGAAGTTGGTCAGTCCGGTGTTGACCGTCGCCCAGTTGGCCCCGCCGTTTGTGCTCTTGAAGACACCGCTGTTCGTCGCGGCATACACAGCCGGGGCCGAGGGGTCGATGGCGAGGGCAAAGACCGAGGGATCGGTCAAGCCGGCGTTGACGGCCGTCCAGTTTTCCCCTCCATTTGTGGTTTTGAACACGCCGCCGTTGAGCCCTGCGTAGACTGTCGCCGGCGCCGACGGGTCGATGGCAAGGGCATTCACCGTGGAGCCAGTCAAGCCGGTATGCGCAATCGTCCAGCTCGCGCCCCCGTTGATGCTCTTGTAGACGCCGAAGGAGCTGGCGGGACCCGACGAGCCGGCGTAGAGCGTCGACGGGTTTGTCGGGTCGATGGCGAGAGAGAAAAAGACGCCGGTCGTCAAGGCGGTCGGGGCCCAGCTAGTGCCGCCGTTGACGCTCTTGAACACTCCGAAGCCCGGTGCTGCCGCCGACGTCCCGGCGTAGAGGATGGAGGGGTCCGACGGATCGATCGCCAGGGCATCGACCAGGTTGCTCAGCAGGCCAGTGTTCGCGGCCGTCCAGCTTGCCCCGAAATTCGTGCTCTTGAACACACCGCTGCCCAAGGTGCCGGCGTAGAGTGTGCCCGGCGTCTGTGGATTCACGGCGACCGAGAAAACGGCCGTCGCCGTCAAGCCCGTGTTAGCCCCACTCCATGCGGCTCCACCGTTCGGAGCTCTTGAAGGCGCCTCCGTCGGTCAGGGCGTAGATCGTCGACGCGTTGGCGGGGTCGATGGCAACGGCAAAGACGGTCGTGTTGGTCAGGCCGGCGTTGCCGGCCGCCCAGTTCGCGCCGCCGTTGATGCTCTTGAACACGCCGCCCGTCGTGCCGGCGTAGACCGTGGCCGGAGTCGAGGAGTCGACGGCCAGGCTGAAAACGGTCGCGCTGGTCAGGCTGGAGTCGATCGCCGTCCAGCTTCCCCCGCCGTTGCCGCTCTTGTAGGCGCCGCTGCCCGATGTGCCGGCGTAGAGCGTGTTGGGCGCGTTGGGGTCGATCGCCAGGGCCAGCACCCGGACGACAGGTAGACCCGGCGTTGATGCTGTTCCAGCTCGCGCCGCCGTCGATGCTCTTGGAGACGCCGCACGTCGGTGCCGGCATAGACCGTGTTCGGGCGGTGACGACGGAATGGCCAGGGCGAAAACGTCCGGGTTGGTCAGGCCGGTGTTGTTGAGCGTCCAGCTCGAGCCGCCATTCGTGCTCTTGAAGACGCCGCCGCCCAGGCCCTGCGTCGCGAGCGTAGAGGGTGGTCGGAGTGGAAGGGTCGATGGCAATGGCCGTGACGGTCAGGTTGAACAAGCCGGCGTTGGACAGACGTCCAGAGGGCTCCCGCCGTTGATGCTCTTGAAGACACCGCCGCCCTGCGTGCCGGCGTAGACCGTTCCCTGCGCCGCAGGGTCGACGGCCAGGCACGTGACGGCCCCCACGTCAGACCGCTGTCGATCGGCTCTCCAGCTCGCACCGCTGTTGAGTGCTCTTGAAGACGCCGCCGGCAAACGTGGCGACGTAAATCGTGGTCGGGGTGGAGGGATCGAAGGCCATCGCCCGAAGGCTGCCGCCTTCCGGTCCGCCGCTCGTCCAGGTGTTGACGCCGGCCAAGGCCACGCCGGCCGTCAACGGGCAAAAGACGGCAAGGATCGAGAGGAGAAAGGTCACAGCTTTTTTGCTGCGGCGGATGGACGGCCAGAGGTTTTTCATGTTGGGCTCCTCCGATGATTTAGAACCCGGGAGGTCTTTTGCTCGTGACGCCGAAAGCCCGCTCGAGGGCCATTCCAGCCCGGCCGATCGTTCCCTCGGCGAACAGCTTACCGACGAGCGTCACGCCGTGCGGCACGCGCCGCTTGGGGGAGATGATCGGCAGGGGGTGGGCCGGGTCCGGCGCCCAGTCGCTGCGCGCCTGGCCCACCTCGACGAATCCCGCCGGCAGGGTGAGGGAGGGATGGCCGGTGAAGTTCGTGATCGTGAGCATCTCGTCGCGCAGCGAGGGAACCAGCAGGAGATCGACCGTCTCGAAAAGGCGGGCCATCTCCCGGGCGACCTTGCGGCGCAGGCGATCGGCCTGCACGAAGTCGACGGCCGAGAGGAAGCGCGACTGCCGGAACGTGTTTGGCCAGGCGTCGGGGACCTGCATCTTCAGCGCGTCGAGGCCGCCCGACAAGGTCAGCTCCTCGAAGGCGGCGGCGGCTTCGGCAAAGAGGATCGTGTTGAGGGACCCGTACGGCCAGTCCGGAAGGCTGACCTCGTAAGGCACCATTCCGACACGCCGAACCGTCCTCGAGTGCGGCGCGATCCACCTCGGTGGCCGGGGCTTCGTTCATCCAGGCCGGGAAGAAGCCCACTTTGAGCCCCGCAACGGGCCCGTTCGCTTCGAAATCGAGGTGGCTCGGCACGCTCGAGACGTCGCCGGGATCGGGGCCGGAAATGGCGGAGACGACGAGAAACGTGTCCTCGACGCTGCGGGCCATGGGCCCGAGCTTGTCGAGCGACCAGCAGAGCGTCATCGCTCCCGTCCGGGCCACCCTGCCAAACGTCGGCCGGAGGCCCGTCACCCCGCAGCGCATCGACGGGTCGATGATGCTTCCCTCCGTCTCGCTTCCAATCGAAAACGCGACCAGGGCGGCCGACGTCGCCGAGCCCGGACCCGCGCTGCTCCCGCCCGACCCCTCCTCGAGGAGCCATGGGTTCATCGTCTGCCCGCCGAACCAGACGTCGTTCAACGCGAGAGCGCCCAGGCTGAGCTTGGCCAGAAGGACGGCTCCGGCGTTGTGGAGCCGCTCGACGACGATGGCGTCGGCGTCCGGGACCCGGTTCCGGAAGGGCTCGGCGCCCCAGGTCGTCTTGATCCCCTTCGTGTCGAGGAGGTCCTTCGTTCCCCACGGAATTCCGTGGAGCGGGCCGCGGTACTTTCCCGCTTTGATCTCCGCGTCCGCGCGGCGGGCCTGCGCCAGCGCCAGGTCTTTCGTCAGCGTGATGACGCACTTCAGCTTCGGATCGAACCGCTCGATCCGCTCGAGGTAGATCCCTGTCAGCCGCTCGGAGCTCAGGGCCCGAGTCTCGATCCAGCGCGACAGGGCCGTGACGGGCGCGAAGGCGATGTCCTCGTCGCGCCCGGGCAGCGGCCCCGGGCCGCCCTTGCTCGTGCTCCGCACGAACCGGTCCCGCGTGGGCCCTGCGGGTACGCCCGGGATCATGGGGTCCCAGCGCGTCGCCGGGGAGAGCGCGGGCTCGAGGGCGACCCTTTTCGGGCCAGTGCGCCGCTCCATGGTCCCCGCCATCGCCTGGCGCCAGTTTCCAGCGGCCTGTGCCCGATCGGCTGCGGTCAGCTCGACGCGCGCGAGCTTCTCGGCCTCCACGAGCGTGGCGACTGTTACCTCGGGCCCCACGGGCGGCGCCGTCCCGAACGCGGGAGGCGTCCCGGCGGCGGGTGTTGTCTGAGGAGGTGCGCCCGCCACCTGCGCCTCGGCGATCGCTCGACGCGCAGCGGCAGCGCCTGCGATTCCGGCCGCGGTCCGCGCGAGGAACTTCCGGCGGGATTCCGACATGGCGTCCCTCCCTCGCCCGAATCCTAGTTGAGTTTCTGAACGAGAAGTGAGGCGAAGACCTTTTTCAGCGTGCTTTCTTCGGGCAGGACTGCGTGAATCCGAGCTCGCACGCCCTCTTGTAAAACTCCGCGGCCCGGTGACGGTCGCGGGTGACGCCCTTTCCCTTTTCGTAGGCCATGCCGAGGTCGTGGCAGCCTTCGCCGTCGCCTCCCTGGCAGGCCTTGTCGAGAAACGAGGCGGCCGTCGCGAGGTTCGCTTCGACACCCGAGCCGCTCGTGTAGACGGCCGCGGCATTGAAGCAGCCGAAGGCGTCACCGCGCCCGCAGCCGAGCTCCGAGAGCTCTCGCCCCTTCGTGAGGTCCTTCTCGATGCCGTCGCCCGCGAGGTACAACGCACCGAGGAGCGAGCAGGCCCGTGAACCGGCCTCATCGGCGTTGGTATCGAGGGGGTCCGGCTTCCGGTTGCAGGCCTCCTCGAAGATCGGAGCTGCCTTCGCCTCGTTCTTCTCGACGCCGAGCCCGTCACGGTAGGAGCGCCCGACGTTCAAACAGCCGTTGAGGTTGGAGGGCTGGCAGCTCGTGCCGGCGCACCCGCGCTGATAGAGCGCAAAAGCCCGCGCACCGTCCTTCTTGACCCCGCGCCCGTGCTCGTAGAGGAAGCCGAGGTTCGTGCAGGCCGTGGAGCTGCCCATCTCGCACGCCTCGCCGTACGCGGCGGCCGCGCGAACCGGGTCGCGCGCGGTGCCGCGGCCGTCGTCGGCCATCAACCCGACGTTGTAGCAGCCGAGCGCGTCGCCGAGGTCGCAGGCTTTCACGTAAAGAGAAGTGGCCCGGCGATCGTCCTTCTTGACGAGCTTTCCGGTCGCATAGAGAAACGCGAAATGCGCGCAGCCCGAGCCGCTGCCGAGGTCGCAGGCCCGCGTGAGGGCGGCGATGGCGTCATTTCCCCGGTCCGGCCGGTCCAGGAGATGGAATCCCTCCTGTGCGCACGCCTCGGCCGAGCCGGCCCGGCAGGCGGACTCGAAGAGCTCCATCGCCCGGTCCCTGTCGGTCTCCCGGCCGCGGCTCCAGAGGCGCCACGCCTGGCGGAAGCAGCCCGCGGCGACGCCATCCTTGCAGCTCTTTTCAAAAAACGGGTCCTGGTCGATCGGGACGAGCGTCGCGTCGACATTGGCTCCGGCGCGGCGAAGCGTGACGCGCACAGGCTGGCACGCCCGGCCGAAGGCGGCGTCGACGAACTCGCAATCGTTCGCGATGCGAGCCGGGCCGATCTCCTCGATGACGTCGTTTGGCTTGATCCCCGCTGCCGCGCCCGGGCCCCCGGGGAGCACCTCGGCGACGACGGCGCCTCGGGCGTCGCCCGGCAGCGCGAGATTCGTTCGGAGCTGGCGCGAGATCGGGACAACCTCGATGCCGAGAGTTCCGCTGCAACGAGCCTGGGGTTCCGCCGCGCCCCCGGCAGAGGACGGCGGCGCGGACGGGCTCGATGCGCAGCCGGCCGTGAAGACCGCCGCAGAGAGCACCGCGGCCTGAAATCTGACGGGGACTCGCTTCATGCTGTTGGCCTCCCCTGGTCGGGCGATGCTATGCTTTTTGGACGAGGAGGTGTCCCATGCGTTTTCGCTCACTTCTTCTCACGCTCGTCCTGGCTGCGACAGCGCTCGGCGTGGTCGCGGACGACAAGAAGACGTCCTGGAAGATGTCCGGCCAGCTCGAGGAGGCCTGTTCCTGTGACGCGGCGTGCCCGTGCTGGTTCGGCTCCAAGCCGACCAAGATGAACTGCAGCGGAGGCTTCGCCATCTTCATCGATAGAGGGTCCTACGGCAAAGTGAACCTGGACGGCCTCGGCGCCGCCTTCATCGGGGCGAGCAAAGAGGGAATGACGATGATGGAATCGATGGGCGACTGGAACTTCATGACGATGTACATCGATGAGAAGGCCACCCCGGAACAGCGCAAGGCGCTCGAGGCCATCATGCGCGAGACCTCACCGCCCGCCGCGCCAGCCGAGAGGACTCACATCAAGTACGTCCCCGTCACACGCAAGATCGTGGGCAACGAGCACATTGTGACGATCGGAAGCTTCGGCGGCTTCTCCGCCCACTTGCTCCCGGGCGGGATGGGCGGCTCGGCCAAGATCGTCAATCCTCCGGGCGCCGATCCGATTCACAAGGAGTATCAGCAGGGCAAGACAACCCGGCAGACCTACACCGACGCCGGGCAGAAGTGGGACTGGTCGAACAGCAACTACATGTACGGGACGTTTTCGACCGACAGCGACGAATACTCGAAGTTCAGCGCCGCCATGGCCCAGGAGATGGAGAAGGCGAAGGCCCAGAAGAAATAGTGGGGGGCGAGCCCCTCAGCAGTTCTCGTACTTCCAGTTCCGGGTTTTTCCTTCCGCCAGCCACTCGACCGCGGTGACGAGGCGCTTCTGCCTCGTCTCGTCGCGCTTGGCCTCCGTGATCCACTCGATGTATTCCTTGCGGGCGCTGGGGCTGAACTTCTCGAACGTGGCGGAGGCCGCCCTGTTCTTTTTCAGCGCGGCCGCCAGGTCTTCGGGCACGGCGGGCGGCGGTGCCGGCCGTCTGGCCGGCCTCGGCCGCGCGGGCTCATCCGACTCGTTCAGCTTCGCGGCTTTCCGGATGTAGCGCAGCATCGCGCGGTCCGAGGGCAGGTCCTCGAGGCTCGTGATCCGGCCGAGACTCCCCATCGCCGTGTCGGCTTTGCCCCCGTCGGGGCCGAGCTCGGCCTCCATCCCAACATGCCAGAAGCCGAACACGCAGTGCCCCTTGAAAGCTGTCATCCCGCACATGATCTTTCCGCGATACACGAACGTCGGCGAGCTCCACTTCAGCGTCTCCTCGGCTTCGGGACATCCCTCGTGCACCAGCTTCCGCAGGTGACGCAGGATCGGCTTCGCGAAATCGGCCGCCTTCGCAATGTGAGCGTCGACGCGCGGGTCGGTCTTCTTCATTGCTTCTCCTGCGCCTTCTTCTTCGCGTCCTCGTAGGCCTTGCGCTGCTCGGGCGTCATGGTAGATACGCCGGAGCCGGATTCGACCTTCCGATATCCCTTGGGAATCTCGAAAAGCGACCCGGGAAGGGACTTCTTTTCCAGGCTGACGAGCTCCATCTCCATTCCTCCTGTCGCTTCGTGGGCGGAGCGGAGTTTCACTCGAATCGGAAGGCCCTTGATGCCCGCTTCCTGGATCGTCTTCATCCAGCGGTCGGAGCCCTTCGGAGCCCGATACATCGCAGACCACCACGCGCTGGAGACGGGCAGGTCGGCGGCCACGCAGACTTCGATTTCAGCCCCCTTCGAGGCCCCCTTCGAGGAAGTCAGCAACGCCTTTTCGCAGGCGTATCCGGCCACGCTGTCCCGGCCGAGCCGCTTGATCGTCCAGGCGTCTTCGGCCTGCTTGCCCGACTGCTCGCGCAGCTTGGCAAGATCGATGACCCAGTACGTCTTCTGCTCGTCGCTGACCATGTAGAGAATGTCGGGTTCGGCGAGCTTCTGGATCATCGTCGCCTTGCCCGCCGACGGCGTTTTCGAGCCCCCCTTGTTCGGCCGCCCGCCGGCCGCCGCGTCCATTTGCATTTCCATGCGTAGCGCGCTGCGCGAGAACGAGATGCTGTACCGTCCGTCCGGCGTCGTCGAGCTATGGGTGGTCAACCTGAAGGTCGCGACGCCTTCGTTCTGCGCGAGAACGAACCCGGGCGCAAGGAACAAACAGGCGAACAGGAGCCGGCCGATCCTCATGCTTTCCTCCTGGTCAGGCTGGACTCGAAGGGCGGCATTCTCACACAAGGAGGATCGCGGGCGGAGCGGACAAACAGCGTCCGAGCCGATAGAGTGGGCATCCAACAGCCCGGCTGGCAGTTGAAAGGAGATGTCATGGCGGACGCCCCGCTTCCACCCGGTGACACGGGTCTGCCTCTCCTCGGAGAGACCCTTTCGATGTTGAAGAACGGCTTCGGGTTTGTCGAAGCCGGCGCCCGGAAACACGGGCCGATCTTCCAGACGAGCGTCTTCGGACGTAAGACCGCGGTCATCTCGGGGCCCAACGCCAGCGGCCTCTTCATCGACTCGAGCCGGGTGCAGCGCTCGGGCTCGATGCCGCCGCACATCGAGACCCTGTTTGCGGGCCGCAGCCTGCCCCTCCTGGACGGCGACGAGCACCGCGACCGGAAGCGCCTCGTGATGGCGGCCTTCACCCGCGAAGCTCTGGCTTCTTATCTCCCCATCATGCAGAGGCTCGTGAGCGAGTCGATCGCGCAATGGTCCCAAAAGGCCGAAGTCCGCCTCCTCGACGAGTTCAAACGCCTCTCGATCGAGACGGTCGCCGTGACGATGCTCGGCCTCTCCCGCGGTCCAGCTCTCGACAGGGTGCTCGCCGACTACGGCCTGGTCATGGCTGGATTTGCGAACCTTCCGATACCTCTCCCGGGCACGGCATTCACCCGGTCCAAGCAGGCCCTCGCGAGAATCCTGGCGGTGTTCGAGAAATGCGTCCGGGAACATCAAGCGATCCCCCAGAACGACGGCCTGTCGCGCATTCTCACGGCGAGAACGGAGGGCGGCCGCGGCATCACGATCGAAGAGGCGAAGATGGAGCTTCACCACGCCATCGTTGCCGGGCTCATCGTCTGGGCCTGGTTCGTGACGGCCGTCCTCGAGCTCGGCAAGCGTCCGGATCTGCGCGACAAGCTGATGGGCGATATCCGGGCGCACGCTCCGGCGGGGCCGCTGACGCTCGAGTCGCTCGGGAAGATGCACGAGCTCCAGGCAATCTCCATGGAGATCCGCCGCTTGAGCCCGGTCATCTTCGTGCTCTTCGGCAAGGCCCGGGAGACATTCCAGTTCGAGGGATTCACGGTGCCCAAGGGCTGGCAGGTCCTCTGGGGAATTCGGTCCTCCCACATCCGGCCCGAGGTATACGCGGCACCCGAGGAGTTCGATCCCTCGAGGTTTTCTCCTCCGCGTGCCGAGCAGCAGAAGCACGAGCACGCGTTCGTCCCGAACGGGGCGGGGCCGACAACCGGCCACAAGTGCGCGGGCTGGGAATTCGCCCCGGTGTTCCTGCAGGTCTTCTTGATCGAGCTCTATCGGTCCTACGACGTCCAGATTGCCCAGCCACAGAATCTCGAGCTCGACTGGAGCCGCGTCCCGCCCGAACCCAAAGACGGCCTCCGCGCGAGCGTCCAGCGCCGATCGACCTGACCGGGAACCCCGATGCTCCACGTGACGCCTTCGATCTCTATCGCCGAGCACGAGCTGGACGAGCGGTTCGTGCGCGCGTCGGGCCCCGGAGGCCAGAACGTCAACAAGGTCTCGACTGCCGTCGAGCTGCGCTTCGACGTCGCCGCGTCGACGCTTCCACCGGACGTGAAAACGCGGCTCCACGCCCTGGCGGGCCGAAGGATCTCGACGGATGGCGTGCTCCTGATCGACAGCCGCGAGCACCGCACCCAGGCCCAGAATCGCTCCGCGGCAAGGGACCGTCTCGTGGCCCTGCTGCGGCAAGCTGCCGCGCGGCCGAAACCACGCAAGAAGACGCGGCCCTCGAAGGCCGCTTCCGAGCGGCGCCTCGTGGCCAAGGGCCAGCGCGCCCGAGTCAAGGCGCGGCGCGGCCGTGTCCATGGTGACGAGTAGTCGCCGCCCCGGCAGCCGCGATCGGATCTACTCGGTCGTGATCCACATCCCGCGCGGGCGCGTCGCGACTTACGGACAGGTGGCGCGGCTCGCCGGCCTCCCCGGCCAGGCGCGGCAGGTCGGCTACGCCTTGAGCGCCCTCGACGACGGCAGCCGGATTCCCTGGCACCGCGTCGTCAACGCCCGAGGCCAGATCAGCGCCCGCCGCGACGGCGGCCAGGCATCCGTCGTCCAGCGCCTTCTCCTCGCGCGTGAGCGCGTAAAGTTCGACGCCAGCGGCTGCATCCGCCTCGATCACTTTCGCTGGCGACCGCGGACGGGGCGCTAGAATCGCGGATGGGCACACGGAGGTGAACACCATGAAAAAGCCGCACTTCGCCTTGATGGCGCTCGGGTTGGCTCTTGGCTCGCCCCTGCTCGGGGCCCAGCCCAAGGGCAAACCTCTCTCTGTCGAGCTTCAGTTCGTTCCCCAGGAAAACATCACGGCGGCAAACCCCCGGATGGATCCGGCCCTGACATCGACGGGTATCACTCTCCTGCCGATTCAGGACGGCCGGGGCTCCGACGGAACCCTCGTCGGCGAGAACTTCGAGAATGAAGCAAACCCCATTGAGGTGCGGACCCAGTCCAACGTCGCCGAGTTCGTGAGCCGCACGCTACGGCAGAGCCTGATGGAGTGGCACGTCCGCCTGCAGGACAGCGGCGGCCTGGTTCTTTCCGGGGAAGTGCTCCGGCTTTTCGTGACCGAGCGAAACTTCTACGTCTCGGAGGCAAGCATCCGATTCCGGCTCCAGGACCAGGCCGGCCAGTTCCTCTGGGAGGGAACCGTCTCCGGACAGGCGAAAAGATGGGGCCGTTCGCTCAGCGCGGAGAACTACAACGAAGAGATCAGCGATTGCCTGAAGAAGGCCTACGCCGCACTAGTAAGCGACAAGGGTTTTCAGGCGGCGTGGGCAGGCCGACCGAAGACCGAGGTCGAAGGATCCTCGGTCACGGCCGCGGTCCTCAAGCAGAAGGTCATGAGCCTGATGAACGAAGAGATCGGTACAAGTGTGATCGTCGACTACGTCCGATCCCAGCGCGTCCAGCCGCCGATATCCGCGGAGGAGATCGTGGATTGGAAACGCTCGGGCGTGGCGGAACCAGTCATCGCCGCCGTCGTGCGCGGCACCTCTTCCTAGCTTTACCCGCCGTGCGGCGCCTTGGCGTGAGGCGCGGGCGCCTTCGCGTGAGGCGCCGGCGCAGCGGCGTGTGGAGCAGCCGTGTGCGGATGCGCTGCCTCCGAATGCGCTGTATGCGTGTGCGCGTGCGCCTCGGCCGTATGCGGGTGCGCTGCGTTCGGGTGCGGGTGCGCGGCGACGGCGTGGGGGTGTGCCGGCGCGACCACGACCAGATGGCGGCTCTCCCAGTAGGCGTGTCTCCCGTACCAGGGACGGCCGACGTAGTAAGCACCCCAGTAGGTCCCGAGCGCGAACGGAACGATGGGAAAACCGACGACCGGCCCGTTCTCGTAGACCACGACGCGCCTGTCCTGGTACGGATACTCGAGGTAGGCGGCGGACACCCAGCCGCGATCGGGCCCCACGCTCACGTCGCACCAGCTCCAACCGTCGACGCAACCGCCCACCTCGACAGGCAGCACCGGCTGGGATCTTCGTGACCAGGGGGTACTCTACGTTCGGTCCGGCGCGCATGTTGACTGTGCGGACCGTGTAGGCCGTCTGTGCCGACGCCGCAAAAGGAACGGCCAGGGCGAAACCGACTCCCAGGATGAACAGGCGTGCTCGGATCATATTGCTCTCCCGGATTCTCACAGAATGGTACACCGCGATAGGCTTCGCCGCGATGCCCGACCAGATCGTCGTCCGCGGCCTGCGCAAGCAGTTCCCCAAGGTCCTCGCCGTGGCCGGGGTGGACCTGACCGTCGCCAGGGGCGAGGTCTTCGGCCTGCTCGGACCCAACGGCGCCGGCAAGACCACGACGCTCGAGATGATCGAAGGCCTGACGGTCCCGGACGCCGGCGAGATCTCGATCTGCGGCCTCAACTGGGGGCAGAACGCGCAGGAGATCCGGGCCCGGATCGGCGTGCAGCTCCAGGCGACCAGCCTCTTCAACAAGATCACCCCGCGCGAGGCGCTCGATCTCTTCGGCAGCTACTACCCGAAGCGGCGCGGCACCGAGGAGCTGCTCGAGCTCGTGCAGTTGAAGGACAAGGCCGACGCCTACCACGTCACTCTCTCGGGCGGACAGGCGCAGCGCCTGGCCCTGGCGCTCGCGCTCGTGAACGACCCGGAGGTGGTTTTCCTGGACGAGCCCACCGCCGGCCTCGACCCCCAGGGGCGCCGCTCGCTCTGGGAGGTCGTGCGCGACGATGAAGGCCGAGGGTCGCACGACGATCTTGACGACGCACTACATGGACGAGGCCGAAGCGCTGTGCGACCGGCTGGCGATCACTGGATCACGGCAAGATTCTGCGCTCGGGCACGCCGGCCGAGCTGATCGCGGGCCTTGGAATACCGAGCGTCGTCGAGCTGACCTTCGACGGCACCGCGCCTGATCCCGCGGCCTTCGCGGCGCGGCTCGGCGCGGCCGTCGAAGCGCGGGGAGACATCTGGGAGATTCCGACGTCGGACCCCAAGACCCTCCTGCCCCGCCTCTTTGCGACGATCGAAAGCGCGCGCCTCGAGTACAGCCAGGTGCACGTGCGCCGGGCAACCCTCGAGGACGTCTTCCTGCAATTGACCGGCCGGAGCCTGCGTGAGTGAAGCCATGAAACTCCGCCAACCCGTTCAAGCTGCTCTGGGAACAGTTCCTCATCGAGTGGCGGCTCTACGTGCGCGACCGCGGCGCCATGTTCTGGACCTTCCTGTTCCCTCTCCTGATGCTGTTCGCCTTCGGCGTGATCTTCCGCTCCGGCGGGCCGCCGGCTCTGACCCTGGTGCGCATCCCGCCGACGCAGGAGTCGGACCGCGATCGCGCGTTCGTCAAGGCGCTCGAGGAGTCGCACTTGACGATCGTGACGCTACCCGCCGCGGAGGCTGAGGCGCGGTGGAGCAAGGGCGAAACGATCGCGCAACTCGAGAGCGTGGGCGATGGCTACCGCCTGCGGCTGAACAGCTATCTCATCGCGCAGGGCCAGGTGGCGGCGCAGGCCGCGAGCCAGGCCTACCTCGTGGCGCAGGCGCGTCTCAACGGCTCGCCCGAGCCGGAGCGCATCCCGGTTGCAGTCGAGAGCCCCGGCCACGCGCATTCCGCCAACTACGCCGCGTTCCTCGTGCCGGGCTTGATCGGCCTGAACCTGCTGACCATGGGACTCTTCTCGGTCGGCATGGTGACGGTCGCCTACCGCGAGAAGGGGAAGTTCCGACGCTTGGCCGTGACCCCGCTTCCCAAATGGGTCTTCCTGCTCGGCCAGATCCTGCAGCGGGTCACGGTCGTCGTGCTGCAGACGATCGTGCTCCTCATCGCGGCGCGGTGGGGCTTCGGGATCTCGAACCAGGGCTCGAACCTGCTGTTTGCGGCCCTCGTCGTCTTCGGCACCGCGACCTTCATCGCCATGGGTTTCGCGCTCTCGAGCTTCGCCTCGACCATCGAGACCTATGCGCCGATCTCGAACCTCGTCTTCTTTCCGATGATGCTGCTCTCGGGCGTCTACTTCCGGCTCGACAGCGCGCCGCAGTGGATGCAGAAGGCCGTCTTCATCCTGCCCCTCTCTCCCTACCTGCGGGTCCTGCGCGCCGTCTTCAACGACGGCGCCGGCGCTTGCCGGCCACGGCGCGGGCCTCGCCATCCTCGCCACCTGGGCCGTGCTGTGTTTCCTCCTGGCCGTGCGCCGCTTCCGCTGGACCTAGAAACGTCGGTTCGGATTGGCGAGTCTCAAGCTACTTCGCTGACGCTTTCTTGATCAGGGCGAGGGCTGCGGGATTGGTCTTGTAGGCCTCGCTCCAGGCCTTGGCCTTCTGCGGGTCCAGGCGCGCCCCGGCCGCGATCAGCTCCTCGAGGCCGGGATTGCCGGACACGATTCCCATTTCGAGGGCGTTCAATCCCGAGCCGTTGCGGTGGTCGAGTTTGGCGCCCGCCTTGAGCAGCAAACGCAGGGTCTGCCGGTCGCAGTTGCCCACGGCGAACATCAGCGCCGTGTTCTTGTTCTCGTCCTGCTGGTTCACGTCCGCGCCGCGCTCGATGAAGAGCTGGACGATGGCTCGCCCCTCGTCGCCCTGGGCGCAGGCTGCTCGGCTGAAAAACAGGATCATCAGCGGCGAGCGGCGATTGGAGGAAGCGAACGCCATGTTCGGGGACATCCCGCCATCGAGATACGCGCGGATAGCCTCCCCATCGGCCTCCGAGAGCGCGCGATAAAAGCCGGGCTCGTCGAACTCGAGCTTGCGCTCGCGCAGCACGGCCAGCCCGCTCGCCTCGCGGCCGGTCGTCGCCGATGATCCGGACGCCGCCGAGGCCGGGGACGACGCGGACGATCCGGATGCAGGAGACGCCTTCGAGCCTGCGGCGGCGGGCGGTGCCGGAGCGGCGGTGCCGCCCGCAGCAATCGACCCCGGGCTGCCCGCGCCGCCGCGATCGATCCACTCGATGGCCGTCCGGGCGTCTTCCGCCAGGTCCTTCTCGGGCGATTTGGTCAGCGGGCGAATTGTCTCGACAATCGCCTTGGCCTGCCCCTGGCGGTTGCGCAGGCACAGCAGCGCCCGCTGTCGGGCGGCCATGTCGGCGCCCGAGACGGCAACATCCGCCAGCGTCGCCACGATCTCGGGGCTGTCGAGGTAGAGCTTGTTGTAGGCGCCAACTGCCTCGACAGAAAGGTCGTGATCCTTGTCCTTCATGGCGCTCACCAGCGTGCCCTTGGCGGTCGCGGCGACGGAGACTTTGGCCGCTTTCGGGATTGGGTTCGAGGCGTCCCCAATCTCTTCGAGCGCGCTGGCTGCCCGCTTGCGGACGCTCTTATCGGGGTCCTTTGCGAGAAGCCGCGTCAGCTCGGGCGCCGCCTCGTAGGCCAGCCCCTTCACTCCCCCCAGTGCCGAGCATGCTTCCAGGCGGACGCTTTCGTCGGGATCGCCGAGCAGGCGGATCGCCTCCGGGATCCAGCGGGCGGCCTCGCGCTCCGAGGTCACCTTGGCCGCAAGGCTGATGGCCGCGTAGCGTGTCTCGGCCAGCGACGAGTGCGTGTGCTTGAGGGCCAGGTCGACTGTCCCCGGCGGCAGAGGCTTGACCCTGGCGAGCGCTCCGAAGACATATCGCCCGGACTCGGGCGTCCGGGCAACCGTGCGGTCGAGCAGGGGAAGAACCGGCGCCGCGCCTTCCTGGAGAAGCGCGGAAAGCGCCTTCTCCGCCGCCTCCGCGCTGTTCCTGGCATCCGAGCTCGACCGCCCGCGCCCCGGCCGGGCCGCGTCCTCCGCGTTCTTGGACAGCCAGGTGAGGATGAGCGGCGCCAGCTTCTCCGGAGGGTCGAATCCAATCAGGCCGCGAGCCGCCAGAAAGGCCGTAGCGTCGTCACGCGATCCGTCGAGCGCCCGCCGCCACGCCTCCGTGAGCTCCTTTTCCGGCACACCCATGGCCGCCAGCGCCCCCGCGGCGCGCGCCACGACGGTCGCGTCGGAATCAGTCAGCGTCTTCTGGAGCTCCGGTCTTGCCGCAGCCGCGCCTTTGCCCGTCTTCCACAACGCCGAGGCGGCGGCGCGGCGGACCGATGCGTCCGAATCCGACAGCGCCTTAGCCAGCGCCGCCACGGCCTCCGGGTTCTGCCGTCCGCCGAGAGAGTCGGCCGCCGAGACGCGCTCGAGGGCGTCCCGGTCCTTTGCCAGGGTCTTCGCGTAGTCTCGAATGAGCTTTTCTTCGTCGGTCTGGGCATACCCGGCGCAGGTCTGGATCGCCAGCAGGACGCAGATCACCAGAGAACGTCTGACCATGGCCACGCTCCTTCCTGTCTTCAGGTTATCGCGGCGGCAACGCCCCGAACAAAAATCACCCTCATCATGCAGCGTCGCCATCCGTCCCCCGACTCATCCCATTTTCATTCTGTCACCGCCATTCTCGCGACAAAGGTTTCAGGCTATCCTCCTGGCAAGTGAGCCGAGCGATCAGACGTCTTCTCCTGGCTTGCTTCCTCGTCTCGGGTTTCACTTCTCTCCTCTACCAGACGGTGTGGATGCGCCTGGCGCAGGCGCAGTTCGGCGTCAACACCTCCGTCGTGGCGACTGTTCTGTCCGTCTTCATGCTCGGGTTGGCCGCCGGGAGCTTCCGGGCCGGGCGGGTTCTCTCGCATCTCGAGACGCGGTTCAGGATCGGCCCGCTGCGGGCCTACGGCATGGCGGAGTTGACGATCGGAATCGGCGGACTCGTGGTTCCCTCTCTGCTCGCCGGCGGCCGCAGCCTGCTCCTGGCGCTGGGGCCAGCGTCCAGCGCCCGGTACACGCTGGCGAGCGCCGTCCTCCTTGGAGCAATTCTCTTTCCCTTCTGTGCCGCGATGGGTTTGACGTTTCCCAGTGCGGTTTCATTCCTGGCTCGCGCGGGAGCGTCGGGAGAAGGCCGCGATCCGTTCAGCGCGCTCTATCTCGCCAACGTCACCGGTGCGTTTGCTGGCGCGCTCGTCACCCCGCTGGTGCTGATCGAGCTCTTCGGATTTCGAGCGACCTCTCTCGGAGCGGCCGCGGGGAATGCACTGATCGCCACGGTTGCCCTCACCGCCTTTCGAGGTGTCGCGCTCGCGTCAGCCGATGTGCCATCCGCGTTCCCCGTCAAGCGAGCCGTCCCTCCTGATTCAGAATCCCGCGCAAGACGTCTCGCCCTCTTCGTCACCGGGTTTTCGACGATGGGGCTCGAAGTCGTCTGGACGAGGATGTACCCGGCCATCATCGGGACTTTCGTGTACTCGTTTGCAGCGATTGTCGCGAGCTATCTCTTCGCGACGACCGCGGGCTCGGCCCTCTATCGGCGTCTCCGCCACCGGCCGTTCGCCGGCCATCTCGGGACGGTCTGGCCATGGCTTGCGGCCGCCTCTCTCCTCCCGTTCTCCGTGGCGTCGGTCACCTTCCGCGTCGGCCATCCGTTTCTCCGGGTCGCCGTCGGGCTTCTCCCTTTCTGCGGACTTCTCGGGTTCCTGACTCCAGCTCTGATTGATCGTGAGGCCGGGGACGATGCCGCGGCCGTCGGCCGCGCGTACGGGATCAACCTTCTCGGATGCCTTCTCGGGCCACTGGTCGCCGGGTTCTTCCTTCTCCCGGGATTCGGGGCACGCGGGTCCACGCTGGCGCTCGTGATTCCGCTCTTTGCGATGCTCCTCGCCGCCCCCCTGCGAAGAGGCTCCCGGTGGGCTCCACCGCTGGCGTCGGTCGCTGTGGCCGGCGTGCTGTGGTTCTCCACGACGCTCTTTGAGGAGCAGTTCCCCAAAGTCCAGGTGCGCCACGATCACGTCGCAACCGTCGTCGCTGAGGGCGAGGGGCAAAAGAAGCAGCTCTTCGTCAACGGCGTCGCAATGACTTATCTGACGACGATCACCAAGATGATGGCGCACTTTCCCGCAGCTCATCTCGCTCCGGCCCCGGGTTCGAGGCTTGACACGCTGGTCATTTGTTTCGGCATGGGTACCACCTTCCGATCGCTTGCCTCCTGGGATGCAAATGTCACCGCGGCCGAGCTCGTCCCGTCCGTTGACGCAATGTTCGGCTATTACTTCCCTGACGGCCCCGCACTCTTGCGCGAGACCCGGCGAAAGCTGCGCGTCGTGCACGACGACGGCCGGCGCTTCCTCGATCGCACGCCCAACCGCTTCGACATCATCTCGATCGATCCGCCGCCACCCGTGGAGGCTGCCGGAAGCAGTCTCCTGTACTCGAAGGGGTTCTACCGAAGCGCGCGACGGGCTTTGAGAGCGGGCGGAATCCTTCAGACGTGGCTCCCGGGCGGGGACTACGAGACAGTGGCTGGCGTCCTCCTCGCAGCCCTGGAATCGTTCCCGTACGTTCGGGTCTTCCAGTCGATCGAAGGATACGGGTTTCACGTTCTCGCTTCGGACGTGCCAATTCCGACCCGAAGCGCCGCAGATCTTTTCGCCCGCATGCCCGGGCCTGCCGTTGCCGACATGATCGAATGGACCTCCGATCCACCCGTCCAACTCTTTGAGAAGATGCTCACTCACGAGCTTGCGCCCGACGCGCTTATCACCAAGCTCCGGCGGGATGGCTCGCGGCCGATCGTCGACGACCGCCCGGTGAACGAGTTTTTCTTCCTGCGCCGGTTTGTCCTCTAGCCTGCTCTCACCGAAGGAGCGAGACCCGGCCCGAAAGATCGAGCGGCACCGGGATGTCTCCGCCCGGCAGGCGGACGACCAGACTGCCGCGCAGGCGTCCCTCGACTTCCCCACTCGAGCGCAGGGCCGAGCCGGCGGCCGCCAGGAGCTGGCTGTGATCGAGATCGATCGGCAGGCTCAGCGTCGTTTCCTGTCCGGCCTTCAGGATCATCTCGTCCGTCGAGCCCGATCCGACTTCCCTGCCGTTGGCGAAGAGGGTGTAGCTCGTGCTCGCGAGCTTCAACGGGATTGAAAGTGGGTTCCGAACCGTCACCTCTGCCCTGGCGGCGCTTTCGAAGAGCGAAAACTGCGTCAGCGCGATCGAGCCGAGCTTGACGAAGCCAGACGCCGCCTCCTCGCGCTTCTCGATTGAGACCTCCCCCCAGCGCCTCGTGCCCGACCAATCGACGGCGCTTCCGCCCGCCACGCGGCCGCGGAGCCTGTAGTCGAAATCCGCGGCCCGAAACCGCTTGATCCAATCTTCCGGCACGTCCCGGTACCGGATCTTCAGGGTGAGCTCGAGGCGCTCCGCGGACGCTCGGGCGACACCCGTGATGGGAATCGCCGAAGGTGATCCGTAGAGCGACAGCGAACCGGAAAAGGCCCCCGCCGACGCTCCCGGCTCGGCACGGGACACGATCGCCGTGAAGGATTCCAACTCCGGAACGACGCGGAGATCTACGGCAGGCGTCGCGGCGGCTGGCTGTGCCGACAGGATCAGAAGAAAGAGGAGGCTCACCATGTTCGCCGCACCACCTTGGATTCTAAAACGAAAGGGCGCGCCGCTGCCGGCGCGCCCTCAGGCGTTCGTCGAGACGGCCGGGCTACTTCTTCGGCTCCTCGACCGGCATGAGGTCGAACTTCCCGGACGATTCAACAAAACTGACGCACTCCGAGGCCTTGTCGCAGGCCGTCGTGTGACGATACGTCCCACCCGGCTGATACAGGTAAGAGCCGGGTCCCAGCCTGCTTTCGGGCTTTCCTTCCGGCGTATGAAGCCACGTGCCGGACACGACGATGACGCGCATGCCGGACGTGTGCGTGTGCAGGGGAGTCGTCATGCCCGCCGGGAACTTGATCAACGCGCCGAACGCACCCTTGGTGTGGTCACCCCACAGGTCGACGATCTTGACTCCCGGAGGCCCTCCGCCAGTCATGTCGGTCCACTTCAGGCCGTCGGCCGGCCAGATGACGGCCTTTGGGGCCGCGGCCTTGGGAGCGCTCTTCTTCGCCGCCCCCGATGCTTGTGCCAGGACCGCGACAGCCGCCAGAAAAGACACTGCGAACACCAGGATTTTTCGTCCCCTCATTCCGATACCTCCTCAATTTTTGTTGCCAATGTTGCGCGAAGATTACACCGATCCGCGCATGCGGGCAACCCCGGCGCTCAGGGAGCCGGCGCCGTGAGGGGCTTTCCCTTCTCGGCCACGAACACGACGGACAGCTTCACGGTCGCGGTGCCCTTGTTGATTCCCTGGTGAATCACCCCCATGGGGATCGAGAAAACATCGCCCGCCTTGACGGTCTTCGTGGGCTGGCCTTCGACCTCGAGCTCCATCGTGCCGTCCTGAACGAACGCGTAGACCTCGGCCGCCGGATGGGTGTGCCTCCCTTCGGCGCCGCCGGCGGGTATTTCCACCACCGCCATGATCACTTCCCGGCCCGGAATCGTCGTGTCCTGCTTCAGGACGACAGTCCTCTTCACCGCCGGCGCCGCCTGCTGGGCCTTCATGCCCGATATCCCCGCCGCCCCGGCCACCGCTACGATGGCGGCGACTGCGGCCATCCTCCAGCTCACGACCTTCATGGTGTCCTCCTCTTTGCAGCGGATCATAGATCCTCTCCTCTGGCCCGGCCCCGATTGCCTGTGAAAGACTCCTTCCCAGGGGGGAGGACTCATGAAGGCGGACCGCCAGCGGTCTCCGAACGTCCACAGCTTTGCGCGAGGGCTACTCCTCGCCGTTCTCGCCCTCGCTCTCGTCCGGCCGGTCCGGGGGCAAACCCCGGAGCGCGACACTGCGGCAAAACTCAAAGACTTCGACGCCTGGATGACAGCCGTCAAGCAGCGAGACCCTTCCGGAGAATTCACATTCCCGAAGAAGTAGAGAGGTTCGACGATGCGCCTTTCCCGTTTCGGCGTTGCGGCAGTGTGCCTTCTTGCGCAGGCGGCCATGTCGGGCGGTGACGCTCGCGGCGCCTCGGGTTACGACAGCCTCGTCTCGCTCTTTTCCGAGTGGCGAGCCTTCCAGAAGCCGAAGCTCCAGGACGGCGTGCCGGACTACACGGCCAGCGCGATGGCCGCGCAGCGCGAAGAGCTCGGAGCCTTCCAGCGCCGCCTGGCCGCGATCGATCCGGCCGGCTGGCCGGTCAGCAAGCAGGTCGACTACTGCGTCGTCCGAGCCGAGATGAACGGCCTGGAGTTCGATCACCGCGTCCTGAAGCCCTGGGCCAACAACCCGGCCTTCTACGTCACGGTCTTCACGGAAGAGAGCGATCAGCCTGCCCGCGAGGGGCCGTTCGCTCGAGGCGCCGTCGAGCTCTGGACCTACACGTTCCCGGTCCCGGCGCAGAGAGCGGCGCAGATGGAGTCGGAAATCCGCCCGATCCCGAAGCTCCTCGCCCAGGCGAAATCAAACCTCGTGGGGCACGGACGCGATCTCTGGACTTACGGCACACAGAGCATCCGGCAGCAGAAAGCCGACCTGTCGGATCTTGCGAAGCGGCTCGGAGATTCTCCGGCCTCTCTCAAAGCAGCGGTTCAAAGCGCGATCGAGGCGACAGACGCCTTTGCGGCCTGGCTCGACTCCCAGGCGCCCGCAAAGACCGGCCCGTCGGGCATCGGGATCGAGAACTACAACTGGTACTTGAAGAACGTCCAGCTCGCGCCCTACACCTGGCAGGACGAGGTCACGATCATGGAGCGCGAGCTCGCGCGCTCCTATGCCCTCCTCGCCATGGAAGAGTTGCGAAACGCGAAGCTGCCGCCGCAGGTCCCGATTGCGTCGGCCGCCGAGTACGACCGCCGCTTCGGCGCCGCCGTCACGGAGTACATGGCGTTCCTGCGCGACCACGACTTCCTGACCGTCCACAGCGACATGGACGCCGCTCTCCGCGCGCGGGTCGGCAGTTTCAGCCCGGGCCCTCGCGAGTTCTTCGGCGAGGTCGACTACCGCGACCCGGAGCTGATGCGCACTCACGGATACCACTGGTTCGACAAGGCGCGGATGGCCCGCGAGCCGCACCCGAGCCCGATCCGGAGGGAAACGCTCCTCTACAACATCTTCAACACGCGCACCGAGGGCCACGCGACGGGATGGGAAGAGCTGATGGTGCAGGCCGGCATGTTCGACGCGCGGCCGCGCACCCGCGAGCTTCTCTACATCCTGCTGGCCGAGCGGGCGGCGAGGGCCCTGGGCGAGCTCCGGATGCAGAGCAACGAGTACTCCCTCGAGCAGGCCTCGGCCTTCGCCTCGGCCAACACGCCGCGCGGATGGCTCCGGATGGATGGAAAACTCGTCCGCTTCGAGCAGCATCTCTATCTCCAGCAGCCCGGCTACGGCACCAGCTACATCATCGGCAAGATCGAGATCGAGAAGCTCCTGTGGGAGAGAAAGCAGCAGCTCGGCGAAAGTTTCACCATGAGGCGATTCATGGATGAGTTCGATGCCGCCGGCCTGATTCCCGCCTCGCTGATTCGCTGGGAGCTCACCGGCCGCCAACCCGACGAGATCCGACGGATGCTGACGCCCTGAGTCCAGGAGGTCTCCACCGGGCCCTCCAGTGATGCGTTTGAATCGGTCACTTTTCAGAAGATCGCCATAGGCTTCTGGCGGAGCCAGAGGAGGATCCCGCTATGAAAGGTTTTGTGCAGGACATCGAGGGTCTCGCCGTCAAGAATCAAGACTTTCGCCGGGTGCTTTACACGGCGAAGAACTGTCAGCTCGTCCTCATGGCGCTGAAGCCCAAGGAAGAGATCGGGGCGGAGGTTCACAAGCTGGACCAGTTCTTTCGCGTGGAGGAGGGAAACGGCCAGGCGATTCTTGATGGCGTCACAACCGCAATCAAGGCCGGCTTTGCGGTCGTTGTCCCGGCCGGGGCGAATCACAACATCATCAATACTGGAACTGTGCCGCTGAAGCTGTATACGCTCTACTCCCCGCCGAATCATCGTGACGGCGTCGTCCACCATACGCGCGGCGATGCCGAGGCCGACAACGAACACTTCGACGGAAAGACGACCGAATAGTCGAGGATCAGGGAGAGGTTGGATGAACCCGGACGACGAACCGAAGAACGTTCGACGTTGCCGAAGGACGGCTCTCCGGGGCGATCGCCGGTCCTGCCACGATCAGGCAAGGAAAAGGGACCCGAACCCGATTCGACGATGACCGTCGCGGAGGTTGCCAATCACCTCTCGCTGTCAGCCAGCAGCGTCTACGGGCTGACTCGCGAGCTCAAGGCCGTTCGGGTCGCCGGCCGATGGGCCTTCCGAACGGGCGATGTCGAGCAATGGCTTCTGAGGCATCGGGCGGCGGATGAGCCCCAGATCGAGCCCGTGGAGGAGCTGGGATCACAAGTTCGCCTTTTCTCCCACATGGACGAGAAGAACATCTTCCTCGACGTTCCCGAGACGGAGGCCACCCGGCTGATCCGAAGGGCTATCGAGAGAGCTTCGCTCAGCCTGACCGAGGTCCCGGACGCGGCGGCAAGGGAGCGGCTCTGGACCTCCATCCTGGAACGCGAAGCGCTCTGCAGCACGGCGCTCCATCCCGACGTCGCCTTCCCGCATCCCCGCGATCCCGAGACGTGCCCGCTCGAGCGCGACCACATCGTGATCGTCCGTGCAGCGCAGCCTGTCGAGTTTCGGGAGATCCACGGGTACCGGCCCCGGATCGTCTTTCTGCTTCTGGCGCGAACCGTCTCCTTGCAGCTTCGCTGGGAAGCTCGGCTCAGCCACCTTCTTCACCAGTCGGGATTCGTCGAGAAACTCCTCGGCGCGCAATCCCCTCGGGAGATTCGCCAGGTCTTCGCCGCGCCGAATTGACGCGTCCGGATCACGAGCCGCCGGCAGCAGCCTGGACGGCGGGGAGCAAAGTCGCAAGACCGAACGCGCTCTCGTGTTGCAACGAGTTGATGAAAAAGGTCGGCACGGCAAAGACGCCGCTGCGAACGCCGCCTGCCCGTACGACGCGAACCTTGGCCAGGTGAACGTGCCCCTTCATGTCCCGCCCGAACTGACCGGCGTCCAGGCCAGCGGCTCGGGCGTGCTTTACCAGCCGACGCTGCTCCGAAGCGCCCTGGTGCTCGAACATCCGGTCGTGGATCTCCCAGAACTTTCCCTGGGCCCCCGCGGACTCCCCGGCCTCAGCGGCGCTCTGCGACTCCTGGTCGAGCGGATCTATTGAGAAGCTGCGAAAGACGTAACGAAGCCGGGAGCCCATTTCGGTCTGTATCTTCTTGACGGCCCGATAAGACTTCGCGCAGTCCGGGCACGTGAAATCTCCATAACCGACGAGGGTAACCTTCGCCAGCGGCGACCCCCGGACGTGATCCTTCGAAGAGACCGGCGCCGCCAGTTTGCGCGCGCGACCCGTGTTTCCCATTCTTGCCTCCGAGAGCCTCAAGTCATAGAATTTCGACAAACGCTGCATCACAGAGCATGCGGCACCCGGCCAGAGCCGGTCCAATCGTTTGTTTCGCTCGGGTTAAGACGTCGAAGCGATAACAGGGGCTCGAGATCCCCTAACGACGACCGCGAATGGAGTGGTAGAGAACGAGGACGACGATTGCTCCAGCGACAGAAACCAACACGCTGTAGAGGTTGAGCCCGGTAACACCCATGTGGCCGAACTCCTGAAAGAGCCAGCCTCCGACGACCGCGCCAACGATGCCGAGGACGATATCGAGCAGGATGCCCTCGCCCGTCTTGTTGACGATCTTGCTCGCCAGAAAACCCGAGATGAGCCCGAGGATGATCCAAGACAATACCGACATGATGGCCTCCTCCTTCATGGAAGTCAGATTTTTCGTCTGGACAGGCAGCATGTGCGGCCTGGCAGCTTGCGTCCAATCGTTTGTTCCGCTCGGGTTGAGACGTTGGAGGGATGACGCAGGGCGAGGCTCTACTCTGTACGCTGCCGTACAGACGAGCTCGCCCCCCCGTCGCACAATGTTGCAAAATGGCGGGCGATCAGACACCGGAAGTCGGAGGAGATGTGCCCAAACCGCGGGTCCAGCGAAGGGATGCGAATAGAATCTTGGCCTCCCTTCCTGCCTCCGAGCACCGCCGGGCGCTGACCAAGCTCGAGCCGACGTCTTTTCGGAGAGGGCTACCGCTTTACGAGCCAGACAAACCGATCTCCTACGTCTACTTTCCACGGACCGGCGTCGCCTCGATGGTGGCTCGAATGGTGGAAGGCGGCACCATCGAAGTGGCAACGATTGGAAACGAAGGGGTCGTTGGTCTCTCCGCGTACTTCGGAAATGGCCGCTCGCCAATGGAAGTGTTCGTCCAAATCCCCGGCGAGGCCCTGCGCATGGATGTCAACGCCTTCCTTCAGGTGATCCGGTCGAGCACGGCCTGGCGCGAGATCATCCGCCGATACTCGGAAGCCCTTCTGACCCAGGTCGGCCAATCTGCCGCCTGCAACCGAGCTCATTCGATCGGGCAGCGGTGTGCACGATGGCTGCTGATGTCACATGACCGAGTTCTGGGCGACGCGATTGCGCTCACGCACGAGTACCTCGGCGAGATGCTCGGCGTTCGGCGCGCCAGCGTGACACAAGCAGCGGGCAAGCTGAGGCGTCGAAAGCTCATCGACTATCACCGCGGAAAGATCCGGGTTCTCGACCGCAAAGGACTCGAAAAAGCGGCCTGCGAGTGTTACCGGTTCATTCGCGCTCACCACGACCAGCTCGTCGGGTAAGGACGCCTCAACATGGAACTTCGCCATCTTCGATACTTCGTCGCGGTTGCCGAAGAGCTTCATTTCGGCCATGCGGCGAGCCGGCTGAACACCTCTCAGCCGTCTCTGAGCCAGCAGATTCGAGACCTCGAGCGCGAGCTCAAGGTGGATCTCTTTCTTCGAACCAAGCGGCGCGTCGCGTTGACCCCGGCGGGTTTGCGATTCCTCGAGGAGGCGCGCGGCATTCTCTCCTCGGCGGAACGCGCCGCAGGCCTGGCCAGGGAAGCGGCTCGGGGCGAATCTCTCAAGCTGGCCATTGGCATCTCCCCGGAGACCGACTGGCTCTTTCTCGGAAAGGCTCTGCGACTCTTCGCCGACCAGGCCCCTTCAGTCGACGTCGTCTTCCAGAACCTGACGCCAGATGCCCAGATCCATGCCCTCCGTGCAGGTCATATCGACGTCGGATTCGTCGGCCTTCCGTTGGAGTCGGAGGGCATGGTCACCGAAACGACGGGCCGGGCGCGACTCGTGGTCGCCCTTCCCGAAAAGCACCCCCTGGCGCGCCGGAAGGACCTCCGGCTCGAGGAGCTGTCGAAGGAAGCGTACGTGCTCTGGCCGAGGCACCTTTCGCCCGGTTCGTACGACGAGCTGCTCTCCGTCTTTCGGCGGGCCGGTTTTGGGCCGCCGATCGCCATGGAGGGCGGGCTTCCATCGACCCGAACCGTTCTGGGCATGGTCGCGGCCGGTTTGACGATCGCTCTCGTCGATCCGGCCCTGGAGCAGATGTCCGCAGCGGCAGTCGTCTTTCGTCCCCTGGCGGGCGGCGGCACATTCACACTGAAGGGGGGTCATCTACCGGCGCGCCGACGACTCGCCGATCCTCGCGTCCTTCCTTCATGAGGTGAGGGCCACACCGCACGAGCGCACGGAAACGGAGCCCGTAGCTAAGAAGCGGCCCGCAGCAAAGAAAAGGAAGGGAAGGCCGCGCCGAAAAGAGCGGCGCAGCCCCGGGCGTGGGAGAAGGTCGGCGGGTTAGCTCGTCGAAGCGTACTCCTGCAGCCGAAGCGCTGGTGATCGTTTGATGTTCTCAGTCTGAGAGGATCAAACGATGAGTGATCACAAGCCGCGCGCGGTACGCTTTCCGGAGAAAGACAGAGGAGGATTCCATGCTCTACACGATCGCGATTGTTCTACTCGTTCTCTGGGCTCTCGGATTTCTGGCCTTCAACATCACCGGCGGCTTGATTCACGCGCTGGTCGTGCTGGCCGTGATTCTCGTGCTTTTCCAGCTGATCTCCGGTAGCCGCCGTATCGCCTAGGTCTCGAATCGCCCGGCTGTCGCCGCGGACTCGATCCGGAGGTAGGCGTCGATCGCGGCGGCGGCTTTGCGGCCGTGGCCCATGGCGAGAATGACGGTCGAAGCCCCGGCCACGATGTCGCCGCCCGCAAAGACGCCCTTGCGGGTCGTCATCATCGTCGCCTCGTCCACGACGAGGGTGCCGTGGCGCGTCGTCGTCAGGCCGGCCGTGGTCTTCGGGATCAGCGGGTTGGGGCCGTTGCCGATCGCCTCGATGACGATCTCGACGGAAAGCTCCTCGTACGCGCCCTCGATGGGGACGGGGCGGCGGCGCCCCTTCTCGTCCGGCTCGCCGAGCTCGCACTCCTGCACCTTGAGGCCGCGCACCCAGCCGTCGCCGTGGCCAGGATCTCGACCGGCGCGGAGAGGACCCGGAACTTGACCCCCTCCTCCACCGCATGGTGCACCTCTTCGAGCCGGGCCGGCATCTCTTCGAGCGAGCGGCGGTAGACGAGGTAGACGTTCTTCGCGCCCAGGCGCAGCGCCGTGCGCGCGGCGTCCATCGCCACGTTGCCGCCTCCCAGGACGGCCACGTTGTCGCGGCGCAGGACGGGCGTGTCCTCCTCGGGGAAGCCGATACGCGCCCATCAGATTCGCGCGGGTCAGGTACTCGTTGGCCGAGTAGACGCCGTTCAAGTCTTCGCCCGGGATGTTCACGAAGTACGGGAGGCCGGCACCCGTCGCGACGTAGACGGCGTCGAAGCCGTCGTCGAAGAGATCGTCGACCGTCAGCGTCTGCCCGATGATCGGTGTCGAACTCGAAGAGCGACGCCCATCTTCGCGAGGTTGTCGACCTCGGCCTGGACGATGTCCTTGGGCAGGCGAAACTCCGGGATGCCGTACACGAGGACGCCGCCCGCCTTGTGGAAGGCCTCGAAGACGACGGCCTCGTGGCCGAAGCGCCGCAGGTCCCCGGCGCAGGCCAGGCCCGACGGGCCCGCGCCGATGATGGCGACGCGCCGGCCGCTCGGGGCGCCGACCGGCGGCAGCTCGACTCCTCCCTCTTCGCGCTCCCAGTCGGCCAGGAACGCCTCGATCTTGCCCACGGAGACGGCAAATCCCAGGTCCTTGTGGACCTTGGCGACCATGCAGTTCTCCTGGCACTGGCTCTCCTGCGGGCAGACGCGCCCGCAGATGGCCGGCAGGAGGTTGGTCTCCTTGATGAGCCGGATGGCGCCGCGGAAGTCTCCCTCGGCCACGAGCCTCAGGAACCCGGGCACGTCGACGCCACGGGGCAGCCCGAGACGCACGGCTCGTTCTTGCAGGAGAGACAGCGCACGGCCTCGGCGCGCGCCTGGTCGGGCGTGTAGGCAAATGGCACTTCGCGGATGTTCTGGACGCGCTCGGCCGGGTCCTGCTCCGCCCAGAAGACCTTCGGAAGCTGCCCGCGCTGCTTCGCGGTGAGATTCTGTTCGGCTCTCGATGCGGGCAGCTGAGCTCTTCGGCAGTCAGGGCCGTCTTCGTCTTCGGCTGATCGGACATGCCTAGGATTCCTTGCCCGCCGCGGGCGCTCGCCCGCCGCTTCGGCCTCCGAGACGGCCTGCGGCAATCGAGGGCTGCAGGTGGCAGCTGGGGTCGTTCTCCCGGTACCGCGCCAGGCTCTCGGCCTCCTCGGGCTTGTACATGGCCTGGCGCCGCATCATCCCGTCGAAGTCCACGTGGTGGCCGTCGAACTCGGGCCCGTCCACGCAGACGTACTTTGGCGACGCCGTCCACCATGACGCGGCATCCGCCGCACATGCCGGTGCCGTCGACCATGATCGTGTTCAAGCTCACGAGGGTGGACACGCCGTACGGCTCGGTCGTCTTCGAGCAGAACTTCATCATCAGCGGCGGGCCGATGGCGATCGCGAGGTGGACGTCGCTCCCTTTCGCCCGCCGGCTCTCGATCAAGTCCTTCAGCACGTCCGTCACGAAGCCCTTGCGGCCGTACGAGCCGTCGTCCGTGCAGACGAGAAGCTCGTTCGAGGCGGCGCCCAGACGGTCTTCGAAGACCAGCAGGTCCTTCCTTCGCGCGCCGAGGATCGTCACGACCTCGTGCCCGGCCTCCCGGAAGGCCCGGGCGATCGGGAGCATGGGAGCCGCGCCGATGCCGCCCGCCACGCAGGCGACCGTGCCCCGGAAATCTTCGGGCTTGCCCGGGACGGCGATGTGCGTCGGGTTGCCGAGAGGCCCGGCCACGTTCGAGAACGCGTCGCCCTCGCCGAAGGCCTCGGTCATCTCGATTGTGGTCTTTCCGACGGCCTGCACGACCAGGGTGATCGTTCCGCTCTCTCGATCGGCATCCGCGATCGTCAGCGGGATCCGCTCCGAGCGCGCCTGCGGCCGCACCATGACGAACTGGCCGGCCCGGTGGCGCCTCGCCACGCGCGGCGCCTCGACCTCGAAGAGGGTGACGTTCTCACCCAGCGACTTCTTGACGCGGATCTCGAACACGCGGCCCCCCTCACGGAACGGGCGAGAGACTCGGACCGCTCCCACGTGCATGCTCGCGGTCCGGGGACATCGCGCGCAGATGCAATTGCATCAGATCGGCCTGAACGGGATCGATCGCCGCGACGTCTGATTTCCAGCGAAACAAACGATTGGACGACGACGCGCCGATCGCGGATGCTGGCATGAGTCGTGCTGGAGTCCGGTCAGAGGAGGAGGCGCAATGACGCTTAAACGTTTACGTGTCGTCGAGATCTCGAGGTTCGCCCCGGTACGGCCTACTCGCTCCGAGTACGCCGGTTTCGCTTCTCCCGCGTACCGAAACATGGAAGTACGTCCGATCGGCCGACGCCGCGGACCTGGGCCTCTCCGAGACGGATGTCGAACAGCTCCGGCAAAAAGGTTACTGGACGCGCGACATCGCCGGTGGCCATTGGATTCGTTGAAAGGAGTTGACTCATGGCGACCTATACCCTTCCCGAGCTTCGATACGACTACAGCGCCCTGGAGCCCCACATCTCCGGAAAGATCATGGAGCTCCATCACGACAAGCACCACGCGGGATACGTGAAAGGCGCCAACGCCGCTCTCGATCGCCTTGCCGAGGCGCGAGACAAGGGCCAATTCGACGACATTGCGGCCCTTGAGAGGGGCCTTGCCTTCAACCTTTCGGGCCACGTTCTTCACTCGCTCTTCTGGCAAAACATGGCGCCCAGGGCGGGCGGACGGCCGCAGGGCGAGCTCGCAGCCGCGATCAAGCAGCAGTTTGGAAGCTTCGAGAAGCTCCAGAAGCAGATGAACGCCGTCGCGGCGAGCATCATGGGCTCAGGCTGGGCGGCCCTCGTCTGGGAGCCGCTCGGCGAGAAGCTCCTCGTTTCACAGATCTACGACCACCAGTCGAACCTGGCGCAGGCCGGCACACCCCTGCTCGTGCTCGATGCGTGGGAACACGCGTTCTACCTCCAGTATCAGAACCGCAAGACCGAGTTCTTCGACGCCGTGTGGAACGTATGGAACTGGGAGGATGTGGCGGCGCGCTTCGCTGCGGCTCGCCAACTCGACGTGAGAATCGCCGGCGCGGCGTGACGAAAAAACTCTCGCCGCGGGTTCGAATCCCGCGGCGCCTCCTCTGGCTGCTCTTGCTCGCTCCCGTCCTGGCGCTCGGAGTCTATGCGGCGGCCGCCCACTGGATGCTCTCGGGCCCCAGGCTCCGAGCGCTGATCAATGCCGACCCCGAGTCGTTCACCCTCGACTACGATGCAGCAGCATCGCTGTGGCCAGGCCACCTCACGATCAAGAACCTGCGGATCCGCGGCAGCGACAAGAACGTCCAGTGGATCATCCGATTGGCAGACGCGCGCGTCGAGTACTCGGTCCTCGCGCTCGTCTCCAGAACATTTCGGGCGGAGCGCCTCCGCGGGACAGGCCTCTCGTTTTCCCTGCGCAACAAGCTCGAGCCCGCAGAGGCCAAAACTGCGGACATCACGGTGCTCCCGGCAATTCCGGGCTTCGCCGACCCGCCGCTCAGGACGGCCGAGGAGCAGCTCGCGGCGCAAGCGCAAGATCCCTGGCGTATCGACGTCCGGACGCTCTTCATCGACCATTTCGACGAAATATGGGTCGACGCCTACCACTACAAGGGCGCCGCCCGCCTCGAAGGAGGGTTCTTCCTGCGGCCCGGCCTGTTGGCGCGGATAGGCCCTGCACGGGTTAACGTCGAAAGCGGCGCCGTTCAGATCGGGAAGGCGCCGGTGAGCGCTTTCATTTCGGGGACCATTGCGGCCGTCTTCGAGCCCTGGAAGCCGTTTGAGGTGCGGGGCAGCGAGGTCTGGCAGAAGACCTCGGGAGAAGTGAAGCTCGACGCCTGGTTTGATCGGCTTCAGTTCCTCGAGCACCTCGCCTCCTCTGCCGGTACGCGCCTGGAAGAGGGACAAGGAAAGGCGACGATCCAGGGCTCGATCGAGCACGGCATCGCGAAGGGCGGGGTCCGCGTCGCCGTTCACGACGGCTCGGTGCGCCTCACGAAGCTCACCCTCCAGGGTGACGCCGACGTGCACATCAACATCCCCGGCTGGAACCTGACGACCGGCCCCCTCGAGATCTCCGGCAGCCGCATCGCCCTCTCGGAGGTCCGCTCATCCGGCTCGGACAACTCGCGGCGCTGGTGGGGCCGCTTCCTCATCCCCTCCGGACAGATTGGATCGGTGACGACCGCGCGCGTGGAGGCGGAGACCCGGGACGCGCGGCCTCTCCTGGCGCTCCTGGCAGCCGACCTTCCGGCCTGGACGCGAAACCTCGTAAATCTCGACGGCTTGTCGGCGAGTGCCACGGTTTCCCTTGGCCCCTCGCTCGCTCGCGTTCGGGGCCTCGACGCCACGGGAGGCAGCTTCCACATCCAGGGCCGCTATCTCCGCGAAAAGGCGAACCGAGACGGCGCCTTTCTGATCGAGTCGGGCGTCCTTTCCGTCGGGCTCGATCTTCAGCCCGCGGCCACAACGCTTCACCTCCTCGGCGCAAAGAAGTGGTTCGACGACCAGCGAGAAGCCCGGAAGGAGTCTGATGCAACTAGCCCAGGCGCCGCGCGACTCTCTCATGCGCGACGCGTGATAGAGTCAAGCTCCTTCAAAGGTCGTGCGGCTTCGAAACCTTGACGTCGCCGCTTCTCCTTCGGTTGTCGGGACGCTCCCGGTGAAGATTTCCCACCTCAAGGGCCAAGGAGTCCAAGTCATGAGATTCGCACGCAATGTCCATTTCCAGGTCAAGATCGGCAAAGAGACCGAGTTGAACAATCTCTTCGAGAAGGAAGTCCTTCCGATGCTGCGCAAGCAGAACGGTTTCCAGGAGGAAGTGACTCTTCTCAACCCGAAGGGCGCTCAGTTCATCAGCCTCTGGGACACCCGGACGAACGCCGAGACCTACGAGAAGGCGACCTATCCGCAAGTCCTGGCCAAGCTGAACCCGTGCATCGTTGGTACTCCGACCGTGGAGACCTACGAGACCGCGTCGAGCTACGCTCGCGCGTAAAAGCGATGGAGAGGGCGCGCAAGCGCTTTCGATTCATCGGGGCCCCGAAAGGGGCCTCTCTTTTTTTTGGGCTCGCCACGGTTGATCGTTAGAACATCCCAAGTCGATCGGAACGAACTATTGGACGCAGTCCCGATCAGCCATCCATGCTGTATCTCTACAAGGAGGTCCAGCATGGGAATGGAAGTGAAAGCCAAAGTGTCGGAGCCGGGAAAGGCGGGTTCCCATCCGATGGGCACCGGATTCGGAGCCGCGGGCGGCGCGGCTGGCGGCGCGGCAGTTGGCGCGGCCCTGGGCGGCCCCGTCGGGGCAGCCGTCGGGGCGGCCGTTGGAGCTGTGGCCGGAGCTGCGGCGGGACACACGGCCGGTGAAGCGATGAATCCGACGGGAGGGCCCGGGACTCACGCGGTGAGCACCGGAGTGGGAACCGCGGGAGGTGCGGCTGGCGGAGCGGTTGTTGGCGCGGCCCTGGGTGGCCCCGTCGGCGCCGTCGCTGGAGCCGCCGTAGGTGGAATGGCCGGAGCTGCGGCGGGACACACAGCCGCGGAAGCGATCCATCCGACGCCGCAAGGAGAGCTGGCGTCAGAAGTTCGACAGTTGCCCGCTCCTGGCCCGAAGTCTCTGCTCGGACTCTGAAACAAGAAACACATGAGCAAGCCCACAACTCACCAAGCCGTTCATGGGGTAGCCGGTCGAACTCTCCGCCACTGGACGATCGACAGCCAGGAGTTTGTCGGCGAAACTCGACACCCGGCCCCGGCTCTGCCCTACTCGGAATCACCTGAGGGAAGCCAGTCTCATTTCCTCGCGTCAAAGCTCACTCGAGTCAAGGCCGAGCTCGCGCGTCGCGTCAGCTGAACCAGTTGCAGCAAAGGAACTCTTATGAAGTGGATGGGTATGTATCTGCTCGGCTACGTCCTGCTCGTCACGGCCATACTGCTGGCACTTTGGAAGACGGGAGTCCTCGCCTCGATCCAACCGTTCTGGATCGGCGTCGGGCTGCTCGTCGCCGCCGGCCTGGGAATCATGGTCGCCGTGGCCAACAGCGGAAAGAAAGAAACGATCCAGGTCGATCGGAATTGAGTCGATTCGCCTCGCTCGATTGCAAGGAGGTTTTCGTGTTCAAGAAGATCCTTATGTCACTGGCCCCGGTCGCGGTCCTGGCCATGGTCTCTGTACCAGCCGCCGCGCAACCGGCTCCGCCAAATCTCGAGATTCGTATCACCCACAGCGCTCCGCCAACACTCCGCCACGAGAGCGTGCCGCCCCGGCCCGACCACAGGGCCGTGTGGGCCAAGGGCTACTGGCATTGGGAGGGCGCCCGGTGGGACTGGGTCTCCGGACGCTGGGACCGCCCTGACGACCGGCACTACACCTGGGTCGCCGCGCGCTACCGGCACAAAGGAAACGTCTGGGTGTACGAGCCCCCGCACTGGTCGCACCACAAACTCGTCGAGGGGGATGAGTACCACCAGTGGAAACAGGAATACCACCGCAGCTAATGGGCATTCGGGCGCGGCCTGAAAGGTCGCGCCCCGATCTTGCGCACGATCGATTCCTTCGTCTGCTTCTAATCTTGCTGTTCGGGTCCGTCGCCTATCGAGCGCACTCCGGGAGTTGACCCTGCCGCCCGCTCTGCGCGGGTGTTAGCATTTTGGCCAGGAGGTCCTCATGCGACATCTCGCCCGAGCGCTCCTTCTCTCCCTTCTCGCCGTCCCCTTCTCGCTCGCGCAGACCACCGGCACGATCACCGGCCGCGCGACGGACGACAACGGGGGCCCCCTGCCGGGCGCCTCGATCGAGGCCAGAAGCGACGCCCTCCAGGGAACGAAGACCGCCGTGACGCAGGCCGACGGCCTCTTTCGCCTGACTCTCCTGCCGCCCGGAACCTACTCGGTCACGGCGACTCTCCAGGGCTTTGCCCGGGTCCAGAAGGTCGTGGTCGTGCTGCTCGACCGGTCGGCCACGGTCGACTTCCGGCTCTCGCCCTCAGCCACGGCCGAGGTCACCGTCACTGCGGGGGCGCCCACCATCGACACGACCTCGACGACGCTCGGCAACAACGTCACCCAGCGCTCCATCCAGTCCCTCCCGACCGCCCGCAACTACGCCTCGGTCGTTCAGACCGTGGCGGGCACCTCGACCGACAACGCCAACAGCGACCAGACGGCGTTGACCGTGTACGGCTCGTCGGGCGCGGAGAACGGCTACCTGATCGACGGCATCAACACCACCAACGTCGAGTACGGCCTCCAGGGCAAGGAGCTCAACTTCGAGTTCATCCAGGAGATCGACGTCAAGACGGGGGGCTACGAGGCGGAGCACGGGCGAGCAACGGGCGGGATCGTGAACGTCATCACGCGGTCGGGCGGCAACGAGTACCACGGCGACGCCTTCGGCTACTACACCGACAACAGCCTCCAGGCATCCAACAAGAACATCGGCGCCACCCTGCAAGGCGCGACGGTCGGCTTCCGGCGCGAGGACTTCGGCGCGGACCTGGGCGGCCCGATTCTCAAAGACCGCCTCTGGTTCTTCGGCGCCTACGACTGGGTGCAGAACACGGTCGACAACCAGCTGACCTCCGGGCCCTTCGAAGGCAGCATCATCCCGACCAAGTCCACGCGAAACCTCGGTTCGGCCAAGCTGACCTGGACGGTCGCGTCGGGACACTCCGTTGTCGCCTCCTACATCCAGGATCCGCGGACGGACACGGGAGCCATCAACGACGCCAACCACACCCTGAACGGCGATCTGCTGACCTTCCTCGGGGAGCAGCAGTTCGGCGGGCGCGACTACGCGCTGCGTTACGACGGCATCCTGACCTCCCAGGTCTCGCTCTCCTTCCAGGGGGCGCGGCACGACGAGCAGAACTCCGTCGGGCCCTCGACGACGGCCGGCGACACGATCGAGTACATCGATACGCGAGCCGACAACTTCCAGACGGGAGGCTTCGGCCTCGTGCAGCAGAAGAGCTTCGTGCGCTACTTCGCCGGCGGCTCGGCGACCTTCTACGCCGGAAACCACGAGATCAAGACGGGGCTCGAGTGGGAGCAGGAGACCGCCGACGTCGTCAAGAGGATGTCGGGCGGGCAGCAGGTCACGATCTTCGACAACCCTCTGAACGCGGCCCAACCCATCTACCAGCACTTCTACTGGACGATCCCGACGGCGACAGTCAACCCGTTCAACGCGCCGGTGTCACAGTTGAACGCCAACCCGAAGCACAAAATCCTGTCGCTTACGCTCAGGACCGCTGGACCATTCTGCCGGAACCTGACGGCTCAACGTCGGCGTCCGCTGGGACCAGCAGAAGATCATCGACGCGTCCGGCGTGACCCAGATCGACCTCAAGAAGGATTTCGCGCCGCGCGTCGGGATCATCTGGACTCCGGGCGCCGACCACAAAACGAAGGTCTACGGCTCGTACGGCCACTACTACGAGCAGATCCCGATGGATCTCGTGATTCGGTCGTTCTCCTTCGAGCGGCAGCCGCGCATCATCAACTTCAGCCCGACTTCCGTCACCCCCGACCCAGCGGCGGACGCGCTCCTCGGCATCCTCGAGCGGCATCTTCGGCGGGTTCACCGAGCCGGCGGACCCGAACATCCGCAACCAGTACATCCGCGAGTTCATCTTCGGCGGCGAGCGCGAGGTCGCATCGAACCTGGTCGTGGGCGCCAAGTACATCTACCGCAACTACGGCCAGGTCATCGAGGACTTTCTGTGCGCCGACGACGGCACGTACTGCATCGGCAACCCGGGGCAGGGCATCATGCAGCAGATCTTCACGCTCGACTACGCCTCGACTTTCCCGGCGCCCAAGCCCAAGCGCATCTTCCACGGGGTCCAGCTCGACGCCACGAAGCGCTTCTCCAACAACTGGCAGGTGATGGCCTCCTACCTCTGGTCAGAGCTCACGGGTAACTACGACGGCGAGTTCGCCCCGTTCACCAACGTCGGGGCCGACCCGAACATCTCGGCGGCCTACGATTACTACGACTTCTTCACGAACGGCGGCAGCAGGCCCCAGGACCGGGCGAAGATCACCAACACCGGCCCGCTGTCGAACGACCGGGCCCACCAGTTCAAGGTCTCCGGCGTGTATGTGACCCCGTTCAATCTCACGATTGGGGCCACGGCCTTTTTCCGCACCGGCACGCCCGTCACGCGGTACGGCTTTTCGGACGCCTACGGCCGCTACGAGTTCTTCCTGACGAGGCGGGGCGCCGAAGGCCGGACGCCCGACACCTACGGCCTCGACCTGAACTTCCAGTACCCGCTGATGCTGGGCCCCGTGACGGTCAACCTGATGGCGGCGCTTTTCGGCGTCTTGAACACGCAACGCCCCGTTCTGCTCGACCAGCGCTACAACTTCGCCGAGTTCAACAATGCCAGCTACGTCTGCGGCTCCAATGCCGACCCGACCGACGAGGCCAAGTGCAACAGCCGCTACATGCAGGGCGCCGTCTTCCAGCCGCCGATGGGAGCGCGCTTCGGGATGCGCGTGACCTTCTGAAGCGCCGTGACGGAGACGATTGCACGGCCCGGGGTCAGGCCGGCCGGATAGGCGCCGCTCGGCCTGACCTCTTTCTCGGCTGACACCGCGGACACGCGAACATGCGTCTGGCCGAGAGCGGGAACTCGTCAATCGGCGAGCCGCAGCGGCGGCAGACCTCCTGCTGGTAGACGTAAAAGGAGTCGTCCGGCCCGCGTCCGGAGAGGGGATGCGCCGGCGGCTCCTCTGCGGTCACCGTGCGAATCCTCGCCTGGGTGACGCCGCGCCGCATGAGACGGCGCACCATCCCCCACAGGCCCTCCCACTCGGCCTCCGTCAGGCTGCCCGAACGCCGCAGCGGATGAATCCCCGCCAGGAACAGCGCCTCGTTTCGATAGATGTTCCCGACTCCGGCGAGGACCCGCTGGTCGAGAAGAGCGTCGCCAATCGAGCGGCGAGGCCGCTTGCGAAGGGATGCCCTCGCCGGCTCCGGGTCGAAGTCCGGCCGCAGAGGATCGGGGCCCAGCCGGGCGACGAGCTCCGGCGCGCAAACTCCGGAATGATCTCGCAGGTGGGCGGTCCAATGAGATCGGTGACGACTTTCCGGGTTCCGAGGCGCATCCGGACGGTCGGCTTCGGCTCGGGCACTCTCCCGCCGTGCCTGTAGAACCAGCCGGCCATCCCGAGGTGCACGTGCACGACGAGGCCGCCGCTCCAGTGGTGAAAGAGGTGCTTGCCGTAGGCCTCGGCCCGGTTGAACCGCCGCCCGTCGAGCTGGCCGGCTTCCTTCGCAAACCGGCCCTGCGGCGAGCTGACCGCCACACGGCGATTTCCGAAATCCCTCGTGTGGATCCGCGCGAGCCGGTGAATCGTGTTTCCTTCGGGCATCTCGGCGCTCCAAATGAGACTCTAATCTCTCATTCGTTCGGCATGGAAGGAGAACCTCATGGCAAAGCAGAGCAAGGCCAAAGAGCTGGTTTTCGAGAAACTCGCCCAGCAGGCGACGAAGCGAGCGGGAAGCCCGCTCGCCTTTTCGGTCGCGCTCGGCGTGATCGTGGCCTGGGTCGTGACCGGACCGATCTTCGGGTTTTCGGACACGTGGCAGCTCGTGATCAACACCGGCACCACGATCGTGACGTTCTTGATGGTCTTCCTCATTCAGCACACCCAGAACAAGGACACGCAGGCCATCGAGCTCAAGTTGAACGAGATCGTGGCGGCGATCCAGGGCGCCAGCAACCGGCTGATCGATGTCGAAGCGCTGTCCAGTGCCGAGCTGTCGATACTTCATTCGCATTACCAGAAGCTCGCGCGTCTGGCCCAGCAGGATGAGTCGCTGACCCAGTCGCACTCGATCGAAGAGGCCGAAAGCCGGCACCGAATAAAGAAGACGAAGGCCTGAGCCGGGGCTCTCAGGGCTTGGGCGGCGGAGCGCTCGAAGGCGGCGGCAGGAACTTCTTGCGGATCTTCGCGACGACGCCCACGTTGCGGTCGGCGACCTCCGAGATCTTGTACTCGATTGTCGGGCCGAGAAGAATCGCTGCCTCCGGCCCGGTCAACGCGTACTCCTGCTCGAGCCACGACGCGAGCCCGGAGGTCGCTTGCCGGAACGCGTCGTCCAGCGAGCCGCCCAGGCCCATTGCCATCAGGTACTCGTCATTCTCGACCCGGGGCCCGGAGATGCGTTTCTCGCGCAAAAGGTCAACCGAGAACTCGACGTCGAGCGAGGTCTCGAGAGCGTTCCCGTTCAGCTCGCCGTCCCCCTGGACGGCATGGCCGTCGCCGACGTACAGAAGCGCGCCCGGCTGCCCGACGGGGAGGTACACGGTCGCCCCCTCGCGGATCTCGTTGAAGTCCATGTTGCCGCCGAACCGCCCCGAATCGCCCGTGCGAATGGCGGCTGCGCCAAAGCCCGGCGCGACACCGACGCAGCCGAGCATCGGCATGACGGGCACCGCCAGGTCCTTCAAATGCGCCGTGGGTTTCGCCGGCCGGGCCAGGCCCTTCTCGAGGTCGAGGTTCCAGACAACGTCGTCGAACTTGTTCTCCTTGTGCTCGGAGGCGTAATCCGTCGTCAGCGCGCGGCCGACGAGGCCATCGTCGCTGATCGCCGTCGCGCGATTCAAGCGCAGCTTGCGCACATGGACCGCCAGCACGTCTCCCGGCATTGCCCCTTCGACGTAGAAGGGCCCGGTTTGGGGATTCCCGCCCAGAACGCGCGACTTCCCCCGCTCATCGACCCCCGCGGCATCCACCGTGCGGGTGCGCACTGTGTCCCCGGGCCAGATGCGCAGGACCGGCTCGATCGAGCTCGAGAAAACACGATGGAATTCCTTCGCCTCAAAATCGAGCGTCCGCGGCGCGGCTGGCTTGTCCGCCGCCGAGCGCCGGGCGCGCCAGGGCGACGGGGGCGTCTGCCCCCAGCTCTCGCCCGAGAACGTCGCCGTGCCCGACAGGCTCCCGTTCTCGAGCCGACCCTCATACGAGCTGACCGACCCGTCCTGATCCTTGTACTCGAACTGGACCCGGTCCCCGTCTATCTTGCCCGACACCGGAACGCTCTTTCCGCGGTAGACCGAGCCTGAGATCTTGCCCTTCTCGACGCGGAGATTGAGCCTCTCGTGGAGAGGGTTGCCAAAGAGCTCCGTCGTCAGCACCCACTCGCCGGACACGGATGCGGACCCGGTCTCCGGCGGCTTCTGCGCCCGTGCAGCCGGCACGAGAAAACAAATCAGGACAAGACAGAAAAGAGATCGGGCTCTCATTGCCCGAATCCTAACAGGCGGCTCACCCCTTCTTTGCTGTGCCGGCTCCGGCCTTGGCTTTCGTCCGCACGAACGCGTAGTTGACCTGCGGCAGCGAATTGAAGTTCGCGGCCTTAGCGCAGGAGTCCTTCGCCTTTTCCGCATCGCCCTTGCCCTGGTAGGCCAGACAGAGGCGATAGAGGTTCTGGGGATTCTGCTGATTGGCCTGGAGGAGCTCGGCGATGGCCTTGTCGTAGTCCTTCGCCGCGAGCGCGACGATGCCGTCGAGCTCGTGGGGTTGTTTCACCTGGATCGGATTCTTCGAGGCCTGGGCGCCTGTCCGGAATTCGTCCGCTTCGCTCTTGACCGCGGCGGCGTCCTTCTTCGCCAGCGCGACGCGCGCGAGGTTGTAGTGGTTGACGAGCTTCGCGTTGTTCTTGATCTCCTGCGAGAGGCTGGAGCCCTCGATCAGCTTCAGGCCGGCATCGAACTCCGCCCTGGCCTGGTCGGCCTTTCCCATCTCGAGGAGGATGTTGCCTTTCAACTGGCGGTCAAAAGCCATGGCCGGCACGTTGTTCGTCTTCTCTGCCAGGGCGTACTGCTTGTCCACGTTCTCGAGCGCTTTGGCCAGCTTCCCGCCGTCGATGTACACGACCGTCAGGGCAAGCTGCGCAATCCGACGCTCACCGTCGTTCCTCGCCCTCTGGGTGATGTTCTGCAGCTCGGCCTCCGCCGGTTGGGCCTTGCCCGAGTACAGCAGATCCATGGCGATTCCCTGGTATGCACCCACGAAGTTCGGGTTGATCGCCAGCGCCTTGCGGTACTGGGCAATCGAGTCGTCGAATCGGCCCATCTTCAGAAGCAGCTCGCCGTAGGAATCGTAGGGGTTGGGGTCCTTGGGGATCAGCTCGATGTACTTCTGAAATGCCTTCTCCGCGTTGTCGTAGTCGGCGTTCTGCCGGTAGGCGTAGCCCAGGATGTTGTAGGCGGTCGAGTAGGTCGGGGCGAGCTCGGTTGCCTTCTTGTAGTGATCGATTGCCTGGGGGAAATCCTGCTGGCCGAAGTAGTAGCCGCCCAGGGCGAAGTGCGCCCGCTCGTCGTTCGGGTACGCCGCGACGAGCTGATCGAGGTACTCCTTCTGCTTGACCGCGTTGTTGTTTGCCCCGGCCTCGGTGGCGAGGATGAGAAGTTTCTCTCCGTTGGAAGCATTGCCCGCCAGGCTCACGGCCTCGATTCAGGTGCTCGAAGAATTCCTTGCCCGTCGGCGCCGTGTTGGCCAGACTCAGCTCCGCCAGGGCGAAATTCGGGTCGAGCGAAGCCGCTTTCGCATAGTGCGCGATCGAGTCCGTGATGAGCAGCCTTTCGGACTGATCCCGGCCCTGGAGGAACTCCGCTTTCGCCTCGGCCGACGCGGTCGTTATCGGGATCTTTCCGCCGTCAGCCGGGGCTGCCGGCTTGGCCTCGCTCGCGGCCGCCGGGGCCGGAGCCTCCTGCTTCGCGCACCCGCCGATCGCCAGGCTGGCGGCAACTCCGAACACCGAGAAAAGTCCGAGTGACCTGCGCATGGGTCCTCCTTCGCAAACTCCGTTCCGGGGCTCTCGTCGGCGAAAGGTACGAAGGCGCAGTTGCGATGTTGCGATTTGAGGCTCAGGGACAGGGGCGGGCGAAGCGCCGTGTTCACGAATTCGGGACCAACCCCTTCTTTAGAAGGACGAACGGGGAACCTCCTCGAGGTGGAGGAGCGGGGAACCCGGGGGGGCCCACAACGCCTCGTGGGCGGCTGCAGGGTTGAAGAGAAAGCGGTCGAGAAAGCTCACCGTCGATCCTGCCGCGGCGTTCCAGGCGCTTGCGGTGCGGCTGTCGGCGGAGGTCGCTGCGGCGAGCGGGGGGAGTACCCGAACCATGATCCCGGTGCTCGTGAAATGGACGTGGCGCATCCCTTCGACACGCACCAGCCAGCGGTCGCAGCGGTTGAGCGAGCGGAGCAGCTCGAGATCGGGGACCATGAACCGATCGCCTTCTTCGTAAAGGTGGAGGATCGGGGCCGTGGCATTGGCGCGGTCGAAGCCTGCCGCCTTCTCGATCATCCCCTTGCCGGCCCGGCCGCCGATGCCGCCATCGAGGCTCACGAGCGCCGCGACCTCGCTATCCCGCATCGCCAGCAGCAGGGCCGAGCGGGCGCCAAAGCTGTGCCCGACGACGGCGTACGGGCCGGGGCGAACTTGCGGCTTCCCGCGCAAGGCGTTCCGCGCAAAGGCGAGATCGGCGGCCTGAGCTTCGGCCTGGGCCGGAATCTCCTGTTCGCTTTGCATCGGCCCGCCGATCCTGGCCTGCGAAGGGGTCGTGGCGACCGCATAGCCTTTTTCGGCGAGCAGCTCGGCCAGGAACGCCTGGTCGTGGGCGGACTGCCCGTTTCCCTGCGCGATCAGGACCAGAGGAAAGCGGCCGGGGGCGGGGACAGCGTCGCGGAAGGCATGCATCGGCGTCGCGAGAAATGCGTCAGCCTGCTTGGAGGTCACGCCGGCCGAGGCGAGGAAGGACTTCCAGTCGCCGATGGCATCCCGGGGCGGCGGCTCGGCCGGACTTCCCTGGGACGTCTCGATGGCGGCCAGCAGGACGTAGTCGCGGTACGTGAGTCGCCGACCCGACGCCGCGGCGGGGTACCAGAGCGCTATCTGGATCGGCCGACCGGTCGGGAACTGCGGCGTCGCCCGCGTGGCGTCGTTCTCCAGGAAGACAGTGAAGCCGATGGGCCGCTCGAGAGTGGCCGACGAGCCGGGAGCGGAAAAGAGCAGAAGCACGAGCCCGACGGCGGCCGGTGGTCGCACGGCTACTGGAAATACCCGACGACGTCGACGACGACGTGAGCCGTGCCGCTTCCCTGCTGGCAACGAATCGCGATGTCACCGGCGCCCCCCAGAGAAACCACGGCATTGTTCGCCCGGGTCCGCCCGGAGGAATAGTTGAGCGTCGCAACCCCCGGCAGGCTCGTGCCGCCGGGGTACAAGGTCAGGAAGCCCGGGCCGGCCGTCGGCTGCGTGACAGCGACATTGAGCGCCACCGAGCGAGCGGTCGGCGGGATGCTGCATTGCCCGACGAAGACGAAGGTCCTGTCCGAGCTCGCGTTCAAGGCCGGGCCGCCCCAGGGGCCCGCGGGATTGCGTGTATCGACCACCCGGCATGGCGTCAGCGTGTAGAAGCTGACCGCTGCGCTGTACGTGCCGCACGGCGGCCGGGCGTTTCCACCGCCCAGCGGCGGCCCGTTTCCCGGGGACGTCCTCTGCATCGCCCCCGTGTCGGCTGCGCTTCCCCTCGGCGCGCACTGGAAATCGTCGGCGACCCGCCAGGCCTCGGCGCCGCTCCCCGCTGCCCCGATGAGCGGCCCGGCAGCAATCGGCCAGAGATCGTAGGGGGCCGCGCCCGGCTGATCGAAACAAACCGCCGCAGGGCTGCAGGTCATGTTGCCGAGCAGCGTATCGGCCACGGGAGCCGGCGGGCTGAGTGCCGGTGTGGCGCCGAGTGGAGCGATGGCGTTGAACGCCAGCACGTTGCCGGCGCTCGCCAGCCAGTTGCTCACTTTGATGCCGCCGGTCTGATTGTTGAGCACCGTATTTGCGACGATCCACACGTTCTGCTGGAGGCCTCGCCCTCCGTAATCCTGGGCCCAGATGCCGTTGTAGCCGTTGCCCACGACGATGTTGTTGCGCACGATCGCCGGGCCGCCGCCCACGTTGATGCCGGCGTCGTTCACCGCCCCCTCGACGTAGTTGCGCTCGACGACACTCGGAGGATCGCCCCGGTTGGAGCCGTAGACCTCGATGCCGGGGCCCTGCGAGTCGTAAACCGTGTTCTCGATGATCGTGGCGTAGGAGTTCAGCTTGATCTCGAGGCCATAGCCCACGCCGTCACCCGGCAAGACGCTCTGGATCAGGTTGCCCCGGATCAGGATGTTGAGAGCGTGGCACGAGCTGCCGTCGTGACAGCCGAAATACAGCCCGGTGGACTGCAGGTTCTTGAGGACATTGTTCGTCACCCAGATGTTCTGGTATGTGCTCCCGCTCGAATTTGCCGCGACGGCGATGTCCGTGCCCTGGAAAACGTTCTGATCGATCACGACCCCGGTAACACTGCTGCGCAGCTTGATCGGGTTGACCCCGGCGCCGGCCGCTGTCGGTCCAAACGTCAGCCACCGGAACACGAGATAGGACCCGTACACGTCGATGATGTTGCTGCTCGTGCCGGAATAGGCCAGGACGGCGCGGTCGGAAGGAGCCGAGCTCTGAGAGCGCAGGGTGATCGGAGCCAGGGTCGTGCCCGAGACCGAGATCGAACAGGTGTCCGGATAGCTCCCCGCGCCGAAGACGATCGTGTCTCCCGGCGCGGCGGCATTGACGACGCTGCACCAGGCATCGCCGGGGTTGACGACAGATGTCTTGCGGCTGGCGCTCGCCGAGGCCGGGCTCGCGATCACCGAAACAAGGACGACCGATGAAAGAAACGTTAAATGTCGCATCAATTTATGGCTGACGCCGGAATACCCGAATTCTCGGCGCAAAGAAATGGTTTGTAAAGCTGGAGCCTTTTTCTTTAGCGGCCACGGAGCGTAATCCCGGGAGTTCCCGAAGCGTCCAACAGGTGCCGGCTCACTGCACCGGCGATACGCAAGAACGTTTGGAGGAAACGATGGGCGTCTCCAGCGTAAAGGCCCGGACCCTCCCGAGAGCTCTCCTGATCCTGTTCTTCGGCGGCATCGCGGCCCGCCTGCAAGGCGCGATCGGCGTGTCGCTCACCGCCGAGCCTCCCGGTCCCGCTCCCGTGGGAACCATGATCACGTGGTCCGCACTGGTGTCCGACGTCGGCTCCGGCAATCTCTGGTACCGCTTCCGCGTCCGCGAGCTCGGCGGTGATTTTCGGGTGATTCGCGACTACGGCCCGTTGAGCACGCTGGACTGGACGTCGATTGACGAAGGTGTCTACGAGCTCGAGGTATCGGTTCGGGATCGCGACTCCGGCGACGCCGAGACAGCGAAGTCCACGATTCCCCTGGTCAGCCGGGTGCAGGACAATCTGGCAGCCGTCAGCCCGACGTCCCACCCGTTGGTCTTTCTCTACAACGGCCCCGGCTGTGATGCCGGCCAGGCGAGAGTTCGTTTTCAGACGGCGGAAACCTTCGTTCAGTACACGCCCTCGAAGCTCTGCGTGCCCGGGCGGAGCATGAGCTTCTATCTCGCCGGGCTCCTGCCGGATTCGACCTATTCAGCGAGTCTCGTCGTGGACCGAGGGCGCGACTCGACTTCCGGGCCAGCTGTCTCCTTTCAAACAGGCAGCGCCCCGTCCACTCTGCCGCTGCCCTCCATCCTTCAGGAGCTGGCCACACCCGGTCCGCAACCCATCCTGGTCCAGGCGACGCTGAACCAGGCGGCGATCGCGACGGACTTGAGCGGCCGCCTGCTCTGGTTTGGGCCTTCCGATCTGAACTACATCACGCGTCCGGCGGCCGGTGGAACGTTCTTCGGCCTTCACCAGTCGGGAGCCGACATGGCGGTTGACGTCGTGCGCCGATTCGATCTCGTCGGGATGACCGTCCAGGAGACCAACGCTGCCCGCGTCAGCGAACAGCTCGCCGCTCTCGGGAAGCGGCCAATCAGCGGATTCCACCACGAGGCCCGATCCCTCGCCGATGGAAAGACCGTGGTCCTGGGCGATGTCGAAATGATTCTGACGGATGTGCAGGGACCGGGGCCGGTCGACGTGATCGGAGACATGATCCTCGTCCTCGACGAGGACCTGCGGGTTGTCTGGTCCTGGGACGCCTTCGATCATCTGGATCCGTTTCGTTCTGCGGTGCTCGGAGAATCGTGCGCTCAGTCGCCCGGCTGCCCTTCGCATTATCTGAGCACCAATGCCACCGATTGGACACACGGCAACTCGGTCGACGAGGCCCCCGATGGCGCCCTTCTCTACTCGGCCCGCCACCAGGACTGGCTTATCAAGATCGACTACCAGGGCGGCGCCGGCAATGGAGACGTGATCTGGCGCCTGGGAAGAGACGGCGACTTCACTTACGACTCGACCGACCCGTACCCCTGGTTCTCGCATCAACATGACGCCGGCTATGTGCCCAACAGCCGTAACACGATTGCGCTTTTCGACAACGGAAACACCCGTCGGGTCGCCTATCCCGGCGCGTGGAGCCGCGGACAGGTCATCGAATTGGACGAGAAGAATCGGACGGTCCGGGCTGTCCTCAACGCGGACCTGAACGTCTACTCATCTGCCCTCGGCTCTGCGCAGAGGCTCGAGGATGGAACCTACCATTTCAATGCGGGCTTCATCTCGAGCGCAGGTCTGACCTCGATGGCTCTCTCGATCCAGCTCGACCCCTCGGGAAACGAGATCCTCTCGTCGATCACGCTGCCGGCTCCCGCCTACAGATCGTTTCGCCTGAACGATCTCTACGGCGAGGGAGCGGCGCCGACCAGGCCGACCACCCAGACCGTCGACCCGCGCTGAACGCGCAACCTTTCGAGCTCGAAGTCGTAGCAGCCGCAATGAAGCACTCCAAGACGATCTCCCTCGCATCGCTGCTCCTTGGCTCGGCCGTGTGTGTGTTTGCGCAGGCCGGCACGCCGGTCTCCGCGTTTGCGCGCGCGATCGACGCCGAGATCACCAGCCAGGAAAAGCAGTTCGTGGACGCGGCGGAGGCCATGCCCGCTGATAGGTTCGATGCGGACCCCGGAAACCTCAACATTCCGGGCAGCGAGCTCAAGGGCGTTCGCACCTTCGCCCAGCAGGTCAAGCACGTTGCCGCCGACAACTTCTCGATGTGGGCCCCGCTGACGGGCAAGCCCGAGCCGGCCGGCCTCAACGCGCCCAACGGCCCGCCCGAGATGAAGTCCCGGGCCGAGATCCTCAAGTTCCTCAAGGACTCGTTTGCCTACAGCCACCAGGCCGCAAGCGGGTTAACGTCGGACAATGTGTTGGAGCTCGTGGACTTTCGTCGGTGGAAGGTCACACGGCTCTCGCTCGTCATCGGGGCGCTGACCCATATCAGCGATCACTACGGGCAGATGGCGGAGTACCTGCGCCTGTACGGCGTCGTGCCCCCGGCCAGCCGCCCCACACAGATGCCGACGCCCCCCAAGCCCGCTACCAACTAGCTTTGTGGCTGCCTCGTGTCGACCCCGGTCGCAGCGCGAGGGACTCCCGGAGGGGAGGATACCTCGCCCTGCGGGAGCGAACGGAAGCGACTGCCGGGCGACCTTACGATGGCGGCCGAGTCGGCTGCGGCGCCGGAGCTCTCGGCACATCGCCGGGGGAAGCGACCGTCGCGTTGGCGGGCGCATACGCATCCGTCACGCCCGGCACCCCCTGGTAGATCCAGTTGCCCGGAGGCAGATTCGCGTTTGGATCTACGCCGTCCACACTCTGGACTACGGGCGCCGTCCCTATGACTTTGACAGTGCCGCCGCCCTCCATGGGCAGATTGCCGATCAGAGCCGCGCCCATCTCCTCCTGCTGGGCCTTGAAAGCCGGCAGCCCCGTCAGGTGCGCGACCCCTTTGACGTCTGACTTTCTCAAGCTCATGAGCGTTCCGTCTTTCCAGCGGTAGAAGACGTACGTTCCTCCCTGCACCTTCGGATCCGCCTTGGCGATTATTCTGCCGGAGGGGACGAGGTCGATCTGGTAAACCGACTCCTTGCTCAGGTCAGTGGTCCGCTGCGTCACTTTCTTCACCTTGGCCTGCGGGACACGCACCATGTCTCCCTCGGGCCAGGCGCTAAACACGTAGACGTCTCCTTCGAGCTTCGGCTTGTTCGTTGCGAAGGCCGTCCCGGAGGGATCGAAATCGATCTGGTAAATCACGATGGCTAGCTGCTGAGGAGCGGCTGGCTGCTGCGGGGCTGCTGACTGCGGACTGCCCGGACCGCCCTGGAGAGTCTGAGTACCCGGAGCGGTCTGACCGCTCGGAGGGCTCTGGGGCTGCTGGGCCTGGGGCTGCTGGCCCTGCAGGCCCACAGCGAGGATGGATGCCCCCACCACGAGGCCGAGGCGTTGAATGACCATAAGTGCCTCCCGAATTGTTCAGATTATCACCACGGCGGCGAAGCGAACGCGGCTTCCGAAAGCACTGTTACCCGGGATGGAAAAGGAACCTTGAAACGTCGAATCCGTAGGAGGCAGCGAAATCGAGGTAAACCAATGCAAAAGAAGCGACTGTTCGGCATTTCCGCCGGGTTCCTGATCGCGTCAATACTGAGCGCGGCGCCCGACTCCGCGTTTCCCGAGGCGCGGATGTATGCGTCGGTCCAGGTTGCCGAGGGCATCTACGCCTTCATTCCTCCGCCGACCAGCTCGCCTGTCGTGACCGGGAATGTCGTGGCGGTCATCGGCGACGACGGCGTGCTCGTCGTCGACTCCGGCCGCTTCCCGACGCTGGCTCGCCGCATCATCGCGGACATCAGGCGAAGGACCGACAAGCCGGTCAGGTATCTCGTCCACACGCACTGGCACCTGGACCACATCGTCGGAGACGCCGAGTTTCGGGCCGCGTTTCCCGGGGTCAACATCGTCACGACGGACTTCACGCGCCGGAAGATCCTCGAGAAACAGCCCGCGTATCTGACGAACCTCGAGAAGACCAACGGCGAGTTCGCCCGGCAGCTCGACGACTTCGTGAAAGGGGGCAAGCGCTCCGATGGCTCGCCGTTGACCGACGCCGACATCCGGTTCCTGCAAATGGAGTCTTCGGACCTCCGCTTCGAGATCGCCGAGCTTGCGGGAGCGAAGATCGTCGAGCCGAACCTGACGTTTGAACGGACGCTGACGGTCCATCTCGGCAAGCGCGAGATTCGGATTGCATTCCTGGGAAGCGGAAACACCGGCGGCGACACAGTGACCTTCGTTCCGGATGCCAGGGTCGCCATCACCGGCGACCTTCTCGTGGCTCCGGTCCCCTACGGATACGGATGCCACCCCGCGGAATGGATTCAGACTCTCGAGGCCCTCATGGCGACGGACACGACGACGATCGTCCCCGGCCACGGGCCGGTCTTTCACGACTGGGACTATGCGAAGAAGGTCATCGCCGTGCTCGAAGCGATCCGGGCGCAGGTCGCCGAAGCTGTCCGGCAAGGCGCGACACTCGAGGAAACGAAGAAGCGCGTCGACCTCGCCGCCTTCCGTGACGGCTTTGCAGGAGACGACCCGGACCGGGCCCGCGCCTTCCGGTCCTTCTTCGCCGATTCCGCCATCGACCGCGCTTACCAGGAGGCCAAGGGCGCCCTGGTCGAAGAGTAGTCGTTTCGGGTCTCAAGTCGAGCGGAACAAACGATTGGACCCCTCTCCGCCGGCCGGACATGATGAAGGTCCGGCGATGCACGCTCGGCCACTCCGACTGTCGGACACAACCCGGCCGAGACCGCACCCCAAGCCTGGATGGTTAATTCGTGAACACCCATCGAATGAAAGACGAACCTCTATGACGCTGGCCACGATCGCTCTCCTCGCCCAGCTGTGCAACCCGCTCAGCATCGATAACGGCACGCTGTACAGCCCCTCGCCCGGCGGCATGCGCTGTCTCGATTGGGATCAGACTCTTTGCGCCTACGTCGAACGCCCGTGCCGCGTCGCCGAGCTCGGTATTCTCTGCTACTACGTCCCGAGCACGTGCGCCGTGACCGTCCGGCGAGGCGTCGTCATCACTCCCGCTCCCAAGCCGCGCACGAGACCCCTGTCGCGCTGAGCAAGGCTCTTCCGGACTGACGGGACCGGCCTCACGCTCGTACCGCGAGATAATGATGGACGTGCGCGATGTGACCACGTGGATTGACGAGCAGGGTTGGCTCGATAAGACGGCCGACGCGGTCCAGCCAGCCGTCAAGACGTTTTTCGACGCACTCGGGCCCGCCCGCCGGCGGATCAAGAACTTCCTGCATGGAACCTGGCTCGGCCATCCGCTTCACCCTGTTCTGACCGATATCCCTCTCGGCGCCTGGACCGCGACGCTGTTGCTCGATGTCTTCGAAGAGACGAGCGGGCTACCCGCTATCGGGCGTGCCGCCGACGCGAGCCTTGCCCTGGGCCTCGCCGGCGCTCTCGGGGCGGCGGCGACCGGGCTGACGGACTGGAGCGAGACCGATGGGCGGCCCCGCCGGGTTGGAATGGCGCATGCGGCTTTGAACGTCGGCGCGACGCTTCTCTTCGCCGGCTCGCTCTTGTCGCGCCGGCGGGGTGAGCGCGCGGCCGGGCGTGGGCTCGCGCTCACCGGCTATCTCGCCACAATCGCCGCCGCGTACCTGGGCGGCGAGCTCGTCTACCACGACCAGATCGGCGTGGATCACACGACCGGGCGCCCGCTACCAGAGAAATTCACGGCAGTGCTCGCCGAGAAAGACCTTCCCTCGGGCAAGTTGACACGCGCCCGATTCAAAGAGACGCCGATCCTGCTCGTCAAGCGCGGCGCGCGCATCTTCGCTCTCGCAGAGACTTGCGCACACCTGGGCGGACCGCTCGCCGAGGGAAAGCTCAAAGGCAACACCGTCGTCTGCCCCTGGCACGCATCACGGTTCGAGCTCGAATCCGGAGCGGTCGTCGAGGGGCCTTCGGCGTTCCCGCAGCCGTGCCTCGAGACCCGGGTCCGCCAGGGCCAGATCGAAGTGCGGACGATTCGGCGTTAAGCGGTCGCTCGCCCGGCGGTGATATGCTTCAATCTGCGATCCCTCCGCCGGACCAATCCAGCACAAGAACTGAACGCCCGACGCCGGTTTCGGCAGAAAGCGGGCGTCCCATGCGAAATGGAGCAGAATGAACCGGGTTGCGAAAACGCTTTCGGTGGCAAAAGTCCGAACAGCGCTGGTCTTCAGCAGATCAGCCGCGCTGGCAGAGTACGGCGGGTTTCTCGACTTGCACTACTACATCATGGAGGGCCGACACCCGAGTGCCCTCCAACTTCTGAGCGACCGGGATACACGGTTGGCAGTCAGCGACAGCCTCGTCAACCTCGCAAACGAGTGCGACCGCAGCCCTGAGCCCGCAAAGAAACTCGCGGGCCGCAAGCTCCGCGCCTCCCGAATCGGCTTGCTCGACGCGTTCGAGCCCTCTCAGCCATCCGCGTAAGACCGCGGTGCCTGCCCCCGCGACGCACCTACGCCAAAAGGTTGATGACCTTCTTGACGCCCTTGATCGAGCGGGTCTTCTTCATCGCCTCGTCGTTGACCTTGGCATCCCCGAGCTTCCCGCGAAGACTGACGACGCCATTGGTGACGTCCACATCGATCTTCAGAGCGTCGATGCCGATGTCCGTCAGAAGGATGGTCTTCACCTCGGTCAGGAGAAGCGCGTCCTTCACGTTGGCTTCAGCGTTTGCAATCGGTTTGGCCGGATTCGCCTCTGTCACCTGGTTGTCGACCTTCTTGACGCCTGCAACCGAGAGAGCCACTGATTCGGCCATCTTCTGGCTGGACTTCTTGGTCACCTCGCCGGTCAGAGTCGCGGTTTCTCCGGAGAAGTGAGCGGTGATTCCAAGGGCGTCGGTGCCGAGCTTGTTGATCAGCTTGGCCTGAATCGCCACGGCCTTGAGGGCCTCGGAAACCTCCACGGAAACGGTCTTCGCCACATCCGCGCGAGCCCCGGGGGCGGCGCCCAGGCAAAGCAGACCGACAGCCGCAATCGAGAGAACAATCCTGGTAACGAACTTCATGACGTAACTCCTTTTCTCGAGCCTCACATCCGACCCGTCAAGAACAGAACCAACACAACCAAGAGAACGACACCGAGGAGACCGCTCGGCCTGTAGCCCCAGGATCGGCTATAGGGCCAGCTTGGAAATGATCCGAGAAGCAGGACAAGCAGGACGATGAGAACTAACAAACCCATGGGTCCCTTCCTTTCTGCCTGACTCCGGGCTCCGACGAGTCAATGCAGCTTCGGAGCCAGGAGTAATGATCGGCTTCGCCCACCTGGTCGGTCCAATCGTTTGTTTCGTCGAAACTGAGTCGCCGAAACGATGACCTGGGTCCGGCCGGTCTCGTATCTCCGGCCCCGGTTTGCAGCGCGAAAGCTCCCAACTTGTCTCCGGGCCTGCCCCCGTCGCAGCGCGAGGAGTCTCCCAAAGGGGAGGATGCCTCGCGCTGCGGGAGCGAACGGGAGCGACGTTAATCGTGATATTCGCGCTCGCGTTCTCGCTCGTGGTCCCGCTCGTGGTAACGCCACTCGCTGTTTCGGCGGATTTCGTCGCTGACGATGACCGTCTGGTTCGACCAGTGGCCGGGCTCATAGATGTAGCCGTGGCGGACGTGAACGTAATGCGCCGGAATCCAATAGACGTGGCGATCGACGCGGGCCTCCCAGCGACCCGGAACCCAACCCCATCTCGAGTTTCGCCAGTGCCAGAAACCGCCGATCCACACATAGTTCTCTCCGGGGCTCACGCTGCGCTTCTCGATCCGGGGCGCCGGAGGCTTGCTGGTCACGATCTGGACCTCCAGCCCGGGAAGAGGCACGGGCGGTACGGGCGGCACGGGGATTTGCGGCAGCGCCGCAGCGGCCAAGCCGAAAAGCAGGCTGGCCATGACCGCGTGTTTGAAGACCCTGAATCTCATGAAACCTCCCTTGTTGCCATCTCACTCAAAGCCATACCGTCGGACGCGCTCGTTCGTATCCGCGGTGGCCGCATATCTACCGTGCACGGCACGTGCCAGTTCCGTCGCTCGCTCCGGAAGCGGTCCGACGGAACGCAAATTGCATCCAGAAGTCGATGAGGAGGTGTCTATGAACGCCAGGGAGTTGATGACGAAGAATCCGAAGAGCTGCGAGCCCGGCCACGATCTCACGTGCGCCGTCCTGATCATGAAAGAGGAGGACTGCGGCATCGTGCCGATCACCGAGGGCAATGGCAACGCGCACGTCGTCGGCGTCGTGACCGATCGAGATATCGCCCTCTATCTCGGCTCGAAGAACGTCAAAGCGTCAACTGTCAAGGTCAACCACGTCATGAGCCTCAGCCCCGTCTCCTGTGCGCCGGAAACCGACGCACACGATGTGAGCCGCGCGATGCAAGCGGCCCAGGTCCGGCGCATCCTCGTTCTGGAAGGCCACAAGCTCGTCGGCGTCATTTCGACTGCAGACCTGGCTCGCGCCACCGGCTCCGGCCGAGGGATCGGCGAAGAGGTCAAGCGGGTCTTGGTCGAGGTTTCGCGGCCGTCTGCATGACCGTCGCTTGCGCGTGCCGCGAGAAGCTCCCCAGCAAGGCCGCCGCCGACGCAATCAAGAAGTTGTGGACCGGCTATTTCGATCGACTCGGTCAACTTCTTTCGTGAATCTCACCGGGGCGCAGGCTCTCAGCCTGCGCCCCATCCGTCAACTCAAGCCCGCTCGCTTCTTGAGCACCGCCCATCGCGGGTCCTTGCGGAGCGGCTCCCATTCCCGCCCCTGGCCGAGCCAGGACCAGAGAATGGACCGCGTCTCGAAAACTCGGTTCAGCCACTCGAAGGCGCGGTCCATCTCACCGACGCTCGCGTAGGCAGCACCAATGAATTCCACCGGGTAGTAGTGGTCCCGCCGGAATGTCTCGAGCGTTTCGATGACCTTGCGAGCCTCGGGCATGCGGTTGGCCCGCGCGTACGTGATCGCCAGCCCGTACAGGGGAGTGCCGCCGTAACGCTTCAAATCCCGCTCGTAGGCGGCAATCGACTCATTGATCATCCCGAGCTCGCGGTAGGCGGCTCCTTCGAACGAATCGAGATACGTGAAGGTGAGGTTCAGGCGCGTCGCGCGCTGGTGTTCGGTGAGGAGGTCCCTGTAACGGCCGGAGACGTAGAGGCAGTCCTCACGATAGAACCACAGGAAAGGCCCGAGCGGGTCGACGGCGATGGCGGCGTCGATCTCCGCAAGCCCGGCGTCGATGCGGCCGAAGACGCAGAGCGTCACCCCGTACTCCCCTCGATGCTCGGGCTGATGTCCCAGGTCGATCGCGGTTTTGAACTCGCTCTCTGCCAGGGTTTGATTCCAGTCGAAGAAGGCGGCCGTCATGCCGAGCGCCGCGTGCGCTTCCACGGAGGAGCCGTCCAATGCCAATGCCTTCTGGGCCGCTACCTTGGCCTTGGGGTAGGCCTCCGCGGGGCTCAGGTACCCATCGGCCAGAAAGACCCACACCCACGCCGAGCTCGCGTAGGCCTCGGCCATCTGCGGATCCTTGGCGAGGGCCTGCCCGTAGAGCGACAGCGCCGCCTCGAGGTCTTCTCTTGCGAGGCTCGACGCCCTGGCGCGCCCGCGCAGGTAAAGATCGCGCGCTTCGGGGTTCGCGGATTGCCGCTTCGTGGACGGCGCGCCGCCGAGCGCCAGGCGCAGCGATCCAGCGACCTCGCGGACAATCGTGTCCTGGACTGCGGCCACTTCCCCGACGCCGCTGTCGTAGTTGCCGCTCCAGAGCGCGGCTCCGTCGGCCGTTTTCACGAGGTCGAGGGCAATGTGCACCTTCTGGTCGGATCGGCTGACCCGTCCCTGGAGGACCGCGTCGACGCCGAGCTTCGCGCGAACGTCCTTCAGGTCGACGGCCTGCCCGCGAAACGCCGCGGACGAGCCGCGGCCGGTCACGACGAGCCCGGGCACTTTCATCAACTGGCTGTAGATCGCGTCGCCGACGCCCTCGGCGAAGAACTCGAAGGCCGGGTCGCTGCTCTGAAGGGGCAGAACGGCGATCCGGCGAGGCGAATCGGCCGCGCCCGCTCCCTTGCGCTGCTCCCGCCAGAGATACACGAGCGCGACGGCGCCGAGGACGATCAGCGCCAACGCCGCCGGTTTCAGCCATCGCATCCGCGCCAGGCTGGGGGCGCCCCTGCCGGACCGCGAGGAGGCGGATTCGAACTCCGCTCCGGACGCGGTCGCCGAAGCGCCGAGGGCGAAGGCCAGGTCGCGGGCCGACTGGAAGCGGTCCTCGGGCCGCTTTTCCAGGCAGTGCTCGACAACCTGTTCGAGCGCTTGCGGCACGGTGCTGCGCACCGACGACAGCCGCGGCGCATCCTCCCGGAGGATCGCCGTCATCGTTTCGGCGCCCGTCGCGCGATCGAAGGCCCGACGGTCCGCGAGCATCTCGTAGAGAACGACGCCGAGGGCGAAGACGTCGGCCCGGTGGTCCGCGACCTCTCCCCTCACTTGCTCTGGCGCCATGTAGCCGACTGTCCCCATCACCACCCCGGGTTCCGTGGAGCGACCCATCGTGGGAGAGCTCGTTTGACTCGCGTCATGGGGAGTGCCGCTCTGCCTCGCGAGGCCGAAATCGAGGATCTTGACGTGACCGTCGCGGGTGACGAAGAGATTCTCGGGCTTCAGATCCCCGGTGAACGATGCCTTTGGCGTGCGCGGCGGCCAAACCCTCGGCGACCTGTCGGCCGTATTCGATCGCCTTCCTCGCTGAAAGCGGACCGATGGCCAGGACCTCCCGGAACGTCTGCCCCTCGAGAAGCTCCATGACGGCGTAGTGCCGCCCCCCGACTTGTCCGAAGTCGTAGATGGCCAGGATGTTGGGATGCGAAAGCGCGGCGACAGCCTTGGCCTCGCGCTCAAACCGCGCGAGCGCGTCCGGATCGGCGGCCAGCCGCTCCGGCAGGACCTTCAGCGCAACGACTCGGTCCAGCTTTTCGTCGCGCGCTCTCCACACCTCGCCCATCCCCCCGGCTCCCAGCGGCGCGATGAGGCGATAAAACCCGAGTTGGTCGCCCGGCTTCAAATTCATCGGGGTAGGTCGAGCCTATTTGGGTTTGTGACGCAGCCACGAGACGAGATCCTCGTACTCGGGCGAATCCTCCGCCAGGCGCAGACCGAAGCCCGGCTGAGTGCCGGCGGACGAAATCGCCGTCGAACCCGGGACGACTCTCCCCGTCAGGGCGAGAGTTCTTCCCTCGGGAAGGTTGATCCTCAACCGCAACATCGGCCCGGTGCCCGGGATCTGTGTCGAGCGCACGAACATCCCCCGGGGCGACATGTCGCCGGTGATGCCCGTCCCGTGAAGAGCGCCCTGCGTGAATTCGACCTTCATCTCCGCCCGGCGCCGGTGTGCCGTGCGCTTCTCGATTGGCCCCGTGTCCCTCCGGGCCTGGACGGGACGAGCCGTCGGGATGCGTTCGACTCGCACGTCCCCGCCCGTCAGGGCCGGCTCTTCCGACATGATCGGCGCGAGCGATCCCGACGTGAGATTGAGCGACGACCCGACGCTCTCGATGCGTCCGCTACCGTGCGGCCATCCACGGGCACGAGGCATCGGAAGACGGCGGGGAAAATCTCCCGCTCCTCTTTGCCGAGCGCCTTCCACTGGCTCGGAGGACGTCCGGCGCGGCCGGGCCATCGAACCAGAAGCTCACGTGCCCCGATGGGCTCACGATGACCGGCTGGAGGTAGTCGATACCCGTGTCGTCGGCCGGAAAGCAGAATCCGAAATGCCGGCTGGAGTCGAAAAGATCGAACTCCGTCGCGGCCAGAAAGATCTCGTCGTCTGACTGTGACAGCTTTGTCCGTTTCGTCGGCGCTACCGTCGCGTCCGCACCGCTTCCTCCTCGTAGCGCCACACCGGCTTCGCCTGGAGGTCTTCGACGGTCAACTCGACCAGCCGTTTCACCGCATCAAGGTATCCCAGATGACGCAGATCGGCGAGAATGCAAGGCGAGGAAAATCATGAAAATCGCCTTAGCCTGGCTCATCCTCTGGGCGTCCACGTCGGCCGCGCCGGCCGCCGAGATGCTCGTCACGCCGGCCTGGCTGCTCGAGCACAAGGGCGACAAGAACCTCGTCCTGCTGCACGTCGGAGCGCCCGGCCGAATTCGAGGCCCGAGCACATCCCCGGCGCCCAGCTCGTCAACCCGCAGGACCTCTCGATCCCGCGAGTCGAGGGAGCGCTCATTCTGCAGCTCCTTCCCCCCAGACGCCCTGCGAAGGAAGCTGGAGAGCCTGGGCATCAGCGACGACTCCCGCGTCATCGTCTATTTCGCGAAAGGACTGGGTCTCCCCCTCCACGCGCGTCTACTTCAGCCTCGACGCCGCGGGCCTGGGAGACCGGACGTCGCTCCTGGACGGCGGCATGCCCGCCTGGAAAGCGGCCGGCGGTTCCGTGACGGCCGACGTTCCGCCTCGCGCGCGCGCGGCAAGATCACGGTGGCTCCGCACCCGGAGCTCGTGGCCCAGCTCGACAAGGTGAAGGCCAGCCTCGGCAAGTCCGGCGTCGCGATCGTCGACGCGCGGAAACCGCAGTTCTTCGACGGCAGCGAACCCGGCAGCATGCCCCGCGCCGGCCACATCCCGGGCGCGAAGAGCCTGCCGTTCGACACGCTCGTGACCGACGACAACCTGATGATGAGCGAGGCAAAGACGACCGAGCTCTTCAAGGCCGCCGGCATCAAGCCCGGCGACACCGTCGTCAGCTACTGCCACGTCGGCCAGCAGGCCACCGTCATCTACTTCGCCGCCAAGCGCCTCGGGTACACCGCCCT
>CAVUAN010000020.1:0-55438 GCA_963739435.1 uncultured Acidobacteriota bacterium
GCAGGTCTACGAGAACCTCTTCGTTACGAAAGACGGCCGCGTCAAGATCCTCGATTTCGGACTCGCCAAGCTCACGCACGCCGAAGAAGGCGGCTCCCAGCAGACGAACCTGCCCACTGCCTCAGCCGGCACGGAGCCCGGCGTCGTGCTCGGCACGTTGGGCTACATGTCGCCCGAGCAGGTCCGCGGCCGCCAGGCCGACGCTCGATCGGACATCTTTTCCTTCGGCGCGATCCTCTACGAGATGCTCTCGGGCCAGCGCGCCTTCCACGGCGACTCGGCGGCCGACACGATGTCGGCGATCCTGAAGGAAGACCCGCCGGATCTCTCCGTCACCAACCAGAACATCTCGCCGGGGTTGGAGCGCATCGTCCGCCACTGCCTCGAGAAGAATCCCGAGCAGCGCTTCCACTCCGCCCACGACCTCGCGTTCGATCTCGACACGCTCTCCGGCCTTTCGGGCGTCTCCGGCCAGGGCCTCGCTGCCGCCAGCGACCGGCCGCCGCTCTGTGCGGTCCTCCCTGCCCGTGATCGCGGCGATGGCGCTCGGTCTGCCTGGCCGTCGGCGTTCTGGCGGGTCGATGGCTCTCGTCCCGCGGGGCTGCCGCGTCCCTCCCGTCCTTTCACCGTCTGACATTCCGCCGCGGCAACGTGATGACGGCGCGCTTTGCGCCGGACGGAAAGACCGTCGTCTACGGGGCCGCCTGGGAAACCGCGCCCGGCGAGATCTTCACGGTGCGGACGGACTCGACCGAGTCCCGCCCGGTGGGGCTGACCCGCGCCGACCTGCTCGGGGTCTCGTCCAAGGGCGAGCTCGCCGTTCTCCTCAAGAAGGCAACTCTCTTCCGCCCAGGCGGCCGAGGAACGCTCGCCCGCATGCCCCTTGGCGGCGGCACGCCGCGTGAGGTTCTCGAGGACGTGACCCGGGCCGATTGGGCTCCCAATGGTGAGGATCTCGCCGTGACCCGCCGCTCGCCGGCGGGAAAAGTCCAGCTCGAATACCCGATCGGGACTCGCACTGTACGAAGCGATCGACATCTCGGGCCTGCGCGTTTCCCCGATGGAGACCTCGTGGCTTTCATGGAGTGGGATACCAAGGACATCGGAACGATCGCGATGGTCGACCGCAAGGGAAAGCGCACCGTCGTCTCGACCGGGTGGTGGTCGATGACAGGGCTTGCCTGGTCGCCCCGGGGAGACGAGATCCTCTTCGCAGCGGGCCGCTCGGCCAGGGGCGCGGCAGATTTTCGCCGTCACACTTTCCGGGCGCGAGCGCGTGCTCGTCTCGAACGGCTCGGGGCTCCTGCTCCACGACGTTGCGGCCGACGGCCGGCTGCTCCTCGAGCGGACCGCTTTTCGGGCGGGCATGTTGTGCCTGAGCCGCGGCGAACAGCGCGAACGGGAGCTTGCCTGGCTCGATCGGTCTGTGGCCGAGGTCATCTCGAACGATGGAACGGTGGTTCTCTTCAGCGAGTTCGGCGAGGCCGCGGATCCCAAAGAGGGAGTCTTCCTGCGCAAGACCGACGGCTCCCCCGCGATCCGGCTCGGAGACGGAATAAGCCAGGGCCTGTCCTCGGATGGCCGGTGGGCGCTCGCCTGGAAGGCGGGGTCGCCGGCAGAGCTCGCCCTCCTGCCCACCGGCGCCGGAACCGCCCGAAAGATCCCGGTCGAGGGCGTCGACCCGCTCGGAGCCTTCTTGCTTCCAAACGGAAAGGGCCTCCTCGTCGGCGCCGTTGGCAAGAAAGAACCGGTCGAGCTCTCTTTGGTCGGACTCGACGGAGGAAAGCCACGGCAGATTCACACGGAGGACCTGCTCTGGGACGGAGGCGGCACCGTGTCCCCCGACGGAGAGAACCTCGTCTATGTCGCCAGGGGCGGTACGCTCAAGATCGTGCCGCTCTCCGGCGGGCAGACCCGTACGGTGCCGGGCCGCCTCTCGAGCTCAGAGACTCCCCCATTCAGTGGAGCGCCGATCAACGCTTTCTATTTATCCAGAAGGGCGGCGAGGTCCCGGCCCGAGTGGAACGGCTGGAGCTTTCAACGGGCCGGCGGGAGCCCTGGAAACAGTTCGGCCCCGAGGATCTGACCGGCGTCATCCGGGTCGGCAACATCCACATCACGCCCGACGGCCAGTCCTATGTCTACTCTTACATGCGCGTCGTTGCGTCCGACCTTTACGTCGTCGACGGCGTGCGCTGACTCCGCCCTGGCCGCTACGGCACGTAGTGGCGAATCTGCACCTTCCACCACGGCCAGTCGTGGCCGTAGGGGGCGTCCCAGATGTGCCCTCGGTTGCGGATGCCCTTCTCGTTCAGGATCCGGATCATGTCGGTCGAGCCCGCGAGGATGTTGTCGGTCTGCCCGTGACGATGCAGATGTCCATCCGCGAGAGCTTGCCCACCCATTCGCCGTCCATGTTCGGGACATAGGCGGTCGGGCAGTGGAAGTAGCAGACTTCGTCCCAGTAGCCGTCCAGAAACGAGTGGATGTCGTACTTGCCCGAGAAACCCACGACCTTGTCGCAGACATCCGGGTGCCTCAGGCCGAAGTTGACGGCGTGGTAAGCGCCGAAGGAGGCGCCGAGCGTCGCGACCGGAGCAAGGGTCTGCCCCTTGTGCCGCACAAAGGGGACGACCTCGGAATAGACGTAACGGTCGTACTGGTCGTGCCGCCGGATGCGCTCGGAGGGATGCTTGCTCGTCGCATAGAAGCTCTCGTCATCGACACTATCCACACAGCACACCTGGATCCGGCCCTCGTCGATCAGGTCGGAAACGGCGGCAATCAGGCCAAAATCCTCGTTCTGGTAGAAACGCCCCTTGGAGGTCGGAAACCAGATCATCGGCCGCCCCGCGTGGCCGAACCACAGGAGCTCCATCTTGCGCCCGAGCACGGGCGAGCCCCACTGAAAGTATTCGCGGTTCATCGAGTTCCTTTCGCGCGTGGGATAATCGCACGCCTCGGGGCGTAGCGCAGCGGTAGCGTACCTGCTTTGGGAGCAGGTGGTCGCCAGTTCGATCCTGGCCGCCCCGACCAAAACGTCGCGAAGGATCGGTTCGTGGTCTGCGCCCTTCGGGCGCACCGGCGGTCGGCTCGGCCGGATGCGGCCTCGACCGACAGCCTGACCACGATCCAATCCTTCGCTCCCGCGGCGCGCGCCTCCTCCCTCGGTTACTTCGGGAGACTTCGCGCGCCGCGCGCTGCAGTTACATCAGCACGGAACGAGAGACCGAGGAGCCAGAGGACGAAGGTATTCCCGGTTTTTGAATTAAACGTTGCTGAAGGGACGAAACAGGCGGACGTCCCGCCTCGTATCTATTGACAGAGTCGAACCCGCCAACAGACCCCACCAACATCTCCGCCTTGGCGGAGCCTCGCGACCGCCAATCTTGGATCGTTCTCTTCGCAGAACTCGGGCCGAGGAACCTCATCGCGCTCTATGTCTTAGGCGAGACTCCTGTGTTGTAATCATCGTGGGGTTCGGTCCGTTTTTTTGAATTACGGTGCTGGATTCCTCGGTTATGACGAATCGGCCCCTGCAGAGAGGCGAACCGCTGCCAGAATGCGCACTCCCGGGTTTTCCGAGGATTCAACAATGAGCTCCGACAGCCCCGAAAAAACGGCGCGAGCGCGCCCGCTCCCCTCCTGGTCGGAGCCCGGCTCGAAGCCGAGAAGCGCCGCCGTCCCTGGCTGTGGCTCCTGATTGCCGGCGCCGTGGCCTTCGCCGTCTATCTGTTCGTCTCACGCGGCGACAAGAGCGCGCAGCCCGCTGCGGTCAAGAACGGGAAAGGCGGCGCCGCCGCACGAACGGTCCCTGTTCTGGCCACTCCAGCGAGGAAAGGAGACGTCGGCGTCTACCTGACCGGCCTCGGCACGGCGACGGCCTTGAACACCGTGACGATCCGGAGCCGCGTGGATGGCCAGCTCATCAACGTGGCCTTCCGCGAGGGGCAGATCGTTCACGAGGGCGATCTCTTGGCCGAGATCGACCCGCGCCCGTTCCAGGTCCAGCTCCTCCAGGCCCAGGGCCAGAGGGCCAAGGACGAGGCCGCGTTGAAAAACGCGAGAGCCGATCTCGAGCGATACCGGGTGATGACAGAGCAGGGAATCATCCCCCGCCAGCAGCTCGACACGCAGGCCGCGACTGTCAATCAGAACGAGGCGGCCCTCGTGTCCGACCAGGCGCAGATCGAGAGCGCGCAGTTGAACCTGGTCTACAGCCGCATCACCGCTCCGATCACCGGCCGCGTCGGCCTGCGCCTGGTCGATGTCGGCAACATGGTCCACGCCAGCGATCCCAACGGGCTGGCCGTCATCACGCAGCTTCAGCCGATTGCCGTCGTTTTCACCGTGCCGGCCGACCAGCTTCCCAAGGTGATGGAGCAGATGCGGGCCGGACGGCGCCTGCCCGTCGAGGCCTACGACCGCGACATGAAGAACCGGCTCGCCACGGGCTCGCTTCTGGCGGTCGACAACCAGATCGACCAGACGACCGGGACAGTCCGACTGAAGGCGCTCTTTGGTAACGAGGACAACGCGCTCTTTCCGAACCAGTTCGTCAACGCGCGGCTGCTGGTCGACACGATCGCCCAGACGATTCTCGTCCCGACGGCGGCGATCCAGCGCAGCCCGCAGTCTACGTACGTCTACGTCGTCAAGCCGGATGAATCGGTGGAGATGCGCCCGGTGGAGGTCCAGCTGACCGAGGCCGACGAAACGGCGATCCGCAAGGGTGTGGAAGCGGGCGATCTCGTCGTCGTCGACGGCATCGATAAGTTGCAGCCGGGCACGAAGGTCTCCGTCGGACGAGCGGAAGCCAAGGGAGGAAAGAAGGGAACTTCGTGAACCCTTCCCGGCCGTTCATCCTACGGCCGATTGCAACGTCTCTTCTGATGGCGGGCCTCCTGCTCGCCGGTGCCGTCGCCTACAAGCAGCTGCCCGTCTCGGCGCTCCCGCAGGTGGACTACCCGACCATCCAGGTCGTCACGTTCTATCCGGGCGCCTCCCCGGACGTCATGGCCTCCGCCATCACGGCGCCGCTCGAGCGCCAGTTTGGCCAGCTGCCGGGGTTGAAGCAGATGACGTCGACCTCGTCGGACGGCAGCTCCGTCATCACGCTCCAGTTCGTCCTCGAGCTGAACATCGACGTGGCGGAGCAACAGGTCCAGGCCTCCATCAACGCCGCCGGCACCTATCTCCCGCGGGACCTGCCGAACCCTCCCATCTACAGCAAGACGAACCCGGCGGACGCTCCCATCCTGACGCTGGCGCTGACGTCGACGACGCTTCCTCTCTCGAAGGTCGAGGACTTCGCCGACACGCGCCTGGCGCAGAAGATCTCTCAGCTGCCCGGGGTCGGGCTCGTCTCGATCTCCGGCGGACAGAAGCCGGCCGTCCGCATCCAGGTCAATCCCACGGCGCTTTCCTCCTACGGGTTGACCCTCGAGGACATCCGGCAGGCGGTCGCGCAATCGAACGTGAACCAGGCCAAGGGCTCCTTCGACGGGCGCGCGCAGTCCTACTCGATCGGGGCCAACGACCAGCTCTTGACCAGCGACCAGTACAAGCCTCTCGTCGTCGCCTACAAGAACGGCGCGCCCGTCACCCTCTCGGACGTCGCGACCGTGATCGACGACGCCGAAAACGTGAAGCAGGCCGCCTGGATGAACGAGACCCCCGCTGTCATCGTGAACATCCAGCGGCAGCCGGGCGCCAACATCATCTCGGTCGTCGACCGCGTCAAGACCCTGCTGCCGCAGCTGCAAGGGCGCGCTGCCCGCCTCGATCGAGCTCCACATCCTGACCGACCGCACGACGACGATCCGGGCGTCGGTCGAGGACGTTCAGTTCGAGCTGATGCTCACGATCGCGCTCGTCGTGATGGTGATCTTTCTCTTCCTGCGCACGTTCGCCGCCACCGTCATTCCGAGCGTGGCGGTCCCGCTCTCGCTCGTCGGGACCTTTGGCGCGATGTATCTCTTCGGGTACAGCCTGAACAACCTGACGCTCATGGCCCTGACGATCTCGACCGGCTTCGTCGTCGACGACGCGATCGTCATGATCGAGAACATCATGCGTTACATCGAGGAGGGCGATTCGCCGCTCGATGCCGCTCTCAAGGGCTCCGAGCAGATCGGCTTCACGATCCTCTCGCTGACGGTGTCCTTGATCGCCGTGTTGATCCCGCTCTTGTTCATGGGCGACATCGTCGGCCGGCTCTTCCGGGAGTTCGCCGTGACGCTCTCAGTGACGATTCTGGTGTCGGCCGTCGTCTCACTGACGCTGACGCCGATGATGTGCGCCCGATTGCTGCACCACAAGACCCCGGCGGAGCAGGGCCGGTTCTACAAGCGCTCGGAACGGGTCTTCCAGAAGGTCATCGATTTCTACGACCGGACCCTGAGCGTGGTGTTGAAGCACCAGACGGCGACACTCGTCGTGGCGGTGGCGACGCTCGCAGCGACGGTCCTCCTCTATCTCGTCATCCCGAAGGGCTTCTTCCCCGTCCAGGACACCGGCGTGATCCTCGGCGTTTCCGAGGCGCCCCAGTCCATTTCGTTTGCCGCAATGGCCGAGCGGCAGCAGGCCCTGGCCCGCGCGATCTTGAAGGATCCCGCAGTCGAAAGTCTGTCGTCGTTCATCGGCATCGACGGCACCAACACCACGATCAACAGCGGGCGCATCCAGATCAACCTGAAGCCTCTCGAGGAGCGCAAGGCCGGGGCCCAGGACATCATCCGCCGGCTCCAGCCCGAGCTCGCCAAAGTCGACGGCATCGTCCTCTTCATGCAGCCCGTGCAGGACCTCACGGTCGAGGACCGGGTCAGCCGCACGCAGTTCCAGTACAGCCTCGAGGACGCGGATCCCAAGGAGCTCGCCACCTGGGTCCCGCGCTTCCTCGCGAAGCTGCAGCAGCAGCCGGAACTGCGCGACGTCGCCAGCGACCAGCTGAACGCCGGGCTGCAGACGCGCCTGGTTCTGGACCGCACCACGGCATCGCGGCTCGGGATCACCCCGCAAGATGCTCGACGACGCGCTGTACGACGCCTTCGGCCAGCGGCAGATCTCGACGATGTTCACGCAGTTGAACCAGTACCGCGTCGTTCTCGAGGCCATGCCGGACTTTCAGAATGAGCCCGAGGACCTGAACAAGGTCTTCCTCCGGTCGGCCGGCGGGGGCTCGGTGCCGCTGTCTGCGATCACGCGCATCGAATCGACGACGGCGCCGCTGGCCGTCAATCACCAGGGACAGTTCCCGGTCGTGACCGTGTCCTTCAACCTCGCGCCGGGCGCGTCGCTCGGCGACGCCGTCCGCGCGATCGACCGCGTGCGCACGGAGCTGGGGCTGCCGGCCAGCATCCAGGCGAGCTTCCAGGGCACGGCGCAGGCCTTCCGGGCGTCCCTGACGAACACGCCGCTCTTGATCCTCGCAGCGATCGTCACGGTTTACATCCTTCTCGGCGTGCTGTACGAAAGCTACATCCACCCCATCACGATCCTGTCGACGCTGCCGTCGGCTGGCGTCGGCGCCCTGCTCTCGCTCATGCTGTGCCGGACGGACTTCTCGGTCATTGCGTTGATCGGCATCATCCTGTTGATCGGGATCGTCGAGAAGAACGCCATCATGATGATCGACTTTGCGCTCGACGCCGAGCGCAAGGAGGGCAAGCAGCCCCTCGAGGCGATCTACCAGGCCGCGCCTGCTGCGCTTCCGTCCCATCCTCATGACGACCCTGGCCGCCATGCTCGGCGGCGTCCCGCTCGCTCTCGGCGCGGGGATCGGGGCCGAACTGCGGCGGCCGCTCGGCATCGCGATCGTCGGCGGCTTGATCTTTTCCCAGATGCTCACGCTCTACACGACGCCGGTGATCTATCTCGCGTTCGACCGGCTGGCCCGGCGCCTGACCCGCAGGCGCGCCAGCGCCGGCATCGGCGCCAAGGCCCCGCGGCTCGCTCCGGCGGAGGACGCATGAACCGCGGGAATATGAACATCTCGGCGGTTTTCATCCGGCGGCCAATCACGACGACTCTGCTGACCGTGGCGATCGCCCTGGCCGGCGCACTGGCCTACCGGTTCCTGCCTGTCTCGCCCCTGCCGCAGGTCGAGTTCCCGACGATCCAGGTCAACGCCGGCCTGCCGGGAGCTTCCCCGGAGACGATGGCGTCGTCGGTGGCGACGCCGCTCGAGCGCCAGTTCGGCCGCATCGCCGGCGTGACGGAGATGACCTCCCAGAGCTCGCTAGGCTCCACCCAGATCACGATGCAGTTCGATCTCAACCGATCGATCGATGCCGCGGCGCGCGACGTCCAGGCCGCGATCAACGCCGCGCGCGGCCAGCTTCCGACCAACCTGCCGAACAATCCGAACTACCGCAAGGTGAACCCGGCGGACGCGCCCATCCTGCTTCTGGCCCTGACGTCAGATCTGGTCGGACGGGCGAAGATGTACGACCTCGCCTCGTCTATCCTCCAGCAGAAACTGGCGCAGGTCGACGGAGTCGGCCAGGTCTTCGTCGGCGGCGGGGCGCTCCCCGCCGTTCGCGTGGACGTCAACCCGACCGCGTTGAACAACCTCGGCCTGAGTCTCGAGAACGTCCGGTCGGTCCTGACGGCCGCCAACGCCAACCGGCCGAAGGGCGCGCTGTCGGGCGCCACCCAGACCTGGTCGCTCGACACGACGGACCAGCTGCTCAAGGCGAAGGATTACGAGCCTCTCGTCGTCCACTACCAGAACGGCGCCGCCGTGCGCCTGTCGGACATCGCGACCGTGACGGACTCGCTCGAAGACATTCGCGCGAGAGGCCTCTCGAATGGGAAGCCGGCCATCATCATCATCGTCTTTCGCCAGCCGGGCGCCAACATCATCCAGACGGCCGACCGGGTCCTGGCGCTGCTGCCCCAGCTGCAGGCCTCGATCCCGCCCACGATCACGCTCTCGACCGTCATCAACGCCACGCGGACGATCCGTGCCTCCGTGAGGGACGTCCAGCGGACGATGATGATCTCCATCTGCCTCGTCATCCTCGTCGTCTTCATTTTCCTGCGGGACGTCCGCTCGACGCTCATCCCGAGTGTTGCCGTGCCGGTCTCCCTGGTCGGCACGTTCGGCGTCATGTACCTGCTCGGTTACAGCGTCGACAACCTCTCGCTCATGGCGCTAACGGTGGCTACCGGGTTCGTCGTGGATGACGCCATCGTCGTCATCGAGAACATCACGCGGCACCTCGAGTCGGGAGTGACGCCGCTCGAAGCCGCCTTGCGCGGCGCAAGAGAGATCGGGTTTACTGTCATCTCGATCAGCATCTCGCTCGTGGCGGTCTTCCTTCCGATTCTCCTGATGGGCGGCATCGTCGGCCGCCTGTTCCGCGAGTTCGCGGTGACGCTCTCCGTCGCTATCACGGTGTCGCTCATCGTCTCCCTGACGACGACGCCGATGATGTGCTCGCGGCTCCTGCGACCGCATGGTGCGGTCAAGCACGGGCGCCTCTACAAGATGAACGAGGCAGGCTTCCGGTGGATCCTCGGCCATTACAAGAGCTCGCTCGCCTGGGTCTTGAGGCACCAGCCGCTGACGATGCTCGTCACGATCGCGACGATGGTCGCGACTATCTGCCTGTACGTGGTGATCCCCAAGGGATTCTTCCCGCAGCAGGACGCCGGGCGGCTGACCGGCTCCATTCAGGCCGACCAGGACACCTCCTTCCAGGCCATGGAAGGAAAGCTCACGCAGTTCGTGAAGATCGTCCAGGCCAACCCCAATGTCGAAACCGTCACGGCCTTTATCGGGGGCGGCAGCACGACGAACACCGGCCGCCTGTTCTGCTCCTTGAAGCCCCTCGGATCCGAGCGCCGGGTCAGCGCGGACCAGGTCATCGCGCAACTGCGCGAGCCTCTCTCGCACGTGCCCGGGGCGAACCTCTTCCTCCAACCCGTGCAGGACCTGCGGATCGGCGGCCGGCCGGGCGCCGCGCAATACCAGTACACCCTCCAGGCCGACGATTCGAAGGAGCTCTTCGATTCGGCGCCTCTCGTTTACCAGAAACTGAAGGCGCTCAAGGAAATCACTGACGTGAGCACCGACCAGCAGAATCTCGGACTCCAGGCATCGCTCGTCATCGACCGTCCGACGGCATCTCGGCTCGGCGTCACACCGCAGTCGATCGACGACACCCTCTACGACGCTTTCGGCCAGCGCCCCGTGTCGACGATGTACACCCAGCTCAACCAGTACCACGTGGTCATGGGGGTTGCGCCCCAGTTCTGGCAGACCCCGGAAGGCCTGAAGTCCATCTATGTCCGGTCAAAGACCGGAGATCTCGTCCCGCTGGCCGCCTTCACGCGCTACGAGCGCAATACGACCTCGCTCGCCGTCAATCACCAGGGTTTTTTTCCGTCGGTCACGATCTCCTTCAACCTGGCGCCGGGCGTCGCTCTCGGCCAGGCTGTCGACGCGGTCGACCGGGCGCAGCGGGAGCTGCGTTTGCCCGCGGGCATGCGCGGCAGCTTCCAGGGCACGGCACAGGCCTTCAAGGCGTCCCTCGCCAACGAGCCGCTGCTGATCGCGGCCGCTCTTCTGACGGTCTACATCGTTCTCGGTGTGCTGTACGAGAGCCTGATCCACCCCATCACGATCCTGTCGACGCTGCCTTCGGCGGGCGTCGGCGCGCTGCTCGCCCTGCTCGCCTGCCGCACCGAACTCTCCGTGATTGCGCTGATCGGGATCATCCTGCTGATCGGCATCGTGAAGAAGAACGCGATCCTGATGATCGACTTCGCCCTCGAGGTCGAGCGATCGCACGGCAAGGGCCCCGAGGGAGCCATCTTCGTCGCGTGCCTGCTGCGATTCCGGCCCATCACCATGACGACGATGGCGGCCCTCTTCGGCGGCCTTCCCCTGGCCCTGGGCCGCGGGATGGGATCGGAGCTGCGGCGCCCGCTCGGCATCGCGATCGTCGGCGGGCTGCTGTTTTCCCAGCTCCTGACCCTCTACACGACGCCGGTCGTCTATCTCTACCTCGACAGGTTCCGGCTCCGCTGGGCGCGCCTGCGCCGCGGGCGGCTGGCGCAGGCCGCTCCGGTCAACGTCGGCTGACGGGGGTCGCGTCTTCCTTGAGGCGCTTCCATTCCGTGATGTCGCGGTTGACCTGGATCGCCGCCACCATCCGGCCCCACTCGTCCTCGTGCGGAACGAGAACGGACTCGCAGAAGCCCTCCGCCCCGTCCTTGCGGCGAAACGCGATCTCACCCTTCCAGCGGCCTCGGCCGCGCATTTCCCGGATCATCTCGGCAGGCTTCTCCGCAGCGCCGGCCGGGTACATGGCGGTCGGCGTCTTGCCCAGCATCTCCTCTTTTGTCCAGCCGAAGACGCGCTCGCAGCCGGGGTTCCAGTCGAGGACGCGGCCTTCCAGATCCATGACGATGACCGCGTCGAAGATGTGCTCGAAGGTCCGCGCCTGGCGGCGCAGAATCTCCTCCATGCGACGCCGGTCGGAGACGTCGCGAAAGCTCCACACGCGCCCGACGATGCGGCCGCCCACCCGCTGGGGCCCGGAGTAGCGTTCGAAGACGCGGCCGTCCTTGAACTCGAGCCAGTCGTAGCTCTGCGCGTCGGGGTGATCGTAGAGCTCGCGGACCTTCTTCAAGAACTTCTCCGGGTCCTTCAACTGGTCGAGCACGAACCCGAGCGCTTTGTCATCGTCCCGCGAAGCGACGACCTTCTCCGGCAGGCGCCACATGTCCACGAACCTCAGGTTGTACGTGACGATCCGGCCTTCGCGGTCCACGACGAGAATACCGTCGGCGGTCGCGTCGAGAGCCGCCTTCAAGAGCGAAAGAGATCGGTCGAGCTCCTGCTCGACGACGATCCGCTCGGTCACGTCGCGAAAACTCCAGACGCGCCCGTGGGGCACGCCGCCGATTCGCTGCGGCAGCGAGTCGCGCTCGAAGACCCGGCCGTCCTTCAGCTCCAGGCGGTCGTGACTCTCCTCGTCGGGATGGGCATAGACCTCCATGACCTTCGTCACGAACCGGCCCGGGTCCTTCAACTGGTCGAGCACGAAGGCGATCGCCTCGTCGTCGCTCCAGGCCGCGACGCGGTCCGGAGGCATCCGCCACATTTCCGAGAACCGGCGGTTGAAGCTCAAGACCCTGCCGAGATCGTCGACGACCAGGATCCCGTCGGCCGTGGCGTCGAGCGTGGCTTGAAGCGTCGCCACGGCTCTTTCGAGCTCCGCGTGCTCGCTCAAGGCTCCGGCGCGCGGCGCCTCATCAGGTGGGGTCGGTGGCTTCATCGGGTTGTGGTTTCCCGAATGATAGCCTGCCCGCCCGCGGCTCCCCAACAGGAACGCGAATGTCCGATAATCGGGCCGTCTGCCCGTAGCTCAGCCCGGATAGAGCGCACCGAGCGACCGTAGGGAGCGATAAGCGGCGGGTCCGCCCGCCGCTACCGCGAACGTGACCGGGTCGACCAACGATCTAGAACGGATCCGTGTCTAATGTCCGATAATCAGGACGTCTGCCCGTAGCTCAGCCCGGATAGAGCAACGGCCTTCTAAGCCGTAGGTCGGCGGTTCGAGTCCGCCCGGGCAGGCCATTATGGAGCCGCCGTCCCGTTTCGATACACCACTCCCCCCTTCATCACGAACACGACACGTGTGAAAGCGGTGACGTCGGCGGCAGGATCCCCGTCTGTGGCAATCACGTCCGCCTCCATCCCGGGGGAAAGCGACCCGATCGAGCCTTCGAGCTTCATCGAACGCGCCGCGGCCGAGGTCGCCGACACGATCACATCGCCGACCGACTGCCCGGCCTCCCGCACGCGGCAGATCATTTCGTCGGCGTTGTGCCCATGCGCGCCGGCCACGGCGTCGGTGCCGAACACGACCACGAGGCCTGGCGTCGCCAGCGCCCGGCGCACGGCGGTGGCTGCAATCGGCAGCGCCTTCTCCATCCAGGCGAAACCCTCCTCCGAGTAGGTGCCGATCCCGAGGTAGCGCCTCTTGTTGTCGATGTAGTTGTGGAACACGAGGCCGCACTGCGGGTCGAGGATCGTTCCTCGGGAGGCCAAGAGCGTCAACACTTCGGGTGTGGCAAAGAGACCGTGCTCCACCTGCGTGCAGCCGGCCAGCGCCGCAGCGCGCATGCTCTCCGGGCTGTGCGCGTGCACGAGCGTGCGCAGGCCCTGAGATTTCGCCTCCGCGCACATGCCGTCGAGCTGCTCCTGGCTCATCGTCTGCGCGCCGCCCTGGCGGATGCTCTTCGAGGCGAAGATCTTGATGAGGTCGGCACCGGCCTCTCTGCGCTCGCGCACGATCCGGCGCAGCTCGTCCACGGTCCTGGTTTCGTCGGTGATGCCGTCCAGCGAGGTCAAAAGGCGCGGCCCTGGAAGCCCGCGCGACTCGATCGCCTCGCGCAGCTGCTTGTCCGAGGCCGCCCCGGGGCTCTGCACCGTGGTGAAGCCCGCCCGGAGCGTCGCCCAGGCGTTGGCGGCCTGCGCGAGCGTCGTCGCAGCCGGGCTCTCGCCGTCCTTGTCGGTATGGAGGCGCCCCTCGGCGTTGAACGTCCAGGACAGGTGCACGTGGGTGTCGATCAGGCCGGGCAGCACCGTGCGGCCCGACAGATCGTAGGTCGGCGCCGGCCCGCCCGGCCGCTCCGGCTCGATCGAGAGAATCTTGCCGCCGGAGACGGTTAGGATCACGGCCTTCTCGCTCCGGCCGCCCTTCCCGTCGTAGAGGCGCGTGGCGCGAATCGTCACCGGAGAGTCGGCCGCGTCCATCGCTCCCGTAGAGAGCAGGATAATCGCGCCGGACAGCACGGCCGTAAGGATCTTTTTCATGAGACGAAGTCTATGCCCTGGCTCTCGACGACTTCGATATGCTCCGGGCAAACTCGAAGGGGGGACATCATGCTCAAAGGCTTCCGCGATTTCATTGCTCGCGGCAACGTCATCGACCTGGCCGTCGGAGTCATCATCGGCGCGGCCTTCGGCGCCATCGTCGACTCCCTGGTCAAGGATCTCCTCACGCCCATCATCGGCATGATCTTCAATGCGCCCGACTTTGCGAGCATCAAAGTCGGCTCCATCCTTGTCGGCAACTTCCTCAACGCTGTCATCGCCTTCATCCTCAAGGCGGCGGGCCTCTACTTCTTCATCGTGATCCCCTTCACCCGGCTCCTGGCCAAGAAGGCGGCCGCCCCGGCCCCCAATCCACAGGAGGTGCTCTTAACGGAGATCCGCGACCTCCTGAAGCAGCAGCGGAGGTAGCCCCGGGCTACTGCAGCAGGAGCACGCCAAACACGCGCCACTGCGAGCCTTCGACGCGGGCCGTCGGCAGGTTCTGGTAGGACGTGATCCGACGGGTCCAGGTCCACGCGCCGCCTGCGCCCAAACCTCCGACGATTGGGAGGCGTCCCTCGAGATGGACCGTCTGGACAGCGCTGTTGTCGGCAATGCCGCTGACCGAGTGCAGCCAGAGGGCCTTATAGCTCGCGGACAAGAGATCCATTCTGCGGCGGTAGAGCTTGGCCTGGACCCACACGCCGCCTCCCAGGGCGTAGTCGTAGGGCCGGTCGACGGCCGGCGATGTCGTTGTCTGTGTAGTCGACCTGTATCGCCGCTACGGGCACGGCGATTGGCCCAAGCTCTGTTCGCACCTCGGCCTCGCCACCCGTCGGAAAGCGCGACTCATAGCTTGCGGAGAAGGTCTGCGACGAGAAGATCTGCGACTGGTTGTTGTTGTAGTCGTAGCCGAGGAAGATACCCAGGCGATGCTCGGCGGAAGGGAGGGGCCCAGATGCACCCCAGGACACAAGCTGGCCGCGCTGGTCCAGCCTGGAAACCAGCGCACCCGAGTGTTGTGTGATTTCCAATGTCGCCTCGAAGTAGTCGAAGGGTTTGCGGTTCGCGCCGAAAAACGGATCGCCGTATCGGGCGAACAGGCTGAAGAGGCCCTGGTTCGGGTAAAGCACCGTCGCGGGCGTGCCAATCCCCAAGTGCTGGTATCCCCCATCGAGCTCGACTGAGAAGCCGCCTTGCGGCAGCCGGTCCTCCGGGTTTGGAAAGTCCTTCTTCATCTCGCCCCGAAGGAGCCGATTGAATCCGCTGATGGGGTTTAACAGAAACGCGCCGACCTCCCGCCCCAGCCGGCCGATGCCGCTCGCCTGGTTGTCGAGGAGCATCGTCGACAGGCGGTAAACGACCTCACCCTGCGTGACGCCGCCAAACGACGTGTTCAAGAGGTCGTTGGTCGAGGGGAGCTGGTTCTCGCCGAAGTACTCCCAGAGCACGCTGCCGGCAGTCGTGAAAAGCGCCGATGCCCAGAGGTCGTAGCCGTTGGTGCGCGCCGCATTGTAGTAGAAGCTGCCATGGAAGATGTGCTCGGCCTGGTTGGTCGGGAAATCATCCCCCTCGTCGAAGACGAAGCCCGTCTTGAGATTGGTCTTCCACACCTCCCACGAGATGCGCGAGTAGGGCGCGTCCAGGTAATAGCGGCCGAACGCCCATGTCGCGACCTCCAGGCCAAGCACCTCGGCGGTCGCGACCCAGAAGTGTTTCTTCGGCTCTCCCCCCGCCGAGAGGGTCTCATCCGCTGAAAACGGCAGGGGCATCCGGATGGTCGGAAGGGGTCGTTGACCGCGCGGCGGTGCGAGAAGGCGGAACCGGGGCTCGAAGGCGAAGGCGACCGCCACACCCTTCGGGCTCTCCCCTGGACAAACGGCAAGCGCCTCCTCGGGGCCCTGGCCCGCTCGGGCCATGCCTGCGAGGGAGAAAAGGGCCAACAAGGCCGAGGCAGCCGCCCGGGCCGAGGCGATCACCTTGTGCACAGATTCCGGGTTCCCAACGGGTTCGTTCTCCTTACCGAGCCCCTGGCAGGCGTCACCTCGAGGGCGCGGGATGATAGCTCAGACTCCCGGCGCCGGCAGGGCCTTACAGGTCTTCGATTTTTAACCGGATATCGGCGTCCTTCCAGGCCGAGGCGAACTCGCGCTCGACCCAAGCCTGGTCCGCCGCCTTCTTCTGCGCTTTCAGGCTCTCGGAGAGGCCAAAGAGGGATCGGCCGTTGCGCGGGTTTCTCGCCAGGTCCTCCCGGAAGACCTTTTCCGCTTCGTCGGCCCGGCCGAGGCGCACGAGCGCGGCCCCGAGCGATTCGCGCACCGGGTAATACCAGGGCGGCGGCTCGTCGTAAAAAAGCGCGTCCTCGAGCGCCACGGCCTTGCGCCAGATTTCGACCGAGCCAGCCCGGTCGCCCGAAAGCCAGGCCAGCCGCGCGTCAAGAACCGCCGCGGCGAGCTCGAGCACGTCCTTGGGCGAGTTGTTGCCATAGAAAGCGTCGGCCGGAACGCGCGCCCGCGCAGCCTCGAAGAGCTTCTTCTCCGCCTCGGCGCGGCGGGCATCGCGCGTCGAGACCAGCGCGAGCACTCGGCCGTAGTGCCAGATCGCCTTCAATATCGGCAGCTTCGATCCCGGGTCCGGCTGCCGAACGACCTCGGACCACCTCTGAAAACGCAGGTTCACGAAAGCCGGCATCGTCAGAAAAGCCTCGACCATCGGCATCTCGGCCAAAAGCGGCGTGACGCTGGCGCCGAGCTGGTCCGAGGCCTTCTTCGCCTCGGCCCAGTTGCCCGCCATCGACCAGGCCGAGGCCAGGAAGTGGAGGTTGTGGTTGTAGTACATCGCCGTGTACATCCCCTGGGCGCCCGTCTGGCGGATGTACTCGCGGTCGGCTTCGGCCGCCAGGGCGTTCGACCGTGCCGCGGCGCCGAAGCTGCCCGTGCGCATCTGGATGTGGGAGGGCATGTGCACGAGGTGGCCGGCCCCGGGCGCCAGCGTCGTCAGGACCTGGGCCGAGGGCAAGGCGCGCCGCGGATCCGGCGAGGCCTCCACGGCGTGTATGTAGTAGTGGTTGGCGCCTGAATGCTGGGGATCGCGCTTCAAGACCTCCTCGAGGGTTGCGACGATCTCGAGGGTGCCGTCGGCCGGCGTGCCGTCGCCGTTCCAGAGCCTCCAGGGGCGCAGATCCATGCCGCTCTCGGCAAAGAGCACCGCCGCGTCCAGGTCGTCCCGGTACTTCTTCGAAAGCTCTCTCATCGCCGCGTTGTAGTCGCGCGCGAGCTGTGCCCGGTCGGCCTGCGGGTCGGCGCTGTAGCGCTTTCCCAGGGCAGTCAGGTAGTCCCGCTCGGACTCCGAGGGCTCAGGCGCCTCCGCCGCGAGGACGATTGCCTGGTCGAGCAGCTGGCGGGCCCGCTTCAACCGGTCCGCGTCGGAGGTCGGGTCGTTGATGTTCGGCCCGAGGGCCAGCGCGATGCCCCAGAGCGGCATGGGTGCTTTCGGGTCGAGCTCCGAGGCGCGCTCGAAGGACCGGATGGCCTCTTCGTGATTGAAGGCGTAGACGAGCGAAAGGCCCTGGTCGAAGAACCTCTGTGCCTCCGCCGAAGAGGTCGCAATCGGGTGGTGGAGCGGGGCGAGGCCCGGGAGGATCACGGCGGGCTTGGGCGGGGGGGCGGGAGCCTGGGCTAAACCCGGACTCGCCGCAGCGAGAAGCACCGATAGGACCGCGCCAGGGACCTTCATGTCGAACCCCCGGGCTGGGATCTTAACCGGAGGGGGGCTTGCCGACGACGGTCACGTGAGCAGCTTCGGAGGAGAGTTCGGCGTCTTTTGCTCCCACACCACGATTACGAGCGGACGGGTAGAATCCGATTCGCTTTCACGAAACCCTCATGATCGGCCAGACGCTTTCACACTATCGGGTGCTCGAGAAACTCGGGGGCGGCGGCATGGGGGTCGTCTACCGGGCCGAGGACCTGAAGCTCGGCCGCGCAGTCGCCCTGAAGTTCCTCCCCGACGACCTGTCGCACGACGCCCAGGCCCTCGAGCGCCTGAAGCGCGAAGCCCGCTCGGCCTCCGCCCTCGGCCACCCGAATATCTGCACGATCCACGACATCGACGAGCACGACAGGCGGCCGTTCATCGTCATGGAGCTCGTCGAGGGCTCGACTTTGAAGGACCTGCTCTCGGGGCCGCTCCCGCTCGAGCGGCTCCTCGACTACTCGAGTCAGATCGCCGATGCGCTCGACGCGGCGCACGCGCGCGGCATCGTCCACCGCGACATCAAGACCGCCAACATCATCGTCACACCCCGCGGCCACGTGAAGCTGATGGATCGGGCGTCGGACCGGATTCCCGTACTCCCTCCGGAAGCCCTGGATCCCCACGACCCGGGGTGGCGATCCTGCTCCGCGACCTTCAACAACATGAACCGATACGCCCGCGCCGTCGAGTTCGCCCGCCTGGACGGCGACTCCCAGTGGGCCAGGTTCATCGAGGCCAACATCCGGATCCGGGAGGGCCAGAACGAAAAGGCGCTCGCACTGCTGCGGCAGGTGGAGGATGGCAGGCAACTCAAGATCGTCGAGTCCTGTCTGGCCGGGCACCCGGACGCCGAATCGGAGAAGCTCTGGAAAGAGCTTGCGCCGAGGATGCTGTTCGATCGTGACCCCGAGCCCAAGTACAACGAGGCCGGCACCGCCGCCTTCTGCCGCCAGGACGCCATCGCCCTTCAACTTCTACGGAGCGCCGTCGAAGGCAACTACCTCAGTTATCCCTGGATGGATTCCGATCCCCTGCTTGCCCGGATCAAATCGCGGCCCGAGTTCGCCGGAATTCGCGCCCTGGCCATCGAGAGACAGAAGCAGATCGTCGTGCCCTGGAAGGCGCGCCAAACGTCGAAGCCCTGACGATATATTGGCGAAAGAGGTCCTGCCGTGAGACAGACCGAGGTGCTCCGGGCCCGTAAGCAGAACGTTCCCGTCGAGCTGGCGCTGCCGGGCTCTCCGCCCCGGCCCGTCGAGGTGTTTCTGGCCGAGCGGCACGCCCACGAGTTTCGGCGTCAGCATGTCCTCGACCTGCTCGAGCAGCCGGCGCCGTTTCTGCCGGCGCGGGATTTTTCAACCGGCGTCTGGGAGGTCTTCAACAAGGACGCCCTCCTGTGGATCAAGATTCCGCTCTCGCCCTCAGACGAAAGCGACGGGACGCAGGAGGAGCTCTTCGACTTTCGCAAGAAGGTCCGGGTCGAGCTGCTCTTCGGCGTCCCGCTGGACGGCGACCTCCTCTACTCGCTGCCCGAGCCCGGCACGCGGATCAACGACTACCTCAACCGCGAGGGCCGGTGCTTTCGCCTCTGGCAGACGGAGCATCTCTTCCTCGTCAACAAGACGTTCGTCCTCCGCGTCATCGAGACGGGTTAGAGCGGGAGAGCGCATGGCACAGATCGATTCGCTGCTGGCGAGCATGGTGAAGTTCGGCGCGCAGGGCGCTCATCTCGTCTCGAACGAAAAGGTGCAGCTCGTCTTCCCGACCGGCAAGCGCTATGCCTCGCAGACGACGCCCCACGCCTCGCTCGTCAAGCTCGTCGAGGAGATCGTCCCGCCGGGAGTGACCCTGAATAAGAACGGCGGCACGACGTTCGTCTATTCGGCGGGCGCCGCTCCCGTCACGATCCGGGTCGACGCGGGGCTCTCGGCCTGGAAGGTCTCGATCGAACCGAAGCCCGGCCCAGCGGCCGAGGCCGAGCCCGCCGCCCCGCCGGAGGCGTCAGCTGCTCCGCCCGCGCCGAGGCTGAGCGGCCGTCGTACTCGTCTGTCGAGGTCGAAACGGGAATCGAGAAGCTGCTCCTCGCGATGCTCGAGCTCGGCGCCTCGGACCTGCATCTCTCGACAGGCTCCCCGCCCATGGTGCGCATCCACGGCGTCATGCAGCCCCTGTCGGGCCACGCGGCGTTTGCCGAAGACGAGCTCCTGGCCCGCATCTACGAGATCACACCCCAGCGCAACCGCGACGAGTACGAACAGCGCAACGACACCGACTTCGCGCATGCGATCCCCGGGGCATCGCGGTTCCGGGTCAACCTCTTCCGCGACCGCAAGGGCCCCGGCGCCGTCTTCCGCGCCATCCCCTTCACGATCCGGTCGCCCGAGGAGCTCGGCCTGCCCAAGAGCGTGCTCGAGCTGTGTTACCTGACCAAGGGCCTCGTCCTCGTCACGGGCCCGACGGGCTCGGGCAAGTCCACGACGCTGGCGACACTGATCGACCACATCAACCAGAACCGCACCGACCACATCATCACGATCGAGGACCCGATCGAGTTCGTGCACGAGAACAAGAAATGTCTCATCAACCAGCGGGAGCTCCACGCGCACACGGACACCTTCAAGGACGCCCTGCGCGCCGCGCTGCGCGAGGACCCGGACATCGTTCTGGTGGGCGAAATGCGGGATCTCGAGACGATCGCGATTGCCGTCGAGACGGCCGAGACCGGCCATCTCGTTTTCGGGACCCTCCACACGACGACGGCTCCCTCGACGGTCGACCGCGTCATCGACCAGTTCCCGGCGGACCGCCAGGAGCAGATCCGGACCATGCTCGCGGGCTCGTTGAAGGGCGTCATCGCCCAGACGCTCTGTAAGCGCATCGGCAGCGGCCGGGTGGCGGCCTACGAGATCCTGGTGTGCAACAACGCGGTCGCCAACCTGATCCGGGAGGCCAAGACTTTTCAGATTTACTCCGTCATCCAGACCTCGAAGGCCCAGGGAATGGTGACCTTGAACGACTCGCTCCTGCAACACGTCAAGAACAAGCTGGTCGATCCCAAGGAGGCCTACATGATGGCGGTCAACAAGACCGAGTTTGCAGGCCTGCTCGCCCGCGAAGGCTTGAAGACCGGCCTGCCGGAGGCCTGACATGCCCGAACAGCCGCACATTCCCGGGTTTCGCCTAGGCATCTACGTCTTCAAAGACGTCGAGATCGTGGACTTCGCCGCGCCCTACGGCGTCTTTTCAGTGGCGCGGCGCTTCGACCCCGAGCTCGAGGCGTTCTTCGTTGCGGACGCCCTGCGTCCCGTGCAGGCGCAGGCGGGCTTCACGGTCCTGCCGAACTACAGCTTTCTCGATTCCCCGGCCATGGACGCGTTTCTCATTCCGGGGGGCTTCGGAACCCGCCAGGAGCTGCACAACCGCCGCCTGCACGACTTCATCCGGGGGCTGCCCGTAGCGACGATCCTCGCGAGCGTGTGCACGGGCTCCTGGATCTACGGAAAGATGGGACTCTTGGACGGCCTGCCGGCGACCAACCGCAAGGAGCCCGACCGCGTCGAGGCGTCTCCGGCCGGGATGGTCCCCCTCGACCGGTTGTCCAGGATCGCGCCCAAGTGCCGGATCAGCCGTGCCCGGGTCGTCGACGCCGGGCGGATCGTGACGGCCGGGGGCATCGCCTCCGGCATGGAGATGGGGTTTTATATGCTGCGCCGCGCGGGCTACAGCGACGCGTTCCTGTCCGAGGTCGCCCGCGTGATGGAGTATCAGAAGGCTTACGAGCTCTACAAGGACGACATCGAGGTGAAGGCATGACGCGTTGGATCCTGGTGGCTGCGCTCGCGGGGGCCGCCCCCGCGCTCATTGCTGGCGACAATCCGGAGGTTTCGAAGGCACCGATGGCCAAGAAAATCGTGAAGACGACCGACATCCATGGCGACACGCTCGCCGACGACTACTTCTGGCTGCGCGACCGCCAGAATCCCGAGGTGAAGATCTACCTCGAGGCCGAAAATGCGTTCGCCGACTCCGTCATGAAACCGACGGAGGCCTTCCAGGCGGCTCTCTACAAGGAGATGCTCGGGCGCATCAAGGAGACGGACCTCTCGGTGCCGTACCGGGACCGCGGCTACTTCTACTACTCGCGCACCGAGCAGGGAAAGCAGTACAACATCTTCTGTCGCAAGAAGGGCAGCCTCGAGGCGCCCGAGCAGGTGACGCTCGACCTGAACGAGATGGCCAAAGGCCAGCGGTTCATGGCCGTGGGCGACCAGGAGGTCGCCGACGACGGGAACCTGCTCGCCTACACGACCGACAACACGGGCTTCCGCGAGTACCGCCTTCACGTCCGCGACCTCTCGACGGGCAAGGACTTTCCCGAAACCGTCGAGAAGGTCTCCTCCATTGCCTGGGCAGCCGACAACAAGACCCTCTTCTACGGCGTGGACGACTCGGCCAAGCGGCCATACCGGATCTACCGCCACACGCTCGGGACGGATCCGAAGACCGACGCGCTCGTCTACGAAGAGAAGGACGAGATGTTCACCGTCGGCGTCGACCGCTCGCGCAGCGGAAAGATGATCTTCCTCGCCTCCCGATCCCACACCGCCGGCGAGTGGCGGTTCATCCCGGCCGCCGAACCGCACGAAGGCCCCGACGCTCATCGCGGCGCGCGAGAAGGATCACGAGTACTCCGTCGACCACCGGGGCGATCTCTTCTACATCCGGACGAACAATGGCTGCCGCAACTTCCGCGTCGTCACGGCCCCCGTCGCCTCCTCGAGTCCGTCGTCCTGGAAGGAGTTTCTCCCCTGCCGGCCGGCCGTCATGGTCTCCGGCCTCGAGGTCTTTTCCGGCAACGCCGTCGTCCTCGAGCGCGAGGACGGCCTGCCGCGCATCCGCGTCATCGATCTCGCCACGGGGGCGCAGCACCGGGTCGGATTTCACGGAAGCCGTCTACGCCGTCGGCCCGCAGGCCAACGCGGAGTTCGATACGAAGCTCTTCCGCTTCGGCTACCAGTCCTTCACGACGTCCTCCGTCCGTCTACGACTACGACATGGCGACGAAGGATCGAAAGCTCTTGAAGCGCACGGAGGTCCTGGGCGGCTACGACCCCGAGCAAATACCAGTCGGAGCGCCGCTACGCGACGGCCTTGGACGGCACGAAGATCCCGATCTCGCTGGTCTACAGGAAGGGCTTCGTCGCCGACGGCAAGGCCCCCCTGTGGCTGAACGGCTACGGCTCCTACGGCATCCCCTCGTTTGCCACGTTCAGCTCGAGCACGCGTCTCGCTCCTCGACCGCGGCTTCGTCTACGCCATCGCTCACATCCGCGGCGGCGGCGAGCTGGGCAAGCCCTGGCACGACCAGGGCCGCATGATGTCGAAGAAGAACACCTTCACCGACTTCATCGCCGTCGCCGAGCAGCTGATCGCCGACAAGTACACGTCCAGGGACCGGCTCGTCATCGAAGGCGGCTCGGCCGGCGGCCTCCTGATGGGCGCCGTGACGAACATGCGCCCCGACCTCTTCAAGATCGTCGTCTACGCGGGTGCCCTTCGTCGACGTCATCAACACGATGCTCGACGAGTCGCTGCCGCTGACCGTCGGCGAATTCGAGGAGTGGGGCAACCCGAAGAAGAAGGACGAGTACGACTACATGAAGACGTACAGCCCCTACGACAACCTCGGGGCGAAGGCGTACCCGACGATCCTCGTCAAGACGTCGTTTGACGACAGCCAGGTGATGTACTGGGAGCCGGCCAAGTACGTCGCGAAGCTGCGGACCCTGAAGACGGACTCGAACCCGCTTCTCTTCAAGATCAACATGGCAGGAGGCCACGGCGGCTCATCGGGCCGCTACGACCGCTTGAAAGAGCTGGCGTTCGACTACGCCTTCGTGTTCACGCAGCTCGGCATCGCGAACTAGCTGTCAGCCGGCTTCTCGAAAGCTCCACACCGTTCCCACGGGTGTCCGTCCGACTCGCTGCGGACGAGAGGAGCTCTGGAGGACCCTTCCGTCCTTGAGCTCGATGGGGTCGGAGGCCGGGGCGTCGCTGTGGGCGCGCAGCCCCATGAACTTTTTCGCCAGGGCTCCCGACTCCTTCACTGCTCCGAGAACGTGGGCCAGAAGGGCCTCGGTGTCCTTCGCCACGGCAATTTCTTCGGGAACCCGCCACAGCTCGACGAAAGCCTGGTTGAAGTTCGCAATCCGCCCGCCCTCGGTGACGACGAGAATCCCCTCGGCCGCCGCGTCGAGCGTGGCCTGGAGCAGCGTGAGGGACTTCGAAAGCTCCTGCTCGGCCCGCTTCTGCCTGGTTATGTCGAGCGCCACCCCGATGACCCCCTGGATGCCGCCGTCCGAATCCCGCAGCGGTTCGACGTGGGAAGCGAAAACGCGCCCGCTCCACTCGATCTCGTAGCTGACCGATTCGCCCAGCAACGCCCGCCGGTGCGCCGCGAGCGGAGGGAAGGACGGCTCCGGGTTGCGGAAATACTCCGGGAGAGTCTGGCCGACCGAGTCTCCGGGGCGCCGGCCGAGGAACGCGAGACCTGCGCCCGTCGACGAGGTGAATCGCAGGTCGCGGTCGGTCGACCAGAGCACGGCGGGCATCTGGCCCGTGATCATCTCGATCGTCGTCTCCTTGCTCTTCAACTTCTCGCCGGCGTCCTCGCGTTCCTCCTTCAGCCGCCGCTTCAGCTCCAGCTGCGCCACGACCTGCCGGGCCAGGGCGCGCAGGGCCACCGTCTGCTCGGGCGTGAGCTGGCGTGGAACGCGGTCGCTGACACAGAGGGTGCCGAGAGCCAGTCCGTCGGACGTCAGAAGAGGGGCGCCGGCGTAGAAGCGAATCTTTGGGCCGGAGGTCACGAGCGGGCTGTCGGCGAACCGCTCGTCCTTCCGGGTGTCCGGGATGATCATCACGTCGTCCTGCAGGATCGCGTGGGCGCAGAACGCCACCTTGCGCGGGGTCTCGGTCTCCTCGATGCCGACCCGCGCCTTGAACCACTGGCGCTCCTCGTCCACCAGCGAGATCAGGGCCTGCGGCGTGCCGCAGATGTGCGAAGCGAGCAGGGTCAGATCGTCGAAGTCCTCCTCGGGCGGTGTATCGAGGATGCCGTATCTCTGGAGCGCTTCGAGCCGCGCCGGTTCATTGGGAGGCAGCGGTGCGATGTGCATGATCTCTCCTTTCTCCCTCTACCGGGCGGACGTGAGCTCGTCCCGGAAGACTTTTCCGTCCTTCATGACGAAGCCGACCCGTTCGAGGACGTTCACGTCCCGGATGGGGTCGCCCGACACGGCTGTGATGTCGGCATACGCGCCCGGCGCGATCACTCCCAGCTCGCCCGACATGCCGAGGAGCTCGGCCGCCCGCGAGGTCGCCGACTGGATCGCCGCCATCGGAGTCATCCCGAACTCGACCATGCGGGAAAACTCCTGAGCGATCGGCTCGGACCACGAGAAGCCGCCGACGTCGGTTCCGAACGCGATCTTCACGCCGGCCTTCACGGCCTTTTGAAGCGACGGGCCGTGGACGGCGACGCGCTTGCGGTCGCGCTGGCCGGCCGGAGTGTCCTCCGCGGCCCACCCCTTGTAGTAGACGCTCATCGTCGGGCAGAGCCACGTGCCCTGCCGGACCATCTGCGCAATCGCCGCGTCGTCGAGCTCGAGCCCGTGCTCGATCGAGTCGCACCCGCCGTCGAGCGCGCGGCGGAGTCCCACGCCGTTGTAGGCGTGGCAGGCGACCTTCTTTCCCCAGCCGTGCGTCTCGTCGACGATCGCCTTGATCTCCTCGAGTGTCAGCGTGGGCTGGGAGGCGAGGTTGCCCTGCTTGTCCACCCACGAGCGGTGCGTCATGTAGACCTTGATCCAGTCGGCGCCGTTCTCGAGCTGCTCGCGCGCCGCCTTGCGCGCCTCGACAGGCCCGTCCACGAGCTGGGCCCCTTTCGGGACGGCGACTTCGGGTGCATAGCCCTCGAGCGGGATAGCCGCCGGTCGTGGAGATGGCGCGCGTGACCACGAACAGTCGCGGACCCGGGATGTAGCCCCTCTCGATGGCCAGCTTGATGCCGACGTCTCCGTAGCCCGCGCCCTCGGTCTCGACGTCCCGGATCGTCGTGAAGCCCTGCTCCAGGGCGCGCCGGGCCGCAACCGTCGCGCGGGCCGCCCGCAGGGACAGCGGGTTCTTGAGCAGCTGGGTGTCGTAGTCGCCCTCGGCCGGATCCTCGCCCTGCAGAAAGAGATGCGTGTGGCTGTCGATCAGCCCCGGGAGGACCGTCGCCTTCGAGAGGTCGATTTCGCTCGCTCCGGCGGGAACCTTTGCAGCGGCGGCTTCGCCCACACTCTCGATCCGATTGCCGCGCACGACGATCACCTGGTTGGAACGGGGCTTTCCGGACACGCCGTCGATCAGCGTGCCCGCGCGGATCACCGTGACAGCCTCGGGAGGCTTCGGCGGGGCTGCGCCCAAAAGGAAAACGCCGAGCACCGAAAAGGACAACAACGAAGCCGGGCGGGCAAGCCGCATGCGGACCTTCCTTTCGGAGAGAGTGGCGGCGGCTACGCTAGCGCGCAAGCCGACCGGCCGCAACAGGCTGTCGCTTGGAAGTCGGGCGTTACCGGCGAGCGGCCCGACTCGGAACCGGGTCCAGCTGCGACCAGAGATCTCGCAAGAAGGGCTCCACCGACTCGAGCTGGCCGGCGCGCTCGGGGCTCATGGCGGCGGCCGACGTCAGGTTTTCCGAGTCGAGAGTGAAGTTCAGGAACCCGATGCACATCTCGTCGGTCGTGTTTTCGCCCCACCCGATGCCCTTGGGAGGGCTGTTCGGGTTTCGGATGTTGTCCGAGGAGTTGTCGAAACGGGCCGATAGCGACAGGTTTGTCCCGAGCGGCGCGGCCACCGCGTTCTTGTAGGTGTAGGTCGCCTGCCAGTTGAAGTCCCACTGCGGCACATCTGCAAGACAGGTCTCTCCTCCGTCGAGAGCCCTGGCCTTCACATGCATCGTCGTGCCGATCAAGTGCATGTGGGGCGTCACGGCGATCAGATGCGCGTCAAACGGCAGGAATGGGATCGAGGCCGTGACCTCGTAGTCGGAGGCCCCGGGCGGAATGTAGAAGGTGGTGTTGACGACCGGCGCGATCAGCACCCGTTTCTGGATGGGCGCCCTGGTGAAGTAGATCCCGAGCGAAGACCGGTCGTCGGCGCCGATCCCGTTGTGCGCGCTGTAGTGGACCTGCATGACGACCGAGGCCCCTTTCGGAAGCGACATACCGAGGCCGTCCGGCAGGAAATGCGGCTGGTTGCCGGGCGCCCATCCGCCCAGGGACGGCGAAAGCGCGTTGACAGAGAACCCGGGGCCGCCGAAACACGAGTAGCCAGGCTCCGGATCGGCGTCGTCGAGGCTCCTGGCCTTCCCCGACGTGTCGACATAGAGGATGACGTGATGGACCATCTTGCGGGCGCCGGGCAGGATCTCGACGGCCCGCACGAAGCGGTCTTCGGGCAAATTGGTCGGCAGGACGAAGCACCGGTAGACGTCGCCCTGGTTGAAGTTGGGCTTGAAGGACTCGGGCATGGAGAGAGTCATGTCCGGTTCGCCGAGGGACCAGGTCGCCGGAAACGTCAGCGTCGCCGGCAGGTCGGCGGGATTTCCCTCCGGGGCGCTGGCCGAGACCCATTTCGAGAGCGTCGCGACCTCCTGGGCGGAGAGAGAGGGATCGCCCTCGAAGGCGTTGCAGGACGAGTCGACGTGCCAGGGCGGCATCCGGCGCGAGCCGGTCATCAGCACGATGTCGTTCTTGTGCGTGTACGCGTCCTCGTACGTCACGAGGGGAAAAGGCCCGATACCGCCCTCGTGGTGGCACTTCTGGCAGTTGGCCTGGAGGATTCGGACGACCTCCTTGTTGAAGCTCGGGGGCAGCGTCCCGATCGGCGGACGCGAGACCTTGGGCGGCTGGCCTGGCCGCGCGGCCGGCGGACGCACCTGGGCGAGCAGATACCCGGCGAGCAGACAGCCCGCTGCCGAAAGAGAAGCCAGCAGGCCTTGCCTGCGTGACAACAGCACCCGCCAATTATATCGGGGGGCTGCGCGGCTCGCGCCGGAACCGGGCTTTAGTGGGGCGCCATCTTCCCTCGAAGATTCAGAAGGGTCCGGTTCTGTGTGAGAGTCATTCTCTGTTCGGGAGTGAGGATGGCGAAGAAATCGTGCTCGAATCTCCCCTGGGAATTCGTCAGCTCTTCCGGCTGCACGCGCCCCCCGTTCGACCAGCCGGCGCGGATCTTCTCGTTCCGGTCGTACAGCTCGTGCAGCAGCTCCAAGGTCTGCTTCTTCTGCGCGGCATCGAGTTTCAGCGCCTGTGTCAGCGCCGCCACGGTCTCCTCCGCCGGGTCCGGTGGAGGCAGCTTGGGCGGCGGTGGCGGCGGCGACGACGCGCAGCACGCGCAGAGGACCAGGACGAGAACCGCCGCAGCAAACCGCATCGGGCAGAGCCTATCTTGATCGCTGCCCGACGCGACCGCGCCGCTGCGGCTGTGCTACCATTCGACGGATTTCACCAATGAAATTCAGACCTGTTATTCAAGAGAGCTTCTCCACGGCCGACGCCGCCCGGCTGTCTGGCCTGACGCCGCGTCAGCTCGATCACTGGGACCATCTCGGCTTCCTCTCGCCGTCGCTGACGAGGGCTAACGGCTACGGATCGGCCCGGCGTTACTCGTTTTCAGACGTCGTCCGCCTGAAAGTGGCCGGGCGGCTGCGCGCGTCGGGTGTGAGCCTGGCGCGGCTGCGCCGCTGCGCCGCCGTCTTGCGGCGCCTCGACGGGGCCGGGGAGGCTGATCTGTCTCGCGCGCGCCTCATCGTCTCGCGCGACCGGGTCCTCTGGGTGCGATCGGATCGCGAGGTCATCGACCTGGTGCGCGAGGGGCAGATGCTCCTCGTCTTCGCACTCGGAGAGGCCGTCGCGGAGACGGCCGGGGCCGTGCGTCGGCTCGGCCGCGAGAGACAGGCCGTCGCCGACCCCAGGCCGGCCTCGCGGGCGCTCGGCCGCTAGCGAGCAGAGCAGGTGAAACCGGCCGACCCCGGCCTCGATATCCAGCGACTGTCCCGCATGGGGCGGGAGCGCAACTTCCCCCTGGGACACTTCGAGCGCTTGCTCGCATCGATTGCCCGGCGCGCGAGCCGGGGCGACGTGCTGCGCCAACTCTTCCTCGACTGGACCTGCCTCTCGCTCAACGAGGAGGCCGCGGTGGCGCTCTGGCGCGACGTCGCAAAGCGCTTTGTTTCGGCCCGTGCGAAGCTCGGGGCCCCGCTCGGCCTCCCGGCCGTTCTTCTCCTCGAGCTCCACAGCCGCAAGGGCCGGCTCGCGGAGCCGCGTGTCGTGTCGGAGCGGGACCTCGAAGTTCTGCGCGTCAACGCGATCACGGACCCCCTGACCGGCCTCTACAACCGCCGCTTCCTGCTCGAGCATCTGGATCGGGAGCTGTCGCGCGCCGAGCGTGGCGGCGGCATCGTCTCGATCGTGATGATCGACTTGAAAGGCTTCAAGGCGATCAACGACCGTTTTGGCCACCCTGTCGGCGACAGGGCGCTCGTCAAGACGGCGAGCATGATCCGCGACTCGCTTCGCACAATCGACGCCGGCTGTCGGTGGGGCGGCGACGAGTTCGTCCTCGTCCTGCCAAATACGGGCCTTCTGGCGGCTTTCATCGTGGCCGAGCGGGTTCGCCACAAGATCGCGTCGAGCGCCCTGCCCCGCGGCACCGGAGCCGCGCTCGGCATGCACTACGGCATAGCCGGTTTTCCGGCAGACGGCAGGACGGTCGATTTCCTCCTGAAGATCGCTGACCTGCGCCTCTACCAGTGCCGGGAACAGTCACGATTCGAGGGCGAGGACCGGCGCCAGCAGCCGCGCTTCCTCCCTCAGGATCGGGAGCTGCGCATCCAGTGGGGCGCCCCCTCGCGGGCGCGCACGGCGCCCATCGTGGACGTCGGCGGCGGCGGGCTCGCCTTCCGGGTGCCCCGGGCGGACCGGTGGCCCGCCCGCTGGAGCGCCGAGATTCTTCAGCGGCACGTCCCGGAGCGGCACCCGGTGCGGCTCCGAACTCTGCACCAGGACAAGCTGGCCGACGGCGGGCTGCGGATCGGGTGCGCCTATGCGTAGAGCGGGCCGCCCGACATGGTGACGGCAGGCGCGTCCGCCTCGAGAAGGGCCGCGGCGCCCGCGCTCTTCAGCTTCTTCTGTCTCCTCTCAATCGTGCTCGACCTGGGCGAGCGCCACCTGCTCACGCTGGCACTCTCGGGCGGCCTCGGCGCGGCTGTCCTCTTTTCGCGCTCCGGCTGGGAGCGCGCCCTCGGAGCTTTCGCGGCGCCGCTTTCGGCCATCGTCGACACGGCCCTCGTGCTCTGCGCCATGTCGCTGACGGGAGGCGTCAGGAGCCCCTTCGCGCTGCTGCTGCCGGCAGGCTTGGGCCTCGCCTGGGGCCTCGACGGAAAACCCGCCGCGCGATTCCAGGCGGCCCTTTCGGTCATGGGTGTCGGGTCGCTCGCCGCCCTGGGAGGGATTCCCATGGGCCGTCCCGAGGAGCTCTTCGCCCTGGTTGCCGTCGGCCTCGCCGCACCGGCGCTGCTGACGGCACTCGAGATTGCCTCGGCGGGTTCGACAGAGCGGGCCGCCCCGGCGCTGACGCCGGTGGAACAGGCTCCCGTCCTGCCCCGGGCGCGCGCCACAGCGTCCGCGCCGGCCGACAAGCGCGATCCGGCGGCCGAGGTCCTTCACGACCTGCGGTCTCCGATCTCCGTTCTGCGCATCTACTCCGACCTGATTCACGAGGCCGCCGAGAAGGGCCAGCTGCCGGCCCCCGATCACCTCGAGAACCTCTCCCGCGAAATCGAGCTCGCCGAAAAACTCGTGGGCGGCGTCTCTCCGCCTCTGACGAGGCCCTCGGTACAAGCCGAGCCGCCGGCATCGGCCGAACCGCCCGCCGACATCGTCGGCATCCTGGGCTCGCTCGCCACGGCATACCGCCTGGCGCACAGCGGCCGCATCCGCATCGAGTTCATCGCTGACCGGCCGGAGCTGCTCGTCGCCGCGGATGCCGTCGCCCTCCAGCGCGCCTTCCGCAACGTGATCGACAACGCCATCAAGTACACGTCCGAGAACGGAGAGGTCCGCATCCGCGCCGGAGCCGCCGGTTCCCACGCTTTCGTCGTCGTCAAGGACACAGGCATGGGCATGACGGCCGAGGAGAGATCGCACGCCTTCGAGTACGCCTTCCGCGGGCGGCGTGCCGCAGGCCGCACCGAAGGCAAGGGGTTCGGCCTCGCCCTGACAAAGGAGATCCTCGAGGCCAACGGCGGAAGGATCAGCCTGACGAGCGAGGTCGGGATCGGATCCGAGGTGACGATCCTCCTGCCCTACGCGAGGAAGACGAAATGAAGCGCGTTGTCGTCGTCGACGACGATCTCTCGATCGGGCCGGCCGTGCGGGACGCCCTCGCGGCCGAGGAGCTGAACGTCTCGGCGCCGGCCGACTCCAGGGCTGCGCTGGCAGAGATCCTGCACGAAACGCCTGATCTCGTCATCCTCGACGTCAACATGCCCGGGATGAGCGGTTGGGAGCTGTGCGCCATCCTGCGGCGCCAGTCGACGACTCGCGATGTGCCGGTTCTCTTCCTGACCGGCCGCGCCGAGCTCAAGGACCGGATTCGCGCGATGCAGCTCGGCGGCTCCGACTACCTCATGAAGCCTTTCGGCGCCGAGGAACTTCGCCGAAAGGTCCGCGAGCTCGTCGGCGGCGAAGCCAAACCGGAGGAGTCATGACGCGATGAAAACAAGGGAGCACCGGGGGCCGATCGGCATCGTGCCGCCAGAAGGCAGCGCCGCGCCGGGGCCGGACGCCGAGGAGGTCGAGCGGCTGCGCCGCGAGGCCGTTGTGTTCGACGGGGTGACGGGTCTGCCCGTTCACCCGTTCGAGGACCCTGCCCGGGCGGCTCGCCTGGAAGCCCTCGAGCATGTCGGCGTCATCTATCTGCAGATCGGAAAGTTCTTCGGCTTCGAGGAGCTCTACGGGTGGGAGCAGTACGACCGGGTCTTGACGGTCGTGGCCGACGGCCTGCGCGAGGACGTCGCTGCCTCGAGCCTGTCGGAAAGCCTCGTCTCGATCCGCTTCTCGGGGGCCGACGGGTTCTACATTCTGTTTGACCTCTCGGCGACGGGGCGAGCGCGGCAAGCCCGAACCCTCGAGGGGCTCGCCGTGCGCTTCCAGTCGAGGACCGTCCGGCGTTTGCGGCAGGCCTTTGGCGGAACGACGGTCGACCGGATAAGCATCCATGTCTCGAGCCTGGCGGCGCCCGACAACCCGCGCTCTCGCCCGTCGCGCCATCTCGTGCGGCTCTTCGCGGAGGCAGCCAAGATCGTGTCGCGGGAACAGACGCGCGAACAGACCGACCTGTCGTCGGCCCTCAAGGGGATCCTCGGCCAGAAACAGCTGCGGGCCGTGTTTCAGCCCGTTTGCCGCCTGTCGGATGGAGGCGTCGCCGGATATGAGGCCTTGATCCGCGGGCCGGCCGGGTCTCCCCTCGAGGCGCCCAACAGCCTCTTTGCCGTGGCGCACGAGAACGCGCTCGACGTCGAGCTCGAAAGCCTCTGCCTCGAGACGATCTTCGGCAGGCTACCGGGTGCGGTCGGCCGGCACAGGCTCTTCGTCAACGCGTCGGCCATGCTGCTCCGGCACCCCGTGTTTCTCGACAAGCGCCATCTTGCCGAAATCAACCGGAGGCACTCGGACGTCGTCGTCGAGATTTCGGAGAAGGAGATGGTCGGCGACTACCCGGCCTTCCGCGAGACCCTCGACATCGTGAGGCGGTCGCACCTGAAGATCGCGATCGACGACGCCGGGTCGGGATACTCCGGTCTCGAGTCGATCCTTTACCTGCAACCCGACTACATCAAGGTGGCCGATTCTCTGGTGCGCGGCCTCGAAAACGACCCCATCAAGCGGGAAATCATCACGAGCCTGGCATCTATCGGCCGGCGGATCGGGGCGGAAGTCATCGCCGAGGGAATCGAGCGAAGGCAGGAGCGCCGCGCCCTTGTCGATCTCGGCATCACGCTCGGCCAGGGGTTCCTGCTCGGCCGGCCCGCTTCCCACGTGGGTGGACGGTCGCGGCCAGCCAGCCACTAGAGCTTTTGAGCAGGCGATAGAGTCCGCGGGACCATGGCGGGCTCTTCCCGGCCTTATCTCACTCTCCGGCACCGCGATTTCGCGCGGCTGACGGCGTCGCAGCTTCTGTCGATGACCGGCTCCCAGATGCAGAGCGCGGCGATCAACTGGCACGTCTACCTGCTGACCCGCTCTCCGCTTGCACTCGGGTTTCGTCGGGTTGACGAAGGTCCTGCCCATCATCGCCTTCTCGCTCTGGGGAGGCGTCCTGGCCGACCGGCGCGACCGGCGCCGCGTCATGCTCGTCGCGCAGCTCGTGATGACCGCAACGGCCGTGGTCCTCGCGACGATGACGCTGACACGACGCGACACTCTCTGGCTGATCTACGCCATGAACCTCGTGACCGCCGCCGCAGGCGCCTTCGACGGGCCGGCGCGCCACGCCCTGCTGCCGCGCCTCGTCCCGGCCAAAGACCTTCCGGGCGCGCTCGCGGTCAATCTCTCCGCATTCCAGGCAGCCATGATCGGCGGACCGGCTCTCGCCGGGCTCGTGATCGCCGGCGCCCGTTCGCAGGAGAGCGGCCTCGCGACGATTTACATCTTGAACGCCGTTTCGTTTCTTGCCGTGATCTTCGCCCTCGTGACGATGCACACCTCCGGAGCCGTTGTGATCTCGGACACTCAGCCTGCGCACCCGATCGAGGCGCTGCGCGAGGGCCTGCGATTCGTCTTCAAGACGCCGTTGATCGTCTGGACGATGTCGCTCGACTTCCTCGCCACGTTCTTCTCGGGCGCGATGTCGCTGCTGCCAGTCTTCGCTGACCAGGTGTTGCACGTCGGCGCGAAGGGCTACGGCGTGCTGGCCGCGGCGCCGGCAGTCGGCGCTCTCCTGGGCTCGCTCTACCTTTCGATCCGGCCGCTGCCGCCCGGCCAGGGCCGGGTCCTCCTCTGGTCCGTCGCGGCGTACGGCGCCTCGACCGTCGTCTTCGGGTTTTCGCGCGCCTTCTGGCTGACGCTTTTGGCCCTCGCGGCAACGGGTCTCGCCGATTCGGTCTCGACGGTCATCCGCCAGGCCCTGCGCCAGCTCGCGACCCCCGACGCCCTGCGAGGCCGTTCGACGTCGGTCAACATGATCTTCTTTCTGGGCGGCCCGCAGCTGGGCGAGCTCGAGGCGGGTCTCGTGGCCTCCCTTTTCGCTTCGGCAGCCGTGGGCGTCACCTTTTCGGTCGTCTCGGGCGGCCTCGCGACCGTTCTTCTGACCGCCTGGATCGCCGCGCGGGTCCCTGTCCTCCGCCGCTACGACTTCCGGCAACACGCGGCTGCTTCTCCCTCTCCCCCCGGGAGAGGGGCGGGGTGAGGGGAAGACCGACGCCGTCCCCCCGCTACGAGGCCATCAGGGCAGGACTCCGGGAGTCGACCGACTCACGTGAATTGTCCATGTCGACGGCGAGCCCTCGTTCTGAAAGCTGGCGAGGAAGGCTCCGTTCATGGTGAAAGCGCGCACCAATCCTCGAGGCAGAAAGTCCATCGAAAACTGAGCAGACGTGCCGGCATTGCCGCACCGGGAGACAAACTTCCCCACCACGTTCGGGGGCAGCATCGAGCTGTTTACCTCGTAGCTCACGCCTCCAACCTTCGTCAAGTGATCTCGACCGTCAACGAAGCGAACGGTCAGCTGGCCTGATGAGGGCAGCAGAACGACGAGCTCCGGGTCGCGAGCCGAAGAGATGGTAATAGGCCTCATCTCGAGGAGATATCCGCAGCTATGGACGATCAGCAGGGCTTTGTCGCCGCTCACAGCCTCGAAGTCGAACTCTCCAGCACCGTCCGTTGTTGCCTGCTGCTCTGGTAGAAGAGCGGGTGCACTTCGGCTCAGGTAGACGAGCGCTCCGACCATCGGAGCACCGCCCGACTCGAGGACTCGGCCGTGGATGCCGCCCCCGCTTTCGAGGACGATCTCATGGATGAGTGAATCCTGTGCGGGCGCCAAGCCCTTCACGAGCTTCGGAGCGAATCCACGAGCCCGTATGTCTAGATCGACGTTCTGGGGGCCGAGGCCGCTGAATGCGAACTGGCCGTCCGCATCGCTCGTGGCTTTGCCCGACTGACTGCCCGGCTTGATCATGCCGTCCCCGTCGGCAGTCGTTTGGAAATTGACCACCGCGCCAGCGATCGCTCGACCCGATGAATCACTCACGCGGCCAGCAAGAGCGGCGTCAGGGAGATGGAAGTCGTGATGGATTTCACTCGAGTCTGCCGGGATAACGAGATCTTCATCCACAGTCCCCTGACCTCCGGAGGGTGTCGCTCTGAACCCATACTTTCCCCACGACCAGACTCTTAGAGAATAGTGTCCGGCGTCGTCGGTGAGAGTTTCGGCGCTCTGTCCAGGCGCCTGGTACAGGGCGACTCTCGCCTCCCTCAAGACCGAGCTTCCGCGAGTGACGTCTCCGGAGACAACGATGGGTGAAAAGACAAAAGCCACATCTGCTCGTTGGTCAGAGTAGATCGGCACTTCCTCTTCGACCCAGAGACCCTGTGGCGGGTCGGTTCTGACAGAGACGATGAGAAGTCCAGGGTCGACTGAACCGAAATCGGCAACCAGACTCGGACCTGGATGCAATCGGCGTTCGCCAATCGGAGTCGGTCGACCTCGCGTGCCGGCAGGTGCCGGAATGGCGACAGCCAGGATCAGCTCCGATTCCGGCAACTCTCTTGGAAACGAGATCGCTACGCGAAGCGACCCGCTGGTGGTTAGGAAGACGTCACCGAGATCTAATACTTCTAACGCCCGAACCGGGCTGACCAACATTCGACGGGTCGCAAGCCCCGGCGACTCGACGGTCAACTCGAAACCGCCTGTCGGTACACTCGGATCGTCAAGTTGGGAACCGAGTCCAGCCACCGGGTGCTGCGATAGGAAGCTCGCGATGCTCGAGTCGAGCCGAGCACCCGCGACCTGTCGTATCGTCGCTTTCCAGTTCGTCAGGAATCCGCCCGACCGGGCTTCCCTTATCCGTGCCTTGACTCTGCCGGCTGGGGCCAGTCGTGCCGTGGGCAGCGTCGCGTCCTCGCGAACCGTTAAGCCTTCCATCACCAACGGGGCGCTATCAGGGATGATGAAGGCGACATCCCACTGGCCGGGTGCGACGACGAAACGACAACTAAACCCGGAGGCGCTCTTCTCGACGATCGATTCCGAAGAGACCGCAGCCTCCCAGCCTTGGGTTGGCCCCTTTAGCAGCAACCTCGCTGGGGAGCCCTTCTGACTCCCTCGATCGGCAGCTGAAGCACTAGGAAGCCTCGAGGCAGATAGAAGAGGCGGTCGCCCGTCGTGCCCAACGAAGGCCCGACTCGATATGCGCGAAAGGCCGGGTCTTTTATCTCGTCGCCCTCCTTAAGCGCGCCAAGGCCAACCCCGGAAAGGGCGATTGAGCCGGAAGTTGTACGTATCGAAGCGGGAAGCTCGAAGCGCGCGCCCGGGGCGGGCGCGACGGCAACCGCAAAGAGAAGGAAGACTCGATGCAACCGGCATGTTGCAATCCCTCAGTGTTCTACTGTATTATATCTGTGATACACGACGCAATGACCAGAAGCCTCCATGTTGACCCCTCCGACGCAACACCGATCTGGAGCCAGATCGAGGAAGGGGTTCGCCTTCTCGTGGCTTCAGGGGCGCTTCGAGGCCGGAGGCCCGGTGCCCTCCGTGCGCGATCTCGCCAAGGAGCTTCGCGTCAATCCCGCCACAGTCGCCAAGGCCTACCAGCGGCTGACCGAAGCGGGCCTCTTGACCGTCAAGCGCGGCGAGGGAACGTTTGTCGCCGACGCGCCGCCAGCCATGGCGGCGGCCGAACGCCGCAAGGAGCTCGGCTCGGGCGCCACGCGCTACGCGGCCCTGGCCTCGACCCTCGGATCGACAGCGGAGGAAGCCGCCACCCTGCTCGCATCGGCCTGGAAGCGTCTTTCCGGAGACGGAAAGGGGGACAGGAAATGAACGACACCCTTCTCTCTCTCGAAAGCCTGACGGTTCGCTATGGCCGGAAGGTCGCCTGCGACGCCGTCGGCCTCTCCGTCGAGCGGGGCGCTGTCTATGCGCTGCTGGGGCGAAACGGCGCCGGCAAGTCCTCGCTCGTACGGTGCCTTCTCGGGCAGCAGAAGCCCTCCGCCGGCCGGGCGCTTCTCTTTGGCCGCGACTCCTGGTCAACGCGCGCCGACGCGATGATGAGAATCGGCGTCGTGCCGGAAGAGCCGGATGCTCCGCCCGCGATGACGGCTCGCCAGATCTGCGAGCTTCTGCTCGCGGCTCTACCCGCGATGGGACGGCGAAGCCTTTGCCGCGCGGCTTTCCCGCTTCGGCGTACCCGACACGACGCCCTTCGGGCGACTCTCCAAGGGCCAGAAGGGCGAGGTCATGCTCGCCGCCGCGCTCGGCCATGGACCGGAGCTTCTCGTCTTAGACGACCCCACGCTCGGCCTCGACGTCGTCGCCACGACAAGCGCTCTACGAGGAGCTCGTCGGCGAGCTTGCCGACAAAGGCACGACGATCTTCCTGACGACGCACGATCTCTCCGGCTTCGAGGGCATCGCGACCCGCGTCGGGATCTTGAAGGACGCCCGCATGGTCTTGGACGAGGACATGGAACAGTTGAAGGCGCGCTTCCGCCGCATCCGCTACGGCAATCGGGCGACCGAAACGCGCACCGAGTTCGGCAACGAGCTCGACGCCTTCGAGGCCGTGCGCGTCAAGGTCCGGGGCTGGGGCATCGACGCCGTCGTCTCGAACTACGAGGACTCCGCGTTCGAGCGCTTCCGCGAGCAGGACGGCGTCGTCGACGCGGAGGTCTCGGCTCTGTCGCTCGAGGAAATCTTCCTCGCCGTGGCCGGTGAAGCTCCCGCCGCCGCAACCAAAGGAGCCGCGTAATGAAAGGCTTTCTCGCCGTCGCCCGCCGCGAGATCGAGGAAAAGCGCTTCGTCTTTCTCGCGGCCGCCGTGGCGAGCCTCGTCCCGTTTGCCGTGCCGATTGTGAGAGGGCTCCATGGGACGGCCGCGACGGAGATCCGGGAATGGATCGCTCTTGTGGGGGCCTCCATGTTGGGGGTGGGGCTCGCAACCGTGCTCGGCGCCACGGTGATTGCGAGCGACCTGGCCGAGCGGCGCCTTGGCTTCTACTTCTCACGGCCGATCTCGGGCCTCGCGATCTGGGCAGGAAAGCTGGGTGCAGCCTTCCTGCTAGCTCTCGCGGCGGCTGCCATCGTCTACTTCCCGACGCTCGTCGTGAACGGCGGCCGCGTCGTCCTCGCCGATCTGCCGTCGCAGTCACCCCTCCTCTTCGTGGTGGGCGTGGCGGTCCTGGTCCTCTTCATGCACGCTGGCAACATCCTCATACGCCCGCGCTCGGCCTTTCTCGCCCTCGACATGGCCGCGCTCATCCTGCTGACCATCGGCACCGTCCTTGTGATCCAACGGCTGGCCGTGGCCTATGCCGTCGAGCCCCTCCAGCTCGCCACGCGCGCATTGATCGCCACCGCGGTTGTCGCCCTCGCAGTGGCCGGCCTCCGGGCGGTCACGCAGGGTCGGTCGGATGGCCGAGCGGCGCACCTCGCCCTCTCGGTGACCCTGTGGAGCATTCTCGGCGCGGGCTTGGCGGCAACGGCCGGCTATACCGCCTGGGTCTTCTCCGTTGCACCGAAAGACTTTACGCTGATCGAGGAGGTGTCACCCGCCGCCAGGGGGAGCTGGGTGATGCTTCACGTCACCGCCCGGGGATGGCAGCCCATCTTTCTCTACGACACCGCGACAGCCCGGTACCGCCGAGCTGGCGTCCCCTGGAGGGAGCCCGTGCTTTCACACGACGGCACGCGGGCGGCGTGGTTCGAGTCCTCGGCACAGGGAGGACCGTTCGACGTCGTGACGTGGAGGCTCGACGAAGCCGGCGCAAAACCCGTCCGGACGTTTTCGCTGGCGAACTTCCCGTATTCAGCGTTCCTCTCCGACGACGGGCAGCGGTTGGCCACGATCTCGAATGGAGTTCTCTCTGTCTGGGATCCGGCCGCCGGCGCCTTGTTGGGGTCGGCCCGCGTTGCGGGCGAGAGCGCCTCTCTGCACGGGTCCTTCGTCGACCGGAACCGGGTACGGATCCTGCGATTCAAGAATCGCTGGGACACCTTCGAGGAAAACAGCCTGGACATTCTCGAGTTCGATCTTCCGAAGAGGACGCTCTCGACGATTCTCAGGCTCGAAGACGCCGGTGCTTGTATGGGCGACGAGACCTGGAACCGACTCCTCGTCATGGGAAGGACCCGCCTCACGTTGCGCGACGGCCACACGGGCGCGCTGATCGCAGCGCTTTCGGAGCGAAGCCCACAGCGGCGAGTCGTCGGGCGCTTCACCGCGGATGGACATATCGCCGTTCGGGTGATCGAAGATGCGCGACAAGGGAGTGGCCGCCGTGGCTCGATCGAAGTGTTCACGCGGGATGGCCGGCTCGAGCGCACGCTTCAACTTCCCGAATTCGAGTACCTGACGCTGGGCGGCGAGGTGGCGCCCGGGCAGCTCGTCGTGGCCGCGCCCCGCGATTCCAACGGCAGTGCGCGCCGCGTCCTCTTCGTCGCAAATCTGGCGACAGGCGAGATGCGTCAGGTCGCCGAAGGGTTGACTCCGATGAGCAGCCTCTCCGAGCCGGGCAGCCAGGCGACCAAGCTCTTCGTAGGCCCCGGCCGCTCCCTCGTGTATTTCGACGCCCTGACCGGCGAGCGTCGTGTGATTCTGGGGAAGGTCGAGAATCGCTGAAGCTTCCCCCTCACCCCAACCCTCTCCCGGAGGGAGAGGGGGGAATGAAGAGATGAAGTATCGTCCCGCTCCGTGGCGGGATTCGTTCGGAAAGGCGAGGAGCTGACGTGCGACGGCGTGTCGCTACGGGAGATCGCGTCTGCCGTCGGGACACCCGTCTACGTCTACAGCCGGGCGCTGATCGAAGAGAACTACCGGCGCTTCGACAAGGCGTTTGCTCCGGTTCCCCACCTCGTCTGCTACGCCACGAAGGCCAATTCGAATCTCGCGGTCCTGCGCTGCCTCGCCAGGCTCGGGCGCCGGGGCCGACGTCGTCTCGGGCGGGGAGCTGCGGGCGGCTCTCGAGGCGGGTTTTCCGCCTGACCGGATCGTCTTCTCGGGTGTCGGCAAGACCGAGGCCGAGATCGGCCTGGCTGTCGCCGCCGGGATCCTCGCCTTCAACGCCGAGTCCGAGCGCGAGATCGAAAAGATCTCGGCGGCCTCCGTCGCTGCCCGCCGCACGGCACGCGCTGGCCCTGCGCGTCAATCCCGACATCGACGCGAAGACGCACCCCTACATCTCGACCGGCCTCGCGCACAACAAGTTCGGCATCGCGATCGACGCGCGCGCGCGCCGTCGTACGACAAGGCGCGGAGTCTGCCCGGCCTCGCGGTGACCGGCGTGCAGGCCCACATCGGAAGCCAGATCACGGACGCAGCCGTCCTCGCCGAGACGGCGCGAGAGCTCGCCGTGCTCGCCCGCGAGCTTCTCGAACGCCGGCTTTCCGCTCGAAACGCTCGATGTCGGCGGCGGTATCGGCATCGCGACGGACGAGGGGCCCGGCCTCTCGCCCGAGACCTATGCCGCAGCCGTCCTGCCCGAGCTCGTCAATCTCCCGCTCAAGGTCTTGACCGAGCCCGGACGGTCGATCGTGGGCCCCGCCGGCGCCCTCGTCACGAAGGTTCTCGACATCAAGTCAAACGGGGGCAAGTTCTTCGTGGTGACCGACGCCGGCATGAATGATCTCCTCCGGCCGGCGCTGTACGAGGCCGTTCACCCGATTGAAGCGGTCATGCCACGGGGAGAGCCCTTCGTTGCCGACGTCGTGGGGCCCGTCTGCGAGTCGAGCGATTTCTTCTCGCGGGACAGAAAAATGGATCGGCCGAAGGAGGGCGACCTGCTCGCCATCCGGGACGCCGGGGCCTACGGCTTCGCCATGGCGTCCAACTACAACTTCCGGCCTCGTCCGGCCGAGGTGCTGGTTGCCGACGGCGCCTTCCGGGTCGTCCGGCGGCGCGAGACCTGGGAGGAGATGACGGCTTCGGAGAGGGAGTGACAGACCAGGCGAGTGGACTCACCGCGCCAGGCTCGGAGCTCAGGCTCTCCTCCTCGCAGGCGCGTTGCTCGTCGGCGCCTGCGGGAAGGCTCCGAAGCCGGCGTCGCGGTGCGGCCGACCGCCTCCGCGGCCCGCCCGTCGATCCTGCTCGTGACGCTCGACACGACGCGCGCCGACGCGATCGGCCCGGAGGCGCGGGGGTCGAGACGCCGGCCTTCAACGCGCTCGCGGCGCGAGGCCGGCGCTTCCGCCAGGCCTACGCGACCGTTCCGGAGACGCTGCCGTCGCACGCCTCGATGATGACCGGGCTCTATCCCGCCGGGCACGGCGTCCACGAGAACGCCCGCTACCTGTCCGGGGATCGCCCGGTCCTGGCCGAGCGCCTCCGGCAGGCCGGCTATCGCACGGCCGCCTTCGTCTCGGCGTTCATGCTCGCCCGCCGCTTCGGCCTCGCGCGCGGATTCGACGTCTACGACGACGAGCTGCCGCGCCGGACAGCGCCGAGCGCGCCTCCCGCGAGACGACGGACCGGGCCCTCGCGCATCTGCGGCCGCGGAGTCGACAGCAGCCGCTCTTCCTCTGGGTCCACTACTACGACCCGCACGCTCCCTACGACGCCGCCCGAGCCCTTCCGCAGCCGCTACCGCAGGAAGCCGTACCTCGGCGAGGTCGCGGCGATGGACGAGCAGCTCGGGCGACTCGTGCAGGCGTTCGAGCAGCACGTGAAGGCGCCGGCCGCGATCGTCGTCGTCGGCGACCACGGCGAGGGACTCGGCGAGCACGGCGAGCCGCAGCACGGCAATCTCCTCTACCAGTCGACGATGCACGTGCCGCTGCGTGCTCGTCGGGCCGGGCGTCGCGCCGGGCGTGAGCGACACGCCGGTCAGCACGCGGCGGGTCTTCCACACGATCCTCGATTGGGCCGGCGCTCGACAAGGCGAACAGCCTCCGCGGCCCGGAGCAGGAAGTCGTGCTGGCGAGGCGATGAAGCCGTTTCTCGAGTACGGCTGGCAGCCGCAGGTGATGGCCGTCGTGGGCCGGCAGAAGGCGATCCTCGCCGGACGGCTCGAGGTCTACGACGTCGTCGCCGATCCCGATGGAGACGCGCGATCTCGCGGCGCGGACGCGACGCTGTCCGCGGCGCGCTGCGCGCGGCCCTTCGCGACTATCCGGTCCCGTCGCTCGCGGCGCCGCGCCCGCCGGCAACCCTCGGCGACGAGGAGCGCCGCAAGCTCGCGAGCCTCGGCTACGTCAGCGCGACCTCGGCGCCCGCGGTGCGGAAGGACGCGCCGCGCCCGGCCGACATGAGCCGTCTCTTCGACGTCATCGAGAAGGCGTCGGCGGTCTCTTCGTTCGCGAGGAGTACGCCCAGGCCATCCCGCTGCTCGAGAGGATCCTGGCCGACGATCCCGACAACCTCGACGCCGCGCTGCGTCTGGCGACCGCGCACTCCGCGCTCGGCCACGAGGCGCAGGCGATCGCGGTGTTCGAGAAGGCGGCGCAGATCGCCCCCGACTCGCCGGATGTCCGCACCTACCTCGCGCTGCACTACGCGCGCGGCACGCAGTGGGAGCGGGCCGTGCCCGCTGCTCGAGCAGGTCGTCGCCGAGACGCCCGATCGCCTGCCGGCGCTCGAGGCGCTCGCCGTCGTCCGGGAGCGGCAGGGGCGGACCTCCGAGGCGCGTCTCTCTGCGCCAGAAGATCTACGCGCTGCGGGCGCCCACGCCGCTGGAGCTCGTCCGACTGGGCCAGCTGGCGATGAGCGCCGGCCAGACGGCGCTCGCCATCGAGGCGTTCGAGAAGGCGCGCGCGCCTCACAGGGCGGCGCCTTCGCGCACGATCTCGAACTCGGCGTGCTCTACCTGGCCGCGCGACGCTTCGCCGACGCGCGAGACGCGCTCGACCGCGTTCCGCCGTCGCACCCGGCTTACCCGATGGCGCTCTTCAAGCGGGCGCAGGTCAGCGTGCTGCTGCAGCGAGCCCGATCAGGCCGCGCGCATCGCGCTCGCGCGGCAGCGCGCCGACGCGACGACCCGAGAGCTCATCGCCACGCGAGCGCCTGTTTCCGTAGCCGCCCGCCAGGCGCTGAGCGCGCCCGAGCCGAAAGGCAAGAACAAAGGGCCCGGCGGCATCCGCCGGGCCCTGATCGATTCGGTGCTCGTCGGCGTCAGAACAGGAAGCGCGCCGCCATCTGCAGGCGCCGCGGGTCGAAGTAGTTCCGCGGCTGTCCGAAGATCGAGCTGTGGGCGTTCGGCTCGATGTTGTAGCCGGTCTGCTGGTTGAAGACGTTGAAGAGATCGCCGGCCAACCTGGACGTCGTACTGCTGCGTCAGATTGAAGTTCTGCGTGTAGTTCAGGTCGAGCTGCCAGTGGAAGTCGGATCGCCGCGAGCCGGCCGGCTCGGCGTAGCGGTTCGAGTCGCTCGTGGAGGTCGATCAGCGGCGATGTACGGCTCGTAGCTCCATTGATCTCCCACGGCTGGCCCGACTGGGCGAGGAAGAAGAGCGCCGACGCTGGCGTTCCAGGGAAGCGCCTGGGTAGCCGTAGAGCTTCAGCAGGTGCGGGCGGTCGCCGTGCAGCGTGCCGTTCTTGAAGTTCCAGAGCTGGCGTCCCGCGCCGTCGCCGATGTTGGACGAGCCGATGAAGTGTTCGCGTCGTTGCTGCGCACCGGTCGTGTCGTCCTGGTCGAAGTTGCCGTAGTAGTGGCTCTAGGTGTACGAGCCGCGGATGAAGGTCTTGCTCGCTGTGCCACTCCGCCTCCAGCGGTCGCTTCGTAGTACTTGCGTGTAGGCGCCGTCGAGCTCGGCGATGACGTAGCTCGATCCGCTGCCGATCTGCGCCAGCTGCGCGGCCAGGTTCGGGATGTACAGCGTCTGCGGAATGCCCGGCGGCGGGTTGAAGAGCGACCCGCGCGTTGTTGTTCGTGTCCTCCCAGAAGTGGGTGCCCTTGCCGGTACCGGCCGTAGGCTCGCGCGGACCAGCTGCGGAGTGATCTGCTGGGCCGTGCCGACCAGGAACTCGTTCGACCGTGCGCGGCGTCATGTCCGGCGACGAACAGCTTGCCCGACGAGGACCCGCGGGGCGATGGCGGCAAAGAGCACGCCGTTCTGGTCGAAGCTCGCGTCAATGAAGGTCGCCGGTGAGGTTGCGGTCCCACGACGCGGCGCGCGGCAGCGAGCTGGCGGCCGGGTTGTACTTCGCGTAGCTCGCGTAGACCGTGTCCTTCCCGTTGTAGGCCCAGGTCGTGCTCACGCGCGGCTGGAGCATCTTGCTGAACGGGATCTCGTACATCTTGTACTTGTTGCCGGGCGCGGCAACGTACCCGGACATCGTCGAGGAGTCGTTTCGCAGCCCCTGGCCGTACAGCGTGTCGTTGCTCGCGAGCAGGCCGACGTTGAACGTCCAGTTCTTCCACCGGATCGTGTCGTTCAGCTCGAGGCTCTGCGACTGGTACTCGGAGTGGATCGGAGCCGCCTGCCCGGTCGTCTGCTGCTGGAAGGTCGCCAGGTAGTAGGCCGACTGTCCCGTTCCCGCGACCGGCGTGAGGCGGCCGCCGGGAACGCGTGATCAAGCCCCAGCCGTTGGAGCTCCGGATCAGGTCCTCCCGATCCGAGTACCTCTGATAGCCCACGTGGATGTCGTGCGTCACGTCGCTGCCGAGCGTCGAGGTTGTAGCCGACCTGCCCGGAGTCGCGGAAGAAGTTGTCCTTGTCGAACTGGTGTCCGAAGCCCGACGGTGCCGCCGCCGGTCTTCACGCCGTTCTGCGATGTAGCCGTACTGGTCGATGATCGGCTGAACGAACGCGTTGTACGCGGCATTGCCGGCGACCAGCGTCGGCACCGTCAACAGGCCCTGCGTGTCCAGGTTGGCGATGTCGAGATTGCGTGCCGATCGCGGACGAGGGCACCGCGGAGGAGATGTTGTCCGGCCGCCCCTGCGTGTCGTTGACGAAGTGCGTGTACCTGATCGTCGCGAAGCTCTTGGAGTTGATGACCCACGACCCTTCGACGGTGCCGATCTTCAGTCGGCCTCGTTGCCGGTGCCCGTCGTCGCCGAGGCGTTGGCGCGAAAAGGTCGCTCTGTGTCGACGCGTTGCGAGTCGCGGTAGCTGACGTTGAACAGGAGGGCCTGAGTCGGCGTGAAGGTGAGCTTGCCGAAACCTTCGTTGCGCGTGCTGTTGTAGGGCGGCAGGGCGCCGTAGAGGTTGGCCCGGTTGTCTCGAGTCTGCTCCGGGCGGTAGTACGACCCGTAGAAGTACAGCGTGGTCCTTGAGGATCGGGCCGCCGAGGTTCGCGGTCCACCAGTTGCGGTCCTGCTCGTACCGCGACTGGATGCCGCTGTTCAAGCCCGCGGCCATGTCCGCGGTCTGGAACTGGTAGCTCGACCTCGCCGTGGTACGCGCTGGTGCCCGACTTGCTGACCGAGTCGATCGAGAAGCCGCCGGAGCGGTCGAAATCCACGGCCCTGCGCGCCGCCGTTGACGACCGTGACCTGGGCGATGTCGTGGTTGGCGGGCTCGGCGGAGAGCGTGCCGAAGAGCGGCAGGCGTCACGTTGACGCCGTCGAACAGATAGACGTTGTCCTGTCCGCTGCCGCCGGCGCTCGGCCCGCGCACCGTGTCCTCGGTGTACTGCACGGACGGGATGAACTTCTGCAGGTCGCGGTAATCCTGACCGATCGGCAGCGACTTGATTTCCTGCTTGGACAACCCGCTGGTGATGGCCGCCGAGTCCTTGTCGACCAGGGACACCTCGGCGGTCACCGAGACCTCCGCTGTCGCCTGCATGCCGATCGTGAGCGTCGACACTGGTGTCCTGGGACAGCTGGACATCGGCGGTTCGGGTCACGGTCTGCATGCCGGAGAGCGCGAATTTGAGCGTGTAGTTGCCGGGCGGCAGGGCGGGGAGCCGGTATTCCCCGTTGGCTCCGGTGACGGTCACCCGGGGCTTGGGGAGGACGTCGGACGTCGCCTCGACAGTCACACCGGGAAGCGCCGCGCCGTCGGAAGCCGTCACCTTCCCGCTGATCGAACCGGTCTGCTGAGCGAGAAGCGGGATCGCACACAGCACGAGGGAAAGAAACAGGAGCGTACGAAGCACGCGTACGTAAATCGAAACCATTTGGCCTCCTCGATTTTGGATAGGCGGCGCTCGCCGCCATCTTTGAGACGAAGGCTAGTCTTGTGAGCGGCGCCGGTCAAGAGATGGCCTCACAAATTCCTCTCTTCGCGGAGGCCGACCATGAGACGTCCGTCGGCTGATGGATTGCGTGAGCCACGACGGCCGGAGGAATAACCCGAGCGCGAAAGGCCAGAACAGCCGCGATGAGAAGTGGCCGGTACGGGCAAGCTGGGTCGCCGCGATCGCAGCGACTGAGAGATTCGGAACGAGCGCCGTCGGACCCATGACCCGCGGCGCCATGCCTATCCCTGAGGAATCAAAAAAATGGTGCGCCCGCCGCGATTCGAACGCGGGACCTTTAGCTCCGGAGGCTAACGCTCTATCCGGACTGAGCTACGGGCGCAAAGAACTTGGGGTGAGTGGAGGGATTTGAACCCTCGACATCCAGATCCACAGTCTGGCGCTCTAACCAGCTGAGCTACACCCACCACAGGGACCGCGGAGTCTACCCGCGCCGGGCAAACGGGTCAAACCGCCGCCATCCACTCCTTTGGACTTTCGACTTTGGACTTTGGACCCCCAACCCCGGCGGTCGGTTCACTTCTTGTAGCTGATCCGGTAGATCGCGCCGGCGTAGTCGTCCGAGACGAGCAGGGCGCCGTCGGGCATGACGAGCAGGTCGACTGGCCGGCCCCACACCCCGCCAAACCCCAACAGCCCCTTGCCGAGCCACCCCTCGGCAAAGGTCTCGTAGGACGCCGCGCGGCCGTTTGCGAGGCGCACCAACGTGACGCGGTAGCCGATCTTCGTCGAACGGTTCCAGGAGCCGTGCTCCGCGATGAAGATCTGGCTGCGGTAGGTTTCGGGGAACATCGTGCCGGTGTAGAAGCGCATGCCGAGCGCCGCGACGTGCGGGCCGAGCTCCCGCTCCGGCGGCACGAACTTCGAGCAGGGCTGCTTGCCGCCGAACTCCGGATCGGAAAGGTCCTTGCCGTGACAGTACGGAAATCCGAAGTTCAGTCCGGCGCGCGGCGCGCGGTTCAGCTCGTCGGGCGGCGAGTCGTCGCCCAGCCAGTCCCGGCCGTTGTCGGTGAACCACAGCTCCTTTGTTTCCGGATTCCAATCGAAGCCGACCGTATTGCGCACACCCGAGGCGTACGAGCTCGAGCTGCGACCCATCCGGCTTCATCCGGTGGATTGCGGCATAGACCGGCTCCGCGCGCTCGCAGATGTTGCATGGGGCGCCGACGGGTACGTAAAGCCACCCGTCCGGGCCGAAGGCGATGAACTTCCAGCCGTGGTGCGTGTCCTTGGGAAACCTGTCCGTGACGACAACGGGGGCGGGAGGTGCATCGAGGCGCGCCTCGATGTCGTCAAAGCGCAGGACCCGCGATATCTCGGCCACAAAGAGCGCGCCGTCATGCACCGCGACGCCATTGGGTGAGTTCAGTCCGTGAGCAATGGCGACGACCTTGCCACCCACCTCAGGCGATGGCCCCGGTTTCACGGCATAGACGCCCCCATCCGATCGCGTCCCCACGAACACCGTTCCGTTCGGCCCCCGCGCCAGGGACCGCGCCCCCGGCACCCGGGCCCAAACCCGGATCGAAAAGCCCGGCGGCAGCCGGATCCTGTCGACCGGCAGCTCCTCGGCCGGCAATCCGAGGGCGGGCAGGGCCAGGAGCGTCAGCGCAAGCAGCCCCCTGCTGCACCACGGTCTTCCCACGGCCGGATTCTAGACCCGGCCTGGACCGGCGAAGCCGGCCCGGCTCGCTTACTTTCCGAAGAGCTTCGCGACCTTCGAGAGGAGGACCTCGTTCGCCGCCTTGTTGTGGACGGCGCCCTTCGCGATGATGTCAATCGGCGAGACGTCCTTCTTGTAGTAGGCCTCGTTGTAGTCCTCGGAAGGCTTGACCCGGGATCCCGTCAGGTTCACGCCGCCGTAGAGACCCTTGGACCGGCTGTAGCCGATGAAATCGGCCTTCACGCTCCCACCCGCCCCGGTTCCGACCGGCCCGGCCGAGACGCTCGCATCCCCGCCCAGCTTGAAGTCCGGGGTCATCAGGCTGTCTATGGCTTTCTGCGTCCCCACCAGCATCACGATCTCCGCCACCTCGACGCCGGCCTGGAATCCCACGCTGGCCGTTCCGATCGTGTAGAAAGCCGGGCCGTTCCAGCCCTTGTCCCCTTTGACGACGAGGACGCAGCGCCCGCCCGAGCCGCCGAAAATGAAACCGGCCTTCGTCACCTTCGAGCAGATGTAGAGACCCTTGGCCTCCTTCGCGTGCTCGCGAAACCATGACATATCGGGGTCGGCCACGAAGTTATCGAGCGTCTTGCCGGCCGCGACGACTTCCCCCTGGGCCTCCTCCGGCGTGGTCGCGCCGGCGGAAAACGAGACGACGACAAACACCATCACAAGAGCCAGTGGCACCGAATAAAGCCTCTTCATTTCACGACCTCCTTCGCGCGAGTCGCCGCAACCTTCGCCGCGACCAACCGCAGCGGGCCGAGAAGTATCACGCGCCGGGCAGCCCGCCAAGCCCAAAACGCATCACTGAGGAGCCCCTTCGACCTTGTCCGGTCCGCCTCCGAAGCTCTCTTCAGGCGACCTGAACATCAGCTCGCACCGCAAGGAGTCTCCCGAGCGAACGCGAGGGAGGAGCCTTGCGGTGCGGGAGGCGAAGCGCAGCGGGGGGATCAGGCGATCGGTCGAGGCCGCATCCGGCCGAGCCGCTCGCCGGTGCGCCGCAGGCGCAGATCCTCCCGCAAGCGAAGCCGACGGTCTTGGTAGAGTCGCGGGGTGGCGCTCCGTCTGCTCACATACCTTGCGCCGAGCATCCCGGAGGAGTTCTTCGCGCTCGTGGCTCGGGCAATCGAGGAACAAACGGGCGAAACGGCGGCACTCGACCTCGAGACCGCCGTCTCGGGGCCTACGGCCGACACCGACCCCTTCGCTACCGGCCGAGCGGACCTCGCCTTCGTCTGCGGGCCCTCTTACCGTGAGCTCAAATCGGCCGGCTCGCCCGTCTCGCTTCTGCCGGCGGCACCTGTCTTCGACGATCCGCGGGCGCAGGGCCGCCCGGTCTACTTCGCGGACTTGATCGTCCGTCGGGGGTTGCCGGCCAAAGGCTTCGAGCAGCTCCGCGGCTCGTCTTTCGCCTACAACGACCGCCTCTCCCTCTCCGGCTGGTATCGGATGCTGGAACGCCTCGAGGCAATCGGGCACCCGGGCTCTCCGGACACGTTCTTCTCCCAACTCGTTCACTCGGGTTCGCACCTCGCCTCGATAGAGGCCGTGGCGTCTGGCGAGGCCGATGCTGCGAGCGTGGACTCCAACGCCCTGCGCCTCGTCTTGAAGCGCGATCCCCATCTGGCCGGCCGCCTCACGTTGCTCGAAGCCTGGGGCCCCTCACCGATCCAACCTCTTCTCGCCCGCTCCACCCTCTCCCCCGTTACAAGAACGCGAATTCTTCGGGCACTCCTCGGGATGCATAAAGACCCCGTCTTCGGCCCTCGGCTTGCCGAGTTCGGCGTCCTGCGCTTCTCCCAAGCCGACGAGAGCGTCTACGCTCAGCTCCCCGTCCCGCCCCGCTCCTAACAGCCCAACACTTGGTTTCTCAGGCTTGCTGATACATCAGCTCGCACCGCGAGGAGTCTCCCGAGCGAACGCGAGGGAGGAGCCTTGCGGTGCGGGAGGCGGAGCGCAGCGGGGAATCAGGCGAGCGGTCGAGGCCGCATCCGGCCGAGCCGCTCGCCGGTGCGCCGAAGGCGCAGATTCCCCGGCAAGCGACGCCGACGGTCTAGGCCTGGGGCCGCCAGCGCTCCCGTTCTTCCAACAGGAGAGCGTCGACCTGCTCGACAGGCAGGGGCCGGCTGAACCAGTAGCCTTGCATGGCGTCGCACCCGCTGTCGCGCAGGTAGGCGAACTGCTCCTTGGTCTCGACGCCCTCGGCGATGACGTTGAGGTTCAAGCCGTGCGCCATCGCGACGACCGCTTTCACGATGCCTCTGTCGGCCGAGTTCGTCACCACGTCGCTGACGAAGGACTGGTCGATCTTGAGAGTCGTCACCGGGAACTTCTTCAGGTAGCTCAGGGACGAGTACCCGGTGCCGAAGTCGTCGATCGAGATGCCGACTTTCAGGTCGCGCAACGCGAGGAGGTTGGCGACCGTCACCTCGGCATCTTCCATTGCGACGCCTTCCGTGATCTCGATCTCCAGCGCTTCGGGCTTCAGAGACGATTCCGACAGGGCGCGCTCGACGGTCGAGACGAGATGCCGCTCGTGGAACTGGCTGGGCGAGAGGTTGATCGCGACGCGCAGGTCGTCGAATCCGCCGTCGTGCCAGATCTTCAGCTGGCTCGACGCCTGCCCGAGAACCCACTGGCCGAGCGGCACCATCAGGCCCGCCTTCTCGGCGACGTCGATGAAGGCGCCCGGCATGATGAGCCCCTTCTCCGGATGCCGCCAGCGCACGAGCGCTTCGAGCTCGACGATGCGGCCGGAAACGAGGCTCAAGACCGGCTGGTAGTGCAACACGAGCTGCTGGCGCTCGAGGGCCTGACGCAGGCCTGCCTGAACGTCCAGCCTCTTGATCGCGTCTTCAGAGAGCTCCGGCGCGCTGACCTGATAGTTGTTGCGGCCCCGCTGCTTGGCCCGGTACATCGCGTTGTCCGCGCTCCGCAGGAGAGTCTCCGCGTCATCCCCGTCGTCCGGGAAAATGCTCACGCCGATCGAGGTCGTCAGGCTGAGCCCCCGGCCGCCGGCCGAGAAAGGCTCCGCGACGGACTCGAGAAGCTTGTGGGCGACGATCGCCGCGTCCTCGCGCACGGACGATCTCGGGAAGCAGGACGACGAACTCGTCTCCGCCGACGCGCGCCACGGTATCCGCGTCCCGCACGCAGGCCGTCAGCCGCCGCGCGACTTCCTGGAGCACGGCGTCGCTCGAGACATAGCCGATGCCGTCGTTGACGGACTTGAAGAGATCGAGGTCGAGGTACAGGAGGGCTAAGAGCTTGCCGCCGCGGCGGGCCTTGCCGAGACAGATGTTGAGGCGCTCCATCAGGAGAGACCGGTTTGCCAGGCCCGTCAACGGATCGTGGAACGCCTGGTAGATGATCAGCTCCTCGGTGCGCTTCAACTCGCCGATGTCCCGCGCGATCGACGCGAAGCCGACGAGATTGCCCGAGGAGTCGCGGATGGGAGAAACCGAGACCGCGACGTCGACCGTCGAGCCGTCTTTCCTCACCCGCACCGTGTCGAAGCGCACGGCGCTTTCGCCGGCCCTGAGCTTCTCCTCGACGTCCCGCGTCTCGCTGCCGCGCTCGGGCGACTCCAGGATCGAGACCGGTTGGCCGAGCATCTCGGTCGGCGAGTAGCCGAAGATCTCCGCCGCGGCCGGATTCCAGCTGACGACCAGGCCCGTCGACGGAGGTGCCGATGACGGCGTCGTGCGAGGACTCCATGAGCGCGGCCATGCGGGACAGCGTCGCTTCACGCCGCCACCGCTCGCTGATGTCGACGGCCACGGCGCCCAGGAGCCGGTTGCCCGAAGAGTTCGAAACGGGGAACTTCAGGACCAGCCAGTGCCGGACGCCCGACGGCGTCGGAAGCGTCTCCTCGATTTCCATGACGGCGCCGGTCGCGAGAACCGTCTGATCGTGGAGCCGAACGCGCTCGGCGGCCTCGGCCGGCAGCCAGTCGGCGTCGGCTTTTCCGACAAGCGACTCGCCGTCGGGCGAAAACACGCTCTCGAAGGTCTTGTTGCAGTACACGAGGCGGCCCGTCTCGTCCTTCAGGAACTCCAGGGCCGGGCTGTGATCGCGCAGCAACTCGATCTCGGGCAGGGTGCGTCCCCCCGTTACTTTCTCGGCGAGCCCGGCGTGCCGGATTGGATGGCTCATTACCTACTCCAGTCCCTTCGAACGAAACCTTCCCCGACGCCTTGCTAGTTCAATCTTGCTGCCAACAGTGAGAAGGCCAATAGATTCAATAACTTAGCGCGACGGCATCGCCAATGGGTGGCGCAAGCGTGTCTCCGGCGCTGACAGAAAACGCCAGAACGGGGCCGGAGCGGTGCTCGATACGCTGCGGCTGCGGCTAGGGTCTCGGCGGGTCGGGAGCCCCTGTCGAGCGGGGTTTTTCGGAGGTGGGGTCGTCCTTTGCCGATTCCTCGGCACCTTCGGCCCCGCCCTTCAAGGCGTCTCGAAATCCTCGGATCGACTCTCCGAGGCCCTTTCCGAGCTCCGGCAGTTTCTTGGGGCCGAAAACGAGCAACGCGATCGCGAGGATCAGGACGAGGTGCGCCAGGTTGAAGGAGGCCTTCGAACATCACGGTCTCCGTTCGGGAGGAACACCCTCCCCATACTGAGGATAGACGAGAATGAGCCGCCCAGAAGCTTACAGGGGAGGGCCGACTCTCACGATGGAATCCCTTCGCGTCGCACTTCCCGCACTCGTCCTGATCCTCGTCTACCTCGTCGGAATCAACGTCCTCGGAGGCTTTCTCGGGCGCGGCCAGAAGGACGCGCGCGACTACTTCCTCGGCAACCACTCCATGCCCTGGTGGGCCGTCATGGGCTCGATCGTCGCGACGGAGACGTCGGCCCTGACGTTTCTCTCGGTGGCGGGCGACGCGTACCACAGCGGCTTCACCTTCCTGCAGCTCGTCTTCGGCTACATCGTCGGGCGCATCGCGGTCTCCCGTCTTCTTCTGCCGGCCTACTTCGAGGGAGAGCTCGCGACCGCGTACCAGCTCCTCGAGAAGACGATTCGGCGCCGGGGCGCGCCGCGTCACATCGCTGCTCTTCATGATGACGCGCGTGATGGCGGCCGGTGTTCGCCTGGCGGTTCCCGCAATCCCGATCGCGCTCATCTTGAATGTGCCCGGTCTGGGCGGCGATCCTGATCCTCGCGGGCGGAACCGCGCTCTACACGTTCCTCGGCGGAATCAAGGCCGTCATCTGGATCGACCTCATCCAGGTTTTCATCTACCTGTCCGGAGCCGTCGCCGCGCTCGTTGTCCTGGCCTCGCGGATTCCCGGCGGCGTCTCCGGGCGCTCTGCGGCCAACGCCGCGGCCGGCCAGCCCGTCCACCTCTTCGTCTTCGATTTCGATCTCTGCGCCGGCCCTACACGACTCTGGGCCGGTGTCCTCGGCGGAGCGTTCCTCTCGATGGCGAGCCACGGCGCCGACCAGCTCATCGTGCAGCGGCTGCTCGCGTGCCGGGGACTCCGGGACGCCCAGAAGGCCCTCATCGGCTCCGGCTTTCTGATTCTCTTCCAGATGACGCTCTTCGTCTCGATCGGAGTCGGGCTCTTCGCCTTCTTCGGCGGCCGGCCGATCGGACCCTCGGGCTTCCATTCGCCCGACGAGATCTTCCCCACGTTCATCGTGCGCGACCTGCCGGCGTTTCTTTCCGCTTACCTCGTGGCCGGGATCTTCTCTGCTGCCATGTGCTCGGAGTCTTCGGCAATCAACTCGCTCGCCTCGGCTCTCACGCACGACCTCGTCGGCCCGCTCTGGGGCGAGGCGCCACATCGAGGGCCGCCGGGGACTTCTGCTCGGCCGCGGCCTGACCCTCGTCTGGACTGCTCTTCTCGCGCTGCTCGCGATCGGCTTCACGCGCCTCTCGCAGTCGCAGCCGGCCGTCCAGGTCGCCCTCGGGCTCGTCTCCGTGACGGCCGGAGGCCTGCTCGGCGCTTTTCTGCTCGCCCGCTACGTCCGCCGGGCCAGGCAGGCGGACGTGCTCGTGGCGATCGCCGGCGCGACGGTCTCGATGCTCGCGCTCTGGTTCGGCTCGAAGGGTTGGATCGATCTGCCGCTGGGCACCGCGGATCGCCTGGCCGTGGTATTCGCTCATCGGCTCCTCTCTGGCATTGTCGACGGGATGGCTCCTGTCTCTGCGCCACGCCAGGCGCCCGCGAGGGCGACACGCATGACGGCGACTGTCGCGGCGGTCTTGATGCGCGCCGGCCAGCCGCTCGAGATGCGGCGCCTCGCCGGCGCCGCGCGCGCAGCCGGGCGGTGCCGTCCTCGAGATGGTCGCGACCGAGGTCTGCGGCACCGACGTTCACCTGCACCACGGCCGGCTTGTCGGGCGTGCCCTACCCGATCATCCCGGGCCACGTGAACTGCGGGCGCGTGCTCGAGACGGGCGGCGCGCTCTCGGACGTCGAGGGACAGCCGATCGAGGCCGGCACGTCTCGTCACGTTCTTCGACGTGTTCGGCACCTGCGGCGCCTGCTGGCATTGCCTCGTCGCGAAAGCCGCCACCCGCTGCCCGCACCGCGGGTCTACGGCATCACGACCTCGGCGAGGACGGCCTGCTCGGCGGCTGGGCCGAGCAGATCGAGATCCTGCCCGGGCGTCCACCTCGTGCCGCTGCCCGACGGTGTCGACTGCCGAGGACTTCATGGGCGGCGGCTGCGGCCTGCCGACCGGGCTTTCATGCCGTCGAGCGCGCCGGGATCGCGCTGGGCGACACGGTCGTCGTGCAGGGCAGCGGCCCCGTGGGCTTGAACGCGGCGATCTTCGCGCAGCTTTCGGGCGCGCTCCACGTCTTCGTCGTCGGCGCGCCGCGCGCGCGCCTCGAGGCGGCGAGGACGGATCGGCGCCGAGGACGTCTGCGACATCATCGACACGTGCCCGACCCCGCCGACGCGCGTGCGCCTCGGTCCGCGACCGCACGAGCGGCCGCGGCGCCGACGTCGTCATCGAGGCCTCCGGAAATCCCGCCGCCGTCCCCGAGGGCCTCGAGATGCTGCGCGACGCCGGCCGCTACGTCGTCGTGGGCCAGTACACCGACGGCGGCGACATGGCGTTGAACCCGCACCGGCACATCAACCGCCGCCACGCGACTGTGCTCGGCTGCTGGGGCTACGAGTTCACGCACCTCCACCGATCGCTCGAGCTGCTTGCGAAACACAAGGACCGGTTTCGCTGGCGCGACCTCATCAGCCGCGAATACCGGCTGGCAGACGCCGCTACGGCGCTGGCGGACATGGAGAAGCTCGCCGTCGTCAAGGCGCTGATTCGACCGTAGGTCTAGCGAGCTACTGGAATGCGGCTCTTCGGAATCTTCACCAGCACGGTGTAGTTGGGATCGACGATCTCGACGATCGGCGCGCGCGCGTTCTGAGAGACGAACTGGTAGGCGTCCATCTCGCCCATCCCCGTCTTTTCGCGCACCCACTGCACCATGTCCTTGAAAGCGGCTCGGGCGGCGTCCTCGAGCGGCCGGCCAGCGCCGACCGACATGAGCCACTCCGCGTTCTCGATCCGCGGCCAGACCGTGTCGCGGTGCTTGATCAGGTCGACGGTCAGCTCGACGTTCATCGCTCCCTCGATGGCCGTGCCGATGATCTCGCCCTCACCCATCCCAAAGTGCCCGTCGCCGAAGGAAACGAGAGCTCCGGGCACGCGCACGCCCAGGTACACCGTGTTGCCCGCCCGCACTTCCGGGC
>CAVUAN010000021.1:0-145759 GCA_963739435.1 uncultured Acidobacteriota bacterium
CGACCCCACGCCACCGCCCACAACGAGCAGTACCGCTCGCTGATCGACGGCTACATGCTGCGGCACAAAGTGAAGCCGGGCATCACGGGCCTGGCCCAAGTGAGCGGCTACCGCGGCGAGACGGAAACGCTCGACAAAATGGAACGCCGCATCGCCTGCGACCACCAGTACATCCGCGAATGGTCGCTGTGGATGGACGTGAAGATCCTGGTGAAGACGCTGGGCGTGGTGCGGCCAGCGGAATGCGTATTAGAAAAGGGTTGTCGGTTCGGGACTCGAATCCCGAGTCCCCAGCCCCGACTTTCCGCTCTACTTCTTAAAGATCTCCGGATTGTTCTTCGCGTCGAATTCGCGGGCAGTGAAGTTGTTGTTGAGCTTCAGGTTCGTGTAGGTGTAGCTCTCTTCGAGCGGCGGCTCCGCCACTTCCTGCTCCGGCCACAGGTACGCGTCGAAGTGGATCGGAATTTTTAGCTCGTTGTCGATGAACAACCGGGCCCAATGGAAGCGGAAGTCTTGCCGCGGAATCGGGTGAACCACTTGCAGCATCGTGGCCGGGCGATTGCTGATTTTCGAATCGGTATTGATCGTGACTTCGCACTCGGCGAATTTGGTTTCGGCCTCCCACATCTTCGTGAGCTTCGCGGTCAGGTTGCGGATGCCGACATCGGTGATCGGATGCTTCTGGCCCTTCATGGCCAGCGTGCCGTTCGGATCGAGGTTCATCTTGCCCAGCATCCGTTTGAAGCCGGCTTCGAGCACGACCATCTTGCCGTCGTTTTGACCGTTGACGTACACGACCTCGCGGCCGGCGTACGGTTTCAGGAACGACATGTACACGCTGAACGGTTCGTGCATGACCTTGAGCAGGATGTGTTGCTTCTCGCCCAGCTCGCCGTCGACGCGTTCGTGCTTGACGAGCGTGCAGGAGTAGTCGTGGACGTTGCGATCGATTTCTTCCTGGGTCGCTTTGAGCGTGCGCAGCACCGGCGCCAGCGGATGCTCGCCCGGCTTTTGCGTGAGGTCGAACGGGTCCGGCGCCGGGGCTTGGGCTGCGGCGACAATCGGCGCCGCCGCGGCGTTGGCGGGACCGAGGCCTGAGCGGCTGGCGCCGGTTGGGCCGCGGCGGTTTCGTTCGCGACGCGATAGACCGGTTCCGAGAGCTTCTCTTCGGCCACTGTGAGCGATTCGCACAAGATGGCGGCCAGGGCAACAGTGCGGACGCAGGGATTGAAAGATTTCAGGGCGATAACAACATATTTGGGTCTCCTGAATCCATCGCGCAGCGGGGGACACGAAGGAGACGGAGTAGTCAGGCGGTATTTCGTCGGGTGATTCCGTTCACGGACTTGAATTCTGGCGTCGATCCTTCAACACGCATCGCCACTCACGTAGATGCGGGAACACCCGCATCGCGGAGGAGGGTGAGTACAACTCGGGCTGGCCTTGCAGGGCGAAACGTCCCTTGCAGTTCTGCCTCTCCGAAGACGTACGAAATATCGTAGACAACCGGCCTTTTTGGTGGAAGGGATGTTTATTGTGCCAAATTGGCGCTAAATTGGGCGTCGTCTCATGCCCGTTCGACGAAAACCCTACATTGCATCACCCGGGCGAAATGACTGCATTGTGTTCGATCCGGGTTTCGAGCCCGATGCTATCGTCGAATATCTCGAAAAGCATTCGCTCGTGCCGGCGGCGATTGTGTGTACGCACGGCCACAGCGACCATATCGCGGGCAACGCCGAGATGAAGCGGCGCTGGCCGGAGTGCCCGCTCGTGATTGGCGCGGGCGACGCGGAGAAGCTGGTCAACCCGGATCTCAATTTGTCGGCGCCGTTCGGCTTTCCGATGACGAGTCCGCCGGCAGATCGGACGCTCCGCGAGGGCGAACGATTCGCGGCGGCCGGGCTGGAGCTTGACGTGCTGGAAGCGCCGGGCCATTCGATCGGCCACATCGTGCTCTTGTGCAAACAGGTTCAGCCGTGGCGACTGTTCGGCGGCGACGTGCTGTTCGCCGGCAGCATCGGCCGCACCGATTTTCCGGACGGCAGCTTCGAGGATCTGCGCGATGCGATCCACGAAAGCTGTTCACGCTGCCGGACGACACGATCGTGTATCCGGGCCACGGGCTGGAGACGACGATCGGACACGAGAAGCGGTCGAATCCGTTTGTGCGCAATGCGAGAGCTTGGCGTCCGTTGCGGCCTGTAAAACGAGCTGTTTTTCGCATTATCCCACCTTGGCCGATTCGTGCGTGGAACACTTGGGGGAATTCTGTGACAATTTCAAACGCTTGGCGTCCATGCTGACGACGTGTGCCGGTGCACTTGCCTTGGCGAATGGCAGTGTGAATCGCCGCCCGCTTCGATCCGTCCGTGGCCTTCGCATAGACCCGCATTGTCATATCGAGCGTGGCATGACCGACAATCGACTGCACCGCTTTCGGGCTGGCCCCGTTCTCGATGCTCAGCGAGATGAAGGTGGAACGCAGGGCGTGCAGGTCCACCGCACCGTTCCGCTTAGCGTCAGCGATGCCGGCTCGCTTACAAACGGCGTAGAAGCGTTCTAGCAGCGAAGAGCGATGAGGTCCGCCAATCTCGTTTACGAACACGAGGTCACGGTCCCAGCCCTCAGGGCGGTCCGCAGCTTGTTCACGGAGGGCAATCAGCATCCCCATCATTTCATCGTCTAAGGGAATCTCACGGGCCTTTTTGTTCTTAGCCGCAGACACCCGGACCGTCAGCGACTGGCTTTCCCAATCAATGTCATCGAACAGCAGCCCGGCTACCTCTTGGCGACGCATCCCCGTGGTGCAATACATTCGCAACATAGGCTTCAAGTCGGCCGGGCTGCGCTGAAAAATCTCGGCCACTTCATCGGACGTCAGCGGCCGACGGACCTTCGTGGGATCGCCTTCCGGTAGTCGCTTCACTTTTGCGATGCCATTGCTGGCGATTACCTTGAACACTTCGACGCCCTTTTCGAGCATGTTGTGGATCGTATCGACTTGGCGATTAGATGGCTCGGGGCGTAACTCCTTGCCCTAGTCGCCATTCTCGAAACTGGTAGATCAACCGTGGCGTCACCTGCGACACGCACCGCACTTTGCAAAACTCTTCGAATTTCTCTAGGTCGGCTTTGTAGGCCTTCCATTCGCGAACGTTCTGCTTCGCCCATGCGAGAAAATCTTTTTTAACTCCGCCCATGGATAGCGATTGTCGAGCAATTCGAATTCAAGCTCACTCCGGCCCGGCTGCGTAGCTCGTTGAGCATTTGCCGGGCAGCGTCCAGGTCCGATGACAGTCGTTTGCGAATCCGCCGACCTTGCCGCATGAAATCGGCGTAGTACGTCCGGCCGCGTAGTAACATACCGGCGGGAATCGCACGGCGTGACTTGTTCTTTTTTTGCATCTTCATTTACCTTTCGTTGTTAAAGCCCGCCGCCCTGCCCGCGGCGGCTGTGGGGTTACTTCGCTAGCCGAAACAGCACGTCAGCCGGTTGCTGCCGTTTGCAAATCTTTGGGTCGATGTACGATTCAGTAATCTGACGCTTACTATGCCGCAGCATCACAGTGGCATTCGCACCAGCGGCTTCCGCATAGCTCGCGACCGTTCGCCGGATGCGGTGGAACTTACTCTTGGCATCAGTCGGCAATTCAGCCAGCTTCTGAATACGTCCCCAGTTCGCGCCAGACAGACCATATAGGAATGCGGCCACGAGAAAACCGCCTCATCATCGCCGCGAATCATCTTGAGTGCGGCAATCGTTTCTTTACTCAGTCGGACCTCGCTATCCGCCTGCGGCTTCCCTTGCGCTTTCTCGGTCTGAAGACTACCCAGCGGCTTTTAAGATCGACGCGATCCCAAGTGAGCGCCATTGCCGCGCCAATTCGCCAGCGCTTATCCCATAGTTAGCAATAGTGCGGTCACCACACTCTCCGTCTTATGCTTTCCGACGCGGCCCGGCAAATTGCTGGCGATTCTAAACAGGTGGCAAATTTGGTCCTCCGTCCATGCCACGGGTGTTCGCGCTGGAGGTTTCTCAGCTGCACGTCAGGCCAGTTTTCCACCATGCCCTTGCGGGTCAGACCACCGCCAGAGTGCGAGCAGGTTGAACAGATCCTTGTTGATAGAATACTTGCTGACGTGCTGGCCTGCGCGAGCTCGCATACTTGGAAACCGTTTCGTCGTTCAAGTCGTCCAGTGTTGCGCAGTGCTTTAAAAAGAAGCTTGTTGAACATCCGCAGCGTCGTGACATACAACCGCTTCGTATTCGGCTGACGGGAACGCAAGGCACGCTGCTCGTAGTGGTTTGCATACACATTCGCCAGCAAGAATTCCGAGCCGTTGCCACGATCCAAGCCCTTTCGGTTTTTGCTGGACGCTCTTGACCCGAAATGCGATCGGGTCAAACGTCCGCATCACTGACCGCAGTCGGCTTGCAATCCACTTACGCCCGGCCACTTCCTGTTCGGCGAACTCCTGTAGCATGGCGGGCGTGACATCGCCGACTGCGATGTCCTCGCCTAACATTTCGCAAAACTGGTCAACGCCTGTTACCAGCTCTCGGATATAGTATTTCCGTGCGTCTGGTTTTAGCACGGGCACCACAGTGCGAGCGTAGTCGCGTAGCTTCATGTCCGCATGTTGCGTGTTCATGCTTCACCGCCTTCCTCTTTGCCGTCGCGAATACTACGCAGCACTTCGATGAAATTGCTGCCATCCCGCCCCACCGAATGCACTGCTGTAGTGCGGCTTTCGGCGAGCAGTTCGCGGAAGATGTCTACCAAGTCGCATTCGATGCGATTGGCCAAACGATGCACGGTGGACTTGAGTTCTGTGCGAGGCATGAGAATCCCTTTCTGGTGCGTACTGAATAGAGAGCGGGCCCCGCGAGCAGGGCCGCCCCGACAATCCGATCGCGCATGCAAAAAGCCAATAGGCCCGACAATCGTTTCGGAAGGCGTCAGAGACGCCCGCGCACGCATCGCTCCCCGGCTGCCCGGATCACGGCTATACGCCTGCCACAAGCTGTCGGGCCTACTGGCCCTGATGGGTAACACCAGATTGTCCTCTGAACGGGTTTCGAAGCCCGGCCGGCATTTCTGCCGACGCGGTAATTATGCAGCGGGACGCCTCAAAAAGTCAACGCAGGAACGGTATTGACGCAATCCAACTGCTTTATCAACATTCTCGCACCATGGGTCGGCCCGGCGGCTGTCTCTCCCCTGTACTCTATTCAGCGGCCGCCGGGCCTCTTTCTTTCCAACTGCGTTCGCTTACTGATTGACATTCGCCGGCCGCCGTATCAATATGCCGTCGTCCTCCAGTCGCGCCCGGTGGCGCTTCCCTGCACGTTGGCGGCTGCCGGGCCACTTTTCTTTAGCCGTCGGAAAAGTCAACTTCACCCCGCTGGTGTTATTGACATTCGCTAATCCTCTCATCAGTATGCTGGCGTCAGCGACAGGGCCCGGCGGCTACATCCTCCAACGACCCGATTCCTGTAGTCGTCGGGCCACTTTCTTTCGTCCGTGCAAAATCGATCGCACGGGATGCCAGCCAATTGACATTCGCCAACCCGCCATCAATATGCAGCATGTTTCTTGGATGGGCCGCATGACTATTGCTCAATGTTCCTCAGTCGTCGGGCCACTACTATTGCGTCTGTGAAATCAATCGCACAGGATGCCCCCTTATAATTGTTCCGACGGGTTGGTGTCGATGTCGAGGGTCCCGCTTTTCACCATTCGCTAAAACGCCTCGCGTTCACGACGGGGAAGTATGTCTCCGGATTTTTTTGCACTCGCCGCTCGACTTCAATCTCCGGCGTCCAGTGCTCGCGAATTTCCGCCGTCAGTCGCCGAATCTCTTCCGGGGCTGGTTCGTTTTCTGGAACGGCTCCATCGCGACGTTTCTCCGCGGGGTGAATCGACCTCCCCTTGACCGTTACAGTCTAGCAAGCCAGTGCTTGTAATCCGCCCGCGCGGTCGTAGCATAAAGGCATGGCCAAGATCAAATCCGATGACTGCTCAGCCCGCGGTCACAGCCAATGGATGGTGGTGCACGAGGTCAAGGAGTCTGACGGCGAGATTGCGGAGCTGAAAGACGAGTGGTGCTAATCGCCACGGCGATGCTTGTTGCCGTTGGGCTGGGGCTGATCGTGTGGCTGCGGTGAGGTGACTCAACGTCTTCTGCCACTACTGCTGCGCCGATGCCTGTCTCTTAGGACGGTGCCGCGACTGCGGGAAATAGTGTCCCTTGTAACCAAACGTGGTCACATGGCCAGTAGGGGATTCGTCTCTTTCCGCCTTCTGGGTTCAATTGTGGCTGAGCAGCCAATTGCAGTAGTCGGCGAGAATTCTGCTGGCTTTGTAACTGCTGTTGGTTGTTTACTTGTTGTTGTGCAATTGGGGTTCGACGAGCGTGCTGTAGTTGAATTGGCTGTTCTGTTGAGATCATTGCGGAATAGGTTCAGGTATGGACTGACGGCTGGCGAAATAGACGTGTACGACGAGAATGGTTTCGAGGGCGGCGATGACGTGCGATAGACGTTTTGGGACACATTACTTCGATATGGATTGGCGGTACCGCTGTCGGAGCCGCCCAAATTGTACATACTTACAAATCTGTTGCCGGCGAAGGAGCCACCAATTCCGCCGGCACCGATAATACTCGAACCCCGGACGCCCCCGGAACCGAGAATGCTATTGGCCTGAAGACCCCCGGCTCCGCGAATGCCGTAGCCTTGATTAAGGGCGGGCAAGTTCGCGTTGATCCTGTCGAGATACCCTTGGGCTTGCAGAGTTCCGAACTCGATCCAAGGATCGATATCGTAAGCAGTACTTTGAGTTTCATTGCCGACATTCCCCCGACTATTGGCGTATAGCTCAATGATAAGTCGATGGGAGTCACTACGCAAACATGGGAGGGGTTACGAGATTGCCGCCCGGCCTCGCCTCTTCAAGAACCTCGAGAACGATCTCGTCCGGGTCGTCTTCCCGACGACCGTCACCGAGGTCGGCGAGGGGACCATCGTCGCTCTGGCCTGCCTCTATGACCGCAGGCAGAGCTCCAACGTCTACGCGCACACGATCTGCGCGGGGGCCGGAGTCAACATCCTGCTGCGCGCCTTCGATAACCCGATGCCTCAGGCACTTCCCCAACCGGAACCCCTGGGACCGAGAGCCATCCGGCAGTTCGTTGCATGGAAAGAGGCGTCGTGGGTCAAGTTCTTGAACGACGAGCTCGAGATGGGAACGGCCCGGGCGTCCCAGGTCTGGATCGCCAGCTTCTGGAAGGCGCTCGACCGGATGTTCGGCGGGGGCCACCTCGTCGACTACGAGCCCGACACCATCCTGGCCCGCGTTTACGCCTGACCGGCCCGGATCAGCTAGGAGTGCCGCTTCCAGAACTCGCGGATGAAGGCGTCTTTGTCGTGGCCCGAGATTTGAAGGAAACGGGATAGCTCGTCGTCTGTCATCAGGGGCCGCGCGAGATCCAGGAATTCCTTGTACTCGGGCTCGAGCGTGTCGATCCGATCCCGGGTCTCCTCGGCTGAGAGCTTGCGGAGGCGCTCCCCGGCGGGGGCCTGCCCCTGCGTCGGCTTGAAAGTGGTCGCCGGCCGAGGAGTTGGAACGGGAGTCGGCAGAGGAGCCGTGGGTGTCCGCGTGGGGACTGGAGTGCGAGCAGCCGTCGGCAAGGGCGAAGAGGTCGGCTGCCGGGTTGGCGAAGGCGACGCGGTTAGGGTTGGTTGCCGGCTTTCCGGCGCCGATGCGGCGACTGTCGGCTGTCTCGTTGGCGGCGGCGTCGGAGCGGCGGTCGGCTGCCGTGTCGGCACCGGACTTGGAACGACAGTCGCCTGCCGGGTGCGCTCCGGCGCCGGAACCAGAGCTGGCTGCGGGGTTGGCGGCGCCGTCGGAATCAGGGTCGGCAGTCGGGTTGCCGGCGGCGTTGGAGCAAGAGTCGGCGCCCGTGTCGGCAGCGACGTTGGAGCAGGAGTCGGCTGCCGGGTTGCCGGAGGCGACGCCGCCAGAGTCTGCGTTGGAGCGGCGGCCCCCGAGATCGTGGCTCGGGGGGTCTTTGCGTTCGAGACAGCGCCTCGGCCCAGCGAGCCTTCGACCGGTCGAGGCCCTCGACCGGGACCTTCGGGTAGTCCAAAAGGGCCGCCCGCTCCGCCACCGCTCCCGCCGGGCTCCCCTGCCGCTTCATGATGTCCGCCCAGACTTCGTAGACCACGCAGCGGTCTTCGCAGCGGCCGCAGCGATCCTCGGGATTCGGCCTGCAGTCCCAGGAGAGCCGGTCGAAGCCCGAACGGCATGCATTCGGCCGAAACGTGACCGCATTGGCGTCGTGAACGATCCAGAGCCGCCGGGGCGCGCCGGACGCCGGGCGATAGAAGATGTGGCGGGCCGCCGTGTGGCCATTCAACTCCAGCCCGTTGTACGTCCAGACCTCGAGATCCCGGAAGACCTCCTCCCCGCTGCACTGAGGCTTGAAGACGGAGTCGGGCTCACCGCGGCGCAGGACGAGACGGCCGGCGTCGTTTTGCCAGCCGTCGTACTTTTCGTCGACGAGCCCGCGCAGATTGCGGTAGCGGTCTCGGTAGCCGGGCCCGAAGGGCGGCGGAAGGCCCGGCGTCTCCCGGCGCTGCCAGAAGTTCTCCCGGAACCCCTCGCGCTGAGCGGCGTCGGTCAGCTGGAGGAAGACGCGCTCCTCCTCGGGCAGGATGATCGGCGCGACAAACTCGGTCACCCAGACCCGGTCCTCTTCCGGAAGCGCCGCCACGCGCTGCTGGCGCGTCGGCTCGGCCGCGAAGGCGAAGGCACTGGCCACGGCCAGCCAGCAAACGGAGAGCGGGAGCGATACCGTGCGAGGCTTCACCGCGCGGTCTGCAGGGAATCCACAAAGCTCTGCCAGAGCGCGTCGTCCGCCGGACCGCCCTTGCCCGCGGGATGGTAGTTGATGAGGATAGCCGGGGAGTCGCCGACGCCCATGTAGAGCATGTAGACACGCTGCCCGCCGACTGTGGCCGACACCCGCAGCGTCGGGAGCGAACCGATGTCTTTGGCCGTCACGACGACATTCTTGGCACCCGATTCGCGAGCCATTGCTTTGGCCCACTGATCGTCGGTCCCCATCCCGCTGACGAATCTCTTGCGGATGGGATCGTACTCGGTCGAGTCCGACGCCCGACACCAGAAGACGCCCCGATGGATCGCCGTGAAGTCGGCCTGCTCGGCGACGCGAAGCACGCTCGCGAGGTCTCCGGGAGCTCCCCAGAAGCAACCGAGATGCCCTCCCTGCTGGATCGCATAGTCCGAGGGAATCGCAAGCGTCAGCGGAAGCGGAATGAGCTTCTTGCACGAGGCATCGGAGAAGCGGACGGTGCGAACCCCGCCGGCAGCCTTCGGCGCATAGTTGGTCGTGTCCTCGGCTTCGTTGTACTTGCAGGGGGGCGAGGGGAAGGCGATGAGCTTCTCGTCCGGCTTGCCGAGGACGATGTTGCGGACATTGACCTTCACAGACCCGTCTTCATTCTCGCGCTGGATCACGAGATCGTGCAGATCGGTCGCGCGCCATTCGTACTCGACATAAGTCGTCGTCTTGGCCTCCCTCGTCAAGGTCGAGGTGACCTTGACCTTCTTCGTCAGGTGGCCGTCGATCGTGTCGCTCCCGGCCGGTTCCTCTTGCGAGGTGACCCCGGCCGGCTCGAGCGGCATCTGCAGGCAGCCGTAGCCCGGTCCCCACGACCACGAGAGCTTCTTCTCGCTGTCGGCATAGCTGCCCGACGTCTCGCCGTTGGCCTTCAGTGTCTCCGTCTTCTTGCGCACACCGTCGCTCCAGACGAGCGAACGCGCAGTCACGCCCTTGACGACGACGATCACCTCCGCCCGGTATGCCACGGGCGGAACCGGCGTCGAGGCGGTGGCCGCGGCCGCTGCAAAGAAGAGCGAGAGAGCGAAGCGAGTCGGCACGGGAACATGATCCACCGTCGACCCGAAGTATCCAAGCTGTTTTCGGCAGCCGGAGTCGAGACACCGCTTCGCCACTTGTGCTACTCTGTGCTACATGAAGCACCCGAAACACCTCGACAAGCAGGTGGGCGTGCGCGAGCTGCGGCAGAACCTGACCGTTTACCTGCGCCGCGTGACGGCCGGGGAGACGCTGGAGGTGACCGACCGTGGGCGACCCGTGGCCCTCCTGACAGGCCTTCCGGCGGTGACTCCGCCGCTGCGGCGGCTGGTCGCCGCCGGAAAGTCGACGACGCCGAAGGGCGACGTGCTCGATCTCGGGCCACCCCGGAAGGCACGCAAGAAACTCACCCTCTCGGAGGCTCTCGAACTAGAGCGCGAAGAGAGACTGTGAGCGAGAAGCTTCTCTATCTCGACTCTTCCGCTCTCGTGAAGCTGATCGTCCCGGAGAGAGAAACGCACGCTCTCCGGGAGCGCCTGGCGCTCACGCCCGACCGGGCTTCGAGCAGGCTCGCCGTCGTCGAGTTGACGCGCGCTCTCCGCCGCCTCGGCGCGCCGGCCGAAGTCAGGCGTCGCGCCGTGGCGGTCCTCGAGCACATCGGCCTGATTCAGGTGGACAACGCGATCCTGGACCTCGCCTCCGAGCTCGACCCGCCGACGTTGCGGTCCCTCGACGCGATCCACCTGGCGACGGCGATCCGCTTGGGACCGGACCTCGACGCACTCGTGACCTATGACTCGCGCCTGGCCCAGGCGGCTCGCGCTCACGGTCTCCCGGTCATCGCACCGGCCTGATCGCGGGGTCCGGGAAAGACCATTTCCCTCCGGCGGAGGTGCCGCTTAAGATGCAAGCCTGAGACCCCGGCGGAGGGACGCAACGTGGCCCTTCTCGAACGGATGACAGTTACGATCAGGCCGTAGCGATCTCGTGGCGAAGAAACAACCTCTCACCGCAAGGCCTTCAAAGAAGCGCGGCTCGCGCTCCCGAAAGAGCGGCAAGACGTCGGCCCGAGCTCTGCCAGGTCGCGTGCACCTGTACGTCGGCATCAGCCTGGACGGCTATATCGCCGCGCCCGACGGGAGTGTCGACTGGTTGAACCCGTACGCCGACGCCCGGGCGGGACTTGCTCCGTTCATCAAGACGATCGGCTCTGCGGTGATGGGACGCGCGACCTACGAAGTCGTTGCGTCCCACAAGTACGGCGGCTTCGGCCAGATGCCTGTCTACGTCGTGACGCACCGGCCGTTTTCGCCGCCGGCCCCGACGGTGGTTCCGTACTCCGGCTCCTTGGCCGAGCTCGTGGAGATGATGCGCGAGCTCCATCCAGGAGACATCTGGCTCATGGGCGGAGGAAGTCTCGTGAAGGCGTTCCAGGAGGCCGACCTGATCGACATCTGGTCGGTGGCATTCGTCCCCACGCTCCTCGGCAATGGCATTCCAATGTTCGCTCCGGCGCAGTTTCCCGAGCGCCGCGTCCAGCTCGTGCGCACCCACGCGTATCCGAGCGGCGTCGTGGAGCTGCGTTACGAGCGCCAGGCGCCTTCGGCATAGACTCGGGCCTCCATGGGCACACCTCCCCAGATTCTCCTCAGCGTCATCGTCGTGGCGGCGATCCTCTACGGGGCCTCGGTCCTTTTCCGCACGCTGGCTGAACGCTCCCGGGCGACGCGGGACTTGATGCTCTCCCTCGTCGAGAAGCTGGACGGCCTCGAAAAGGACCTCAAGCGAATCAAGGAAATCGCCGAGGACTCGGAGCTCTCCGAGACCGAGCGGAGAAACCACGTCCGGACGCGCACATTCGAGGCCGCCCGGGAGCTGCCGATCCCATTCCTGCGGAACCTCCCGCCTGGGACGGTCCTCCCGATGATCAGCCGATCTCTCCAGGCTCCCCCGGACGCCATCGAGACGAGCGAGTTCGAATACAAGCACCAGCGCGTCGACGAAACCGAGGCGTCTCCGCTCGGCCGAGGCGTCCACGGCTTCTCGCGGCGCTCCGCGTCCGAGGATTGGACCCCGTACGCCTTCTTTGCCAACGATGTCCAGGCCAGGACTTCCGGCGGCACCGACCACCTTCGCCGGCGGTTGAAGTAGCCCGCTGGATGCGGCTCCGCTCGCTCGCCCTCCTCCCTTACGTCCTCGCCCTTCTCATCCCTCTCGCGTCCTGCCGGCAGCCCGCCGCACCTCCCGTGACCTTCAGCCGCGACATCGCGCCGCTGCTCCAGGACCATTGCCAGAAGTGCCACCACGCGGGGGGCATCGCGCCCTTCCCCCTCGTCACTTACGCCGACGCCTTCGCCCACCGCGGCCAGATGCGGCGCGTCACGGGAAAGCGCGAGATGCCTCCGTGGCACGCGGCGCGGGACTGCTCCCGCTTCGTCGGCGACCCCTCGCTCGAGAAGCAACAAGTCGAGACGATTGCCCGGTGGATCGATTCGGGCGCTCGGGAGGGCGACGCGAAGGACCTGCCGCCGCAGAAGAGCTTCCCGACGGGCTGGAGCCTGGGCGAGCCCGACCTCGTCCTCGAGATGGAGAAGCCCTTCGCCCCCGATTTTTCGCGCGGCGATGTGTACCAGTGCTTCCGGCTTCCCACGCACTTGCCCGAAGACCGGTACGTGGCTGCCGTCGAGTTGCAGCCGGGCAACCGGACCCTCCTGCACCACGCGCTGCTCTACATCGAGGACGGGACGACCTCCGACAAGGTTTTCGGGAAGGACCCCGGAGCCGGAGTCCCCTGCTTTGGCGGGCCAGCCGTTCCGGTCAACGACTCCTTCGGCGAATGGGCGCCGGGCAACGAGCCGCAGCGCTTCCCGGACGGCGTGGGGCGGCTCCTGCCCAAAGACGGCCGGGTCATCGTGCAGGCGCACTACAGCGCTCGTTGGGGCAAGATCACTCCGGACCAGACGCGCGTCGGCGTCTACTTCGCCAGGCCCCCCGTGACCCGGCGCCTGATCTCCGACGCCATCTCGGTCAAGGATTTCGTGATTCCCGCAAACGCCGCCGAGCACCTGCTGCGCACGACGAAAACGATCGAGAAGGACGTGCACCTGATCTCGATCCTGCCGCACATGCACTTGATCGGCGACGCCATGTGGGTCACCGCCCGGCTTCCCGATGGGACGGAGAAATGCCTCGTCGAGGTGCACGACTGGGACGTCCACTGGCAGCGCACCTACTCCTACGCCGAGCCTGTCGCCCTGCCGAAGGGCACGGTGCTCACGCTGGTGGCCGCCTTCAATAACTCGGAGACGAACAAAAACAACCCGAGCAAGCCCCCGCGGGATGTCCGTTACGGCGAGCTCACGACCGATGAGATGTGCATGGCGCTGCTCTTCTGGACGATCGACGGCGACGTCCCGGCCCCTGGCAAGGGCCCGGCGCTCTTCGAGAAGCTCTCTAAGGCCGCCCGCTGATCGCGGCTTCGACCGTCGGCGCGACCGGAAACACCGAGTCGAGCTTCGTGAGCTGAAAGAGGAGCAGCACCCGTTCGTTGGGCGAGACGAGGTAGAGCTCGCGGCCGGCCGAGTGGAGTCGCCGCCCGGTTCCGACCACGACGCCCAGGGCAGTCGAGTCGATGTCGCGCACGTTGGAGAGGTCGAGCACGATGGCCCCGGGAGCTTCCTTCTCGGCGAGCCCGAGCGCCTTCTCGAGCCCTTCCGCGCTCTCACCCGCGCGCACGGAGCCATGCGGCCGCACGATGGCCGCGTCGCCCCGGCGCTCCTCTTCGAGTCGCATCGCTCTCGGCTCCCGATTAGCGACTATGCGGGCGGCAGGCCCGTGTCGACCTCTTCCTTGGGGATCGGAATCGCCTTTTCCTTGACGCCCTGATCCACGCAGACGAAGCACGGCTTCCAGATGTCGTCGTTGGACATCTTCATCTCGCGGCTCGTGACGAAGATGTCCCGCGGCGGATACGGCGCGTCGAGACGCCCGAGCGTCAGGACGATGCCGCCCCGCGCCCGCTTGCGCCCGGTGATCGAAAAGAAGTGCGGCTGCTCAGCCGAGCAGGCGAAGCGGGCTGCGACCTCAGTGGCCGCCATTGGTGACCTCTTCGCCCACGTCCGAGAGCGAGGCCAGCGCCTCCCCGAGGGTCGGATAGATCTGAAAGAGCGTGTCGAGGTGCGTGACCCGCAGGCCGGCGAGGACGCGGCGCTGGGGTGAAGACAGGATGATCTGCCGCCCGGCGGCTTGAAACTTCTTCAGGGCCCCCACCAGCACGCCCACTCCCGTCGAATCGAGATAATCGAGGGGCTCGAGATCGAGGACCAGCGCGCCCTTGCTCTTCCCGACGATCGCCTCGATGCGCGCGCGGAAGGCGTCCGCCGTCTCGCCAACTTTGAGAGACCCCTCGACGCGCAGGATCGTGTGGCTGCGGCGGAGCTGCTCCGAAAGTCTCATTGCCCCTGCCGCACCACGACGCCCGCGCGGGCGATCGATTCGCCGCCCGAACGGACCTCGCCTTCGAACTTGACGGCCGCGCCGAAGCGGCCCGTCAGGCGCACGTCCACCTCGAGTGACTCGCCGGCCTCGGGCACGCGGGTGAACGTGAAGTTGTCGATGCCGGCCAGGAAACCCGTCCGCCCGGTTGCGGCGTCGCGGCCCTCGAGGAGCAGCGCCGACTGGGCGATCGCCTCGACGAAGAGGAGGGGCGAGAACCACTCCGGCCCCATCACCGCGCGGCCGTTCGCCGAGACGCGCACGGAAACCCGGCCTTCCGAGAAGTCCGCGTTGGCCCGGCGAAGCACGGTCTCGACGAACCGGAAAGGATAGGTGTGCGGCAGGCCGTCGCCCGGCATCACGCGATCTTCTTCTGCTCGATGAAGTCGCACAGCGCGTCGACCGAGGCGAAAGCCTTGACGCCGACCTCTTCGTCCTCGACCTTGATGCCGAACTCCTGCTCGAGCCCGAGAACGAGCTCGAGCGCGTCGATCGAGTCGAGCCCGAGCCCCTCGCCGAAGAGCGGAGCGTCGTTCTGGATCGACTTCGGGTCGATGTCCAGCTTCAGGCGCCGCACGATCAGGTCTTTGACCTTCGGCGCCAGATCTTCTTTAGTCATGGCGAGAGATTATAGGGTGGAAGAGGCTACGCCATGCCCCCGTCCGCCCGCCACACCTGGCCGGTCACGTACGAGGCCTCTTCCGAGCACAGGAAGCGGATGACCGCCGCGATTTCCTCGGGCCGGCCGAAGCGGGCCATCGGGATGCGGCCCGTCAGCTCCGTACGGGCTTCTTCCTTGAGATGCGCGATGATCTCCGTGTCGATCACGCCCGGCGCCACGGCGTTGACCGTGATGCCGTGGGTGGCCAGCTCGAGCGCCAGGGCCTTGGTGAAGGCGATCAGCCCGCCCTTGGCCGCCGAGTAATTCGTCTGGCCGACGTGGCCGGAAATGCCCGAGACGGAGACGACGTTGACGATGCGCCCCCATTTCCGGTGCAGCATCCCGCGGACGACGACCTTCGACATCCGGAAGGCGCCCTTGAGATCCACGTCGAGGACGGCGTCCCAGTCCTCCTCCTTGAGAAAGGGAAAGAGGGCGTCCTTGATGATCCCGGCGTTGTTGACGAGGATGTCGCAGGCGCCGAAATCCTTCGTCACGCGATCCCCGAGGGCCTTGACCTCGGCGGGCTTCGTGACGTCGGCGCGGATGGCGAGCGCCTCGCCTCCCGAAGAGCGGATCCGGGAGGCGGCTTCCTCGGCCCGCGCGATGTCCTCCCGGCAGGTCAGGACCACGCGCCGACCCGATGCGGCGAGCGCCTCGGAGATCGCGAGCCCGATGCCGCGCGAACCGCCGGTGACGATCGCCGTCTTGAGGGTCATTTCGCTCTCATGATATCGGCGGCCGCCCGGATCGCAGCCAGTGTCCCGGCTGGCCGGCAAACGGCGCCGCGGTCGATCCAGCGCGCCATCTTCGTCAGCATCTCGCCCGGGCCCGTCTCGAGCAGCGGGGAAAGGCCGTCCCGCACGAGGGCCTCGAAGGTGGCATTCCAGAGGGTCGGGTGGATGAACTCGGTTGCGAGCAGCCGCCGGACGTCCGAGGCCGTGCGCGCAACCGTTCCATCCGGGCCATAGAACGGCACGCTTGGATCACGGATCGACCGACAGTCGGCGACGACCGAGGCGATGGCCTCGGCGACGGGCTCCATCAGGGGGCTGTGGATCGGCCAGCTCATCGTGAGCGGAAGAACCGAGAGGCAGCGGGGCTTCAGCGCGGCGAGCGCCTCCGCCACGGCGTCGGCGCGCCCGGTGAGGACGAACTGGGTGTTCGCGTTGACATTGCCGATCCAGACGGGCTTTGCGGCGAGCCGCAGACTTTCGCAGACCTCGTCCACGGCCTCGCGCCGCACTCCCACGACGGCGCCCATCCCCCCGTCGATGCCGAGGCGCTCGGTCTCGCGCCAGACGGCGATCAAAACTTCGAGGCCATCCTCGTACGAGACGGCCTCCGAAGCCACGAGCGCGGCGTAGTTGCCAAGGCTGTAGCCCGCGGTCGCGGCCGGCCGGACGCCTTCCCGGACGAGCGCGCGCGCCGCCAGCGTCGAGACGCAAAAGACGGCAGCCTGGGCGGCCAGGTTTTCGTGGAGCTCCGCAAGCGGGCCCTCGAGCACGATGCCGCTCGAGATCGCGGCCGCAGCGCGCCGATGTCGCGGCGAGCAGGGCGCGGGCGCTCGGGTCGGCTTCCAGGAAGTCGCGGCCCATGCCGACGAACTCCGAGAGCTGGCCCGGAAAGAGGAACGCGGCGCCGTTCATTCGCTCAGGCGGTCAGCAGCGACACGGCGTCCTCGAGAGCGACCGCCCGGTCCTGCGCGAGCCAGCGCTCGAACCTCGCGGGCAGCCCCGAGAGCCCGGCAAAGTGCACGAGGCGCGACAGGGGCGCCAGTCCTTCCATCCGCGGATGCACACGGTCGAACTCCCACGGGTGAAACGTGAACACCGCCGGATAGCCTCGGCAGCGGAAAGCCTCCTCAGCGCGCGCGAGCTTGCCGGCAGACAGAATCCGGAAGGGCCAGCCGCCGCCCAGGGGCAGCGGCCTTCCAAAACCGCGACCCGTCAGCGGCGGGACCTCGATGATCGAGTCCGATCCGAAGTCGACCCGATGGGGCCCGGGCGGGTTGTCCGCCCGGCCGAGCGGCGGGACCGGCATGACGGAGGCGTCGCACCGGAAACCCTCCGCGGCCAGGGACGCCAGCGCCGGGTCGGCGGGCCGGCGAATCGACCATTCGGCGGCGCGGTACGCGCGGGGCTCGACGCCGGACGCTTGAGCCACTTTCTCACGCGCCCGCGTTGCGTCCAGCGCAAACTCCGAGAGCGTCATCTCGTCGGCGCGGCGATGGAGGTCGCCGTGCACTCCGACTTCATGGCCGCGCCGCGCCGCCTCGCGCGGCAGGTGCGGGTAGCGCGACGCGATCCAGCCGAGAAAGAAAACTGTGGCTCGGTGGCCGCCCCGCTCGAGGCGGTCGAAGAGCCAGGAGAGCGTCGTCTCGACCCGGGGCACGAACGAGTCCCACCGCCGCGGGTCCGCGTAGAAGTCGTCTCCGCAGACGTGGAACCACTCCTCCGCGTCGATCGTGAGCACGCGCGGCGCACGCCCGGGCGTGCGCAGCGGCGTGATCACCGGTTCTTGCATGGGAAGCGATTGTAGCTGTGCTGCCGATTTGTAATCCCACCCCATGGCTGTCATCCCGAGCGAAGTCGAGGGATCTACTCCGTGGTCGCTCCGACCGGAGCAGATTCCTCGTCGCTGCGCTCCTCGGAATGACATCAGAATGGCGGAAGTCTTCAGGATGCTCGAGCCGGCCCGCCGGCCTTCAGCCGTCAGTCCGTCTCGAACACTTTGTAGTACACCGCGCCCCAGGAGATCACCCACGTGTCGCGGAAGGGGCGGTAGTGCGAGGGGCCGCCGTAAATGACCCGAACGGGCACGTGACGGACCCGCTTCACGTGCCGGGCGGCCTTCAGCAGGATCTCCGTCTCGATGATGTACCCGCGCGCGTTCAGATGGAGCTTGCGCAGGAGATCGGCCGACAGAACGCGATAGCCCGACTGCCCGTCTTCGACCTCGAGCCCCGTCATGCGGGAGAGGACCCGGCCTCCGATCTCGTTGGTGCGGTAACGGTAGCCCGGCGTCTCCTCCGGGTCGGCCATCCGGGAACCGATGACGAAATCGTCGCCCGCCCGCGCCGCCGCGAGCAGCGCCGGCAGGTCGGCCGGGTCGTGCTGCCCGTCGCCGTCGACGAAGGCCACGTGCGTGCAGTCCGAGACGAGGAGCCGCGCGAGCCCCGCCCGTATCGCCGTGCCCTTGCCTCCGTTTTCAGGGAGCCGCTCGACCTCGGCGCCGGCTGACCGGGCCGCCTCCGCAGTCTTGTCCCGCGACCCGTCGTCGACGACCAGCACGCGCGGTACGCCGCACCGCAGCAAGCCCCGCACGACCTCGCCCACGGTCGCTTCCGCGTCGTAGGCGGGCACGAGCGCGGCGGGCCGAAACGCCCTGTCCACGCGCGCATCCTAACGTCTCCCCGGAATTCGCCTCGCGTTGACTCATGGGAGGGGGTTGTGAAAAAGTCCGGACGCCCACGCCATGCTGGAAAGCTACATCCCGATCCTGATTCTGCTGGCTTTCGCGGTCGCCGTCGTCGTGACGATCGTGGGCCTCTCCGCGCTCCTCGGGCCCCGGCTCTCGACGGCGCGAAAGCTCGAGACCTACGAGAGCGGCGTGCCCCTGATCGACGCGTCGCACAAGCGCATGTCGATCCAGTTCTTCGTCACGGCGATGATCTTCATCCTCTTCGACGTCGAGGTCGCCTTCGTCTACCCATGGGCGCTCGTCTTCCGCGGCGGCGGACCGGGTCTTCTCTACGAGATGCTCGTCTTTCTCGGCGTGCTCGCGGTTGGCTACGCCTACGTCTGGAAGAAAGGGGCGCTGGACTGGTGAACCGCCGCTACAGCACGGAGGAGGCTGGAGAGCCGCGACCATTTCCTCCCGAGGCGATGGCGCAGATCGAGAAGATCCTGTCGCGCTATCCCACCCGGCAGGCGGCGCTCCTGCCGGTGCTCTGGGTCGCCCAGGAGACCTGGGGCTGGATCTCCAGGGAGTCGGCCGAAGAGGTGGCGCGGATCCTCGAGCTGCCGCCCTCGCACGTCGACGGCGTCCTGACCTTCTACACGATGTACAACCTGCGGCCTGTCGGCCGCCACCTCCTCCAGGTCTGCACGTCGATCTCCTGCCACCTGGCCGGCGCCTCGAAGTTGATCGACCGCTGCCGCCGGCGCCTCGGCATCGGCCTCGAGGAAACGACGGCAGACGGCGCCTTCACGATGGTCGAGGTCGAGTGCATCGCCGGATGCGATCGCGCGCCCTCGATGATGGTCAACGACACGTACCACGAGCCCATGGACGAGGCGAAGCTCGACGCTTTGCTCGACCATCTGAGCAAGTGATCCGGGAGGCCTGAGGTGGAGCCGGTTCTCCTCGCCCGCGTCGGGAAGCCGAATTCCCGCTCGATCGACACGTACATTGCCGACGGCGGCTATGCCGCCCTCCGAACCGTCCTGACGGGCGGATGGACTCCCGAGAAGGTGACCGAGGAGGTCAAGAAGTCCGGCCTCCGGGGCCGGGGCGGCGCGGGCTTTCCAACCGGCGTCAAGTGGGGGTTCGTCCCGAAGGACACGAAGGGAAAGCCCGTGTACCTGCTCTGCAACGCCGACGAGTCGGAGCCGGGCACGTTCAAGGATCGCCTCCTGATCGAGGAGGACCCGCATCAGCTGCTCGAGGGGATGATCCTCTCGGCTCTACGCCCTGAGGTGCCGGACCTCCTACATCTACATCCGGGGCGAGTTCTATCTCGGAGCGCGCGTCCTCGACGCCGCCGTCGCCGAGGCTTACGCGAAGGGGTTTCTCGGCGAAAACATTCTCGGCTCGGGCTTCGCCCTCGACATCACCGTACACCGCGGGGCGGGCGCCTACATCTGCGGCGAGGAGACGGGCTTGATCGAGAGCCTCGAGGGCAAGCGGGGCCAGCCCCGGATCAAGCCGCCCTTCCCGGCCGTCTCGGGCGTCTTCTCCTGCCCGACGATCGTCAACAATGTCGAGACGCTCGCCTGCGTCGTGCACATCGTGAAACGCGGAGCCGAGTGGTTCGCGAAGATCGGCCGCAACGAGAAGAACACGGGCCCCAAGCTCTACTGCCTCTCCGGAGCCGTCAACCGGCCCGGGACCTACGAGGCGCCGATGGGCCTTCCCTTGAAAGACCTCATCTTCGGCGACGCCTACGGCCGCGGCATGAAGGGCGGGCGCAAGATCAAGGCCGTCATCCCCGGCGGCGCCTCGGCGGCCATGCTGACCGCGGCCGAAGCGGAGGACTGCCCTCTCGACTTCGACGCCCTGGCCGCGAAGGGCTCGATGCTCGGCTCGGCCGCCATCATCGTGATCAACGAGGACACCTGCATCGTCAACGCCGCGCAGAACATCGCCAAGTTCTTCTCGCACGAGTCCTGCGGCCAGTGCACCCCGTGCCGCGAGGGCACGCCCTGGCTCCTCAAGGTCTTGACCCGCATCGAAACAGGCGAAGGCCGCGCCGAGGACATCACCCTTCTCGAGCGGATTTCGAACCAGATGGCCAATGGCATGACGATCTGCGTCTTTGCCGACGCCGCGATCGCGCCCGTGCTCTCGACCATCGGCAAATTCCGCGACGAGTACCGCCACCACGTGGAGCACAAGCGCTGCCTCGTGGGCGAAGGAGCCGGCAAGGGAGAGCTGGTGACAGCGTGAGCAGCCCGGCGCAGCCACCCGCCAAGAGCACCTTCACCGTGATCTTCGACGGAAAGCCCGTCGAGGTCCCGAAGGACTTGAACCTCATAGAGGCCGCGAAGCTCGCCGGCATCGCGATCCCCCACTTCTGCTTTCACCCGCGCCTGTCCGTCGTCGGCCAGTGCCGCATGTGCCTGGTCGAAATCGAAGGCATGCCGAAGATCCAGGCGGCCTGCACGACACCGCTCAAAGACGGCCTCTCCGTCAAGACGACGACGGAAAAGGTCCGGCAGTCTCGCGCGGCGACGATGGAGTTCCTCCTCATCAACCACCCGCTCGACTGCCCGATCTGCGACCAGGCCGGCGAGTGCACTCTCCAGGACAACTCCTACGGCTACGGAAACCAGCTCTCCCATTTCGACGAATCCAAGCGCCAGTTCCCGACCTTCGACCGCACGATGATCGGCCCGCATGTCATCGCCGACATGACGCGCTGCATCCAGTGCACGCGGTGCATCCGGTACTGTCAGGAGATCGCAGGGACCTCGGAGCTGACCTTTCTGGATCGAGGCGGCAGAACCCTGGTCTGGACCCACGAGGGCCGGCCGCTCGACAACGACTGGTCGGCCGGCGCCGCCGACGTCTGCCCGGTCGGCGCCCTGACGACACGGGAGTTCCGTTTCCGCAGCCGCGTCTGGTATCTGCGCAAGACCCCGTCGGTCTGCCCGGGTTGCAACGTGGGCTGCAACATCTCGATCGAGAACAAGGACAACGTCGTCTACCGTTTCCTGCCGCGCCTGAATCCCGATGTCAACGACTACTGGCTCTGCGACTACGGGCGGTTCCTCTCGGAGAGCCTCAACGCGCGCGACGTCGAGAAAGCGTCCGTGCGGGACGCCGACGGCATGGCGGAGGTGGCGGTTCCCGTTGCGGTCGACCGGATAGCGGACGCGATCCGGAGCGCGGGCCCCGGAAACGTCTTCTTCCTCGGGTCGGCCAACCTCTCGAACGAAGAGAACTTCCTGCTGCGCAAGCTGGCCGATCACATCGATTGCCCCAACCACGATGTCGTCGTGGATCGGCCGCGCCCCCGCAAGATCAAATCGAGAAAGGCCTGGGTGGAGGGCGATCACGCCGGCGCCAATTTCGCCGGGGCCCTCGCCATGGGCATGAGGCCCGCCCGCGGCGGATACGGCCTGGAGGCCGTGCTCGAAGGAAAGGCCGCTCCCGAAGTCATCGTGGTTGCCGACGCGGCCTTCTCCTCGATCGCCGACGACCCGGCAAAAGTCGCGGTGCTGCGCAGGGCGAAGTTTCTGGCCGTCAGCGCCCGCCTGGCCAACGCCCTGACCCGGGCGGCCGACGTCGTTCTTCCGGCCGCCTCGCATGCCGAGAAGGAGGGGACGTTCACCAATGTCCAGGGGCGCGTGCAGAGGTTCGAGCGCGCCTTCCTCCCGAAGCCGCCGATTCGGGCGCACGGGGAGCTGCTGCTCCTTCTGGCCAACCGACTCGGCTACGGCGACCGATCCTGGACGCCCGAGGATCTCCGGCTGCAAATCCAGGCGGAGGTCGAGGGCTACGGCGACGTGTCGGAGGCGGAGCTGGAAGGCGGGGCCGTGACGAAGAAAGGACTCTTCGACGCCCTGGAGACCTCTTAGGCGGTGAGCCTGCTCGACTGGGCGATCGTCGGAGCCCGCGTGCTGGTGCCGATCCTCGCCGTGCTGGGAGTCCTGCCGCTCGTGATCTGGGTCGAGCGGCGGGGAGCCGGCCTCATCCAGGACCGTCCCGGTCCCAACCGTGTCGGCCCGTGGGGCCTCTTTCAGCCGCTGGCAGACGTCGTGAAGCTCTTCTTCAAGGAGGACGTCGTCGTCTCCTCGGCGGACCGTACGCTCTACATCCTCGCTCCTTGCGTCGCGCTGTTGACGGCGCTGATGACCTTCGCGGTCATCCCCTACGGGGCGACGCTGACCGTCAATGGGCGCCAGATCCCGCTCATCGGGTCGGACATGTCGATCGGCGTGCTGTACATGTTCGCGGTCAGCTCGCTGGCCGTGTACGGCCTCGTGCTGGCCGGCTGGGCGTCCAACAACAAGTTCTCGCTCATGGGAGGAATTCGGGCGAGCGCTCAGGTCATCTCCTATGAGCTGTCCATGACGGCGGCAGCGGCGGGAGTGATCCTCTTTGCCGGGTCCTTCCGGCTGGCGGACATCGTCGGGATGCAAACCGGCGCGTGGCTCGGCGTCCTGCCCCGCTGGAACGCGTTCAGCCAGCCGCTGGGGTTTCTCATCTTCTTCACCGCGAGCTTTGCCGAGACCAACCGCAACCCCTTCGACCTGCCCGAGGCGGAGGCGGAGCTCGTGGCCGGTTATCACACCGAGTACTCCTCCATGAAGTTCGCGATCTTCTACATGACCGAGTACATGCACATGATCATCAGCTCGGCTCTCACCGTGACGCTCTACCTCGGCGGATGGACGCTGCCGGGGTTCCATCCCACGGGAGTGCTCGGCGTGCTCGCCTCGATGGCCGTTTTCGCCGCCAAGACCGCATTCCTCGTGTGGGTGTTCATCTGGGTCCGCTGGACCCTGCCCCGCTTCCGTTTCGACCAGCTCATGCGGCTCGGCTGGAAGACCGCGCTGCCGGCGGCGCTCGTCAACCTCTTCTGGGCCGCGGCCCTCGTGGCTGCCTCGGCCTCGGCCTCCGGGACGCCCTCCTGATGGATCGCCTCGCCTTCGACGTCGCCGCGGCCCTGGCGATCGCGTTCGCGGCCGTCATGGCGGCCCACCCGCACCCGGTCAAGAGTGTCCTCGCGCTCGTCGTCTCCTTCTTCGGGCTGGCCGCCTGCTTTGTCCTGCTCGCCGCGCCCTTCGTGGCCGCGATCCAGGTCATCGTGTACGCCGGCGCGATCCTCGTCCTCTTTCTCTTCGTCCTCATGCTGCTGAATGTCGGGGAGGAAGAGCGGCAGTCCGACCCCCGGCCCATTCAGAAGTGGCTCGGCTCGATTGCCATCGTCGTTTTCGCCGCGGCGCTCGTCCGAGTTCTCTCCGCTTCCGGATCGGACATCCCCGTCCGAAGCCCGTTTGACCGCGCGGCGGCCTCGGACATCCGGAGCCTGGCCCGGCTGATCTTCACGGACTACCTGCTCGCTTTCGAGGCCCTGTCGATCCTGCTCCTGGCGGCGCTGGTCGGCGCCTTCGTCCTCGCTCGCAAGGAGAAGCGGCCATGATCGGCGGCATCCCTCTTGCGGACGTCCTGTTTGCCTCGGCCGCGCTGTTCTGCATCGGCCTGGCCGGAGCGCTCCTGCGCCGCACGGCCATCGCGATCTTCCTTTCGATCGAGCTGATGATGAACGCCGCCAATCTCGCCTTGATCGGGTTTGGGGCGGCGCTCGGAACGCAGGAGGGACAGGTCATCGTCTTCTTCGTCATTGCAATCGCCGCGGCCGAGGCCGCCGTCGGCCTGGCGATCTTCGTGTCCCTCTTCCGCCACACCGAGACGATCGACGTCAACAAGATCAACCTGCTGAAATGGTGACGCGCCGATGACGCTCTGGATGATCCCCGCGCTGCCCCTCCTGGGCTTTCTTCTGTGCGGCCTGCTCGGCCCGAAGCTCGGCAAGAAGTTCGTCACCTCGGTCGGCGTCGGCTCCGTCGGTCTCGCCACGGCCGCGGCCTACTGGTGGCTCTTCGTCTACGTCTTCCGCTACCTGCCGGCATCGGGTCTGATCGATTTCCACCAGGTCCCCATGGTCGAGACGGTCGCGAGCTGGATTTCGGCCGGGGGATTCTCCGTCGACCTTTCGCTGCGGCTCGACCAGCTCTCGGCGCTCATGCTCTCGTTCATCACGTTCGTCGGCCTGCTGATTCACATCTATTCGATCGGCTACATGGCCCACGAGAGTGACGCCGGCTACGCCCGCTATTTCGCATACCTGAACCTCTTCCTCTTCGCGATGCTCGTGCTCGTGATGGCAAACAACTTCCTCCTGATGTTCGTCGGGTGGGAGGGCGTGGGCCTCTGCTCGTACCTGCTGATTGGCTATTTCTACGACCGCGAGTACGCGGCGGCGGCGGGCAAGAAGGCATTCATCGTCAACCGCATCGGCGACTTCGGCTTCCTGCTCGGCCTCTTCGGTCTCGTCTCCCTCTTCGGATCGCTCGACTTCGACAAGGTCTTTCCGGCCGCGGCCGCCGAGCCCTCGCGGTTCGCGCCGGCCCTGACTGCCGTCTGCCTGTGCCTCTTCGTGGGCGCCATGGGCAAGTCCGCCCAGGTGCCCCTCCACGTCTGGCTGCCCGACGCCATGGCCGGTCCCACTCCCGTCTCGGCCCTGATCCATGCCGCGACGATGGTGACGGCCGGCGTCTACATGGTGACGCGCTGCAACGTCCTCTTCCGCCTCGCTCCCGAGGCCATGGTGGTCGTGGCCGTCATCGGAGGCATCACCTGCATCTTCGCGGCTGTGATCGCCCTGGCGCAGAACGACATCAAGAAGGTGCTGGCCTACTCGACGGTCTCGCAGCTCGGATACATGTTTCTGGCCTGCGGCGTCGGGGCCTACCTGGCCGGCATGTTTCACGTCATGACCCACGCTTTCTTCAAGGCCTGCCTCTTCCTCGGCTCGGGCTCGGTCATCCACGCCATGGGCGACCAGCAGGACATGCGCCAGATGGGCGGCTTGAAGAGCAAGCTCCCCGTCACCTACGCGACCTTCCTCGTGGCCACCCTGGCCCTGTCCGGGATCCCGCCGCTGGCGGGTTTCTTCTCGAAGGATGCCATCCTGTCGGGCGTCTTCGCGTGGCACCCCGAAGCCGCGGCCTGGCTGCCGAAGATGCTGTACGGCGTCGGCCTTCTCACGGCCGGCCTGACGGCTTTCTACATGTTCCGTCTCGTTTCGATGACCTTCTACGGCGAGTTCCGAGGCACGCCGGAGCAGGAGCACCACCTCCACGAGTCGCCCCGCACGATGACAGTCCCGCTGGTCGTGCTGGCTGTTCTCTCGGCCGTCGGCGGCTGGATCGGCCTGCCGGCCGTGTTCGGCGAGAACGCCAACCGCTTTGCTTCCTTCTTGAAGCCGGTCCTCCTGCCCCTCGAGGGCATCGGGGCCGGGGGCGAGGGGCTCTCGCACGCCACGGAGTGGACCCTTCTCGGCCTGTCCGTCGCCGTCGCGACAGCCGGCGTGCTCCTCGGGCTCTCCTGGTACGCCAAAGACGGAGGCCGCACCCCGGCCCGAATCGCAGCGGCGGTGCCTGGCCTCTACGGGCTCGTCGCGGACAAGTTCCGAGTGGACGAGCTCTACGACCGGATCGTCGTGCGGCCGTTCGAGTGGCTCTGCCGCGTGCTCTGGAAAGTCGTGGATGTCCTCGTCATCGACGGCATCCTGAACGCGGCGGCCTTCTTGATCGAGCTCGCGGGAGATGCTCTCCGGTTCCTGCAAACCGGCAACGTGCGCAACTATGTCCTCTCCTTCTTCCTCGGCACGGTGGCGCTGATGCTCTTTCTCCTCGGGGCCGGGTGGTAGGGATGGAAGCCCTGCTCTCCGAAAGGCTCCTGACGGCGGTCGTCTTCCTGCCGGCGGCGGGAGCCCTGCTCCTGATGCTCTTCCCGGTGTCTCAGCCGAAGGCCATCAAGGGTTTCGCTCTTGCCGTCTCGCTCGCCAATTTCGCCGTCTCCGTTCCCCTCTGGCTGAAGCTCGACCCCGGGAATCCGGGGTTCCAGTTCGTCGAGCGCGCCGAGTGGGTGCCGGCGCTCGGCGTGCGCTACGCCGTGGGAATCGACGGCATCTCTCTCGTGCTCGTTCTCCTGACGACGATCCTGACGCCTGTCGCGCTGCTCTTTTCACTGACGCACGTCAACGACCACGTGCGCGGCTTTGCGATCGCGTTTCTGATGCTCGAAACCGGGATGCTCGGCAGCCTCGTGGCGCTCGACCTGCTCCTCTTCTACGTCTTCTGGGAAGTCATGCTCGTGCCGATGTACTTCATCATCGGCATCTGGGGCGGGTCGCGGCGCATCTACGCCGCCATGAAGTTCTTCCTCTTCACGATGGCGGGCAGCGTCCTCATGTTCCTCGCCATCCTGTATCTGGCGGCCAGGCACCGCGCGGTCACCGGCGAATGGTCGTTTCTCCTCGCGGACCTGACGACCCTGCGTCTGCCGGCCGGCGCCGAGACCCTGCTCTTTGCCGCCTTCGCGGTGGCCTTCGCGATCAAGGTTCCCGTCTTCCCGCTGCACACGTGGCTGCCCGACGCCCATACCGAGGCGCCGACGGCCGGCTCGATCATCCTGGCCGGAGTCCTGCTCAAGCTCGGCGTGTACGGGTACCTGCGGTTCGCGCTGCCGCTGTTCCCCGGAGCGGCCATGCGGTACGCGCCGTGGCTCGGCGTGCTCGGCGTCACCGGCATCGTCTATGGCGCCCTCGTTGCCTACGCCCAGAAGGACATGAAACGCCTCGTCGCTTACTCCTCGGTCTCGCACCTCGGGCTCGTCGTCGTCGGCGTCGCTGCCTTCACGCCCGTTGCCCTCTCCGGCGCTGTCCTGCAGCTCGTCAACCACGGGCTGTCGACGGGCGCCCTCTTCCTTCTGGTCGGCGTGCTGTACGAGCGCCGCCACACGCGAGAGATCGAAGCCTACGGCGGCATCGCCGGCGTCGTGCCGGTCACGACGGCGCTCTTCGTCGTGGCGACGCTTTCCTCGATCGGCCTGCCCGGCCTGAACGGCTTCCCGGGTGAGTTCTTGATCCTGCTCGGCACCTGGTCGGGGCCGGTCCGCTGGTGGGCCATCGCCGCCGCGACGGGCGTGATCCTTTCGGCCGTGTACATGCTGTCGCTCGTCCAGCGTGTGTTCTGGAACCCGCTCACGCACGAGGAGAACCGCAAGCTGCCCGAGATCCGGCCCTCGGAGTTCATTGCCGCCGCCATCCTCGTGGTCCTGATGATCTGGATCGGCGTCCGGCCCAACGACGTTCTGTCGAAAGTGTCTCCCTCTGTCGAAGCCCTTCGCTCGTCCGTCCACGAGAAGGTGGCGCAAAAGAGTCAGGGCGCTCCATGAACGGCGGCCTCGTTTCGTTCACGCCCAACGACCTCGCGGCGATCCTGCCCGAGATCACCCTGGCTGCGGCTGGATGCCTGCTCGTGCTGCTCGACGCGTTCCTGCCGCGCACGCGGACCTGGTTCGCGACGCTGTCCCTGGCCGCGATCGCGGCATCCCTCTGGTTTCTGCTGCAGGCGCCGCCGGGGACCGCCTTCGGCGGCCGCCTCGAGACGTCGGCGCTGACCTCGGTCTTCGGCATCTTCCTGGCCGGAACGGCGGCGATCGCGGTTCTCGTGGCCAAGAGCTACCTCTCCCGATCCGCGTCCGAGCAGGGCGAGTTCTACGCCCTGTTGCTGTGGGGGCACCTCGGGGTCTCCCTCATGACCCGGGGCCTCGATCTGCTCATCATCTTCATCGGCCTCGAGCTGCTCTCCCTGTCCTTCTACGTTCTCGCGGGGTTCTTCCGCACGGTCCATGCCTCGGCCGAGGCCGGGCTGAAGTACTTCCTGACCGGCGCCTTCGCCTCGGCCTTCACGCTCTACGGCATCGCCCTCCTGCTGGGAAAGAGCGGGGGCATCCGCATCGACATGCTGTCGCAGCCGGGCCTCGAGTCCGATCCCCTGGTCGCCGTGGGCCTCCTCTTCCTGCTCGTCGGGTTCGGCTTCAAGATGTCGCTCGCCCCGTTCCACACATGGGCTCCCGACGTGTACGCGGGCATGCCCACGCCCGCCGTCGCCTATCTCTCCGTGGCGCCGAAGGGGGCGAGCCTCCTCGTCCTGTACCGCGTCCTGACGGCCGTTTTCCAGGGAGGATTGCCGGACCGTTTCCGCGCCGGGATCGCCGCGATCGCCGTGCTGTCGATGACGCTCGGCAACGTCGTGGCTCTCGCCCAGCGCGACATCAAACGGCTGCTCGCCTATTCCGGCATCGCCCACATGGGCTACGTGACGGTAGCGCTCGTCGTGTTCGGCAAGGACGCCCTGGCGGCGGCTATCGTCTACCTCTTCGGTTATCTCGTCTCCAACGCCGGAGCGTTTGCGGCCGTCGCTGCCCTCTACCGGGACGAGACCAAGCCGCACCCGGTGGCGCTACTCTCGGGCGAAGGGCGCCGCTCTCCCTTCCCGGCGGCCGTCCTGGCGCTGTGCCTTTTCTCGCTCGCCGGGATACCGCCTACTGCCGGCTTCATCGGCAAGTTCTTCGTCTTCAAGTCTGCCATCGAAGAAGGCGGACGCATGGCTGGCAGCGGACGCATCTTCTACGCGCTCGCCCTGGTCGGCGTCGTCAACAGCGTCATCTCGATCGGCTTCTACTTGAGGGTCGTCTACACGCTTTACATGAAGGACTCCGTCGAGGTCGACGGCGCGCCGCCGCTCTCGGCCTCCGACGGGCTCGCCCTGGCCGTCTGTGGCGCGTCGATCCTGGCAATCGGAATCTTCCCGGCCTCCATCTGGAACGTGGCGCGGCGCGCCGCGGAGACCCTCCCGTTCTTCGGCCCCTGACCAGAGATGAGAGATATCGCGGCTCACCCCGCGGAAGGAGTGCGCATGGCAGCCAAGCCCAAACCGGTCGTCCCGGAGAACCTGAATCCCTACGAGTTCGCGCTGCTGCAGTTCGAGCGAGCGGCGGACCACCTCGGCCTCGACGCCGGGACCCGCGCCGTGCTCTCGACACCGAAGCGGCAGCTCACCGTTTCGATCCCGGTCAAGATGGACAACGGGAAGATCAAGGTCTTCGTGGGCCACCGCGTCCAGCACTCGGTAGCGCGCGGGCCCTCGAAGGGGGGCATCCGGTATCACCCGAACGTCACCCTCGACGAGGTCAAGGCGCTGGCGATGTGGATGACCTGGAAGTGCGCGGTCGTCAACATCCCGTTCGGGGGAGCCAAGGGCGGCATCACGGTAGATCCCAAGGCGATCTCCCTTTCCGAAAACGAGCGCATGACGCGGCGCTTCACATCGGAGATCTCGATCATCCTCGGGCCCGACCGCGACATCCCGGCTCCCGACGTCTACACGAACTCCCAGACCATGGCCTGGATGATGGACACGTTCTCGATGACGAAGGGTTACTCGACGCTCGGCGTCGTGACGGGTAAGCCGCTCTCGATCGGCGGCTCGGCCGGCCGCAACGAAGCCACGGCCGAGGGCTGCTTCGTGGCGATCGAGGAGGCCTGCAAGCGGATGAGCCTGCCGCTCAAAGGCGCCACGGCCGCCGTGCAGGGATTCGGCAACGCCGGGAATGTACGCTGCGCGCTTCCTCGAGGAGGCCGGGGCGCATGTCGTGGCCGTTTCGGACTCGCAGGGAGGCATCCACGACAAGAGGGGTCTCTCGATCGACGCCGTCAACGCCGCAAAGGTCAAGAAGGGCTCGGTCGTCGCGGCCAAGGGCGACCGGATCTCGAACGAAGAGCTCCTCGAGCTTCCTGTCGACATCCTGGTCCCGGCCGCGCTCGAAGGCGTGATCACGCGAAAGAACGCCTCCCGCGTCAAGGCGAAGATCATCGCCGAAGCCGCCAACGGACCCACGACGCCCGACGCCGACGACATCCTTCACAAGAAGGGCATCGTGGTCATTCCCGACATCCTGGCCAACGCGGGCGGCGTCACCGTCTCGTACTTCGAATGGGTCCAGGACCTGTACTCGTTCTTCTGGGAGTCCGACCAGGTGCGGACACAGTTGAAGCGGACCATCCGCCGCGCCTACGAGGACGTCGAGTCGGCCGCTCGTAAACACGACACGGACCTCCGCACGGGCGCCCTCATCCTGGCAGTCAACCGGGTCGAAGAGGCGACGCGGATCCGAGGGATCTTCCCGTGAGCGGTGATTCACAGGTCTCCCTCTCCCCCCGGGAGAGGGACAGGGTGAGGGGGTGGCGGATGCCGAAAAGAGTGGATGTCGGCTTCGGTTTTCCCCTCACCCCAACCCTCTCCCGGAGGGAGAGGGGGTTTCGTGGAGGCTTCATTCGAACGAAACTCTCTCTACCTGCCGCACTGCTGTTCCTATCCTTCGGCGTTCTCTCTGCCCAGGCCCCCGGCCGCGACCCGGCCCAGCCGATCGACGAGGAGTACACGAAGAAGATCAAGGAGTACACGACCGAGCCCTTCTTCCTCTCGCCCCTGGTCGACTACCTCCCGGCCTCGAAAAACGTCCCGACCCCGAAGGCCGTGCTCGGGGACGTGGCCGGCGCCCCGGGCAAGCTGCCCTACTCTGCCGAGGTCTACCGCTACATGCGGCTGCTCGAGGCGGCCTCGCCCCGCGTCCGCGTCAAGTCGATCGGGTCCACCGAAGAGGGCCGCGAGATGATCGCCGTGACGATCGCGTCGGAGGCCCTGCTCGCGAAGCTCGAGGAGAACCAGGCGCGCCTTGCGAAACTGGCCGACCCGCGCACGATCGGCATGAACGACGCCGAGGCGGACAAGCTCGTCGCCGACTCGGTCCCGATCTACTACATCACGGGGACGATCCACTCCCCCGAGACCGGCGCACCCACGGCCCTGATGGAGCTCGCCTACCGCCTGGCGGTGGACGAGAGCGCGTACGTCAAAGCGATCCGCGACAACGTCGTCGTCATGATCACGCCGATCGTCGAGGTGGACGGCCGCGACCGGCAGGTGGACATCTACAACTGGCACCTGGCGCATCCCAAGGAGAACTGGCCGCCGCTCGTCTACTGGGGGCACTACGTCGCGCACGACAACAACCGCGACGCCATGGGCTTGACGCTCGCGCTTTCGCGCAACGTGCTCAAGACCTACCTCGCCGACAAGGCGCTGATCCTTCACGACCTGCACGAGTCCGTTCCCTATCTCTACGACAACACGGTCGGCGACGGGCCTTACAACGCCTGGCTCGACCCGATCCTGACCAACGAATGGCAGATGCTCGGCTGGAACAACGTCGCCGAGATGACCCGGTTCGGGATGCCGGGCGTCTTCACACACGGCAACTTCGATACCTGGACCCCGGGCTACCTCATGTTCATGGCGGCGACGCACAACGGCGTCTCGCGGCTCTACGAGACCTTCGGCAACGCGGGGGCGGACACGGTCGAGCGGACGCTGCGGCCCGACGACTACTCGCGCAACTGGTACCGCCAGAACCCTCCGCTGCCCAAGGCGAAATGGTCCCAGCGCAACAACAACAACTACGAGCAGACGGGGCTGCTCGTCTCGCTCCACTACGTCTCGGAAAACGCCAAGACCTTCCTCAAGAACTTCTACCTGAAGAGCAAGCGCTCGATTACGAAGCCGGTCGCCGAGGGCCCCGCGGCGTACGTCTTCCCGGCCGACGATCCGCGTCCGGGCGCTCGGGCCGAGCTGCTCCAGATCCTCGAGATGCAGGGCTGCGAGATCTCGCGGGCGGCGTCGGCTTTCACCGTCCTGGTCGAGGCAAAAAAGAAGCCGAAGGGTCCTCCGACAAGGATAAAGACAAGGACCAGCCGGTTGCCGCCGCCGACAAGGACAAGAAGGACGACAAGAAGCCGCCGCCCGAGCCGCGCGAGTTTCCGGCGGGCAGCTTTCTCGTCCGCATGGACCAGCCTTACAGCCGCATCGCCGACATGCTCCTCGACTACCAGTACTGGAGCCCCGACGATCCGCAGCGCCGGCCCTACGACGACACGGGGTGGACCTTCGGCGAGCTCTTCGGGGTCCAGGTCGTTCGCGTGGCCGACCCGAAGGTCCTGGAGGTGTCTGTCGAGCGAGCCGCCGATGTGAAGGCGCCACACGGCCTTTCCGGAAGCGGAGCCCTGTTCGCCGTCAATCACAACGCCGAGAGCGCCCTCGCGACGCTGCGCTTCCGCCTCAAGAACGCCTCTTTCGACGCTGCGGAGGAGCCGTTCGAGGCCGAAGGCCGGAAGTTCAACCGCGGCACTTTTCTGATCCGCAACGCCACGGCCGACGAGCTCTCGAAAGCTGCCGCGGACCTGGGGCTGTCGGCCCAGGCTCTCGCTGCCGCGCCGTCCGTCAAGACACACCCGGTCCGTGCCCCTCGCATCGCGCTCGTGCACTCCTGGCTCTCGACACAGGACGAGGGCTGGTGGCGGCTCGCCTTCGACGATCTCAAGATCCCTTTCGAGTACATCAGCACGCAGACGGTGGCCCGGGCCTCGGATCTCTCCGCCCGCTTCGACGTCCTCGTCTTCCCGCCCGTCGGTCGGGGCGCACAGGCGATCGTTTCCGGCATGCCGATGTGGGGCAACCCCCTGCCCTGGAAGGTCACGGCCTTGACGCCGAACCTCGGCAAGACCGACACGACCGACGACATGCGCCCGGGCCTCGGCTGGCAGGGCCTGCAGAACCTGCGCGAGTTCGTCCGCCGCGGAGGCCTTCTCATCGGCTGCGAGGACACGGCGGAGCTCGCGGTCACTTTCGGCCTGACACAAGGCGTTTCCGTGGCGCGGGCCGAGAAGCTCAAGATCACCGGCGCCGTCGTGCGCGGCAAGATCGTGGATGGCACGAGCCCCATCGCTTACGGTTATGCCGACGGGCTCTCGATCTACGCTTTTGACGGCCCCATCTTCAACCTCTCGAACACCCTCGCCGGGACGGGCCGCCGCCGCCCGCAGAGCGACAGCCCGGAGCGCGCCACGGGGCGAGGCACCGCCGAGGACGCCGACCGACCGGTCGGCCGACCGTATGTCGAGGCGACACCGGAACCGAAGGCCGAGACCTGGGAAGCGCTGCCCTTGACCGACGACCAGAAGCGAAATCCGATCTACGTGATCCCTCCCTCGGACCGCCCGCGCGTCGTCCTGCGGTATGCCGACTCAAAGGACCTTCTCGTCTCCGGCCTCGTCGACAACGGCAAGGAAATCGCCCAGCACCCGGCCGTCGTGGACGTGCCCGTCGAGAAGGGCCATATCGTGCTCTTCTCGAACAACCCGGTCTGGCGCGGCGAAACGCGCGGAAGCTACTTCCTCGTCTTCAACGCCATCCTGAACTTCGACAACCTGAATGCAGGGCGAAAGCCAGCAAGCGACTAATTTTGTTAGGTGATCGGCTATACTAGCCGAATGATATTCGGATGCGTGTCGTAGTCGCCCTGGGCGGAAACGCACTCCTGCGCCGCGGTCAGCCCATGACGGCCGAGAACCAGCGCGCCAACGTGCGCGTGGCGGCCGAGGCGCTGGCCCCGATTGCCCGGGAGCACCAGCTCGTCATCGCGCACGGCAACGGGCCGCAAGTCGGCCTGCTCGCCCTCCAGGCCTGGGCGTACCGCGACGTGGAGCCGTATCCGCTCGACATCCTCGGCGCCGAGACCGAGGGAATGATCGGATACATGATCGAGCAGGAGCTCGGCAACCTGTTGCCCTTCGAGGTTCCCTTCGCCACGCTCCTCACGATGATCGAGGTGGACGCGAAGGACCCGGCCTTCCAAAAGCCGGACAAGCCCATCGGCCCGGTCTACACCGAGGCCGAAGCCCGCCGGCTCGCAGCCGAGCGCGGATGGAACGTGGCGCAAGACGGCGACGGGTATCGCCGCGTGGTCGCTTCCCCCCAGCCCAAGCGCATCTTCGAGATCCGCCCCATCCAGTGGCTGCTCGAGCGCGGCGCGATCGTGATATGCGCCGGGGGCGGCGGGATCCCCACGATGTACGGCGAGGACGGCAAGCTCAAGGGCGTCGAGGCGGTCATCGACAAGGACCGGGCGTCGGGTCTTCTCGCCCAGCAGATCGAGGCGGATATCTTCATCATGGCGACAGACGTCGATTCCGTGTCGATCAACTGGGGTAAGCCGAACGCTCGCTCGATCCGCCGCGCCTCCCCCGCCGCGATCGGCCGCTACGACTTCGCCGCCGGCTCGATGGGTCCCAAAGTCGAAGCCGCCCGCGATTTCGCGCAGCGCACCGGCAAGACGGCTTCGATCGGCGCTCTTCAGGACATTGGCCGAATCCTCGCGGGCACGGCCGGTACGACCATCACCAACCAGGTCGCCACTCTCGAATGGGCCGATCCGGCTTAGCGGACGTTCAGCGCAAGTTCATGGCGATACGGAATCCGATGCTGTAGGAATACGTGTCTATCGGGACCTGGTGGCGGTGCCAGACAGTCAGGAATTTCGGGTCCGTGTCGACCCATGCGCCGCCTCGAACGACTCGCATCGCCCTTTCGGGCGTGACCTCGTCGTCTTTCGCCGCCGAAGTATCACCCTTTTCGACGTAGTAGCCCGCAACCCACTCCCACGCGTTGCCCGCCGCGTCGTAGAGCCCCAGGCCGTTGGGAGAATAGCTGCCGACCGGGCGCGTGCCGCTCGTCTCCTTGGCTGCCTCGTTCTTGAGAGCGTTGGCGCGACTGAGATCGAAGGTATCGCCCCAGGGATAGGACTTGCCCTCGAGGCCTCCGCGCGCCGCCTTCTCCCACTGGGCCTCGGTCGGGATGTGCACCCACCGGCCCGTTTGCGCCGAGAGCCAGCGGCAGAACGCCGCAGCGTCATCGTAGCGCACGAGGACGACAGGATGATCGGCCTGCCCGGGAGGATAGCTGCCGTTCATCCACTCGTAGCGCTCCGCAAAGTGACGGAACATGGCCGCGCGGTCCGCCGTCACGACGGAAGGGAGAGTCGCTGTCGAGGGCGGGGGCCAGCCCGAGGAGTCCAGGAACGCCTTGTATTCGGCGTTGGTGACCTCGTAAGCGCCGATCCGAAACTCGGAGAGGAAGAGCCGGCGCGCCGGGCGCGCGTCTTCATCCCCCGCGTCGGCACCCATCACGAAGTCCCCGTTCGGGACGCGGACGAGGCGCGCCATGATGGAGTCCGCCGTTGGAGCCGGCGAAGTGGGCGCGGGCTGAGCCGGCGGCGCGGTGCCCGCCGTACAGCCAGTACCTAATAAAATAAGGAGAAACGCGCTATGTACGCCACGAATATTAGGCAAGTAACGCAATCGACGCCTAGTGGGCGGCACCGGCCGGGGGATAACCACTCAGGATTCTTGGCAGCAAGCCTTGAACGAGGAGGCCCATCTCGTCCGGCTTGTTCATCACCCGCTCGCTGAACTCCTGGCTCGCATGCCCGCGCCAGACGAGCTGCTTCGTGCTTCGGGTCCACGAAGGCGAGCATGATGACGCCCTTGGCGAAATCGTCGTTGTTGAGGTACCGCGGATTGGCCATCATCCAGGGGGACGAGTACAGGTAGCCCCAGTCCACGTCCGAGGTCACTCCCACGCCCGTGAAGAAGGAGACCATGAAGTCGGGAACCGCCCCCTCCGCCACAGGCGTCAAGCCCTTCGCGGCGAGCGCCCTGTCGACCATTCGCTTGAGGTCCGGCCAGAAGGGGCTCCCCTCGCCCACGTCGCCGCGGGCCGGCAGCCAGCCGTACGTCTTCCACTTGGAATAGTCGAAGTCCGGATCGCCTTCCGATCCGATCTTCGTCGTGCTGCATGCCGCGGCGAGGGCCAGGACCAGAACGGGAAGGGCGAGTTGCGAGAGCCTCCGCATCAGAACACCGCCGGTTCTTCGTAAGTCGCAAACACCTCGCGCATCACGTCCGAGATCTCGCCGACTGTCGCATAGGTCTTGACCGCCTCGACGAGCGGCGGCATCACGTTCTTTCCCTCCGCGCAGGCGGTCTTCAAGACCGACAGCGCTGACGCGACCGCCTTGCCGTCGCGCGTTCGCCGGAGCTCCCGCACGGCCGCCTTCTGCTGCTCCTCGACCTCTTCGTCGATGTACAAGGTCTCGATCGGCGCCTCGGTCTCTTCGACGAAATCGTTGACTCCGACGACGATCTTCTCCTTTGAATCGACCGACCGCTGGTATGCGTAGGCCGCATCCATGATCTCCCGCTGCGGGAAGCCGGCCTCGATCGCTTCCACCATCCCGCCCAGGTCGTCGATGCGGCGGAAATAGTCGAAGCAGCCTCTCTCCATCTTCGTCGTCAGCTCCTCGACGAAATAGGAGCCGCCGAGCGGGTCGATCGTGTTGGCCACGCCCGACTCGTGCGCGATGACCTGCTGCGTGCGCAGGGCCAGCCGGACGGCGAAGTCCGTCGGCAGCGCGAGCGCCTCGTCGAGCGAGTTGGTGTGCAGCGAATTGCGTGCCGCCGAGCACCCCGGCCAGCGCCTGGAGCGCCGTCCGGACGACGTTGTTGTAGGGCTGCTGGACCGTGAGCGAGCAGCCGGCGGTCTGTGTGTGGAACCGGCACATCCAGGACCGCGGGTCCTTTGCCCCGAATCGCTCCCGCATTGTCTTGGCCCAGACGCGGCGAGCGGCGCGGAACTTGGCGATCTCCTCGAAGAAATCGTTGTGCGAGTTGAAGAAAAAGGAGAGCCGCGGCGCGAACTCGTCGACCGGCAGCCCCGCCTCGATGCCGTACTTCACGTACTCGACGCCGTCGCGCAGCGTAAAGGCCAGCTCCTGGAGGGCTGTCGAGCCGGCCTCCCGGATGTGGTAGCCGGAGATCGAGATCGTGTTCCACCGGGGCACGTGCTTGGCGCAGAAGGAGAACTGGTCGGTGATCAGCCTCATCGAGGGGCGAGGCGGATAGATGTACTCCTTCTGCGCGATGTACTCCTTCAGGATGTCGTTCTGAAGGGTGCCGCCGACGCGGGACCAGGACGTGCCGTGCTTCTCGGCCACGGCGAGGTACATGGCCAGCGCGACGGGCGCCGTCGAGTTGATCGTCATGGATGTCGTCACGGCGCCGAGGTCGATGCCGTCGAAGAGCACCTCCATGTCCCGAAGCGAATCCACGGCGACGCCGCACTTGCCGACCTCGCCCCGCGACATCTCATGGTCGGAGTCGTAGCCGTAGAGGGTCGGCAGGTGAAAGGCCGTCGAGAGGCCGGTCTGGCCGTGGTCGAGGAGATAGTGAAAGCGTTCGTTCGTCTGACGCGCCGTGCCGTAGCCGGCAAATTGACGCATCGTCCAGAGCTTGCCGCGGTAGCCCGTCGGCTGGGTCCCGCGCGTGTAGGGATACTCGCCCGGCCAGGAAAGGTCGCGTTCCGGGTCGAACCCGGCCAGCGTGTCGGGCCCGGCCAGGGGGTCAACGGGCGCTCCCGAGACGGTCGTGAAGTCTCTTTTCCAGGGAGGCTTGCCGGCAAAGGCCTTCCGGCTCTCCTTGTCCCATCTCCTGCGGCCCTCGCGCGTTGGCTCGGGGACCAGGGGATCGTCGTCGTGCTTGTCGTGGCTCATTGGGTCGCTCCCACAGGGGCAGGATAACAAAAGCGGCGGTATCCTCTGCCCACAAGCCATGCCGACACAGCCTCGCGGAGACCGGCTGGAACTGTACCGGCTGATGAGACTGAACCGGACAGTCGAAGAGCGCCTCGTGCGCCTCTACCGGCAGGGCAAGGTCTTGGGCGGTCTTTACCGTTGCCTCGGCCAGGAGGCGACCTCCGTGGGAACGGCCTTCGCCCTGACCAAAGGCGACATCATCGGGCCCATGATCCGGAACCTCGGAGCGGTGCTCACCGTCGGCTTCTCGCCGCGCGACATCTTTGCGCAGCACCTCGGGCGGGCGACCTCCCCTTCGGGCGGCAAGGACGGCAACCTCCACTTCGGAACGCCCGAGACCGGGATGATCGCCCCGATCTCGATGCTGGGAGCCCTCGTCGCGGTCATGGCCGGCGTCGCGCTCGGCGCGCGGATGCGCCGGACACGAGGCGGTGGCGATGACCTGGATCGGCGACGGCGGCATGTCCACCGGAGCCTTCCACGAAGGCTACAACTTTGCATGCGTCCAAAAGGTCCCCCTCGTCGTCGTTGCCGAGAACAACGGTTGGGCCTACTCGACGCCGCTCAAGAAGCAGACGGCGGCGAAGTCCCTGGTCGAACGGGCGGCCGGCTACGGGGCGCCTGCAGAGAGCGTGGACGGAAACGATGTCTTCGCCGTCTTCGAAGCCGCCAGCCGCGCCGTTGCACGGGCCCGCGAGGGATTCGGGCCGTCCCTGATCGAAGCCGTGACGTACCGCATGAAGGGCCATGCCGAGCACGACGGCCAGGCCTATGTGCCGCAGGAGGATCTCGCCGAATGGGGGCTGCGCGATCCGCTGGCCCTCTGCTCTCGGAGCCTGCTCGAGCAGGGCGACGCGACACCGCAGACGCTCCAGGATGTCGACGCCGCCGTGGAGACACAGGTGGACGCCGATCTGGCCGAGGCCGAGGCCGCCCCGATGCCGGCGCCCCGCGAAGCCCTCCGGGGCGTCTACGCCTCGGGCGACGCGGAGGCCGAGCCGGTCATCATCCGGAGGCTGCGGTGACCGCCACGACGTACGTCGAGGCCATCCGGCAGGGCCTGCGGGAGGAGATGGAGCGGGACGACCGCGTGTTCCTGCTCGGCGAGGACATCGGGGCCTACGGCGGCGCCTTCAAGGTCACCGAGGGCTTCCTCGAGCGCTTCGGCGAGGAGCGCGTGATCGACACGCCGATTTCGGAGGCCGGCATCGTGGGTGCCGCCGTCGGCGCTGCGATGATGGGCCTGCGGCCCGTCGTCGAGATGCAGTTTGCCGACTTCATTTCCTGCGCCTTCGACATGATCGTGAACTTCGCCGCAAAGGCCCGCTACCGCACAGGCACGGGAGTTCCTCTCGTCGTCCGGGGCCCCGCCGGCGGGGGCGTGCACGGCGGCCCGTTTCACTCCCAGAACCCGGAAGCCTATTTCGCGCACTCGCCCGGCTTGAAGATCGTCCAACCGTCGACAGCCCGGGACGCCAAAGGGCTCATCAAGGCCGCCATACGCGACGAGGACCCGGTGCTCTTTTTCGAGCACAAGTACCTCTACCGCCGCGTGAAAGAGGAGCTGCCGCCGGGCGACTGGATCGTCCCCATCGGCCCGGCCGCGGTGCGAAGGACGGGCCGCGACCTGACGATCCTGACCTACGGAGCGATGGTTCAGACGGCGCTCGACGCGGCCCGGACGCTCGAATCGGAGGGCATCGACGCCGAGGTGGTGGACCTGCGCACGCTCCTGCCGCTCGACGAGCAGACGATCTGCGCCTCCGTCGCGAAGACCAACCGGGCTCTCGTGCTGCACGAGGCGACGCGCACCGGCGGAATCGGGGCCGAGATCGCCGCCGTCCTGGCCGAGCGCTGCTTCGAGCACCTCGACGCCCCGCTCGTGCGCGTCACCGCCCCCGACACGCCCATCCCGTTCTCGCCGCCTTTGGAAGAGTTCTTCCTGCCCAATGCCGAGAAGGTCTGCCGCGCCGCCCGGGCCCTCGCCGGCTACTAGGGGAAGTTGAGAGTCCTGAGGAAGTCGCTGACGCGGTCGACCGGCTCGATCCGTACATCGGGAAATCCCGCCGCGTCGCCCGCGTTGCCGGCCGGAAGGTAGATTCGAGAAAACCCGAGCGCTGCGGCTTCCTTGACGCGAGAAGCCGCTCCCGGGACGCGGCGGATCTCGCCCAAGAGACCAATCTCTCCGAAGAAGACGGAGCCCTCGGGCAACGCCTTGCCGCGGGCAGAGGAGGCGAGTGCGGCCACGATGGCCAGGTCGGCCGCCGGTTCCGTGACCTCGAGGCCGCCCGTGCAGGACGCAAAGATCTCGCGCATTCCGAGCGGCAAGCCCCCGCCCTCCAGCACGGCCAGGAGCAGCGCCAGCCGAGCGCCGTCGAGACCGATCGCCACCCGGCGGGGCGAGCCAGCGGCCGAGGACCCGACGAGCGCCTGGATCTCGACCAGGAGCGATCGCGTCCCCTCTCGCGCAGCGGTTACGGCGCTGCCGGGCAGGCCGGCGCGCCGCTCGGCGAGCAGCGCCGCCGAAGCGTTGGGGACTTCGGACAGGCCGAAGCCTGTCATGTCGTAGAGCGCAATCTCGTCCACGGAGCCAAAACGGTTCTTCGTGCCCCGCAGGATGCGGCGCGCGGAGCTCCGCTCTCCCTCAATCGAGACGACGGCATCGACCAGGTGCTCGAGGGACTTGGGCCCGGCCAGGCTGCCGTCCTTCGTGACGTGCCCGATCAGAATCACGGGCACGCCGCGCGCTTTCGCGAAGCGCTGAAGGGCCGAGGCCGACTCGCGCACCTGCGAGACGGTGCCGGCCGACGAGGAGAGCGCGGGCTCCCGGACGGCCTGGATCGAGTCCACGATCAGGAGCGCGGGGCTCCGACGCCCGGCCTCGGCGACGATCGCGGCAACGTCCGTCTCGGCGAGAACGAAGAGCCGCGGCTCGCGGATCTCGAGGCGATCCGCCCGCAACCGAACCTGTCCCGCCGATTCCTCTCCGGTGGCATAGAGCACATCGCCGGCCATGGCGGCAACACCGCGGCCGACCTGCAGGAGCAGCGTCGACTTGCCGATGCCGGGCTCGCCTCCCAGAAGCACGAGGGCACCGGGCACGAGACCTCCGCCCAGCACGCGATCGAAGCCGGGCAGGCCCGTCGGGAGCCGTGCGTCGCCCTCGCCGGGCGCCTGTGCCTGCCCCAGCGCCGCGGGGACGGCCAGGGCCTCTGCAGGCAAAGGCTCCGCGCTCGAGACCTCTTCGACGTAGCTGTTCCACTGCTCGCAGTCCGGACAGCGTCCCAGCCACTTCGGCGACTGCGCGCCGCAGGACTGGCACGCGAAGACGGTCGTCACCCGGGCGCGCAAGGGCCGCCTATGGCTTGGCGCCGACGAAACCGATCAGGTACTTGAGATCGTCGTCGCCCCAGCGCACGCCGGCTCCGAGCATCATCGAGTCCGCATTGCGGCCGTGGTTCAAGAAGTCGTCCCACCCGGCCGACAGATACACCGACGGAGAAAAGAAGTACTTCCCGAGGACCCGCGCGTGGAACGCATAGTCGGTGCGGGAAAAGTCGTACAAATCCGCGGAGAAGCGGAGCCTGCGCTTCAGGAGCTCGTAGTCCATCCCCACGCCCCCGCGCGACTCGTAGACGCCGGCCCGGCCCGTGAAATCCCGGTAGCGCCAGCCCACCTGGGCGGTGAAACCGTAGGTGTCCTTGAACTCGGTGTTGACGATCGTCTTGGTCTCCGTATGGCCGTCTGGAAACGTCGTCACGACGATCGAGGTGTCCTTGGTGCGCCTACCGAAAGGCAGCGTGCTGAGGCCGATACGGTAGAACCGCGGCTGGTTGGCCTGGGGAATGAGGTCCACGGAGAACGTCCCCTGACCCACTCCCGGCTGCGTCAGGTACTCCGAGTGGAGGTCGAAGTCGAGGCCGATCTTCGTTGCCTTGTTCAGGCTCTTGTTCAGGCTCGCGACCCCCTCCTTGACCTCGATCAAGGCATCGTTCAGGTTCTTGTGCGTCTCATCGCTCTGGATCAACTTGCCGAACGTGCCCTCGCCCTCCCGCAACTTCGTCGTGACCTGGTTCAGGTTGTCCACGGTGATCTGGAGCTTGGCCGAGACCTCCTTGACGTTCCCGATGCCGGCCGTGACGTTGTCCTCGTTGGCGCCGATCAGCCGGTCCACGCGATCCGTCAGCTTCGTCAACATGACCGAGAACTCGCGCATGTTCGCCAGCGTGTCGTTCACGTTGGCCCGATTGTTCAAGACGATGAGCTTCAGCTCCTCGGAGACGATGCGCACGTTCTCGACGATGTCCGCCAGGCGCTGCTCGCCTTGTTCGCCGCCGAGCGACTTGTTGAGGTTCTGGCTGATGTCCTTGAGCTCCAGGCCGATGTCGCGGGCGAGCTTCGTGATCTGGTCGAACGTGACCGGGACGTCGCCCTGCAGGCGGGTGCCCTCCGGAAGAGGCCCCCCGGCGATCGGCCCCGGGACCAGCTCCACGTACTTGTCGCCCAGGAGGCCCCGGCTCGCGATCCCGCCGGAAGCACCCTGGCGCAGATCAACGTCGCCGTCGAGCTCGATCTCGACGACGGCTTTGCCGCCCTTGTCGAGGTGGATCTGCGACACGCGGCCGACCGGCACGCCGGCCAGCCGCACCAGCGACTTCTCGTCGAGTCCCGTCACATCGGCGAACTCGATCGTGATGTGCCGGGCCGCCCCGTGCCCGAATCTCAAGGCCTCGATCTTCCAGATCAAGAGACACGCGATGATCAGGACGACGAGAAAAAAGGCTCCGACCTTCGCTGCCGTGCTCATGCTCCCTCCGCGTGAACGGACCTCAGCCTGTCGGACTCCGGCGTCAAGGGCCCCCTGGCCTGCCCCTCGACGAACTGCCGCACCGACTGGATCGTCGGCCTCCAGGAATTCGGCCGGCGGCGCCTCGAAGATGATGTGGCCGCCGTACAGGAGTGCGACCCGGTCTCCGATCTTGCGCGCGCTCGGCATGTGGTGCGTGATCGTCACGATCGTCGCGTGCAGCCGCTCGCGCATCTCCAGGATCACTTCGTCAATGATATCCGTCATGATCGGGTCGAGGCCCGTGTTCGGCTCGTCGAAGAGGAGGATCTCCGGCTGATGGGCGATCGCGCGGGCGAATCCCACGCGCGCGCCGCATGCCGCCCGAGAGCTCCGAAGGCCTCTTCTTCCCGACGTCCGGCAGGTGAACGATCTCCAGGCACTCTTCGACCCGCGCCCTGTATCTCCGCGGCCGGCTGGCCGGAGAGCCGCAGGGGGAACGCGACGTTCTCCGAGACGGACATCGAGTCGAAGAGCGCGCCCTCCTGAAAAGACATCCCGAACTTCTTGCGCAGGTTGTTGCGCCCGAGGTTCGGTTGCCGCCCAGAAGTCCTGCCAGTCGACGAACACCTTTGCCGGAGTCCGGCTCGACCAGGCCGATCAAGTGCTTCAGGAGCACGCTCTTGCCGGCTCCGGACGGGCCCACGATGACGAGCGACTCACCTCGCGCGACGGAGAAGGAGACGCCGTCCAGGACCACCTTGGGTCCGAACCTCTTGTGGAGATTCTCGGCGCGGAGCTTCGGGGCTTCTTCGGTCGTCGTCATTTGAGCAGCTTCGTCAGGAAGAAGTCCGCAAACAGGATCGAGAGGCTTCCGGCCACGACGGCCCGCGTCGTGGCACGCCCGACACCCTCGGCGCCGCCCGCGGTGTAGTAGCCGCGAACGCAGGCGATGAGCGAAAAGAGGAAGCCGAAGGCGGCCGCCTTGATCAGGCCGGTGACGATGTCGTCCTGGACGTCCAGGTACTGGAAGGAGTTCTCGATGTAGCTGACGGGATTGGCGCCCATGAGCTTGACGGCCACGAGGTAGCCGCCGAACATCCCGACCGCGTCCCCCATGACCACGAGGGGCGGCAACATGAGAACCGATGCGGTGACACGCGGGACGACCAGGTACTGCACGGGCTCGGTCGCCAGGGCCGTCATGGCGTCGATCTGCTCGGTGACGCGCATCGAGCCGATCTCGGCCGCCATGGAGCTGCCCACCCGTCCTGTGACCATCAACGCGGTCAGGACCGGCGAGAGCTCGCGGGTCAGCGAGAGCGCCACGACGCTGCCGACGAAGCTCTCCGCGTGGAAGCGCCGGAAGCCGTTGAACGTCTGGAGCGCCATGACCATGCCCGTGAAGAGCGTCGTCAGGAAGCACACCGGAACGGAGTCCACTCCGACGCGGACCATCTGCCGGAGCAGCTCCTTGAAGTCGTAGGGCGGCCGCACGGCCCACATTCCATAGCGGCCCATCATCCCGAAGAAGAGGCCCAGCTCCTCCAGATAGCGCAGGATGACGCGGCCGATGGCTTCGAGCAGGCGCGTCATGCCGTGTAAACCCTCGGGACGCGCTTCCCGATGCCGCAGAGCATCTCGTAAGGAATCGTTCCGGCCGCCCGCGCCCAATCCCATGCCGTCACGCTGCCGGGCCCCATCGCGGCCGAGGCACACGACGCGATCGCCTCGCAACGCCGAGATGCCTGTCACGTCCACGATCGTCAGGTCCATGCTCACGGCGCCAACGATAGGCGCGTGTTCCCCCTTTACGAGCACCGAAAGACGTCCTGAAAGCGAACGACGAAGGCCGTCATCATAGCCGATGGGCAGGACCGCGATCCGCGATGGCCGCTGCGTGACGAAAGTGCCGCCGTAGCCGAGCGGCGTGCCCGGCCGGCACGTCCCGGACCGCCATGATCTCGGTTTCGAGGGCAAGAGCCGGCTCGAGGGCTCCCTGCGTCCAGCGGCCTCGGCCGGGGACACGCCGTAGAGGGCGAGGCCGGGCCGAACCGCGCTCGAACCACGAGCCGGGATGCGCCAGGACGCCTCCCGAGTTGGCCAGGTGCACGACGCCGGTCGAAAGTCCCGCCGCCTGAAGGGCCGAAAGGCCCTCCCGCATCGCCGCCGTCTGCTCCGCCGTTTGCGGCGACGCCGTGTCGCTCGAGGAGGCGAAGTTCGTGAAGACACCGCGCGAGGGCCAGGCCCTTTGCGTTTCGAAGGACGTCGATGACGGCCGGCAGCTCGGCCGGCCGCACTCCGAGCCGCCCCATCCCGGTGTCGAGCTTCAGGTGGACGGGAAGGGGCGCGGCGCCGGTCCCGCTGGCCGCGGCGAACTCCTTCGCCTGCGCGAGATCGGACAGCGCCGGCGTCAGGCCGTAGGCGCGGTGCAGGGGGATATCGGCGGGATCCGCGTAGTTCAGGAGGAGGACGTCTCCCCCGATGCCGGCCCTCCGCAGGGCGACCCCCTCCTCGGCAATCGCGACGGCGAAGGTCCGCGCTCCTTCGGCCTCGAGACGCCGCGCGACCGGCACGGCGCCGTGCCCGTAGGCGTCCGCCTTGACGACCGCGATGACGGCGGCGGGAGCCACGCGGCCCGCCAGGAAGCGGTAGTTGCGCGCGATCGCGCCGAGATCCACGACCGCGCGCGTGGGACGGCTCACGGCCAACCTGCTAGAACGGCTGCTCTTGCGAGGGGGCCGCCGCGCTGCCGGCGTAGTTGGCAAACGACATGTGGTCGGCGAGGAAGACGAGAGGGAAGTCGCCGGTGGGGCCGTTGCGCTGCTTGGCGATGATGACGTCGGCAATGCCCTTGCGTTCCGTCTCCCGGTCGTAGAGCTCCTCGCGGTAGAGGAAGATGACGACGTCCGCGTCCTGCTCGATCGAGCCGCTGTCGCGAAGGTCCGCCAGCTGCGGCTTGCGCAGTTCTCCCTTGCGCTGCTCCGGCTGCCGGGAGAGCTGCGACAGGGCGATCACCGGCACGCGCAGCTCCTTGGCGAGCAGCTTCAAGCCCCGCGAGATCTGCGAGACCTCCTGCGTGCGGTTGTCGAACCGGCCGTGACCCATCATGAGCTGCATGTAGTCCACGACCAGCAGATCGAGCCCCTTCTCCCGCTTCAGCCGCTGGCCCTTGGCCCTCATCTCGGGCACCGAGAGCGACGCCGAATCGTCCAGGAAGAAGTTCGCGCCGTGGACTTTCGTCTGCGCCAGCACGAGCCGCTGCATCGCCTCCTTGGAGGCGTAGCCGTCGCGCACCTTCTTGGCGTCCACGTCGGCCTCCGAGCACAGGACGCGAAAACCGATCTGCTCCTTCGACATCTCGAGCGAGAAGAAGCCCACGGACCGCCCCTCGCGGATGGCCACGTGCTGGGCGAGGTTGAGCGCAAAGGAGGTCTTGCCGACCGAGGGCCGCGCCGCGACGATGATCAGATCCGAGGACTGGAGCCCAGAGGTCATCCGGTCCAGCTCCGTGAATCCCGTCGGCAGGCCCGAAAGCATGCCCTGCCGGTTGCGGGCATCCTCGATGACGTCGAGGTTGTGCTTGACGATCTGACCAATCGACGTGAAGCCGCCTCGGACGGAGTCCTCCGCGATGTCGAAGATCTCGCCCGTGGCGTCCCCGAGAAGGAGCTCGGCGTTCTTCTCCTGCGCCAGGCCCTCCCGGACGAGCTTCTGGCCGGCCTGGATGAGGCGGCGCAGCGTCGATTTTTCCTTGACGATCCGGGCGTAGTGCTCGACGTTCGCCACGTCGGGCACGGCGTCGAGCAGCGAGGAGAGGTACGCCGCCCCGCCGACCCGCTCGACGGTGCCCGTGCGGGCAAACTCCTCCTTCAGCGTCAGGATGTCGATCTCGGCGGAGCGCTGAGACAGCTCCATCATCGAGCGATAGATCCGCCGGTGGGTGTCCGGGAAGAAGTCGTCGGCCGTCAGGATCGGCACGACGAAAGACAGGGCGTTGGGATCGAGGAGGACCGCTCCGAGGACAGAGCGCTCCGCCTCGAGATTCTGCGGCAATCCTTTTTCGGCGACGGTTTCTTCGAGCATCGGGCCTTCGAGCAACGGGCGCAACGGGGACAGTCGAGTGAGGTGACGCATCTTTTACGCGCGCGCGCGGTGCGTCAATGCCTCGCCGGGATTTCCGCATGCATCCCGGCGCGTGCGAGCGCCCGCCGAATGGTGAAAAAATATTTCGCGCGACTTTTCCACAGACCTATTGGACGACGAGGGGCGGACAAATGATGTCCGACCCGATCCGGCGTGTCCCGGTTACCAGACGAAGCTGCGCTCGGCTGCCCGGATCGCGCTGATCACCGTCGGCCACCCCACGATCGCGTCGACCTTCTCGCGCACGCGCTCGGGCGGGAAGGGGCTTGCGACCATCGCGGCCGAGCAGGCGAAAGAGCGGATTGTCCCGGCCTCCCGCGCCTCGGCAAAGAGCCGTGCGGCGCCGCGGGACTCGCCGCCAGCGGCTTCGAGCCTCCCGGAAAGGAGGGCATCGAGGGCTTCCGAAAGCCAGACCAGCGTGACCTCGATGCCCAGAGAGGCCGCGGCCGCCGTCATCGCCGCTGCTTCCGAAAGCCGGGCGGGCTCGCCGGTCGCGAGCAGGAGCACCCACCGGGGCGCCGCCCCGCCGCCGCTCATCTTTTCGTGCGCTTCCTCAAGGCCTCGAGCATCGCTGCGTCTCCCGTGACTCCCCCGGGGACCTTGCGCCCCTCGGGGGTCCCGTGAAAATCGCTGCCGGCGGTGCGCAGGAGGGAAAGCTCGTCGGCGAGGGCGCCGAAACGCGCTTCCTCGGCGGGTCCGTGGTCCGGGTGATAGACCTCGACGGCATCGAGCCCGGCGGCGGCGAGCGCCCGGATCGCCGCGTCGGCCTTCTTGTACCAGACGGCGTGGGCGATCGATGTCACGCCTCCGGCCTCCCGGACGGCTCGCACCACCTCCACGGCCGGCCACTTCTCGTAGGGCACGAACCACGGGTGGCTGCTGCCGAGAAAACGGTCGAAGGCGTCGTCCATCGAGGCGGCGTGGCCCGCGCGCACGAGGGCCCGCGCCAGGTGCGGCCTCCCCCAGACTCCGTCGCCCACGTCGGCCCGCACGGCGTCGAGGTCGAGCGGATACCCGGCCTCGACGATCCGGCGAGCCAGCTGCTCGCCGCGGCTCCGGCGCGCCTCCTGGCGCTCGGCAAGCGAGGCGTTGAACGCAGCGTTGTTCTCGTCCACGAACAGGGCCACGATGTGGATGTCGTCCTGGTCTTCCCACTGCGAGGAGATCTCCGCTCCGGAGATCAGCTCGATGCCCGCGCGCCGGGCCTCCGCGCGGGCCTCCGGCAGGCCCATCAGGGCGTCGTGGTCCGTCAGGGCGAAGGCGTCCAGGCCGGCCGACGCCATGCGGCGCACGAGCTCGGCCGGCGAGTCCGTGCCGTCGGAGACAGTCGAGTGGCTGTGCAGGTCGATCTTCACGAATCGGGGATCTTAGCGCGAACTAGAATCGCCCCGTGGACCGCAAGGAGATCGCGAAAATCCTCGAGGAGGTCGCGGGCCTGCTCGACCTGAAGGGCGAGAACTCGTTCAAGGTTCGCGCCTACGAGAACGCCGCCCGGGCCGTGCTCGCTCTCGAAGGCGATATCGGGGAGGCGGTCAGGAGCCGTGAGCTGCTGCAGGTCCGCGGCATTGGCTCCAGCATTTTCGCCGGCATCGAGGCGCTCGTGTTGACCGGCCACATGCCCCTGCACGATGAGCTGCGCGCCACGCTGCCCGCGGGCCTGGCCGACTTCCTTCGCGTGCCGGGTCTGGGGGCGCGCAAGGCGAAGGCGCTGCACGATGCGCTCGGCGTTGCTTCGCTCGAAGAGCTCGAGAAGGCTTGCCTCGAGGGAAGGCTCGAAGGCCTGAAGGGCTTCGGACCGAAGAGTGTCGCGAACATCCTGAAGGGCATCGCGCTCCTGCGCGTCTCGGCGGGCTCGTTTCACTACCACACGGCACGCCGCAAGGCCGACGAGCTGCTGGCCGCGCTTTCCGCGACACGGCTCGCGACCAGGGTCTCCATTGCCGGCAGCCTGCGGCGGCGCAAGGAGATCATTCGCGACATCGACCTGCTCGCGGTCTCGAAGAAGCCCGAGGAGCTGGCCCGGGCCTTCCGCGAGCTGCCCGGAGTGACCGACATCATCGGCTCCGGTGAAACAAAGACATCCGTGCGCTTCGCCGACGGCCTCGCCGCCGACCTGCGGGTCGTCGCCGACGACGAGTTCCCCGCGGCGTTGCTCTACTTCACGGGCTCCAAGGAGCACAACACGGCCCTGCGCGGCCGCGCCAGGAAAATGGGGTTCAAGCTCAACGAGTACGGCCTCTTTCGCGAGGACGGCGACAAGCGCGTGCGGTGCGGCAGCGAGGAGGAGATCTTCGGAAAGCTCGGCCTCGCCTACATCGAACCGGAGCTGCGGGAGGACCGCGGAGAGATCGAGGCGGCCGAGGCGGGGACGCTGCCGGTGCTGCTCGGCGACAAGGACCTCAAGGGCCTGATCCACCTGCACACAACCGAGTCGGATGGGCGCGACACGCTCGAAAAGATGATCGAGGCCGTGCGCGACGCCGGGCTATTCCTACGCCGGCATGACCGACCACAGCAAGACGGCTGCCTACGCCGGAGGGCTGACGGAAGACAGGGTCGAGAGGCAGCGCGCCGAGATCCGGAGGCTGCGCTCGAAGTTTCCCGGTTTCCGGATCTTCCACGGCACCGAGGCGGACATCCTGGCCGACGGATCGATCGACTACGGCGACGCTTTCCTGGAGGGCTTCGATCTCGTCGTGGCCTCCGTGCACTCCCGGTTCGGCCTCTCGGCCGAGGAGCAGACCCGACGGCTCGTCCGCGCCGTGCAAAACCCGCGCGTCTCGGTGCTCGGGCACCCCTCCGGGCGATTGCTGCTCGGGCGCGAGGGGTTTACCGCCGACTGGGAGAAAGTGATCGCCGCCGCCGGAGAATCGGGCTGCGCGATCGAGATCAATGCATCACCTCACCGGCTCGACCTCGACTGGCGCCTCTGCCGTCAGGCCACGGGAAAGGGCGTGCTGCTCTCGCGTCGAACCCGGACGCCCATTCGGCCGAGGGCCTGGCCGACACCGCTTATGGCGTCGGCATCGCCCGCAAGGGCTGGGTGACCGCGAAAGAGACTCTCAACGCCAAGACGGCCAGGCAGCTCGAGACCTGGCTCGAGAAGCGGCGCGGCAAAGCGTTGCCGCCGACCTGAGGCGGGCGTCCAGAGTCCGAAGTGTCCAACGAGGTTGAGTCTTGACAAATTAGTAACTAAATGATCAGTTATTAATCCTGATGGGACGGCCGGAACGAGTCACGCGGGACGAAGTCCTCCGGGCGGCGCGTGAGGCGTTCGCCGAAAAGGGCTACGAGGGCACGACGCTCGCCTCGATCGGCGGACGCCTGAAAGTCTCGCCGGCGGCGCTGCTGAGGCATGCTCCGACAAAGGAAGCGCTGTTTGCCGCGGCAATGGAGGCCGGGCAATCCGAGGCCAACCTGCCGAGCGCCTTCCTCGCGGAATGCGACGGTTCGGAGAACCCCCTCCCGCTGCTCCGACGGTTCGCCGAAGCCCTCGTGCCGTTCATCGACGGACGTATCGGCGAGACGATCGCCGCGTGGATGCGGATGCGCACCGTATCGGGCGTTCCGATCCTCAAGCTTCCCTTTGACCCGCGACGCCGCTCTTCTCCCCCGCAGCGCGTCCTCGCCGATCTCGAGGCGTACTTCCGGCGGGCCAGAAAAGCCGGCACCCTGCGCGTGCGCGACCCCCGGGCTGCCGCCGTGGCCTGGCTCGGAACCCTCCAGGCGTATGTCTTCATGCACCGGGTGGCCCAGATCGCGCCCCCCGTTTCGCTCGGCGAATACCTGGACACGGTGCTCGAAGTCTGGAAGCGCGGAGCCGTGAGCTCCGGGAGAACAAAACGATGAAGCGACGCGGGCTGGTCCTTGTCGTCGTCCTGTTGCTGGCGGCTGCCGGGTCCTACTGGGCCTGGAGACGCGGCGCGGGCCCGAAGCCCCTCATCCTCTCGGGATCGATCGAAGCGCGCGACGTGGAGGTCGGCTCCCTGGTCGGCGGCCGGGTGGCGCGCGTGCACGTTGACGAGGGGGCGACGGTGGCGGCGGGCGACCCGATCGTCACTCTCGAAACCGACCTCACCGACCTCCAGATCCGCGAGCAGGAAGGCCGGGTCGCCTCGGCCCGCGCCAACCTCGACAAGACCGAGCGCGGGCCGCGGGTCGAGGACACAGCGCGGGCTCGCGCTGATGCTTCGAACGCCGAGCGGGAGCGCCAGCGCCTCCACGGGCTTCTCGAGAGCGGCGTCATCGGCCAGCAGGAGTACGACGCGGCGGCGACGAAAGCACGGATAGCGGCCGAGACGCTGCTCGAGCATGAGCGCGGCAACCGATCCGAGGACATCGCCGCCGCGCGCGCGGCCCTGGCCAGCGAGGAAGGCCGCCTGGCTTACCTGAAACGCCAGCGGACGGAGTCCGTGGTCCGGGCCCCCGCAGCCGGCCGGATCGAGTCGATCGATTTGCGGCCGGGCGACATCGTCGGCCCGAACCAGCCGGTCGCGAAGATCCTCGAGCCCTCGGAGCTCTGGGTCCGCGTCTACGTGCCCGAGCCGCAGCTCGGGCGCGTCCGCTCGGGACAGAAGGCGACGCTCACGGTCGACACGTTTCCCAAGCGCGAGTTCTCCGGCCATGTCGTCGAGATCCGCTCCCAGGCCGAGTACACGCCCCGAAATGTCCAGACCCTCGACCAGCGGATGGATCAGGTCTTCGGCGCGAAGGTCGCCATCGATCCGGCGCCGGAGCTGAAGCCCGGCATGGCAGCCCTGGTGCGGTTGTCGGAATGAACGAGACCCGTAGCAACGACGGGATCGAGGTCGAGGGTGTCTCCCGCGACTTCGGAAAGTTCCGCGCCCTCGACCGGGTCAGCCTGCGGGTGCCGCGCGGAGAGATCTACGGCCTGCTCGGCCCGAACGGCTCCGGCAAATCGACGCTGATTCGAATCCTCTGCGGCCTGCTCGCTCCGACCGAAGGGAGCGCGCGGGTGGACGGCCTCGACGTCGTCAAGGAGGGCGAGGAGATCCGTCGCCGCATCGGCTACGTGCCGCAAAGATTCTCGCTCTACGAGGATCTGACGGTGCTCGAGAACCTGAACTTCTTCGCTGCCGTGTACGGTCTTTCGGGCGCGCGGCTGACCGAGCGGCGCGAGTGGGCGATCAGCCTGACCTCCATCGGCCCCTACCGCGACCGTCTCGCGGCACAGCTTTCCGGCGGCTGGAAGCAGCGGCTCGCGCTGGCGGCCTCGCTCATGCACGAGCCGAGGGTCCTCTTCCTCGACGAGCCGACGGCGGGAATCGACCCGGTCGCTCGCCGCGAGCTCTGGAACCTGCTCTTCCTGCTCGCGGCAAAGGGAGTGACGCTCCTCGTGACGACGCACTACATGGACGAAGCGGAGCGTTGCGGCCGGGTCGGCTATCTCTACCTTTCGAAGATGCTCGTCGAGGGCGACCCCGACGAGCTGACCCGGCTGCCCGAGATCACGCCCCCGGGGATGCGCCGCGTTGAGGCGGCGTGCGACGCTGGCGCCGCCGCTGTCATGAGCGTGGCGCGGGCCCTGCCGTACGTCGATGACGTCACGATCTTCGGCAACGCCCTCCACCTGCTCGTCCGCTCCGGTGTGGACGACCGCCGCATCACAGACGACCTCGAGCGGGCGGCCCGGGCACGCGTGCAGATACGGCCGATCGAGGCCTCGCTCGAAGACGTGTTCGTGCGCCTGACCAGGCTGCAGGTCGAGCAGCGGGGTGAAATACCGCAGGCGGCGAGTTCCGCGCGATGAGGGGATTCCTGCCGGTCCTCAAGAAGGAAGCCCTGCAGATGGTGCGCGACCGGGGCACTCTGCGGTTCGCCCTCCTGGTTCCGGCATTCCAGCTCGTGCTCTTCGGCTTGATCGACACCAACGTCCGCCACGTGCCGACGGTCGTCTTCGATCAGAGCCGCACCGAGGAGAGCCGCGCGCTGGTGACGGACTTCGTCAACACGAGCTACTTCGACGTCGTGGCCTGGGCCTCGTCGCGAGCCGCGATGCGCGAGCTGATCGTCGCGGGCAAGGCAGCCGTCGGCCTCGAGATTCCGCCCGACTTCGCCAGGAAGCGCGTCGACCGGGAGCCGGCCGACTTGCTCGTGCTGATCGACGGCTCCGACTCGACCATGGCGGGACAGGCCCTGGCCGCTGCCAACGGCGTCGCTCTGTCGCGGTCCCTTTCGGAGCTCATGGAACGCGCCGGCACAAAGGACCTCTCGATCCGCCCGCATCCGCTGCTCCTGTTCAATCCCGACTCGCGCAGCGCCAACCTCCTGATCCCCGGCCTGGTCGCGATCCTGCTGACCTTCTCGGGGACCCTGCTGGCGGCCTTCGCCATCGTGCGCGAGCGCGAGCGCGGCACGCTCGAGCAGCTGATGGTGACGCCGGTCTCTCCGATCGCAGTGGTGATGGGCAAGCTGCTGCCGTACCTCGTGCTGGCCTTTCTGCAGCTTCTCTTCATCCTCTTTCTGATGACGTCCGTCTTCCGTGTGCCGATCCACGGCGACCTGTGGCTGCTGCTCGCCCTCTCGGTCGTCTACCTCTTCGCGCTGCTCTCGCTCGGCCTGCTCGTCTCCTCCTGGGCGCGCACGCAGATGGAGGCGATCCAGATCGCGCAGATGTTCCTGCTGCCGTCGATCATGCTGTCGGGCTACATCTTTCCGCTCTCCTCCCTGCCCGTCCCCCTGCGGATCTTCGCCAGAGTCCTGCCGGCCACTCACTTCATCGCCATCTCGCGCGGCATCATCATCCGCGGCGCCGGCTTCGCCGATCTCTGGCCCTCGGTGGCCGCCCTGCTCGTCATCGCCCTCGTTCTCGTGGCCGGTTCGACCCGCGCCTTCCAGAAAACGATCAGCTAGGGGGGTTGGGCGATAGAATGCCCGTCCGCGGCCGGGGCCGCATACCGATCTAAGGAGTACCAAATGGCTCTCGCAGTTGGCGATCTGGCGCCCGATTTCACCCTCCCCTCCACCGTCGGAGACAAGGTCACGCTTTCCAGCTACCGCGGCAAGAAAAACGTTCTCCTGATGTTTTACCCTCTCGATTTTTCGCCCGTCTGCACGCTGGAGAACAAGCAGTGCACGGAGTTGCTCCCCACGCGGGGCGCCGACGACGTGCAAGTGCTCGGAATCTCCATCGACTCGCTTTGGTCTCATAAGACCTTTGCGGCGCAGCAAGGCATCACCTACCCGCTGCTTGCGGACTTCAACCCGAAGGGGGAAGTCGCGGCGAAGTATGGCGTCTATTTGCCCGAGAAGGGCTTCTCGGCCCGCACAGCTTTCATCATCGGAAAAGACGGGAAGATAAAGGAAGTCGTCGCCAGCGACACACCGGTTGCGCGCGACATCGCACAGCTCCTCGAGAAGACCCGCGCCGCATGAGCGATTCAACCCTGGCCCCGCCGTCCGTCGAGGACTCGCGGAAGATCCGCGAGATCGCGGACCACATGGCCCGAATCATCGAGATCCTCGGCCTCGATCAGGCGGACCCGAACCTCGTCGGGACGCCCGAGCGCGTGGCCAAGATGTACCTGGAGCTCTTCCAGGGCCTGACCGAGGGAGCCGAGCCGAAGGTCACGTTCTTCCCCAACGACGAGCACTACACGGCAATGGTCATCGAGAAGGACATCCCCTTCTATTCGCTCTGCTCGCATCACTTCGTTCCGTTCTACGGCCATGCCCACATCGCCTACGTCCCGAAGGAGAAGATCGTGGGCCTCTCCAAGATGCCGCGGATCTTGGAGTTCTATGCCCAGCGGCCCCAGCTCCAGGAACGCCTGACCGAGCAGGTCGCAGCGTTTCTGGCCGCGAAGCTCGATCCGCAGGGCGTCATGGTCGTCATCGAGGCGCGGCACCTGTGCGTCGAGATGCGCGGTGTCAAGAAGCCGGGCGCCCTGACCGTGACCTCCGCCATCCGCGGCATCTTCTTCAACAAGCCCGTCCGCGAAGAGTTCCTGGACCTGCTCAATCGCCGGGGATAGGCCGTAACCTTTCCTGCCACTGCCGGTTGTTACCATCTGGATGATGGCGACCGAGGACGAACGGGGCCTGGTCGAGGCGGCTCAGAGAGATCCGGGCCGGTTCGCTGAGCTCTACGAGAGCCACTTCGACCGGGTGTATGCCTACATCGCGCGGCGCGTGCGCGACCGGGTCGAGGCACAGGACCTGACCTCCGATGTCTTTCAGCGGGCGCTCGCGGCACTGCCGCAATACGAGTGGCGCGGAGCCCCGTTTGCCGCGTGGCTCTATCGCATCGCCGGCAACGCCGTCGCCGATCACTTCGAACGCCTGGGCAAGCAGCGCGATGTTCCAGCAGATCCGGAGCCGGAGCCCGCGAGAATCGAGAACGCCGAGCGCCGCGCGACGCTCTACCGCTTTGTCGATGACCTTCCAACCGACCAGCGCCGGGTGATTCTGTTGCGGTTCTCCGAAGAAAAGAGCATCCGCGAGATCGCGGCGGCTCTCGGGCGCACCGAAGGCGCCGTCAAGCAGCTTCAGTTCCGCGCCCTGCAGGGCTTGAGGGCGCGCATGGGTGATTCCAATGCCGTCTAGAAATCCTGTCGACCAGCTCGACGACGCCATCAACGCCCTGCTCGCCCGGGCGGGAGCCGAAGCGGCAGCAGCGGATCCGGAAGCCGCCGGGCTCGCCAACCTTGCGGCGGATCTGCGCGGATTGCCGAGCGAGGAATTCCGGGCGCGCCTTGCCGCCGAGCTCTCGGGCCCGGAGCCGAAAGCGCCCGAGCACCAGTCAGTCACGCTGTATCTCACGGTGCGCCGAGCCCCGGAGCTACTCGATTTCGTCAAGAAGGCTTTTGGTGCCGTCGAGATCCTGCGCGGGACCGGCTCGGCCGGCGGGATGCATGCGGAGGTGCGGATCGGGAGCTCAAAGGTCATGATCGGCGGGTACGCCGCCCTTCGAGCGGAGCAGCCAGCGATTCTCCACCTCTATGTCCCGGACGCCGATGCCGTCTACCGGCGCGCGATCGAGGCCGGCGCCTCGTCCACCCAGGCGCCCGTGGACCAGCCCTACGGAGATCGGGAGGCGGGCGTGAAGGATCCCTTCGGCAACCAGTGGTACATCGCCACGCACGCGGGAGCCTCCGCGATCCCCGAGGGGCTGCGGAGCGTCACGCCGTACCTGCATCCGCGCGGAGCCGGGGACTTGATCGGGTTCCTGAAGCAGGTGTTCGACGCCCGGGAGACCGAACTCTCCCGATCTCCCGAAGGCGCCATCGTGCACGCAAAAATCCGCATCGGAGACTCGATCCTCGAGATGAGCGAGGCGCATGGTCCGTACCAGCCGGTGCCGCCGCAGCTCTACCTGTCGATGCCGGACGTGGACGCCCGCTACGCGAAGGCGCTCCAGGCCGGCGCGAGCTCGATTCAGGCGCCGGCGGACCAGCCCTACGGCGCGCGGGTCGCGGGCGTCACCGACCCGTTCGGCAACGTCTGGTACATTGCCACACCCATCGGGGAGAAGGCGTCGTGACGGAGAACCAGGTCCGTAACATCTCGGACACCGCGCGGTGGGTGGCCGTGTACCGGGCGAACGAGAGCGAGCGCCCCGATGCCCTCTTCCGCGACCCCTTTGCGCGCCGCCTTGCGGGCGAGCGGGGCGAGCAGATAGCCGAATCGCTGCGGGTCGGTCACAGGAAAAACCCCGACTGGTCCTGGACGATGCGCACGGTCCTGATGGATCAGTTCCTCGCCGCGGGAATTCGGGACGGCGCCGACATGGTCATCAACCTCGCCGCGGGTCTCGACGCGCGGCCCTACCGCATGGACTTGCCGGAGTCCCTGACGTGGATCGAGGTGGACCTGCCCGAGATTCTCGCTTACAAGGAGCAGATCCTGGCGGCGGAGCGTCCCCGCTGCCGGCTCGAGAGGGTCCGTCTCGATCTATCGCAGTCAAAAGGCCGCCGCGATCTCTTCGAGGGATGGGGCGCCCGGGCTAAGAAGGCTCTGATCCTGACCGAGGGGCTCCTGATCTACCTGACTTCGGAGGAGGTCGGCCTCCTGGGCCTCGACCTCGCGAGCCCGCCGAGCTTTCAGCAGTGGATCGTCGACCTCGTCTCCCCCGGGCTGCTCCGCATGCTCCAGAAGAACTGGGGCAAGAAGCTCGCCGACGCCGGCGCCCCCTTGAAGTTCGGCCCGCCCGAGGGTCCGGCGTTCTTCACGCGCTGCGGCTGGAAACCCGCCGAGGTGCGCTCCCTGCTCCACGCGGCGGCCCGAGCGAAAAGGCTCCCGTTTTTCCTCAAGCTCGTGGCGATGCTTCCGGAATCCAGGGGGCCGCAGGGCGGGCGTCCGTGGGGAGGCATCTGCGTGCTCGAGAGATCCTGACGCCACGGGGGAAGTGTGTCAGGGAGCGGCGAGCTGCTCGGCGAGGCGGCGCATCGCGACGAGGCCGTCCAGGGTCCTCGCGCCGTGCCAGCAGTAGTCGTCGCCCTCGACGAAGAGGCGCCGGCTGCCCGAGCCGAAGATCTCGGCTGTCTCGGCCTCGTGCCGGCGCGCGCGGAAAGGATATGGCTCGCTCGGAAAAAAGTGGACCTCGGCGCCTCGTGAGAGCGCCTCGCCCGGGCGCGTCGAGGGGTAGCGTTCGCTCTCCCGTCCGAAGACGTTGAGACCGCCCGCCAGGCGCAACAGGTCGGCCACGTAGGTGTCGTCGGAGATGGTCATCCAGGGATCCTTCCAGATCCAGTAGGCGTACTGGAACGGCCGCGGAGCCGTGCGTCGCGAAAAACCCGCGATCTCCGCGTCGATGCGGCCAGCCAGGGCATCCGCTTCGCCGTGCAGCCCGAGGCGTTCACCCCACGCGCGGACGGATGCGGGCACCTCCGCCACGGTCTTCGGAAGCGACACGTCGACCTCGATGCCTGCTTCGCGCAGTGCCTCGACGTCCTCCCGGCGGTTCTCCTCCTCGTTGGCGAAGACGAGGTCGGGCTTCAGGAGCGCGATCCGCGCGACATCCGGGTCCTTCGTCCCGCCGATCCGCGGCAGCCCCCACAGCATGCCCTTGGGCCGCGTGCAGTAGCGCGTCGCGCCGACCAGGAGCCGCAGCCCGCCGATTGCGACGAGGGTCTCCGTGATCGACGGGCACAGCGAGACGATCCGGCGTGGCGTCATACGCCGGATCCCTATCGGGAGACGCTGTAGGCGGTCTCCAGGGCCTTCGGGTCGGCCTCGGCGCCGCCCAGCCAGCGGTGCAGCCAGTCCATCACGACGGCGTGCCAGAGGCGCGAGTTGCCGGGCTTCAGGACCCAGTGGCCCTCGTCCGGAAACATGAGCAGCTTCGACGGGACCTTCTGGACCTGGAGCGCCGAGAAGAATTGCAGCCCCTGGCCGAAAGGAACGCGGTAGTCCCGCTCGCTCGTGACGACGAGCGTGGGCGTCTTGAACTTGTCCGCAAACCGCATGGGGTTCCATTTCTCGTAGAGTGCCGAGTTCCACGGCCACCCGCCGAACTCCCATGCCGAGAACCACAGCTCCTCGGTTTCGAGGCCCGCGGAGTTGGTGTCGAACATGCCGTCGTGGGAGATGAGGCACTTGAACCGCTCCGTGTGGCCGGCGATCCAGTTGACCATGTAGCCGCCGTAGGACGCTCCCGCCGCGCCGATCCGAGTCCTGTCCACGTACGGCAGGGACTCGAGATCGTCGGCCTGGCGCATGAGATCGTCGTAGACCTTTCCGCCCCAGTCCCCGCTGATCTGGTCGAGAAACTCCTGGCCGAAGCCGGTCGAGCCGCGCGGGTTGGCGGCGTAGACGACGTAACCGTAGGCGGCCCAGACCTGCGGGTTCCACCGCGTGGACCAGCCGTCGTTCCAGGCTCCCTGCGGGCCGCCGTGGATCAGGAAGACGGCTGGATATTTTCTGGCCGGATCGAACCTCGGCGGCTTGACCACCCACGCATGGAGATTCTTTCCGTCGGCCGAGATCGTCTGGCGCTCCGACACATCCCCCAGGGCCGTTTCGGCAAAGAGCCGGTCATTGACGTGCGTGAGAGGCGCCGCGCCCTTGCCGTCCGAGAAGGCGCTCCAGACCTCCGGCGCCCTCGAGAGCGTGCTCGAGACGAAGTAGAGGCGCCGGCCATCGGGCGAGAACCGGAGATTGCCTGGGGACCCGCCCCGCCATATCTCGGCCGGGCGTCCGCCGGCAATGTCCACGCGGAAGATCGCGCCGCGGCCCGCCACGTGCGAAACAAAGTCGATCGACCGGCTGTCGGGCGACCACGTGTACTCCTCGACCCACTGGTCGAAATCCTCGGTTAAGCCGCGCGCCGTGCCGCTTGCGCGCTCGAGGACCATCAGCCGGAAGCGGTCCGCCTCGAAACCCGGCCGCTTCTGCGCCCGCCAGGCGATCCATTTGCCGTCGGGCGAGAACTTCGGCGACCCGTCCCAGGCCGAGTTGGCGGCCGTGAGGTTCCTGGCTGCCCCCGTCCCGTCGAAAGAGCGGAGCCACAAGTCGGCGTTCGTCGAGATGGCTCCGATCGTGTCGTGGTTGGAAGCGTAGACGAAGTCCGTTCCGTCCGGCGCCACATCGTAGTCGGAGCCGCCCCCTACCGCGAACGGCGGGGCGTCGCTCTCACCGGGGGTCAGGTCGACGGCAGCCGAGCCGTCCACGGCGAGCTTCCAGACGTGCGTGCGCGTTCCGTCTTTCCACGAGTCCCAGTGACGGAAGAGAAGTCCATCGGCAATGCGCGCGCGAGTCTTCGACTTCTCCCGGGCCTTCAGTTTCTTGTCGAGGCAGGCCGCGTCGGCGCACTCCGGGAACACGTCGGAGGTCACGACGAACCATTTGCCATCCGGCGACCACTGGTAGCCGTTGACTTCGGTGGGAAAGGAGGTTGCCTTGACGGGATCGCCGCCGGCGAGGTCGAGCAGCCAGACTTGCGAGCCGCCCTCGCGGGTCGAGAGGAACGCGAGCCTCCTGGCGTCCGGCGAGAACCTCGGCTCGAAATCGCGCGGCCCGCCGGTCAACCGCCGGGGCTCGCCGCCCGAAGCCGCTACGAGCCAGATCGCCGAGCGGCTCCGATTCTCGTCGACGTCGGGGCTGGACACCGCGAAGGCGATCCAGTTGCCGTCCCGGGAGAGCGAAAACCCGGACAGGCGGCCTGCCTTTGCCATCTCGTCGAAGCGGAACGGCCGGCTCTCGGCCCCGGCAGCCGGCGCAACCATCAGAAACGCCGCAGCGCCCGCTGCCGCCAGAAATCGGCTTCGTGTCATGGGAGGTCCTCCGGCCGGGCATTCTAGTGCGTTCCCCGACGTTGGCACCGGTTGGGCCGGGCACGCTTTGGTATTATTTCCAGCCCCTCGCAGTCACGATCGGCGGAGGGCAAAGGAGCATCATGTCGACCGTCCTCCTCGACGAGAAAGAGACGGCCTCCCGCCCGCGGGGTCCGGCCGTCGTGAACGACTTCTCGATCCACGTGGCCACGGCCAATGGCTCGGGAAGCATGTCGTCGAACAACATCCTCATGCGGTCCATCTTCCAGATGGGCATCCCCGTCTCGGGCAAGAACCTCTTTCCCTCGAACATCCAGGGCCTTCCGACGTGGTTCACGATCCGGGCGTCCAAGGAAGGCTTCATCGCGCGGCGGCGCGACGTCGGCGTCTTGATCTGCATGAACCCGGAGACCGCGCACGAGGATGTCAAGAACGTCGCGCCGGGGGCCGCCGTGATCTACGAAGAGACGCTGAAGCTCGACGGCTTGCGAACCGATGTCCACTTCTACCCCGTGCCCTTCAGCAAGCTCGTTCTCGAGTTCGTCCACGACGGCAAACTGCGCCGCCTCGCGATCAACATGATCTACGTCGGCGTCGCCGCCTGGCTGCTCGACATCGACATGGCCGAGATCGAAAAGGCCGTCCGCAAGCAGTTCAAGTCGAAGGAAACGGCCGTCGCGATCAACATGGGAGCGATCCGGGGCGGATACGACTGGGCGGCCAAGAACCTGAAGAAGGCCGATCCCTTCCGGCTCGAGCGGATGAACAAGACAGCCGGAAAGATCATCATCGACGGAAACGCCGCGTCGGCGATCGGCTGCATGCTGGGGGGCGCCACGTTTCTGGCCTGGTACCCGATCACGCCTTCCTCGTCGCTGGCGGAATCGATGATCGACTACTTCAACGAGCACCGGACGGACAAGGAGACCGGCAAGCCCACTTTCGCGATCGTCCAGGCCGAGGACGAGCTCGCGGCCCTGGGAATGGTCATGGGCGCCGGCTGGGCGGGAGCCCGCGCCATGACGACGACCTCCGGGCCCGGGATCTCACTCATGTCCGAGTTCACGGGCCTCGGCTACTACGCCGAGGTTCCGGCTGTCATCTTCGACGTGCAGCGCGTCGGTCCCTCGACAGGGCTTCCCACGCGCACCATGCAGGGCGACATCACATCGACCTATTACCTTTCGCACGGCGACGCCAAACATGTCCTGCTGCTGCCGGGCTCCGTCCAGGAGTGCTACGAGATGGCGATCGAAGCCTTCGACCTGGCAGAGCGGCTCCAGACCCCCGTCTTCGTCATGACCGACCTCGACCTCGGAATGAACAACTGGATGGCTGACCCGTTCCCCTATCCCGACAAGCCCCTCGACCGCGGCAAGGTGCTCGTGACCCGGGAAGAGTTCGATCGGCACATTGCGAAATACAAGGAGTTTCAGCGTTACCGAGACGTGGACGGCGACGGCATTCCGTACCGGACCTTGCCGGGCATGGTGGACAACCCCTCCGCGGCGTACTTCACCCGCGGCTCGGGCCACACGGAGCGCGCGACGTACTCGGAGAAACCCGAGGACTACAAGGCGAACATGGACCGGCTGGCTCGAAAGTTCGAGACGGCGAAAACCCTGGTTCCCAGGCCCGTCGTCAGCGGATCGCGATCGCCGGTCGGCATCATCGCGTACGGCTCCTCGGACTTCGCCGTGGAAGAGGCTCGCGTGCTGCTGTCCCGCAAGGGACTCTCGACGGACTACCTCCGCCTCCGGGCCCTCCCCTTCACGGCCGAGGCGACCGCCTTCGTCCAGGCCCATGAACGCGTCTATGTCATGGACCAGAACCGGGACGGCCAGATGTTCGATCTCCTGCGCCTCGAGGTCGGCAACGACGCTCCCAAATTGCGTTCCATTCGCCACTACGACGGTTTCCCTCTCGACGCCGAAACGGTCGTCGAGGGGATCGAAGCCGGGGAGAAATAAGATGTCCGCCGAAGCCCCGCCCAAGACCCCTCCCGTCAACCGAGCCGGCCTGACCGTCAAGGAATACGGCGGCCTGAAGACCACGCTCTGCGTGGGCTGCGGACACGACGTCATCACGCGCCAGATCACCCAGGCCCTCTACGAGATGGGCATCCCGCCCTACAAGGTCGCAAAGCTTTCCGGCATCGGGTGCTCCTCCAAGACGACCGCCTATTTCGCGGACCGCGGCCACGGCTTCAACGCCGTGCACGGACGCATGCCGGCCATTGCGACGGGAGCCGCCCTCGCCAATCCGACCCTGCTCGCCGTCGGTGTCTCGGGCGACGGCGACACCGCCTCGATCGGCGCCGGCCAGTTCGTTCACCTTCTGCGCCGCAACGTGCCGATGATCTACATCGTCGAGAACAACGGCGTGTATGGGCTGACCAAGGGCCAGTTCTCCGCCACGGCCGATGCGGGCTCCAAGCTCAAGACCGGTGTCACAAACGAGCTGCCGGCCATCGACCTCTGCGCCCTGGCGATCGAGCTCGGCTGCGGCTACGTGGCCAGGTCGTTCTCGGGCGACATGAAGCAGCTCCTCGGGCTGCTCAAGGGGGCGATGGCCCACCGCGGCACCGCCCTGCTCGACGTGATCTCGCCGTGCGTCACATTCAACAACCACGACCTGTCGACGAAGTCGTACAAGTGGGCCAAGGACCACGAGGAACCGATCCACGAGATCGGCTTCGTGCCGTACTTCGATGAGATCACGGTCGACTACGACCCCGGCACGACCCAGGACGTGCGCCTCCACGACGGCTCGCACATCCGTTTGAAGAAGCTGCGCGCCGACTATGACGCCACGGACAAGAAGCAGGCCATGAACCTGGTCTTCGAGGCCCAGCAGAAGCGCGAGTTCCTGACCGGCCTGATCTACGTCGAGCCGGACAAACAGGACTTCCTGTCGCTCTTGAACGCCGAGGAACCCCTCGCGACGCTCCCGCCCGAGAAGACCCGCCCCGGACGCGAGGCCCTCGCGGAGATCATGAACGGCCTGATGTGATTTGGTGCCACGCCTTCACCCTCTCCCCTCGGGAGAGGGCAGGGTGAGGGGATGACTGACGCCGCTTTCATCCGCTAGCTCGGCACCAGTTCCCCCCTCACCCCAACCCTCTCCCGGAGGGAGAGGGAGCCTAGAATCCCTTCGATGCAATTTCCCTTCGGCCTCGGCGAAACGAAACCCCGGCACTTCCGCGAGATGGCGCGGGTGGCCTGGGAGAACCGATCGGAGCTCCCCTTCGCCTGGCGGATCCTGTCGCGGGGCGTCTGCGACGGCTGCGCGCTCGGCACCTCCGGCCTCTCGGACTGGACGATCGAAGGCACTCACCTCTGCATGGTGCGCCTCGAGCTCCTGCGCCTGAACACGATGCCCGCACTCGACCCGGCCCGGCTCGCCGACGCCGGAGCGCTCAAGGGCCTCTCGTCGCGCGGCCTCCGGGATCTCGGCCGCTTGCCCGAGCCCATGGTGCGGCGGGCGGGCGAGCAGGGTTTCCGGGTCATCTCCTGGGACGAGGCGCTCGATCTCGCGGGCGCGCGCCTTGGCCAGGCCGATCCGAATCGTGTCGCCTTCTACCTGACCTCGCGGGGGATCCCGAACGAGACCTACTACGCCGCGCAGAAAGCGGCTCGCTTCCTCGGAACGAGCCACGTGGACAATTCGGCGCGCCTCTGCCATGCCGCCTCGACTTCGGCCATGAAGGGCATGCTCGGCCATGGAGCCTCGACTTGCAGCTACCGCGACTGGCTCGGCGCCGACTTGATCGTGCTCTTCGGATCGAACGTCCCCAACAACCAGCCCGTCACCACGAAGTACCTCCATGCCGGCAAAGAAGAACGGCGCTTCGATCGCCGTCGTCAACCCGTACCGCGAGCCGGGGCTCGAGCGGTACTGGATCCCGTCCGAGCCCGGCAGCGCATTGCTTGGAACGCGCCTGGCCGACCACTGGTTCGAGGTGGACACGGGCGGGGATCTCGGGTTCCTCTGCGGCGTTCTGAAGGCCCTGCTCGATCTGCCGGGCGGCGTCGATCGAGACTTCGTCGGGCGGAGCACGACGGGATTCGAAGAGGCCGCGCGCGCGGTGCGGGGACACTCGTGGGAAGCCCTGGAGCGCGCCAGCGGAGCCCCGCGCTCGCGGATGCAGGAGTTCGCCCGCCTGCTCGTCGCCCGGCCGAACGCCCACTTCGTCTGGTCCATGGGACTGACGCAGCACGCCCACGGCGTCGCAACCATCCGGGCTCTGGTGAACGTCGGGCTGGCACGGGGGCTGCCGGGCCGGCCCCACCGGGGCCTCATGCCGATCCGCGGGCATTCGGGAGTCCAGGGCGGCGCGGAGGTCGGGCTGCGCGCCGAACCCCGGCAACGAGGCCCTGGACCGCTGGCAGGAGGTCTGGGGATTCTCTCCCCCGCGGTTTCCCGGCCGGGCGGCCATCGAGCAGATCGAGGCCGCCGCGCAACGGCAAGCTCGACGTCTTCTGGATCGTGGGCGGCAATTTCCTGGAGACCGTGCCCGACGAGGAGCGAAGCCGCCGGGCGCTCGACCGTCCGGGGCTGCGCATCCACCAGGACATCGTCCTCTCGTGCGCGATGCCTGGTCCCGCCCTCGGACACCGTCCTCCTCCTGCCGGCAGCGACCCGCTACGAGACGCCGGGCGGCGTGACCGAGACTTCGACCGAGCGCCGCATCATCTTCTCTCCCGAGATTCCCGGCCGGAGGATCGGCACGGCGCGGCCCGAGTGGGAGGTGTTCCTCGAGGCTGCCGCCCGGGCCCGGCCGTGGGAGGCAGGCCGGATCCGGTGCGCGGGCACAGCCGAGCTGCGCCGGGAGATGGCCAGCGCGATTCCGCTCTACTCCGGCATCGAGACTCTCAAGCTCGCGGGCGACCAGGTCCAGTGGGGCGGTCCCGACCCTCTACGCGGACGGCTCCTTCGCGACACCGGACGGCAAGGCGCACTTCGCCGCCGGTTGCTCTGCCCGGGCGCCCGGCGCGCGAGGGCCTTCTCAACGTCTCGACCCGCCGGGGCAAGCAGTTCAACTCGATGGTGCAGCGGGAAGTCGATCCTCTGACCGGGGCCTCGCGCGAGGATGTCCTCATCAGCCCGGAGGACGCCGCGAGGCTCCATCTCTCCCCGGGCCACCCGGTCCGCCTCGTCTCCGAGGACGGGGACTTCCACGGCCGCGTCCTTCTCGCGCCGATCAAGCCGGGCAATATCGAGGTCCACTGGCCGGAGGGGATGGCACTGCTATCGACCTCTATCGACGGGGAGTCCGGCGAGCCGGACTACAACGCGTTGGTCAGGATCGAGAAAGGCTAGCGGTTCGCGGTGGATCGCGCGTTCAGGGGCCCGGGGCCCTGCTGGCGGTAGACGGGAAGGACCCCGGCGCCGCGGAGCGTGTCGCGCTCGCCGGACCCGGCCACGACCGGCTCGGTGGACGCGTCGGTCGGCGGCGTCGTCCCGTCCCCGGGATAGTAGGGCCTGTAACCCCATCCGTCCTTGACGGGCACCCCGGCTGTCTCCCGCAGCTTGTCGATGCCATAAACGGCCTGTTCGCGAGTGAAGAACGCCATCTCGTAGTCTCCCGTCATCCAGATGGCATCCTTGGGACAAGCGTCGACACAAAAGCCGCAGAAGACGCAGCGCAGCATGTCGATGTCGAAGACGACGGGGTACTTCTCGTAGGCGACCTTCGGATGCTCGCCCGCCACGATCGTGATGCACTCGGCCGGGCAGGCCTGCTGGCACATGAAACACGCCACGCACTTGAGCGTCCCGTCCTCGCGAGCCTTCAAGACGTGCTTGCCCCGGAAGCGGCCCGAGTACTCGCGCTTCTGCTCCGGGTAGAGGATGGTCGGGAGATTCTTCAAGTTCACGATGTTCCGGAGCAGGTGGCCGATCGTGACGCGCATGCCCCGCACGATCTCCGGGTAGTAGAGACGCTGCAGGAGCGTCAAGGTCTTCGGGACGCGGGCTCCCACGTCGATGACGCCGCTCATCGGTCGAGCTCCCCGGCGATGACGTTCAAGGTCCCCAGCGTCGCGATGGCGTCGGAAATGGTGCCACCCAGGATGATCTTCTCGAAGGCGGCCATGTTCGGAAAGCATGGCGGCCGGACCTTCAGGCGGTAGGGTCCGCCGCCCCCGGCCGCGATCGCATAGAAGCCGAGCTCGCCGTTGGCGCCCTCGATCCACTCGTAGCGCTCGCCGGCCGGAACGCGGATGCCTTCCATGACGAGCTTGAAGTGGTAGATGAGCGATTCCATGTCGTGGTAGACGGCGTCCTTGGGCGGCAGGACAACGTGCCAGTCATCCGAGCTGACAGGCCCATGGGAAGGCATCCGGTCGAGGGCCTGACGGATGATGGAAAGCGACTGGCGCATTTCCTCCATGCGCACCAGGTAGCGGGCGAAGTTGTCCCCATCGGTGGCGATCGGCACGTCCCAGTCGAACGTGTCGTAGAAGTCGTAGGGCCTCGCGCGCCGCACGTCGTAGGGCACCCCCGTCGAGCGCAGCATCGGGCCCGTGATGCCCCAGGCGACCGCCTGGTCGCGCGTCAGAACGCCGGTCCCCTGGAGGCGATTGCGGACGATGCGGTTGTTGGTGACGAGCTTGTCCACGTCGTCCAGGAACTTCGGGATCGACTCGAGCAGCGTCCGGCAGCGCGCCGCAAAGTCGTCCGGGACGTCGATGGCGAGCCCGCCGACGCGCACGTACGACACCGTGAGGCGCGCCCCGCAGCACGCCTCGAGCAGCCCGTAGATCCCCTCGCGGGGCTGGTAGAGGTACCAGAAGTTCGTCAGCGCGCCGATGTCGACGAGGTTCGCCCCGATGTCGACGCAATGGTCCATGATCCGGGAGAACTCGGACAGGATCGTGCGCACGAGCTTGCCCCGGTCGGGAACCTCGATGCCCAGCATCTTCTCGACCACCCGCACGTAGCCGACGCCGTTGATCATGGCCGAGACGTAGTTGAGCCGGTCGGTGAAGGGAATGACCTGGTTCCAGTTGTGGCGCTCTGCCATCTTCTCGAAGCACCGATGGAGGTAGCCGATCTGCGTTTCGGCTCGCACGATCTTTTCGCCGTCCAGGCGCGCGAGCAGGTGGACGATGCCGTGGGTGGCTGGGTGAGATGGCCCGATCGAAAGCGTCTGCGTCTCGAAATGTCCGGAGCGCTCGTCGGTCTCCGCGGTCCAGGCGGGCCAGACCGCGTCCTCCTCCGTGGCAAACCAGCGCTGGCCCGGCGCATAGTCCTTGCGCAGGGGGTGGCCGACGAAGCCGTCGTGACAGAGAAGGCGGCGCAGGTTCGGGTGTCCTTCGAACTCGAACCCGAACAGATCGTAGGCCTCCCGCTCGTACCAGTCGGCGGCCGGCCAGGTGGAAGACACCGTTGGCAGCCTCGGGCTCTCGGGATCGGGCAGCAGCACCTTGACGCGCACGTGCTCGTTTCGAGTCAGCGAATGGAGGTGGGACACGGCTTCGAACCGTGTCGCCTGGCCCCGCCGCCGCAGGTTGTCCACTCCGGCCATGTCGAGGAAGAGGTCGAAGCGGCACTCCGGATCGTCCCGCAGGAACCTCGCCAGCGACGGCCACGCCTCCGGGCCGACTTCGAGCGTCGGGAGGTCGAGATCGCGGACGTCCACGAGGCCGGCCAGCGGCGAGCCGGACACGCGCGCGCGCAGCCGTTCGGCCGGGGCGGAGAGGGCCGGGGTTTCGACCTCGGCCGTCATGCGGGACGCGAGGCGGCGCGCCGCGCCGACCGGCTGTCGCGCGACATCTCGCCCGAGGTGATTTTCTTCTGCAGCTCGAGAAAGCCGTGCAACAGCTCCTCGGGAGTCGGCGGGCACCCGGGCACGTAGACGTCCACCGGAATGATCTCGTCGATCCCCTGCGTGACGTGGTACGCGCGGTAGAACCCGCCCGAGGAGGCGCAGACGCCCATCGAGATGACCCACTTGGGCTCGGGCATCTCATCGTAGATCCTGCGCAGCACCGGCGCCTGTTTGTCCGTCACGGTGCCCGCGACGATCAACAGGTCCGCCTGCCGGGGCGAAAACCGGACGACTTCGGCCCCGAAACGCGAGAGATCGTAGTGAGAAGAGACAACCGACATGAACTCGATCCCGCAGCAAGCCGTCGCGAAGGGAAAGGGAAAGAGGGAGTTGCTGCGGGCCCAGGCGGCGAGCACCTCCACCCGGGTGGTGAAGAAATCAACCCCGCCGGCCGCTGTTGGGCCAAGTACGGGAAGCTTCGGGCTCGAGGAGGTCATCGGGCTTCCGTCTCCAGGCCGGATTCTATCAGCCGAGATTGATCGTGTAGACGAGCGACTTCATGTCGCGCATCCGGTCGAGATAGACGGTGCCGCCGCAGTGATCGATCTCGTGCTGCAGGACGCGCGCGTGATACCCCGATGCCTCGAAGGCGACGGGAGAGCCCGAGCGATCCAGGGCGCGCACGCGCACCGTCGCGAAACGCGGCACGACGCCGCCCCACAGAAACGGCACCGAGAGGCAGCCCTCCGAATCTTCCTCGACATCCGAGCCCACCGGCTCATAGCTCGCGTTGAAAAGGGCCGTCAGCGGAACGGTGGCTTCCTTGCGCCGGCGCTTCTCCGGGTTGACCTCGTAGAGAAAGATCTTCAGAGGCGTGAAGACCTGCGGCGCGGCGATGCCCGTGCCGTCGTACTCCCGCATCGTGTCCTCGAGGTCGGCGAGAAACGGCTCGTAGTCGCCCCGGGCGATGGCCTGCGGGTCCACCTCACGCGACACCTCGCGCAAAGTCTTGACTCCGAGCTTCGCCACTTTCAGGATCATTGGACTTTGGACTTTGGACTTTGGACTTTGGACGCTCGGTCCGTCGTCGGTATTGGTGCCCAGGGACGGAATTGAACCGCCGACACAGGGATTTTCAGTCCCTTGCTCTACCAACTGAGCTACCTGGGCGGGCCGAAGCGCGTACCCTAACAAGGGGGTGGACCCCTGTCAAACCGAGAGGAATTCCACGCCGGCTGTTCCCGTTGTTTCTCCGAACGCTCGAGTTGGGATATCGGTCCTGGCTGCATGCTCCATGATTTACAGGAGAGAGGGGTTCGCTTGAAGGTCGCCTCGAGGATCACCGCCGTTCTCGCAGCGCTCGCTGCACTCACTGCCCTTGCCGCTGCTCCGCTCGTCGCCCAGGAGCCCGAACGCGCCGACGGCAACCGTCCTGTCTCGAGCCCGGGCAACACCGTCTGGGCCGCGAACTTCGACGCGGCGCGCAAGCTGGCGGCCGGAGCAAACAAGCTGGTGTTCGTCGAGTTCGACGGCGGGCCCGACTGCGGCCAGTGCCGGCGGATGGATACCCTGCTCTACCCCGCTTTCGATTTCGAGGCCCTCTTGATCCCGATGGTACCTGTCAAGGTGCTCCTCGACTCGGCCGAGGGCAAGGAGCTGGCACAGCGCTATGCGATCGACCAGACTCCGGCCGTGCTCATCACGACTCCCGAGGGGCGCCTCGCCTTCCTCATGCAGGGCTTCACGAACGCCCCGGAGTTCTACCGCCAGGCGCATGCCGACCTCGACGCCTACCGCAAGTTTGCGCGCCGCACCGAGGCGCAGGACATCCCGAACCTTTCCGCCCAGGAGGCTCTCGAGTCCGGCGTCGAGCTGTACCAGCGATTCGACCCGGGCGCCGCCCTGCCGCGCCTGAAACGAGCGGTCTCGGCACCCGACGCAACACCCGGAGTCCGCGACGAGGCCCGCGAGCAGCTGGCCGCCGTCCAGCTCGAGCTCGGCCAGGTCGCGGCCGCCCGGTCGACGACCGAGGCACTCATCAAGTCCACCCGCGACCCCGAGCGCAAAGAGCGCGCCGAGATCTTCCTCGCACAGCTTCCGCTGCACGAAGGCAAGCCCGCCGAGGCCCTCCGGCTCCTCGAGAAGTTCGTCGCGGATCACCCGAAGTCGATCCACGCCCAGGAGGTCAGGCAAATCATCCGGCAGCTGTCGAACCCGCCGAAGAGCTCATGAAGCGATTCGCTCGAGCGCTTCCACTCCCACTCTGCGTCGCTGTCCTCGCCGCAGTTGCGCGAGCCGGGACAGCCGCGCCGGCCCCCGCTCCCGCGCAGCTCGTCCAGATCGAGGCCGCGCTGCAGTCCGGAGGCTCGCCCGGCAAGGCGCAGCTGCACGTCGCCGTTCGGATCGCCGAAGGCTGGCACGTCAACAGCCACACGCCGTCGGAGGACTACCTCATTCCGACGAACGTCGTTCTCGAGGCCGTGCCCTCCGTCACGGCTGGACCGGCCCGCTATCCGGACGGGAAGCTCCTGAAATTCGCCTTCTCCGACAAGCCGCTCTCGGTTTACGAGGATCGCTTCTCCGTCGACATCCCGATCATGTGGAGCGGCGGCCCGGCTCCGGCTCTTTCGGGCAAACTCGAGTTTCAGGCCTGCAACGACAAACAATGCCTCGCTCCGGCCTCCGTCGCTTTCCACTCGGAGCCGGGAACCCTCGCGGCCGCCCAGGGAGGCGCGAGCCTTTCGCTCTCCGGGGGCGCCATGTCGCTTTCGGACCCCGCTTCCAACGCCGGCGCGGGCACGGCGAAGGCCTCGGGCGCTTCCCAGGATTTCGGCGCGCTGCTCGAAAAGCGCGGGATCCTGGTCGTGCTTTCCCTCCTCTTCCTCGGAGGGCTGGCCCTGAACTTGACGCCCTGCGTCTACCCGGTGATCCCGCTGACCGTCAGTTTCTTTGGAGGCCAGGCGCAGGGGGAGCGGAGCCGCAGCTTCGGACTCGCGGCGCTCTACGTGCTCGGCATGGCCACGATGTACTCCGGCCTCGGCGTCGCGGCGGCTCTTTCGGGAAAGCTCTTCGGCGCCGCGCTGCAGTCGCCGTGGGTGCTCGGTGGGGTCGCCGCCGTTCTCATCGCCCTCGCCCTCTCGATGTTCGGGCTGTACGACCTCACGATGCCCTCCGCGCTCGTGCAGAAGACGGGGGCCCGCACGGGAGCGGCCGGGGCCTACGCCATGGGCATGCTCGTTGGGATCGTCGCGGCGCCCTGCGTGGGGCCCTTCGTTCTCGGCCTGCTCGCTTTCGTTGCCGCGCGGCAGTCCGCGCTGTTGGGCTTCCTGTTCTTCTTCGTCCTCTCGCTCGGCCTGGGGCTCCCCTACCTCTTCCTGGCCGCCTTCTCCGGGCGGATCGCCGCCCTGCCGCGAGCGGGGTTCTGGATGGAGGGCGTCAAGAAGATCTTCGGCTGGGTGCTCCTCGCCATGGCGGCCTACTTCGTGAGAACGGCCCTGCCAGTCCCGCTCAAGGACTGGCTGCTGCCGTCAGTCCTCGCCGTCGGCGCCCTGGGCATTCTCGTCCGCGGCGCTCTGAAGCTGCCGGTCCGAGCCGCCGTGGCCGTCTTGTTCGTGGCCGCGGCGTTCTTCTTCGCGCCGCGCGGCAGCTCGGGTCCGGAAGGGCCCTCATGGGCGCCGTACGTGGCCTCGAACGTGGCCGCCGCCGGGCGCCCGGCCATCGTGGACTTCTCCGCCTCCTGGTGCCTCCCGTGCGCGGAGCTCGACAAGAAGACGTTTTCGGACCCGCGCGTGAAGACAGCTCTCGAGAAGCGCGCCCTCTTCAAGGCCGACATGACGAAGACGAGCTCCCCGGAGGCACTCGCCCTCGCCGAGAAGTACGCCATCCTGGGCGTCCCGACCCTGATCTTCCTCGACGCCGCCGGCGTCGAGCGCGCCGACATCCGCCTCGTCGGCTTCGAAGACGCCGATTCGTTCCTCAAGAGGCTCGACAGGGCCCCATGAGGTGTTCCCTCTCCCCTCGGGAGAGGGTTAGGGTGAGGGGTTAGCGAACGCACCCCTGAGGTCTTTGGCGACAGTCAGCCCCTCACCCCGGCCCTCTCCCGGAGGGAGAGGTGCAAGCTAGCCGGGCAGGCGCCCAAGTCGTCTTCAGGGCTTCTTTGGCGGCTTTGCGCTGCGCCTCGCGCTTGGAGGCGCCGCTGCCCGTCGCGAAAGAGGCGCCGTCCCAGGCGACCTCGACCTCGAAGGCCTTCTCGTGGTCCGGGCCCGACTCGTTGATCACGCGATACTCCGGCAGCGGCAGACCCAGCCCTTGTGCGGCTTCCTGCAGCGCCGTCTTGTAGTCGTGGAAGGACAGGTCTCCGAGATCGATCCCGCTGACGTCGCGCAGGAACTGGCTCTTCACGAACGCCTCGGCGGCCCCGAGCCCGCCATCGAGATAGATCGCCGCCACGATGGCCTCGAAGGCATCCGCCACCAGGGAGAGCTTTTCCGAGCCTCCCGAGCGCGCCTCGCCCGTGCCCATGCGAAGGAAGCGCCCGATCTCCAGGGCACGGGCCTTCTCGCCCAGGATTGCAGCCGACACGAGGTGTGCTTTGATCTTCGACAGCGCCCCTTCCTGCAGGTTTGGAAACGTGCGGAAGAGCAGGTCTCCGACGAGGAAGCCCAGCACCGCGTCTCCCAGGAACTCGAGCCGCTCGTTGTTCGAGGGACCGGCATCGCGGCGCTCGTTGGCGTAGGACTTGTGCGTCAGGGCGCGCTCGAGCAGCTCCGGGTTGTTGAAGGCGTGGCCCAGGCGGGCCTGAAAACCGGCGATCGTCTCTTCGGCGGCGCTCACAGGTCTCCCCTTTGTTTCCTCAGTCGGCGTGGTGCCGGAGGCCGGGATCGAACCGGCACGGGCCTTTCGACCCTCGGGATTTTAAGTCCCGTGCGTCTACCAAAGTTCCGCCACTCCGGCTCTCATTCGGCTTGGGTATTCGATTGGAGGCGACGGGCGGATTCGAACCGCCGAATAAAGGTTTTGCAGACCTCTCCCTTAACCACTTGGGTACGTCGCCGTCGAACCAGCCGGATTTTACCAGCTACCTACCGGGCGGCGCCGGCGTAGTCGCGGATCAAGCCCGTCACCACGCCCTGCACGACGAGGTCGCGGGCATCCACGGTGATCGGCTTCATCGAGCCATTGGCCGGCTGGAGCCGGACGCGAGCCCCCTCGGAGTAGTAACGCTTCAGCGTGGCTTCGCCCCGCACGAGCGCAACGACGGTTTGCCCGTTCTGCGCGTTAGCGCGCTTGGACACGATGACGAAATCGCCGTCGCGGATGCCGTCTTCGATCATCGAATCGCCCCTCACGCGCAGGACGAAATGCTCGCCCTTACCCAGCAGCGAGGCCGGGACCTCGATCGTCTCTTCGACCGGGAATGGTTCGATCGGCCGGCCGGCTGCGACGAGGCCGAGCAGGGACACGCGGGTTCCCGAAGCGTCGCTGGCCCGGGCAGGCTCGGCCGGAGTGATGCCGCGGCTGCGGTTCCAGTCACGCCGCAGGGCGCCCTTCTCTTCCAGCCGTTTCAGGTGCTTCTGCACCGTCCCGAAGGAGGAAAGCCGGAACTTTTCGCGGATCTCCCGCTGGGTGGGTGAAATGCCCTGCTCCGAGCGATACGACCGGATGAAGTCGATGATTTCCTTTTGCCGTTTGGTCAGATTCATTCGATGCCTTATTTCATTCGGGCTTCTTTAGAGATCTACTAATTAAGTAAGGCCGAGGAACCATCGCGGCCGCCCCTGGCCCGGAGGCAAGCCCATCGGCCTTCCCGAGGTCGAAGGCTAGGCGAAAAAAAGGCGTAAGTCAAGAGCCTTTCAACAACAGGATCTTTGTCTGGCAGACCGGGCATTCGACGGTCCATTCGTCCCCGGGCGGGAACGTCACGAGCCGGATCCCCTCCACTTCGGTGACCCGCGGCTTCACGGCCACGGGCACTCCCGGAGGCACCGAGAAACGGTGGACGAATTCGCGCGATTCCTCGTCCAGGTCGCCTGCGACCGCGACCCCGCACGAGCACTTGCCCCGGGCCTTCAGGATCATCCCGCAAAGCTTAACTCCACCGGCGGCTTGTCGCACATGCGCCAGGAAACTTGCTACGCCGATTTCGTTCGTGGAGCCGTTTTCCGGAGCGTCTTGGTGTCCCCCCTCTTCTTGCGTGCGTAGTCCTCGAGCTGCCGGCGGGCAGCGTCGAAGGAGTCGCGGATGGCGACGCCGATGTCGTCAGACGGCGTGGGGTTGACGGCGATCTCGCCCTCGGGAAGAGTCAGGTGGATCCGGACGCTCCGCATCTTCCCTTTGCGGTGATGTCGTCTCTGCGGGGACAGGACCCAGACCTGGCACCGGGTGATTCGCGGGAAGAAGTGATCGAGCTTCTCCACGCGCTGCCGGATCCTGGCATCCAGCGCATCGGAGTAGGGCAAGTCTTCGAAGGCGATCTGCACAGGAACGTTCATCTGGATCCTCCTGTGGCCCCAGCGTCTCCCTTCCGGGGCGTCCGGACAGATGCAAACCCACCACGGCCGCATAAGCCGATCGCATCAGGCCGAATGGCTCGTACCCGCGCATAAAGCACGAGGAGGCCGAATCGATGACTCGAAAAAGACCCCGGTTTCTGGTCGCCCTCGATTTCTCTCCCGCGTCCGCCGCTGCGCTCGGGCAGGCACGCGCCCTCGCGCGGGCCGCCGGGGCGTCTCTCACGCTGGTCCACGTGCGCCCCTTCTCCGACACCCGAGCGGCCGTCGTGGAGGAGCGAGGCGACCTGCTGCGTGGCAAGACCCGCTCCCTTTCGAAGGCGCTGAGCGAGTACTTTTCTATCCGGCTCCAGGCAGCTGCCCGAGAATCCGGGGCAAGGCAGGTCAAGCTCCTGCGCGGCGACCCGGCGCGTGAGATCTGCCGGGAGGCAGGGAGGGGCTACGACCTCATCGTCGTCGGCACGCGCGGGCGCGGTGCGCTGACGTCCGCGCTCCTCGGCAGCACGGCGGAAAAGACCATCCGACGGGCCGCCGTCCCCGTGCTGGTCGTGTCCGCAAGACCTCGGAGGACGCGAAAGGCCCGTTCCGCCAGGCGATGAACGAGCAGGGGGATCCCGAGCCCGGATGGCACGGCCGGGAAGTCGCCGACATCGCCGCCGAGCTGGGGACGCATCCGGAGACGGGCCTGCCAGCCACATCCCCGGCTCTCGGACCGTGGCCGGCGCCCCCAGGAGCTCGGAAATCGCATCCAGCCTGGCGAATCCTTTGGCGTCAGGTCAAGGGAGGCGTCGTCCTGGTCCTGATCGTCGCGACGGCTGTCGCGTTCGCACTCGGGCACCTCGGCGATGCCCTCGCGATCGCCGCCTCGATCGCCTTCGCCGTGGCATTCGGTTTCTTGACCGACTGGCGCGCCGATCGCGCCCTCCAGGCGCTCAAAAGCCTCTCCGCGCCGACCGCCCGCGTCATCCGCGACGGCCAGGAGCACGAAGTGCCCGCGGAAGACGTGCGCCGCGGCGATCTGGCCATCCTTTCCGCCGGGCACATCGTCGTGGCCGACGGCCGCGTCGCCGCCGCCCGCGACCTGCAGATCGACGAGTCCGCCCTGACGGGAGAGAGCCTCCCGGCGGCCAAGACCTCCGCGCCGGTGCGTGCCGGGGCGCCGCTGCCCGACCGCCTGAGCATGGTGTACGCGGGAACGACGGTCGTGAGCGGATGGGGCAGCATGATCGTTACGGGAGTGCGCGGAGAGACGGAGCTGGCCCGCATCGGGCGCCTCGTCGCCGGCCAGGAGAAGCAGGAAACGCCGCTCGAGCGCCAGGCAGAGAGACTCGGCCGCCGGCTCTCTCTTCTCGCCATCGGCCTTTCGGCTGCCATCACGTCGATCGGCCTCCTGCGGGGCCGTCCGCTGTGGCTGATGCTGGAGACCGGAGTCATCCTGGCGATCGCCGCGATTCCCGAGGGCCTGCCGGCCGTCACAACTGTCGCCCTGGCCGCAGGCGTTCGCCGGATGGCCCGCGCCCGGTGCCTCGTACGGCACCTGGCAGCCGTCGAAACGCTCGGTTGCACGTCGGTCATTTGCACCGACAAGACGGGAACCCTGACGGAAAACGCGATGCGCGCGACCCGCGTCCATCTGCCCGACCGCGAAATCGAGGTGACCGGCTCGGGGTACTCCCCTGTCGGCCGATTCCTGGAAGGCGGACGCCCTCTCGATCCGCTGGCCGATCCGCCGCTCCGGCGCCTTCTCGAGATCGCATCGATCTGCAACGACGCGCGGCTCGAGTCCCACGACGACTGGCACATCCACGGCTCGCCGACGGAGGGGGCCCTGCTCACGCTGGCCAGAAAAGGGGGCCTGGACACTGCGCCGGCGACAGGCCAATTCGAGCGCCGCCGCGAGATTGCATTCTCCTCCGACCGCAAGCGGATGGCAGTCGTGGCGAGCGACCGCACCGGGCGCCTCTGGTCGTTTGTCAAAGGCTCTCCCGAGGTCGTCCTGGAGCTCTCGTCGCGGGTCCTCGACGGCGCCAGCGAGCGGCCGCTTGCATCCGGGGAGAAGGCCAGCCTTCTCGCTCGGGCCCGCCGCATCGGCGAAGGAGGCCACCGGGTCCTGGCGCTGGCATTTCGGGAGCTCGACCCGTCCGATCTGCCGGAAGCCGCAGAGCGGGACCTGGCCTGGGTCGGTATGGTCGGCTTGATCGACCCGCCACGGGCCGGAGTACGGGAGGCTATCGAGACTCTGCGCGGCGCCGGGATTCGGACGGTCATGGTCACCGGAGACCAGAAGGGAACCGCTATGGCGGTGGCACGCGAGCTGGCCATCCTCGGGCCACGTGACCTCTGCGTGAGCTCCGAGGAACTGGCCGATTACGTCCGCGAGCGCCGGTGGGAAGAGCTTCGCAGCACCGCGGTCTTCGCCCGCGTCTCGCCCGAAGACAAGCTGACGATCGTCCGCGCGCTTCAGGCGGCCGGACGGATCGTCGCCATGACAGGCGACGGCGTCAACGACGCACCTGCGCTCAAGACCGCGGACATCGGGATCGCCATCGGGAAACGAGCGACGGATGTTGCGCGCGAGTCTTCCGACCTGATCGTGACGAGCGGCGTTTACGGAACCCTTCCAGAGGCGGTTGCAGAAGGGCGGCGGATCTATGCCAACATCCGCCGCGCTGTCCAGTTTCTCCTCCTGTGCAGCCTCGCCACCATCGGCGTGATGCTCGGATCGGTCGTCGGCGACCTGCCGCTTCCCATGAGCCCGTTGCAGCTCCTGTGGCTCAACCTCGTGGTCCACATCTTCCCGGCCATCGCTCTCGTCCTCGTCCCCGGCGACCCGGACACGCTGCACCGGCCGCCCCGCGACCCGGCTGAGCCGCTGCTCACCTGGAAGGCCATCGGGAATGTCACACTGCGTGGCGCGATCATCTCGGCCGCGTCGCTCTGGATCTTCACCTCCGCTGCCGCCCGCGAGGGCGGCCCGAGAGCCGGCACGCTCGCAATGGCCGTTCTGGCCCTCGCCCTGCTCGCGCAGATGCCGGCCACTCTCTCCGATCGGAGGCCCTTCTGGCGCATGACGCAGAGCCTCACGGCACCCTTCTGGCTCGCATTGGCCGGGGCGCTCGCCATCCAGGCGCTCGGCGTGTACTGGCCTCCCCTAGCCGCCGTGCTCGAGACTGTCCCTCTCTCGGTCCAAGACTGGCTTCTCGTTGCCGCCGTCTCGCTCGGCATGCTCGCTCTCGTCGAAGCGGGCAAGGCCATCGTCAACGCGGTGTTCCGGAGGTCTTAACAACCGCACGCCCTTGCACAAAGCGTTGAGATTGCATAGCATTCGCCGCTCTCGGGGCGTAGCGCAGCCTGGTAGCGCACTCGGTTCGGGACCGAGTGGTCGGAGGTTCAAATCCTCTCGCCCCGACCAATACCGTCGCGATCGCTTGTTCGGGGATCTGCGCCTGCGGGCGCACCGGCGAGCGGCTCGGCCGGGTGCGGCCTCGACCGCTCGCCTGATCCCCTCTCTGCGCGATCGCTCCCGCGGCGCGCGCCTCCACCCTCGCGTTCGCTCGGGTGACTTCGCGCGCCGCGAGCTAGAGGTCGAGTCCGCTCTGACGAGGCGCGGCCGGGCGGACCCTATTGCAACCGGAGGTTGAGCTGGCCGCCGGAGTATTCGAGGCGCAGGGTGCGGGTGTCGCCTCCGGCCAGGGTGACGGTCAGGTTCTTGTAGGCCGTCGGGATGTCGGGGGCTGAGAGCCAGACCTTGATGCCGACAGAGCCCGGGTCGACTGCCATCGTCCCCGTGACGGTGCCGGTCTCCTTGACTGTCTTGAAGATGCTCACCTTCCTCTTGAAGGAGAAAGGGAGCTTCAGCCGGATCTGATCGTTGACCGCCACCATGACGGTGCCCTCGGAGATGGGCGAATCGAAGGCGAGATTGAGAGTCGCTGTCGTCGCCGTGGATCTCGTGGACGCCGAGGGCGCGGGGGCCTCCGCCGGGGCGGGGCGGCGGACCGTGATCAGCTCCGGCGTGGGTCCGGCTTTCTTGGCGACTTCCTTCGACTTTTTCTTCTTGTCGGCAGCGGCGGCGGCCTCGAGCTGCGCCGCCCGGGCTGCCACGTCGTCCTTCAGTCGCTGGGCGTCAGTCTTGCCGCTATCCAGGGCCAGGGCCTCGTCGGCTTTCTTGCGCGCGTCGGCCAACTTGCCTTCCGCGAGCGCCGCGCGGCCGGCGTCGATCAGCCTGTCCGCCTCGGAGCTCTTGCGCGCCTCCTCCACCCGTCCCTGCAGGGCGTTCTCCGACATCTGGGCGTACTGGCGCGCCTTCTGGTTGTTGGGGCTGCGGGCGAGAACGCGGCGGAAGAGCGCGAGGCTTTCCTCGTACCGGCCTGCGTTGAACAGCTTCTTCCCCTCGTCGAGCGCCTGCTTGCGATCCTCCGTGTCCTTGGCCAGTGTCGCGTCCTCGACGGCCGTCGGCCGCGCAGCGACTTTTGCCCGGATCAGGATCGAGCCGCAGATGACCAGGAGAAGCAGCGCGGCGCCGCCGACCGTGGCAAAGAACCAGCGCGTGTTGACCTCGGCCCTCAGGAGGTGGGTCCACTCCCGGGCCGTCGCCATGGCGCTCGGGGCGGCAGCTCCATCTTCCCCCTGGCCGGTCCGGGTCCTCCGCGGCAGCGCCGGCGGAGGCGGCGGCAGAGAGGGCAGGTACTCGATCGGCTCACCGGGCGAAGACGCTTCGCCTTCGCCATCGGATCGGACCCCACCCTCGATCGCCACCGTTGCCGTCGGATTCGTGGACTCGGGCGACTTCTCGGGTGGCGCCGGCGCTTCTGTCGGAGCGGGCGGCGCGAGGAGCTCGGCGGGCACCACGATGGCGCGCGTGACCTCGGAGGCCGGCGGCCGTTCGACCGGCGCCGACACCCGGGAAACGGCCTCGCGCTCGGCCTTGAGGTCGAGCAACTCCGTGGGTCCGACCCCCGAATCGTCGGCGGGCGGCGGGACGAGTGTCGCCTCGGGCTCGGCGCCCGGCAGAAAACGCGCCAGGTTCTCGAGACGCAACGTCGGCATGTTCTCGGCCGCCGAAACCATGCTGCCCAGGTCCTGCAGCGCCTTCTGCTCCTCGAGGTGCGCCCGGAGCTGATGCAGGGCCAGCGCGAAGTCCTTGCCGCGCTGGTAACGGTTCCAGGGATCCTTCGCCATGGCGCGGGCGACGATCGCATTGAAGTCCGAAGGCACCTCGGCCAGCAGCTCCGCGGGCGGCGTGAAGTCCTCGTGGACGATCTTGTACGAGATGGCCGTCAGGTTGTCGCCGAGGAACGGCTTGCGGTTGGTGAGCAGCTCGTACAGGACGACACCGAGCGAGAAGATGTCGCTGCGGCCGTCCACGGGCGCGCCCGAGACCTGCTCGGGCGACATGTAGTTGGGGGTGCCCAGGAACTGCCCGGTCGAGGTCAGGTTGGACGACGCGATCTTGGCGATGCCGAAGTCGGTGATCTTCACCTTTCTATCGGTCGTGATGATGATGTTGGCGGGCTTGACGTCGCGGTGGATGATCCCCTTGCGGTGGGCGTAGTCGAGCGCCTCTCCGACCTGGGCGATGGTGTCGGCGATCTGGTCGTACGTGAACTTGGTCTTCTCGCTCAGCATGCTCTTGAGGTTCTTGCCCTCGATGTACTCCATCGCAATGAACGAGGTGCGGGTGTCCACATCCTCGCCAATGTCGTGGATCGTGACGATGTTGGGGTGGTTCAGGATCCCGGCGGTCTGGGCCTCGCGGACGAAGCGCTCCTTGAACTCCCGCACCTCGGAATCGTCGTCGCCGAGGCTGGCCGTGCGGATCGTCTTGATGGCGACCAGGCGGCCGATGACGGGGTCCTTGGCCAGGTAAACCACGCCCATGGCGCCCTTGCCGAGCTCGCTCAAGACCTCGTAGCGCCCGAGTTTGGTCACCCGCGCGCCCGAAAGACCCTTTTCAGCCATGAGACGGAGAAATCTCTCCCTTCCCTCGACCCGAACTTTCCTGTTTGGTCGTGGAATTGTAGACCCCGCGCTGCCGGAGGGTCAATCTCCGTCGGGGTTTTCGGGCTTTCGGAGGCGCTGCGCGATCCGTCGGGGAAGGATCCAACCGATCCCGACAGCCGCGAAGAGGAGCAAGGCGACCGCAGCCAGAAAGGCCAGCCACAACAGGACGCAGGAAACGGCGGTCATGAGGTAGGCGTTCAATATAATCCCGGCTCATGAAAACCTTTTCCGCTGCCGACCTGCGAAACGTCGCTGTCGTCGGCCACAACACCGTCGGAAAGACGACTCTCGTCGCCGCGCTGCTCCACGCCGCCGGCGCGATCACCCGGCCCGGCCGAATCGACGAGGGGACATGCCCCACGGACTTCGACGGCGAGGAGCTCGAACGCAAGATCTCGATCAGCCTCGCCTGCGCCCATGCCGTGCACCGCGACGTGCGGATCAACTTCCTGGACGCCCCCGGATACGGCATCTTCTCCCCCGAGGCGAGGGCCGCCGTGGCCGCCGCCGACGCGGCGATGATCGTGCTGGACGCCGTCTCGGGAGTCGAGGTCCAGACGGAGAAGGCCTGGAAGTTCGCGGCCGAGTTCCAGCGTCCCGTCCTCTTCGTGATCAACCGCATGGACCGGGAGCGGGCCTCGTTTGACCGCGTGATGGAAGGGGTCCACAAGAAGTTCGGCCGCGAAGTCGTGGCGCTCCAGATCCCCGTCGGGGAGGAGAAGGCCTTCAAAGGAACCGTGGACCTCGTGCGCATGGAGGCCCATCTCCTCGAGAACGGCAAGAGGACCGACGGGCCCATTCCCGCCGACCTGGCCGAGAGGGCGAAAGCCGAGCACGAGAAGCTCGTCGAGGCGGTGGCCGAGGGCGACGACGCGCTCATGGAGAAATTCTTCGCCCAGGGCACCCTGGAGGCAGCCGACATCCTGCCGGGCCTGAGGCTGGAGGTGGCGGGCCGCAAGCTGTTCCCGGTTCTCTGCGCTTCCTCCCACCTGGGCATTGGCGCGATCCGCATCCTCGACGCCTGCGTGGCCCTGCTGCCGTCGCCGGAGGGAAGCACGGTCGAGGGCACGGGCAAGGACGGCAAACCGGTCCGCGTCTTCACCAACGAGAAGGACAACGCCGTGGCGCAGGTCTTCAAGACGATGTCCGACCCGTTTTCCGGGCGGATCTCGTACCTGCGGATCCGGTCCGGCCACTTCCAGTCCGACGGGAGCTATTGGAACGCGACGAAGGGATCAGCCGAGCGCTTTTCGGGTCTCTTCCTTCCCCAGGGCAAGGAGCACGTCCCTGTGCCCGAAGCTCGCGCCGGCGACATCGTCGCTGTGGCGAAGCTCAAAGAGACGTCGACCGGCGACACCCTCTGCGCCAAGGAGCACCCGGTCGTCCTGCCGGCTCTGAAGGTCCCCGAGGCCTCCATCGCGTACGCCATCGAGCCGAAGACCAAGGGTGACGAGGACAAGATCTCGACGGCCCTCCACAAGCTGATCGACGAAGACCCCTCGCTCCACTTCCAGCTCGACACGGAGACGAGGGAGTTCCACCTGGCCGGCGCCTCGCAGCTCCACGTCGAGATCGCCGTCGCGCGCCTGAAGAAGCGCTACGGCGTCGAGGTCATCCTCCATCCGCCCAAGGTTCCCTACCGCGAGACGATCAAGGGCAAAGCCGAGGCGCACGGGCGGCACAAGAAGCAATCCGGCGGCCACGGGCAATTTGCCGACTGCCGGATCCGTGTCGAGCCCCTGCCGCGCGGCGCCGATTTCGAGTTCGTGGACGACATCTACGGCGGATCGATCCCCCGCAACTTCATCCCGGCCGTCGAGAAGGGCATCCAGGAAGTGCGCCGGAAGGGCTTCCTGGCCGGCTACCCGATGGTGGACTTCCGCGTCACTCTCTACGACGGCCAGTACCACGACGTGGACTCCTCGGAGCTGGCTTTCAAGATCGCCGGGGCTCTCGCCTACAAGGAGGCCATGGCGAACGCAAAACCCACGCTCCTGGAGCCCATCATGAACATCGAAGTCGCTTCACCCAACGAGTACGTGGGCGACCTGATGGGCGACCTTTCCTCGAGGCGTGGCCACGTCCAGGGCATGGACGCGCAGGACGACGACACCGTCATCAAGGCTCAGGTGCCGATGGCCGAGCTCTTGACCTACGGCGCCCAGCTGCGCTCGATCACGCAGGGCCGCGGCTCGTTCCACCTCGAGATGTCCCATTACGCCGAGGTCCCCCACGCCATCCTCGAAAAAATCGTCGCCCAGGTGAAGGCCCAAAAAGAAGCTGCCCAGAGCGCCGGCGCTCACTAGCTGCCGGAACGCGAGGGCCGAAGGGGTGGCGGGGGCGGAGGCCCCCGTCGATGTATCGCAGGCCGGTACTCCGGCCGAGAAACACCGACGGGGTCGCACCCGCCAGGACCCCGCAGGCCCGGCTTGGCCGCCGACTCGAGTCAGTTCTTCCGGCGCGCGGTCTCGTCGAAGACGCCGCGGCGGGCGTCGGCTTCGATCGCCTTAACCTTGTTGAGGCGGCGGAGGTGCCGCTCGGCGTTCGAGAATCGGGCCGAGGCGAAAGCCTTGACCACATCGGCCGCGAGCGCCGGGCCGATGACGCGGGCCCCGAGGCAGAGCACGTTCATGTCGTCGTCCTCGACCCCCTGCCGGGCCGAGAACGTGTCGTGGCAGAGCAGCGGAACGCACGCCCGGCACCTTGTTGGCGGCGACCGAGGCCCCAACACCGCTGCCGCAGACAACGAGCCCACGCGGGCAGGCGCCGGAGGCGACCGCGAGACCCACCTTGAGGGCGTAGTCGGGATAATCGGAGGGCTGGGTGTCGAACGCTCCGACGTCCTCCACCTCGTGCCCCAACCCCTCCAACTGCTCGATCACGCTGCCCTTCAGCGGGAAGCCGGCATGGTCGCATCCAACCGCGATCTTCACGAGAGCAGCTCCTTCGCCTTCTTCACGACGTTGTGCAACGGAGAGTCCGAGCTCGGCTAAGACCTTCTCACCCGGAGCCGAAGCCCCGAAACGATCGATGCCGACCACCCCGCCGCCGTCTCCCACGTAGCGCCACCAGCCGAGTGTCGCCCCGGCCTCGATCGCCAGACGCGCCCGCACGGCTTTCGGCAGCACGCTCTCCCGGTAGGCCGGCGTCTGTTTGTCGAAGAACTCCCAGCACGGCATCGAGACGACACGCACCGGTACGCCCTCCGCTTCGAGCTTGGCCCGGGCGTCCATCGCGAGAGACACCTCGGAGCCCGAAGCAATCAGTATCGCCCGCGGCTTGCCTCCAGTGGCCTCTGCGAGCACGTAGGCCCCCTTGGCGAGGCCCCGCGCCGGCCCGAGCTTCTCGCGGTCGAAGACGGGCATCTTCTGGCGGGACAGACACGAGGCCGACGGGTCCTTCCCGGTGCTCCATCGCCGCCCGCCAGGCCTCCACGGCCTCAGTGGGGTCGCCCGGGCGAATGATCGTCAGCCCGGGCATCATCCGGAGCGCCATCAGGTGCTCGACGGGCTGGTGGGTCGGGCCGTCCTCGCCCAGGCCGACCGAGTCGTGCGTCCAGACGAAGATGACGGGCAGCTCGGAGAGAGCCGCCAGGCGAATCGCGGGGCGTTCGTAGTCGGAGAACTGGAAGAACGTGGCGACGAACGGGCCGCACGCCTCCGTGGTAGGCCATGCCGTTGGCCGCGGCAGCCATCGCGTGCTCGCGCACACCGAAATGCAGGTTGCGCCCGGCGCCAGTCGAGGCGTCGAAATCCCCCCCGTTCTTGAGCGACGTCTTCGTCGACTCCGAAAGGTCCGCGTCGCCGCCCAGGACGTAAGGGACCTTCGCGGCGATCGCGTTCAAGGCCATGCCCCCCGCCACGCGCGTCGCCTCCTTGTCTCCTGCCTTCCAGGCCGGAAGGTCCGCGTCCCATCCCGACGGAAGCTCGAGCGAGAGGGCCTGGCGCCACTCCCGCGCCAGGTCCGGGTACTCCTTCGCCCAGGCCGCAAAGCGACGATCCCAGCCGGCCTGCATCTGCCCGCCGCGGTCGATCGCCGTGCGGAAGCTGGCCAGTGCTTCCGGCGGAACGTGGAACGGCTCTTCCCACGGCCAGCCGAGCGCTTTCTTGGTCAGCAGGACCTCTTCCTTGCCGAGCGGGCTGCCATGGGCCGCCGACGTGCCCGCCTTGTGGGGCGAGCCGTAGCCAATCGTCGTGCGGATGACGAGGAGGGACGGCCGCCGCGTTTCCTGGATCGCCGCCGTCAGGGCCCGGTCGATCTCCTCGAGATCCGTGTTTCCGTTGGCGACATGGAGCACGTTCCAGTTGTAAGCCTCGAACCGCTTTCCCACATCCTCGGTGAACGACATCGACGTAGGCCCGTCGAGCGACACGAGGTTCGAGTCGTAGAGGTAGATGAGCTTGGAGAGCCCGAGGTGACCCGCCAGCGACGCCGCCTCGCCCGAGATTCCCTCCATCATGTCGCCGTCGCCCACCAGGCAGAACGTGCGGTGATTCACGAGCTCATGTCCGGGGCGGTTGAACCGGTGGGCCAGCGACCGTTCCGCAATCGCCATTCCGACAGCGTTGGCTGCTCCCTGGCCGAGCGGCCCGGTCGTCGCCTCGACTCCGGGCGTGAGGCGGAACTCGGGGTGCCCGGGCGTTCGGCTGCCCCACTGGCGAAAAGCCTTCAGATCGTCCATCGAGAGGTCGTAACCGGTCAGGTGCAGAAGGCAGTAAAGCAGCATGCAGCCGTGCCCGGCGCCGAGCACGAAGCGGTCCCGGTCCGCCCAGAGGGGGTCCTTCGGGTTGTGCCTCAGGTGCCGGGACCACAGGACGTAGGCCATCGGCGCGGCGCCCAGCGGGAGGCCCGGGTGGCCCGAATCCGCCTTCTGGACGGCGTCGATCGCCAGCGTTCGGATCGTGTCGACGCACAATTCGTCGAGCGACTTGGCCGCGGTGCTCACGTGTCCTCCCGTACGAACCGCGCGGATCTTATAACGCCCCATTCAAGGATCGGGATCTCTGAGAGAATCGCGAGCGAAAACTCGTGCGACAACCCATGGCTCGAGAAGAAGGCGTCGCGACGGCCTCCCGAAAAGCGCTGGACTGGACGTCCGGCCAGCTCGGGGACCGGGATGACAGGCTCGCTCTCGAATGGCTCGAGACCGACGGCCTCGGCGGCTTCGCAGCCGGCACGGTGGGCGGAGCGCGCACGCGCCGCTACCACGGCTGGTACATCCCGGCCATTCCGCCGCCGCGCCGCCGCTGGCTGCTCGTGGCCGGCTGCGAGGAGTTCGTGACGCTCGACCGCGTCCGGACGGGGCTGTCGACACAGGAGTATCGGGAGGCCATCTTCCCCGAGGGCGACCAGCTCCTTGCCAGCTTCACTCTCTCTCCCTTCCCGACCTGGCGCTACCGCTCGGGAGACCTCGACGTCGAGCGAAGCCTCTGCATGGTGCGCGACCGCTCCGTCACGATCGCCCGGTGGGTCAACCGGGGAAGCCGCGAGATCACTCTCGAGGTCCGGCCGCTCGTCGCCTTCCGCGGCCTCCACGACGTCGCGCACGAAAGCGCCATGTTCGAGACCGCGACCGAGATTCGCGGCGAAGTGTCCTGGGTGCGGCCCGTCGCCTTTCTGCCTCGCCTGTTCCTGCGGGGCGCCGGGGCGTCCACCGAGCGCGCTCCCGCCTGGTACCGCTCCTTCCACTACCGCCGCGAGGCGGAGCGGGGCCTGGACGTGTCGGAGGATCTCTGGAGCCCGCTGGCCTGGACCTGGACGCTCCCGCCGGGCGGCGAGGCTCACGCCCTCTTTTCGATCCACGAAGCCGCCGGCGATCCGAAGCAGCTCCTCGAGGCCGAGGCCGTGCGCCGGCGATCCGTTCCTGCCACACGGGCGATTCGCTCTTCGACGCTCTGGCGGCCCGGTCCGAGACGTTCGTCGTCGAGGGCGACCGCGGCGACGCCGGCGTCGTGGCGGGCTACCCGTGGCTCTCCGACCGGGGGCGCGACGCCATGATCGCGGCTCCCGGGCTCGCCCTGGCAACCGGCCGGTACGCATCGCTCGCGCGGGTCTTGAACACCTACGCCGCCGAGCGCCGGGAGGGCCTCCTGCCCGCCAGCTTCCCGCGCGATCAGGACGAGCCGGACTTCGGATCGATCGACGCCCCTCTCTGGTTCATCCTCGGCGTCGAGTGGTTCGGCCGCGCCCGGCGGGATGCCGGGCGGCCGGCTCCCCTCCTGGCCTCTGTGCGAGCCATCCTCTCCGCGTACCACCGGGGCGCCCGCTTCGGCATCGGCGTGGCTCCGGACGGCTTGCTCTCCGGCGGTGTGCCGGGCCGCGCGCTGACCTGGATGGACTCGATGGTGGACGGGCAGCCGGCCGTGCCGCGCATCGGAAAGGCCGTCGAGGTCAACGCTCTCTGGCACAGCGCGCTCAAGGCCGCAGCCCGGCTCGAGCGGCTGTCCGACGAGCACTCCCGCGCGCGCGAGCTCGAGGCCGAGGCCTGGCACGTCGGCCGAAAGTTCCAGTCGGTCTTCTGGAGCGCCGAGAAGGAGCACCTCCACGACGTCGTGGGCGACAACGGCCCGGACCCGAGCCTGCGCCCGAGCCAGATCCTCGCCGTCTCCCTTTCGGAGGACCTGCTGCCGCCGCACCATGCGCGGGCCGTCTACTGGACCGTGCGGCGCCAGCTCTTGACGCCGTTCGGGCTGCGCTCGCTCGACTCGCGGGACGCCCGCTACCGCGGCAAGGGAGGCTTGACCGACCGCGAAAACGCCGTCGCGGCCCACCAGGGCGGAGCGTGGCCGTGGCTTCTCGGCGCCTTCGCCGACGCGCACTTCCGGATCCTCGGCAACACCGAGGAGACGCGGCGCTCGATGCGCATGTGGCTCACGTCCGCTGCGCGCGCACATCCGCGAGGCCGGCCTCGGGTCCCTGTCCGAGTGGTTCGACGCCGACCCGCCCCACGTGCCGCGCGGCGCGCCGGCCAGCGCCATGACCGTCGCCGAAGTCCTCCGGATCCTCTACACCCACCTCCAGGTTCGCACTTAGATGTCGTCTAACAGCGCTTTCTTGCCATGAAGGCACCCGCAACCCGGTCGCGTGCCAGCTCCGGTTTAGAAAGTTTGATCGGCCCGCGAAGCGGGCCGGTGCGTGTCCGTCCTGATGTTCGGGTGGGAGTACCCACCGTCGATCACGGGCGGGCTGGCGGTTGCGACCGAGGGTCTCGTGCGGGGGCTCGTTCGGAAGGGCGTCCGCGTCTGCCTCGTTCTGCCCCGGTCTCCGGGTCCGTTCGCCTGCGGGGCCTGACCGTCGTCGACGCCTCCGCGTTCGGAGTTCCCCGCGAGAGACCGGCGGATTCTGCTTTCGTCCTACGCATCGCCGGAGGTACTTTACGGATCCGACCTCGTGACGGAAGTTCTTCGCTTCGCCGAGGCTGCAGGCCGGATCGCCCAGGCAGGAGCGTTTCGACGTCATCCACGCCCACGACTGGCTGACGTATCTGGCAGGGCTCGAAGCCCGCCGGGTCTCGGGGCGCCCCCTCGTCGTCCACGTCCACTCGACGGAGCTCGACCGCGCCGGTGACCTCTCCAACCGGTTCGTCCGGGACATCGAGGAGCGGGGCATCCGGCTGGCCGACCAGGTCATCGCCGTCTCCCGCTTCACGGCCGGCCGGATCGCCGCAGCCTACGGCGTTCCCCGGTCGCGCATCCAGGTGGTCCACAACGCGATCGATGCAGCCGGCGCGCGGCATGCCGCAGGCGAAGCCCGGCGGCCGCCCCTCGTCCTCTTTGCCGGCCGCGTCACCCGGCAGAAGGGGCCCGAGTTCTTCCTCGAAGCCGCGGCCCTCGTGGCGCAGGTCATACCGCGCGCGCGCTTCGTCGTCGCCGGCGCAGGAGATCTGCTGCCCGCCATGACCGAGCGGGCGGAGGTTCTCGGCATCCGGGAGCAGGTCGAGTTCCTGGGCTTCGTGGCTCCCCGCGACCTCGCCCGGCTCTACGAGCGGGCCGACGTCTTCGTGTCGCCGTCTCTCTCGGAGCCCTTCGGCCTGACGGTTCTCGAGGCCCTTGCGCACGGCACGCCGGCGATCGTCTCGCGCGAGGCCGGGGTCAACGAGGTCGTGCGCAACCTGCTCTGCGTGGACTTCGGGGACGTCGAGGACCTCGCCGTCAAGATGATCGCCGTCCTGCTCTCTCCGCGGATCGCCCGCTCCTTTGCGGCGCGCGGCCGCGCCGAAGTGCGCCGGCTGCCCTGGAAGGACGCCGCCGAAAAATGCCTGCGAATCTACGGCGAAGCGGTCGGCTCGCCCGGCCCTTACTCGACGTCGAACGGGAACGACGACTCGGAGGACTTGCCGGTCTTCGAATCCAGCAGCGTGACAGCCAGCGCGTAGCGGCCGGGGTTGAGTCCCGACGGGCGGAACCGCAGGAGAATCTTGCGGGCGTCCGGGCGCTCGCCCTTGCTCGACGACTTGACGAGCTCGAACGACACCTTGCCGTGGGGCTTGCCGTCCACGCCGAGGATCCTCCCCGAGTAGTCGAGCGGAGGGTTGGCCGGGTCGAAGTTGTACGCGAAAAGGCAGACCTGTGTCTCCTGGCCGCTCTTCACGCCCGCCAGCGCAGCTGGCACGAAGGACTCTCCTCCGATCGCAAAGGGATACTCGGCCTGCTCCTCGTCGGCCCCGCGGGGCCTTGCCTTGACCATGATCCACTGGCGGCTCGAGTCGATGAAGAGCGGGGGCAGCGCGAATGGCGCCTTCGTCTCCGGCACGGAAAGCGCGTTGACCGTGACACCGAAGCGCCCGGTTTCGCTGTCCCGCACGAGCACGCGCAGCGTGTACTCGCCGGGGGGCAGGAAGAGCTGGCTGTAGAATTTGATCCCGGTCTTGCGCAGCGTCTCGCCGGCCTTTCCAAGGTCGATGCCGATCGTCTGGTAGAGGGAGTCCTGGGTCGTTCCGGCCTTGTCGACGGCGTAGACGAAGACCTCCACGTTCATCACGGGCTTGTCGTGCTTGACGAGCAGCCGGTCGCCCGGGACCTCGAGGATGACCGGCACGCGCGACCGCGCTCCTTGCGCCGGAAACGCGGCGGCCAGGACCCAGGCCGGGATGTCGGTCTTGGGCACGGCGGCTGCGACCGCCGAGGACATCGCGAGCTTCTTCTCGAGGGGCGTGAGCTGCTGATTCGACTTGGGCTCGTAGTAGCCGCTCCGGGCCGACACGCGGTACGACGAGGACGTCTTGACCTTCACCTTCAGCGGATGGAACTTCCCGTTCTCCGGCACGCGGACGGGTTGGAAGGCGAGCAGGTAGATCAGGCCGGTCCGTTCGAGGATCTGCTCGAGCGACGGCCCGAGTTCGTTCGCGTTCTTCAGGAATTCGCCGCCCGTCTGCTCCGCGAAAGCGTAGAGCGAATCCCAGCCGTTGACCTCGACGTCCCGGTCGTTGCTGGTTGTCGAGACGCCCGTGCGCAGGCCGCCGATGTCCACCGAGTGGATGGTGCAATCGGACCGGTTGAAGAGCACGAGGGCCTTCTGCATCATGTCCCGCAGGCCGGTGTTGCCGTACCGGAGGTCGTTGTCGACCTTCCAGCTCTGGCCGTGGATGATCGACTCGGCGTCCTTCTGTCCCGCGTTGGGCCCGGTGGCACCGGAAAGCTCACGACCGTCGAAGCCCTCCGAAAAATAGAGGATGTGCTTGCGCCCCGGCACCGAGTCGAGCGCGACGGCGACCTGTGCGAAGGAGTCGAGCATGCGCTGGACCCGGTCCCGGTACATGGCGCGCGCGCTCTTGTTCTGCATCATCGTGATGTTCTCGAGCGCCTCTCCCAGGGCGACCTCGAGTGCGGACCCGCCATCGCCCGTCGACGCAAGAGGCAAGTTTTCCGTCGGGTTGGCCGCGGTCAGAAAACCGAGAGGATCCGGGGCTCGCTGGGTGAAGCTGGGGAGGCCCAGCGAATCCAGGGCGGCCGCGAGCTGCGTTCGGTCCGAGGTAAACGGAACCAGCAGGCGCATGCCCTGCTCGACCATGTAGGTCGCCACCGCGCATGTGTCGAGGTCCTTCATCCGGGTCACGACGAAGTCCCGGGCCGACTTGCGCGCTGACAGAATCCCCCGAGAAGTGGAGAACGAGAGATCGAAGACCATCATGAAGTGGCGGCTTGCGGCCGGATTGATGGGCGGCTCCCCTGGCAGGGGCGGCGGAATGTTCTTGCGCTCATCGATGATCTCGAAGCCCGTGATCTTCTGGAGCTTGCCGTCGTCGAAGACCTCGAAGTCCTCGGCCGTCAGGTTCTCGACCGGATGCCCGTTCTTGTCGGTGACGTTGACGGGGACCTCGACGACGACGACGCGCGCCTCCTCGCGGACGGTCTGGCCGGGGGGCGGCTCGGTCTTGCTCTTCTGCGCAAGGAGCGGCGAACCGGCAACGAAAACGAAGACGAGCGCAGGGGCGAGGGCGGCGCGGAGTCGGGATGGCATGGCTTCCTCCGAGAACTGGCTCTATCTTCCCCCCGCCGAGCGCCTAATGCAAACGCACCTTGCGGTCACTTGATCGACTTCAGGAGCTCCTTCGCGTCGTTGGCCTGATCGCCCGTGGGAGCGAGCTCCAGATACTTCTGGAAGTCGGATTTCGCCGCGGCGCTCTTCTTGAGCTGATAGGAGGCGAGGCCCCGGTAGAAGTAGGCATCGGCTTCATCCGCCTTGAGCTGGACGGCCTTGTCGAAGTCCTCCCAGGCGTCCTGGGGCTGTTTCTTGTTGAGCAGCAGGACGCCGAGGTTGATGTACACGCCGGGGTCCTTGATCGCCTCGGAAGGGACCTTCGCCAGGGTCGCCTTCGCGTCCGCGAGCTGCCCCTGCTCGAGCTGGAGGTTCGCCAGGAGAAGCGCGGTGGTCGTGTCGTCCGGCTCCTTCTCCAGGACACGCTTCAGGGTCGCGATCGCCCCGTCGACGTTTTTCTCGCCATACTGGGCCCTCGCGATCCCCCGCAGGATCGCCGCGTTATCGGGCACGAGAGCCAGGGCCTTCTCGTACTGCTCGCGTGCCCCGGCGTAGTCCTTCGCTTCGAGGAGCGCGTTGCCCTTTTCAACGATGGGAATGACGTCGGGCGCGGCGTTCTTCGGAACGTCCGGCGGCGGGGCCTCCCTCACCGCCTCGGCCTTGAGCTTGATGTCCATCGGCAGGAGCCGTGTGACCTCCGAGAGCTGCACGGTCGTCCGGAAAGTCTCGAAGCCCGGCGCCGACACGTCCACGTCCCAGGACCCGCCCATCAGGCCCAGGTAAGCCCAGCGGCCGTTCTTGGCCGTCTTCACCGTCGGCCCTTCCTTCTGGTGACTGAGCTTGACGACCGCGTCCGCAATGGGCTCCCCCTTCTCGTTGGTCACCTTGCCTTCGATACGGGCCTTTCCGGTCCACTGCTGCGCGAAAAGGGACGCGCCCGACAGGAGGACGGCGGCGAGAAGGCCAACCGGGGCCACGGGGAACCGCTTGCGGGATACCTTCATTGCGTCTCTCCTCTCGGGCCCAACTGGCCGCAAAGAAAAAGGCCCGGCGGGCAGAAGCCCACCGGGCCGAAATCATACTGCCGGGACGGCTAGAACGTGATCCTTCCCGAGAAGCGGGCCACCAGCGGCGACTGCGTCTCGAACACCGTGTTCGTGCCGCTGACGAGGCTCGGTTGAGCGAGCCGGGAGTTGCGCTGCGTGACCGTCGTCAGGTTGAACACATTGAAGACGTCGGCCGCGAGAATGGCCGCGACCGTCGAGCTGATGGGAATGTTCTTCTCGAGCCGGAGGTCCAGCTCCGAGACCCACCCGTACCGGTACTGGTCGACCGGCTTGAGGTAGACCTGGCGAGTCAACTGGGTCGTGTCGCGCTGCCACCAGGCGATGGGGTAACCCTGCCGGCCGAAATAGTTGCCGGCGACCGTGAAGCCGAGCGGGAGCTGGTAGGCGCCGCTGACGTTGAAGAGCCATGTCGCGTAAAGGTTGACGTTGCCGAAGGCGCCGCTGCCGCCGCCGGCGTTCGACACCGCCGGGCCGCCGTTGTCACAGCCGCCGACGACGAAGTCCTCACCGCTCGAGTACTGCGCGTTTGTCGGATCGACGCAGGCCCCCGAGCCCACGTTCATTTTGCTGTGGTTCCAGGCGACGTTGCCTCGAGCCATCCAGCCGGAAGACATGCGCTTCGTGAATGTCAGCTCGGCGCCCTGGTAGTCCTGCGAGTAGTTGGGGCGGTTCGTGAACCAGACGCCCGGCGCCACCGCGCCGACGATGTTGTACACGGGCAGGGCGTAGGGTGTGCCATCCGGAAGCGTCCCGGTCAATGTGTGGTTGAGCTGGTAGTTCGGGATCGTGCCGTCGACACTCCGGTAGGAGAAGTAGTAGTTGTTGGCCCATCTGTAAGTGTAGGAAGCCCCGACCGCGAAGTTGGGAAAGATCTCGTGGTCGATTCCACCCACGATCTCGTTGGTCTTCTGCGCGGAGAGGTTCGGATCGATGTGGTTGGGCGAAACCGGAACCGTCACGCCGGGGACGAGATTGACCGTCGGTTTGATCGCGGTCGGTGAGGCAGTCGGATCGTACTCACCCGGGTCCACGATGTTGTTGTGGTTGAGGTCGTTCCAGGCGTAGTAGGCGTAGGCCACGCCCGGGATCGCCGACAGCGACGAACCGGGGTAGGCCCCGAGCTGGTTGGCGTACTGGGCATAGCTCACCCGCGCCAGGGTCTTGCGGGCGTCTCCGAGAGCGTAGGTCAGGCCCACGCGCGGCGTCCAGTCGTTCCAAGTGACCTGGTCCGGCCTGGCGCCCGCAGCCATACCCGGCTCGACAAGCGGAATGATCGTGCTGCCCGGCACGCTGCTCTGCATGACACCGCCATTCTGGTGGTCCCAGCGGATGCCGAGGGTGGCCGTCAGGCGGTCCATCGTGATCGTGTCCTGGAAGAAGACGTTGGTGTACTGGTCGTTGGACTTGTTGTTGGACTGGCGCGTGATCGCGGCGCACTGGACTGAGCAAAGCTGACCAGCCGCCGAGGCGATGATGCCCGAGCCCGGCCAGATGCCCTTGCTGCGGGTCTCGGAGGTGCGGTAGCTGCCGCCCACCTTGAACTCGTTGCCGATGGGACCCGTCGTCAGGAAGTAGTTCATGCTGCCGAGGTACTGGTGCTGCGGTCGGCCGAAGTACTGCGAAAGGTAGTTGTTGTGCCACACGCCGGAGGAATCGATGAAAGCTTGGGCGTTGGAGCCGTTATCGGTGGCCACGGCCACGAGCTGGAAGCCTTCATCCATGTACGAGGCGAAGGCATCCGCGACGAGGTTCGAGGAGAAGACCTGGTTGTCCTCCAACTTGTAGAGGGACGTCGGGCCGGTCTGGTTCCACGTCGTTTCCGGGGGACGGGTGGTGGCGGCGTTGCGGCCGAACTTCTGCTTGTCGCCGCGCAGGTAGAACAAGGTCAGACCGTTCGACTCGATCGCCTGGAAGTTCAGCTTGGCGTTGGCGTCCTCGAGGACGGTCCGGTCGGGGAAGTTGGTGACCGTCACCAGGTTGATCTGGTCGCGGCCGTACGAACCCCACAGCCAGAGCTTGTCGGGGAGGACCGGTCCGCCGATCTCGATGCCGTAGTCCTGGATGTTCTGGATCTTGCTTCCGACGAAGCTCCCGCCGCCGGCAGCCGACTGCCGCTGCTCTTCCGGTGTGAGCGTCGGCGTCGCCTGGAACCTCTGATCCGTGATGAAGACGCGCGCGCCGCCGTGCACGGTGTTGGTGCCGCGCTTGGTCACCATGTTGAGCGTCACGCCGGCTGTCTGGACCTGGATGTCGTTGCCGCCGGTGACGGCCTGCAACTCCTGGAAGGAATCGAAATCCCAGTAGGTCGGCGACGAGGCGCCCGACGCCATGTCGGAGACCGTCACGCCGTCGAGGTTCCACGAGCCCTGCGTCGTCTGGCCGCCCTTGGCGACGAAGATCGACTGCTGGCCGCTCTGGTTGCCGCCGACGTTCATCCGGTCCACCTGGACGCCGGGAACCGTCTGGACGACGACCCAGGGATCGCGCGCCGACGGGATGGTGTCCATCTCCGCGCGGCTGACCGTGGCGCCGGTGCCGACTTTACGGGTATCGATGATCGGCGACTCGCCCGTGACCGTGACCTGGGCCTCGGCCTTGGCGACCTTCATCACGATGCGCAACTCGGTATTCCGGCCAAGGTTGACCACGAGGGCCTTCTGGTCAACCGTGCCGAACCCGGTGAGCTCGCACTTGAGCTCGTAAGTCTGGCTCGGCGGCAGATTCAGGAACCGGAACTCCCCTCGGGAGTCCGACGTGAACGTAGCCGGCGCCATCATGCCTGACAGCGTCACCGAGACCCCGGGCAGGGCGCTGCCGTCTTCGGCCACGACCTTCCCGTAGAGGTTCCCGGTCTGGGCCTGTCCCAGAGCGAGGCCTGTCATCGCCAGCACGACGGCGAAGACGAGAGCAGTGCTCCGCAAGAGATTCCGTCTCATTCCCCCTCCTTCCCGTCCGGGATCCGGACGGCTTTAAAGCCAACGAACAGGCATCCGCCCCGGGCGGATGCCCCTCTAAAACTGCGACCGTGTGCCACTGTGCCCAAACACTAGTGAATCTGCATCAGACAGTAGCAAATTAGAGGCCAGCCGGCACTCGAGAGGGACGAACGCCTAAATCCCTGTTTTGTAAGCCAAAACAGGCCGTCCCTCCCTGTCCTTTCGCTGTGCCTCGGCGGCTCGGAATCGGTATTTTGGATCGAAATCCAAATTCTCCGATTCGGATTGCCGAATCGGCCAGTCTGCTAGCATCCCCCGCCATGACGATCGCACGAGAAGCTTTCCAGCAAAGGCTCGACAAGATGCGGGCGAGGCTCGGCTCGATTCCCGCCGACGCGCTCTATGCCACCCCGTCCTCCAACCTCTACTACCTGACGGGCATCAACTTCTGGCGCAGCGAGCGGCTCACCGCCCTGCTGCTCTTCAAGGACCGCGACCCGGTCGCCCTCTGCCCCGCCTTCGAAGAGGCACGCCTGCGCGGCATGTCGGCTGTGGCCAACGTCGTCACCTGGGCCGAGACCGAGGATCCGTTCGCGAAGGCAGCCGCTCTCCTGCCGGCCTCGACCGGCACGCTGGCCGTCGAGCCCTCGACGGCCTACGAGGACGTCGAACGTCTCGTCGCCGCCCGTCCAGGCTGGAAGCCCGTTTCGGGCGGCGCCCTCTTTGCGGCCCAGCGCATGGTCAAGACGAAAGACGAGCTCGATGTCATGCGGCGGGCGATCGCGCTCGCCCTGCCGAGGTTTGCGCGCGCATTCGCGTCGCTTGCGCCCGGTGCGGTCGAGGCCGAGGTGTCGGCCGCCTTCGGGGGCGACAACGTGGTGCAGTTCGGCGAGTCCTCGGCGCTCCCCCACGGCGCCTCGACGGCCCGGCGTCTCGCCACGGGAGAGGCGGTGCTGATCGACGCCTGGGACAAGCCGGAGGGCTACTTCTACGACATCACGCGGTCGACTTTCTTCGGCAAGCCCTCGGAGGAGTACGGCAAGATCTGGTCGATCGTGCTCGAGGCCCAGTCTGCGGGTATCGAGAAGGCGGCGCCCGGCGTACCCTGCTTCGAGGTCGACGCCGCCGCGCGCCGCGTCATCGAGAAAGCGGGCTATGGTGAGTACTTCACGCACCGCCTCGGCCACGGCCTCGGCATCGACGTGCACGAGCCGCCCTACATGGTGGGCGACAACAAGACGATCCTGGAGCCCGGCATGACGTTCACCTCCGAGCCCGGCATCTACCTTCCCGGCCGTTTCGGCATCCGCATCGAGGACGACATCGTGGTCACTGATCGAGGAGCAGAATCGCTGTCACCACGCGTCTCCCGGTTGGAACCGATCGCAGCGTAAGGAAGAATTGATTCATTGGTTCATTGATTCATCGGTTCATTGCGCCTCAAAAGGAAAGTTCGCGACGAATGAACCAATGATTCAATGAATCAATGAACAAATTCCTGACGGCAGCGACAGTCTTTCTTGCTGCCGCGATGGTCGTCAAAGCCGACTTCTCGACCGTGGAGGTCGAGGACGCTGCCGAGTTCGCGCGGCGGGCGGCGCTGGCGGCCGTGCGCGGGCCGCACAACGTGTTCAACGAGGCCCTCGATGCCGACAGCATCCTCGTCAAGCGACTGGGCGCCGACGTCTGGGAAAAGATGACCTCCCGCCAGAAGGAGCTTCTGCGCGGGGCCGTTCGGGCGCATTTCGGGCTTGCGCTGGCCGCGCCGCGCGGGGCGGCAGCGGATATCGCGTGGGCCTGGACCTCCCCGGAATCCGCAAACATCCAGGTGCTCATCGGGCTCCGGCTCGGAGACCGCGTCTTGAAGACGCGCTGGGCCGTGCGAAGGTCGGCCGGCGGATGGAAGATCTCGGATGTCCGGCTCGTCGATCCCGGCATCTCGCTTTCCGCCTCCGCCGCGCGGTCCCTCGGATCTTCGCCCGTGCGTTCCCGCGAGCGATCGGAGACAGCAGCCGCCATCGCCCTGCCGCGTGTCCTGGCCGTCCTCGCGATCGCCTCGGTCGTCCTCGTGGCCTGGCGCCGCGTCGCGAAAGAAAAGCGCATCCTGCTCCTGCTGACCGCTTCGGCAACCGCCGTGCTCTTCCTGGTGGACGGGGCGCTGGCCGCGGGGAGGGCTCTGTCCGAACCCTACGTCATTCCGGAGGACGCCCCCGCAGAGGCCTGGAGGCCCGCCGAGCTGCTGGCCCTGCAGGCGCAAAAGGCCGGGCGTCTGGCCGCGGCCCGGGACCAATGGAGTCACGCGATCGGCGCCGGCGCTCCGGCCGCCCAGGCGCGCTACCAGATGGGCCTGCTGGCTCGCCTGATGGGAGATCCCGCGGCGGCCCGCTCCGACTTCCTCCTCGCGCTCGAAGGCAGCGAGCCGGCGCCCGGGGCTGCCCGGGAGCTGGCCGTGCTGGCGCTTTCAGACGGCGACAGCTCCAAGGCCAGGCAATACCTCGGGCACTACCTGGAGGCCGCCGGGCCTGATCCCGAGAGCCTGGCGATCGCCGCCGTCATCGAGAGCAATCTCGGCAACACCGGCGCTGCGCTGGCCGCCGTCAACGATGCACGCCGCCTCGTCGGCGACCAGTGGAAGAGCGCCGAGCTCGAGGCCCAGGTGCATGCCCGAGCCGCCGACGCAGCCGGGGCCGTCGGGGCGTTGCGGCCTCTCACCCGCGAGGGTGTCGTCGACCGGGCGTCCCTGCGCTGCGACCCGGCCTATATGCCGATCGCGACCGAGCCGGCGTGGGTTGCGTTCCTCAACGAGCGGCCGGAACAGCCGCCGCCGACCCCTCCGGTTTCAGCTCGGCCGTAATCGCCTCTTTCCCGCGCCCGCCGTAGAAATCGATCACGGCCGACACGACGGCCCGGGCCACGCGGTCGCGGTACGCCCTCGTCACGAGCAGCTGCCGGTCCTCCGGGTTGTTGAGGTTGCAAACCTCGACCAGCACGCGGGCGGGGATGCGGTTGTAACGCAGGATCGCAGGCACCCACTCCTGGCCGGAACGGATGACGTTCTTTCGAATGGGCTCGAAGGCATGGAGAGGCAACGCGTCCGCCCGGAACGCAGCAACGATCTTCTCGGCGAGATCGCGCGAGACGCCTTCGGCGCGCAAGCGTTCCGCGCGCGAGAAGGAGACGCGCGGCTCCTCGCGCACCTCGCGCCGCGCCAGGTACACCTCGTCGGTCTTGCCATAGGTTGACTGGAGATACTTTTCGCCCGGGATGTAGATCATCGCGCCCCGAACAGCCGGGTGCAGCGAGTCGGCGTGAAGGGAGATGAAGACCGTGCGATCCGCCGAGCCCCCGGTTCTTTCCGTTCGCCGGAGAATCGCGTTGGCGAGGTACCAGCGGAGGTGGACTCCGGCAACCGCATCTTCCAGGGCGTAGGGCGGCGTCGTGAGAACGCGGGCGCTCCGGGACTCGTTCACGGTGTCCCCGGCTGGAACGGCGCAGGGTTTCTCGCCTCCCACCGTCAGAAACACTTTGCCCCGGGTGTGCGTCTCGACGAGGCGCTCGACGCGGCAGGCGAGGTCGTGCACGTAGCGGGCTTCCTCGAGACCCTCGACGAGAGCGCCTGTATCCCGCCCGCCATGACCCGCGTCGAGAACGAGGGTGACACCCGCCAGGTCGTCGGCGTGGACCCGGTGGACGAACTGCGCGGCTTCCCGCTGCGCCTGCTCCTCCGCGATGCGCTCCGGATCGTCCGATGGGCGGAACTCGACGGCCAGGTCGCCAATCGGGATCTTGACGGTGAAGCCGACGGGAATCGATCGGACGTCCGGGATGCCGCTGCGGCGCGCGATCTCGGCCGCCTTCGCGTTGACGTCCTCGGCGTGAACGCGCCCGGTGAACCGGACGACGACGGCCGAGTACAGCGCCTCGCCTCTCTGCAGACGGTAGGCTGCATAGGGCCCCTCCGAGTCGGTGTGGAACTCGAGCGGGCTTTCCGAGCGGGTCGCTCCCACGCGAGCGGCGGCGTCCTTGTCGAAGGCGGCCTGGGCTCTGGCCAGGGGGACGACCTCGTCTCTGAAAGGCGGCAGGAGGAGGCGGGCCGGCACCAGGACCGTCTGGCCCGCGTCGGTCTGGAGGGACGCGAGCCCGCCTTCGGCGCGGATCGCCTTGTAGTTCTTTCCGTCGCCCGTGTACCACTCGGCGATACGCCAGAGGCTCTCCGGCCGGCCCGAGGGCGCCGACACCGTGTGCACCCAGCCGGCGGCCTGCGCGCGCGCCTTCGGGAAGAGCGCTTTGATGGTGGACCTTTGCAGACCGGCCGAAAGATACCGGTAAGGCACGCGGACTCTCGAGTCCTTGCGCAGGGGCTGCTTCAAGCCCGGATTGGCGGCCAGAATGGCTTTCGCGGCCTTCGAGTCGGGAGCGACCCGCCTTTCGAGAACGGACAGGGACTCGCCCTTCTGCGGCCGGACCTCCAAAAAGACCTCGTCGCCGTCGCAGACCAGAGCGCGCATCTCGGGCGAGATCGCAGCGGTCTTCTTCGGGGGCGCCTGGGCCGCCGGCAAGGCGGCCGCGGCCAGGGCGAGCACGGCCGACAGGAGAAAACTCATCCGATTATCGAATCCCGCGCGGCATCTCGTCGGGGAACCCCGCCCGCTGCTCGAAGGCCCGCGCGGCGGCAAAGACAGCCTCCTCCCCAAAACGGGGACCCGCGATCTGCAGGCCGAGGGGCAGACCGCGGGAAGAAAGCCCCGATGGGACGGAGATCGCGGGAAGCCCCGCGAGCGAGGCCGGCACCGTGAAGATGTCCGACAGGTACATCGTCAGCGGATCGTCGGTTTTCTCGCCCAGCCGAAAAGCCGGCGTCGGGATCGAGGGGCTGATCAGGACATCGACCTTCTCGAAGGCGCGCGCGAAGTCGCTCGACAGCAGTTGCCGGGCGCGCATGGCCCGGCCGTAGTAGGCCTCGTAGTAGCCGGCGGCGAGGGCAAACGTGCCGAGAAGAATCCGTCTCTTGACCTCGGGGCCGAAGCCTGCCGTGCGCGTGGCGACATAGAGAGACGTCAGGTCGCCTTCGGAGACCCGGGGTCCATAGCGAACGCCGTCAAAGCGCGCCAGGTTGGAGGAGGCCTCGGCGCTTGCCACGACGTAGTAGATGGCGATCGAGGCGGGGGCGCGGGGCACGGAAACGGTGACGACCTCGGCGCCGGCGTCCCGGAACGCCTCCCGGGCGGTTTCGAGATTCGTCGCGACTTCGCGCTCGAGGCCCTCGACCTCGGCTTCCGCCAGGACGCCGACCCGCAGGCCCGTGGCGCCCCGCTGGAGGGCCCCCTCCGGGTCCCCGACAGGCCGGCGCGCCGTCGTGGCGTCGCGCGGGTCTTCGCCTGCCATCACCCGGTAGAGACGGGCCGCGTCGGCGACCGACCGCGTCAACGGCCCGATCTGGTCGAGGGAAGACCCGAAAGCCACCAGGCCGTAGCGCGAGACGCGCCCGTAGGTCGGCTTGAAGCCGACGACACCGCAGCAGGCCGCCGGCTGGCGGATCGAGCCGCCGGTGTCGGAGCCCAGCCCGGCCGCCACCGCGCGCGCCGCGACCGCGGCGGCGCTGCCCCCGGAAGAGCCCCCCGGGATGCGCTCGAGGTCCCAGGGGTTTCTCGTCTTCTGAAAGGCGCTGTTCTCCGTCGAGGAACCCATAGCGAACTCGTCGAGGTTCGTCTTGCCGACGAAGACAGCGCCGGCCGCCCGCAGCCGCGCGATTGCCGTCGCGTCGCCCGTGGGCCGAAAGCCCTCCAGGATCTTCGAGCCGCAGGTGGCCTGGCGGCCCTCAACCCACATGTTGTCTTTGACCGCGATCGGCACTCCCGCCAGCGGCAGCGCCTCGCCCGACGCGATCCGCGCGTCCACCTGACGGGCCTCCTCGAGAGCCCGCTCGCGCGAGACCTCGAGAAAGGCATGGATACGCCCCTCGACCCGGTCGATCGCCTTCAACGTTTCCTCGGCCACCTCGACGGCCGAGCGTTTGCGGAGGGTCACGTGCTCCGCGATCCCCACGACACTGTCAAAGCCGTGGCTCATTCGCCTTCTCCGACGACCCGGGGGACGACCCCGTAGCCGTGCAGAAGCGAGGGCGCGTTTGTTTCGAGCGCCCCCTGGCCGTCTCCGGCAACGGGCAGATCGGCGCGCAGCGGCGTCGGGTCTGCGGCCATGGCGCCCGGCGCTTCCTCCGTGATCTCCTTGAGCTGGTCGATGTAGGAGACAATGCGGGCCAGTTGCTCGGTCAGGCGGGGAAGGTCCTTCTCGGGCACCGCCAGCCGAGCCAGCGCGGCCACGCGGCGCACCATGGCCGCGTCGACCGGAGAAGAAGGGTCGGCCATTCGAATAATTGTAAGCGAGATCTCTCGACAACCGAAAAAATAGGACGTTGCCGCCGCGTGAAGCCTAAGAAGACACTGGTTCCCGCGCGGATATCCCATCGGATCGACGGCCTGCGCCGCCGCCGCGCCGTGAGCGAGCTCGACCGGTGTGCCAGCCGCCTCGAGATTCCGGTCTGGATCGTTGGCGGCGCGGTCCGAGACCTCTGGCTCGGCCGCCCGATTCTCGATATCGACGCTGTCGTCGCAGGCGACGCGGAACCGCTCGCTCGCCTTCTCGAGCGCCGCGGGGTCGGGCGGATCGTGGCTCTCTCGCTCGATCCGCCCCGCGTCTTCCGCCTCGCCGGACGCGGCATGGAGCTCGATCTGGCGGAGCTGTGGGGCGGCTCGATCGAGTCGGACCTCGCGCGGCGCGACTTCACGGCCAACGCCATCGCGGTGCCCCTGCCGCGCGGAGGCCCGGTCGATCCCTTCGGCGGCGCCGCGGATCTTGCCAGCCGCCGGCTTCGGGCCGTCAACGAGAAGAACATCCTCGAAGATCCCCTGCGGTCGCTGCGCGCAGCGCGCTTCCTCGCAACTCACGGTCTCCGTCCGGATCGCTTGACCTCGAGGATCTGCCGCGTCGCCGCCGGCGGACTCACGGGCGTGGCGCCCGAGCGCATCCGCACCGAGCTTCAAAAGCTCCTCGAAGCCCCGCGAGCCTCGACCGCGCTGGCCTGGGCGGCGCGCGCCCGCGTGCTCGCCCCGGCGCTCGGCCTCGCGCTCACGGCGAGCCGGCAAGAGCTCGTGTCCCGCCGCGCCCATTGCGATGCGGCAGCCGTGGCGCGGCTCGAGCCTCCGGCGAGACTTCGGGCCCGCCTCGCCCTGCTCGCCCTGGCGCAAGGGCTCGCTCCAGCCGAGGCTTCGCGGTGGCTTCTCCGCCGCCGCTGGAGCCGCGAAGACGCCGGAGCCGCGGGCACCCTGTCCGGGCTCGCTCTCGCCGGACTCACCCGGGCGCAAGCCAACGACGCCTGGAGGTGGATCCGCGATGCCGGCCCGCGGGCAGGAGAAGGCCTCGCCGTGCTCGAAGCGCTCGGTCAGAAAGGCCGGCGCGCAGCGCGCGGATTGCGCCGGCACCTGGCGGCGGCGCAGCCCGCTGTGGGTGTCCGTGGCAGAGACGTGCTCGCGTGGCTGGATATTCCGGCCGGCCCCGCCGTCGGCAAGCTTTTGAGCGAGCTCGAAATCGCCGGCCTTTCGGGCCGCGTGCGCACCCGCCGGCAGGCCCGGAAGTGGCTGGTGGCCAACGCCCCGGCTATAATTCGATCCACGTGACCCTCAACGAGCTCCTCCGGTTCATGGCCAAGAAGGAGGCCTCAGACCTCCACTTGAAGCCGATGCGCCCGCCCCTCCTGCGCGTCAAGGGCAAGCTCATCCCCTTGAACACCGAGGCGATGCAGCCGGCGGATCTCGAAAGGATGCTGCTCGAGATCCTGACGCCGGACCAGAAGGAACGGTTCGACCGCAACCAGTCGGTCGACATCGGCTACGGCGTGCCCGGCGTGGCGCGCTTCCGCGGCAACATCTACATCCAGCGCGGCTCGGTGGCCGGGGTCTTCCGGCGCATCTCCTTCAACATCCCGGACATCGCGACGCTCGGCCTGCCCGAGGTCCTGGACACCTTCACGCACGTCCCCACCGGCCTCGTCCTGATCACCGGCCCCACGGGCTCGGGCAAGTCCACGACGCTCGCCTCGATCATGCGCGCTGTCACCGAGAAGCGAGCCGTTCACGTCGTGACGATCGAAGACCCCATCGAGTACCTATTCATGGATGCGAAAGGGTCCGTGTCACAGCGCGAAGTCGGGACCGATACGCCGGCCTTCGGCGAGGCCCTGAAGAACATGATGCGGCAGGACCCCGACGTCATCATGGTCGGCGAGATGCGCGACTGGCCGACGATCCAGACGGTCATCACCGCTGCCGAGACAGGACACCTCGTGTTCTCGACCCTCCACACCAACAGCGCGGCGCAGTCGATCGACCGCGTCATGGATACCTGCCCCGTCGGTCAGCAGAACCAGCTCCGCGCGCAGCTCGCCCTCGTGCTCCGCGCGATCGTCTCGATGCGCTTGATCGAGAAGTCCGACCGATCCGGCATGATCGCCGTCTGCGAGATCCTGATCAACACGCCCAAGATCGCCAAGTTGATCGAGTCCGGCGAAACCAAGGACATCCTCGAGGAGATCGAGTCCTCCGTCGCCTACTACCACATGCAGTCCATGAACCAGTCGCTCCTCGCCCTGCTGGTCAACCAGAAAATCACGTACCAGCGCGCGATGGAGCTTTCCACGGACCCCGAAGACTTGTCGTTGAAGCTCCGCAAGCTCTTCCCCCAAATCGAGGAAGACGAGCGAGGAGGCCTTATGGCGTCGGACAATGATTTCTCCGCCATCGTCCAGCTCATGGATACCAAGAAGCTCTACGAGGAGCAGGAAGAGAAGTGGCGGATCCGGCTGACGGACAAGGACGAGGAGATTGCCCGCCTCGAGCACCAGATGAACGACAAGGACCGCACCGTCGAGGGGCGCAGCCAGACGATCGCCGAGATGGAGGAGGAGGTCCAGCGCCTCAAGACCGAGAACGATCGCATTCAGAAAGAGGCCGCGCAGAAGATCGGGCAATTGAACGAGCGCATCAAGGAGTTGAACCAGCGGGTCATGGGAGAGGGCGGCTCCGGCAAGGTTGCCCAGCAGGGCTTCTTCAAGAAGGGCTAGTTCGCGACTCTGGCTCCCTCTCCCGTCGGGAGAGGGCCGGGGTGAGGGGGTAGCCGGCGCCGAGTTCTCCCCTCACCCCTTCCCTCTCCCGGAGGGAGAGGGGGAAAGCGCCGAGGCAATCAGGGCCCCCAGGGCGGCCCCGGTGACGTCCGCGGCCACGTCCCCTCCCTCCATCGAACGGCCCGGGATCCAGTGCTGGTGCAGCTCGTCCAACGCTCCCCAGACGGCCATCGTTCCCGTGACCGCCAGGACCCGCAGAAGCGAAAAGACGGCCCGCCCCGGCCAGGCCACGGCACGGTAGAGAAGAAGCCCCTGCATGCCGTAGAGCCCGAGATGAACGACCTTGTCGAAGTGCGGTATGTCCGACACGAGCGCGACGCGCGGCGGGCTCGGCCAGGAGGTCAGAGCCAGAAGAAAAACGCCCCAGGCGGTGGCCCCGATCCGGGCTCGCCTGAGGCGTCGTGAGCGATCCAATGGCCGGGCTGTAGGCTACGCGCCGCGCTTCGAAGGACCTGTGCGGCTGGGACCCTTGGCGGGCGCCTGTTTGGAGGTCTTCCCGGCCTTGCCGGCCTTTTCTGGACGCGGGGGCCTCGTGGATGCCGGTCGGGCGGACTTCTTCGTCGCGGCCTCCGTCCCCTCCTCGCCCTCGCCCTCCTCGGCCTTTTCCTTGCGGACGGTCTCGACGCGACCGCCGGCCGCGCGCCGCGCCCGGTCGGAGAGCGACTCCTTCCTGGGGCCCTTCTCCTTCACCTCGAAGCGGTAGTCGACGAACTCCAGGATGGCCGCCTCCGCGGCGTCCCCGCGCCTCTGTCCCAGCCGAAGGATGCGGGTGTAGCCGCCGGGCCGGTCGACGAAGCGCGGCGCGATCGCCTCGAAAACCTTCTTGACGGTCGTCCGGTCGGGCACCCAGCGGGCGACCCGCCGGCGCGCCGTCACGTCGTCTTTCTTCGCCGTGGTGATGAGCTTCTCGGCCAGGGGCCGCAGCTCCTTGGCCTTGGACAGCGTCGTCTGGATCCGCTCGTGCGTGAAGAGCGAATCGAGCTGATTCGAAAACATCGCCAGGCGATGTGGCGTCGTTCGCCGGAGCTTTCGCCCGGCCCGGTTGTGCATCATGGCTGGTTCCCTATTCCTTGCTCGCCTCGACCGGCTCGAGCTGCATCCCGAGCGACAGTCCCATCGGCCGCAGGATGTCCCGAATTTCGTTCAAGGACTTGCGGCCGAAGTTCTTGGTCTCGAGCATGTCCTTCTCCGTCTTCTGAACGAGGTCCCGGATCGTCCGGATGCCGGCGTTCTTCAGACAGTTGGCGCTGCGCACGGAGAGCTCGAGCTCGTCCACGGAACGCCCGAGGTACTCCGCCAGGTTCTCCGGCAGCTCCCCTTCGCCCGCGCCCTCGAGCGCGGTCTCGTGCTCGACGTTCACGAAGATCGTGAGGTGGTCGCGCAGCAGCGTCGCGGCCAGGCCGACGGCGTCGGTCGGCGAAACGGTGCCGTTGGTCCAGACTTCGATCACCAGGCGGTCGTAGTCGGTCGCCTGGCCGATCCGGGCTGCCTCGACGTGGTAGTTCACGCGCCGCACGGGCGAGTGGACCGAGTCGATCGGGATGTGCCCGATGCCCATGTCCTCGTCGAAATTCTTGTCGGCCGAGACGTAGCCTCTCCCGATCGACACCCTCATCTCCGCCTGGAGCTTGCCGTTCTCGGACAACGTCGCGATCGGTGCCAGCGGGTCCAGGATCTCGATCGACGAGTCCCCCTGCAGGTCGGCCGCCGTCACCTTGCCCTTGCGCTCGACGTCGATCGTCAGGATCTTCTCTTCCGTCGTGTGCATCTTGATCGGGATCTGCTTCAAATTGAGGATGATGTCGGTGACGTCTTCGACGACGCCCGGCAGCGACGAGAACTCGTGCAGCACGCCCTCGATCTTGACCGCCGTGATGGCGGCGCCTTCGATCGACGTCAGCAGCACGCGCCGCAGCGCGTTGCCGATGGTCGTGCCGAACCCGCGCTCGAACGGCTGCGCGTAGAATTTTCCGTACGTCGCGGTCAGCGTCTCGGTGTCGGCCTCGAGGCGCTTGGGTTTCTGAAATCCCTTCCACAGTGTCATGGTCTTCTGTCCTCCGTTCGCGGCTACTTCGAGTAGAGCTCGACGATGAGCTGCTCGTTGATCGGCAGCTTGATGTCGTCGCGTTTCGGCAATTCAACGACGGTCCCGGAGAACGTCTCCGGCGACAGGTCGAGCCAGGCGGGCACGCCGCGCGCCCGCGCCGTTTCCACCGAGGCCTTGATCTGTTCGTTGGTGCGGCTCCTGTCCTTGATGGCGACGACCTGGCCCTTGGAGACGCCGTAGGACGGGATCGACACCTTCTTCCCGCTGACGGTCACGTGGCCGTGCCGCACGAGCTGGCGGGCCTGCGCGCGCGAGGCCGCGAAGCCGAGCGAAAACACCACGTTGTCGAGGCGCCTCTCGAGCTCCTCGAGCAGGTTGGCGCCGGTGATGCCCTTGCGGCGCTCCGCCCGCGCGAACGTCAGCCGGAACTGGCCTTCGAGCAGGCCGTAGATCCTCTTCACCTTCTGCTTCTCGCGCAGCTGGATGCCGTAGCCCAGCAGCTTCGAGCGCCTCCGGCCATGCTGGCCCGGCGGGTAGTTGCGCCTCTCGATGGCGCACTTGTCCTTGAAACAGCGGTCCCCTTTCAGGAACAGCTTCATCCCTTCGCGCCGGCAGAGCCGGCAAACCGATTCGGTGTGACGAGCCAAACTTCAATACCTCCGCGGTCCCTATCTTTTTCTTTACGTCCTTCGTCCCGGCCAGGGTCCGTGAGCCGGTTTACAGACGGCCGCGCTCAGACGCGGCGGCGCTTACGCGGCCGACACCCGTTGTGGGGAATCGGCGTTGTGTCCTTGATGGACTTGATGTCGAGGCCATTGGCCTGCAGAGCCCGGATGGCCGATTCCCGGCCGGCGCCGGGTCCCGTGACGCGCACGTCGACCGAGCGGACGCCGTGCTCCTTGGCGATCTCCGCGCAGTTGGCCGCGGCCAGCTGGGCGGCGAAGGGCGTGCCCTTTCGGGACCCCTTGAAGCCGATGCGCCCCGCCGAAGACCAGGCGAGGACGCCGCCTTCCTGGTCCGCAATCGCGATGATCGTGTTGTTGAAAGAGGCCTGCACGGTCGCGATCGCGTGCGGGATGCTCTTCTTTTCTTTCTTGGCGGCCCGGATGCGCTTGCCCTTGCCCTTGGCGGCAGCGGGTTTCTCCGGGGTGGCCGAAGCTGCTGGTGTCGGTTCTGCCATGTTTCCTCTTACTTCTTCGTCGCCTTCTTCTTGCCTGCGATCGTCTGCTTGCGCGGGCCCTTGCGGGTCCGGGCGTTGGTGTGCGTGCGCTGGCCGCGGACCGGCAGGTTCTTGCGGTGCCGGATGCCCCGGTAGCAGCCGATGTCCATCAGCCGCTTGATGTCCACAGCGATGTCCCGGCGCAGGTCGCCCTCGACCTTGCCTTCGTCCGTGATCACCTTGCGGATTCGGACGACCTCCTCTTCGGAAAGGTCCTTGACCCGCGTGTCGGGCCGGACGTCCGCCTTCCCGAGGATGTCGTTGGAGCGCGGCCGGCCGATGCCGTAGATATAGGTGAGGCCGATCTCGACGCGCTTGTTGATCGGCAGATCGACTCCAGCAATACGTGCCATGTGTCTTCCTCTTATCCCTGTCTCTGCTTGTGTTTGGGAATCGAGCAGATCACCCGCACGACGCCCTTGCGGTGCACAATCTTGCACTTGGCGCAAATCTTCTTGACCGACGCTCTGACTTTCACGAGAACTCCTACTTGTACCTGTAAATGATCCGGCCGCGGGTCAGGTCGTAGGGCGACAGCTCCACGAGCACCTTGTCCCCCGGCAGGATCCGAATGAAATTCTTGCGCATCTTGCCCGATATGTGCGCCAGCACCTGGTGCTTGTTCTCGAGCTCCACTTTGAACATCGCGTTGGGCAACGGCTCGACGACCGTCGCCATGACCTCGATGGCCTCCTCTTTCGACATCGCCTACGCCCCGACCGCCGCGGTGCGAGCGGCAACGAGCCGCCCCATCCCCAGGATGACGGCGCCCTGCGGCTCGATCGCCACCGTGTATTCGAAGTGCGCCGACGGGCTCTTGTCCCGCGTGCGCACCGTCCAACCGTCCTTGTCGACACTCACCTCGGCGCGGCCGATGTTGAACATCGGCTCGATGGCGATGACCATGCCGGCCTTCAAGACGCTGCCCCGCCCGGCCGGCCCATAGTTGGGCACCTGGGGCTCCTCGTGGAGCGCCGTGCCTACCCCGTGGCCCACGAAATCGCGGACGACGCCATAACCGTGAACGAGCGCGACTTCTTCCACCGCGGCGCCGATGTCCGAAACACGGCCGCCCGGCCGCGCGGCCGCGATGCCGGCGTCCAGGGCCCGCCGCGTCGCCTCGAGCAGGCGGGACCTCTCGTCGTCGATCCGTCCGACCGGAAGCGTTCGCGCCGCGTCTCCGAAATAGCCTTCCAGGACTGCCCCGCAGTCGATCCCGACGACGTCGCCCTCGAGGAGCTTGCGGCGGCCCGGGATGCCATGCACGACCTCGTCGTTGATCGACGTGCAGAGCGTCTTGGGGTACCCCCGGTAGCCCACGAAAGCCGGACGCGCGCCTCGGGCGCGGATCTCGGCCTCGGCGATCCGGTCGAGCTCGTCGGTCGTCACGCCGGGCAGAACGGCCTTCTCGACGGCGTCGAGGGTCTCGAGCACGATGCGCGAAGCCTCTTCGAGCTTCAAGAGCTCCTCGCGGCTGCGCAGGGTGATCATGCGACCCCCTGGCGGGCCTTGGAGAGAAGCCCCTGCTCGGTCCGCTCCGCAACCTCGGCAATGTCCCCGACTCCGTCGACGGAGACGAGAAGCCCCTTGCCTCGGTAGTAGTTGACGAGCGGCTCCGTCTTCTCGTGGTAGACGCGCAGGCGCTCGCGACGGTCTCGGGACGGTCGTCGGCCCGCCGCTCGACATCGGCGCGCCCCGAAAGGCGCTCGATCAAGACCTGGTCCGGCACTTCGAAGTTCACGACGGCGTCGATCGCCGCGCCGTCCTCGGCCAGCAGCTTCTCGAAGCTCTCGGCCTGAGGGATGGTCCGGGGATAGCCGTCCAGGATGAACCCCTTCTGCCCCCGGGCCGCGGCCGCCGCGATGTGCTCCTGGATGAGGCGGATCATCACGTCGTCCGGCACGAGCTCGCCCTGAGCCATCACCGCGCGCGCCTTCATGCCGAGCGGAGTCCCGGCCTTGACGGCCGCCCGCAGCATGTCGCCCGTCGACACGGCGGGCACGGACAGTCGCTGCGAAACGAGTTTCGCCTGCGTGCCCTTGCCGCTTCCGGGAGCTCCGAGAAAAACAATGCGCATGATGAAATCGTCAGCTCCGCCGGCCGCGGATGCGGCTCTTCTTCAAGAACCCCGTGTAGTGGTGCTCGACGAGCTTGGACTCGACCTGCTGGACCGTGTCCATGGCCACGCCCACGACGATCAGGAGCGAGGTGCCGCCGAAGTAGAAGTTGAAGCCGAAGCCCTGCGTGAAGAACCGCGGGAGCACGCCGTCGAGCCACGGCCCGATCCACGGAATGGACTGGACCTTGAAGCCCGCCGACAGGAACTCCGGCAGGAGCGCCACGAAGGTGAGGTACACCGCGCCGATGATCGTCAGCCGCGAGAGGACCTCGTCGATGTAGTCGGCCGTCTTCCCGTCCCGGCCGGATGCCCGGGATGAAGCCGCCGTACTTGCGCATGTTGTCGGCCGTGTCCGTCGGGTTGAACACGATCGACGTGTAGAAGTAGCAGAAGAACAGGATGCCCATCGCGTACAGCACGACGTAGAGCGGCTGGCCGAGCGAGAGCGAGCTCGAGACCTTCTTCATCCAGTCGACGCCGGAAAGCTGCGCGACGTAGGCCGGCAGTTGAATGATCGAGATCGCGAAGATGATCGGGATGACGCCGCCGGTGTTGACCCGCAGGGGCAGGTACGTGTTCTGCCCGCCGTACACGCGCCGCCCGACCACGCGCTTGGCGTACTGGACAGGGATGCGCCGCTGCGCGCGCTCGACGAAGACGATCAGGGCCACGATGGCGATCATGAAAGCGAGCACGCCGAGGAGCGTGATGATCGAAAGCTGCTGATTCCGGATCTGCTCGAAGAGCGTGAAGATGGCGCGCGGCAGGCCCACGACGATGCCGGCGAAGATGATGAGCGAGATGCCGTTGCCGATGCCCCGCTCCGTGATCTGCTCGCCGAGCCACATGATGAACATCGTGCCGGTCGTGAGTGTCAGGACCGTCATGAGACGGAAGCCCCAGCCGGGCCTCAGCACCAGCGATGCGCCGCCGGGAGCGCTCTGCTTCTCGAGCCAGAGCGCGATGCCGGTGGCCTGGACGAAGGAGAGCGCGACGGTTCCGTAGCGCGTGTACTGCGTGATCTTCTTGCGGCCCATCTCGCCTTCCTTCGAGAGCTTCTCGAGGTAGGGCCAGACGACCGTCAGGAGCTGCAGGATGATCGACGAGGAGATGTACGGCATGATGCCGAGCGCAAAGACGCTGAACCGCCTCAGGGCGCCGCCCGAGAAAATGTCGAGGAAGCCGAAGATCGACCCGGCCTGCGACTTGAAGAAGGCGTCGATCGCCGCCGGGTCGATGCCCGGCGTCGGGATGTGCGAGCCCAGCCGGTACACGGCCAGCAGCAGGAACGTGAAGATGACCCGCTTGCGCAGGTCCGGCACGCTGAAAATGTTGGCGAAGCTCTGAAGAGCGCTCAACGGGGAAGCACCTCGCAGCGCCCGCCGGCCGCTTCGATCTTGGCCTGCGCGCTGGCCGAAAACTTGTGCGCCGAGACATTCAGCGCCTTCTTCAACTCACCGTCGCCGAGGATCTTGACGGGACGGGTCTTGCTGGCTAGCCGCAGCGACACCAGGGACTCGGGCGTGACCTTCTGCCCGGCCTCGAACCGGTCGAGGTCGCGCAGGTTCACGATGTCGTACTCGACCCGGAAGATGTTGGTGAAGCCGCGCTTGGGCAGCCGCCTGTGGAGCGGCATCTGTCCGCCCTCGAACCCGCGCTGCGAGCTGTAGCCCGAACGCGATTTCTGCCCCTTGCTCCCGCGGCCTGCCGTCTTGCCGTGCCCGCTGCCGGGCCCGCGGCCGACCCGCTTGCGGTAGTGCGTGGCGCCCGGGAGCCGGCGCCGAGGTCGTGGACGCCGGTTGCGGGCGGACGCGTGTCCGCTGCGGCCCGGACGGCGGCCGCGGCCTTTGAGGCCTTCTCGGCCTGCGGCTTGCGCTCGACCTTCGGCGCCGCCTTGGCAGCGCGCCTTCGCCTTGACGGCGGCAGCGACATTCTTGTCCGCCGCCTTCGAGTGAACGGGGGCCGACTTTTTGCAGCGGACTTGCCGGGCTTGCCGGACTTGTGGCCCGAGCTCTTCCCAGCCGTGACTTTCTTCTTGACCATGGTTATCCCTCAATCTCCACGAGGTGCCGGACCTTGTGGACCATGCCGCGGATCGAGGGCGTGTCTTCGCGCACCACGCGCTCGCCCAGGCGCCTCAAGCCCAGCCCCTTGAGGGTCGCCTTCTGGTCCTTGGGCGTGCAGATTCCGCTGCCCTTCCAGTAGAGCGTCATCGTCTTGACACTCGTCTTGGAGGCCGGCGCCTTCTTGCCTTCGGTCTTCTTGCCTGCCATCACGCCTCCACTCCGGACGGCACCGCCGCCGCCAGGCCGCGCCGGTGGCGGATCTCGCTCTCGTTCTGAAGCCGGAGCAGGCCGTCGAAGGTGGCCTTGATCACGTTGTGCGGGTTGGTCGTGCGCAGCGACTTCGTGAGGATGTCCGCGATGCCGACCGACTCGAGCACGGCGCGCACCGGGCCGCCCGCGATGACGCCGGTTCCGGGCGCCGCCGGCTTCAGGAGCACGCGTCCGGCGCCGTAGCGGCCGATGACCGTGTGCGGGATCGTCTTGCCCTTCAGCGAGATCTTCTGCATGTTCTTCTTGGCCATCTCGATGCCCTTTTTGATGGCCATCGGGACTTCCTTGGCCTTGCCGCAGCCGTAGCCGACCCGGCCCTGGCCGTCGCCCACCACCACGAGAGCGGAGAACGAGAAGTTCTTGCCGCCCTTGACGACCTTCGTCACGCGGTTGATGTGGACGACGCGGTCGATCAACTCCCGGCCCTGCGCGTCGCGCTCTTTCTCGCGTTCGCGCGGCGCGCGAGACCCTCCGCCCCGGTTGCTGCTCATGAATGGTTCCCCGTTCTTTGCTCTCGACTGCGACTCAAAATTCCAAACCGCCCTCGCGGGCCGCATCGGCCAGCGCTCGGACCGTGCCGTGGTAGATGTAGCCGCCGCGGTCGAAGACCACTTTGGCAATGCCCTTCGCCTTCGCTCGCTGTGCGACGAGTTTCCCGACGCGGGTGGCCGTCGCGCGGTTCGCGCCGACCTTCTTGTCGTCGCCCTTCTTCAGGTCCGGCGTCCAGCGACGAGGCGTGAGCCATCGTGCGGCCCGACTTGTCGTCGATGACCTGGGCATAGATGTGCTTGCCGCTCTTGAAGACGGACAGGCGCGGCCGCTCGGGCGACCCAACGACCTTCGAAGCGAATCCGCTTGCGGACCGCATCGCGCGCTTCGGTTCGTGCTTTGGACTGGTTCATTGTCTACTTCCCGCCCGCCTTGCCGACCTTGCGGCGGATGATTTCGTTGGCGTACTTGATGCCCTTCGCCTTGTAGGGATCGGGGACGCGGAGGCTGCGGATCTCCGCCGCCGTCTGCCCGACCTTCTGGCGGTCCGCTCCCGTGATGGTCAACTTGCCCGCCTTGGCGTCGAGGGCGACGCTGATGCCCTCGGGAATCGCGAAGTTGATCGGGTGCGAGTAGCCGAGCGAAAAGACGACGCTCTTGCCCTTGACCTCGGCCTTGTAGCCGACGCCCACGATCTCGAGGTCCTTCGTAAACCCCTTCGTCACGCCCTCGACCGAGTTGGCCACGAGGCTGCGCAGGAGGCCGTGGAAGGCGCGCTGCTGCGGCTCGTCGTTGGCGCGGGCAAAGCGCACCTGGCCGTCCGCGACGGACACGCTGATGCCGGCCGGAATCCGGCTCGTGAGCTCCCCCTTGGGGCCCTTCACGCGCACGACCTCCCGATCGGCTTTCACATCGACCCCCTTGGGGATCGCCACGGGGGCTTTTCCAATACGCGACACGGTTTGGATCTCCTTCGTTCTTACCAGACGTGAGCGAGGACTTCGCCGCCGATCTTGGCGGCGCGCGCCTTCTGGCCCGTCGTGATTCCCTTGGACGTGGACACGATAGCGACACCGAGGCCGCCCAAGACCTCGGGCATTCCGGCCGACCGCGCATAGACCCGCCGGCCGGGCTTCGAGATGCGCTCGAGGCCGTTGACGATCGGCTCGCCCTCGCCGTCGTACTTCAGGCCGACCCGCAGCACGGGGCGCCCCTTCTCCTCGACGCGGCGGTACGAGACGATGTAACCCTCCTCCGCGAGGACTTTCAGGACGTCCTCCTTGAGACGCGAAGCCGGCATGTCCACTCTCTCGTGGCCGGCCCGCATGCCGTTGCGCAGGCGGTTCAGAAGGTCGCTAATCGGATCGATGACGTTCACCCGTCTCCCCCTTACCCTTTACCAGGACGCCTTCACGATGCCCGGGATGTAGCCCGCCAGAGCGTTCTGGCGGAAGCAGATACGGCACAGGCCGAACTTGCGGTACACGCTGCGGGCGCGTCCGCAGACCCGGCAACGGCGCACCTGGCGCGTCATGAACTTCGGCTTCCGTGCCGCTTTGATTCTCATCGCTCGTCTGGCCATATCGCCTCTCTAGAAAATCCGCACCAGGGGGTGCGGGGGACCGCAAGGTCCCCTGCCTAACGTTGTCACTTGCCGAAGGGCATGCCGAGCGACTTCAGAAGCTCTTTCGCCCGGTCGTCACGCCCGGCGCTCGTGACGATGGTCACATTCAACCCCTTGGACTTGTCCGTCTTTGCGTAGTCGATCTCCGGAAAGATGAAGTGGTCGCGGATGCCCAGCGTGTAGTTGCCCCGTCCGTCGAAGGCTTTCGACGAGACGCCGCGGAAGTCCCGCATGCGCGGCAGGGCGATGTTGATCAGCCGGTCGAGAAACTCGTACATCCGGTCGCCCCGCAGCGTCACGCGGGCCCCGATCGGCATGCCGGCGCGCAGCTTGTAGGTGGCGATCGACTTCTTCGCCTTCGTCACGACAGCCCTCTGCCCCGCGATCGCCGACAGCTCCTCGGCCGCCCCCTCCAGGATCTTGGCGTTGGCGACCGCCTCGCCGAGGCCCATGTTCAGGACGACCTTTTCGACGCGGGGAATCGCCATCCGGTTCGAGATCGAGAGCTCCCGCCCGAGGGCCGGCGCGATCTCCTTGTCGTAGCGTTCTTTGAGTCTGGCTGTCATTTCATGTCCTTACAGGTTTCACTCTTCTGGCCTACGCCAGGGCCGCGCCGCTCTTCTTGGTGAACCGCTCGAGGTTGCCCTGGGCATCCCGGCGCCTCCCGATGCGCGTCCCGACGTTGCGGTCCGGGTCCACGAGCATCACGTTGGAGATATGGATCGAGGCCTCCTTCTCGGAGATGCCTCCCGCGATGTTCTTGCCCGGGTTCGGCCGGACGTGCTTCTTGATGAGGTTGACCCTCTCGACGATGACGCGCCTCTTGACCGGGTCGATCCTCAGGATCTTCCCCTGACGGCCGCGGTCCTTGCCCGCCATGACGACGACGATGTCGTTCTTTCTCAGTCTCGGCTTCTTCATCACAGCACTTCCGGAGCGAGCGAAATGATTTTCATGAACTTCTTCTCGCGCAGCTCCCGGGCCACCGGCCCGAAGACGCGCGTTCCGACCGGCTCCCCCTCGTTCGAGATCAGCACGGCGGCGTTGTCGTCGAAGCGGATGTACGAGCCGTCCCGCCGGCGGTGGTTGTTGCGCGTCCGCACGATGACCGCCCGCACGACGCGCTTTCCATGCTTCTCGACGAACGGCGAATCGGGCGCGCATTCCTTGACGGAGGCGGTGATGACATCGCCCAGGCCCGCGTAGCGCCCGGCCGAGCCGCCCCGCATGCGGATGCACGCGATCCGGCGCGCGCCGGAATTGTCCGCAACCTCGAGGATCGTCCCCATCTGGATCATGGCGTCTCCCTAGCCCTGTGCCTTGACGAGCACTTCCGACAAAGTCCAGCGCTTGCGCTTGGACAGCGGCCGCGTCTCTTCGATCCGCACGCGGTCGCCCATCTTCGCAACCCGCTTCTCGTCGTGGGCCATGAACCGGCTCGTCCGCTTGATCGTGCGGCTGTACTGCGCCTCCTGCACGCGGCGCTCCACCTCGACGACGATCGTCTTCTCCATCTTGTCGGACACGACCCGGCCGACCTTCGTCTGCCGCGGGAGCGTCGTCTTGGCTTTTGCCGTGGCTGTTGCCGATTTGGTGACCGATGCGTCCATCGTCATTTCTTCTCCGCCGCTGCCGCTTGCGTTTGCATTTCGAGAGCCCTCCGGTACGTCTGGACGCGAGCGATGTCGCGGCGGACGACCCTCAGGCGGCTCGGGTTCTCCAGCTGGCCGGTCGCCTTCTGGAGCCGCAGCTTCCAGGCGGCCGCCTGGAGCTCCTTTTCCTTTTCGACGAGGTCCGCTTCGGCCTGCTGGGCGAGCGCCTCGCGCTCTTTCTTCTTCATGAGATCTCCATTTCGGACTCGCGCGTCACGAAACGCGTCCTCAGCCCGATCTTGTCGGCCGCGAGGCTCAGAGCCTCTTTCGCGGTGGCCAGGTCGACACCTTCCATCTCGTAGAGAATGCGGCCCGGCTTGACGACGGCGACCCAGCCCTCGGGCGCGCCCTTGCCCTTGCCCATGCGCGTTTCGGCGGGCTTCTTCGTGTAGGGCTTGTCCGGGAAGATCCGGATCCAGATCTTGCCGCCGCGCTTGACGGCGCGCGTCATCGCGATGCGGGCGGCCTCGATCTGGCGGGCGGTCACCCAGCCCGGTTCCAGGATCTGGAGGCCCATGTCGCCAAACGCGAGCGTCCCGCCGCGCGTGGCTTTGCCGCGCATGCGTCCCCGCTGCTGCTTGCGGTACTTGACCTTGGAGGGCATCAACATGATGACTGTCCTAAGCCGTCTTCCGGCGGTTCTTGGCCTTGTGCTGTTCGCCGCGATAGATCCACGTCTTCACGCCGATCTTTCCGTATGTCGTGTTGGCCTCGGCGAACCCGTAGTCGATGTCGGCCTTGAGGGTGTGCAGCGGGAGGCGGCCCTCCTGGTACCACTCGGAGCGCGCGATCTCCGCTCCGTTCAAACGGCCGGCGCAGCGGATCTTGATCCCCTGGGCGCCGAACCGGAAGGCCGACTCGATGCCCTTCTTCATGGCGCGCCGGAATGCCACGCGGCGCTCGAGCTGCAGAGCGATCGACTCGGCCACGAGCTGGGCATCGGTCTCCGGGCGCTGGATCTCGATGATGTTGATGTGGACCTCCGAGCCGAACCGCTTCTGCAGCTCGTCCCGGAGCTTGTCCACCTCGGCGCCGCGCTTGCCGATGATGATCCCGGGCCGCGAGGTCTGGATGTTGACTTTCAGCTTGTTGGAGAACCGCTCGATGTCCACCTCGGAGACGCCCGCGTGCGACAGCCGCCGCTTCAGCTCCTTGCGGAGCTGCAGGTCGGCGTGGAGGAACTTCTCGTAGTCCTTCGTCGCGAACCAGCGCGAGTGCCAGGTCCGGTTGAAGCCGAGCCGGAATCCGTAGGGATGGACTTTCTGCCCCATAACTTCGCCGCTCCTTACCCTTCGTCCGAGACTTCGATAACGACGTGACTCTTGCGGTGGAGGACCCGGAATGCCCGCCCCATCGGGGCCGGCCGCACGCGCTTCTCCTGCGGGCCCTTGTCGACCGTGATGCGCTTGACCACCAGCGCATCGACGTCGAGCTGGGTTTCCTTCTGCTCGGCGTTGGCCACGGCGGACTTCAGGGCCTTCAAGAGGTCGCGCGCCGCGACCTTCGGCGTGTGCCGGAGGATCGCCACGGCGTCGTTGACCGACTTCCCGCGCACGAGGTCGGCCACCAGGCGCACTTTCTGCGCCGAGCCCTTCATGTACTTGAGTGTTGCTGTCGCCTTCATGTCAGCCTCTGCCTCAGCCCTTCGCCGGAGCCGCGCCCGGAGCCGGAGGCGGCGGCGCTCCCGGCGAGCCCGGAGCCCGTCCGCCCGCGCCCGGAGCCCCCGGAGCCACGGCCGCGCCGACCTCGGCCTTCTTGCCGCTGTGGCCCTTGAAGATCCGCGTCGGCCGAGAACTCGCCGAGCTTGTGCCCGACCATGTTCTCCGCGATGTACACGGGGATGAACTTGCGTCCGTTGTGCACGGCGATCGTGTGCCCGACCATGTCGGGGATGATCGTCGAGCGCCGGGACCAGGTCTTGATCACTTTCTTTTCGCGGGTCTCGTTCAAGGCGGCCACCTTCTTGGCGAGGTGGGCGTCGAGAAACGGACCCTTCTTGACGGAACGTGCCATGCTCTTCGGCCTCTTTCCCGCTTATGCCTTCGACTTGCGCCGGCGGACGATGAATCCATCCGTCCGCTTGTTGTTGCGAGTCTTCATGCCCTTGGTCTTCCAGCCCCACGGCGAGGTCGGGTGACGGCCGCCCGAGGTCTTGCCTTCGCCGCCGCCCATCGGATGGTCCACCGGGTTCATCGCGACGCCGCGGTTGTGCGGCTTCCAGCCCAGCCACCGGTTGCGGCCCGCCTTGCCGATCGAAACGTTCTCGTGCTCGAGGTTGCCCACCTGGCCGATCGTGGCGTAGCACTCCATGTGGACCTCGCGCACCTCGCCCGAGGGCAGGCGCACCTGCGCCCAGTCGCCTTCCTTGGCCATCAACTGCGCGGCCGCTCCGGCCGAGCGCACGAGCTGGCCGCCCCGCCCCCGCTTCAACTCGATGTTGTGGATCGTCGTGCCGAGAGGAATGCCCTTCAAGGGCAGGGAGTTGCCGGGCAGGATGTCGGCCTGCGGGCCCGACACGACTTTGGCGCCGACCTGCAGCCCGTTGGGCGCGAGGATGTAGCGCTTCTCGCCGTCTTCGTAGTGAAGCAGCGCGATGCGGGCCGAGCGGTTCGGATCGTACTCGATCGTAGCGACCGTCGCCGAGATGCCCGTCTTGTCCCGCCGGAAGTCGATGATCCGGTACAGCCGCTTGTGCCCGCCGCCCATGAAGCGGGAGGTCATCCGGCCCTGGCTGTTGCGCCCGCCCGTCGAACGCAGGCCCGTCGTCAGGCTCTTCTCCGGGCGCACGTCCGACAGCTCGGAAAAGTCGAGCGTCGTCTGAAAGCGCCTCCCGGGCGAAGTCGGCTTGTAAATCTTTACCGGCATAGTCGTGATCCTTTTCAGACGCCTTCGAAGAATTCGATCGGCTTCTCGCCCGCCGCCAGGCGGACGTAGGCCTTCTTCCAGGCTTTGCGCTGGCCGATGAAGCGGCCCATGCGCTTCCACTTGCCTTCCCGGTTGGCCACGCGCACGTCGGCGACTTTCACGCCGAAGAGCGCCGTCACGGCCTTCGCGATCTCGATCTTGTTCGCGTCCTTGTCGACCTCGAAGCAGATCGTGCCCGAGGCCTCCTTGAGACGCGTCGCCTTCTCCGTGATGAGGGGCCGGCGAATCACCTGCTGCGGCTTCATCACTCGCCTCCCAGCGTCGCGACGACCCGGCCGAGCGCCTCTTTCGAGACGACGAGCGTGCCGTGGTTCATGACGTCATACGTGTTCACGTGAAGGGCGTCCACGAGCTTCCACTCGCGCACGTTGCGCGAGGCCCGCGCGAAGTTCTCGTTTTCGCGGGCGTCCGCGTCCACGAAGAGCGCCTTGCCCTCGACGCCGAGACGGCTCAATGCCGTCTTCGAGATCCTTCGTCTTGTGGCTGCCGAGCTCCATCTTCTCGAGCACGATCAGGCGCTCTTCCTTGACGCGGCGGGAGAGGACGGCCTTCAAGGCGTTCTTCTTGGCGCGCGACCGAGAGCCCCTGCGCGTAGGAGTGCGGGGGTCGGGCCGTGCGAGGTGCCTCCGTGGCGGTGGATGGGCGGACGGCCGCCGCCCTGGCGCGCGCGCCCCGTGCCCTTCTGCTTGAAAGGCTTCTTGCCGGTGCCCGAGACCTCGGCGCGCGTCTTCGTCTTGTGCGTGCCAGCGCGCTTCCCCGCGAGGTAGGCCTTCACGACCTCCCACACGAGATGCTTGCGGTACGGGATACTCGAAGACGTCGGCCGGCAGGGCGACCTCGCCCACCTGCTCTTTCTTCCAGTTCAAAACGGAAACTTTGGCCATCGTCGTTCCTTACTTCACGAAGCTCGTACGCACGATCTTGACGACCGTGTTGCGCGCGCCCGGAATCGCGCCCTTGATGTACAGGAGGTTCTTCTCGGCATCGACCTTGACGACGGTCAGGTTCTTGGAGGTGGCCCGGCGTCCTCCCAGGCGGCCCGAGGAGCGCGTGCCCGGATAGACGCGCGACGGGAAGGCCGAGGGGCCGATGGAGCCCGGGGCCCTGTGGAACATCGAGCCGTGGGTGGCCGCGCCGCCGCTGAAATGGTGGCGGCGGACGACGCCGGCAAAGCCCTTGCCCTTCGACACGCCGATGACGTCCACGTGGTCCTCGACCTGGAAGGTGTCGCAGAGAACCTTGTCGCCGGGCTTCAACGCGTCGCCCGTATCGAGGCCCACTTCGGCCAGCGTCCGCATCGGCGCGACGCCCGCCTTTTCGAAGTGGCCCTTGGCGGCGCGGTTGGCCCGGCGGTCCGGACGCGATTCGACCAGGCCGATCTGGATCGACTCGTAGCCGTCCTTGTCCGCGGTCTTCTTCTGCACGACGAGGCAGGGCCCGGCCTGCACGACCGTGACCGGCATGACGGTGCCGTCGGCCGCGAAGAGCTGGGTCATCCCCACCTTTTTCCCGAGAATTCCGTGTACGGGCATCGCAGTGTCCTTACTTGCCGAACGCCTTGATCTCGACGTCCACACCGACCGGCAACTCGAGCTTCATGAGCGCGTCCACCGTCTGGGACGTCGGCTCCAAAATGTCCAGGAGGCGCTTGTGCGTCCGCATCTCGAACTGCTCGCGCGACTTCTTGTCGATGTGCGGCGAGCGGTTCACGGTGTAGCGGGAAATCTGCCGTCGGCAGCGGAATCGGGCCGGCGACTTTCGCTCCGGTGCGCCTCGCCGTGTCCACGATCTCTGTCGCGGACTGGTCGAGGATCCGGTAATCGAAAGCCTTGAGCCGGATCCGGATCTTGTCGTTTTTCATGTACTCGTTTGCCTCGCTGCCGTTCGAAAGCCGCTATTCCAGGATCTCCACGATGGTTCCAGCGCCGACGGTCCGTCCGCCTTCTCGGATGGCGAAGCGCAGGCCCTTTTCCATGGCAATGGGCGTGATCAGCTGGATCTCCAGATCCACGTTGTCGCCGGGCATCACCATCTCCACACCCTTGGGCAGCTGGGCCGTCCCGGTCACGTCGGTCGTCCGGAAGAAGAACTGCGGCCGGTAGCCGTTGAAAAACGGCGTGTGCCGCCCGCCCTCTTCCTTGGTCAGGATGTACGCCTTGGCCGTGAACTTCATGTGCGGCGTGATCGACCCCGGCTTGGCGCACACCTGCCCGCGCTCCACGTCCTTGCGCTCCGTGCCCCGAAGCAACAGCCCCACGTTGTCGCCCGCCTGCCCCTGGTCGAGCAACTTGCGGAACATCTCCACACCCGTCACGACCTTCTTCTGCGTCGGCCGGATCCCCACGATCTCGACCTCTTCGCCCACCTTCACGACCCCGCGCTCCACGCGCCCCGTCACGACTGTCCCGCGGCCCGAGATCGAGAACACGTCCTCGATCGGCATCAGGAAGTCCTTGTCGATGGCCCGCTCGGGAATCGGAATGTACGAGTCCACCGCGTCCATCAGCTCCATGATGCACTTGGCATCCGCCGAGTTCGGGTCTCCCGACTCGCCGGCCTTCAACGCCGACCCCTTCACGATCGGAATCTTGTCCCCGGGGAACCCGTAGGAGGTCAACAGCTCCCGGACCTCCAGCTCGACCAGCTCGAGCAACTCCGGGTCGTCCACCATGTCCGTCTTGTTCAGGAACACCACCACGATACGGCACGCCCACCTGGCGGGCCAGCAGGATGTGCTCCCGCGTCTGGGGCATCGGGCCGTCGGCGGCCGACACCACCAGGATCGCCCCGTCCATCTGCGCCGCTCCCGTGATCATGTTCTTCACGTAGTCGGCGTGGCCCGGGCAGTCCACATGCGCGTAGTGTCGCTTGGCCGTCGAGTACTCGACGTGCGCCGTGTTGATCGTGATGCCCCGCGCCTTCTCTTCCGGCGCGTTGTCGATCTGGTCGTAGGCCTTCGCCGTCGCCAGACCCTTCTTCGACAAAATCAACGTGATCGCCGCTGTCAACGTCGTCTTCCCGTGGTCCACGTGACCGATCGTCCCAATGTTGACGTGTGGCTTCGAACGGTCGAATTTCTCTTTGGCCATTTACTTGCTCCCCACCTTCGCGATGATCTCTTCCGAGACCGACTTCGGCACTTCGTCGTAGACCGCGAATTGCATCGTGTAGTTGCCGCGCCCCTGCGTCATGGAGCGCAGGTTGGTCGAGTACCCGAACATCTCCGACAGCGGAACGCGGGCCGTGATGACCTGGACGCCGGCGCGGGGCTCCATGTGCTTGATGTGGCCGCGTCGGGAGGAGAGGTCGCCGATGACGTCGCCCATGTAGTCCTCGGGCACGACGACCTCGACCTCCATGATGGGTTCCTTGATGATCGGCTTGGCCTTCTTCGCGGCGTCCTGGTAGGCCATGGACCCGGCGATCTTGAAGGCCATCTCCGAAGAGTCGACGTCGTGGTACGAGCCGTCGTACAGCTCGACGTGCACGCCCGTCGTCGGGTAGCCCGCGAGGATGCCCGTCTCCAGGGCTTCCTTGATGCCCTGCTCGATCGGCTTGATGAACTCCTTGGGGATCGATCCGCCGTACGTCTCGTTCTCGAAGACGAACGCGTGGCCTTCCTCGGCCGGCTTGATGCGGATCTTGCAGTGGCCGTACTGGCCGCGGCCGCCCGACTGCCGGATGAAGCGGCCCTCGCCCTGCGCCTCTTTCGTGATCGCCTCGCGGTAGGCGACCTGCGGCTTGCCGATGTTCGCGCCGACGTTGAACTCGCGGACCATGCGGTCCGTGATGATCTCGAGGTGCAGCTCGCCCATGCCGCGGATGATCGTCTGCCCGGTCTCCTTGTCCGTGTGGACCTTGAAGGTCGGGTCTTCCTGCATGAGCTTGCCCAGGGCCATGCCCATCTTTTCCTGATCGGCCTTGGTCTTGGGCTCGATCGCCACGGCGATGACGGGCTCGGGGAAGTTCATCGCCTCGAGGATGATCGGATTGTCCTCGTCGCAGATCGTGTCGCCCGTCTGGACGTTCTTCAGGCCCACGCCCGCGGCGATGTCGCCGGCCCAGACTTCCTTGATCTCTTCGCGCTTGTTGGCGTGCATCTTCAAGAGGCGGCCCACGCGCTCCCGCGCGTCCTTGGTCGAGTTGAAGACGGCGGAACCGGCGTCGAGGTGCCCCGAGTACACGCGGAAGAAGGCGAGCTGGCCGACGAAGGGGTCGGTCATGATCTTGAAGATCAGGGCCGAAAACGGAGCCTCGTCGGACGCCGGCGCGCGTCAGCTCGGCGCCCACGTCGTCGTGGCCGACGATCGGCTTGACGTCCAGGGGCGACGGGAGGTAGTCCACGACCGCGTCGAGCAGGTTCTGGACGCCCTTGTTCTTGAACGCGGAGCCGCAGATGACCGGCTGCACCGCCCCGGCGATCGTGGCGCGGCGCAGGGCGTCTTTCAGCTCCTGCTCTTCGACCTTGCCGCCGTGGAGGTACTTCTCGAGAAGGCCGTCGTCGGTCTCGGCGACGACCTCGATCAGCTGCTCGCGGTACTTCTCGGCCTCGGCCTTGAGGTCGGCCGGGATGTCCACGATGTCGAACTTGGAGCCCATTTCGTCGTCGTGGAAGTCATACCCCTTGAGGGTCACGAGGTCGATCACGCCGCGGTGGTCCGCCTCGATGCCCCAGGGGATCTGGATCGGCGCCGGCTTGGCGTTCAGCTTCGTCTTCATCATCTCGACACAGCGCGGGAAGTTGGCGCCGACGCGGTCCATCTTGTTGACGAAGGCGAGGCGTGGAACGCCGTAGCGGTTGGCCTGGCGCCACACGGTCTCCGACTGCGGCTCGACGCCGGCCACGGCGTCGAACACGGCGACGGCGCCGTCCAGAACGCGCAGCGACCGCTCGACCTCGGCCGTGAAGTCCACGTGGCCGGGCGTATCGATGATGTTGATCCGCTTGTCGTTCCAGAAGCACGTCGTCGCGGCGGACGTGATCGTGATGCCGCGCTCCTGCTCCTGGACCATCCAGTCCATCGTGGCCGTGCCTTCGTGCACCTCTCCCAGCTTGTAGTTGACGCCCGTGTAGAAAAGGATCCGCTCCGTCGTCGTCGTTTTACCGGCGTCGATGTGCGCCATGATCCCGATGTTGCGGGTGTCTTTGAGTGAGTGGCTGCGCGGCATGGTGGGTTGGGTGCTGAAGGTTGCTAGCTGCAGTTACCAGCGGTAGTGGGCGAACGCCTTGTTCGCCTCCGCCATCTTGTGGGTGTCGTCCTTCTTCTTCACGGCTCCGCCCCGGAGGTTGGCGGCGTCGAGGAACTCGGCGGCGAGCTTCTCGCGCATCGTCTTCTCGCCGCGGGACTGCGCGTACTCGATGATCCAGCGGATCGCCAGCGATGTGCGCCGATTCGGCCGGACCTCGACCGGGACCTGGTAGGTCGAGCCGCCGACCCGGCGGGACTTGACCTCGAGGGCGGGCTTGACGTTCTCGATCGCCTTCTTGAAGGTCTTCATGGGGTCGTCCTGCGTCTTCTCGGCGACGCGGTTCAGCGCCCCGTACAGGATTCCCTCGGCCAGGGACTTGCGTCCCGCGCCCATCACGGAGTTGATGAACTTGGTGACGAGCTGGGAGTTGTAGAGCGGATCCGGCAGGATCTCGCGCTTGGCAACGACACGGCGTCTCGGCATGGCTCTCTGTCCTACGTCTTCGGGCGCTTGGCGCCGTACTTGGAGCGGCTCTGCTTGCGGTTGGCCACGCCGACCGCGTCGAGGGTGCCCCGGATGATGTGGTAGCGAACTCCCGGCAGGTCCTTGACGCGCCCGCCGCGGATCATGACGATCGAGTGCTCCTGGAGGTTGTGGCCGACGCCCGGGATGTAGGTCGTGACCTCGATCCCGTTGGTCAGGCGCACGCGCGCGACCTTGCGCAGCGCCGAGTTCGGTTTCTTGGGCGTCGTCGTGTAGACGCGCGTGCAAACGCCGCGCTTCTGAGGCGAGGAGGCCAGAGCCGGCGAAGCGGTCTTCACCTTCACGCGCTCGCGGCCCTTCCGGACCAGTTGAGAAATTGTCGGCATCGACTCTCCTGTGTCTCCCCGAGCCCCCCGGAGCCGAGGAAGGGCCCGAGATCGACCGTAACCCGCTGTCTTTGGAACCGGTTCGAGTCAGTCCCACCGACTCACCGGAGTCCAGAGGAAAAACCCCCGAAGGCTACGCGCCTCGGGCTGTCCTGTCAAGGGTTTTCGTGTCTTTGGACCCCTTCTGATCGGCCGACCGATGGCCCGATTCGAGACGGGCCGACGGGGCCTGCCGCCGTCCACCTCGCCCCGTGCTCGGGCCTGCTGGCCCTCCGCCCGGGGCAAGGCCTTCGTACGGCGTCACCCGTCGGCCCTCCCGGGTCTGCTCCCTCGCTCCGGGAGAGGGTTGCGGTGAGGGGCGGCAGAGGCCGCCACAATCACGTGACCCGGCGGCAGTTTCCCCCTCACCCTGCCCTCTCCGGGGGAGAGGGTTAAGAAAGAGAGGGGCCCGCTTACGGCCCCCTCTCGGAGCTAAGAGCTGACAGCTAAGAGCTAATCTTCTTCGGAGGCGTCCACTTCGGCGTCGGCTTCGGCTAAGGCCAGCTCCTCGGCGGGGTCGGTCAGGAAGTCCTCGAGGGCCGGCTCCTCGACCTGCGGGATCTCCTCGCGCTCGAGGACGACGTTGCGGTAGTACTCCATGCCGGTGCCGGCGGGGATCAGGCGGCCGACGATGACGTTCTCCTTGAGGCCCCGCAGCTTGTCCACCTTGCCCGAGATGGCGGCCTCGGTGAGCACCCGGGTCGTCTCCTGGAAGGAGGCCGCCGAGATGAACGAGTCCGTCGAGAGAGAGGCCTTGGTGATGCCGAGCAGCATCGGCCGGGCCGTGGCCGGCTGGCCGCCCGCCGTCAGAATCCGGTCGTTCTCCTCCTCGAATCGGAAACGGTCGACCTGCTCGTCGATCAGGAACTCCGTGTCCCCGACCTCCTCGACTTTCACGCTGCGCATCATCTGGCGGACGATCACCTCGATGTGCTTGTCGTTGATGGCGACGTTCTGCGAGCGGTAGACCTCCTGGATCTTGTCCACGAGGTAACGCTGCATCTCCTTCTCTCCGAGGATGGCCAGGATGTCGTGCGGGTTGATCGGTCCGTCGATCAGGGGATCTCCCGCCTTGACGCGCTCGGATTCCTGCACGTTGACGTGCGTGTAGCGCGGGATCAGGTACTCGCGGGTCTCGCCGTCGTCGCCGGTGATGATGACCTTCCGCATGCCCTTGGCGATCGGGCCGTGCGACACCGCGCCGTCGATCTCGGTGATGACCGCCGCGTCCTTGGGCCGGCGCGCCTCGAACAGCTCGACGATGCGCGGCAGGCCTCCCGTGATGTCCTTCGTCTTGGTCGTCTCGCGGGGGATCTTGGCGAGCACGTCGCCCGGATGGACGTCCTGTCCGTCGGCCGACCATGAGGTGCGATCCGATCGGCAGGAGGTACTTGCGCTCGACGCCGCGGCCGCCCTGGACCAGGACCTGCGGCGAGCGCTTCTCGGCGCCGACCGCTTCGACGATGATCTTCTGGGCGAGGCCCGTGACGCGGTCCGTTTCCTCGCGGAGGTTCTCCCCTTCGATGATGTCGCGGTAGGCGATCTTGCCGCCGACCTCCGTCAGGATGGCGGAGGTGAACGGATCCCACTCGACGAGCTCCTGGCCGGGGACGACCTCGTCGCCGTCGGAGACCTTGATGGTCGAGCCGTACACCACCGAGTACCGCTCTTTCTCGCGGCCTTTGTTGTCCATGATCGTGATCTTGCCGTTGCGGTTGACCACGACGAGGTTCTTGTTCTTGCGCTCGACTGTCGACACGTTCAGGAACTTGACCGTGCCCGGGTTCTTGGCCGCGTGCTTGGACTGCTCCGTCACGCGGGACGCCGTGCCGCCGTAGTGGAAGGTCCGCATCGTGAGCTGGGTTCCGGGCTCACCGATCGACTGCGCCGCGATGACGCCGCAGGCCTCGCCGATCTCGACCATCTTGCCCGAGGCGAGCATGCGGCCGTAGCAGAGGCGGCAGATGCCGCGCTTGGTCTCGCAGGTCAGAACCGAGCGGATCTTGACCCTCTCGATACCGGCCTCCTGGACGAGCGAGGCCAGGTCCTCGGTGATCTCGTCGCCGATCCCCAGGATCTTCTCCTCCGAGAGCGGGTCGTAGATGTCTTCCTGGGCAACGCGGCCGACGATGCGGTCGCGCAGGGGCTCGAGCGTGTCGCCGCCTTCCATGATCGCGGAGACCGTGATGCCGTCTGAAGTGCTGCAGTCCTCCTCGATCACGATGACGTCCTGCGCCACGTCGACGAGCCGCCGCGTCAGGTAGCCGGAGTCGGCCGTCTTCAAGGCCGTGTCCGCGAGGCCCTTGCGGGCGCCGTGCGTCGAGATGAAGTACTGGAGGACCGACAGGCCCTCGCGGAAGTTCGCCGTGATGGGCGTCTCGATGACCTCGCCCGAAGGCTTGGACATGAGGCCGCGCATGCCGGCGAGCTGGCGCACCTGCTCCTTGGAGCCCCGGGCGCCCGAGTCCGCCATGATGTAGATCGGGTTGAATTCCGCCCCAACCTGGTCGGTCTTCTTCATCTCCTTGAACATTTCGTCGGAGATGTGCTCCGTCGTCCGGTGCCAGATGTCGATGATCTTGTTGTGGCGCTCGCCGGCCGTGATCACGCCGGAGGTGCGCTGCGACTCGACCTCGACGATCTCCTTGCGGGCTGCCGCGAGGAACTCTTCTTTCTTGGCCGGAATGACCATGTCGTCGACACCGATCGAGATGCCCGCGCGGGTGGCAGCGGCAAACCCCAGGTCCTTCAGGTCGTCGAGCATCTTGACCGTCATCTGCTCGCCGAAGGTCAGGTGGATGTAGCTGACGAAGTCCGTCAGGCCTCGCTTCTTGAGGTTCCCGTTGATGAACGGAACGACGTCCGGCAGGGCGCTGTTGAAGATGACGCGGCCGACCGTCGTGTCGATCAACGTCCGCTCGACGTCCTGAATCTCGGCGTGCGTCAAGTCCTGGTCGTTGTACTGCGTCGTCAGGTCGGCGTACTTGCCCGAGTAGCGCACGCGGATGGGGGTGTGCGTCGTGACGTCGCCCTGCTCGAAGGCCAGGACGACCTCGTCGAAGTCGGCGAAGATGCGGCCCTCGCCCTTCGTGCCCGAGCGGGACTTGGTCAGGTAGTAGATGCCGAGCACCAGGTCCTGCGAGGGGACGGCGAGCGGCCGGCCCGAGGCGGGAGAGAGGATGTTGTTGGCGGAAAGCATCAGCAGCTCCGCCTCGATCTGGGCCTTGGGAGAAAGCGGGACGTGCACGGCCATCTGGTCGCCGTCGAAGTCCGCGTTGAAGGCCGGGCAGACGAGGGGATGGATCTTGATGGCCTTGCCCTCGACCAGAACCGGCTGAAAGGCCTGGATACCCAGGCGGTGGAGTGTCGGCGCGCGGTTCAGGAGCACCGGGTGGTCGCGGATGACCTCCTCGAGAGCATCCCAAACGTCCGTGACGCCGGAGTCCACGAGCTCCTTGGCCGCCTTGATCGTCGGGGCGAGGCCCTTCTTCTCGAGGCGGTTGTAGATGAACGGCTTGAACAGCTCGACGGCCATCTTCTTGGGCAGGCCGGCCTGGTGGAGCTTCAGCTCCGGCCCCACGACGACGACCGAACGGCCCGAGTAGTCGACGCGCTTGCCGAGCAGGTTCTGGCGGAACCGGCCCTGCTTGCCCTTGAGCGTGTCGGAGAGGGACTTCAAGGGCCGGTTGTTCGACCCCTTGAGCACCCGGCCGCGCCGGCCGTTGTCAAACAGGGCGTCCACCGCCTCCTGGAGCATGCGCTTCTCGTTGCGCACGATGACTTCGGGAGCGCGCAGCTCGAGCAGCTTCTTCAACCGGTTGTTCCGGTTGATGACGCGGCGGTAGAGGTCGTTGAGATCAGACGTCGCGAAACGGCCGCCGTCCAGGGGCACGAGGGGCCGCAGCTCCGGCGGGATGACCGGAATGACGTCCAGGATCATCCAATCCGGATGGTGGCCGGAACGGCGGAAGGCGTCGCACACCTTGAGGCGCTTGGCCGCCTTCTGGCGCTTGATCTGCGACGTCTCCGTCTTCATGATCATGCGCAGCTCTTCCGACATCATCTCGACGTCCACGCGCTGGAGCAGCTCCTTGATCGCACCCGCGCCCATCCGCGCCACGAACACGTCGCCGTGCTCCCCGCGCAGGGCCCGGTAGCGCTCCTCGGAGAGAAGCTCTTTCTGCTTCAGCTCCGTCTCGCCCGGGTCAATGACGACGTAGGACTCGAAGTAGAGGATGCGCTCGAGGTCCCGCAGCGAGATGTCGAGCAGGTGTCCGATCCGCGACGGGAGGCCCTTGAAGAACCAGACGTGCGAGACCGGAGAGGCGAGCTCGATGTGCGCCATCCGCTCGCGGCGGACCTTGGACTTGGTCACCTCGACGCCGCACTTGTCGCAGACGACGCCGCGGTGCTTCATCCGCTTGTACTTGCCGCAGAGGCATTCCCAGTCCGTGATCGGGCCGAAGATCTTCGCGCAGAAGAGCCCGTCCCGCTCCGGCTTGAACGTGCGGTAGTTGATGGTCTCGGGCTTGGTGACCTCGCCGTAGGACCACGACCGGATTCTCTCGGGCGACGCCAGAGAGATCTTGATCGCGTTGAAGTCCTTCAGCGCTGTCGGCTTGTTGGCAAAAGCGAGCGTATCCAATTTAGTCGCTCCTTCTCATAAGTCGTTCATCGCGACTTAGCGAGAAAACATTTTGAGCGGTCGCTCGACGCGACCAAGAGAGCAAGCGGCCGCTGCTCACCATCCCATGGCTTGAACGCAGCGCCCGCGTCGATCCAGACAAGAAGGCTTCGGCTCATCGCTTCAACAGCTCCACGTCGAGGCATAGAGACTGCAGCTCGCGAACGAGGACGTTGAACGACTCGGGCAGGCCCGGTTCCTGCGGCACCTCGCCCTTGACGATCGACTCGTAGACCTGTGAGCGCCCCTCGACGTCGTCGGACTTGACCGTCAGGAGCTCCTGCAGCGTGTAGGCGGCGCCGTACGCCTCGAGGGCCCACACTTCCATCTCGCCGAAGCGCTGGCCGCCGAACTGGGCCTTGCCGCCCAGTGGCTGCTGCGTGATCAGCGAGTACGGCCCGATCGAGCGGGCGTGGATCTTGTCGTCCACCAGGTGCGAGAGCTTCATCATGTAGATGTAGCCCACCGTGACCTGCTGCTCGAACGGCTCCCCCGTCATGCCGTCGTAGAGGACCGTCTTGCCCGAGGAGGGCAGGTTCGCCTCTTTCAAAAGCTTCTTGATCTCGGACTCTTCGGCGCCGTCGAAGACCGGCGTTGCGATCTTCAAGCCCAGCACCCGCGCGGCCCACCCGAGGTGGGTTTCGAGAATCTGGCCGACGTTCATCCGCGACGGCACGCCCGAGCGGATTCAAGACGATGTCGATCGGCGTCCCATCCGGCAGGTACGGCAGGTCGGCTTCCGCCAGGATGCGGGAGATGACGCCCTTGTTGCCGTGCCGGCCGGCCATCTTGTCGCCGACCGAAAGCTTGCGCTTCATGGCCACGTAGGCCTTCACCATCTTGATGACGCCGGGCGGCAGCTCGTCGCCCTTCTGCAGCAGCTCGATCCTCTCAGCGTTGACGCGGTTCAACACCTCGATCTGCGAATCCTGCCGCCGCAGCACGAACTGCACGGACTCGGTGACTTCCTCGTCCTTGAGCTTCAGGCGCTTCAACTGCTGGGGAGCGAGCTTCGCGACGATCTCTTCGGTGAGCTTGCCGCCCTTCTTGACGAGCTCGTTGCCCTCGCGGTCCTCGATTGCCTCGTTGACGATCTTGCCGGCGAGGATGTCGCGGATCTTCTTGTTGGCTTCCTCGCGGATGATCCGGATCTCGTCTTTGGAGTTCTTCTCGATCTTGCCGATCTGGTCCTGCTCGATCGAAAGGGCCCGCAGGTCTTTTTCGATCCCCTTGCGCGAGAAGATCTTGACGTCGACGACGGTGCCCTCGATGCCGGGCGGGCACTTCAACGACGCGTCCCGGACGTCGCCGGCCTTCTCGCCGAAGATCGCCCGGAGCAGCTTCTCTTCCGGCGTCAGCTGCGTCTCGCCCTTGGGCGTGACCTTGCCGACGAGGATGTCGCCTGGCTTGACGTTGGCGCCGATGCGGATGATGCCCGACTCGTCGAGGTCCTTGAGCGCCGTCTCCGAAACGTTCGGGATGTCGCGCGTGATTTCCTCGGGGCCGAGCTTCGTGTCGCGGGCCTCGATGTCGAACTCCTGGATGTGGATCGACGTGAAGTAGTCGTCCTTGACCAGGCGCTCGGACACCAGGATCGCGTCTTCGTAGTTGTACCCGCGCCAGGGCATGAAGGCGACGAGGATGTTGCGCCCGAGAGCGAGCTCCCCTTCCTCGGTGCACGGCCCGTCCGCGAGGACCTCGCCGCGCTGGACGTGCTGGCCCTCCATGACGATCGGCTTCTGGTTGATGCAGGTGTTCTGGTTCGAGCGGCGGAACTTCGTCAGCGGATAGATGTCCGCGCCGAACTCCTTGCCGCCCGCTTCCGTCCCCTCGACCCGGACGATGATCCTTTCCGAGTCGACCTGGTCCACGACGCCGCCGCGCTTGGCCAGAACGACCGCGCCCGAATCCCGCGCGACCGTCGCCTCGAGGCCCGTTCCGACGAGGGGCGCCTCGACCTTGAGAAGCGGCACGGCCTGCCGCTGCATGTTCGAGCCCATCAGGGCGCGGTTGGCGTCATCGTGCTCGAGGAACGGAATGAGAGCCGTCGCGACCGAAACGAGCTGCTTGGGAGAGATGTCCTTGTAGTCGACCTTGTCGCGCTCGGCCGTGATGAACTCGCCGTTGAAGCGGGCCTCGGCCCTCTCCTCCCGGATCCGTCCGGTCGCGTCCGTCTCGGCGTTGGCCTGGGCGATGACGAAGTTCTCTTCCTCCCAGGCGGACAGATAGAAGGCGTAGGGCGAGGCCTCGGCCGCCTTCTTGTGGCCGCGGCGGACGCGCTCGTTCTCGTCTTCGTATTCCTTCTTCTCGACGATCTCGCCGAGCTTGTAGGTCGTGTCGCCCACCGCCGTGATCTGGAAGTGGTCGATGACGCGGCCCTTCTCGACCCGCTTGTAGGGCGTTTCGATGAAGCCGAAATCGTTGATCCGGGCGTAGCACGACAGAGACGAGATGAGGCCGATGTTCGGGCCTTCCGGCGTCTCGATCGGGCAGACGCGGCCGTAGTGCGTGGGGTGCACGTCGCGCACTTCGAACCCGGCCCGTTCGCGCGAGAGGCCGCCCGGGCCGAGGGCAGAGAGCCTCCGCTTGTGCGTGACCTCGGAGAGCGGGTTCGTCTGGTCCATGAACTGGGACAGTTGCGAGGACCCGAAGAACTCCTTGATCGAGGCGATGACGGGCTTGCTGTTGATCAGGTCGTGCGGCATCGCCGAGTCGATGTCCTGGTGAACGGACATCTTCTCCTTGATGGCGCGCTCCATCCGCACCAGGCCGATCCGGAACTGGTTCTCGAGCAGCTCGCCGACCGAGCGCACGCGCCGGTTGCCGAGGTTGTCGATGTCGTCGGTGCGGCCGACGTCCTTCTTCAAGCGCAGGAGGTAGCCCACGACGCGGTAGATGTCCTGGGACGTCAGCGTGCGCGTGTCCTCGTTCGAGTCGGCTTCGAGCTTAATGTTGAACTTGAAGCGGCCCACGCGCGAGAAGTCGTATTTCTTCGGGTCGAAGAACATGCCCTCGAACAGGTTCTTGGCCGACTCGTAGGTCGGGGGGTCGCCCGGGCGCAGGCGCCTGTAGATCTCGAGAATGGCCTCGTTCTTGGTCTTGTGCGTGTCCTTGCGGATCGTGTTGCCGAGCACGTCGCCGTGAAGGTCCCAGTCGGGAAAGAACAGCTCGACCGACTGGATGCCGTGCTCCTTCAGGGCCTCGACCGCGTCGGGCCCGAGCTCCTGGCCCGCCTCGAACAGGACCTCGCCGGAGGCCAGGTCGACGACGTCGGCCAGGAAACAGGCCTTCTCGACCAGGGCGTCGTCGACGCCGCGCTCGATCGAGCCCTTCTTCGCAATCTCCTTCTGGTCGTCGCCCGTCAGCTTGATGCCGGCGAATACGACCTTCGTCTCGCGCTTGACGCGCGCGAAGCGCTCGCGGATCTCCTCCTGCTTGAGGACGTCCTTGCCGATCGTCAGGTACGCGCGGCCGCGCTCGAAGCGCGCGGGCACGACAGCGTAGAACTGGCGCAGGATCGACTCGTCGGTCTCGAGGCCAAGGGCCCGCAGGAAGATGGTCGCCGGGAACTTGCGCTTGCGGTCGATGCGGACGAAGAGGACGCCCTTCTGGTCGTACTCGAACTCCACCCAGGAGCCGCGGTACGGGATGATCTTCGCGAGATACCCGTGCGCCGACTCCTTGGTGAAGAAGACGCCGGGCGAGCGGTGGAGCTGCGAAACGATCACACGCTCCGTGCCGTTGATCACGAAGGTCCCGTGCTCGGTCATGAGCGGGATGTCGCCGAAGAAAACTTCCTCTTCCTTGGCGTCCCGCATCGTCTTGACACCCGTCTCCGGGTCCTTGTCGTAGACGAAGAGGCGGAAGGTCACCTTGAGCGGGACCGAGTAGGTCATCCCGCGTTCCTGGCACTCCGCGACCGAGTACTTCATCTGCAGGTCCACGGGGTTGCCGCAGATGTCGCAGAGGGCGACCCGGTTCAGGTTCTGCACGCCGCAGTGCGGGCAGGAGACCGTGTCTTCGTGCGGGTGCGCGGTCACGATCCTCTTGCCGCAGTTCTTGCAGTCCATGCGCAGGTGCTCGAGGCCCTTGAGCCTTCCGCACTTGCACTCCCAGTTGCCGATCGCGTACTTGACGAACTGCAGCTCGCAGGCCCCGCGGAAGTCCGCAAAGGGGAACACGCTCGTGAAGACGGCCTGCAGGCCGGACTCGTCGCGCTCTTCCGGCAGCAGGTTCATCTGCAGGAAGCGCTCGTAGGACCGGCGCTGGACGTCGATCAGGTTGGGAAGATCCATGAACGAACGGATCTTCGAGAAATTCATCCGCTCGTCTACGACAGCGTCAGACATTCGCACTCCTCGCCGGAGCAACCGGCGTGAATAGAGCTTGGCCAGACCGCCCCCAGAGAGCGGTCACGATTGACAACAAATCGGTATTCCAGGCCACCCAGGATTTCTACTTAATCTCCACCTTGGCGCCGACTTCCTCGAACTTCTTCTTGATGGCCGCCGCCTCGTCCTTCGAGACGCCTTCCTTCAGGACGCCGGGAGCGCCGTCCACGAGATCCTTGGCCTCCTTGAGGCCGAGGGCCGTGACCTCGCGCACCGACTTGATCGTCTTGATCTTGTCGCCGGCCGCCACGAGGTGCACCGTGAACTCGGTCTGCTCTTCCTCGGCAGGCGCCGCCGCCGCGCCGGCAGCAGCCGCCGCAGCCGGCATCGCCATGGCCGCCGCGGACACGCCGAACTTCTCTTCGAGCGCCTTGACCAGGCTGTTGAGCTCGAGGACCGTCATGCCCTCGATTTCCTTGACGAAAGTCTCCGCCGTCATCGCCATTGTTCTTCTCCTTGTCCTTCTCTAAAAACTTGTTCGTTGCTTCAGTTGACGGGAGCGGCCTCGGCCGGCCCCGATTTCGACTTCTGGTCCGCGATCTGCCCCACGACGCCGACGAGGTTGCGCACCGGGCCGTTCAACACGGTCACCAGGCGCCGCATCGGCGACTGGATCAGGAAGAGCAGCTTCGAGACCAGCTGCTCGCGCGACGGCACCTCGGCCAAGGCCGCGATCTCGGTGGCCGCGATCGCGCGGCCCTCGACGACGGCTGCCTTGAACACCAGGTTCGGGTTCGTCTTCGCAAACGCCGTCAGCACCCGGGCGATCGCCACGGGATTGGAGGCGTTGTAGACGACCGCCGTCGGCCCCGTGAAGTGCTTCGCCACGCCCTCGAGCGCCGTGCCCTTGGTGGCCCGCAGCGCCAGCGTGTTCTTGACCACCAGGTAGCGGGACTGCACCCCGCGCACCTGCCGGCGCAGCTCCGTGACCTCGTTGACCTTCAGCCCGGCGAATCCGAAGAGGATGGCGTTCTGCGATTTCGCCAGGTCCGCCTCGAGTGTCGCCACCGCGGCTGCTTTTTCGGTTCGGTTCATCGTGTCTCCCCGCGCTCTTTTAGAGCGCCTCGATCGAGTCGGTGTCGATGGTGATCCCCGGCCCCATCGTCGAGGAGACCGAGACGGTGCGGAAATACTTGCCCTTGGCAGCGGCCGGCTTGGCTCGCTGGACCGCCCGGATGAACGCCGAGACGTTCTCCTCGAGCTTTTTCTCGTCGAAGGACGTCTTGCCCACGGCGGCGTGAATGATCGAGGTCTTGTCCACGCGGAATTCGACCTTGCCGCCCTTGATCTCCTTGACCGCCTTGCCGACATCCATCGTGACCGTGCCGGCCTTCGGGTTCGGCATGAGGCCCTTGGGCCCCAGCACCTTTCCGAGCTTGCCGACGAGCCGCATCATGTCCGGAGTCGCCACGAGGGCCTCGAACTCGATCGCGCCGCCCTGGATCTTCTCGACCAGGTCTTCGGCCCCCACGAGATCGGCGCCCGCGTCCTGCGCTTCTTTGGCCTTGTCGCCCGAGGCGATGACGGCCACGCGCTTGGACTTGCCCGTGCCGTGCGGCAGCACGACCGTGCCGCGCACCATCTGGTCCGCGTGCTTCGGGTCGACGCCGAGCAGCATGGCAATGTCCACCGACTCGTCGAACTTCGTGTACTTGACGTCGCGGACGAGCTTCATGGCTTCCGCGATGCCGTACGGACGCAGCTCGACCTTCGATTTCGCGGCCTTGAACTTCTTACCCGTTGTTCCCATTTACCCCCTTCGTCGTTCAAACGATCGAGATTTCGCTCGATCTCCGACTTGACGCCCTCAAACGACCTCGATGCCCATCGAACGGGCCGTGCCCTCGATGATCCGGATTGCCGCCGGCAGATCCGCGGAATTCAGGTCCGGCAGCTTCGTCTTTGCGATCTCCTCGACTTGCTTCTTGGTCACCTTGCCCACTTTGTCCTTGTTGGGCGTGCCCGATCCCTTCGCCACGCCGGCCGCTTTGAGCAGCAGGATCGAAGCCGGCGGCGTCTTCGTGATGTAGGTGTACGACCGGTCCGCGTAGACCGTGATGACGACCGGGATGATCAGGCCCTTCTGCGACGCGGTCTTCGAGTTGAAGTTCTTGCAGAAGTCCATGATGTTGACGCCCTGCTGGCCGAGAGCGGGGCCGACCGGAGGAGCCGGCGTGGCTTCCCCGGCAGGAATCTGCAGCTTGACGTACCCGGTGATCTTCTTAGCCATTGTTCCTCGTCTTCCGTTACAGCTTCTGAACCTGCAGGAACTCGAGCTCGACAGGCGTCGAGCGCCCGAAGATCGTGACCATGACCTTCAGGGTCGAGCGGTCGAGGTTGACTTCCTCGACGACGCCCGTGAAATTCGTGAACGGGCCGTCCGTGATCCGGACGTGCTCGCCCTTCTCGAACGTGTGCTTCGGCTTGGGCTTCTCCTTGGTGGAGGTGACCCGGTGGAGGATCTGCTCGACCTCCTCGGCCGTCAGCGGCGTCGGCTCTTTGCCCGACCCGACGAAGCCCGTCACCTTGGGCGTGTTCTTGACCAGATGCCAGGCGTCGTCGGACATCTCCATCTCGATGATGATGTAACCGGGGAAGAACTTGCGCTGGATTTCCCGGCGCTTGCCCCCCTTCATCTCGACCAGAGTCTCGGTCGGGATGCGGATCTCCCCGAACGCATCGGCCATGCTCATGGCCTCGATGCGCTGCTTGAGGTTCTGCCGCACCCGCTCCTCGAAGCCAGAGTAGGTGTGGACGATGTACCAGTTCTTGGCCTTCACGCCGACTTCTGCTGCGGTCATCCCTGCCCCACTCCCGTCGCCACGAAGAGCTTGTTGATCAGCCACGAAAGCCCGGAGTCGACGACGAAGAGGTAGAAGCCGAAGATGAAGCAGGCCACGATGACGACGACCGTCGTCCCGACGACCTCCGGCCGTCCCGGCCAGCTCACCTTCTTCATCTCGACCCAGACGGCGCTGAAGAACTCCTTGAGCGCCGGCCACCACTCTTTGATCGGTTTCATGTCGTATTTTCGAGTCCAAAGTCCAAAGTCCAAGGTCCAAAGTCGGACCCGGTGACCCAGTCTTTGGCTATTCGCTTCTCCTGTCTTCCGCTCTCCTTTGGACTTTCAACTTTGGACTTTGGACTTCTCGTATTGGCAGGGGTGGAGGGATTCGAACCCCCAACCTACGGTTTTGGAGACCGCCGCTCTACCAATTAGAGCTACACCCCTAATAACCCCTGTTCTAGACCTTCCCCTCTTTGTGCGTCGTGTGCTTGCGGCACGAGCGGCAGTACTTGGACCGCTCGAGCTTCTCGGTGTTCGTCTTCTTGTTCTTGGTCGTCGTGTAGTTCTTCCGCTTGCAGTCGGGGCACACGAGCGTGATGTTTTCTTGCACGTCTTACTCCAGTATTTCCACGATGGTTCCGGCGCCGACCGTCCTGCCGCCCTCGCGGATGGCGAAGCGCAGGCCCTTTTCCATGGCAATGGGCGTGATCAGCTGGATCTCCAGATCCACGTTGTCGCCCGGCATCACCATCTCCACACCCTTGGGCAGCTGGGCCGTCCCGGTCACGTCGGTCGTCCGGAAGAAGAACTGCGGCCGGTAGCCGTTGAAGAACGGCGTGTGCCGCCCGCCCTCTTCCTTGGTCAAAATGTAGGCCTTCGCCGTGAACTTCATGTGCGGCGTGATCGACCCCGGCTTGGCGCACACCTGCCCGCGCTCCACATCCTTGCGCTCCGTGCCCCGAAGCAACAGCCCCACGTTGTCGCCCGCCTGCCCCTGGTCGAGCAACTTGCGGAACATCTCCACGCCCGTCACGACCTTCTTCTGCGTCGGACGGATCCCCACGATCTCCACTTCCTCGCCCACCTTCACGACCCCGCGCTCCACGCGCCCCGTCACGACCGTCCCGCGGCCCGAAATCGAGAACACGTCCTCGATCGGCATCAGGAAGTCCTTGTCGATGGCCCGCTCGGGAATCGGAATGTACGAATCCACCGCGTCCATCAGCTCCATGATGCACTTGGCATCCGCCGAGTCCGGGTCTCCCGACGCGCCGGCTTTCAACGCCGACCCCTTCACGATCGGAATCTTGTCCCCGGGGAACCCGTAGGAGGTCAACAACTCCCGAACCTCCAGCTCGACCAACTCGAGCAACTCCGGGTCGTCCACCATGTCCGTCTTGTTGAGGAACACCACCACGAACGGCACGCCCACCTGGCGGGCCAGCAGGATGTGCTCCCGTGTCTGGGGCATCGGGCCATCCGCCGCCGACACCACCAGGATCGCTCCGTCCATCTGCGCCGCTCCCGTGATCATGTTCTTCACGTAGTCGGCATGGCCCGGGCAGTCCACATGCGCGTAGTGTCGCTTGGACGTCGAGTACTCGACGTGCGCCGTGTTGATCGTGATGCCCCGCGCCTTCTCTTCCGGCGCGTTGTCGATCTGGTCGTAGGCCTTCGCCGTCGCCAAACCCTTCTTGGACAAAATCAACGTGATCGCCGCTGTCAACGTCGTCTTCCCGTGGTCCACGTGACCTATCGTCCCAATGTTGACGTGTGGCTTGCTGCGATCGAACTTTTCCTTCGCCATCTCTTATCTCTTCTCCGTTCCTTCGCCTTGCTACCCTGCGTCTTTTCTGGAGCCCACGACCAGGATTGAACTGGTGACCTCGTCCTTACCAAGGACGTGCTCTGCCAACTGAGCTACGTGGGCGGGGGTTGCCTCTCGACTTCTCCTCCGGCTTTATGCCGTCCCCGTTCGATGGAGCGGGAGACGGGATTCGAACCCGCGACCAACAGCTTGGAAGGCTGTGACTCTACCCCTGAGTTACTCCCGCGACGCGACCTCCCCGATACGCCAATTGGTGGGCAGTGAAGGATTTGAACCTCCGTAGCGCAAAGCGCGGCAGATTTACAGTCTGCTGCCATTAACCACTCGGCCAACTGCCCGACTCGAAAGCGAAACGGAACCAAACCTCCCGCGCCTTCGCGATGCGTCTTTGGAGCCGGCGATGGGACTCGAACCCGTAACCTTCCGATTACAAATCGGATGCTCTACCTTTGAGCTACGCCGGCGGTGACTTGCAGCGGAAGACTTCGCGGTCCTCCGGCCCCCCTCCGGCCTTCAAAGAACACACCCATCCCGACAGGCGCGAACGGCGGAGTGTATCAGCCGATTTCGTGCCAATCAAGGGCCTTGGGGCGGAAATCCTCTCTGACGAACGACTTCGAAGCCAGCGGCGGCGGCGGCGGTCGAGACGTTCAGGGAGGCCAGCGACCCTGCCATGGGGAGCCGTGCCAGGACGTCGCACCCCTCCCGAACCAGCCGGCGGATCCCTTTTCCCTCGGCCCCGAGAACCAGAGCGAGGTCTCCAGTCAGGTCGAGCCCGTACAAAAGCTCGCCTGAAGGGTCGAGGCCGATCACCCTAAACCCTTCATCCTTAAGCTTATCGATGGCTCGGCGGAGGTTTCCCACGCGGATGACCGGAACGCGCTCGACGGCTCCCGCCGAGCTCCTGGCCACCGCCTCGGACAGCGGCGCCGAGCCCCGTTCGGGGACGACCACCCGGGCGCCCACACCCTCGGCCACCCTCAAGACGGCTCCCAGGTTCTGAGGGTCCTGGACCTCGTCGAGGATGAAGAGGAGCCGTTGGCCGGGAGCCCCGTCGAGCGCCGCCTCGGGCGAAAGCAGCTCCCGCACGGCAATCCGAGCCACGGCTCCCTGGTGCCCGCGGGCCAGCCGCTCGAGCGCCGCCTTGTCGCCGTAGCGAACGGGGACGCCGGCGTCGCGGCAGGCCGCCTTCAGATCGTTGATGCGCCGGTCGCGGCGCCCGTTGTCGAAGAGGACGAACTCGATCGAGCGCGGCCGGGAGCGGATCGCCTCTTCGATGGGGTGGAGGCGCGAAAGGATCACTTCGGAACGAGGAGCACAACGGCCATGGCGGCCAGACCTTCCGTCCGGCCGACGAAACCGAGGCCGTTCGTGCTCGTGCCGCGGACGGACACCGACTCCGGCGGCACATCGAGCAACGCCGCCACGTGCGCCTGGATCTTCTCCGCGAAGGGAGCGATCTTCGGAGCCTCCGCGATGACAACGGCAGTCGACGTTGCCGACCACGAATCCGCGCTCGACCGCCATCTCCCTCGCGCGCTTCACGAAGACTCCGCTGTCGGCCCCGCGCCACCGCGCGTCGTTGTCCGGGAACTGCTGGCCGAGGGAGCCCAAGCCGGCCGCTCCGAGGATTGCGTCGGCGATGGCGTGGAGCAGCGCGTCCCCGTCCGAATGGCCGCGCAGGCCCCGGTTGTAGGGGATCTCGATTCCCCCGAGCCGCATCGGCCGTCCCGGCCGCGAAGGGATGCGAGTCAAAACCCAAGCCGACCCGAGGTGATTGATTCATTGATTCATTTTCTCATTGATTCATTGGGGGAGCATTCAATGAGTCAATGAATCAATGAATCAATGTTTCAATGAATCAATTCTTCTCAGGATCGCCTCCGCCATCTCGAGGTCCTCCGGTGCTGTGATCTTAAAGCCGAACCGCGAGACCGGCACCACGGCGACCGGGATGCCGAGAGCCTCGCACAGGGAGGCCTCGTCGGTCGCCTCGCGCCCGGAGGCCAGCGCCTGGCGCAGCAGGTCCGCCCGGAAGGCCTGTGGGGTGCCCGCGGCCCAGAGGCCGCTGCGGTCCACCGTCGCGACGATCCGCTCCCCTTCGACACGCTTGACGGTGTCGACGATCGGCGTCGCCGCGATGGCCGCTCCGACCTGCTCGGCCGCCGCAATGGTGGCGGCCACCTCCTTCGCGGAGACGAGGGGCCGGGCGGCGTCGTGGATGCAGACGATGTCCCTCGGAAGCGCCCCGGCGCGGTCGAAGGCGCGCCGCACGGACTCGGCGCGCGTGACGCCGCCCGCGACAACCTCGCCGCGCCCGCGGACGAGCGCCTCGAAGTCGGCGATCCGCTCGGCCGGGGCTGCCACGATCAGGGCGTCGAACGACACCCCGCCGAACGTGTCCAGGCACCAGCAGATCATCGGCCGGCCGTACGAGCGGCACGAGAGCCTTCGGCTCCGGGCGCCCCAGCCGCACGCCCATCCCCGCCGCCGCAACGATCAAAACGGATCCCACTAGACGGCGAGAATCTCTTTCTCTTTTGCCTTCAGGGCCTCGTCGACCTCGATGATCTTCTTGTCGGTCAGCTTCTGCGATTCCTCGAGGGCTCGGCGCTCGTCGTCCTCGGAGATCTTCTTGTCCTTGAACATCTTCTTGAAGGTGTCGTTGGCCTCGTGGCGGAAACGCCGGATCTCGACGCGCGCCTCCTCGGCCATGTGGTGCGCCTTCTTCGCGAGCTCCTTGCGCCTCTCCTCGGTCGGCTGCGGGATCGGGATCCGCACGAGCTTGCCGTCGTTCTGCGGGTTCAAGCCGAGGTCGGACTTCCGGATCGCCCGCTCGATCTCGACCGCCATCTTCGGGTCCCACGGCGCCGCGAGGATCATCGTGGGCTCCGGAACCGAAAGGTTGGCGACCTGGTTGATCGGCACGTCGGCGCCGTAGGCCGAAACGAGCAGGCCGTCCAGGATCGCCAGGTTCGCGCGCCCGGTGCGCAGCGTCTTGAAGCGCTCCTTCAGGTGGGCGACCGCGTCGGTCATCCGTTTCTCGATCTGCTTCAGCTCTTCTCTCGTCATGGCTCGACACCCTCCGTCACGAGCGAGCCGATGTCCTCTCCGCGGACGACCCGCTCGATGTTGCCCCGGACATTCAGATTGAAGACGCGAATCGGGACCCCGTTCTCCATGCACAGCGCGATGGCTGCGGCGTCCATCACCTGGAGGCCGGCCGACAGCGCCTCGCGGTAGGACAGGACCTTCAGGAACTTTGCCCCCGGGTTCTTCTTCGGATCGGCGTCGAAAACGCCGTCGACCTTCGTCGCCTTGAGCAGCACGTCGGCCTTGATCTCGTTGGCCCGCAGCGCGGCCGCGGAGTCCGTCGTGAAGAAGGGATTGCCGGTGCCGCCCACCAGCAGCACGATCCGCCCTTTCTCGAGATGCCGGGCGGCGCGCCGGCGCAGGAAGGGCTCGGCGATCTGGCGCATTTCGACGGCCGACATCAGCCGCGTGACGAGGCCGCGCTTTTCGAGCGCGTCCTGCAGGGCCAGGCCGTTGATGACCGTGGCCAGAAGGCCCATGTGGTCGCCCGCCACGCGATCGATGCCCTGCGCGGCGGCGGCCATGCCCCGGATGATGTTGCCGCCGCCCAGGACGACGGCCGTCTCGACGCCCAGGCCGTGGACGTCACGCACCTCGTCGGCGATCCGGGCAACGACTTCGGGCGCGATCCCGAACTTCTGGTCTCCCATCAACGCTTCCCCCGAGAGCTTCAGGAGGATGCGGCGGTAGACCGGATGTTGCCCCATGCGGAGGGATTATCCGACGAAACGGCGCGGAGCGCTCCTCAAGCCGCGGTGTCCGCGCTGGCGGCGGGCCGCCCGAGCGACTCGCCGAGCTTGAACCGGGCAAAACGCAGGCCGAGGGCGTCCTTGCCGCCGCGCTCGACGATCACCTGCCCGACGGTCTTGTCCGGGTCCTTCACGAAGGCCTGCTCGGTCAGCACGGTCTCCTGGTAGAACTTCTCGACCTTGCCGTTGGCGATCCGCTCGACGACGTTGGCGGGCTTGCCGGAAGCCGTGGCCTGCGCGCGGGCGATCTCTCTCTCGGCCTCGAGGATCTCGGGCGTGACCTCGCCGCGCGCGGCAAAGCGCGGGTCCGAGGCCGCCACATGCATCGCGAGATCCTTTCCGAGCTCCTCGTCCTTGCCGCCGGGCATTCCCACGACGACGCCGATCCGGCCGTTGCCATGGATGTAGCACGAAAAGGTCTCGCCCGGCCGCGGCGTCCAGCGCACGAAGCGGCGGACCTGGATGTTCTCCTTGAGCGTCGAAACGAGCTGCAGGACGGCGTCGTGAACGGTCTCGCCGCCCGGCCACGAGAGGCGGGCCGCCTCGGAGACGTCGCCCGAGGTCGTGTCGCCAAAGGCGTCGTGCGCCGCGATGCGATCGGCCAGCTTCTCGGCGAAGTCGCGGAACCCCTCCGTGCGGGCGACGAAGTCGGTCTCGCAGTTGACCTCGACGAGGACGGCGCCCTTGACGCCGACCTTCGCCACGACCAGGCCCTCGCTCGCGGCGCGGCCGGCCTTGCTCGCGGCCGCCGCGAGGCCCTTCTTGCGCAGGATCGTCCGCGCCGCCTCGAAGTCGCCGCCGGATTCGACGAGCGCCTTCTTGCACTCCATCATCCCGACGCCCGTCTCCGCGCGCAGGTCAGCCACCATCTTCGACGTGATTTCCATGGTTCCTTCTGTGAGACCCAAACCGGGGGTCCAAAGTCCAAAGTCCAAAGTCCAAAGGAGCCCCGAGCTCCTCGACTTTGGACTTTGGACCGTTCTTACGACGCCTGATCCTGAATGACCGCTGTCGTGGAGAGCTCCGGCGTGCGCGGCCGATCTTCCTCGGACGCCGCCTCCGCCCCGCGCTCTTCCTGGGCGTGCAGCCCTTCGAGAACGGCGTCGGCGACCTTGGACGTGAAGAGGCGGATCGCGCGGATCGCGTCGTCGTTGCCCGGGATCACGTGGTCGATCACGTCGGGATCGCAGTTGGTGTCCACGACGGCCACGACGGGGATCCCGAGGATGTTCGCTTCCTTGACGGCGATGTACTCCTGCTTGGGATCGATGACGAAGAGCGCGTCCGGCAGCTCGTCCATCTCCTTGATCCCGGCCAGGTTCTTCTGCAGCTTCTCGCGCTCGCGCTCGAGACGCAGCCGCTCCTTCTTCGTGAGGTTCTCGTTGTCTTCCTGGGCGAGAACTCCCTCGATCTCCTTCAAGCGGTGGATCGACTTGCGGATCGTCGAGAAGTTGGTGAGGGTGCCGCCCAGCCACCGGGTGTTCACGTAGAACATCCCGCAGCGGTTGGCCTCCTCGTAGATCGCGTCCTGGGCCTGCCGCTTCGTTCCGACGAACAAGACGTTCTTGCCGGCGGCGGCGAGCTCCGAGACGAAGTTCGAGGCTTCTTTGAACTGCTTGAGCGTCTTCTGAAGGTCAATGATGTAGATCCCATTGCGCTTGCCGAAGATGAACTTCTTCATCTTCGGGTTCCAGCGCTTGGTCTGATGACCGAAGTGGACGCCAGCCTCGAGCAGTTCCTTCATCGAAATAGACGCCAGATGACACCTGCCTTTCTTCCGAACACCTTTCGGCGCTCGGATACGGTCGTTACCGCTTGCTGAACTGGAACCGGGCTCGCGCGCCGCGCTGCCCGTACTTCTTGCGTTCCTTCATCCGGGGATCGCGAGTCAGGAAACCGTCCTTCTTGAGCTTCTTGCGCAGCTCCAGGTTGTACTCCGTCAAGGCGCGCGCGATGCCGTGACGGATCGCGCCGGCCTGCCCGGTCGGTCCGCCGCCGGCCACCGTGACGTGGATGTCGAAGCGCTCGGCCGTCTCCGTTGCCTGGAGCGGCTGCTTGATGACCATCTTCAGAACGTTGTTGGGGAAGTAGTCGTCGAGGGAGCGCTTGTTGACCGTGATCGCGCCGGTCCCGGCCACGAGCCGGACGCGAGCCATGGATGTCTTGCGCCGACCGGTGGCCCTGTGCTGGATGTCGACCGCCAAAATGAATCCTCCTAAGCCTTTCGCGCCGCGAGCGAAATCGTCTTCGGCCGCTGCGCCTCGTGGGGGTGCTTGTCGCCCCGGTAGACCTTGAGCTTCTTCAACTGCTTGCGGCCGAGCTTGGTCTTCGGCAGCATCCCCCGGACGGCCTCTTCGATCATCCGCTCCGGGTACTTGGCCTGCAGGTCCCGGGCGCCGACGGTCTTCAACCCGCCGGGATATCCCGTGTGGCGGTGGTAGACCTTCTCCTCGGACTTGCGGCCGGTCAGCTTGACCTTCGCGGCGTTGGTGACGACCACGAAATCGCCGCCGTCGAGGTACGGGACCCAGTTGGCCCGGTGCTTGCCGGACAGCAGGCGCGCCACGCGCGTCGCCAGGCGCCCGAGCACCTGGTCCGCAGCGTCCACGACGTGCCAGTCGTGGCGGATGTCGGCAGCCTTCACCATGGGAGTGCCAGAACTCATTCCTGAAATCCTTTAACAAACCGGCGCGACCCCCACAGGGCGCGCCGAAAAAGCTCGATTCCGCACGGAAAAACCGTCTCGGAAGGGCGCGTAAGAATACGCAAGCCCCCCCCGCTTGTCAAACGAGGAGGGCTTGGGGGGGCCCCCTGTGGGGGGCCTGGCCGGGTAACCTCTATTAAGGGAGCCTAGAGCGCGGTGGCCCTGGGCGAACCGGATGAGGATCAGCTCGGCGCGGCGCTTGACGCCGTGCTTGGCGAGCAGGTTCGAGACGTGGAACTTGGCCGTGCGCGGGAGAGATGTGCAGGCGGGTCGCAATCTCCTTGTTCGACAGGTTCTCCTGGACGAGCCCGAGGACCTCTTCCTCGCGGCGGGACAGGTCGGCCCCATCGTGCGGCTGCCGGGCCCGGGAGGAGCTTCCGAGCGTGTGCTCGACGAACCGAGACAGGAGCGACCGGGGTACCCAGTAGCCGCCGGCCTTGAGGGTGTCCAGGGCCCTTCCCAGGTTTTCCCGAGCGTCGTTGTAGCGGATGAGGCCCCGAACGCCCGAGCGCAGGAGGGCGAACGCCGTGGCGTCGTCGAACTTCTCGCCGACCACCACGATGCGCCCGTGCGGAGCCCGGTGCAGGATCCTCGAGACGAGCACCTCGGCCGCGTGGCGGTGCGCCGGCAGGTCGACGACATACGCCGAGGTGCGGGGCAGCGTCGCCGACTTTGCGCTGGTGCCGTCGGCCTCGAGCCGCCGCGTCTGGACACGGAATTTTCGTTCCGTCAGCGAGTGCTCGAACTCCGCGAGCGCCAGCGGGTGGGTGGCGCAAAGACAGACCGTGGCGCCGCGCGCCTTGCCAGTCTTCGGCAAGGACGCGAAGCGTATCCGATTCTCCTGTCCCTGGCAACGAGCTCCCTGCACTATCGGACAGGTCGGCTGATTCCGCCGCGGTCCACGGCCGGGCGGTCTGCATTTCGGGACTCACGGGCGGATCGAGCTTCACTGCGGAGGCTCCGCGTCAGCGCCCGAAAAGGCGAGGACGATCAGGTC
>CAVUAN010000022.1:0-191171 GCA_963739435.1 uncultured Acidobacteriota bacterium
GCGCTATCGCGGGCCGCTGCGACGCCCCAGGAGTGGCTCGGCATCTGGCTGGCGGAGGCTTTCCTCGCGTTCGTCATCGGCCTCTTCGCCATGGCCCGCAAGGCGAGGCGCTCTCAGACTCCCCTCTTCTCCGGTCCGGCCCGGCGCTTCTTTCTGACCCTCTCGCCGCCCATGGCGGCTGGCGCTGTCTTGACCCTCGCCCTCGAGCGCTTCGGGCACATCGAACTCCTGCCCGGAATCTGGCTGCTGCTCTACGGCACGGCCGTCGTGACCGGGGGCGCTTACTCCGTTCGCGTCGTTCCGGTCATGGGCGCTCTCTTCATGCTGCTCGGCGCGGCTGCGCTCGGCTCGCCGCAGACCTGGGGAACGGCGTATCTGGCTGCCGGCTTTGGCGGGCTCCAGATCGCGTTCGGGCTGATCATCGCAAGGCGTTACGGAGGGTGAGGAACGTGGGAGTCCAAAGTCCAAAGTCCAAAGTCCAAAGGGGCCGAGCACCACTCCCTCGACCCTCGGCTCGTCCTGTGCAGCTCGATCGCGTCATTCACGAACGGGTGCGGCTGGCGATCGTGTCGGCGCTGGCGGCAAATGAATCGCTGTCGTTTGCCGAGCTCAAGAGCCTCCTCCAGGTGACCGACGGAAACCTCTCCGTGCACGCCCGCAAGCTGGAAGACGCCGGCTACGTTGCCTGCGCCAAGTCCTTCGAAAAGCGGATGCCGAAAACCGAGTTCCGGCTCACGGCGGAAGGGCGCCGGGCCTTCGAGCGCTACGTCTCTCATCTCGAAGCCCTGATCGGGGCTGCCGGCAAGGGTTAAAAAAAATTTGGGGTACTACTTTATGACTCAAAGTACTTCACTGATACTGGCAATCGCCGCACCCGACGTCCGGATGCCGGAGCTGGCGCCCTTGGTGGCCCTCGCCTTTCTCGGGACCGGCTGCCTCGTTTTCGCCGCAGCCGTCGGCGGCGCCATCGCCCTCGCCTTTCGAAAGCTCGCCGTCGCCCGGTGGATCGGGGCCAGCGGCCTCCTCGCCGTCTCCGGCTACGCAGCGCTTCTCCTCGGCGCCGCCTTCCTCTCCCGCGAGAGGACTCTCGCGCCGGGCGAGAAGAAGTATTTCTGCGAGCTGGACTGCCACCTCGCCTACTCGGTCGCAAGAGCCTCGCTCGGTGGCGCCTCCGGCCGGTCCCGGGCCGTCACCATCCGGACCTGGTTCGACCCCTCGACGATCGCATCGTTTCGGGGCAACGGGCCGCTCTCGCCGAACCCCCGCATCGTCTACCTCGTCGACTCGGGAGGCCGCCGTTTCGATCCGTCTCCAGCGAGCCAGAAGGCCTGGGACGGCGAGCATGGCCCGACGGTGCCGCTCACAAAGGCGCTGCGCCCGGGAGAGTCCTACGAGACAACCCTTGTCTTCGACCTGCCCGATGGCGCTCCGGGGCTTCGCCTCTTCCTCGGCGACCCGCCCGGCATCGAGAACGTCCTGATCGGCCACGAGAACAGCCCGCTCCACAAGAAGACCTACTTCGCGCTCTCGTGACCCCCAACGACTCTTACGACGTCGCCGTCATCGGCGCCGGGCTCGCGGGCCTCGAGTGCGGGCGGAGGCTTTGCAGCGCGGGGCTTCGGGTCTTGATGATCGACCGCAAGCCGGACATTTCGCGCTCCGTTCACACGACGGGGATATTCGTCCGCCGGACTCTCGAAGACTTCGACTTGCCGGAGAGCTGCCTCGGCCCGCCCATCCGGCACGTCGTGCTCCATTCGCCGGCACGGCGGCCGCTCACCCTCGAGAGCCCGCACGATGAGTTTCGAGTCGGCCGCATGGGGGCGCTCTACGACCGCCGCCTGACCGAGTGCTTGAACCTCGGCGTCCACTGGTCTCCGTCCACGCGGCTCACGTCGATCGAGCGGAGCGAGAAGGGCTCGCGTGTCGCGATCTCCATCCGCGGCCGAACCCGGATCGTGTCGGCCGGCTACGTCGTCGGAGCCGACGGTGTCGCCTCGGCGACCGCCCGAGCGCTGGGCCTGGACACGAACCGCCGCTGGATCGTCGGCGCGGAAGACGTGTTCCGCGGCGTTTCCGGCGAGGGGCCGCCGCGCTTCCATTGCTTCCTCGACCCGGAGCTGGCGCCCGGATACCTGGCCTGGATCGTGAACGACGGGCGGGAGGCGCACGTGGGCGTCGGCGGGATACCCGGGCGCTTCGACCTCGTCCGATCGCTCGAGCACTTTCGGCGCGAGGCCCGCGCCCATGTCGACCTGCGTTCCGCGCGCCTCGTCGAGCGGCGCGGCGGGCCGATCCCAGTCGGCGGGATGCTTGCGAACATCGCCAACGGCCGGGGCCTCCTCGTCGGCGACGCGGCCGGGGCACCCTCGCCGCTGACGGCCGGAGGCCTCGATCCGTGCCTGCGCCTCTCGGCACTGGCCGTTTCGGTCATCCTCCGGCACCTCGGCGGCGAAGCGATCCGCTCTCCAGGCCTACTCGGGTCGGGTTCTCCGGCGCCGATTCCGCCTGCGTCTGGCACTGCGGGCCGTGATGAACCTCGCGACGAACCGCTCCCTCGTCGAGGCCGGCTGCTTCCTCCTGCGCCGCACGCCGCTCCGCGCCGTCGCTACTGAGATTTTTTTTGGCCGCGGCTCGTTCCCGGACCCAGCTTTGGCCGGAGCGACTACCAGGGGTTCTTGCCCATGACGAGCTTGTCGAAGCCCGGATGAGTCTTCTGGACCGTCAGCTTGTTGTTTGTCTTGTTGTCTTCGGCGACGGCGCCATTCTCATCTACGACGAACTCGCACTTGTACTGCTCGTTCGGCATCACGCTTCCCGTCGTCACGCCCGTCGGATACCAGATCTGCGCGAAGATGTACCCGGACTTGCGCGCCTGGATGATCGAGGGGATGTCTTCGAACAACGGACTCATACGGCGTCCAGGCAACGCCCTCCTGGTCGATGGGCGGCTGGACGACCGGGCGATAGGAAAAAGTCAGGCGAATCCGACTGGGCGGCGAGGGAATGTCCCCCTTGTTCTCGGCCCAGAAGCGGTAGCGCGTATACGACGAGTTCAGGCTCCCGTTGTTGATGAAGGCCTCGTCGAATTCCGCCACGAGATCGGGCGATCCCGCCATCACGGGAAAGACCGTCGTGTTGTTCCCCGTCGAGACCTCTGTCGGCTGCGCCGGCATGACGGCCCGGATCTCGTGAAGGCCCGGAGTCAGCGTGAAGCCTGCCTCGTAGGTGCGCTCGGAGCTCTGCGGCCACGCCCTGCGCCCGCTCGTCGGGACCTGCCCCTTCGGGCGCGCCGGCTCCGTCGTGTCCGATGTGCGGGACTGGCCGTCCACGAGCCAGCCCGGCAGCGGATCGGCAGCAGCTGAGTCCGCCGGCAAAGTCGCCCCCGCGTTGGTGAATCTGGCCCACACGATCGAGGGCCTGTTCTTCTGGGCGAACTCCAGAGGCTGTTCCTGGCCCACGATGTCCACGTGCGCCGGCGCGGGCGGCGTCGGGGTGAGGGCCACGCGTCCTCCGCCTCCGCTCCCCGGCTCCGACTGGGACTTCGCCTGAGGAACCCGATCCTGGACAGGCAGAGACCCTTCCACCTTCAGGATCGAGCAACAGGTTGTCTTGCCGTCGAGCGAGACCTGGCCTGCTTTGAAGTTGGCGTACACAGGTTGCCCCACCTTCAGGGAATCGAAGAGCCGGCGGTCGGAGACCGCGAACGCGAACACCTGGCCGGTTGCAGTGGCCCGAGCGGACACGTTCCCACTCCCGGTGTCCAGGCCCGTGATGCTGCAGCAAGCGGCCGACGCGGCCGCAGCGGTCGGGGTTGTCGCCGCCGTCAACCCGCGAATGGCACTCTCGGTGCTGTCCTCCGTGGGTCGGATGGCGGTGGGAACCGGCTGTTGGCCTCCCTTGCTCGCGACTGTCGGCTTGACAGCCGCCTGCTTGTTCCCGGGCTCCGTCGTCCGTTCGGGCGAGCCCGTCGGGCCGGTCAGGATCGAGCAGCAGGCCGCCTTGCCGTCGAGCGAGACCTGGTTGGTCTTGAAGTTGGCGTACACCGCCTGCCCGACACGAAGAGAGCCCAGCAGCTTGCCGTCCCCGACCTTGAACTGGAAGGCGCGGCCGGTCGCGTTCTCCTTCGCCGAGACGACACTGCTCTTTTGATCGATCGAGGTCACCGAACAGCAGGACTGTGCCGAAGGCGGCCTCCGGGACGATCAGGAGAATCCCAGCGAAGACACCGACGAGCCACAGGCCGCAGAGGCTTGCCCGGCGGCGGCTCACAGGCTCCTTCCCTGTTGCAGGTAGAGCTTGACCAGCCCGCTCACGTCGAAGCAAAGCGACGAGATGATGTCCCGGCAGCCCCAATCGGCGTGGTCGCCGTTGAAGCATTGCCGCAGCCATGTCGTGTCGAGCCAGCCCGGCAGCCTGTCGATCTGCAACGACGTGATGTGAATGTCCGTCAGGCAAGCCGTGGCCGACACGAAGTTCGACGCGCCAACAGGGGAACTCGAGGAGCCATGGAACTGGATCCGTCCCGCCAGAGGAGACGTGAACTCGAGCGTCCCGCCGGTCTCGTATTGCGGGAACCCCCGCGTTTCGCGGAACTGGACGTGCGCGCGCGCCACAATCCGCAGGTCCGGGCACGTCGCGTTCACGATCGTCGGCATGTCGACCTTGAAGTGCTTGCCGTCCTTGTTGACGCTGACGGGGAACCTTCCCGCCAGACCGGCCGGCAGCAAAACCTTGATTTGCTCTGCGGTCGCGAACGCACAGGGATCGAGGGCCTTAGCGTTCAGAAGCTCTCCGGTCTGCACGGCCACGCTCGGCGCCGCCCCGACGGAAATGATCTCGCAACAGGCCGTCTGGCCATTCAGCGAGACCTTCTTCGTCGTGAAGTTGGCGTAGACCCCCTGCCCGACTGTCAAAGAGAGCAGGAGCTTACGATCCTCGACTTGAAACTGGAACGTGCGATTGGTCGCGGTTTCCCTGGCGGTCACGATGCCCGTTGCTCCGTCGATGCTGGAGATTTCGCAACAGGGCAACGCCCCCGACGCCACCGCGCAAGGGCCCGCGAGAAACGCCACGAGCAGACACCAGCGCGCCGCTCGAAGGATCCGTTCTTCCTGAGATGCCATTGGAGCCATCGTTTCGAACCTCCTACCTGGATCTGGTAAGCGAGCCTCACCATTCCGACCATCCCTTCGACCTGCGACTTCAAGTTCACAATTGCCGCCGCCGAGGATTGAGGGTCGCGCATGCCCTTCAATGCCTGGAGCGATGCCCTCACGCTCGCGACCTGCGCGGGAAGCTGTGTCGCGACGTCAAAGCCCGTCAGGAGCAGATTGAGATTTCGATACTTGCTCTCAGAACCGTGGGACCTCGTTGGAAACCATGTCGGCCGTCGCCTGGATCGGCCCGACGTCCTGAGCGAAACCGCCGTCCGATGGGGCGCTTGTGTCCTGTGTGAACCCGCCGGAAGGGGGCGAGGCGAGCTGACCAGCGGAAGCGCTGGTGTCCTGCGTGAACCCCCGGGAAGGAGCAGACGCGGACCGCCCTGCGGCGGCGCCGGTGTCCTGCGCGAAGGAGCCCGGAGCCGCGGCTGCGAAAGTCTGGATCTGGCCTGCGAGCTTCTGGACATCGGCCTCGCAGGGGCGAGTCCGATCCCCGAGAGGAGCGGCGCCGGCGAGCATGCCTTTCGCCGCGAACGTCACCGGCACGGTCCTGTAGCGATAGATCATCCCGTGATCTCCCACGACGTAGCCCCGGTCGCGGCGCGGCAGGCTGAACGCCCTGGCGGAGGCGGGAAACGCGTATTCGCGGGAGTTCCAACGGTTCCCCCCGTCCGAAGTGAAGCTGATCTTCCGATAGAGGACGGCCCAGCCGACCCCGGGGTCGGCGAAGCGGATCCGGTTGCCGGGAGAGCCGGCGAGGCCGGTCCAGGTCCGACCGCCATCCGCCGTCTTGAAGAGCTGCCCGCTGTCGGGATATCCGGTCCGAATGTATCCGGTGAGCTCGTCGATGAAGAAGGCGTCCCGCGGATCGCCCTTGACGGGAGCGCTCGAGAGGGACCACGTCGATCCGCCGTCGGCGGTCTTTGCCACGAAGACGACGTCCAGGCTCGGCACGCTGCCGATGGCGTAGCCCACCGAGGGCGTCAGAAACTGGACTCGCTGCCAAGCGCACTGCGTGTCGCGCGCGAGGCCGTCGATCACGACCCTCCCCTGGCATTCGAAGACGTCCTTCCAGGAGCGTCCTCCGTCCCGCGTCGCGAAGATCTTCTCGCCCTTCACGTAAACGCCGGCTGCGTCCGACGTAAACGCATAGTCCGCGTAGTGCGTCTCCATGGACCCGGTGAGCTGCCAGGTTCTTCCGTCCGCCGTGTGAAGCAGCTTCGCGTCCAGAGGCGCTCCCTGCACGACCCAACCGTGTGTCGGGTCGATGAATCGCAAGTCCGTCATCCCTCGGTCGCTCGACTTCGGGTCGCCGAGCTGGACATCCCAGTGATCGCCGCCGTCACTCGTGTGCAGAAGGATTCCCCCGTTCATCACGGTGGTCCCGCCCGCGACCCACCCCTCCAGAGGATCGACGAAGAACACGTCGTCGAGCTCGACGTCTTCGGGGTAGCTGACGGGCTCCCAGACGCCCTTGAGTTGGTCTCCGATCGAGCCGCTCGCAGCAGGCGGCGAGGACCGCGACGCCACCCGCTTCTGGGCCAGCAGAGGATCCGCAACGATCAGGATCGCCAGCGCCGCGAGGCCTCGCGCACGCGAACGCCGCGGCCGGACGAGCGGAAAAGGATCGAGAGCGCTTTCTCATCGCGAGTCCTCCTTGTTACCCCCTTCACGCCTTCTTCACGACGATCTCGACGCGGCGGTTCTTCTGTCTGCCGTCCGGGTCGTCCGATCCGTCGGCTTTCGTGTTGGCTCGCGACGGGCTTCGTGGCTCCGAAGCCTCGGGGCGTGAAGCCGAGGGCCTTCCAGCTCTTTTCTCGCCTCGAGCCAGTGCGCAACCGAGGACGCCCGGCGCAGGGAGAGTTTCTGGTTGTAATCGGCCGAGCCCTTCCCGTCGGTATGCCCCTCGATCGAGACGCGCGCCTGCGGGTGCCCGGCTAGCACGGCCGCCACCTTTTCGAGCGACGGCGTCGCTTCCCTCTTGATGTCCGCCTTGTCGAAATCGAAAAGCACGTCGGCCGCCATTTCGATGCGGATCTCCGTCTCGGTCTCGCGGATGTTCAGGTCCTGGACCCGACCGCCGAGGTCCTGGATCCGGTACTCGAGATCGAGAACGCGGCTCGGCTGATCCTGGGCGGCCAGAGCCGCTCCGCAGGAGCAGGCGGCCAGGGCCGCCGCCCAGCCGGAGCGGGCCAGCAACCTCACTGGCTGATCGGCACGTCGTCCATGGGGCGAAGTGCGGGATGGAGATGGAGATTTTCTTCACGTCATCGGGCGGCGCCGGAAATTTCGCCCACAGGTTCAGACGCGACATCTTCGCCATGTTCGGAATGTTGCGGCTGCAGAGGCAGGCGTTGTCGGAGTCGCGCACGACCAGGTACTTCTTCTTTCCGATCGGGTCCACCAGGGACACCCCCCCGATCGAGCCAAAATCCTTCGAGTAGTTCGCCTCTCCGTAGGCGTCGTGAAACGCGATCTCTTCCCCGTCGTTGATCATCGTGAACTTGAGCGAGAGGGTGCCTCCGCCCAGGCGTTTCAATTCCGTGACCTCCACCCTTCGGCCCGCCTGCTCCCCGTCGGCCGAAGCGATGGCAGGCGAAGCGGGCGAGGCGGCCGGGGCCGCTGCCGGGGCTTGTACCGCAGCGGCTGCTACGGCGGCGGGGGCAGCCGGCGGCGCCTGGGGCGGAGCCGCAGCGGCCTGTTCTTTCTTCTGACAACCCCCTGCCGCCAGGGCCAGGGCGAGGCCGAAGAAGAGAGGGAGACGTGTATTGAGGACGCACCAGCGAGCCGTTTGGCGAAGCGGAACTGTGTCGGTCATGTAGGATGAATTCCCGATGTCCGACGAGCGTTACAGCGGCTCTCGGGCCCCGACGACTCTTCTCCCGGGCGGGACGGTGCGTCCAGAGGACGCCGACGCCCTCGCGGCCGACCTGGCCGAGCGGTTCACGCTGAATCTGAAGCTCTTCGCGCTGCGGCGTCTTCACGATACGGCGGCGGCTGAGGACACGGTCCAGGAGGCGCTTCGCGAAACCCTCAAGGCGCTTCGAGCTGGACGCGTCGCGAACGCGGAAGCCCTTCCAGGCTTCGTCTTTCAGACGGTGAAGAACCTCTGCATGCACCACGGCCGTTCGGCGGGCCGGCGCGGGCGCGCGATTGCGGAGTTCAGCCGTCTCTCACGACCGGCCTCCGAGGATCCCTTGCTCGCCCTGGTTCACGAGGAGAGGCGCGCCGCGGTCCGCGAAGCCCTGGCGCGCCTCGAGAAGGACGATCGGGACCTGCTCGCCCTCAGCTTCGAGGAAGGCCTGGACGCGGAGGAGATTGGCCGGCGTCTGGGTTTAGCCGGCGGAACCGTGCGCGTGAGGAAGCACCGGGCCTTGCGCAAGCTGGCCGCTCTCCTGGGTGAACCGGCGCGTAACGAAACAGAAGGAGCGGGAACTCCATGACGATGGGCGAAGCCGGCGAATGCTCGTACGCCGCGACAGACAGCGCCGTCCACTACGTTGCCGGGAGACTCTCCGAGTCGGCGGCGGAGGCCTTCGAAGAGCACCTCTTCACGTGCGACCGGTGCTCCGACGAGGTTCGGCTCGGGCTCGAGATCAAGGCGGCGGCGTCATCGCGGTCACATGGATCGGCCGGACCGGCCGTTCGCGGCGCCCTCTGGCGCCCGCTCGCCGTCGCCGCGGCCCTTGCGGTTGCCGTTCTAGGCGCCTGGCAGCTCCAGCGCTCGAAAGGACTTGCGTCCGGCGGTGTGACGAGGGGTGAGGACGCTCGGGTGCTCGCCGTTCAAGCACACTCCGATGCGGCTGGCGTGGATGTGTCCTGGGCGCCCGTGGCTCGCGCCGACGTCTACCGCGTCGAGGTGTCCTCGGCCGATGGAGCCCTCCTCCTGAAACGAGAAGGACCGGAATCCTCGCTGCGGGTGCGCCGGGACGACCTGGCCGCGTCGGCGGACAGCGCGGTCTACGTCCGCGTGACGGCGCTCGACAGCCTGAGGCAGGAGATCGCTTCTTCCCCGCCCGTTTCGATCAACCCAGCGTCCCGGAGAGACTAGCCCGTGCCGCGTTTTCGCCCTCGCGGCCGCGTGTGGGGCGGAGCCGGCCTGGCCCTGGCGACCCTCGTAGCCCTTGCGTGCGGGCGGCGCAGCAGCACTTTCGACGATGCCGAGCGCTACCTGGACGAGGCTCGGTACGAAGAGGCCCACGCCGCCTACGAGAAGCTCGCCGAGAAAGGGACCTCGGAGAAGGATCCCGCAGCCGCCTTCCGAGCCCGCTTGTGGGGCGCACGCGCTCTCATGCTCCTCGGCCGGATGAAGGAGTGCCGGGCTGACCTCGAGCCGCTTCGGGCAGAGGCGGCTGGCGATCCCGTGAAGCAAGCGTGGTTGAGCGGGATGTTCAGCATGCTGCTTCATCGGGAGGGGGACCTCGCGGGCGCCCTCGCGGAGGCGGACAGGAGCCTGAAGCTGGCAGCGGCGGCGGGAGACGAGAAGCTGCAGGCCTTCGCAGTCGGGATCCTCGGCACGGCGCAATCGCTGAGCGGACGGTATCGCGAGGCGGTGGAGTCCAACGGAAAGCAGCTCGCCATCGATCGGCGGATCGGCCGGCCGATCGAAGTCGCTCTCGCTCTCAACAACCTCGGGATCGATCTGAAGCACCTGGGGCGCTTCGAGGAGGCGCTGGCGTCCTACGACGAGGCGCTCGCAATCTACGCCCGAAGCGGGACCCGTTCGAGGATGGAGATCCCTCTTAGCAACGCCGCCAATGTTCACGCGTCCCTCGGCGACAGAGAAAAGTCTCTACAGATGCACGAACGGTCGCTTCGGATCTCGGAGGAGATCAAGAGCCTCTACGGCCAGGGGCTCAACCACAACGACATCGGCGAGCTGTACCTCGGCGCCGGAAACCTCAAGGCGGCGCGGGAGCACCTCGAAAAGGCGCTCGCGATCGGACGTTCTGCCCCCTTCGTCTATACCGAATTAGTCGCGCTCGAGCACCTCGGCAGACTCCAGCTCGAAGGGGGCGACCTCGAGGCCGCCCGCACCCGTCTCGACGAGGCTCTGAAAATCGCGGACGCTAAGGGATACGGTCGGCAGAGAGTCATCGTGAGAGCCCTGCTCGCGCGGACTCAGGCGCGCCGCGGCGACGGGGCTGGCGCTCTGGCCCTCGCGGACGAGGCCGTGAGGCAGGCTGGCGCGCTGGAGGACCCCGAGGCCGAGTTCGAAGCCCTCGAGGCGCGTGCGGTCGCCCTCGAGGCTTCGGCCGCTCGCGGCACCACTGCAGCCTACCTCCAGGCGATCGACCTTCTGGAGTCTCTCCGCGGGAGGCTCGCGCTGGGCGACCTGAGAATGGGAGTCGCGGAGCCGTATTTCTCCGTGTACGAGGGGGCGATCCGGACCCTCGTGCGGGACGGAAAGACCGCGGAAGCCTTCAACGTGGCCGAGCGGGCCCGGGCCCGCACGCTGCTCCAGCTCATGGCCGCCAGGGGCGCCGTGGGTGGAGAGCAGACGCCGGAGGCCGAGGTGCTGCGGAAGCTGCGCGAGGCATCGGAGGCTCTGGCCACTGCGCCCAAGGGCGCACGCGTTTCCTGGCAGCTCGAGGTCGATGGCCTCACCAGGCAGCTTGCCCAGGAAGAGGGCAAGGTCAGAGCCAGGGATCCGGCCGCTGCCGCCGCGCGCTATGCGTTGACGGCCCCGGTTTCGAGGCTCCAATCCGAGCTGATCCATCCCGGCCGCGCGCTGCTGGCATTCTTCTGGGGGCAAGAGGACGTCTACGGCTGGTGGATCGACAGCAAGGGCCTTCGGGGAGTCCGACTGGGCTCCGCGACCTCCCTCGCTTCACAAGTCGACTTCCTCGCGTCGGCGGTCTCCCGCCGCTCCGGCGGGCCCGACTGGCGGCCACCAGCTCATCGGATCTTCGCCGATTTCGTCGAGCCGCTGACGCCGAGCCCCGCCGATGAGGTTCTCGTCATCGCCGACGGCCCCCTTTGCCGCGTGCCCTTCGAGACCCTCCTCCCGCGCGAAGGAGCGCCGCCGTGGGGCATGTCGACACGCTTCGTCTACGGCCCATCGGCATCGGTCCTCCTCGCGCTGCGCGGAAGGCAGCGCGCCGGCCGCTTCGAAGGCTCCGTCCTCGCGGTGGGAAACCCCGCCCTCTCGGCGAATGAACGCGGGCACGCCGCGCCCGCATCCCGATCCGATCGCGGTCCGTTGCCCTTCGCCGAGGAGGAGGCACGGGACATCGTCCAGCTCTTCCGGGGCGCGAATCCGCAGCTCCTTCTCGGTCCCGAAGCGACACCGGAACGCTGGAGAAAACTCTTCCCGGCAGGATTCCAGTACCTGCACTTCGCAACGCACGCTGTGGTCAGCGACCGCCATCCGCGAGAGACGGCGCTGCTTCTTTCTGGCGGCCGTCTGGCCCTGCCCGAGATCCAGGATCTCTCGCTGTCGGCCGAGCTCGTCACCCTTTCGGCGTGCGATACCGCCCTGGGTCAAAGGGTCCGAGGCGAAGGCGTCATCGGGCTGCCGCAGGCCTTCCTGGCGGCAGGCGCGGGCGGCGTCGTCGTCAGCCTGTGGAAGGTCGAAGACCGCTCGACAGCGGCGTACATGCGCGAGTTCTATGCGCTGCTCCAGTCGGGCCGGGGAGCAGCGGAGGCTTTGCTCGAAGTACGGCGCGCACGCGGCGCGTTGTCGGGAGACGAGGGCCATCCGTCCCGCTGGGCGCCGTTCATTCTCGTCGGCGGAATGAACGACTGAGGTTTAGTCCCTGAGGTAGCCCCAGTTGTGCAGCCGGTCGCTGTCGTCGAACCAGCGGTCGCCGATGTCTTTGCGGTAGTACATGTTCGGAATCATGATGTTGTCGATCCGGCTGTAGGCCTGCTTCTGGGCCTGCCGCATGGTCGGCCCCATGCCCACGACGATCAGCACGACGCCGGACGTGCCCGTGACCAGCCACTCGTCGCTGACGACCTTGACGTCCTCGATGTGGCAGCCGTCGCGGTTGGGCTTCTTGAAGATGATGACCGCGTCCTTGGAGTTCGTCTCGAACGTCTCGTTGTCGGTGAACGGAAACGGCGGCACGACGATCCGCACGCCGACCTGGAAGCCGGCCCGCGCCTTGAAGCGCGTGATGGAGCCGTCGGCGAGGCGGTAGAGCAGCTCGCCGATGGGCGTCAAGAGGCTCTCCTGCTGGATCGAGATGGTGGGATACCCGAAACGCGCCGTGAACTCCAGGGGGTACACGCCGTTCGAGTTCACGATGCAGTTGATGTCGATGTAGCCGACGTACTTCTGCTCGGTCAGCTTGCTCTCCATCTTCTTCAACGTCATGTTGAAGATCCGGTTGGGCTCGCTCCAGAACATGCTCGTCCCCATCTCGCCGGTCGAAGGCCCGATGTCGCCCGGAAAGAGCTTCTTGTGCTCGAAGTTCACGCTGATCGGGTAAACGAACTCCTTGCCGTTGAAGAACGCTCCGGTCGCGACCTCGACGCCGGCGATGTGCTTCTGGAGCTGGAATTCCTTGATCTTCGACGACCAGGCCCTCTTGTAGTCCTCGAGAACCTGCAGGATGTCCTTGCCCTCCTCGTCCTCGCCGACGAAGAGGAGCTGCTTGTGGTTCTGCGCCTCGCCCGAGGGCTTGATGACGTAGCGCTGCGGGTTCTTCTTGACGTAGGCGATGGCGTCGTCGAACGACGTGAAGTTCTCCTGCGGAATGATCGAGACGCCGGCGGCCTTCAGCTCGGCCTGGCCGAAGCCGCGGTCGTCCTCGAGCTTGTCGGTGTAGGCGGTGCCGCCCACGACGAGCTTGCCCTCGGCGCGCAGCTTCTCGGCCTTCGCGCCCTCGCCGAGGACGTCGTCGAACACGATGACGTCGGCCCACGCGACTTCCTTTTCCCACTCGTTGACCTTCGGCACGAAGCCGTCGCCGATTTCCTTCTCCTCCGGATCGTCGATGTAGTACCGGACCTCGTGGCCTTCCTTGACGACCTGCCAGGCGATGTCGCCGATCAGGCCGGTCAGCGAGACGAAGAGGAACTTCTTGCTATCCATCGCGCGTCACTTTACCGCAGGCGTTGCGGCCGGCGCGCATTCGAGATACAAGGCCGGGTGGAGCGCACGTTGATGAACCCGAGACGCTGGATCGAGTTCGCAGTTTCGATCGCCATCGGCCACTCGATCTACTCGCTCGTTCTCTTCCCGGGAGTTCGGCAGCCGTTCCGGCTCGACGCCGGCCTCCTGATCGACTTCGCCCTGTGCCTTCTCGTCTATGGCGTCATCCGGCTCGCGGTCGCCCACGCCCACCGCATGAACGCCCGCGCCGCGCTGCACCACCGGCGAAACTAGAGGCCCTAACCTCGTGATCGAGGTGCGGCGAGCTACGTCACGACCGGCACGATGACGGGGCGCAGGTCGAAGGTGCGGCGGCAGGCGCGCCGGGCAGCGAGCGTGATCTCGGCGGCCAGCCAGACCGGATCCGCCAGCTCCTCGGCGGAGGCCCGGGCGAGCACGGCACGGGCGGCTCGGCCGACCTCTCCTGAGAGTTCCGCTTCCGGCGCCGCGACGCCGCGCGCGAAGACCGAAACTTCCGGGGGGCGAGCGCGCGGCCGAACGGCGATCACGACGAATCCTTCCTCCGCGAGGTGGCGCCGGTCGCGCAGGACTTCTGCGTCGACCCGCTCGGGCCGCGAATCGAGGTAGATGCGCCCGGCGGCGACGGCGCCGGGCTCGATCGAGATTCCCTCGGACGACAGAACGAGCCGGTCGCCGTTGTCGAGCAGATGCACCGCGTCCGGCGCCACGCCCGCTTCGAGCGCCACCTCGGCCGCCGCGGCGAGCATTCTCCGCTCGCCGTGCACGGGCACGACGGCTCGCGGCTTCACGAGGGCGAGCAGCTCCGCGATGTCATCGCGGTGGCCGTGGCCCGAGACATGAATGGGCGGATCGGTCTCCGCCAGGACGCGGGCGCCACGCCGCACCAGGTGATCCGTCACACGGCCGACGGAGCGTTCGTGGCCGGGAATTGTCCGCGAAGAAAACAGAACCAGGTCGCCGGGCTCGATCTTCAGCTCCGGATGCTCGTCCTGCGCCAGCCGGGAGAGCGCCGAGAATGGCTCGCCCTGGCTACCGGACGTCAGGCAGAGGAGGCGGTCTGCCGGGACCCGGGCCAGCTCGTTCTCGGCCGGCCGCGCCCCCGCCGGCAGGCGCAGGCGCCCGAGGCGCTCGGCGATCTCGGCGACCGTTCGCATGCTGCGGCCGAGGAAGGCCACCCTCCGCCCGAGCCCGAGGGCGGCCTCCGTCGCCTGCGAAAGGCGCGAGACATGGCTCGAGAATGTCGTGAGGATGAGCCTTCCGCGGCCCTGCGCGAAAGCGGCCGCGATGCCCCGCCCCGCAACGCGTTCGGGAAGGGAGTGGCCGGGCCGCTCCGCGTTGGTCGAGTCCACGAACGCGAGGTCGACGCCTCCGGACACGGCCGCCGCAATGCCCTCCCGGTCGGTCCGCTCGCCGTCGGGAGGGTCGTCGTCGAGCTTGAAGTCGCCGGAGTGAAAGAGACGGCGCCCGCCGGCTTCGATCACGATCGCCGCCGAGTCCGGAACCGAGTGCGAAATGCGGAAATACGCAAAAGAGAACTCCCCCGCCGTGTTCCAGGCGCGCTCTTTGGCGATCAGCAGTCGGTCCGTCGAGACTTCTTCCTCCTCGAGGCGGCGTCGGGCCATGGCGAGCGTGAACGGAAAGCCGTAGACCGGCGCGTCGCACCACTCGCGCAGGAGAGGCAGTGCGCCGATGTGGTCCTCGTGCCCGTGCGTCAGCAGCACGGCGTCGATGCGTTCGCCGCGCAGCAGAGACAGGTCCGGCGCGATCTTGTCGATGCCGGGGAACGCCTCGTCGGCAAACGAGACACCCACGTCCACGAGCACGCTCGATTCGCCGCATTTCAACCAGAGGACGTTCTTGCCGAACTCGCCCAAACCGCCGAGAGGGACGACCTCGATTGAAAGACTCATGACTTGGAGTCCAAAGTCCAAAGTCCAAAGTCCAAAGGAGCTGGCACTTTCATGGGACGAGATCCGCGAGGGCCAGATAGTCGTCGAGGGAAAGCACCTCGGCGCGGACCCTGGCGTCTTTGCCGATTTCGGCCAGCGCCTTCTCCCAAGTGTCGCGGGGGGCGGCGGAGGAGAGGGCGTTGGGAAGCGTCTTGCGGCGCAGTGCGGAACCCGAGCGACGCGAGCTCGAGGGCGCGGCCGCGCCGCTCCGGATCGAGGGGCGTCGACCGGGGCGTCAGCTCGAGGACGCTCGACACGACCTTCGGGCGCGGACGGAAAGCTCCGGGCGGCAGGTCGAAGAGGATGCGTCCCGTCGCAAACGCGGCGGCGCGCACCGAGAGGTAGCCGTAGTGCTCCGTCCCCGGCTTCGCCACGAATCGCCTCGCCACTTCCCGTTGAACGGTCGCGACGATCCGGGAGATCGCCTCGGGCTCTTCGAGCGCCCGTGTCAGGATCTGCGTGGCGACGTTGTACGGAAGGTTCGCCACGAGCACGGCGGGAGGCGGAAAGCCCGCGCCGGCCAGCCAGGCCGAAAACGGCTTGTCGAGGGCGTCGCCGAGCTCGACCCGGACACGCCCGTCAACGGAAAGCTCCGAGGCGAGGGCTTTGGCCCGCAGGGGGTCGATCTCGATGGCAAGCAGCCGCCCGGACCGCTCGAGAAGGGGCCGTGTCAGGGCCCCATCCCCGGGGCCGACCTCGAGCACCGTGTCGGCCGATGAAACGCGCGCGGCCGCGACGATCCGGTCGGCGGTTGAAGCGCTCGTCAGGAAGTGCTGCCCCCAGCGCTTGCGGGCGGGGATCACGGAGACACGTTATCAGATGGTAAACTTCTGAACGGTCGGGGGGTTGCGCTGCAGGTTCTTACGCTCGACAACCGCAGGCTGGAAGGCTTCCTGGAACGGCACAAGGCCTACTACGCCTACTCGGGCGAAATCGAGGCCGACCGCTTCCTGCGGGAGATCCTCCAAAAGGCGCACGAGTTCGTGCCCTCGGAAGCCGGCGCGATCCTCCTGGACGACCCGATGACCAAGAACACAGAAGACCGGCTCGACAGCGAGCTCGTCTTCATCGCCGCCTACGGGGCCGCCGGCGACCGGCGGATTGGCGAGCGCATCAGCGCACGGCTCGGCATCGCGGGCCACGTCTACGCCACCGGCGTGCCGTACATGACCGATGACGTGCTCGAAGACCCGCACTTTTATCCCGGCTTCGACGATAAGAGCGACTTCAAGACGCAGTCGCTCCTCTGCGTGCCCATCCGCATCGAAGCTTCCGTGTGCGGAGTGCTCGAGCTCGTCAACCGCCTGGGGCCCGGCGGCTTCCGCGAGAAGGACCGCCGCTTGATCGAGATCTTCGCCGACTATGCCTCGATCTCCATCCAGAACCTGCTCGACGCGCGGCGCGCGTACGAAGTCGCCAAGCGTGACGGATTGACTGGCCTCTACAACGAGCGCTACCTGCACCTGCGCCTGACCCAGGATCTCTCGCGCATCACGCGCGATGGCGGCGATCTTGCGGTCATCTTCCTCGATCTCGACAACCTGAAAACCGTCAACGACAAGCACGGGCATCTGGCTGGAAGCCAGGTCCTCCGCGAGGTGGGCTACGTGCTGCGCCGCACGATCACCGACGAACGGGCTACGCTCACGCGTTACGGCGGCGACGAGTTCGTGCTCATCCTCCCGGGTTACACGATCGAGGAGGGGCTGGCGGCGGCCGAGAACATCCGTCGGGCGGTGCGCGAGGCGACGTTCCTCTCGCGGCCCTACGGGTTCAACAGCCCGCCCCTGAACCTCTCGGACACGATCACCGCCTCGCTCGGGGTCTCCTCGATCCGCGCGTCCGCCACCCCGGCCGCATCTGTCGAGCAGCAGAAGAACGAGCTGCTGCGCGACGCCGACGCGGCGCTCTACAAGGCCAAGTCGCACGGCAAGGACCAGGCCACCGCGGCCACGTACTCGCAGCAGGCTGCAGCCAAGTAACCGAGGGACGAGCGCCCGGTTTCGCGTGACAGTCGGCCCCTGCGACTAAAGCTCTCGCCGCTCGTCACTTGCCGCTCGTCTCTTGAGGCCCGGGAGACCGCATGTTAGAGTGCGCCGGTTCCGCCCAACATCGCCCCTGAGGTACCCATGACCACCACGACCCGGCTCTCCCCCAAGGATGTCCTCGATGCCCTCTCCCGCCACATTCTCGTGGACGGGTACCACGTCGTCATGGACATGGAACAGAGCCACGGGTCGTACCTTTTCGACGCGCGCAGCGGCCGGCCCCTGCTCGACTTTTTCACGAATTTCGCGACGATGCCGATCGGCTACAACCACCCGAAGATGGCCGACCCGGAGATGCGCGAGCGGCTGCTCCAGGCCGCCCTGACCAAGCCGACCAACAGCGACATCTACACGGCCGACTACGCCGAGTTCGTCGAGACCTTTGCCCGGCTGGCCATCCCCGCCTCCCATGCGGGACACCTCTTCTTCGTCGAGGGCGGCGCACTCGGCGTCGAGAACGCGCTGAAGACGGCCTTCGACTGGAAGGTCCGCAAGAACCTCGCCCGGGGCCTCGGGGAAGAGAAGGGAAAGCAGATCCTCCATTTCCGAAACGCCTTCCACGGCCGCATCGGGATATGCGATCTCGCTCACGAACACGGCGGACCCGCGCAAGACGCAATACTTCCCGGTCTTCCCGTGGCCCCGCCTGACCACCCCGAGCCTGCGGTTCCCGGTGACGCGAAGCCGTGCTCGCCGAAGTCGAAAGGCCTCGAGGATCAAGCCGAGGGCGAGATCCGCAAGGCCTGCACACGACAACCCGAACGACATCGCCGCGCTGATCATCGAGCCGATCCAGGGCGAGGGCGGCGACAACCACTTCCGCCCGGAGTTCCTCCGCCGCCTGCGCGCGTCTCGCCGACGAGCTCGAGTTCCTGCTCATCTTCGACGAGGTCCAGACGGGCGTCGGACTGACCGGCTCGATGTGGGCCTGGCAGCAGTTCGGCGTCGAGCCCGACCTCTTCTGCTACGGCAAGAAGACGCAGGTTTGCGGTTTCGCCTCCAACGGGCGCATCGACGACGTGGACAACGTCTTCAAGGTATCTTCGCGGATCAACTCGACATGGGGCGGCAACCTCGCGGACATGGTCCGCTGCGCGAAGTACCTCGAGATCATCGAGGAGGAGAAGCTCGTCGAGAACGCGCGGATCGTGGGCGAGTACTTCGTCGGGCGTTTGCGGGAGCTCGAGGGGGAGTTTCCGGGCGTCGTCACGAACGTCCGTGGCCGGGGCCTCTTCTGCGCCCTCGACCTGCCCGACAAGGCGATGCGCGACCGCGCGCTGTCCGCGTGCCTCGAGAACGGAATGATCGGTCTCGCTTCCGGCCACTCGGCCATGCGCTTCCGGCCCGCCCTCAACCTCTCCCTGGACGAGGCGGACGAGGGCGTTCGCAAGCTCCGCCGGGCCATCTCCGCGGCGCGCGCCTAGCGCCTGCCGCGGCCGATGCTGCGCCGCCTCGCTCTTGTTTTTGTCGGCCTGATCGTTGCCGGCGCGGTGGTGCTTCTACGCCACGCTGCCCGACGTCCGCCCCCTCAAGACTCACTGGCCTCAACGACCGCCTTCATGGAGCTTCGCAAGACAGGAGCTGCGCCGGTCGGGCGCGAGCGACCGGCTCGAGTGGACACCGGTCGCGCTGTCCGCCATCTCGGCCGAGCTGCCTCGCGCCGTGATTGCCGCCGAGGACAGCCGCTTCCGGGAGCATGCCGGGGTGGACTGGGACGCGACGCGCGAGGCGCTCCGGAAGAACTACGACAAAGGCAGGCTTCGCATCGGCGGCTCGACGATCACACAGCAGCTCGCCAAGAATCTCTATCTCTTTCCTGCCCGCACGCCCTGGCGAAAGCTCCGGGAGCTCGCCATCGCCTGGCGCCTCGAGAAGACCCTCGGCAAGGACCGGATCCTCGAGCTGTACTTGAGCGTCATCGAGTTCGGCCGGCGCACGTACGGGGCCGAGGCCGCTTCGCGGCGCTACTTCAGCAAGCCCGCCAGCGACCTGACCCGCGAGGAGGCTGCCCTCCTGGCGGCCATCATCCCTTCGCCCCGCCTGTTCGATCCGGTGCTCCACCGCGATCGGGCCGAGCGGCGCGCCCGGCGAATCCTGGCCCGAATGGGCGGCTGACAGAAAACCCCCGATACCAGCTATACTCTTGGCAATATGAGACGTCTGGCGGGTGCCGGTCGGTAGTGTGTCTGGCCTGGGCTTTCGTGGCCTGCGGCAAGCGCCCGGCCAGCATGGACATCTCCCCGAAGAAGGTCAAGATCTACGGCCTCGAACGGTCGAGCCGGCTGACGGGCCGCCTTCTCGACAAGGAGGGACAGCCCCTCGAGGTCGGGCCGATCGCCTGGACCTCGGCCAAGTCCGACATCGTGAGCGTGGATCCGACGGGCCGCCTGGTGGCCAAGAAGGAAGGCACGACGACCGTCACGGCGACCTACCAGAAGCTGTCGGTCAAGATCCCGGTCGAGGTCGTGGACGTCAGCGTCATGAGCGTCGCGCCTGTGCAGGCCAATCTCATCGGGCCGGTCGGAACGAGGCTCAACCTGCTGCTGACCGTCAAGAACTCGAAGGACAAGCCGGTCGACCTCAAGGTCGTCTGGTCCTCTTCCGACGACAAGATCGTGACCGTTTCGCAGGACGGCGTCGTCTCCTCGGTCGCTCCGGGCACAGTCACGGTCGCGGCAAAGATCGGAGACCTCCAGGCGATTTCCGAGCTCAAGGTCGAGCTGAGGCAGATCGGCAGGCTCGAGATCAAGCCGGCCACCGCGATCGTGCGGGTGGGCGATTCCCAGCACTTCGAAATCGTGGCCTATGGCGCCGACGGCCTCCCCATCGAGGGCGCGTTCGCCTTCTTCGTGTCCTCCAACACCGCTGTCGCGACCGTGGACGGCTCGGGCCAGGCGACCGGCCTCTCGCGGGGCGCGGCGGTCATCAAGGCGCAACTCGGCGGCACGGAGGCCGAAGCCACGCTGCTCGTCAATCCCACCACGGGCCCGGTGCCCCGCTAGGGTCTGCCAGACGCCATGCGCGTCCGCCCGCCTGCCGTCGCCGGGAGCTTCTACGACGGAGAGGCCGGGCCTCTCGAGCGGAATGTCCGGTCGCACCTGTCCCAACCGGCCGAGACGCCGCGGCCTGTCTTCGGGGCCATCGTGCCGCACGCCGGGTTCATCTACTCGGGCCCCGTCGCCGGCGCCGTCTATGCGCGCATCACCATTCCACCGACGGCGGTGATCCTCTGTCCGAACCACACGGGCCGGGGCGCACCGGCCGGTGTGGACCCCTCCGACGCCTGGCGCACGCCCTTGGGCGACGTACCCGTCGACCACCGGCTCGCGCGGCGGCTCCTGGAGCTTTCGCCCTCCCTGTCGGAAGACGCTGCTTGCCACGCCCGCGAGCACTCTCTGGAGGTGCAGCTCCCGTTTCTCCAGGTCCTTCGGCCGGACATCTCCTTCGTGCCGGTCTGCCTCGGCGTGCCCGACATCGATCTCTGCCGCGAAGTCGGGCGGGCGCTCGGGGCCCTCGTGGCCGGGGAGACCGTGCCGCCCCTGCTCCTCGCCTCCTCCGACATGAATCATTTCGAGTCGCGCGAGATCGGCCGCCGCAAGGATTCCAGAGCTCTGGCGCACATCGAGGCCGTCGACCCCGAGGGCCTCTTCCGGACGGTTCTGGCGGAAAACATCACGATGTGCGGCTTCCTGCCCGCAACGGCGCTCCTCTTCGCCGCGCGGGAGTCGGGCATCCACTCCGCGACCGTCGTCGCCCGCCGCGACAGCGGCGATGAGACCGGCGACACGAGCTCCGTCGTCGGCTACGCCGGGGTCATTCTGAATTGAGCCGGCGCTCTGTCATCGCGGTCCTGGGATTCGTGGCGGCCGTACACATCGTCGCGTACGCCGGAAACGGGATTCTCCGGGCGCCGCTGCAAACCGGAGCGAGCCCCGTCATCGACGAGGGTCCGCCCCTCGCGCGGTTTGACGCCGGTTGGTATCGCTCGATTGCAGAACGCGGTTACTACTGGGATGCCGCGGCGGGCGTCGGAAACGTCGCCTTTTTCCCCCTGTACCCGCTTCTGATGAAATTGGTCTCGCTCTCCGGGTTGAACTTCTACTGGGCAGGTCTGCTCGTTTCGCACGTCTTCTTCTTCGTCTCCGTCGGATTGTTTTATCGGCTCGAGGTCACGCGCGCGGGACCGTCCGGGGCTGGCTCTCGAGTCCTGGCTCTCCTCACGTTTCCCTGGGCGTTCTTCCTGTTGGCGCCCTATTCCGAGTCGCTTTTTCTGGCCCTCGTGCTGGCCGTGTGGCTCCTCGCTCTGCGTCGCCAATGGGCCCTCGTGGCGCTCCTCGGTCTGGCGGCAGGGCTCACACGCATCTTCGCCCTCGCCCTCGTTCCGGCGCTGCTGGTGCTCGCGTGGCCGAGCGAATCTCCATCGCCCGGAAGGCCTCGAAGGCCGCAGCCCCTTGCGCTCCTGGCAGCGCTGACGCCGGCTGGAGGCGTTGCCGGGTTCTTCGCCTGGCTCGGGCTGCGGTTTTCCGATCCCTTCGTGTTTCTCCACGCCCAGCAGCGCGGGTGGGGGCGCCGGCCCGGCTTGTCCGGAATACAAAGATCACTGGAAGAGATTCCGGGGAAGATTCTGGAGCGCGGACCGCTCCACCTGGGCCCGCTCCTCGACCTGCTGGTGGTCCTTCTGCTGCTGGCCACCGTCGTCTCCAGCTTCCGGTCACGCAAGCTCAGCGACTCCTGCTACACGGGGTCCGGTATCGCCCTCATCGCCGCCAGCGGATCCCTGGCCTCGAGCGGCCGATACGCTCTCGTTCTGTTCCCCGTCTTCGAAGCCCTTCCGACTGCGTTGCGGCGGCCCGTCGTCTGGCGCTGCCTCTTGCTTGCGTCCGCACTCCTTCAGTCCTATCTCATCGTGCGCTTCGTCAACGATCTCTGGGTTGCCTGAAGGGCAGGCGCATCCGCACGTGTGATGAAATCCGTCCCAACAAGGAGGCGCCATGACAGGTCTCACAGCGCTCTGGCTCCCCATCCTTCTGTCCGCCGTGATCGTTTTCGTCGCGAGCTCCGTCATCCACATGGCCTCGCCCTGGCACAAGAGCGACTATCTCCGGGTGCCGAACGAGGACAGGGCGATGGACACGCTCCGCACCCTCTCCATTCCGCCCGGCGACTACATGATGCCTCGCCCCGAGACCCGCGAGGACCTGCGCTCGCCGGCGTTCCTGGAGAAGATGAAGAAGGGCCCGGTGATGATGTTCACGGTGATGCCCAGCGGACAGATGGCGATGGGGAGGAACCTCGCACTGTGGTTTCTTTACGTCGTGGCCATGGGCTTCTGCGCCGCGTACGTCGCGAGCCGCGCGTTGCCCGTCGGGGCGCCGTACCTCCACGTCTTCCGGTTCGCGGGAACCGCCGCGTTCCTCGGTTATGCGGGAGCACTCTGGCCGATGTCGATCTGGTATCGGCGCGCCTGGAGCACGACGATCAAGTCGACGGTGGACGGATTGATCTACGCGCTCTTGACCGCCGGCACCTTCGGCTGGCTCTGGCCGCGGTAGATCAAGCCGGGGTCGCCGTCGCCGCCCCGATTCCGGCCGCGCGGCCAGTCGACCAGGCCCAGAGAAAGTTGTAGCCGCCGATCGGCCCGAAGGCGTCGAGCGCCTCGCCGCAGAGAAAGAGCCCCGGCAGCTTGCGGCTCTCCATCGTCTGGGGGTGGATTTCGGCCAGGCTCACGCCGCCTCCCGTGACCTCGGCCTTCGCATACCCCTCGTGGCCGGCCCAGGGAAGTTCCCCCCGAACGAGCGTCTCGACGAGCCGGAGCCGATCGGCCCTCGGGAGCCGCGAAAGGGAAAGCGCCGGGTCGACGCCGGCCGAGGCGCACAGCGCCGCGGCCAGCCGGTCCGGCAGCTTTCTCCGGCGCAGCACTCCGGCAACCGTCCGGGAGCCGCCGGCGCGCAGGGCCCCGTGCCACGCGTCCTCGTCCTCGCTGGTCCATCGCACGGCCAGGCGCGCCGGTGCGCCGGCCCCGAGCGATCGGACGGCGACGTGCGAGATGTCGAGGACCGACGGACCGCTGTAGCCGCGGTGCGTGAAGAGAAACCCGCCGGTCGAAGCGGCGCTCCGCGCGGGGCTCTGCGCCTCGATCGAAACAGACAGCGACAGGCCGGCCAACGCGGAGAAAGCCGGGGGCGCCCCGGTCAGGGGTGTGAGCGCCGGGTAGGTCTCCAGCACGGTGTGACCGAGCTTCCGGAGAATCGTGAGACCGAGCCCGTCGCTTCCCGACCGGGGGACCGAGAGACCTCCCGTGGCGACGACGATGGCATCGGCCTCGAGCGGCGCAGCCCCTTCCCGCTCGACCGACCAGCGGCCTCCCGCCGGGCGAAAACCGGTCACGAGCGTGTTCGTCAGGACTTCGGCGCCACGCCTGCGGGCGAGGGCGAGCAGACCGTCGCGCACGTCGCGAGCCCGGTTCGACGCCGGGAAGAGCTTGCCCGTCTCTTCCTCCTCGACCAACTCGAGCCCGAGCTCGCGCGTGAAGAACGCGACCTGCTCGGCAAGCGGCCAGGAACGGACCATGTTGCGCAGCGTGTTGGGCGACGAGTCGGTGACGAACCGGGACAGGTCGACGCGCGCCGGAAGGATGTTGCAGCGCCCGCCGCCGCTGATCAGGATCTTGCGGCCCCCGTCGGGCGTCCGCTCGAGAAGCAGCGTCTCGGCGCCGTTCTCCGCCGCAAAGACCGCGGCCATCGTGCCGGCGGCTCCCGCCCCGATGACCACGACGCGCCGCCTCCGAACTGTCATGCCATGAAGATATAGGCTTACGCCCGATGCCCGAACGCTCCCGTCCAGACGGGCTCCGATGAAAAAGCTGCTCGTCCTGCTGGTGCTGGCCGTCGCCGGCTACCTCGCCTACCACGAGGCGACGATGCCCGGCCCCCTCGACGCCTACAAGAAGTTCGCCGACGCCTGGGCCTGGAGCAACAACCCGGAAGCCTTGCGGTTTGCGAGCGGGGATGCCCCGGCGCGGGCGCTGGCGAACAAACCGCTAGCGGGCCTGGTCCCAGCTGGCACGATCGGAGTGGTCCGCGCGACGACCTACACGATTCTCAGCACGACCGAGGCTCGGGACGGCGAGATCCTGGTTCAGGCGAACCAGGCGATCGGGTTCGATCCGCTGGGTGGAATCGCGGCCGCCAACGCCGCCATGACCGCTTCGTTCAAGCAGGCGGCCTCCATCCGCAAGATGCCTTCGGGCTGGAAGGTCGTTTCCTTCGACACCCAATTCCTCGAGATCCGAGAAAACCCCGGGCGTTAGATCTCGCCCTCGTTGAGAATTCGGGAGGCAATGGACCGCAGGCCGGCGGCTACCGGCGGAGCGCCGGCCACGATGTTGCCCCGCTCCCAGTAGCGCTGACCGCCGTCGAAGTCGGTCAGCTCGCCGCCGGCCTCCTCGATCAGGATCGCCCCGGCTGCAATGTCCCAGGGCGCGAGGCGAAACTCGAAGAACCCGTCGAAAACGCCGGACGCCACGCAGGCAAGATCGAGGGCCGCCGAGCCGGCGCGCCGTATGGCGCGGGCTTCCAGGAAAACGGCCCGGAAAAGAGACAGGTAGAGATCGATGCGCTCCCGCGATCGAAAGGGAAAGCCCGTCGCGAGAAAGGCGCCCTCGACGCCCGAAGCCGATCCCACCGCCAGGCGCTCGCCGTTTCGAAACGCGCCGGCTCCCCGTTCGGCGGCGTACATCTCGCCGCGGAGGGGATCCCAGACCGCGCCAGCGACGAGCCGCCCGTTCTCCCGTGCCGCAATCGAAACGCACCAGAAGGGAAACCCGGCGATGAAGTTGGAAGTGCCGTCCAGGGGATCGATGATCCACGTTCGGCCCTCCAAAGCCTCGCCGCCGCCGTGCGCGCCGCCTTCTTCGGCGAGGAACCGGTCCAGGGGAAACGTCTCGCGGATGCGCTCGACGATTCGCCCCTCGCTCTCCCGGTCGGCGTGCGTCACGAAGTCGTTCTTTTGCTTTTCGGACACGGATCCCTGTGGCAAGCGGCGCCAATTCGCCATGAGAACGTCTCCACCTGCGCGCGCAGCGGCGACGGCGACGTCAACGAGCGAGGCTCTCATCTCCTGGCCATTCGGGCGAATCCGTCCGCGACGGCTTTCTCCGAAGGCGTACCCAGCAGGTTGGCGCCGCTGTCGTCGGGCTGCGCCGGCCGTCCGTCCGAGGAGGCCTTCCACCAGTAGACGCCCTTCCACCATTTCTCCGAGTCGAGCGCGCGAAAGACAGCCAGAATGGAACGGGCGGCATCCTCCGGCGATCGCGGCCGTCCGGAGCTGTCGTCGCGGGGCGTGATCCAGGCCCCGCGCACCGGGGGATACCCCGCCTCCGTGAAGATCACCGGTTTCTTCACGCGTTCGACAACCGCCAGCAGAGGTTTCACGGCGGCTCGGACCCCCCCCTCGAGCGCCGAGTCTTTGACCTTCGGCTCCTTCGACAGGGGGTCGTAGAAGTCGACCCCCACGGCGTCCAGGGCGTCCCAGAACGTGACGTTCGAAGCGTTGGCGGCCCGGTTCACGGCGTATGTCAGCGGCGCGCCGGTTGCCAGGCGCACCGCGGCAATCGTGCGCTGCCATTCTTTCGCGCGCAGCTCGGTTCCGGAGAGCTCCGTGCCGACGCAGAAGAGGGCGGCGCCGGCCGCTTGCGCCACGACGGCATGGTGCACGATGAACCGGCGGTAGGCGTCGAACCAGCGCGCCCAATCCTCTTCGTTCTTCATACCGATCGTTCCGACGAACACACCGCGCCCGAGCCAGACCTGCGGCTTGACCATCGCCGTCATCCCGACAGCGCGGGCGTCGGCGACGGCATGGACCGTGCCCTCGTCCGTCTCACCCCGCGGTTCACGGCGGATGAAGCCGATCTCGGGGGAATGAGGGTCGCGGCCAAACCCGAACGGGATGATGGCGACCGAATTGACGGACAGCGCGGCGAGCCTTCGCAGCGTCTCCCCGGAGCGGCTGGAGACGTAGCCGTCGTCGATCGAGTTCGCCATCGGGTAGGACACGCCGCGCAGGAAGCCTCCGGGCAGCTCGCGACGGGGCGGCGGGGAGACGGCCTGGCGGCCGGCGCTCGTCTTCCAACGCTCGAGCGCCGCGGTGAGCACGGCCTCGGGCCCCGCGAGGAGCTTTTTCTCATCACGGACTCGCCGTCGATGCGGGCGCCGGCCCCGAGCCACGAGGCCGCGGTCCCGACGTCCAGCACTGGGAGCAGCCTCGGGCGCGCTCGCGACGACATCGGCAACGGAGGGCTCGACATCCGCCCCCTTTGCAAAGGCGCCGAAGCTGACGACCTCCCGCCCCCACCAGCGGCCCGCGGCCAGCGCTCCGGCAGCCGCTAGCAGGAGGGGCCGCTTGGAGAGCGCCGGATTCTCAGCCGCCAGGGCAGCCGCCGCCAGCACCGGGGAGCACCAGGTCGGGCTCGCCGGGCGCGGAGGCGTCGATGTCGACCTGGAAGGCCGCGCCGTCTTGAGTGAGGTCGGCAGGCCGCGACGAGCCCGCACACTTCGCCTTGGCGGCTGCATCCGGGAACAGGGTGACGGTCAGCGCCGCCTTGCGGCCGCGGCCGAGCCAACGTTTGAGGATCGGCATCCAGCGGTCGGCGGCGGCTTCGCTGCCTCATCGCGGAAGACCCACCGAACGCCGTCTCTCTCCTCGGTCTTGCAGGCCTTCTCAAACGCCGCCCGCGCCGGGATGGCTTCCGGGCGGGGGGCCTCGCCACGACTCATTCGGGGGACCCCACCCGCTGCAACGAGAATCAGCCAGCCTGCAACCAGCATCCCGACTTTGGACCCTGGACTTTGGACTTTGGCCCCCCCCTCCGGCACGAGCTACCCTTCCCGCCGCCAGACGACGACGCCGGCAACGATCGTGGCAACCGGCGCCCCGGTCAGCTTCCAGCCCGCAAACGGCGTGTTCCTCGACAGCGAGAGGAACCGGGCCGGGTCGACCGTCCAGGTCTTCTTCGGGTCGAACAGGGTGACGTCGGCCGGCGAACCGGCGGAAAGAGTGCCGCCGGGAAGCCGGAAGCCTTCGCCGGGCCGGCCGAGAAGAGCGCCGCAAACCGCGAGTCAGGGAGAGCTTGCCCGGGACGACCAGCCGGTCGTAGACGACCGAAGCGGCTGTCTCGAGGCCGACGACCCCGAACGGCGCCGTGTCGAAGTCCACCGACTTCTCGTCCTCGTGGTGCGGCGCGTGGTCGGTGGCGATGGCATCGACCGAGCCGTCGGCCGAGACCCGCGGCGAGGGCCTCGCGTGTCCGAGCGCTCGCGCAGCGGCGGATTCATCTTCGAGTTGGTCGAGAAGCCGGAGCGCGAGACCTCCTCGTCGGTCAGCACGAGGTGGTGCGGCGCGACCTCGCAGGTCACGGCGAGCCCGCGGGCCCTGGCCAGCCGGACGAGCTCGAGCGAGCGTCCCACGGACAGGTGGGCCACGTGCAGCCGCCCGCCCGCGAGCTCCGCGACGAGCAGGTCGCGCGCCACCGCCGCCGTCTCGGCGATCGCCGGCTGGGCCGGCAGCCGCAGGCGCGTCGAGACGGCGCCCTCGTGCATGGGCGCGCCGCGCGGAGAGCGTCGGGTCTTCCGCATGTTGCACGATCGGCAGCCCGAAGAGGCTCGCGTGCTCGAAGGCGCGCCGCAGGAGCGAGCCGTTGGCGAGCCACTTGCCGTCGTCGGAGAGAGCGACGGCGCCGGCGACCTGCATCTCGCCGAACTCGGCCAGCTCCTCGCCCTTCTGTCCCTGCGTGATGGCGCCGATCGGATAGAGCCGCGTGCCGGCGACGCCGCGCCCTTTGGACGCGACGAACTCGAGGACGGGCCGGTTGTCGGCCACCGGGTCCGTGTTCGGCATCGCGCAGACGGCGGTGAAACCGCCCGCCGCCGCTGCCTTCAGGCCTGTCGCGATCGTCTCGGCGTACTCGCGGCCGGGCTCCCGCAGGTGCGCGTGCAGGTCGATGAAGCCGGGCAGGACGAAAAGCCCTTTCGCGTCCAGGACTTCCGCGTCCGTGAACCGGCAGGCTTCGGGCCGACCTCGGCCACCGTGCCGCCGATCAACAGGACGTCGAGGTCCCGGTCGATCCCTGCCGCCGGGTCGACGAGGCGACCGCCGCGAACGAGCAGCGCGCGGCTCACGAGTCCTTCTCCCCTTCCCAGGCGTGGCCCGTGGCGAGCAGGTACAGCACCGCCATGCGCACGGCGACACCGTTGGAGACCTGCTCGAGGATGACCGAGCGCGGCGAATCGGCCACGTCCGAAGCGATCTCGACGCCGCGATTCATCGGCCCCGGGTGCATCACGATCGCCTCGGGCTTCGCCCGCGCCAGGCGCGCCGCCGTCAGCCCGTAGCGCTTGAAGTATTCGCGCGCGGACGGAAAGAGCGAGGTGCCCGATCGTTCGAGCTGCATGCGCAGCATCATGACGACGTCGGCGCCTTCGAGCGCCGCATCGAAGTCCGTCGTCGCCTGTACCCCCATCTCCGAGATCCGCGGCGGCATCAGCGTGGGCGGCGCGCAGACCACGACTTGCGCCCCCATCTTCGTCAGGAGCCAGATGTTCGAGCGCACGACGCGGGAGTGGGCCAGGTCGCCGGTGATCGCCACCCGCAGGCCCGCCAGGCGGCCGAGCCGGCGGCGGATCGTCAGGGCATCGAGCAGGGCCTGCGTCGGGTGCTCGTGCGCTCCGTCGCCCGCGTTGACGACGCCGGCCTTCAGGTTGCGGGCCAGGAAGTGCGGCACGCCCGGCGTCTGGTGCCGGATGACGATCAAGTCCGGCGACATCGCCTCGAGGTTGCGCGCCGTGTCGAGGAGGGTCTCGCCCTTCTCGACAGAGCTTCCCTTGGCCGCGAAATTCAGCGAATCGGCCGAGAGCCACTTCTCCGCCGTCTCGAAGGAGAAGCGCGTGCGCGTCGACGCTTCGAAGAAGAGGTTGACGACCATGCGCCCGCGCAGAGCCGGGACTTTCTTGATCTGCCTCTCGCCGATCGAGCGCATCGACTCGGCCGTATCGAGCAGGAGCGCGATCTCGTCGGCCGCCAGCAACTCGATGCCGAGGAGATCCTTCGAACGAAGCGCGGCGGCGGTCATGCGCGCGACCGGACCGCCCGGGGTGTCATCCCTGCGGCTTCTCCAGGATCCAGACTTCGTCGGCGCCGTCGGTCTCCTGGAACATGACCTTGATGACCTCGCGGCCGGCCGTCGGCACGCTCTTTCCGACGTAGTTCGCTTCGATCGGAAACTCGCGATGCCCCCGGTCGATCAGCACGGCCAGGCGCAGCGCGCGCGGCCGCCCGAGGTCGATGACGCCGTCGAGGGCGGCCCGGATCGTTCTGCCCGTGTACAGCACGTCGTCGCACAGGATGATCGCCCGGTCTTTGACGTCGAAGTCGATCTCGGTTTTCTTCAGGACGGGCTGCGGGGCCACCAGCGAGAGATCGTCACGGTAGAGCGTGATATCGAGCGTGCCGACCGGGAATGGCTGCGTCACGAGCTCGCGCAACCGAGACGCCAGGCGCGTTGCCAGCGGGACACCCCGGGTCCGGATGCCGATGAAAGCCAGGTCGGGGAGGTCCTTCTGGCGCTCGGCGATTTCGTGGGCCATGCGGTCGACCATGCGCCCGATTCGCTCGGCGTCCAGGATCCGGGTCTTTTTGACGAGCCCCTCGGTCATATGCCCGGTCCCGCCCCCGCCTTCCAGCTTCCGTCGAGTTTCCGCCCGCGATGCGGGCGCTCCAAAACCCCGCGGGAGTCTACGGTCTGCCCCCTTTTCCGTCAAGGAGAGGCCTCAAAACCGGTCCAGGCCGGGCCAAACGGCGTTACAATACCAAGCCCAGAGCCAAGACCTTATGGTTGTCTACAACGCCGCCACGCGGGAGCTGACCGCCAAGATCGTCTATTACGGTCCCGGCCTGGGCGGCAAAACCACCAACCTGCACCTTCTCCACGACCGTCTCGATCCCCAGACGGTCGGAAAACTGCTCAACCTGGCGACACAAACGGATCGAACCATCTATTTCGACCTTCTCCCGGTCGAGCTCGGCGACATCAAGGGATACAAGATCCGGTTCCAGCTGGCGACGGTCCCCGGACAAACCGCCTTCAACGAGACGCGGCGCGTCGTCCTGCGGGGCGCGGACGGGATCGTGTTCGTGGCGGACTCGCAATGGTCGAACCTGCCGAAGAACCTGGAGAGCTGGCAGAACCTCAAGGAGAACCTGAAATCCAACGCCGTGTCCTTCGAGGGAATCCCGGTCGTCGTCCAGTACAACAAGCGGGATCTGCCGGACATCCTCTCGATCGACGCTCTCCAGGAAGCGCTCGGCCTCTCCTCGTATCCGTTCGTCGAGGCGGTCGCCAGCGCGGGGCGCGGCGTCACGGAAACCTTCAAGCTCATCTCGAAGCTGACCTTCGTGGACCTGCTGCGCCGGCTCCAGGGCCGTAAGCCCGAGGACACGGCCGCGGCGGCGCGCAAGGACCAGGACGACCTGCTGTCCTGGAAGGAATCGATGTTGAACCGCTCGCAGCCGCCGATGGCGCCGGCGCGGCCGCGGATGTCGCTGGTTCCGCCGGCTGCCGATGAGCCGCCCTTCGAAGCGGCGGAGCTCGGAAGGCTCGACGAAGAGATCGAAATGGCGGTTGGCCCGCTGACCGAGATGGGCGGGACGGCCGTGCAACCACCCGCCCCGCTTCCGCCCGGGCCCTCTCCGAGCGAGACGGTGCGCCTCGAAATGCCGGTCGCTCCCATTCCGGCGTCCCCGGAAGCCACATCGCCCTCGGCGATCCATCAGAACACCGGCGAAACGACGGAGATCCCGGTGGTGTTCACCGCCCAGCCGCCAGCCGCCCTGGTTTCCGGGCTCGAAGACAAGATCCACCAGCTCGAAAGTCGCCTCGAGGAAGCGCTCTCGCTTCTGACCGGAGGCAAGGGCCGCCTCGAAGAGGTCGAAGGCCAGTCGAAGGAGATCTCCCGCAAGCTGACCGAGGAGCAGACGGCTCTGGGCGGCCGCCTGGCAAAGCTCGAGGCCGCGTCGAAGGAGCCGAAGAGAGGCGCCAGCCTCGGCGGCCAGGCTCCAGACGCTGGAAGACCGAATTGGCATGGAGCTCAAGCGCCAGCGCAGCTCCGAAGACGATGTTTCGATGGCCCTGCGCAACCTCGCCGAGCGGGGTGAGAAGCTGCACCAGCTGCTCGACGGCTTCGCGACGCAAACGCAGGATTTCGCGATGACCGTGGCGGCGCTGGCGGCCCGTGTCGGCACCCTCGAACAGACCCTCACTGAACAGACCAGCCAGACCGGCCGCGAGGCCGACGACATCCGGTCGCAGATCGAATCGCTCCAGGGAGCGATCGCCGAAAAGCTCTCTCAGGGCAGGCGCGAGGCCGAAGACATCCGGGCGCAGATCGCCCCGCTGCTCGAGGCCGAGAACCGCCGCAGCGCCTCCGAGCAGGCCGTGCCCCAGGAGGTCGACCGCCTCCGCGAATCCCTCGCCGACTCCCTGGGCGACCTCTCCGAACGCCTCCGCCGCGCCGTCCGCGGGTTATAGGCCAAGAAGGCGGCTCAAGCCGCCCCGCCACGGAGGGGTCCCCGCGGGGACACGCGGCGCCCACAGGAGTCCTAGAGGGAAACCATCCATGGGCGCCGCTCGAACGAAACCGCTGCAAGGGAGAGTCTCTCGCCTGTCCCCTCCGGCCGTTGCAGACCAACGCGGTTTCGACGGTCCCCGCGGGGACCCCTCCGCGTCGGGGCTCTCAGCTTGCCTCTCGAGCCGCAGAGCGAGGGCCGCAGGGGTGGCGGGGGCGGAGGCCCCCGTCGCTGCGCAAGAGCGCACCGACGGGGTCGCACCCGCCAGGACCCCGAAGGCCCGGCTTACGAGCCTAGCGGCGGCTGCTCGACGGGGGCTCGATGATGCGGGAGAGGAATTGCTCGTCGTCGCGCCAGTCGGTGCGGACGCGAACGGTGAGCTCGAGGAAGTAGCGGCGGCCGGACTCGGCCTCGAGCTCCTCGCGGGCGGCCGAGCCGATGTCGCGGATCATGGAGCCGCCCTTGCCCACCACGATGCCCTTCTGCCCCTCGCGCTCGACGACGATCGAAGCCGTCACCACCGAAAGGTTCTTCTCGGGATCCTCGCGCACCCCTTCGACGACCACGGCCGAAACGAACGGCAGCTCCTCGCGGGTTCGCTCGAGGAGCTTCTCCCGGATGACCTCGCCGATCCACTCCGACTCCGGCGTCGCCGTCAGGAAGTCCTCGGGGTAGGCCGCCGCGCCCTCGGGCACGTTGCCCGCCAGGAGCTCCACGAGGCGTTCGACGCCGTCTCCCGTCTTCGCCGAGACCGGAACGACCTCGCGAAATGCGTGCTTCTCGCCGAAAGCGGCCATCAGAGGCAGCAGCTTCGCTTTCGGGAGGAGGTCGATCTTGTTGAGGGCCAGAATGGCCGGCGTGCCCGCGCGAGCCAGCAGCGAGACGATGAAGTCCTCGCCGCTGCCGGGCCGGGCCGCGGCGTCCACGACGAACAGAACGAGGTCGGCGTGCTCGAGGGCATCCGTCGCGTCGCGGACCATGGCCGCGTTCATCCGGTGCTCGGGGCGATGGATGCCGGGCGTGTCGACGAGCGCGAGCTCCACTCCCGGCCGGCGGGCGACCCCGAGAATGCGCTTGCGCGTCGTCTGCGGCTTGTCCGAGACGATCGCCACTTTCTCGCCGACCATCCGATTGACGAGGGTGGACTTTCCCGCGTTGGGCCGCCCCACCACCGCCACCGTCCCCGCCCGGAAGGTCATCGGGCGGTTTCGTCGACTTTGGACTTTGGACTTTGGACTTTGGACTCTCCGACCGAGGTGGGCGGAGCCGCTTCGACCTTGACGCGGTGAACCCGGCGCCGATCGGCTTCCTCGACGGTGAAGAGCAGTCCCGACTCCTGATGCGTCTCTCCGGCTTTCGGGATGCGGCCGAGGCGGGCCTGAAGGAAGCCGCCGAGAGTCGTGAACTCCTCTTCCTCGGGCCCGTGGCCGAAGAGCTCGGCGACGCGCGCGACATTCTCCCTGGCCGAAACGGACCAGGAGGCCGGGCCCGCGGGGGTCACGCCCTCGCGCTCATCCTCGTGCTCGTCGCGGATCTCCCCGACGATCTCCTCCAGCAGGTCCTCCATCGTGGCCAGCCCGGACACGCCTCCGTACTCGTCCACGACGATGGCCATCCAGAGCCGCCGCCTCTGGAAGTCGCGCAGCAGCTCCGCCACCTTCTTGGTCTCCGGCACGAAGTAGGCCTCGCGCGCGAGCTCCTGGATCGGCCGTGCCGTGCCCGAGCGCAACGCTGCGAGCACGTCCTTGACGTGCGCGATGCCGACCACCGTGTCGATCGAGCCGCGAACGACGGGAACGCGAGAGTACTTGGACGACACGAAGAAATCCGCGAGGGCCGTGAGCGTCGAAGCCACGTCGATCCAGGCGATGTCGGTCCGCGGCGTCATCACCTCGCGGACACGGGTGTCGCCGAAGTCCACGATCGAGAGGAGCAGCTTCTCCTCCTCCTTCTCGAGAATGCCCTCCTCGCGCCCGACCTCGATGAAGGCCTGCACTTCCTGCTCCGTCGCTTCGGGAGGCCGCGTGCCCGCCATGACGCGCGCGCGCCGCTCGAAGATCCGCCGCGCAGGGATGGCCACCGGCAGGAGCAACCACGAGGCCGCCTCGACGACCGGCAAGAGCCGCGCGACGATCTTCTCGGGGTCCGCGTCGGCTCCTCGGGACAGCAGGAGAACCTCGGTCAGGAGCCAGCCGGCCAGGAAGACGGCGCCTCCCCACGCCCAGGCGGGGTGGATGGCGAAGGACGCCGTCGCCGCCACGAGCGAGATCAGACCGAGCACGAGCAGCACCTGCACGAGCACCTTCGTGGTCGTCCGCACGATTTCGGCTTCGCCCGGGCCCGAGAGAATCCGCGCCCTCTCGGGATGTTCCTCGAGCAGGCCGCGCAGCTTGATCGGGGAGAGCCTCTCGAGCGCGAGCGCAAAGGTCTCGAAGACGAGGAATGCGGCGTAGCAGATCGCCGAGCCGATAAGCGGGATCATGGCTTGTCAGCGAGCCCGAGGCGCTTGCGCAAAGCCGCCTCGAGTGCATCCATTTCGCCGGCGTCGGTCTCGTGGTCGTAACCCAGCAGGTGGAGGTACCCGTGGAGCAGCAGCCGTTCGATCTCCCTTGACCGCGGCTGTCCCCGTCGGCGCGCCTGCCGCGCCGCGTACGGCACCGAGACGACGATATCGCCCAGAAGCGCTCCCTCCCCCGCCGGGAAGGCCAGGACATCGGTCGTCTTGTCCTGCCTTCGATAGGCGCGGTTCAGTCGCCGCATCCGCGCGTCCCCGCAGAACAGGACCGACAACTCGACTTTGGACTTTGGACTTCGGACTTTGGACTCCTTCGGTAATGACCGCCGAACACGGCTGATCAACCGGCGAACGCCGGATGCCGGAAGCGATCCCGAGGCCCGGGATTCCACGTCCACGTTCATCGCCACACTTCCGAACGGCGAGCGCGCCGGGTTCTAGCGCCCGTTGAAGGAGCGCGAAGTGTTTGCCGTGTTTGCCTCGCGCTCGCGGTCGAGAACGTCGTACGCCGTGATGATCGATTGCACGAGCGGATGCCGGACGACATCGCGCTCGTCGAACAGCACGAAACGGATCCCGGTGATCCGCGAGAGCAGCTGCTGCGCCTCGCGCAGGCCCGAGGTCTTGCCCTGAGGAAGGTCCACCTGGGTGACGTCGCCGGTCACCACGGCCTTCGATCCGAAGCCTATGCGCGTCAGGAACATCCGCATCTGCTCGGAGGTGGTGTTCTGCGCCTCATCGAGGATGATGAAGGCGTCGTTCAACGTCCGCCCGCGCATGAAGGCGATCGGCGCGACCTCGATGACTCCCCGCTCCAGCAGCTTCGCGGTCTTTTCGTAGCCCAGGATGTCGTAGAGGGCGTCATAGAGCGGGCGCAGGTAGGGATTGATCTTCTCGACCATGTCGCCTGGCAGGAAGCCCAGCCGCTCGCCCGCTTCGACGGCGGGCCGGGCGAGGACGATGCGCTTGACCTTCTTTTCGAGCAGGGCCGCGGCAGCCATGGCCACGGCCAGGTACGTCTTTCCCGTCCCCGCCGGCCCGATGGCAAAGACCAGGTCGTGGTGATCGATCGTCTGGACGTAGAGCTTCTGCTTGATGTTGCGGGCCGCCACGACGGACTTGAGCGTCGGGCCGAAGGGGCTCTCCAGGAAGAACTCGACGAGCGAGGTCTCCGGGTCTTCCCGGGCGACGCGGATTGCCGTCATCACGTCGCTCGACTTGAGCGGGTACCCGACCGCCAGCAGCTCCGAGAACGACGCGAGCAGGCGCCGGACACGATCCTCGGCGACGCCCTGCCCCACGACCGAGACCTCGCTGCCCCGGGCGGCGAGCTTGACGCCGAAGGCCTCCTCGATGGCCCGGAGGTTCTCGTCGGCGACGCCGAAAAGCTCGGTCAGCCCCGCGTCGGGGAGAGTTACGGCCTGGGTCGGGTCTGGAATGTGTCGCTCTTCTCGGGTGACGTCAGCGTCCCTTTGCAATCGCCTTGGCGCAGTCCTCGAGGCCGTTCTCGACGGCGTCGTGGATCGTCGAGCCCTTCGCCTTCTGCCGGATCTCGCCGACGACCTTGCCCTTGGAGTCCTTCATGAGCAGCTCCAGGCCGACTCCCGGATTGGCCGCCCAGCCTCCCCAATAGCGGGCCGCGCCGCGAGGCTCCCAGGCGTTGAAGACGTTTCCGTCGACGACCAGCTCGCCGCCGGACTTGACCACCTTGAAACCCTGCTTCTCGAGCCACTGCTCCATGTAGTCGCGGCCAGACCGGGCCGCGTCCTTGCTGTCGACGCCGTGGCCCGTGTGGTCGAAGTCCTTGACCGTCACCGTCTTGTACTTGGACAGGGAGCCCTCCGGGAAGTAGACCCAGTCGGCATCCTTGCCCTTGACCAGCTTGTCGTAGTCGGGCAGGAAACTCTGGGGCTCGTCCTTCTCCTTGGCGTCATCCGAGTCGATGAACTTCTTGTCCGCCAGGGCCGGGAAGGCAACCAGGGCAAGGGCGAGAGCCAGGCCGAGCAGCAGCCGACGATTCAGAGTGTTCATCTCTTAGCCTCCTGTACGCCGCAATTCTACCAGAGCCCGGGGCCTCAGAAGTCCAGGCGCTCCACGACGGCGTCGCCGGCCTGAGACGTCGGACTGGGAGCCGCCGATGTCGTGCGTGCCCTGCCTGGCGACGACGCACTGGCGGACGGCCTGTTCGACGGCAGCCGCCTGCGCCGGGATTGCCCAGGTGCTCCAGCATCAGGGCGGCCGTCAGGATCGCCCCGAAGGGGTTGGCCTTGCCCGTGCCCGCGTACTTGGGCGCCGAGCCGTGCACGGGCTCGAACATGGAGACGCGGCCGGGGTGGAGATTGCCGGAGGCGGCCATGCCCAGGCCCCCCTGCAACGCGGCGCCGAGATCCGTCGAAATGTCTCCAAACATGTTGTTGGTCACGATCACTTCGAACTGGCGGGGGTCTTTCACCATCTGCATGCAGAGCGCGTCGATGAAGAGGTGGGACGCCTCGATGCCCGGAAACTCCCGGGCGACCTCCGCGAAGGTCCGCTGCCAGAGATCCCCGACGAACCGCATCGCGTTCGATTTGTCGGACATGACGACGCGCTTCTTGCCGCGTTTGCTGGCGAACTCGAAGGCGTGGCGGATGATGCGCTCGACCCCTTTGCGGGTCGAGATGTCCTCCTGGACGGCGACCTCGTCGGCGGTCCCCTTCTTGAAGTTGCCTCCCGAGCCGACATAGGAGCCCTCGGTGTTCTCCCGAAAGATGACGAAGTCGACATCCGCGGCAGAAAAGCCCTTCAGGGGGCAGAGCCGGTCGTCGAGGCAGCGGACGGGCCGGTAGTTGACGTACAGGTCGAGCTGGAACCGGGCGCCCAGGAGGATGTCCGCGGCATGCTTCATGTCGGGCACGCGGGGGTCGCCGAAGGCGCCCATGAAGATGGCCGCGTAGTTGCGGGAGAAGTCTTCGAAAGCGCCGGCCGGAACGGTCTCTCCCGTTTTCAGATAGTGGTCGGCGCCCCAGGGGAAATGGACCGGCTCGAAGGAGAAAGGCCGCCGGCGCTCGACCGCTTCGAGCACCTTGACGGCTTCTTTCGTGACGTCCACCCCGATCCCGTCGCCGGGGACGATGGCGATTTTCACGGCGGCGCAATGTAGCACGGCGGGCGGCGCAATTCGGTAGAATCCGGGCTAATGACCTTCGCGGACTGTATCCGCGAGGCCCTGCTGGAAGCCTCGCGCGCCCCCGAGCGCGCCACGCCGGGCAGCATGGCCTCGAGGCTCGGGCGGGAAGCGGAGCGCTACCTCGATCGGGTCGTGTTCTCGGGCCAGCGCTACATGCGACACCCGATCCTGCTCTTCGACGACTGGGAAGTCATGCTGATCGCGTGGCAGTCGGGCCAGATCACGCCGATCCACGATCACCGCGGCGCGATGGGCGGCATGGTCGTCCTCTCGGGCACGCTGGCCGAGGAACGCTTCGTCACGCCGGGCCGTGTGCCCGAGCTCGCCGACGACCGCTTGCGGCCCGAGGGCGACGTCTGCGACATCGGGCCGACGGCCCTGCACCGCCTGCTGCCGAGGAGCGCCCGCGCCGTCTCGCTCCACATCTACCGGCCGCCGCTGCGCACGATGGGCATCTGGGACGAGACCGGCATGACCGAGGTCCGCCCCTCCGCGTTCGACGTCGGCGAAGAAATCCTCGCCCGGGCGGCCGCGCCTACGGATGCAGCAAGGAGTTGATTTCGTACAGCGACGCGGCCAGCCGCTTCAACCCCCGGTCGTGAGCGACCACATCGAGGTGGAGCGACGTCCAGTCCGATAGCAGGATCGCTTCGTTTCCCTGCCCGTCGTACGTCTTGAGATAGCCCCTGCAGGACTCGCAGTAGTCGATGCGCAGTCCCGCTTCCCCTTCGACGGCCACGCTGGCGAGCCGCTGGGAGTCGCTCTGGCAGAAGGGGCATCCGGTCCGCGTGTACTGCCAGCGTGTGCCGCAGCAGCCGCACGACAGAAACCGCATTCGCCCGGTGTCCACGCCGACGAGCTGCGCCATGGCCGGCGCCGATCCGCAGGTGGGACAGTAGTTGCGAAGCCAGCGCTCCTCGTCCCGCCAATGGGCGAAGGCCTCCACGACCGGGCGGAGGTACCGGGCCATCGACCGTCCACCCGAGGTACCGCAGGAGCCCGGGCGAAGCCGGTGCGAAGGAGTCGTCGCCGAGCAGCCAGTCGACGACGCGGCGCGGGGCATCGGCATCGCGGCGCAGGTGAGCGTCCAGGGCGCAGGCTTCCTCCGCGAGCCGGCCCGAGAGGGGCTCCCCGGCGAGCCTCCCGGCGAGCGAGACGACCATCGTGCCCGCGGGATCGAGATCGATCGCGGCGTTGGCGCTGCGCAGCAGCGGCACACCCTCCCGGAAGTCGCGCGGCGTAGTCGTCGAAGACGGGAATCTCGGAACGGACCGCCTCGAGGCCGGCCGCCGCGCGATCCACCCGGGCGCAGAATTCCCCGACCGGCCGGAGGTACGCGTGCGCTCCGAGCCAGGCCTCAGGGGTCAGCGGCTTCAATGCCCCTCGCGGACCTCTTGCTTCGGCCGAAGCGGCATCAGGCGCGCCGCCAGACCGTAGAGGAAGATCGTCGCGGCGATCAGGCCGATCGAGATGCCCCACTCGACGATCGACGGGAAGTAGGTCCTGGGCGCACTCCATGGCATCGGGCCGTTGAACTCCATCGCGAAGAGGACGACGTTCATCCGGTTCAGGACGATGCCGAATGCGGCGAGGAAGGTGCCGAGGAAGAGTGTGCCCGGACGCTCGCGGAGGGCCTTCCGGCCGAGCAGGAAGAGCGGGACGATCCCGCACAGGAAGATCTCGATCGCGAACAGGCCGCCCCGCTTGGTTCCCCTCACCGCGCCGACGAGCCAGCCCCGCAGGGCCATGTCGCTCAGCCGGAAGACGAGGTAGACCAGGAGCGACCAGAAGGTGACCTGGGCCATCGAGGCGAGCGGCGCGATGGGGAGGGTGCGGTGCCAGCCCCTCGCGATGGCGAACTCGACGAGGACGACGACCGCGGTGCCGGCGACGATCGAGGACAGGAAGAAATTGACCGGCAGAAGCGGCGTCCACCAGTTCGGTCCGAGCTGCCGGAACATCAGGAGATAGAGCGAGCCGAGAGAGCTCTGGTGCATCGTCGAGAGCGTCACGGCGGCGATCGCCAGCATGATCGGCTCGCCCCGCAGCCCGGATTCCCGGAGGAGATACGCGAGCCCGAAGAAGACGAGCGCCGCGAGCGCCGTGTAGATGACGCTCCGCGACATCATGTAGATGAACAGCGACACGGCGATGCCGACGTAGTAGCCGGAGTACTTCCGCCAGGCGTCCATGGCCCGGGCGAGGCCCCACCGTTCGAAGGGGATCGGCAGGAACTCGAGCAACAGGATCGTGACGTAGAGGCCGACGCACCAGGAGACTTCGAACATGGCCGAGTGCTCCGGCGCCTGCAGGCCGAGCTGGTAGAAGTGCCACGGCAGGCCGAGGTCGGCGATGCAGCGTCACCGTCACGAACGAGTAGGAGAGGAAACCTATGAGGACGGCTGTTCGGCCGAGCCCATAGAGGTCTTTTCGCTGGAAGACGTAGATCAGGCCGGCTGACGCGAACGCGCCGGCGGCGACGGCGATCCAGACGAGGTCGAAGAGGATCCAGAGGCCCCACGGGTAGGTGTTCGAAAGATGGGTGCTGCCGCCCAGGCCCAGGGCGAACCGCGCCACGAGCGAGGCGGCGCAGGCCGCCATGAGGATCACCAGGACCCAGTTGAACGGCGTCATGAGCTTGTGCGGGATCGTCTCGAACTCGACGTGATGGCCGGCCTCGCCGCCGTGCGCCGACGCGACGGCCGAAGCCCTGTTCTTGAAGCGCGTGTAAGCGGCGCCGAGGACCGCGCCGAGCATGAGCACGGCGGGGGGCACGGCCTTCAGCGCGGCGGCGGTCCACGACGGGAAGGCCTTCTCGCCGACGTCCGGGAAGCCGAGGCTCGCGAACGGAACGCCCGAGAGATAGAGCACGCTCGTGCCGCCCGCCTCTTTCTCGCCGTAGACGTGGTCCACGTAGCGGTCGGGGCGGCCGGAGATGCGCTTCTTCGCCTCGGCCAGCATCTCCTCCCGCTCGCCGAACCGGAGCGCGTCGGCCGGACAGGCCTTGACGCAGGCCGGCACACCGATCCTCTCGAGGAACCGGCCCACGTCCGCCTGTTGAAGAGCCTGCCCGTTGAAGGAAACCGGCGCGGGCTGCCCGGTCCGGTCCGCGCAGTGGGTGCACTTCTCGATCTTCGGAGCCAGCGAGTCCCATTGCGCGGTCGGCACGTCCCACGGGCAGGCCAGCATGCAGTAGCGGCAGCCGATGCATTTGCTGGCGTCGTAACTGACGGGGCCGTCCGGCTGCGAGTACAGAGCGGTCGTCGGGCAGGCCGAGACGCACGCCGGCTCGAGACAGTGGAAACAACGCCGCATCACGAAGGAGGACTTGAAGCCCTCCTGGCTCTTCGGGTCCGGCGTCTCGTGGAAGGAGATGAGCGTGTACGTCTTCGCGGAGAGCGTGGCCGGGTTCTGGAAACCGAGATGCGCGTTCAGCTCCGTCGACTCTCCCTCGCGGTCGTTCCACTGCTTGCAGGCGACCTGGCAGGCCCGGCAGCCGATGCAGTTGGTGATGTCGACGAGCGTGGTCTTGATGGGGCCTCGGGTGGTCGGCGCGCTCATACCCGTCTCCCTTCCGCGCGCCGCGCGCCCGGGGGCGCGGAGGCCTTCTCCACGTTGACGAGGCAGGCCTTCGTCTCCTGGGTTCCCGCTCCGGGATCCGAGGCGTCGATCGTCAGGAAGTTGACGCTCGGGCCGGTCGACAGCCCCTGGAAGCCCCAGTTGTAGGGCATCCAGACGATCGTGACCTCCTGTCCGTCCGATCTTGAGCGGCTTCATGCGGGGCGTGACGAGCGCCTTCACCGTCGAGCTCGCCGCGCGCCGACGAGACCTTCACCCAGTCTCCCGATTTGACCGCCGAGCTTCTGGCCGAGGGCGATCGGGCATCTCCAGCACGGGCTCGGGAACGAGCTCGTTCAGCCAGGGAATGTTGCGCGTGGTCGAGCCCGCGCACCAGTGCTCGGCGACGGTCGACGTCATCAGGACGTAGGGGAACTTGTCGACGGTGCCGATCGGCTGGTGCGACTTCACGCGCGGGTACTTCAGCATCGGGTTGCTCTTCACCTTCGGGTGCAGGAGGTTCTCCACCGGGCTCTCGACGGGCTCGTACATCTCCGGCAGCGGACCGTCCTTCGGCACGTAGGCCACGTCGCGCGGATAGCCCGGATTCTTCTCGTCCGGGTCCGAGTAGACGGCCGCGAAGAGCCGCCCGACGCCTTCCGCGCCCTGGTGGAAGGCACGCTGGCCGTTGGGCGTGTCGGGACCGTCGGTCAGGACGGGCACGTCCGGAACGTCGTATCCCGTCCAGCGCTTCGCCTTCTCGTCCCACCAGACGATGGGCTTCGAGCCCGGATAGGGCTTCCCGTTCTTGTCGCAGGAGGCCCGGTTGTAGAGGATGCGCATGTTGTTGGGCCAGGTCCACCCGAAGCCCGGGTAGAGGCCCAGCCCGCCCGGATCGGTCTTCGAGTCGCGGCGCTTGGAGAGGTTCTCGCCGTTGCCGAAGACGCCCGCGTAGATCCAGGCCCCGGAGGAGGTCGAGCCGTCGGCCCGGAGATCGCTGACCTTCCGGACGAGGTCGCCCTTCTTGAGGCCGGTCTCCGGGTTGTCGCGCAGCGCGTAGCCGTTGATCTCGCGCAGCACGTCCTCGGCGGTGGTGTAGGTCCAGAAGGCCTTCTTGATGATCTCGTCCTTCGGCTCGGTCGAGTCCTGCGACGAGGTCGCGGACGCGGCGGAACACGACGTCCACGATCTCGCCGTCGGGCTTGGCCTGCCCCGGGCGGCTTCACCGCGGCGTGCCGCCATTGCACCATGCCGCCCGAGTTGCGTGATGCGTTCCGTTCTTCTCCATGAAGAAGGCGGCCGGCAGCAGGATCACCTCGGTCGCGATGGTCTTCGGATCGACGCCCGGGCCGCTGCCAGAACAGCGCCGTCTCCGTCTCCCAGATCTCCTGGACCACCAGCGTCTCGAGGTTCGCCATCGCCGCGAACGTCAGGTTGAGGTTGGGCATCGTGACCGCGGGGTTCTGGCCGACGATCCAGAGCATCTTCAGCTTGCCGGCCAGGGCATCCTCGAACATCGGCAGGGTTCCGTAGTCCTTGGCGGCGTTCCGCTTGGGCAGCCAGGCGTAGGCGTAGTCGTTCTCTTTGGTCGCGGCATCTCCGAAGAACGCCTTGAGCATGTTGACGAGGTACCGGCTGTCGGCGATCCCGTTCTTCTTCACGTAGTCGTAGATGGTCGGCTCGGCGTTGGACGGCGAATTGAGGTAGCCCGGATAGTAGTTGTAGAGCACGCGCCATGTCGCAGGCGCCCTGCACGTTCGGCTCGCCGCGCAGCGCGTTGACGCCGCCGCCGGGCTTGCCGATGTTGCCGAGCAGGAGCTGCAGGATCGTGAACGCGCGGATCCCCTGCACGCCGGTCGTGTGCTGGGTCATCCCGAGCGCGTAGAGGATGGAGCCCGGCCGGTTCTTGGCCATCGTCTCGGCGATCTGCTGGATCTGGGCGGCCGGGATGCCGGTGATCTGCTCGCCGACGTCGAGCGTGTAGCGCGAAACGAAGGTCTTCAGGCGCGTGAAGACGCAGTGCGGGTCGTCGAGGCTCTTCGCGACGCGCGGCTTGCCCTTCGCGTCGAGCTGGTATCCCCAGCTCTTGGTGTCGTACTTGTGGTGCTCCTCGTCGTACCCGCTGAAGACCCCGTCCTTGAAGTCGAAGGCCTCGTCGCCCAGGAAGAGCGCGTTCGTGTGGGTCACGACGTAGTCCTCGTCGTACAGCTTGTTGACGAGGATGTGGTTGATCATCGTGTTCTGGAACGCCGCGTCGGTGCCGGGCCGGATGCGCGCGTAGATGTCGGCGCCCGCGGAGGTCCGGGTGAATCGCGGGTCGACGTGGATGATCTTCGCCCCGTTCTCCTGGGCCTTCCGGATCCACTTGAAGGCCATCGGGTGGTTTTCGGCGACGTTGCTGCCCTCCACCAGGATCGTCTTGCAGTTCTGCAGGTCGATCCAGTGGTTGGTCATCGCCCCCCGCCCGAACGTGGCCCCCAGACCGGGGACCGTGGGGCTGTGTCAAAGTCGGGCCTGGTGCTCGACATACGGCATGCCGAGCAACCGGGCCGCCTTCTGGAAGAGGTAGCACTCCTCGTTCGTGTTCTGCGCGCCGCCCAGGAAGGCGATCGCGTCCGTGCGGTTGACCGGAACGTCCTTGTCGCCGACTTTCTCGGTCGCGATCCAGGTCGCGTCGCGCGTCTTGCGGATCTTCTGCGCGACACGGTCGACTGCGTCCTGCCAGGAGATCTCCTCCCAGTGGTCACTGCCGGGCGCCCGGTACTTGGGCGTCTGCAGCCGCTTGGGCGAGGTGTGCGTCGCGAACATGGAGATGCCTTTGACGCACAGCGACCCGCGGTTCACGATGTGGTCGTAGTCGCCCTCCATCGCGATCAGCTTGCCGTCGCGGACGGCGGCGATCATGCCGCAGCCGCACGAGCAGAAGTTGCAGGAGGTGGTGAACTCGTTGATCTCCGAGAGCTTGAGCTGCTCTGTGGCGGCCCGCATCTCGAGCCAACGTCGAGAAGGCCATCGAGCACGAGCCCCGCGCCGCCGGCCAGGGTCAGCCGCAACAGGTCTCTGCGATTGAGCGCCGTCTCGCCGCGCGGCCCAGGCTCTGGAGCTTTGTCCATCAGTCCCCCTCCGATAGCGGACCCTCAGACGAATCCAGCGGGCTACGCGCGTCGCAGCCGACGAAACGAGACTGTTGTACCGCGCTTGGGGGTTATCGTCAAGCGACCACTACCGCTCGAGACGCGAGCCGACGACGACGGCCCACTCCCGCCCCCACACATCGCGCACGCGCTCGACGATTCGCTCGCCGCCTGCAGCTTCGGAGCCGGGGGCCAGGAAGCGAAAGACCCGCCGTGCGCGCCCCTCCGCAGGAGATCCGATGATCTCGGCGCGCGGCGCCACGCGCAGGCGGCGGATCGTGTCGACGACGAGCGGCGAGTACAGGCCGGCGAACTCGAGGCGGATCTCCCCGTATCGGTCCCAGCGCATCGCGGCGCGCCCGACGAGAGTCTCCTGGCCGATGAACCGGTCGAACGTCGGCTTGAGGTCGGACCAGAGCATGAGATCCCGCGCGCCGAGGACGCCAGCGATCGCGACGAGACCCACGGCGATCCCGGCCGCCGCGCGCCTTCGGTCCGCGCGGACGAGCGCGATGAGCCAGAGGAGGCCCGCCGCCGCTCCCACGGCCGCAGCACTCGTCAGGTATCCGAATCGGGCGCCGTTGGGCGAGAGCTCCTCTCCCCACACGGCCGACGCCGCCAGCGCCGCCCCGGCGTTGGCGAGGAGATAGGCCGAGAGGTCGCCTCGCGGCCGCACGAGCGCCCGGGCGAGCGCCGCCGCGAGGGCGATGCCGACGATCACCGGAAGGCGCCTCCTGCCCGGGATGTCCTGGCGCGGCTCCGGATCCGGCAGGAGCCAGGGAGCCATCAGCCCATCGGCTACAGCTCCGACGAGAGGCGCCGCGGACCCGCTCTGACGGATCTCCACGATGACGTTGTGCCGGCTCGATCGGAGGAAATACGGCGTCTCGCGGCCGTCTCGCAGGAGGAAGATCGGAGCAACGGCCAGCAGGAACCCCGCCAGGACGGCCGAAGCCAGAGCCGCCTGCGAACCCCGCGCAAAGCCGCGGCCGTCGGGCCACACGACGAGCAGGAGCACCGCGGCGAGGCCGATCCAGGCCGACAGATAGACGTGCGCGCCCACACCCACGAGAACCCCGGCCGAGGCCGCCGCCGCCACGCTCCTGCGCCTTCGAGCCGCGATCGCGCACAGCGCCGCCACGTCGAGAATCGGCGCGAGAGCGATCATGTTCCAGGACCACCGCGACAGGATCAGGTGCCAGCGCAGCCCGGCGAGCACCAGCGCGGCGAGCACGGCTCCGCCTCGGGGCAAGAGCGCCCGCGCCAGCGCGGCGGCGGTGACGATTGAAAGCAGGCCTCCGAGAGCCGAGAGCAGGCGCACCCCGAAGACATTCGTGCCGAAGACGGTCAGCGCCATCCGGTAAGCCTCGAGGTACAGCACGCCCACGGTGCCCGTCGCCTGCCCCTTCCCGTCGGTGACCGGCCGGATCGCGTCGCGAAAATCGCGAGGGCTCCCCTCGAGAGCCAGGGCCTTCGGGGCGAGAAGCAGGTCGTCGTGCCACGTCGGGAAAGGAAGCTCGTCCAGGCCGGCGAAACGGACGCAGGCAGCGAAGACGAGGGCGGCGGCAAAGAGAGCGGCCAGCGTCGAGCCCTCGAACGCCAACGGCGTCAGATCGCTGGCCGCAGCGGGAGTCCGGCTCCACGCGAGAAAGAGACCGCCCGCGGCCGCCCCTGCCGCCGCGGAGAGCAGCGCCACTCCGAGGGCCAGGAGGAGCCGGGGCACGGCCCAGGACGGCTCCCTGTCGAGGAAGAGAGCCGGCCCGACCAGGCGGGTCAGGCCGGCCGCCGCAACGAGCGCCGCGGCCGCGCCGACGGCAACCGCGGCAGAAGTGGCCTGCCAGGTTCGGGCGACGCTCCGGCTCACGGCGCCCTCAGGCCGCCTTCCTGGCAAACACGAGACCGATGGTCTTGCCGCCGGGGGCGACGACGCGCTCGACCAGGCGCTCCCCGGGAGCGGGCCTCGCATCGGGCGCTGCCACGCGCACCTGCAGCCTCGCGCTTGCTTTGCCGCCTGAGGCTTCGCCGCCCTCGAGCCGAAAACGCCGGATCGCGCCGATCGTCACGTCGGAATGGCCCAGACCCGCCTCGACGGTCGTCGGCCCGAGAACCTCCCAGCGCAGCGCCGCGCGGGCGAGCAGCGTGTCCTGCCCATGGAAGCCGTCGAAGGTCTCGGCCCTGTCGGGCCAGGCCGCCAGAGCATCGCGCGCTCCCAGAGCGCCCGAGACGCAGAACGCGCCCAGGGCGGCAAGAGCCGCGGCGCGGCGCCTGCCCGGAGGCGCGGCGTTGAGCAGCGCGAGCGCTCCCGCCGCCGCAGCCACCGCCGTCACCGTCGTCAGGTAGCCGAAGCGCGAGCCGTTCGGATTGCCTGCCTGGCCTCCGGCCACGGTCGCAAGGAAGGCTGCTCCCGCGTGGCACAGGAGCAGCGCCGAAAGCTCCGCGCGCGGCAGCAGGAGCGACCGGACGAGCGCCACGGCGAAGGGAACTCCGAGCAGGAAGCCGAGGCGCGCAGCGCCGGGCAGGTCCTGCCGCGGCGACGGGTCGGGCAGCCACCAGGGTGCGGCGAGGGCGTCGGCCGCGGCGGCGGCGGCCGGCAGGGGCGAGCCCGAGCGAACGATCTCGAGCGCCAGGTTGTGGTCGGACGTCCGCGCGAAGTACGCGACGGGCCGGCCCTCCTGGAAAAGGAAGATCGGCGCCGCCGCGGCGGCGAAGCCCGCCGAGAAAAGGAGCGCCAGCTTGAGCGACCCGCCTCGCCCGGGCCCGCTCGACCGGAAAGAGCGCAAAGGCGAAGAGCGCCGCACCGGCGACCCAGGCCGAGAGGTAAACGTGCGCGCCCAGGCCCGCGACGGCCCCCGCGGCGAGCGCCGCGAAGGCGCCGCCCCCTCCCCCGCGGCGCCGCGCGCGCACGAGAAGCAGCGCCGCGACGTCCACGATCGGAACCAGCACGATCATGTTCCAACCCCACCGCGACAGGATGAGGTGCCATCGCAGTCCGGCCAGCGCCAGCACGGCCAGGGCGCCGCCGCCGCGCGGCAGGAGAGCCCGGCCGAGCAGACCGCAGGTCAGAAGCGAGACGCACCCGGCCAGGGCCGAGGGAAACCGCACGCCGAAGACGGTCGTGCCCCAGAGCAGGAGCGACAACCGGTACCCTTCGAGGTAGAGCACGCCGACGGTGCCGTAGAGCTTCGACACGCCGAACGGAACGGGCCGAACCGCATCGGAGAAGTCCGCGAGGCGGCCCTGGAGGGCGAGCGCCGGCTGGATCAGTGAGAGGTCGTCGATCCAGAGCCACTCCGGCAGGCGGTCGAGAGCGAACAAACGCAGTACCGTCCCGGCGCCGAGCGCCGCGGCAGCCAGTGCGCCAGTCGCCACGGTTCCGATGGGCCATGCCTCGAGCGGGGCCGTGAAGACGCTCACGCGGCTGGCCAGAAACATCAGCGCGGCCGCTGCGGCGCCGGCTCCCGCCGCCGCGGCGGCGACCAGGAGCGCCAGCCCGAAGCGGTAGGGCGCCCACGAGGGCTCGGGATCGAGGAGCAACCCCGGCCGTATCGCGAGGACGGAGCCCACACCGGCAACAAAGGCCGCGGCCACTCCCGCAAGCGCAGCGGCCCCTGCCGGGGTACGCGGCTGCCTCGCGCCGCTCAAGATCCTTCCCCGCGTCCGAAGATGACTGCCCAGTCACGGCCCCAGGGGTCGCGCACGCGTTCGACCGCGCGTTCTCCCGGAAGCGGCGGCGCCCCGGGGCGCGCGACGCGAAACGCCCGGGCACGGCTCCCTCCGGGCGAAGGCGGCGCCTCGGCGTCCAGCCGGTAGCGGCGCACCGTGTCGATCGTGAGGTCGGATCGGCCGAGCTTCTTCTCGACGGAGAGCGAGCCGAAGCTCTGCCACCGCGCGGCGGCGCGGCCGAGCAGCGTGTCCTCGCCGTGGAAGCTGTCGAAGGTTGCCTTGTGCCCGGGCCAGACGAGCAGCGCGTCGCGGGCGCCGAGCGCGCCCGAGATGCCGAGGAGGCCGATCGAGACAAACGCGGCGGAACGCCGGTGCTTGGGGCTTGCGAGCGCCACGAGCTGCAGCACGCCGGCAGACGCCGCCACAGCAGTGATCGTCGTCAGGTATCCGAAACGAAACCCGTTCGGATGGCCCGACTGGCCGCTCGCCACCGCCGCCGCCAGTGAGGCTCCCGCGTGGAGCAACAGGAACCCCGACAGCTCGTCGCGCGGCCTGGCCAGCGCCCGGGCCAGGGCAATGAAAACGGGGATTCCCACGATCCAGCCCAGCCGCGAGCGGTTCGGCAGGTCGAACCAGCCTCCCGGGTCGGGCACGAACCAGGGCGCCGCCAGGGCGTCGGCGGCCGCCGCGAAGGGCGGCATCGCGTTCTGCGCATAGGCCATCTCGCGGACGACGTTGTGGCGTCCCGCGCGGCCGAAGTAGGAAATCGACCGGCCTTCCCGGAAGAGAAAGATGGGTGCGGCCACCACCAGGAAGCCCCCCACAAAGAGGAGAGCGCGCCGAGCGCGGGCGGACAGCCCATCGTCGAGGGCGCCGGGCCAGAGCGCAAAGGCGCACAGCGCGATGCCCGCGGCCCAGGAGGCCAGGTACACATGGGCTCCGATGCCCAGCACGAGGCCGGCCAAGAGCGCGGGCGCGGGCCGCCGCCCCCGTCGGGCGGCCAGCAGGAGGAGCGCCGCCACGTCGACCAGGGGCGTCAGGACGATCGAGTGCCATCCCCAACGCGAGAGGATCAGGTGCCACCGCAGGCCGGCCAGGACGAGCACGGCCACGGCGCCGCCCCCTCGCGGCAGCAGCGCCCGGCCGAGCAGCCCGGCGGTCACGAGCGAGAGCACGCCGCCGCAGAAAGAGAGCATGCGCACTCCCGTCATCGTCGCGCCGAACTGCTCGAGCGACACCCGGAAGAGCTTCATGTAGAGGACGCCGATCATCATGTGCGGATCCTCGACGCCGTAGGGGATCGGGCGGATCGCGTCCGAGAAGTCGCGCCACGTGCCCGAGAGCGCGAGGGCGGGTGTGACGAGATTGATCTCGTCCTCGATGAACGGGAACGGGAGCGACGCGAGCCAGACGGACCGGAGAAAAACGCCGGCGGAGAGCGCCAGGACCGCGAGCAGCGCGACTCCCCCGCGGGAAAACGGAAGCGGCGCGGGCAGGACCAACGTCAGCCAGGAGCGGCTCCACAGAAAGAACGAGCCGGCGGCCGCCGCCGCGGCGGCGCCGGCCGCAGCCGCAACACCGAGGCCGAGCAGGAGACGGGCCCACGCCCAGCCGGGATCGGGATCCGTCAACAGCGCCGGGCGCACGAGCCGAGCGAGGTCCACGGCGGCCACGAAGCCAACGAGCGATCCCGCCAGGACGGCCGCGAGGGCCCCCGGCTCGGGGCGCGCCCGCGCGAGCGTCACTTCTGGAAGAAGAGGAACAGGTTGACGGCGGACGGGCCGAGCGAGAAGAAGTCGCCCGAGCGCAGCGGCCGGGCGCAGTCGTCTTCCGAGATTCCGGCGAGGTCGTCGGGCGCCGGCACGGGGTCGCCGTTCAAGTAGGTCCCGCAGGTCGAGCGCATGTCCACAAGCTTGTACTCGGCGTCGCGCGCTACGTGGCGGCGCGTTACCTTGGCGTGGAGGCGCGAGACTTCCGTGTTGAGAAACGCCTCCGGAGAGGAGACGCGGAAACCCGAGACCGGCATGTCGACGCCGATGAACTCGGGCACCTCGCGGCCGATCAACAGCTCATCGAAGTCCATTTTCACGAGCCCGGCGTTGTAGGGTCCGAGGCCGAGCAGGTAATAGCCGCCCGGCAGGCGCAGAAGCGTCTTTTCGAGCCGGATCGACATGCCCGCCATGCCGTTGTCGACAAAGGACATGACGTCCCGCTGGCGGGACTCGAGGGCCTCGCGGCAGATCGCAGAGTAGAGATCGTCTTGTTTCAAGCCAATCCCTCCAAACCGTAGCCGTTATTCTCGCACAACGCGAGCGCTCAGTTCACGATCTCGTCGGTCGGGGTGCCCGCCGCGGGCTCTTCGGCGGGCGCCAGCTCGACAGTCCAGCGCTCGAAGACCGTCTCCGGCAACTCCGCCACGAACCGCGATGGCTCGAGGATGACGTCGACGCCGTAGCGATCGCGGGCGAGCATCGGGTAGACGAGGGCGATCTCGTTTTTTGCGCGCGTCACGGCCACGTAGAAGAGGCGCCGCTCCTCTTCGAGCCCCTCCTCGGTCACGGCGGAGCGGTAGCTCGGAAAGCGCCCCTCGGACAGGCCGATCACGAGGACGCGGCTCCACTCGAGGCCCTTGGCCTGGTGGATCGACGACAACACGACGCGGTCGTCGTCGGTTTCTCCCGCGACGACATCCTCGCCGGAGAGCTCGTTGAAGAGGGTGACGTCCTCGAGGAAGGCCGGCAGGGAGTCGTAGCTTTGAGCGAACAGCGCGAATTGCTCCAGATCGTCCAGGCGGGCGTCGCCGTTTGGAAACTTCGAACGGGCAAAGTCGCGGTAGACGTCCTCGACGACCGCGCGGATCGCCTCGGACGGCGACTTGAAAACCGCGGGAGATTCGAGCCGGGTGACCAGCTCGAAGAACGGCTTCAAGGCCTTGCCGGCTCCGCGGGGCAGGTCGATGCCCTTCCAGCCGTCCCTCTCGCGAAACGAGGCGAGCGGATCGGGGCGATTGCCGATCGCATCCCACACGGCGGAGGCGGCGCGTTCGCCGACCCGCGGAAACACCTTCATCGCGCGCTTCCAGGACAGCTCGTCCTTCGGGTTGACGACGATGCGCAGGAACGCGAGCACGTCCTTGACGTGGCGCTGCTCGAAGAAGCGCATGCCCGAGCGGATCTCGAAGGGAATGCCGCGGCGCGTCAGCTCGATCTGCAGCTCCAGCGCCTGGTAGTGGGCGCGGTACAGCACGGCGCAATCGGCGAGCTTCTCGCCCTCGTCGTGCCATTCGAGCAGTCTCTGCGCCGCAAAGCGCGCCTGCTCGGGGATGTCGGGCAGCGGCACGACAGCCGGCAATGGCCCGGCCTCTCGCGAGGGAACGAGCTCCTTGTCGAACTGCTTCCGATTGTGCGCGATCGAGGCGTTGGCGAGGGCCAGGATCTCGGGCGTCGAGCGGTAGTTGCGCGTCAGCTTGAGGACACGGGCAGTCGGATACCGCTCGGGGAACTCGAGGATGTTGGCGAAGGAAGCGCCGCGAAACGAGTAGATCGCCTGCGCATCGTCTCCGACGACCGTGACGTTGTTCTTGACGCGAGCCATCCCGTCGACGAGCTCGCCCTGGAGGCGGTTGGTGTCCTGGTACTCGTCCACCAGGACGTGGTCGTAGGACGCAGCGAGCTGGGCGGCGGCCTCCGGGCTCTCGTCGAGCAGCCGCTTCCAGGAGAGCAAAAGGTCGTCGTAGTCACAGGCGTTGGCGAGGCGCTTGCGCTCCCGGTAACGCTGAAAGACGGAGGCAATCTCCGCCTCGAGAGCGGAGAAGTGCGGTGTCCTCTCGACGAGCACTTCGGCAAAGGGCCGGCCGGTGTTGACCGCGAAAGAGTAGAGGTCGGCCAGCACGTCGCCCTTCGGGAACCGGCGCTCCGTGACAGGGATGCCCCGGTCGGAGGTCGACGCCTCGAGCATCTCGCGCGCGTCCTCGGGATCCAGGATCGTGAAATTCGGCCCGAGACCGATACGGGAGCCGTGCCTGCGCAGGAGCCGGTTGCCGACCGAATGGAACGTGCCCCCCATGAGCCGCCGCGTGTCGACCGTGAGGAGGGTTTCGACCCGCCGCAGCATCTCCCGGGCGGCCTTGTTGGTGAAAGTCAGGAGAAGGATGCGCGAGGGGTCCGTCCCCGACTCGATCAGGCGCGCCACCCGGTAGACGAGGGCACGGGTCTTGCCCGTCCCGGCGCCCGCGATCACGAGGACCGGCCCTCCCCCCGCCAGAACGACGGCGCGCTGCTCGTCGTTCAACTCCCGGTCGTAGTCGACCCGGTACGAGACGAGCCGGGCCGGAGTCTTGAGGACGTACTTGCGATCCACGGCCGCAGTCTAGCCTCGGGGCCGAATCCGGCCCCCCGGGACGTAATACTTTTGGGGGTTTCTGCGTTCTAATGGGTGAAACGGAGAGAGAGATATGACCACTGGCACGATTCGCAAAACCGCCCTCATCCTCACGGCCGCCGGCACCGTGGCCGTCGGAGGCCTTTTCGCCGGACGCCTGTTCGCCGGCTCGCTGAACGGGCAGGGATGGTCGGCCGACGGCGACCACTCGGCGCCGCGGATGTTTGGCCGCCTCGCCCGGACACTCGACCTGTCGGCCGATCAAAAGAGCCAGATCAAGTCGATTCTTCGGTCCCACGCCACCGAGATCGAGGCGCAGATGACCGCGGGCGCCGCGGCCCGTCGCGCCCTCCACGACGCGGTCACCGCTCAGCCGATCGACGAAGCCACGATCCGAGCCCGCGCGGCGGACGCCGGCGCTGCCCATGCCAACGGCGCGGTGCTCTTCGCGAAGATCCGGGCGGAAGTGCTTCCGATCCTGACGGCCGACCAGCAGCAGAAGCTCCAGGGCCTCGCCGAAAAAATGAAGAACCGCGGCGCACGCGGCGCCAAGGCCTTCGCCGACTTCTTGAAGAGCGACTCCTGAGCACGATCAAGAGCAAGGTCCCGCGGGCCGCACCCGGCATTTGCGCTCCGGCGCTCTCGCCTTCGGACGAGCGTGTCCTGGTGACCCGCGCCCAGCAGGGCGACGACGACGCGTTTGCCGCCCTGGTGCGCTGGGGCGGTCCGACTGCGATCGCGGCCGCGAACCGAGTGACGGGCGACCCGGCGCTGGCGGAAGACGCCGCCCAGGAGGCCTTCCTGCGGGCGTACCGCGCCCTCAACACGTACCGGCACGAAGCATCCTTCCGCGCCTGGATTCGCCGCATCGCCATCCATGCCGCGATCGACATCATGCGCCGCAGGCGACCGGAGTCGCGGCTTCCCGAGAGCCTCCCGGCCGCCTACCTGGAGGAGAAGCGCCACGAGGACGCCGACCTCCTCCGCGAAGTGCTCGAGTCGCTTTCGCCGCTCGACCGGGATCTCATGCTGGCCAGGGAGGTCGACGGCGCTCCGGACCGCGACGTGGCGCGCCGCTTCTCGATGACCGTAACGGGTGTGCGTGTGCGTATTCACCGGGCCCGCAAGAAGCTGCGGGCTACTTTTCTCCAGGGGGCCCCATGAACGAGCCGCACGTGTTCCACTGCGAGGCGTGCCGAGCCGACTGGCGGCTCCGCCGGTCCATGAAAGAGCACCCGGGCGTGGCCGATTTCGAGAACGGGCCGGCGGTCGAAGAGCATTTCGTCGAGCGCGTGCTGGCGGCCGTACGCGAGGAGCGCCGCCACCGGGCTTCCCGGTTCGCCCGTCTCGCCGCCGCCGCGGCCCTGCTCTTCTTCTTCTTTGCCGGCGCCGGCCGCGAAGTCGCCGCGACCGCGTCTGCCAGCGTCGAACAGGCCTACGCCCAGCTCGACGAGTCTTCCGACTTCGACGCCCTCATCCCTGACTAAGAATTCAGCCTGACAGCGAGGGCATCTGAACCGGCCGGCTTCGCCGGCCAATCAAACTTTCTAGACCGGGGCCCGGGGCTTGGCTCTCAACCGATAGACTCTGGGCAATGCCTCTCCGACTCTTGACCGCCGGCGAATCGCACGGGCCGCGGCTGACGGCGATCCTCGAGGGGATACCGGCTGGACTTCGGATCGACAGCGACATGCTCCGGCGCGACCTGGCTCGGCGGCAGCACGGCCACGGGCGGGGCGGGCGCATGAAGATCGAGTCGGACGAGGCGGTCTTCGAGGGAGGCGTCCGCGGCGGACTGACGCTCGGCTCCCCTATCTCGATTGGTATCGCCAACCGCGACTATGCGAACTGGGAGAAGGTCATGGGGCCGCTCCGGGTGGATGCGGCGGCCGCGGCCGAGAAAAAGCTCACGAAGCCTCGCCCCGGCCACGCCGACCTGGCCGGAGGCATGAAGTACGGCGCTCGAGACCTGCGCGACGTGCTCGAGAGGGCATCCGCCCGCGAGTCGGTGGCGCGCGTGGCCGCCGGGGCCGTTTGCCGGATGCTGCTCAAAGAATGCGGCATGGAGGTCGCGAGCGGGGTCCTCTCTGTGGGCGCCATCGCAGACACGAAGTCGCCGCGGTCGTTTACGCAACTCCGGCGGGTGCGGGACGATTCACCGCTGCGCGCGCTCGATCAAGGGCTCGAAGAGAAGATGGTCGCCGCCATCGACGAGGCCAGGACGGCGGGCGAAACGCTCGGCGGCTCGATCCTCGTCGGAGCCACGGGCGTTCCGGCGGGCCTCGGCTCGTACGTCTCCTGGGACCGGAAGCTGGATGGGCGCATCGGCCAGGCGCTCCTCTCGGTGCCGGCCGTCAAGGCGATCGAGTTCGGCTCCGCCATCGAGGCCTCCCGAGGGCCCGGGTCCCGGGCTCACGACGAGATCGAGAAGGGGCCGGATGGCGCGCTGCGCCGCCGGACGAACCGGGCCGGGGGCCTGGAGGCCGGTGTCACCAACGGTGAGGACGTCGTGGCCGTGATCACGATGAAACCCATTTCGACGCTCGCCAAGGGCCTCGATTCGGTCGACCTCGAGACGGGCGAGCCTTCCCACGCCGCTTACGAGCGAAGCGACGTCTCCGCCGTGCCGGCATGCGGGGTCATCGCCGAGGCCATGCTCGCCTTCGTTCTCGCCGACGCACTGCTCGAGCTGACGGGCGGCGACCGCCTCGAGGACGTCCTCTCCCGCCTCGCCGCGCACCGGGCCCGGGTCCGCCGGTACCCGAAGCCGTAACCGGGGCAAGTCCAAAGTCCAAAGCCCAAAGTCCAAAGCACGCCCTCCGAAGCGAACCACCCCTTCGCGAAGGAGGGTCCCAGGGTTAGAAGCCCGGGGTCCCGGCCGGCCAGTTTGAGTCGTTTGCATCAATCCCTGACTCCGGCGTTCCGCCATCCTCGCAACGTCAAAGGAGTCTGACCATGGACCGCCGAACTCGCTTTGTCTCGTGGAGCCTGGCGATTCTCCTCTTCGCGATCCCTCTGTGCGCGGCTTTGGCGCTCGAGCATGCCAGCACCGAGGGACACAAGGCGTCTCCGGCGTCGAGCCAGCTCGACAAGACGACCCCGCAAGTTTCGCAGCTCCCTCCGGGCCGCTGACGACGTGCCGTCCTCCCGGTGGTGCAGCTGCATCAGGCGGCCCCGCACCTGCAGCCTTAGCTTGAACCCAATTTCGAAGGAGGCGCCCCATGGGTGAACGAAGCTTCTTCCTGGACCAGCTCGAGAGCCGCGGCGTCTCTCGGCGGGAGTTCGCGGGCTTCTGCGGCGTCATGGCCTCGGCCCTCGCCCTTCCGAAGACGTTCGGCGTCAAGATCGCGAAGGCCGTCGCGCAGACCGAGAAACCCGTTCTCGTCTGGCTGGAGTTCCAGGATTGTGCCGGCAACTCCGAATCGTTCCTGCGAGCCGACCGCCCGACCACCGCGGAAGTCATCCTCGACGTCCTCTCGGTCGATTACCACGAGACGATCATGGCGGCCGCCGGCCACCAGGCCGAAGAGAACCTGGCGAAAGTGGTCAAGGAGAAGGCCGGCAAGTACATCGCCGTCGTCGAGGGGTCGATCCCGACGGGGGCCAACGGGGCCTACTGCACGATCGGCGGCAAGTCCGCCCTGCAGATCGCCCGCGAGGTCTGCGGCAATGCGGCGGCCACGATCGCGATCGGGACCTGCGCTTCGTTCGGCGGTCTGCCGGCAGCCTCGCCCAACCCGACCGGCGCTCTCTCGGTCGCCGACGCCGTGCCCGGCGTCAAGAACTTGATCAACCTGTCGGCCTGCCCGGCCAACGTCGAGAACCTGACGGCTCTCGTCGTCTACTACCTGACGTTCGAAAAGTGGCCGGCCCTCGACCAGTACCGCCGGCCTCTCTTTGCCTACGGCAAAGCGATCCACGACAACTGCGAGCGCCGCGCCCACTACGACGCCGGCCAGTACGTCGAGATGTTCGGCGATGAAGGCCACCGCAGCGGCTATTGCCTCTACAAGGTCGGCTGCAAGGGACCGATGACGTTCCAGAATTGCCCGACCGTCCGCTGGAACGGCGGCACGAACTGGCCCATCGGCTGCGGCCACCCCTGCATCGGGTGCGCCGAACCCAACTTCTGGGACACGATGACGCCCTTCTACCAACACTTGAAGGGCATCCCGGGCACCCCGGTCGCCTCGTTCTTCTCGAACCTCGACAACGTCGGCATCCTCTCGACGATCGGCGTGGGCGCGGCCTTTGCGGCCCACGGCATCATCGGGATGATCCGGCGCAGCGGACCTCCCGCGGCGCCGCCCAAGCCGCCTCCGCCGAAGGAAGAATCCGAGCCCAAAGGAGGCCGGCCATGACGCACGTCGTCGTCGATCCCGTCACCCGCATCGAGGGCCACCTGCGCATCGAGGCGGAGATGGACGGGGGACAGGTCAAGGATGCCTGGTCCTCGTCTACGATGTTCCGGGGTATCGAGATCATCCTGAAGGGCCGCGATCCCCGCGACGCCTGGGCCTTCACGCAGCGCATCTGCGGCGTCTGCACGACGGTCCACGCCATCGCCTCGATCCGCGCCGTCGAGAACGCCATCGGCGCCGTCCCGCCGCCCAACGCCCGCCTGCTGCGCAACCTCGTCATCGCCTCCCAGTGCGTGCAGGACCACGTGGTCCACTTCTACCACCTGCATGCTCTCGACTGGGTGGACATCGTGTCCGCGCTCTCGGCGGACCCGGGAAAGACATCGGCCCTGGCCCAGTCCATCTCGGACTGGCCCCTGTCGTCCGAAAGTACTTCACCGGCATCCGCGACCGCGTCAAGGGTTTCGTCGACGCGGCCAGCTCGGCCCGTTCGCCAACGCGTACTGGGGGCACCCGGCCTACAAGCTGCCGGCCGAGGCGAACCTCATGGCCGTGGCGCACTATCTCGAGGCGCTCGAGTGGCAACGGGAGTTCATCAAGATCCACGCGGTCCTGGGCGGAAAGAACCCTCACCCCCAGAGCTTCCTCGTCGGCGGCATGGCGACACCGGTCGATCCGGACCGCCAGGCCTCGATCAACGCCGGGACGATCGCACAGATGCAGGGGTTGATCGCGAAGGCCAAAGACTTCGTCACGAAGGTCTACATTCCCGACCTGCTCGCCGTCGCCTCCTTCTACAAAGACTGGGCTGCTCACGGAAAGGGCGTCGGCAATTACCTCGTCTATGGCGAGTACCCGGAGGAAGATCGCGCCAACTCGAAGCTCTTCCTCCCCTCCGGGATCATTCGCAACCGGGACCTCTCGAAGGTCGAGGCCTTCGACCCCTCGAAGATCACCGAGCAGGTCAAGCATTCCTGGTACGAGTACGCCGGAGGCGACGACAAGGGCCTCCATCCCTCCCGGGGCGAGACGACCCCCAAGTACACCGGCCCCAACCCGCCCTACGAGAAACTGGATACGGCGGCGAAGTACTCGTGGCTCAAGTCGCCCCGCTATGACGGCCAGCCGATGGAAGTCGGCCCGCTCTCCCGGATGCTGGTCGCCTACGTCTCCGGCCACGAGCGCGTGAAAGCGCTCGTCGGCGCGGTCCTCGGCAAGCTCGGGGTCGGTCCCGAAGCTCTCTTCTCGACCCTGGGGCGCGTGGCCGCCCGAGGGATCGAGACGCAGGTCCTGGCCGAAAAGATGGGCGACTGGCTGGGTGAGCTCGGCCAGAACATGGCCAAGCGCGAGCTGCGCATCCACGACAACTCCAAGTGGGAGCCCTCGACCTGGCCCGCCGACTGCACAGGGGCCGGTTTCCACGAGGCGCCCCGCGGCGCTCTCGGCCACTGGGTCCACATCCAGAACGGGTCGATCGCCAACTACCAGTGCATCGTGCCCTCCACCTGGAACGCCGGGCCGCGGGATGCGGCCGGCAACCGCGGTCCCTACGAGTCGGCCCTGATCGGCACTCCCGTCGCCGACCCGAACAAGCCGGTCGAGATCCTGCGCACGATCCACTCGTTCGACCCGTGCATGGCGTGCGGGGTCCACGTCGTCGACGCGAAGCGGCGTGAGATCACGCAGGTGAGGGCATCGTGAGCGCCCTGTCGCCCGCTCTGACGCCCAAGACGATGGACGTCAGCGGCCAGCGGCGTGTCTATGTCTGGGAGTCCCCGGTCCGGATCACCCACTGGCTCATCTTCGCCTCGATCCTCGTCCTTTCCGTCACGGGCTTCCTGATCGGCCGCCCGGTCATCAACCCGGCGGGCGAAGCGCGCGCGCATCACGTCATGGCGACCGTCAAGGTCATCCACTTCTACGCGGCCATCGTGTTCACGACCTCGATCCTCGCGCGGCTCATCTGGATGTTCACCGGCAACACCTACGCGCGCTGGCACCAGTTCCTGCCGGTGGACAGCCGGCGTTTCCGGGGCATCTTTGGAACGCTGCGGTTCTACCTCTTCGTCGACCGGCAGACGCCGCCCTTCACCGGGCACAACCCGGTCGCCGGGCTCACCTACACGCTGGTCTTCGGTCTCTATGCGCTCGTCACGGCGACGGGCTTCGCCATGTACTCGGTCGACGCCCCGGTCGGATCCCCGTTCCGCAAGCTCCAGTGGCTGATCCCCCTCTTTGGCGGCCTCCCCTGGGCCAGGTGGATCCACCACGTCATCATGTGGTTGCTGCTCGGCTTCATGGTCCACCACGTCTACAGCGCTCTTCTCATGTCGCACGTCGAGAAGAACGCCGACATGGAGTCGATTTTTTCGGGATTCAAGTTTCTCCCGCCGAACGAAGTGGACGAGGAGCGCGCGTTCAACGCGCGCCACCACAAAGGTGCCCGTGGATAAGTCAGTCCCCCTGCTTATCCTGGGCCTCGGAAACCTCATCTGCGGGGATGACGGCCTGGGCGTGACCGCTGTCCACCGGCTTTGCGACGCGTACGACGCGCCGGAAGGAGTCCGGATCCTGGACGGCGGCACGCTCGGGCTGTCCCTTCTTCCTTACCTCGAGGAGGCCGAACGGGCCATCCTCGTCGATGCGATCCGCGACGACGCGGCCCCAGGGTCGTTCGTTCGCCTGACTGGCGACGACGTCGCCCCGGCCGTCGCCGTGCGGCTCTCCGTGCACCAGGTGGGCGTCGTCGACCTGCTCGACGGAGCCCGGTGGCTCGGAAAGACCCCGGATCCGCTGGTTCTCCTCGGTCTCGTCCCCTCGTCTGTCGAGCTCTCCGTCGCCCTCTCAGCTCCCGTCGAACGCAACCTGCCGGAGCTCGTGCGGCGCGTCGCCGATGAAGCGGCCGCCCTCGGTTTTCCGCTTCGGCTCCGCCCACACCATGAGCCGCGTTCGGAATTCGGTTCCCTTGCTGGCGCTGGCGCTCTGGGCCTGTAGAACGGACGGCGACCTGCCGCCCTTCTACCGGACAGTCGCCGTGCCGAAGGAACGCCTCGCCTCGGCCGAGGCGCGCTCCCGGGGCCGCGCCCTGTACCAGCAGCATTGCGCGCTCTGCCACGGGACCGAAGCCGACGGGAAGGGCGTCCGGCGCGAAGGCTTCTCCTCGCAGCCGCGGGACTTCACCGACCCCGCCTGGCGGCACGGCACCTCGCCGCGCAAGGTTTTCTATGCGGTGCGCGAAGGCGTGAGCGGCACGGCCATGCCGTCGTGGAAGGCGCTGGACGAGAACGACACGTGGGACATCGTGGCCTGGGTGCTCGCCGCGGGAGAACGCAAGCCATGACAATCGAAGGCCGGCTCATTGCCGTGCGTGGGACCGTCCAGGGCGTGGGCTTTCGCCCGTGGGTCTACCGCATCGCGCGGGCCGGCGGGATCGTGGGAAGGGTGTCCAACGACACCGCCGGCGTCACGATCCATGCTTTCGGGCCGACGGCTGCCCTCGATCACTTCGTAACGACCCTGTCCTCGTCTCCCCCGCCAGCTGCCGAGATCCGGGACCTCGCGTGGGAGAGCATCCCGGCCGAGACGGCCCGTGAATTCGTCATCGTGGGCAGTCGGAAGGACGGCGACCTGGCCGTGTCCATTCCTCCGGACATGGCCACCTGCTCCCAATGCCTGGCGGAGATCGACAATCCGGATGACCGGCGCTATCGCTACCCTTTCACCAACTGCACGAATTGCGGCCCCCGCTTCACGATCGCCTGCGAGGTGCCGTACGACCGTAAGGCGACGACGATGGCGGCCTTTCGGATGTGTCCGGCCTGCCAGCAGGAGTACGACGACCCCGGGAACCGCCGCTTCCACGCCCAACCCAACGCCTGCCCCACGTGCGGCCCGAAGTTGACGGTCCTGTCGCCCGCCGGAACACCCCTCGACTGGCCCGATCCGATTCGCGGCGCGGCCCGCGCCCTGGCCGACGGGTTGATCGTGGCGATCAAGAGTCTCGGCGGCTTTCACCTCGCATGCGACGCCACTTCGACGGCCGCGGTCGAACGGCTGCGCGGGCGCAAGCGCCGGGAGGCCAAGCCTCTGGCCGTCATGGTTCGCGGCATGGCCGAGGCCCGCGCCTTCGCCGAGATCAGCGGGGCGGAGGAGGCGCAGCTTCTCTCGGCGGAACGGCCGATCGTCCTCGTGACGCGCCGGGCCGGCTGCGGCCTCGCTCCCGAGGTGGCGCCGGGCAATCCGCTCGTCGGCCTGATGCTCCCCTACACGCCGCTCCATCACCTGCTGCTCAAAGACGCCGCAATACCGCTCGTGATGACCTCCGGCAACCTCTCGGAGGAGCCGATCGCGACGGACAACTCCGAGGCGCTGCGGCGCCTGTCGGGAGTCGCCGACGTTTTCCTGGTGCACGACCGGGACATCGCGTCCCGCTGCGACGACTCTGTGACCCGCGTCGTGGCCGGCCGGCCCGTCGTCCTGCGACGTTCGCGCGGCTTCGTGCCGCGCCCGATTCCCGTGGCGACGCCCTTCGAGAAGCCGGTGCTCGCCTGCGGCCCCCATCTCAAGAACACGTTCTGCGTCGGGCTGAAGGATGCGGCGTATCTCGGCCCGCACATCGGAGATCTCGAGAACCTCGAGACGATGACCGCCTATGAAGAGGCCGTAGAACGCATGCTTCAGTTTCTCCGCGTCACGCCGGAGATCGTGGCCCACGATCTCCACCCCGGTTACCTCTCGACGGCCTACGCCCGTTCGCGGCCCGGCGTGCAGAAGATCGGCGTCCAGCACCACCACGCACATGTGGCGAGCGCGATGGCCGAACACAGTCTTCCGGGCCCGGTGATCGGCATCGCCTACGACGGAACGGGCTGGGGCGAGGACGGCACCTCCTGGGGAGGCGAAATCCTGCTCGCCCGTCCCGAGGGGTACGAGCGGCTCGCGACGTTCCGGCCGATTGCGCTGGCCGGCGGCGAGACGGCGATCCGGGAGGTCTGGCGCATCGCGCTCTCGCTGCTCGACGACGCGTTCGAAGGCAAGCCGCCGCTCGAGCGCTTCCCGCTTTTCCGGAACCTGGCGTGGCGCGATGTCGCGGTCGTTCGCAAGATGACGGCGCTTGGAGTCAACGCTCCCGCGGCCCGCGGCGTCGGCCGCTACTTCGACGCGGTCGGAGCGCTCGTGCTCGGGCGGTCCATCTCGCGCTACGAGGGCGATGTTGCGATGGCCTTGAACGGCGCCGCCAATCCGGCCGAGCGCGGCGTTTACCCCTTCTCGATCGACGAGTCGCGGTCTCTGGCCGAGCTCGACCTCGCGCCCATGATCCGGGCGCTCTCCGCCGATCTCTTCTCGGGTAAAGATGCCGGCGCGGTTTCCGCCCGGTTCCACAACACGCTCGCCCGAGCGACCGCCACACTCGTGCGAGGGGCAGTGCAGAAAGTGGGCCGCCTTCCCGTCGTCCTGACCGGCGGCTGCTTCCAGAACGCCCTGCTGGCCGAGCGAACCCTCGAAGCCCTCCTCGATGACGAGCTCGTGTTCCTGCACCACCGCGTGCCGCCGGGCGACGGCGGCGTAGCTCTCGGGCAGGCATTCGTCGCCGCAGCCATCGCCCGGAAAGAAGGGAGCCTCTGATGTGCCTCGGGGTGCCGGGTCGGATCGTCTCGGTCGAGGGGATTTTCGCGACGGTCGACTTCTTCGGGGTTCGCCGCCAGGTGCGCCTCGACGTCGTGGACCAGCCGGTTGAGCCCGGGGACTACATCCTGAATCACGTCGGTTTCGCGATCCGCCGGATTCCGCAGGAGGACATCCAGGAGACGCTCGCGCTCTATGAGACGCTGCTCGCCGAGGCCGGCAAGGAAGACCTCATGGCGGCAGACGTGCGCGGGGAGATCGAAGGGACGAGCCGGCCATGAGTCTTCTCCAGCTCGACCCGTCGGTGCGACAGGTCAAGTTCCGCGATCCAGCGCTCGCCCGGCGTCTCTCCGAGACGATCGCCCGGGTCACCGACTCCATCGGCCGCTCGCCGGTCTCAGTCATGCACGTCTGCGGCAGCCATGAGCAGGCGATCGCGAAGTTCGGCCTGCGCGCCAGTTTCCCGAAGAACCTGAACGTCATCATGGGCCCGGGCTGCCCTGTCTGCATCACCGATCTGCCGGAGGTCGACGAGGGCGTCGCGCTGGCGAGACAAGGCGTCGTCATCGCGTCCTACGGCGACATGTTGAAGGTGCCCGGAACGGTCCAGTCGCTCGCCGCCGCGCAGGCCGAAGGCGCCCGGGTCGAAGTCGTGTACAGCGCGGCGCAGGCCGTGGAGCTCGCGCGGCAGACTCAGGACGAGGTCGTCTTCTTCGCGACCGGCTTCGAGACGACGGCCGTCGCTACGGCCGCGATCGTCAAGGGCCCGCTCCCGAAGAACTTTTCCGTGCTCTCCGCCCACAAGTACATCCCTCCCGTCATGGAGATCGTGGCGGAGATGCCCGAGACGCGCGTCGAGGGCTTCCTGGCGGCAGGCCACGCGGCCGCCATAACGGGCTGGGGCATCTTCGAGAGCTTCGTCGAAAAGCACGGCATTCCCGTCGTGGTGGCGGGCTTCGAGCCGCTCGACATCCTGGCGGGCCTGGCCAGGCTGGTCGAGCTCGTCCGGGACAAGACGCCGCGCGTCGTCAACATGTTCCCCCGTTGCGTCACGAAGGAGGGGAACCTCGTCGCCCAGCGGGAGCTGTGGAGCGTCTTCAAGCCGGTCGGCGGCCGCTGGCGCGGCATCGCGCACGTTCCCAACGGCAACCTGCGCCTGCGCGACGAGTGGGCGCACGTGGACGCAAGACGGCGGTTCACGATCGATCTCACCGGCCTCTGGGACTACGCGCCGCCTACGCTTTCCGCCAGCTGCATCTGTGGCGACATCATGTCGGGCATCAAGTCGCCCGCCGACTGCACGCTCTTCGGGAAGGAGTGCGTGCCCGACAAGCCGGTCGGGGCCTGCATGGTCTCCTCCGAGGGGACCTGCAAGATCTGGCATCAGTACGGCGGGATCCCCAATCTCGGAGGTGCGCTATGAGGTCCGTCCTGGCTTTTTCCGAAGAACGGGTCACCCTCAAGCACGGAGCCGGCGGGCGGGCGATGCGGATGTTGATCGAGGAGGTCTTCCTGCGCGACATGCCGGAGACCGCGGCCCTGATCGGGCCCGACAAGATGGACGACGGCGCGGTGTTGCCCCTCGGCAACCAGTTTCTCGTGCTGACGACCGATTCGCACGTCGTCCAGCCGATCTTCTTTCCAGGCGGCGACATCGGCCGGCTTTCGATTTCCGGAACCGTCAACGATCTCGCCATGATGGGCGCCACCGAGCCGCTCGCTCTGACCTGTGCGACAGTGCTCGAGGAGGGCTTCTCCCGGTCCGACCTCGAGCGGATCCAGGAATCGATCCGGCTGACCTGCCGGGAAGCGGGCGCCTCGGTCGTCACCGGCGACACCAAGGTGATGGGCCGCGGCGAGCTCGACGGCATCATCTTGAACACGACGGGCATCGCCCTGACCGACCGCGTGATCCCCGACTCGGGGCTCCGGCCGGGCGACCGGATCGTCGTGACGGGCTCGATCGGCGACCACGGCTTCGCGATTCTCGCCATCCGCCACGGCCTCGACCTCGTGGGTGATCTCGTTTCCGATGTCGCGCCAATCAACGGCCTGATCCGCGAGGCGATCCGCGCCGCGGGCAACTCGATCACGGCGATGAAAGACCCGACGCGCGGCGGCCTGTCCTCGGCCCTCCATGAGATGGCCGACAAGGCCGGGGTTGGAATCATCCTCGAAGAGGGCAAGGTGCCCGTGTCCGAGGCCGTGCGGGCGGCAGCGGACCTGCTCGGCATCGATCCGCTCCACGTCGCCAACGAGGGCAAGGCTGTCTTCGGCGTCCGGCCGGAGTCGGCCGACCGCGTGCTCGAAGCCCTGCGCGCTCACCCTCTCGGGCGAAACGCCGCGGTCGTCGGCACGTGTATCACCGAGAGGCCGGGCAACGTCATCCTCGACACCGGGTTCGGCCGCCGGCTCCTGGCAGAGCCCGAGGGCGAGCTCCTTCCGCGCATATGCTGACCGGCCCGCTCCGCGTCGCCGTCCTCTCCTCGCACCGGGCCCCTGGCCTCCAGGACCTGCTCGCCGACGCCCGAGGCTCCGGCCTCTACGATGTCGTCTGCGGGATCGCGACCGAGGAGGACTTCGCGGATGCCGGGGTCTACGCCTCCCGGGGCGTGCCGTTCCATCTCCATCCGATCCGTTCCTTCTACAAGCAGCGCGGCTGCCGCCTCACGGACCTCGCGCCGCGGCCCGCGTACGACCGAGGCCTGCTCGCGCTTCTCGCGCCGTACGGCCCCGACATCGTCCTGCTGTCGAGCTACCTGTACATCCTGACGGAGCCGTTCCTCGAGGCGTTTCCGGGGCGCATCGTCAACGTGCACGGAAGCGACCTGGCGCGTCTCGGGCCGGACGGGCGGCCGCTCTACCCGGGCCTCAAAGCCGTGCGCGACGCGATCGAGGCAGGCGAGCCCGAGACTTTCGCGACCGCGCATGTCGTCACCGAGAAGCTCGACGAAGGGCCTCCGCTCGCCCGTTCGAATCCCTTCCCTGTCGCCCCGTTCGTCGGCGAGCTGCTCGCCCGCGGCAAGACCCGTGCGGTCCACGCCTACGCGCACGCACACCAGGAATGGATGCTCGACACGGCCTGGGGCCCGCTCCTGACGGATTCCGTCCGAATCGTCGGCGCGGCTCGCGCCTGGCTGTTGGAGACCGAGCCGCCGGCGGTCATGGCGGAGTGGCCGTGACACACATCCAGACCGAGAAGACGGGCTCCGTGGGCACGATCACGATCGCTCGCGCCGAACGCTTCAACTCGCTCGACGTGGCGACCGCGCAGGAGTTTCGCAAGGCGGGCCTGCTCTTTGCGCGCGATAGCGACGTGCGAGCGGTCATCCTGCGGGGCCTCCCCGGCGTCTTCTGCAGCGGAGCGGACCTGAAGTACATCCGTGGCGGCGGCGACGGCGCCGACCTCGCCTACCTCCAGGGCAGCCGGCAGACGCCGAAGGGATACGGCGAAGTGTTCAAACAGATCCTCGAGTACATCCACTCGACCATCTCGGAGATCAAACGGGCGCCCAAGCCGTTCCTCGCAGCGGTCGACGGTGTCGCTGCGGCCGGCGGCTTCGGGATCGCGATGGCCTGCGACCTGGTCTATGCCTCCGAGCGAGCCACCTTCGAGTGGGCTTACGGAAAGACCGGCCTGACGGGGGCCGAGAGCTCGACATTCTTCCTGCCGCGCCTGGTGGGCCTGCGGAAGGCGCTCGAGCTGGTGCTGCTCAACCCGCGCCTCGACGCGAAGAAAGCTCTCGAGATCGGCCTGATCAACGGGGTCTTTCCCGCGGAGCGCTTCGACGCCGAGGTTGCCGGGATCGCCGAGCGCCTCGCCTCCGGCCCAACCGAGGCTTTTGCCGTCGCGAAGAGCCTCATCCACCAGGCGGCCGGCGTCGACCGCCTCGACTGGCATCTGGACCGCGAGCTGGAAAGCCTGGCGCGCATCGCCGATGGGCGCGAGTTCGCCGAAGGCCTGGAGGGTTTTTTCGAGAAGCGCCCGGCGCGCTTCCATTCGTAGGGGGAGATTCCGTGCACGAATATTCCATCGTTCAGGCCCTGGTCGAGAAAGTCGAGGCGATTGCCCGCGACCGCCAGGCCATCGCCGTCCGGCGGCTGCTGGTGCGCATCGGAGACCTTTCGGGTGTCGAGCGGGACCTGCTCGCAACGGCCTATGCGACGTTTCGCGAGCGCACCGTCTGCGAAAACGCGGACCTGACGATCCTGCCCGTGGCGGCGCGGTGGGCTTGCTCCGAATGCCGGCGCAGCGTCCCCCGCGGCCAGATCCTGGAATGCCAGTCCTGCGGCGCGCCCGCCCGGCTCGCCGAAGGCGACGAAATCATCCTCGAACGGGTCGAGTTGGAGGTGGCGTGATGTGCGGAACCTGCGGCTGCGGCGACACGAATCTCGTTCCGGTCGAAGTCCACGACCGGATTCTCTCGGCCAACGACCGGACGGCCCAGCACAACCGTGAGCACTTCGCCGAGAAGGGCATTCTCGCGATCAACCTGATGGGCTCCCCCGGCGCCGGCAAGACGGCCGTTCTCGAAGCCACGGCTCGCGCCTCCGGGGGCCGCCACCGCTTTGCCGCCCTGGCCGGCGACCTCGAGACCGACCGCGACGCGAAGAGGCTGGAGCGCGCCGGCATCCCCTCGGTGCCGATCACGACCGGACAGGCCTGTCATCTCGACGCGGAGCTCGTCCACAGGGCCTTGCACGGGTTCCCTCTGGCCGATGTGGACACGCTCTTCATCGAGAACGTCGGCAACCTCGTCTGCCCCGCGATCTACGACCTCGGCGAAGCCGTGAACGTCGTGGCGCTGTCGGTCACCGAGGGCGAAGACAAGCCGTGGAAATACCCGGTCATGTTCCGCAAGGCCGACCTCGTGCTGTTGACGAAGACAGATCTGCTGCCGCACCTCGACATCAACCTGAACGCCTTGTCCGACGCGCTCGCCCACGTGATGCCGGAACCGAAGTTCCTCCTCGTGTCTGCCAAGACAGGCGACGGCATGATCGAGTGGCTGGCCTGGCTCGAAACCAGGCGGCCTCGCTCGATCCACACCGCTCACCCCGCCCAGAGGCGGGCATGACCGGCGGCCTCCTCGCCACCCTGGCTCTGGCCGCCGTGACGGTCGGCGCGCTTCACACCCTGGCGCCCGATCACTGGGTCCCCTTCGCGGCTCTTGCCCGCGCCCGCGGCTGGTCGGCAGCCCGCACGGCCCGCATCACGGTTGCCTGCGGCTTCGGCCACGTCACCGTCTCGGCCCTTCTCGGCCTGCTGGGGCTGGCTTTTGGCCTGACGATGGTCCGGGCGTTCGGCGAGCGCATGGAAGCGCTGGCAGGCCTTCTTCTCATCGGTTTCGGCCTCGGCTATGGCATCTGGGGCCTTCGGCGCGCGGCCGGGCGCCGGCTCCACGGCCATTCTCATTCCCACTACGACCACGTCCACGACAGCTCGCGCACGACGGCCTGGACGCTCTTTCTCCTCTTTTCGGCCGACCCCTGCGTGGCCGTCATCCCTCTGCTTTTTGCCGCGGCGCCATTGGGAGCCGCGAAGACGGCGGTCGTCGTCCTCCTCTACGAGGTCGCGACGATCGGAACGATGGTTGCGCTCGTCCTGCCGGCCCGCGCCGGAGCCAACGTCCTGCGCGCACGCTGGCTCGACCGCTGGGGCGACGCCGCGGCGGGCGCCGTGATCGTGTTGGTCGGCGTCACGGTGACAGCGCTCGGGATCTGACCGGCCATCCGGGAGGGGGTACCCCATGTTCGAGATCGTCCTGATCGTCGCGGCGGCGGTGATTGCAGCGGCCGGCCTCGCGTTCTTCCTGCGCCAGTCCGGCAAGACCTTCTTCAAGTTCCGCGGTAAGCGCGTCGTCACCTGCCCCGAGACCAACGCCTTAGTTGGCGTCGAGGTGGATGCGATCCACGCCGCCGTGACGGCGCCACTTGGAGGCGAGCCGGAGCTTCGCCTGAAAGCCTGCACCCGCTGGCCCGAACGGGAGCCGTGCGGCCAGGAATGCCTGGTGCAGATCGAGGCCGCGCCGGAAGAGTGCTCGGTCCGACACATGCTCGCGAAGTTCTACGCGGACGCCTCCTGCTCGCTCTGCGGGGCGCCGATCGCCGAGATCCACGCCGGCGGCCACAAGCCCGCCTTTCTCGGCGCCGGCGGCAAGCCCGTGGCCTGGAGCGACGTCCTCCCGGAGGATCTGCCGCGCGTGCTCGCGACACACGAGCGGATCTGCTGGAACTGCTTCGTGGCCGAGTCCTTCCGTGTCGAACATCCGGACCTCGTGGTCGAAGACCCCCGGCCGGCGCACCGAGCCGGGCCCTAGGCTTCGAGGTCCGTCAGAGGACGATTCCGTAGTCGCCCCAGCGCCGGTCGACGCGCTGGACGACTTCTTCGGACATCGCGAGGGGAAGCGGATACCCCTCCTTCCACGTGGCGTCGATTCCGATCCGGCCTCCATAGACAGGCCTCGAACCGACGAACTTCTGCTCCCCGAAGAGCATGTCCCGGGCCGGGTCGAAGCGGCTGAAGAGGCCCCAGATCGTTCCCTCTTCGTTCGACAGGTCCACGTCCGCGCTCACGGCCGCGACGAAACGCACCCTGCCGAGACCATCCCACTGCATTAGGCGGGACAGCACCGCGCGCGGCTCGCGCAGGACCTTGACGACGACAAAGCCGCCCTGCGAGGACCTTCCATCCGGAAACCCGGGAATCGAAGGCCGTCGGGTCCTCGATCTCGCCGGGCGGCGGTTCGGACGTGACCCGTTCTCCGGTGGCATCGAAGATCACCTTGCTCCCGACGTGCATCGTGAAGGACGTGTAGTCCAGCGTGTCCAGCGGCGCGACGGGCAGGAGAAGCATCCGTTCCCCCGGCTCGAACCGCCACCAGAGCTCCGAGAGCAGGGACGAGAAGCTCCTCGGGTCCACATCCTCCCGGACCAGGACCATCACCTTGGTCAGCGCAAGCTGTCCGGTTCCCAGCAGGTTGAACGCCGTCTTCAAGACTTCTTTCGGATGCCGTTCCCGCAGGGCAACGCCCAGCAGGTTGTGGAAGCACGCCGCGTCGAAGGCGTAGAGACCGGTGATGTTCGGATTCAGGAGGCGCACGAGCGGCCCGATGAGCTCGCCCGCGGCGATACCGAGAAACTTGTCTTCCTGCGGCGGCTTGCCCACGACCGTGCCCGGATAGATCGCATCGCGGCGGCGGGTCACCGTCTTCACATGAAAGACCGGAAAGGGTGAAGCTTCGGAGTAGTGGCCGAAATGGTCTCCGAAAGGACCCTCCATCCGGCGTTCGCCCGGCGGCACGTGTCCTTCCAGAACGAACTCGGCGTTCGAAGGCACGAGCAGCCCAATGGACCTGGCCCTGACCATCGGTGTCGGCGCGCCACGGATCCAGCCGGCCACGGCGAGCTCGTCGAAGCCCTTCGGGCAGCGGAAAGATCGAGGACATCATCAGAATCGGGTCGCCGCCCAGGACTACGGCCGCCTCGAGGGGCACGCCGCGGCGCTCGGCCTCGAAGTAGTGGCCGCGGCCTCCCTTCATGCTCTGCCAGTGCATCCCGGTTTCCGCGGGACCGAAGACCTGAAGCCTGTAGAGGCCGAAGTTGCGGCGCCCCGTCGCCGGATCGCAGGTCAGCGTCGGACCCCAGGTAATAAACGGGCCGCCGTCGCGCGGCCACGCCTTCAGATGCGGCATCCGGTCGAGGGCCGGCGCCTCGACCACGGACTGGACGGGCGCCTTCGAGCGGATCGACAAGCCGCGCGTGGCGCATCCGCGCAAGGGGCCCCCGAGCCGACCAGAGGTTCTTGACCGACGGCGGATTCAGGCGGTCGAGCAGCGCCAGGAGCTCCTCGCCGATCTCGCGGGGGTGCCGTCCGAGCGCGATCTCGATGCGACGCATCGAGCCGAACAGGTTCGTGACGAGCTGAAAGTCGGCGCCCCGGACCCTCTCGAAAAGCAGGGCGGGCCCGCCCTGCCGTACGACGCGCTGCGTGATTTCGGAGACCTCGAGATCGGGGTCCACCTCGACGCGCACCCGGGTCAGCTCCCCGCTCCGCTCGAGGTAGTCGATGTAGCCGCGCAGATCGGCAAAGAAACGGGGGCGCTTCGGCGCACGTCCGGGATCATGCTCAGACTGCGGCACCGATCAGAAAGGGGCTGGTGCCTTCGCATCATTCCGCTCCGGGGCTCTGTGCAACAGTCCCCTCCTGGCCATGAGACCCGCTCAAGCAGAGCGCGACGAGCGCACCCTGCAGGTCACCGTCGGACGGGTTGCCCTCGTGGGCAATCTGAGTCGTGCCGGAGAACGCAACGGGCGTCGTCCTGTTCGCTCACGGCAGCGGAAGCAGCGGCGAGTCCGCGGAACCGCTCCGTCGCCCGACAACTCCAGCAGCGCGGCCTGGCCACGCTGCTCATCGACCTCTTGAGCGAGGAAGAGGAAGCCATCGACATCGAAACCGCCCGGTCTTCGTTTCGACATTGGCCTTCATCGCCAGCCGTCTCGCCGGCGCGACCGACTGGCAGGCCGCGCGGCCCGAGACGCGTTCGCTTCGAATCGGATACTTCGGGGCCTCGACGGGCGCGGCGGCCGCGCTCGTCGCCGCTGCCTCGCGCCCGGAATCGATCGGGGCTGTGGTTTCCCGCGGCGGCCGGCCGGACCTGGCCGGCCCGGCGCTGCCCGCTCGTCCAGGCCCCCACGCTCCTGATCGTCGGAGGTCGCGACGACCAGGTCATCGAGCTCAACGAGGAGGCCATCGCGCGGCTAACCTGCGAAAAGAGAATGACGATCGTCCCCGGCGCCTCACGACCTCTTCGAGGAGCCAGGTACCCTCGACACTGTCGCCCGCCTTGCCGGCGACTGGTTCCTGCAGCACCTCACACAGTCAACAAATTAGGCCGCGGAGGGCAGATTCAGCCGACGGGGCCACCGGGACGGCCGGTCTGCCTGACCTCCATTCTCAGGAAGTAGGAGAGCACCGTCCGGATCGCGACGATGGCGGCAGGAGGCCCACCTTCTCCCGAGCTCGGGCTGACGACCGAGCTGATGATGTCCCCGGCGATGAAGATCTCCAGGCCCAGAACAGGTGACCGCCCAGGCGTTGCCGGAGTCGCCTCGCTCGCGATCATCGGATCCGGTTCGCGCCGGATCACCTTGAGCCGAAGGAATCCTCCGACGGCCTCGATCACGCCCCAGATGACGATCAAGCCTCCGAGGGCGCTGATCGCGACAGAAACCACGGCGACGACCGCGTTGACCGCATCCATAGTTCCCGGGCGATCTCAGCCGGAACCGCGGGCGCGCGGCGGAATGCTCGACTGCGCCATGTCCCTATCCAATCAGAAGAGCTTCGTCCGCGATTGATCCGATCGCATCAGCTCACTCGTAGCGCAGAGCCTGGATCGGGTCGAGGCGAGACGCCTTGCGGGCCGGATAGAACCCGAAAAAGATGCCAACGACGACCGAGAAGCCGAAGGCAATCGCGACGGCCCCGGGGGAACGGCCATCGGCCAGCCCGCCTTCCAGGCGAGGACACGCGAGGCAACGAGGCCGAGGACGACGCCGACGACAGCCGCCGGCCACCGACAGTGTGAGCGCCTCGATGAGGAACTGGACCAGGATGTCACGCTCCCTCGCGCCGATCGCCAGCCGGATTCCGATCTCGTGCGCGCTCCTCACCGACACGAGCATGATGTTCATGATCCCGATCCCGCCGACGAGAAGCGAAATCGATGCGGCCGTCGCCAACAGCAGCGACAGCGTCCGGGACGTCTCGCCTGCCGTTTGAGCGATCTCCTGTTGGGACCAGATCATGAAATCGTGAATGCTGTCCCGCCGGGATCCGATGCCGCTGCCGCAGGAGCGCCTCGGTCTCCGATTGCGCCTGGTCCACGGCAGCCGGCGATATCGCCGAAGCGATGAACATGTCGATTTTCGTGGCGCCTTTCAGCAACCTCATCACGGTCGTGTAAGGCGCCAGGACCGTATCGTCCTGGTCCTGGCCGTCAGGCTCCCGCCTTTTGACGCAAGCACCCCCACGACACGGAAGGGAATGTTCTTGATCCGGACGGTTTCGCCCACTGGGTTCTGGTCGCCGAAGAGAGCATCGGCCACGGTGCTCCCGAGCAAGCAAACGCGGGAGGCCGCGCGGACCTCGGCAACACCAAAGAAATCCCCTTTCGCCACATCCCAGGAACGCACGCAGGGCCACTCGACGCCGACGCCCTGGACCCTGGTACCCCAGTTGAGGCTTCCGGCGACGACCTGCACCCCGGTTCTCGAGATGGGCGAGACGTAGGCGACCGAAGGGCACTCGGCGCGGACGGCCTCGACGTCTTCCTCCGTCAACGTGGGCTGGCCCGTAAAGATCCGGGCTCCTCCCTGTGTCGCCACACCCGGGACAACCAGGAGGATGTTGGTCCCCAGCGAAGAAATGTTGGCCTGGATCGAGGCCTCCGACCCCTTCCCGACGCCGATCATCGCGATCACGCAGGCAACGCCAATGATGATCCCGAGCGCCGTGAGCGCCGAACGCATCGTGTTCCGGCGGATGGCTTCCATCGCCACGCCGAACAGAACCTCAAACCTGTGCACGGCCCATCATCGACGCGGAGCTGCCTGCCCCGCATGAGGTGAACTCATCACCGCCGGCCGCAGGTCAGGCCGGGCCGACCGTGTGTCAGTGCCCGGCGAAGCCTTTGTGGCCCACGACGCTCTTGCGGCGCGGGCCCCGGCCCTTCAAGATCCAGCGCTTCCCCTTTGCTCGGCCGGTCCACGCCGCGGCCGATCAGCTCGAGCACATCGGTGATCGTGAGGATGCCCACGAGCTTGCCTTCGTCCATGACGAGAAGACAGCCGATCGTCCTGCCGCGAAGCAGGTTGGCCGCCTTGCGCAGGGTCATGTCCGGCGCCGCCGTGACAGCGGGAGAGCTCATGACATCGGCGACGACCTGGATCTGGCGGGAGGAACCGAGCGACTCGAGGTCGCGGCTCGAGACCACGCCCACGACTTTGCCATCGCGCGTCGCGACGAGGTGATGGATCCGCTTCGTCTTCATCTGCCGCAGGGCGCCTTCGGCCGATCCGTCGGCCGACACCGATGCGACGCCGCGTGTCATGACTTCTGAAACTCGCATTGTCCTACCCTCCTTTGGGGCCTCGGTGCGGGACGGCGAGAACCGGGCACGGCGCCGCCGCGATGATCCGCGAGGCCACGCTGCCCAGGACGAGCCGGCGAAATCCGGTCAGGCCGCGCGTGCCGACGACCACGAGGTCACTCGAGTGCTTCTTCGCCGCCCGCGCGATCGACTCCTCCGGAGCCCCGTCCTTGAGGAGCAGGCCGTCGGCACGGAGACCGGCCTTTCGCGCCACCGTGAGAAGCGACTCGAGCTCGCGGGCGCGTGCTGCCGGACCGCCATGTCGAGCTCGTCGATCGTGCGCGGCAGCAGATACATGTCCGGCGAGAACGGAATGGGCATCTGCAGCACGTGCGCGATGACGAGGGCGGCGCGGCTGCCCTTCGCCATCTCGAGCGCCTCTTCCCAGGCCGGCCCGGGAGGCCGGCGAAAAGTCCGTCGCAAACAGGATCCGGCGAAATCTCTTCATCGCCGGCAACAGAATCGCACATGTTCCCGGAGAGGCCATGATCCAATCTCATCACCTCACCGGCGAGCGGATCCTTCCAGGAGACGCGATACAGGGCCGCAAACCGGGCCGGGCCCTGCTCGCGAACGCCGCTGCGCAGGTGGATGTGCGATCTGCGCCTCCGCCGCTCCGGTCGCGATGGAGGAAACGCGCCCGTCGGTCGACTCGGCGCCGCCGGATCGCGACAGCACGATTTCTCGGACTTCGATCGTCGCCTCCGGAGAAGGCCGCGGACCGGGAGGGGCGATTCGGAACTGGAATGTCTGCTCCCGGGAGCAGAAAAACCCCGGCTCGACTCCGACCGCGATCCCCCGAAGGGTCTCGCGCATCGCCTTTGCGGGAAGGACCTCGATCGAATCCGGAGGGTGGATCTCCGTCCACCGGGCGGGGTTCGACGGGTCGTGCTCGCTGCCCTGGCTCCAGAAGCTCTGCGTCCCGTACACCATGTAGTTCGAACCGAGCGAAAAGCCCATGTGGCGGAGAAGCCAGACGCCCACGACCGCCTTCGTCGCGTGCGGCATGTCCGTCACGAGCGCCCCGACGATGCGAACGTATTGCCCGGGGACCAGGGCCGGCTGCCCCTTCACGGGGTTGCAAAGGATTGAAGGCCCAGACGACGTCGGGACAACCCCGCGCTCCCATGTAGCGCCATCCGGCGGGAGGACGCCTCGGCTTTCGACGCAGGTCCCATCCCCCGAACTCGATCCGGATCAGCGGCCTGGCCGCAACGGAGCGGACGGACCGCTGCTCGCGCTCGTCTCCGAGACCCGTGACATTACCCACCCGCAGAAGGTCGTCGAGCTTGATCCCCATCTCGTCCAACCACTCCGCGTCGGGCTCCAGGGCGTAGTACCAGCCGGGATCCTTCGGCTCGCAGATGGGTGCCACGTACCGGATCCAGCCGCGCATCTCCATCACGAGGATGGGATGCGGGCCGGGGGGCTGTCCCGGGCGGGAGAGGGGCAGCGGAAACAGCTTGTCGTGGTTCGGGAGAATCACCCGGGAAGGAGGCGTGAAGGCACCCGGGGACTGCTCGCAGGGCCGCGGCGACGCGCGTCAGCCCGAGCAGGAAAGCGAGCACCGCTGGCGGAATCGGCTGGTCTCGGTCAAAGGTAGCGGAGCCTATCGCATACAGAAAAAGCGGCCGGCATGGCCGGCCGCTGCCCGGGGCGCTCGCGCTGTTCGAAGCCGCGGCGCCGCGCCGGGGAACTGTTCCTACGAAACCTTCACCTCGATCGCCTTGGTACGGGCCTTTTCCGTCTTCGGAATGTGGATCTTGAGCAGGCCCTCCTTGAAGTCGGCGGCAACTTTCGTCTCGTCCGCGTCCAGCGGGACCGTGAAGGTCCGGAGGAACGTGCCATAGGAGCGCTCGATGCGGTGGAACTTCTTGCCCTTCTCCTCCTTCTCCATCTTGCGCTCGCCCTGGATCGTGAGGACGCCGTTCTCGACTAGTGACTTTCACGTCCTCCTTCTTGATCTCGGGCAGCTCCGCTTTCACCAGGTACTCGTTCTCGGTCTCCTGGATGTCCACGGCGGGCGTGAAGTCGACCCCCGCAAGCGGCTCCTTCAGTTCGAAGGCCTTCGGGAACGCGCCGAACACCTTGTTCAGGCGGTCGTTCATCTCTTCCATCTCCCGGTAGAGCGCGGTGTCTCGAAGGGGCGGAAGAGCGTGAACGGGGTCGTGGGTTCGCGACGAATGAGGTTCATGGGGTCCTCCTTTCTCTTTCGTTCGATCTCACGAGCAAACCATCTCTCATTTCTCTCGCGTTCGTCATGAAGCAACTGAATCAATTTGGCGTTTTTTCCGCGCCTGAAACCACCGCTTGCGCCGAAAGGCCTCGTCGCGTTCGTCTTCTTCGATCGCGCTCGCCACATCGCGGATCTCGCGCTCGATATCGGGCAGCACGATCATCTCGAGCGCGTTCAGCCGCCGGTTGGTCCGCGCGAGGGCGCGGGCAAAGTTGCGCACGGCGAGCTCAGCTTGCGCGAGCTCGGCGAGCAGCGGCAGCGCGCCCGCGAAAGCCAGACGCGGCACGGTCGAGCGACTCGGACGTGCCGCCGGGCGACCAGCCGATCGTCCACTTCTCGGGACGGAGGCGCACTGCGGGCGCCGACACCCCCAGCACGCGCGCTTCTCCGATCTCTGCCGACGCTGCGGGCGGCTGCGCCAGGGCCGCCGCGTCGACGGCGTCCCGCCCGAGCTCGACCTGCGCCTCGCGCAGCGCGGTCCGTGCCGCCGCGAGCGCAGCGGCCGCCTTCTCGCGGGCCTCGCGCCGCGCGGCGGTCCGCCTCGTCAGCTCGCGCTGGAGAATCTCGCGCTTTTCGTCGAGCAGCTCGCGCCCGCGCCGCGCGGCTTCCCGAGCAGCGCCGAGCTCGAGCCATCGGGATCGCGTCGCGGCGCGCGCTCATGCGCTGGCCTCCAGGGCGGCCGGCCGCGGGCCGGGCGCGGCGGGCTCGAGCAGCGCCTCGGGGATCCGGGTCAGCTCCGATTCGGGCAGCACGGCGAGCGTTTCCCAGGCCAGGTCGAGCGTCTCCCCGATCGTGCGGCGCTCGTCCTGCCGCTGCGCCAGGAAGCGCTTCTCGAAGAGATCGCCGAAAGCGAGGTAGCGCGCGCTCCGTCGGCGACAGCTCTTCCGACCCGATGATCGACTCCAGGGAGCGCGCCCGCGCCGCCCGGGCATAGGCCACGTAGACCTGCTGCGCAACCGCCGCGTGATCGTCGCGCGTCGCGGCGCCGCCGATCGCTCCGCCCATCAGCCGCGAGAGCGACGGCAGGATCGAGACCGGCGGGTAGACGCCGCGCCGCGCCAGGTCCCGATCGAGCACGATCTGCCCCTCGGTGACGTAGCCGGTCAGGTCGGGAATCGGGTGCGTCATGTCGCCCGACGGCATCGTCAGGACGGGAAGCTGCGTCAGCGAGCCCGCGCGCGCCGCGGATCCGGCCGGCGCGCTCGAAGATCGACGCCAGGTCGCTGTAGAGGTAGCCGGGGTAGCCCTTGCGGCTCGGCACTTCGCCGGCGGCCGAGGACACCTCGCGCAGCGCCTCGCCGTAGTTGGTCATGTCGTTCAGGACGACGAGCACGTGCAGGCCCAGGTCGAAGGCGAGGTACTCGGCGGCGGTCAGCGCGCAGCGCGGGGCGATCAGCCGCTCGGCGGCCGGATCGTCGGCGTAGTTGAGGAACGCCATCACGCGGGCGAGCGCCCCGCTGCGCCGGAAGTCCTCCTCGTAGCGCATCGCCACGTCGCGCGGCAGGCCGAGCCCGACGAACACGACCGCAAAGCCTCGGCCTCCCGGGCGCGCGCCTGTCGGATGATCTGGCGCGCCAGCGCGTCGTGCGGCAGGCCCGACTCGGTGAAGATCGGCAGCTTCTGGCCGAGCACGAGCGTGTTCAGGCCGTCGATCGCCGAGATGCCCGTCTCGAGCACGTCGCGCGGGATACTCGCGGCGGCACGGGTTGATCGGGGCGCCCTCGATCGGGCGCTCCTCGACGGCGAGCGGCGGCGGCAGGCCGTCGCGCGGGCGGCCGAGGCCGTCGAAGACGCGGCCGAGCAGCTCGCGCCCACGCCGAAGCGCAGCGGCCGCCCGTGCAGGCGGACGCGGCAGTCGTCGAGCGCCAGGCCGTCGCTGCCGCCAGAAGAGCTCGATGACCGCGGCATCGCCGGAGACCGACAGCACGCGGCCCGCGCGCGGCACGCCGTCGCCGGCCGACGATCTCGACGTGCTCGTGGAACGAGACGTCCCGAGCCCCGGAAAGGAAGGCGAGCGGCCCGCGCAGGGCGGCGCAGGCCCCGGTACTCGAGGCCGGCGGAGGTCTTCATGACGGCGCCTTCCCGGCCTCGCCCGCTTCGAGCGCGTCGAACTCCAGGTCGAGCTCCGCCTCCAGCTCGCCGAGCGGTCGAGCTCGCGCTTCTCCAAACGACGCCTTCGCCGTTCGACCCTGGCGAGCACGCGGCAGCGCGCCGATCCTCCGGTCGGACACGCCCCGCGCCACCGCGCGGAGTCCTCGGTCGCGCAGCCGCAGGAGCAGCTTCAAGAGCCGGACCTGGCGCGCCGGCGAGCAGAAGGCGTCCTTCGCGTCGAACGCGCTCTGCCGCAGGAACCCCTCTTCGAACAGCGCGCCGCGCCCGCAGCAGGAACCGCTGCCTCTCGGGCAGGCTCTCGGTCGCCGATGAGGCGCGCCGTGCGCTCGAGCCGCTCGGCCTCCTCGAGCAGCGCCAGCGCCTCGCGCCGCAGCGCGCTCCACTCGGGGGAGACCTCGCGCGCCCACCAGGCCGCGAGGTCCTCGGGCACGTCGCTGTAGGAGTCGCGCAGGTCGATGGCGGGAAAGACGCGCGCCTGCGCCCGCCTCTTGTCGAGCGTCCAGAAGCAGCGCGTGAAGCCGCCGGGTGTGGCGCGTGACCGGCTCGGTCAGATCGCCGCCGGCGGCGAGATGGCCGAGATGAGCGTGACCGATCCCTCGCGGCCGCCCAGCGTCGTCACGCGGCCGGCGCGCTCGTAGAAGCCGGCCAGGCGGCTGGCGAGGTAGGGCGGATAGCCCTCCTCGGCCGGCATCTCGCCGAGGCGCCCCGAGATCTCGCGCAGCGCCTCGGCCCAGCGCGAGGTGCAGTCGGCCAGGAGCGGCCACGTGGTAGCCCATGTCGCGGTAGTACTCGGCGATCGTCACGCCCGTGTAGATCGAGGCCTCGCGCGCCGCGACCGGCATGTTCGAGGTGTTGGCGATCAGGACGGTGCGCTCGGCCAGCGGCCGGCCGGTGCGCGGATCGGCGAGCTCGGGCAGCTCGCGCAGCACGCGGGTCATCTCGTTGCCGCGCTCGCCGCAGCCGACGAAGACGATGACGTCGGCTTCGGCCCACTTGCAGAGCTGGTGCTGCAGTCACGGTCTTGCCGGTGCCGAAGCCGCCCGGCATCCCGGCCGCGCCGCCGCGCGGCAGCGGGAAAGAACGTGTCGAGCACGCGCTGGCCGGTGATGAGCGGCACGTCGAGCGGGAGCCGCTCGCGAAACGGGCGCGGGGCGCGCACGCGCCAGCGCTGGAACATCGTGCACGGGAACGACACCCCGGCCGCGGTCTCGATCCGCGCGACGACATCCGCCACGCGCAGCGGCCCGGCGGCGACGATCTCGACCACGCGCCCGGACACGCCCGGCGGCACGAGCACGCGGTGCTCGAGCGCGCGTCTCCGGGACGACGCCGAGCACCTGCCCGCCCGCGACCTCGTCGCCCGCGGCGACCCGCGGCGTCGAAGCTCCAGAGGCGATCGCGGTCGAGCGCCGGCGCACGCCGCGCCGCGGCCGAGGAAGTCGCCCTCAGCCGCCGCGAGCGCGCTCGAGCGGCCGCTGGATGCCGTCGAAGACCGCGCCGAGCAGGCCCGGCCCGAGCTCGACCGTCAGCGGCTCGCCGGTCGCCGTAGAACGGACGCCCGGCGGCGAGGCCCACGGTGTCCTCGTAGACCTGCACCGTGGCGACGCGGCCCTCGAGCGCGACGACCTCGCCGAACAGCCGCTCCTCGCCGACGCGCGCGACCTCGCCCTGCGCGACGGGGACGTCGCAAGCCGCCGAAACGACGGCCCCCGCGACGGCCGTCAGGCGGCCGCAGAGCCGCTCCTCCGGCGCGGCACGGCCGCTCATGCGGGAAAGATTCCTCGCGAGCGCGCGCGCCAGCGCCGATTCGAAGCGGCGCGCGCGGGCGGCGAAAGCTGTTGTCGAAGGTCACCCGGCCGTCCTCCGTGCGCACGACACAGCCTCCGGCCTCGGGAGGGGCGTCCGAGGAGACCGCGAGCCGCCGGGATGGACCGGCCACGCCCGGCACCACGCGGCATCGAGCAGCGGCGCATCCGCCGGCGCGACCGACGATGCAGAAACCGTCTCCGGGCAGGCTCGCGAGGGCTTCGCGGGCGAGCTTGCCCAGCAGCTCGCGCCGCAGAGCCGTGTCGCCCGCTTGCGCCAGCCGTTCCCGCCCGAGCGCGGCCGCGCGCTCGATCCAGCGCTCCCGCTCCTCGAGCAGGCCGCGCCGGTCCGCGAGGTCCTCCCGGGCGAGCCGCTGCGCGGCCTCGCGCCGCGCAACGGCCAGACGCGCCTCGAGGCCCGGGTCCGGCGGCAAGCTGCGACTCCAGGCCCCGCGCACAGCGCCGGATCTCCTCGTCGGTCGAGCGCTCGAGAGCCTCGATCTCGGCGGCGGCTTCGTCGCGCAGGGCCTCGACGACGGACGGCGGCGCTGCCGGCGAGCCTCACAGCGGGAGCCCTCCGGCAGCACGAGCGCGACCGGCGCGCCGAGGCCGCCGCTCGAGCCTGCGCGATCGCTTCGGGAGCGAGGCGCGCGGCGGATGCGGAGATCAGGAGCAGGCCCGGCGTCCGAGTCCGCGAGCAGCCGCCTCCACCTCGGCGCGGGTTTTCGGCCACCCGGCCCGAGAGGCCCGCGAGGGCGAAACCGCGCACGTCGTCCGGGGAGCCGACGACCGCGATCTTCACGGCAGGCGGCCGAGAATCATGATGGCGATGATGAGACCGTAGATCGCGATTCCCTCGGCCAGTCCGACGAAGAGCAGGGCGCGGCCCGCCGTCTCGGGCTTCTCGGCCACCGCGCCCATGGCCGCGCTGCCCACGATGGCGACGGCGATGGCCGCGCCGATCGCGGCCAGGCCGGTCACGGCCGCCGCGCTGATGAAGACCCACTTCACCGCCTCGGGCGGCAGGGGCGTTGGACCGGCGGCACCGGGCGGCGATGCCGGAGCCGCGAGCAGCGGCAGGACCGCGAGGCTGACGAAGGGCAGCGCCAGCAGCGGCACGAGAAACCTGGTTTTCATGACCTCTCTCCTTTTGCCGCGCCGACGCGCAGCATCAAGGGGCGGTACGGCTCGCCGCCGCCCCGGAAGAACTTCCCGAAGAACTCGTAGTACTCGAGACGCAGGACCTGCACCGACACGGTCAGGCCCTCGAGAAAGATGATCGCGACGTTGCCGGCCACGAGCAGCAAAACGGACAGCACTCCGCCGCCGCGGACGCGCTCCAGCGTGTCGGCCAGCGCGAAGAGGGCGAGGAACGCTCCCGCGTGCACGAGGGCGAACGCGGCGATCCTCAGGAACGAGATCGTGTTGGCGAAGAAGGAGATCAGGGAGTCCACGAGCTCGACCGAGCCCTCGAGGGCCTTGAGAACCATCGGCCCCTCGGCCGCGCCGGCCCGGCGCGCGGGACGCCCGCGTTCGAGCACGGCGACGATCGGCCGCTTGAAAGCCAGCAGCAGAATCGGGACCGCGACGAGGACCAGATGGCCCAGCCCGGCAGCGGCGCCTGAGCCGTCAGGGCGGCGCGCAGGCCGAGGGCCGCGAGGACCCAGTAGCCGAACGCGCCAAAGAGGCCGCGGGGGCCGAACAGGGCGAGCGAGCGGTCTCCGGCGCGCCAGGTGTTGACGACGTTCAAGACCAGGCCGATGCTCACGAGGACGATACCGAGCCCCACGGCGACGCGAGAGAAAGCGCGGCAGGTCGTTCATCGGCTCCATCCAGAGCACGGGCAGAGCGCCCTCGATCCCGAAGAAGCTTCCGTACAGGAAGCCGAAGACGACCGCCGCGGCGCCGCCCTCCATGAGGAGGATGCCGTAGTCGAGATAGCGCGGGATCCAGTGGAACAGGCAGTAGCCCGCCAGGAAGAGCACCGCGCCGTGGCCGACGTCGCCGAACATCAGGCCGAACATCAGCAGGAAGCTCACGGCGAAAAACGCGGTCGGCTCGAGCTCCTGGTACGACGGCGTGCCGTAGAGCTGGATGAGCTTCTGAAACGGGCGCAGCAGGATCGGGTTGCGGTGGAGGATTGGCACGGCGAGGGCGCCCGAGGCGACCTCGGGCAGGTCCTCGGGCCTCTCGACGTCGATGACCGCCCGCCCCTCGGTTTTCTCGAGGATCGCCTCGCGCATGCGCTGCGCGCTCTCCTCCGGGACCCAGCCCGAGATCACCACGAAACGGCCGGCTGCCGCGAAAAACGTGAGCGCCTGGAGGAGCAGCGCCCCGACCTGCGCCCGCCGGGAGACGTCCTCGAGGACGGGCACGGCCGCCGCGGCCTGTGCCGCCAGGTCCGCCCCGATGCGCTTCTCCTCCTCCTCGGCCTCTCTCATCTCGTGGGAGAGTCCGTCGGGCTCCCAATCGGCGGCGTTCGGGGGAAATGCGAGCTCACGGAACGACACCACGCGGATTGCGTTCTCGAGACGGGCCCGGTCGCCGGCCGGGACCGCCACCGCGGCGAGCGCCGATGGCCCGTGGGCCTCGAGCGGCACGACCGCAAAAGGGGCGGGAGAAAGCAGCGAAGCGAGCGAGCCGAGCTCTTCGAAGGAGGCCTCGCCCAGCCGCAGGGCCGTGAAGCGCAGGGCGAGGATGCGGTTGACATCGATGCCCGCGGCGCGCACGCGGGCCGACCGTGCCAGAGCCTCGCGTCCTCGCTCCAAACGGTCGCGGACGGCCGCCCGCTTCCGGAAGACCTCGGCCAGGCCGGTCTCGACCGGCGCCAGCTCGGCTTCGATCGCCGCCCGTTCACGCTCGAGATCGGGTGTCTCCCGTCCTTCGAGCTCGCCGGATGGCTCGGAGAGCCGAATGTTGAGGCGCTCGGCCAGCCGCTCGGTCCTGTGCACGAGATCGCGGTAGGCCGCGAGCAGCTCCCTCGAGCCCGGCGGGGCGGTATCCGATGCCACCCGGCCGTGCGCCAGATCCACCAGGTGAAGAAGGCCTTCCTTCGCGATACGCCGAGTGACGGCGGAGGCGTCGCGGTTGCCGACCTGGATGCGCAGATGAACCATCGGAACCGGGTGCAGCATGGTTACCCCGAAAGCGCCGAGGCGGAAAGCACGCGCTCGAGCGCCTCGGCCGGCGCAGGCGCGCCGCACGCTTCGGCGAAAGCCGTCACGGCCCGCACCTCTTCCTCGCGCAGCAGGAGGTAGGCGACTGCCGGCGCCAGCCGCAGCGGCGGGCCGAGGAAGGCCGCCCGGCAAGCCTTGAGCCGGCGGCACCTCAGGGCCGCCAGCCGGCCTGGCTCGGGAACGGCCTCGTCCGAGAATTCAGCGGCTGCCTGCCGGGCTTGCTCCGGGGCCAGGCGCCCGGAGACGACGGCTCGCCGCACGGCGTCAGCGTCGCGTTCCCGCACGAGGCCAAGCGCGAGGTCGCGCGCGGCCTTCTCGCGGCGCGGCAGGCGCCGCGCAGCGGCCGCGAGGCGCCGCGAGGCAAAGCGGTCGAACCCGATCTCGGCCGAGACCGGGTTCTGTTCGTGAGAGCGAAGCGCCTCGGTGACTGCGGGTTCATATGCCGTCCCGCGCGCGAGCGCAGCCGATTCGCGAAGCGAGTCGATCCGGCGCCAGTCCTCGAGCCGGAGACTCGCCAGGCGCTCGAGAGGCCGCCAGAGCGGAACCCAGAGCTTTGGTGGAAGTTGCCGGACATGCGCCCGCCAGAAGAGCTTGAGGTTCTCGATCTCGTGGAGCCCGACGAGGGCCGCGAAGAGAGCACCGCCGCGCGGGTAGCTGGCGATCACCTTGCTGTAATCCCGCACGAGGGTGCCGAACAGCTCGAGGCGAAAGTGACGCGCGTCCTCCGGAGGCGTTGCGCCGAGCGCACCGGCCAGCGCCGCGAGGCTCGGGGCGGCCCGCAGCGCGAATCCGTCCTGCGGCCCGAGCAGCCGCGACTTCATCCCCCGCAGGCGCGCATTGCCGTATGCAAATCGGGCCGTGACGATCACGGCTCGCCCCCCGGCCCGTCCCGGACGATCCGCGCCCAGGTGTCGGCTGCCGCCGGCAAGAGCTCTCGAGCCGCGCTCCGAACTCCGGCCAGGTACTCGTCCCGCCGCCGCTTTCGCTCCTGCGCATGCCTCTCGGCTTCGTCGGCGATGGAACGCAGCGTCTCTTCGACCTCGGCCTCCCGGACGCGGGCTCGTTCTTCTCTCGAGCGCGCGATCTCCTCGCGCACGGAAGCGATGCGCGCCCGGGCTGCACGCTTCGCCGCCTCGACCCGGGCGCGAGCGTCCTCATCCGCGGTCACAATGTCCTCAAGATCCGGGTTCATCCTGGCCGACCCTCGGCAGAATCGTAGTTTCGGGGCGCCAAACACCCCTGATGCACATGGCTCAAGCGTTGCAGGAAGGCTCGCGCTAGCGTGTCATCCGTGGCCGCCTTCCTCCTGATTGAGAGGTCTTCTCGAATGCGCAAGAAGCCCCGGGCGGCGCGCGGGTGGACCGGAGCCCACAATTATCGTTTAATGCGAATGCATCATGGACTAATCGCGCGCATCCAACAGAATCCAGCCAGATGAACCAAGACGTGAGGAGAATCCACCCATGCTGATCAAAAGAGGTCTTCTGCTGGCGGCCGCCGGTGTGCTCACAATCTCGACGCCCGATGTTCCGACCGTCGCTCGACCAGGCGGTTCACACGGCACACAAACGGTCGCGCCGCGCGCGCCCGTCGCGTACAGCGAGTCGCAAAAGGAGTTCTACCTCTCCCAGGAGCAGGCGGACTTCACGCGGCCCGGCTACCACATCAAGGTCAACAGCGTGACGATCGGGGCCGACCGCAAGCCGGTCGTCGACGTGAACCTGACCGATGACCTCGGCCAGCCGATCGACCGCAACGGCATCCAGACGCCGGGCACCTGCTCGACGAGCTTCGTGCTCTCCTGGTACAACGCGGGCACGCGCGACTACACGTCCTATTTCACCCGCCAGGCGACGGGTGCCGCGGGCACGGTCACCCAGGCCACGGGCGACTCGGGAGGCGTCTTCAACGATCTCGACGTCGGGCATTTCACGTACACCTTCAAGGGCGCGCTTCCAGCCGGCTTCGATATGACCAAGACACACACGCTCGGCATGTATGGCACGCGCACGATGCCCTCCTTCATACCGATCCTGGGCGGCAAGACCTACAACGCCAACGCCGAGTTCGACTTCCGACCCGACCACCTGGCCATCGCCGACACGTGGGACCAGATCCGCGAGACCACCTCCTGCAATACGTGCCACGACCCGCTCGTCGTCCATGGCCGCAGGCAGGATGCCAAGCTCTGCGTGCTCTGCCACCAGCCCCAGACTACGGATGCCGTGACCGGCAACGTCCTCGACTTCCGGATCATGATCCACAAGATCCACTCGGGCCCGAACCTGCCGAGCGGCAAGCCCTACATGATCGGATCCAACAGCTACGGCGAAGTGACCTTCCCGCAGGACACGCGCAACTGCGCCAACTGCCACGAGGGCAGGACCGCTTCGAACAAGCCGACTCAGTCCTATACCTGGTACACCAACCCATCCCGCGCCGCCTGCGGCTCCTGCCACGACAACATCAACTGGGCCACGGGCGTCGGCCACACCGGCCCCCCGCAGGCCAACGACTCCGCATGCGCCTCCTGCCATGTGCCCCAGGGCGACGCGGAGTGGGACGCTTCGGTACAGGGAGCTCACACAGTCCCCGACAGTTCCAAGCAGCTGCGGGGTCTGAACGCGGCGATCCTGGGCGTCACGAACGTCGGCCCCGGTAAGAACCCGACAGTGACCTTCAAGCTGACCAACGGCGACGGCACGATCGTGGATCCGGCGCACATCGGCGCCAGCGCCAGCCTGAGCCTCGTCCTGGCCGGCCCGACGACCGACTATGGCACCGGCCAGGCCGCCCCGGCGCAGCCCATCAGCGAGAGCGCGATCGGCGCCTCCTTCAACGGCAGTGTCGCGACCTACACCTTCATCAAGCCGATTCCGGCCAGCGCCAAGGGCACCTGGGCCATCGCGGTCCAGACCCGGCGGACGATCACGTTCAGCCCGGCGCCCAAGAAGGGCCCCTCGACCTTCACCGAGGGCCCGGCCAACAATGCGGTGACTTACATCGCCGTGACCGACGGAACCCCCGTGCCACGGCGCAGCGTGGTCACTTTGGCCAACTGCAATAACTGCCACGACCGCCTGGCCACGACGTTCTCCCACGGCGGCCAGCGCATCTCGATCGAGTACTGCGTCTTCTGCCACAACCCGAACGCGGACGACTCGGCACGCCGCACGACCGACCAGCTTCCGCCCGAGTCGATCTCCTTCAAGCGGATGATCCACCGCATCCATACCGGCGATAACCTCACGCAGGACTACACGATCAACGGATTCGGCTGTCCTGGCCCCGCCCCCGGTTGCAGCCCGTTCCACGCCAAAGAGGTCACGTACCCCGGCAACACCAAGGACTGCGTGAAGTGCCACGCCTCGACCTCCACGTACAGCCTGCCGCTCGATACGGGAACGATTCCCACGATCACGCTGCGCGACTACTTCTCGCCGCAGGGCCCCGCAACGGCCGGGTGCCTGGGCTGCCACGACAACGTGGACGCGGCGGCGCACGCGTATCTGAACACCGTCACGACGCCCTTCTTCGCCGAAGCGTGCGCGACCTGCCACGGCACCGGAAAGGATTGGGACGTCGTCAAGATCCACGCCCAGTAACTGACCTTCCCCCCGGGCCGGCCGTCCCTGCGGCCGACCCGGGCTCTCGAAACAAACAGGAAGGGAATTCGATGTCGATCAAAGCCTGGGTCCTCGGCGGAATCGGCGCGCTGGTGTTCGCCGGCCTTTCCGGCCCGGCCGGTGCGCAGACGACCCCGGCGCCCGCAACGACGCCGGCGGCCGCGGCGGCACCAGCTCCGAAACCGACGCCAGCGGCGGGCCAGGCACCCGAGTCTCTTTGCGCCAACTGCCACGACCAGGCGAAGACTTTCGCTGGCAACCCGCACGCGAGGCCGTTCCTGCGTCAGAGTCCCCCTGCCGATCCGGACGCCGCCTGCATCAGCTGCCACGGCGACGGGCAGAAGCACGCGGAGGAGGGCGGGGACAAGACCCTCATAGGAGGGCTCCACGGTGTGCACGGTTCGACGTTCTGCCTGACCTGCCACGACAAAAGCGCGAACGACCACAGCTCGTTTGGGTCCGGCAGCACGCACGCCACAAGCGCCACGGTCAATTGTCTCTCCTGCCACTCGATCCACAGCCCGGCTCCCAAGACCGCCCGGCTGCTCGCCAAGGCCCCGGGGGCCCTGTGCGAGACCTGCCACCAGGGGCAGTCGGTGGAGTTTCGCAGCAAGCCCTACGTCCACCGGCTCGGCCCGGGAGCCATGACCTGCCTCGACTGCCACAACCCCCACGGACGGCCGGGCGCGGGCAGCCTCAATCTGACGCGTGTCGGGGACCTGCCCTGCCTCAACTGCCATGCCGAGAAGCGCGGCCCGTTCGTCTTCGAGCACGTCAACGGCATCGCCGGCAACTGCATGTCCTGCCACGAGCTCCACGGCTCCACGAATTCGAAGATGCTGCAGTGGCAACGGGTCAGCCAGCTCTGCCTGTCCTGCCACTCCCGCATCGGCTCGGCCAACACGATCGGCTCGCAGCCGCCCTCATTCCACAACCTGGCGTTGCCGCGTTACCAGAACTGCACGACCTGCCACGTGGCCGTGCACGGCTCGAATCTCTCGCCTCAGTTCCTGAAGTAGGAGACGGCGCGTGAGAAAACCAGCAGCCCTCCGCCCATTCGGAATCCTCCCCATTCTCCTGCTCACCGCGGGCGCGCTCGGCGCCCAGACGACTCCGGCCCCTGAGACGACTCCGGCGCAGGAACCGACAGCGGCAGCCCCGGCGGCTTCTTCCATCCCGCTCGACGTCGAAGCCGGCTACCGGTGGGTCGACGTCACCGGAAACGAGCGGCTCTACCGGACGCAGATCAACGACCGCCAGGGGTTCCTGCTCCGGTCGCTCCTCTACGACTCGCAGGGCCCCCTCAACGGCCTCGACTTTTTCAAGGTGGAGGCTTCGGATATGGGCGCCGGCCCGGCCGGTTCGTTCCGGCTTTCGGCCGGGCGAGCGAACCTCTTCCGGGTCGATTTCACCTACCGGCGCCAGGACCTCTACAGCGCCCTCGTGGACTTCGCGAACCCGTTGCTCGCTACCGGCGTGACAGTCGGTCAGCACACGTACAACCGGGTCCGCGACATCTACGACGTGAACGTTCAGATCCTGCCATGGAAGATGATCACGCCCATTCTCGGGTACACGCGCAACACCTACAGTGGGCCCGGAACGACGACCTACAACGTGGGCGGCGACGACTTCGCCCTCAATCAGAACCTCACGGCCAACGACCAGGAATACCGCATCGGCCTCCTCTTCAACATCGGCCCCGTCCAGGGCGGAGTGACGCAGGGCTGGCGCCAGTATCGCGAAAACGACGCGGAGACGTTGGTTCCAGGAGCCGGCGCCGGCAACAACCCCGGAACCGTGCTCGGACAGCCGATCACAGCCACGGGTATCACGCGAAGCACGAACACGTCGATCGACACACCGGCCACGAACGCTTGGATCTCGGGGCGATTCTTCAATCGGGTCAAGGTGACCGGCAGCTACGTCCACGCCTCGCCCGATGGCGACACCACGTCGGCCGAAACGGATGCCGGTCAGTTCGTGTCCTTCGAGATTTCGCGCTTCTTCGCCGGCCTCAACAACCCGATCACGTCCAAGACGGACTGGAACTGGTGGCGCGGAATGGCCCGCGCCGAGATCGCGGTCGCGCCGGGCGTCGACGTCGTCGGCGGGTGGACGGAACGAAGCGGCAAGCTCGACGGCACGGCCCTGATCACGAGCCTCTTCCAGAACACGGTGACCTTTGCGGGCCTGCCGGCGGGTAACCTGACTCAACTGCTCGCCACGAGCAACAGTATCGACCGCACGCAGAGGGTCTACGACGCCTCGGTCTCGGCAACGGTCTGGTCTCCCCTGCGCCTCAACTTCGGATGGAGCCAGGCGTACCAGATCGTGACGGTCAACCAGGACGCCGCCGAGATCATCGTTCCGGGCGGCCAGAGCGGCACTTACCACCGCACGGTGAACACGTGGGGAGGCGGCGCGACGTTCACGATGGCCGGCTTGACCCTGGGCGGCGAGTACCGCGCAGACAGCGGCGACCAGGAGATCTTCCGGACGGACTACATCAATCGCGACCGCTGGAAGGTCCGGGCCGCCTATAACTTCGGCGACATCGCCCGCATCGGCGGGACCTGGCAGGAAACGCACGCCAAGAACGACTCGCCCGACATCCGCTACGACGCAAAGGTCCAGGAGGCCGCGGCCGACATCCAGATCACTGCCATTCCGAAGATCCTGACCCTGCATGGCTCGGCCGGCTACTTCCAGACCAACCGGAAGATCCTCGAGCGCGCCCCTCAGGATTTCAGCGTCGCGGAAGCCTCCCAGGGCGACCTCGGGCACACCTGGGAAGGCGGCGCGACGCTGACGTTCTGGCGGATCATCCTCGACGGCGGTTACCTCTCTTTTGGGAACAGCGGCAGCGTGCCCCTCTACCTGGAGCGGGTCCGGATCCACGGCGAGGTCTCGCTGACGGCGAACTTCTCGCTGACCGGCGAGTGGCTCAAAGACCTGTACAAGGAGTCTCTCGTCCCGGGTGTGGCGAGCCCGCTTTCCAACTACGACGCGAACCGCTACTACGCCGGGCTGCGCTGGAGGCCTTGAGCTCGGTTTTCGATGTAGAATCTCCGGTCCAAGGAGGACCTGCACCATGCAAAGGATCGCTTCGCGACTGGGGTTCCTGACCTCGGCACTCTTCTGGCTCGGATGGGTGGCGCTCTCCGGCACCTCGACCGCGACGATGGACATGCAGAAGGCGGCCAAGGCAGCCGGGTTCCCCGCCGAGAACTGTCAGTACTGCCACACCGACAAGATGCCCAAGAAGGACGCCCACGCCACCAACGATCGCGGCAGCTGGCTCGTCGCCGAGAAGGACAAGCGCAAGGCCAAGGACATCGACGTCAAATGGCTCAAGGACTACCCCGCCGACAAGAAGTAGATCCTCCGCGTCCTTGACCCAAAGGCCCGGGCACAAACCCGGGCCTTTCCATTTCTCCCGTCCCCTCCGGCGAGTGATGTGAACGCATCAATCGCTTTGACTCGATCCTGGTGAAGAATCCGGGCGATGAGCCTCGCGCCGAGAATCACCTTCCTCCTATCGATCATTGCCTCGGCGGCGCTCGCCGCACCGGCGCAGCCGGCGGCGAAGGCGCCCGGAAACGACGACTGCCAGACCTGCCACGCCGACAAGGACGCCAAACGCGCAGACGGGCGGCCGATCTTCGTCAAGGCAGAAGCGTTTGCCGCGTCCGTTCACGGGCAGGCCGGCGTTGCGTGCGTCGACTGCCACGCCGACCTGGCGAAGACGACGGACTTTCCGCACCCGGACAAGCTCGCTCCGGCCCGATGCTCCGCGTGCCACGACGCGGTCGTGACGGAATATGGCAAGGGTGTCCATGCGCAGGCGCGCCAGAACGGGCACAACGCGTTCGCCGCGTCCTGTGTGGATTGCCATGGAACGCACGACATCCTCCCCGCCAAGGATCCGGCTTCCCGCACGAACGCCCTGAACCTGCCGGGGACCTGCGCCCATTGCCACGGATCGATCGACATCATTGCGAAGGGCAAGATCGCCGCCGGAAACGTCGCGGCCCTCTACATGGACAGCATCCACGGCAAGGCTGTCCTGAAGAGCGGACTGGTCACGGCGCCCAACTGCAAGACCTGCCACGGCATGCACGACATCCGCCGTGCCAAGGATCCGGAGTCGAAGGTCTTCCGGCGCAAGGTGCCGGAGACCTGCGGCTCCTGCCACCAGGGGATCGAGAGGCTGTACGAGGAAGGCATCCACGGCACGCTCTCCCGCAACGGCGACGACCGCGCTCCCGTCTGCATCGACTGCCACACGGCCCACGACATCCATCAGGCCGAGCTCGAGTCGACGCGGCTCGGCGTGCTGAAGGAATGCGGCGGCTGCCACGTCGAGTCTCAGGAGTCCTTCCGCGACACGTACCACGGCCAGGTGACGAACCTCGGCTTCGCTCGCATTGCGACCTGCGCCGACTGCCACAAGGCCCACGACATCCACCCCGCCAAGGACCCGCGGTCGACCGTTTCCGCCGCCGGCCGCGTGGCAACATGCCAGAAATGCCATCCGGGGACGAACGAGAAGTTCGCCCAGTACGACCCCCATCCCAACCCGAAAGACCGCGCCAGGAACCCCCTGCTCCACTACACCTCGATCTTCATGAAGTGGCTGTTGGGCAGCGTGATGGCCTTTTTCGGTCTCCACACGGCACTGTGGTTCCCGCGTTCCTGGCGGGCGCGGCGCCAGGCGCAAGGGCAGCGGCCGGCCCCGAGAGAGGGAGAAAAGCCATGACGAGCGACGCCTCCCCCGGCGCCGTCCGGCGCTACGTGACGCGGTTCGACACGTTCGACCGCTTTCTGCACGTCCTCCTGATGGTCACGTTCCTCGGGCTCTCCCTGACGGGGCTGCCCCTGATCTTCTCGACCTATGCATGGGCCTCGGCGATCACGCACTCCCTGGGCGGCTACCACGTCGCCGCCCTCCTCCACCGAATCTTCGCCTTCGGGATGCTCACGTGCTTCGGGCTGCACCTGGGACGGCTGGCCATCCGTCTCGTCGTGAAGAAAGACTGGGGGCTTCTCTGGGGGCCCCACTCCATGGTTCCGCAGCCCCGCGACGTAGTTCAGATCTACCAGAACTTCCGGTGGTTCCTGGGCCTGGGGCCTCGCCCGCAGTTCGATCGTTTCGCTTACTGGGAGAAGTTTGACTACTGGGCCGTCTTCTGGGGCATGGGGATCATCGGCGGGTCGGGTCTGGTCCTGTGGTTCCCGAAGTTCTTCGCGAAGCTCCTCCCGGGCACGATGTTCAATCTTGCCCTGCTCATCCACGGCGAAGAGGCGCTGCTTGCCGTCAGCTTCATCTTCACGATCCACTTCTTCAACAGCCACCTGCGCCCGGAGAAGTTTCCCGTGGACAAGGTCATTTTCACCGGGGTTGTCCCCGAGGAAGAGCTGCGGCACGAGCGGCCGGCGGAGTATGCGCGAGACAGCGCCAGCGGAGAACTCGCGCGGCTCTCGGCCCAGGCCCCCACCGCGGCGACTCTCAAGTGGACGGCGCTGGCGACCGTGGCCTTCGTGGCCCTCGGCCTCCTTCTCGTTTCGCTCACGATCTACGCGCTGATAAAGTAGACGCCGGCTTCCCGAGACCGAAGGAGGACCACGAGAATGGCCACGGGTTCCCGCGACCGGCTCTCGCTGTGGCTACGGCCCGCTGTCTTCCTCGGCCAGAACCCGATCTCCTTGACCGGCGCGGTCATGACGACGAGCGCCGCCGTGATCCTGATCGCCTTCTGGGGGTACCTCATCGAGCGCGGCGGCCCAACGAACCCTTACACAGGCATCCTCTTCTTCCTGATCCTGCCGTCGGCATTCGTCCTCGGGCTCATCCTGATGCCGGTCGGCGCACTGCTACGCCGCCGCAAGCTCCGGGCCGCCGGCCAGCTGCCCCGGGAGTACCCGCAGGTCGATCTCAGGAGTCCCGTTCTCCGGCGCGCCGTGATCCTGATCGCGGCTTTGACCGTCGTGAACTTCGGCATCGCCGGCACGGCGTCCTACCAGGCCGTCGACTACATGGACTCGAACCAGTTTTGCGGTAAGACCTGCCACACGCCGATGACGCCCGAGTACACGGCCTACCTCGGCTCGCCGCATTCCCGGGTCCACTGCGTCGAATGCCACATCGGCGAGGGAGCGCCCTGGTTCGTCAAGGCCAAGATCTCGGGCGTGCGGCAGCTCTTCGCGGTCGCCCTGAAAACCTATTCCCGGCCGATCCCGTCTCCCGTGCACAACCTCCGGCCCGCGCGCGACACCTGCGAGCACTGCCACTGGCCCGAGAAGTTCACCGGCGACAAGTTCATCGTGCGGACGAAGTACGCCGATGACGAGCAGAACACGCCGGCCACCACGGTCCTCCTGTTGAAGATCGGCGGCCGGACGGCTCAGGGGCTCGTCGGGATCCACGGCCGGCACCTCGACAACGTCGAGCGAATCCAGTACGTCTCCACGGATGGCCGCCGCCAGGTCATCCCCCGGGTCACCTATCGCGACGACGACGGCAAGTCGATCGAGTTCGTCTCGACGGACGTCAAGACCCCTCCGGGTGACACCACACTCGCCCAGGCCGAGCACCGGACCATGGACTGCGTGGATTGCCACAACCGTCCCACCCACGCCTTCGAGATGCCTGAGCGCGCGGTGGACAGGGCGATGATGTCGGGGAGCATCAGCCCGAGTCTTCCGTTCATCAAGAAGCAGGCTGTGGCAGCCCTGCGCGCGGAATACCCCGACCGCGCAACCGCCTCCGAAAAGATCCCCGCGGCCCTCGTGGAGTTCTACAGGACGAAATATCCGACGAACTACCAGAACCATCGGGCGCAGGTGGAATCCGCGGCCGAGCAGGTCAAGGCCATCTACCTGCGCAACGTCTTCCCGGAGATGAGGGTGACCTGGGGAACCCACCCGAACAACATCGGGCACGAGGATTTCCTGGGCTGCTTCCGATGCCACGACGGCTCGCACAAGAGCTCGGATGGCCGCGTGATCACCGACGACTGCTCGGCCTGCCACCAGATGCTGGCCATGGAGGAGAAGGACCCCAAGGTCCTGAAGGACCTCGGCCTCAAATAGCCGACCGAACCAGTCCTGAAGACAGTTTCGAGTGCTGGATCTTCAGAGCGACGTGCTCACCCACCCAGCCCGCTTCTCGCTCATCTCTGGCTTTGCGGCGACGTGTTCAGGAAGGTGATGAGATCCCCGACGTCGTTCTGGGACAGGAGCGGCCACGACATGCCGAGCTCCTGGGTGCGCCGGTACATCGCGGGCCCGTGGCCCCACAGAGCCGTCGCCATCGTCACGGCCGTATAGTTCTTGCCGCGCCCGCGAAGCTCCGGCGCCTGAGGCGTGCCCTGAGCGAGCTGGCCGTGGCAGTGGCTGCAACTGCGACCCGTAAAGAGCACCTCGCCGACCTTCGCAGAGCCTCCCGGCTCGGCGTAACGAAAGCTGTAGAGAAAGGCAAGCAAGTCGGCCATCTCCTGCTTTCGAAAGACGGCCCGGACAATGTGCAGGTGATCCATCTGCTGCATCATCGCGGGGGAATGGTTCCACATCGACCCGGCAAGCTCGAGGAGCGTGGCCGGCAACTCTCGGCCCGGTCCCAGCTCGGGACCGATGCGCCCGGCCTCGTTCTTGACCGAGTGACAGGCGCCGCACGACTTGTCCTTGAAGACCTGCCAGCCGCGTCCGAAATCGGCATTGAGCAGGTCCTCGTCCAGCCTGGGGGACGTCTGTCTGCCCCGCACATAACTCAGGATGTCGTTCATCTGGCGACCTTCGAAGCGCGGCCGATCGGCGTCGCTGGCCCCCGGGTGATTCCACATCGCGGTCGCCCAGCCGACCGCCGTTATCGTCGCGGAGAGCGTCGTGACGTCCTTGGAGGCCGGGTTCCCTCGGCCCTGAACGCTGTGGCAGGCCACGCAACCCTTGGCGGCGAAGAAACTCTCACCCCGCGCCGCGTTGCCAGGCTCTCCGACGTACCGGAGCGTATAGACGTAGGCGAGAAGGTCGGCCATCTGTTGCTCGCTGAAATCGGGCGGAGTGATCTTCTGCGCCTGCATCCGCTCCCACATCTGGGGAGCGTGGTTCCACATCACGGTGACGAGTTGGTCTGGTCCCGATCGCCCTGACTCGTCGGCAGCCAGATCCGGGGCCTGGCGCTCCTGGCCCTTTCGAGGGCTGTGGCAGGAGGCACAACCCTTCGTTTGAAAGAGCTCCGCCCCGGCTCGAGGGCTCCCGGCGACGAGCGACGACCAACGGCTCTTGGACCGCTCTCTACTCCAGAGCACGGCGAGCAAGAGACCGACCGCGGCGATCGTCAGGAGGATTCGAACCCGCGGCCGAGCCCTCGAGGGTCTCCGACCTGTCGTGTCGAGTCCCGATTGCTGCGATGAGACCGTTTTCCTAACCTGCTTCCCTGCTCTACTTCTGTCTGGCGAGCGCACTCGCGTGGTATTCGGAGAGAGCCTTGCGCACGATGCGGCGCAGGTTCTTGAGGCGCCGCCGGACACGGTCCTGTTCCCGGGCCTCCAGGCGCTGGCGGCGCAGCCAGATGACCTCCCGCCAGAGCAGACTCACGGCCCGCTTCCATCGGGCCTCGGCGGGCGCGAGCTCGAGGGTCTCACTCATCGAGGAACCACCATCGCATGCGATTTCATCTTCCGCCCGGGATTTCGGGGGCGGCCTGATGTAGTTGCATCAGAGCCCCGCGGCACCACCTGGGCCGGACCCGGAGCCGACGTGGCAAACATCCGTTCGAGCGAAACGTCTCCGATGCGCTGGCGCTGGTCGAGCACCGCAAAAAGGGGATCCGTCGGCCGGAGGCCGTCGCCCTGGTCGCGCCAGTACTCGTAGTGCAGCCCGGGCGCCAGCGCCCAGCCGCTCTTGCCGGCCGTTCCGAGGCGCTGCCGCCGGCTGACCTGCTGGCCCCGGTGGACCTCGACCTTCGCGAGCTGGCCGTAAAGCGTGAGTCCGCTCAGCCCGTGCGAAACGATCACCATGTTGCCGAGCTGCCAGAGCCGGCTTCCCGCCGAGGCGCGCACCCGTCCCGTGAAGAGCACGACGCCAGCGCCCGAAGCCAGGACCGCGGCGCCCTCCGGCGAGGCGAGCTCGAGGCCCGTGAGGAACTCCGCCTCGCCTGTCCAGGGCGACACGCGGGGGCCGAAGAAGCCGACCGACTCGGAGAGCTGATCGGGAATCGGCAGGATCGCCGGGACCCGAGACGGCAGGCTCTTGTCCGCCTCTTCGCGCGACGCGAGCAGCTGCCGTCCTGTCTCGAGACCGCCCAGGTAGGCGGGGAGCTTGGCGGCGATCACGTCGGCTGCCGAGGCGGCGAGGGCGCCGCGCTCCGGCGCCAGGATCCGCGGCCAGGCGGCACCGGGCATTTCGTAGAGAAACGCGATCCGGTTCAGGAGGTCGCCCCTATCGAGCGATCGCGCCTTGAGCGACTCCGCCAATCGCAAGACCTCAGCCTGCGCGGTTTGGGCCTCCGCTGTCTCGCGGACGAGGCGCGGGATGTCCTGCTCGCGCATCCACCGCCGCAGCATGGCTGGAGCCGTGACCCACAAAGAGAGGGTGGCCAGGGCCGCCGCCCCCACGAGGGCCACCACGACCCGCTCCCCCGCCGCGTTGACCGCGAGCGTTCGCACCGTGCCCCGCCCCGAAGCCGGGTGAATCTGCAACTCCATCGGACCGCCCGATTCTACGCGTGGGAAGAGCGGATTTCGTGAAGACCAAGGCCAAACGCCAGCAGCCCGGACTCGGGGTCACTCCGGCGCGACCAGTCCCAGCTCCCGGCGGTCGCCGGAGAATCCGAGCCGTTTCGGCGAAAAGGAACGCGACAGACCAAAGAGCACGACACGCGGCCGCGCGGCTGGCGCGGAAAGCCGCAGCACGACGGCCTGCCCGGCCGGGAGGGAGTGCTCGTAAACTGGCTGCCCATCGGCGCGGACCTCGATGACGACGGCCTCTTTCTGAGGTGTGAACTGGGCGAGCGTCAGGCGGGTCTCCTCGCCGGGCTTGAGCGAGAGGGCGAAACGCTTTTTGGTCCAGCGGAATGGCCCGCCCGGGCCCGCCTCGAGATCGTAGAAGCCGATGCGCGAGGCGTACCGGAAGGTTTCCTCCGGCCGCGCGGTGGCGAGGACGTTGAGGAGGGCCGCGGCGGCATAGACGGCAACGGCAGCGGTTCGGAGCCTGCGGGCCGCCCGGGGCTCCGGCGCCGCGGCGGGCCGGGCTGAAATGGCGGCGAAGAGAAAGAACAGGAGACAGACGTCGGGCGCGAACCAGTGGGAGCCGAAGACGAGTGCCAGGAGAAAAGCGAGAACGGCGGCACCGGCTCCCGCGCCAATCGGGTCGGCGTCGAGGGCAGGAATCCGGGCCGCGGCGTCGCGCCCGAAGCGCCAGGCCAGCCCGAGCGTCAGGAGCGCACCGAGGACGCCTGTCTCGGCGAGCGCCTGGACATAGGCGCTGCCCGGGTTGTCTCGTGCAGGCAGGCGATCGCCCGTCTCCGCAAGGGCGTCGGGCAGCCGCCACGAGAAGGCCCCCAGGCCGACGCCCGACACCGGGTTGGCCTGAAACAAACGCCAGGCGCAGGACCAGAGCAGCGGCCGCGACGAGACGCGCTGCTCGAAAGACATCGAGGCGTCGAAGGTCTGGGCGAGCCGTTGGCTGAGCGTCCCCGGCGCCGCCTGAGAAAGAAAGAGGGCCGCTGCCAGGATCGCCGCGGCCACACCGGCGAGAACTGCCAGGCGCAGCCGCGCCGGGATTCCGCGGCCGAAGAGAAGGCTCCCGGCCGCAAACAGCACGAGCAACAGGGCGCTGCGGGAGCCGGAGAGAAAGAGGCCGGCGACGAACGCCGCGACCAGGAGTCCGAGCAGCCCGCGCCGACCCGGCTCGCGGCCGAACGCCACGACCGCGTACACGAGGGCGAGCCCGCACAGAAGGCCGAGCGAGTTCGGGTCAGCGGCGCCGCCCGACAGGCGTCCGCTCATGCGCCAGAACGGGCTCGACTCGGGCCGCAGGATGTTGACCGCCTGGAGAACCGCCGCCGCCGCGGCAATGCCGACGCCATAGAGCGCGGCGTTGGCCGCCTTGCGCCGCGCCGGCTCGCCCGAGCGTCGCAGGAGGAAGAAGAACGCGGCGCCCGCGCCCACGACCGACAGCGCGAACACGCTCTCTCGGATCGCGACCGCATCGTCGAGTCCCGCCACGTTGACCGCCCGGCCCGCCAGGCCGTGGAGAACGGCCCACAGCGTGCGGGCCCGGAGGAGAGCCACGGCTGTGGCCAGAATCCAGACGGAGGCGAGCGCCGCGAGCGGGCCGTCGGAGGCCGACTGTTCCGGCGCGCTTTCGAAATCGTAGACGAATCGAAAGGCCCAACCGGCCGCGAGCCCGGCAAAGAGCAGGACGGGCCAGGCCATCGGATCGGACCCCCCGAAAAAACGCACGAGGAGCCCCGAGCACGGGAAGAGAAAGGAGAACGCGATCAGGCCGCGGTCGCCTCGGCCCGCCGCGACGAGGGCGAGGACGAGCGAGACGACCAGGACGGGCAGCCGGTCCGGAGCGCCGGGCGGGAAACCCAGCGAGAGCAATGCGAATCCGCCCGATACCGCGAGAAGAAAGAGAAGAATGCGGACGCCCATGCCCGGGCGCCGCGAGACGCCGTCACCCTCGACCTTCAACGTCAGCGTCCTTCGACCCCATGGTATTCCTGCAGAGACGCGACACCCGTCGTGCCCTCCTGGCGGGCGCGGATCCCTTCGACAGCCGCCGCGGAAGCCGAGAGCGTCGTCAGGCAGGGGATGCCGAGGCGAAGGGCGGCCGCCCGGATGGCCGCCTCGTCGTGGTGGGACGGACCACCCAGGGGGGTATTGACGACGAGATGGATCTCTCCGGCCTCCATCTGGTCTACGGCGTTGGGCGTCCCCTCGTTGACCTTGAGCACCAGCTCCGATTCGATACCGGCCTCCCCGAGCGCGCGGCGCGTCCCTTCGGTCGCGCAGAGCTGGAAGCCGAGGTCCTTGAGCTCCCGCGCGATCGGCAGGATCGAGACCTTGTCGAAAGGGTTGACCGTCAGGAAGGCCCGCCCTTTCACGGGCAGCCGGGTCCCGACGCCCTCGCACGCCTTGGCGAAGGCATCGCCGAAACGGGGCGAGATCCCCATGACCTCGCCCGTCGATTTCATCTCGGGCCCGAGAAGCGTGTCCTCTCCGGGGAATTTCCGGAAAGGAAAGACGGGCGCCTTGATGAAAAAGTCCACGGGCTTGCGCTCGGGCGGGAGCTCGAGCGACTGGAGCGACTGCCCCGCAGCGAGCAAAGCGGCAGCGCGCGCCATCGGGACGCCGATCGCCTTCGAGACGAAGGGCACCGTGCGTGAAGCGCGCGGGTTGACCTCGAGGACATACACGTCGTCGCCTTGCGTCGCGAACTGGATGTTGACGAGCCCGCGGACGGCAAGGGCCTTCGCGAGAATCCTCGTCGAGCGATCGATCTCGGCAATCTGCGCCTCCGTGACCTTCCAGGCCGGAAGCACCGAGAACGAATCGCCCGAGTGGATGCCGGCCTCCTCGATGTGCTGCTGGATGCCGCCGATCCACGTGTCGGTTCCGTCCGAAAGAGCGTCCACGTCGTACTCGAAGGCGTCGTCGAGGAAGCGGTCGATCAGGACCGGGTGCTCGGGGGAGCTCTCGACGGCGCGTTCCATGTACGCCGCGAGGTTCGTGTCGTCGAACACGACGACCATGGCGCGCCCTCCCAGGACGTAGGAGGGCCGGACCATGAGCGGGTAGCCGATCTGCCTGGCCGCTGCCAGGGCCTGGGCCACCGTGCGGGCCTCGGCGTGCTGCGGCGCGCGGATGCCGAGCTCGGTCAACAGCTTGCCGAAGCGGCCGCGGTCCTCCGCGAGGTCGATCGAATCGGGCGACGTGCCCCAGATCGGGTAGCCGGCGGCCTCGAGCGCGCGCGCGAGCTTCAGGGGCGTCTGTCCGCCGAATTGCACGAGAACGCCATCGGGCCGCTCGTTGTCGAGCACGGCCGCGACATCTTCGAAGGTCAGCGGCTCGAAGTAGAGGCGGTCTGACGTGTCGTAGTCCGTCGAGACGGTCTCGGGGTTGCAGTTGATCATCACGGTCTCGAAGCCCGCCTCGGAGAGGGCGTAGCAGGCGTGCACGCAGCAGTAGTCGAACTCGATTCCCTGGCCGATCCGGTTCGGGCCGCCGCCCAGGATGACCACCTTCTTGACGTCCGTGCGGATCGACTCGTTCTCGTCCTCGTAGGTCGAGTAGAAGTAGGGCGTTTCAGCCTCGAATTCCGCGGCGCACGTGTCGATCGTCTTGAAGACCGGAATGACGCCGAGCTGGCGGCGGCGGTTGCGCACGTCCTGCTCCCTGCAGATCATGGCGCGGGCGATCGCCCGGTCCGAGAGGCCGAGCCGCTTGGCGTGGCGCAGCTCCTCCTTCGAAAGGTCCGCCGGGCGCCGGCCGGCAAGCTTGCGCTCCTCGTCCACCATCTTTCGGATGGCGTCCAGGAACCAGGGGTCGATCCGGGTCTGCCGCGCGATCTCCTCGACCGTCAGTCCCGCGCGGAAGGCGCGGCGCAAGTGGAAGATGCGCTCCCAGGTCGGAACCGACAGCTTCTCGAGGACCTCCTCCCGCGGCAGATCGCCCCGACCGTCGTCGAGGCCGTCCCGGTCGATCTCGAGCGACCGGATGGCCTTGCCGAAGGCCTCGGCAAATGTTCGCCCGACGGCCATCGCCTCCCCCACCGACTTCATCTGGATCGTCAGCCGCGGGTCGGCCTTCGGGAACTTCTCGAACGCCCAGCGCGGGATCTTGACGACGACGTAGTCGAGGGCCGGCTCGAAGCAGGCCGGCGTCTTCTTCGTGATGTCGTTGGGGATCTCATCGAGCGTGTAGCCGACCGCGAGAAGGGCGGCGATCTTGGCGATCGGGAAACCCGTGGCTTTCGAGGCCAGCGCGGAGGAGCGCGACACGCGGGGATTCATCTCGATGACGACGCGGCGGCCGGTCTCCGGCTCGACGGCGAACTGGATGTTCGAGCCGCCCGTTTCGACACCCACCTTGCGAATGACGGCCTTGGCCTCGTCCCGCATGGCCTGGTACTCGCGGTCGGAGAGCGTCATCTGGGGCGCCACGGTGATCGAGTCGCCCGTGTGCACGCCCATGGCGTCGAAATTCTCGATCGAGCAGATGATGATCACGTTGTCTTTGTTATCGCGCATCACCTCGAGCTCGAACTCCTTCCACCCCTCGACGGACTCCTCGATCAGGACTTCGTGGGACGGCGATTCGAAGAGGCCGTTGCCGACGACGCTGCGAAACTCCTCCCGCGTGCGCGCGGTGCCGCCGCCCGACCCGCCGAGGGTGAAGGAGGGCCGGATGACGAGCGGGAGGCCGAGCTCGTCGGCAATCGCATCGGCCTCGGCCTGCGTGCGCGCCCGGCCGGAGCGCGGCACCTCGGCGCCGATCTCGAGCATTGCCTTCTTGAAGAGGTCCCGGTCCTCGGCCAGGCGCATGGCGTGCTCGTTGGCGCCAATCAGCTTGACGCTCCACTTGTCGAGGATCCCGCGGTCCGAGAGCGCCAGGGCCGAGGTTCAGGCCCGTCTGGCCACCGACGGTTGGCAGGATCGCGTCCGGCCGCTCCTTCTCGACGATCCGCTCGAGGTACTCCGGCGTGAGCGGCTCGACGTACGTCGCGTCGGCCAGCTCGGGATCGGTCATGATCGTGGCCGGGTTGGAGTTCACGAGGATGACCCGGAAACCCTCGCTCTTAAGCGCCCGGACCGCTTGCGTGCCGGAATAATCGAACTCACAAGCCTGGCCGATGACGATCGGTCCCGAGCCGATCACGAGGATCGACTGGATGTCGGAGCGCTTCGGCATCGGCGGCGCAGTATAGGGCACGAAGACAGAGAACCGCCTTTTTCGCCGCCTACGTTTGTTTTCACTGAAGTCGCCCCGGCGGCGGGCCGCCTCCCTCGGAGGCACGCTCGGGTCAGGCTGCAAAAGGGATCGTGGACCCTCGCTCGTCGCTCGGTCGCAGCCTCAGTGAGGCGAGAGCCCGTTCCTGCCTTGCTCCCTCCCTCAGTCCTCCTCCGTGAGGCGGCCCGCCGCCGGGGCTCACACCGAGGCGTTACGTCAGAAAGCGAGGGCCGGAGGGGTGGCGGGGGCGGAGGCCCCCATCGATGTATCGCAGGCCGGTACTCCGGCCGAGAAACACCGATGGGGTCGCACCCGACAGGACCCCGCAGGCCCGCCTGAAAGCCGAACGGGAACAACCTCCTGAGAACCTACAGCTAGCGGAGGCGGATGCGGGTCGTCGATCGGCTGGGAATGGAGGGCGTGCGCGAGCGGGCCCCCTTCCGGGTGAGCTCTCCGCAGCGAGCCGCCAGGATGTCGCCGTTCTTGCCGAACGCGACCAGACGGCCTCCCGCGAAGGCAACGCCGTACAGATCGTCGGTCGTCCGGGAGTCAAACGCCGTCCAGGAGGTCCCGTCCGGGCTCTCCAGGCGCAGCCCCTGCTCTCCCACCGCCACCCAGCGGTCGCCCGCCCAGGCGACGCCATAGAGCGCCCCCGAGACGCCGGCATTGCCGGCCGTCCACGTGACGGCGTCTGCGCTCGTGAAGACCGCGCCCGTGTCGCCCACGGCGAGGAAGCGGGACCCGTTCCAGGCCAGGTCGGTCAGGAAGCCGCCCGACTGGATGTAGCGCGGCGTCCAGTTGACGGCATCCGGGCTCGTGAAGACGAAGCGGGCCAGCGTCCCTCCGACAGCCACGTACTGCGAGCCGGTGAAGAGGATCCGGCTCAGGTTGTTCGGCAGGACCCCCGCCACGTGCGTCCAGGACATGCCGTCGGGGCTGGCGAGAACGTAGCCGTCGCCGCCGACCGCTACGAACCGTGAGCCGTCCCACAGCACGTCCGTCAGCGGCTCCTGCGTCCCGGCGTCGTGCCGCGTCCAGTTGGTCCCGTCCGGGCTGGTCAGCACCGCCCCCTTCTCCCCCACGGCGACCCACCGGCCCGCTCCAAAGGCAACCCCCGAGAGCGAATTACCGATGCCCGTGGGCGCGAGAGTCCACGTGGCGGTGTCGGCGCTCGTCATCACCGCGCCGGCGACACCCACGGCTACGTACTTCCCGTCGGCCTGCGCCAGGCGGTAGACGCCATAGTGCAGGCCGGGCGTCCGGTTCGACCAGGTGGCTCCGTCGCGGCTCGACAGGACGGTCCCCTTCTCCCCCACTGCGACCCACGACGCGCCGCTTCTCGCGACGCTGCGCAGGTTGCTCGTCGTGACCGAAGCGCGCGGGCTCCAGGTCGAGCCGTCCGGGCTCCCCAAAATGAACCCGCCCGCGCCGACCGCCACGAAGTCGGTCCCCGTCCAGGCGATCGACGCCATCGGGGGCTGCATCCCGAGCGCGCGGCCGAACCACGCGTCGCCGTCCGGGCTCGTCAGGACGACGGACAGCGACGGGAACACGGATCCCCACACAACGAAGCGCGAGCCGTTCCAACCCACCGATGTCAGGTTCTCGACGGAGCTGTAGGGATTGCGCGTCCAGGAAGAGCCATCCGGGCTCGTCAGGATCGTGCCGGCATCGCCCACCGTGATGAAGCGCGAGCCGCTCCACAGCACGTCGTGCAGGGTCACGTCGACGCCGGAGTCGGTCAGGATCCACGTGGAGCCTTCGACGCTCGACGCGATCAAACCGCCGTCACCGACAGCGACGAGCCGGGACCCGCTCCACGCCAGGCGCTTCAGCGAGGCCGGCGTGCCTGCGAAAAACGGGGACCAGAGGAGACCGTCCGGGCTCGTGGCCACGGTGCCCGAGTCGCCGACCGCAACGAACTGCCCCCCGGTCCACGCCACGTCCCACAGGTCCGCCCGCATACGCGTGATCCGCGCCGTCCACGTGTCGCCGTCCGGGCTCGTCATCACCGCGCCGCCGCCCCCGACGGCGACGAACTGGCCGTTGCCCCAGGCAACGCCGTTCAAGCGATTGCCCTGCGGCTGAGGATTGGCCCAGGACCAGTCTCCGCAGGATTGCGCGAAAGCTGGACGGCCGAGGAGAGCGAGGAGAATGGCGAGGCAGGCGAGGCGGCAGGCTCTGGACATGGGGACCTCCGGAATGCCGATTATACGGCTGGCCCCCGGTTATGCCTCCCAATCATTCATATCGAAGAGCCTCGGCCAGGTCGACTCTGGCGGCGCGGCGGGCGGGGACCCAGGAGGCGAGCAGGATCGTCAGGGCGGAAAAGACGACGATGGCGGCAATGTCGGCCGCCCGCACCTTGAAGGGCAGGAACGAAACGAAGTAGATCTCGGCGACGCCCGGCGGAAAGGACAGCAGACGCGCGGCCGTGGCGCCCCGGCAGATCAAAGCTCCGAGTGCGACCCCGGCGGCGACACCCGTCCCCCCCAGCAGGAGGCCCAGCCAGAGAAAGAGCCGCGAAAAGAACCGCGGCTCGGCCCCGAGGACCGCGAGCACGGCGATGTCGCGCTTCTTTTCCTGGACCGTCATGACGAGCGTCGCCACGATGTTGAACGTCGAGACCGCCACGATCAGCCCGATGACGAGGAAGAGCGTCGTCTGCTGGATCGTGAGAGCCGCAAAGAGACCCCCGTTCATCGAGCGCCAGTCCGACACGGAGAAGCCTCGCCCGGCGGCCGCATCGATCGCGCGCGCTGCGCCCTCGGGGTCCTGCAAGCCATCCAGCTTGACCTCCACGATGTTGGCGTCCCGCTCCATGTGAACGAGGGCCCGCAGGGCTTCGCGGTCGCAATAGACCCACTGGGCGTCGTACTCGAAGAAATTGGTCCGGAAGATCCGGCTGACGCGAAACGTCCCGCTGCGCGGCACGAAACGCGGGCCCTCTCCCGAACTATCCGGGGCCGAGAGCGTGATCAACGCTCCCTCCGAAACATCCAGGCGGCGGGCGAGCTCCGCTCCGATGGCGGCCCCCGGCGGCTCCCCCGGCCCGCCCCGCGAAAGCGCGCGCGCGACGTCGGGAACATAGCGGCCGAGCTCGGAGACGCGAGCCTCGGCTGCAGCGTCCACTCCCTTGATCACGGCGTCGACGCCGTCGGGCGTCGCGGCCGAAGACGCGAGGCCGGCCTGGTAGATGACGCGCGCCGTGCCCTTGACCCGCGGCACGGCGGCCAGCCGCCTCTCGAGAGCGGCCGTGTCGGGCGGCCCGTCGGCGCCGCCGTAGAGCGGGAACACGACGACCTCCGCGTTCGAGCCAATGAGCTTGTCGCGAATCTCGGTCCGGTATCCCGTGAGCAGGCCCATCGCCACGACGAGAGCCGCCACGCCGAGGGCGATACCAGAAATCGAGAGAAGCGATACCGAGGAGACGAGCTTCGAGGGGCGCGACTTTGCGTAGCGCAACGCCGCCGCAAGCTCCAACGGGATCATTCCCGCCGCTTCTCCATGTCCGCGATGAACGGCTCGAACAGGTCGTTGGCGTCGTGCGGGCCGGGCGCAGCCTCCGGGTGGTACTGCACGGCGAAAATCGGCAGCGTCCGGTGGCGGAAACCCTCGAGGGTCTGGTCGTTCAGGTTCCAGTGGGTCGCCTCGATGGCGGCGGGCAGGGCGCTGCCGTCCACCGCGAAGCCGTGATTCTGCGACGTGATCGACACTGCTCCCGAGCGCGAGTCCCGGACGGGGTGGTTGGCCCCGCGGTGCCCGAACTTGAGCTTGAAGGTCCGGCCGCCCAGGGCGTGGCCGAGCAGCTGGTGGCCGAGGCAGATTCCGAAGATCGGCTTTCCCGTCGCGGCGAGCTTCTCAATTGTCGCAATGGGGCCTGCCAGCGCGGCCGGATCGCCGGGGCCATTGGAAAGGAAGATCCCGTCCGGGCGGTCTTCCAGAATCGACTGCGCCGAGGCGGTGGCCGGAAAAACCGTCACGCGGCAGCCCGCGCGGTTCAAGAGCCGGACGATGTTGCGCTTCATGCCGAAGTCGATCGCGGCCACGCGGTAACGATCAGAGACCCCCGGGTGGACGGACATCTCCGTCGGCGAAACCGAAAGGGCGAGGTCGCTGCCCTCCATGAGCGGCGATGCCCGCACGCGGCGCAGCAGCTCCTGCTCGTCGTCGATCTCGGTCGACACGCCTGCGCGCATGGCACCCTCGGTGCGCAGCCGCCGCACGAGCGAGCGGGTGTCGAGCCCATGCAATCCCGTGACGCCGGAGCGGGAGAGGTAACCCGCCAGGCTCTCCTCCCCGGCCGTGCCGCTCCAGCGCTCCGGAAAGTCGCGCGCCACGAACCCGGCGACGTGGACGCGCTCCGACTCCGCGTCGTCGGCACGGATGCCGTAGTTGCCGATGTGCGCTGCCGTCATGATGACGATCTGGCCGGCGTAGGACGGGTCGGTCAAGACCTCCTGGTAGCCGCTCATCGCCGTGTTGAAGACGAGCTCGCCGAAAGACGTCCCGGGCCGGCCGATCGCATCGCCCCGGCAGACCGTCCCGTCCTCGAGAACCAGCAGCCCCTTCAAACCACTCGCCCCACGACCGGAGCCAGAGCAACCGCTTCGTTGACCAGCGTCGCGAACATCTCCGGAACGATCGCCTGCGGGCCGTCGGAGAGGGCGGCCTCGGGGTTGTTGTGCACCTCGACGATCAGCCCGTCGGCGCCGACTGCGATCGCGGCCCGCGAGAGCGGCAGCACTTTCTGCCGCTTCCCGGTTCCGTGCGAGGGGTCGACCAGTATCGGCAGGTGCGAGATCCTGTGCACGTAGGGGATCGCCGAGAGGTCGAGCGTGTTGCGTGTGTGGTCCGCGAATGTCCGAACGCCCCGCTCGCAGAGGATGACCTCGTAGTTGCCTTCCGAGAGAAGGTATTCGGCCGAGAGCAGCAGCTCCTCGATCGTGGCCGCCATGCCCCGCTTCAGGAGCACCGGCTTGCGCAAGCGGCCGACGCGCTTCAAGAGCGCGAAGTTCTGCATATTGCGCGCTCCGATCTGAAGGCAATCGGCGTGCTCGGCCACGATGTCGACGTCCTCCGTATCGAGCACCTCGGTGACGACCGGAAGGCCCGTCTCCGCGCGGACCTTCGACAGGATCTTCAGGCCCTCCCGGCCGAGGCCCTGGAAGGAGTAGGGCGAAGTGCGCGGCTTGAACGCGCCGCCGCGAAAGATGCTGGCGCCGGCTTTCTTCACGGCCAGGCCAATGGCGATGGCCATCGCCTCGGACTCGATCGCGCAGGGACCAGCCACCAGGGCCAGGCGCTGCCCGCCCACCGGCACGCCGCCCACCGACACGACCGTGTTCTCGCGCTTGGCTTCGCGCGACACGAGCTTGTAGGGCGCCGAGACGGGGATCACCTCGAGAACGCCCGGCAGGTTTTCGAAAACACCCGGCTCGACCATGCCCTTGTTTCCGGTGATGCCGATGGCCGTGCGTTGGGCTCCGGGAATGGGATGGGCCTGGAGGCCCAGGCGTGTCACGGTTTCGACGACGCGCCGCACGTCCTCCGGCGCCGCTGCGGCGTCCATGACGATCAACATCGGGGTGCTATCATAGGCGGTCAGCCATGAAACACATCGCGCGATTCGCTCTCCTGGCGCTCGCTCTCGCGCTCGCCGCCTCCCCGGCCCTTGCCTACGTCGTCAAGCTGAAGGACGGGACGCTCATCTTTGCCCGCACGGCGTACACCGTCAAAGGGACCAAGGCGATCATCACCCTCGAGAACGGAACCGTCACGCAGACCGACCTCGAGAAGGTCGACGTCCAGGGCACGATCGACTACAACGAGAAGTACAAGGGCAATGTCATCGGCATCGACACGATCGACGCGCAGACCCTCCAGACGCCCCAGTCGACGCCGATTCCGCAGCCGAGGTTGGGGGACTACATCCGTGAGCGGAAGGCGCAGCAGATCAAGCCCCTGGCGACGCCCAACAACCATGCCGGGGCGGAGGCCCCCGCCGCCGGCCAGAACTGGGGCTCCGTCGACCAACCCGTGCAGCTGGCCTTCTCCAAGTTCTTCGACGGGGCGGGCATCACCCAGTACCGTCTGACCAACTACCGGGGCAAGCTCCGCCTCCTCACGACTGCCAACTCCGAGGAAGCGGTCTTCAACGGACTGTCCGCTGCCGCGCGCGCCGTTGCCGATCTCAACGCCAAGGGCCACGACGTGACGCTCGAAGTCGTCCTGACGACGTCCGGCGGCGAGTCCGGCGGCACCTTCGTGCTGACGCCGGAGCAGGCCCGCCTGCTGGTCAACGGGCAGATCACGGTGGCCGACTTCTTCGTCCGAAACGTCATCCTCTAGCCCGGATTATTCACGGACACCCGGCCGAAACATCTGCAGGGAATCGCGCCTAAAGGGCTTGTTGATGGAACGATCTTGACAAGTCGAGGTATAACTTGTCCGCGACGGATATCTTTCGTCCGGACAAGGAAGCGCGACGACGGCGACGCCTCAGTGCATCGCAGAGGAGCGCTGACGCGGTCCGGACGGAAGAGATCCGAGCGGCGGCCGGAGTCGTTCGTGAATAATGCGGGCTATACCGACAGGGCCTGAGCCGAAAGGCGAGAAGGAGAGCCCATGGCCGAGAAGGTTCCGCAGACCTATGCGAACCACCGCCGATTCGTTCCTCTGTACCACTTCGTCTCGTCCGCCATTCTCATCGTCAACCAGGTGTGGTCGATCGTGCGGCTCGTGCGCACCCCTTCCTGGGAAACGGGCTTCGGCGTGCTCCTCGCCTTCGCGCTGCTTTGCGTCTTCTGGTACGCGCGCACGTTCCCTCTGAAGGTGCAGGACCGCCTCATCCGCCTCGAGATGAAGTTGCGGCTGCAACACATCCTCCCGCCGGACCTCAAGGCGCGGATATCGGACCTGACGCCCGAACAGCTGATCGGCCTGCGGTTCGCGAGCGACGGCGAGATGACCGACCTCATCCGCGACGTCCTGGCAAACAATATCCAGGACCGCGAGACGATCAAGAAGAAGATCAAGGACTGGAAGGCGGACGACTTCCGCGCCTGAAGAATTGGTTCATTGGTTCATTGATTCATTTGTTCATTGAGTCAACGATTCAATGATTCAATTCCCCATCACTCAATCTCCTTGACCGGCGTCAGGTAGTACCGCGCGTCTTCGCCGACGTGCTTTCGGAATCGGTCGGAAAACGACACGACCTCCCCCGCCGTCTCGTCCGCAAAGATTCTCTCCACGCGATGCAGCGGGAAAAACACGGTGGCCGGGTGAGACGAGATCGGCTCCTTGCGCGAGATCTCGCGCAGCCAGTCCTCGAAGGCCTCGAGCGTCAGGCCGCGCACGGTGACACCGGAGGCGGATTCCGAGCGCAGGATCCCCCAGAACTTCTCCCGCGGGTTCACGAGATGAACGAGGACGAAAGACCCCAGCTCCATCAGCGCTTCACGCTCTCGGCAAGCTCGATCAAGACGCCGCCTCCCGCTTCCGGGTGCAGGAATGCGACCCGCTTGCCGGACGCGCCGGTGACCGGCTGCCGGTGGATGAGCCGGAAGCCCTTCGCGGAAAGATCCGCCAGGGCCGCCTCGATGTCCTCGACGCCGAAGCAGACATGGTGGATTCCGGGCCCGCGCTTGCCGAGAAACTTGCCGACGGGAGAATCCGCGGTCAAGGGCTCGAGCAGCTCGATCGAGCTCTCCCCGACGGGCAGAAAGGCGGTCCGGACTCCCTGCGAGGCCACCTCTTCCCGGTGGGTCTCCGAGATCCCCAGCGCCCGGTAGACGGCCAGGGCCTCTTCGATCGAGTCGACGGCCACGCCGAGGTGGTCGATCTTGTAGGCACTCATCTAGGTTTCCACTGTCTCACGGACGAGCTTCTCGAACAGGCGCAGGGCGGCGGCGTGCGGGTCCTCGCGACGCTCGAGAATCCGCCGGACCGCCTCCTCGAGGCCGTCCCGCTCGGGCGCCCGAGTCTCGATGGCGCGCCGAAACCGCGCCTCGAGCAGGGAGAGCAGCCGCGACCGGGCACGCTGCCGCCGCCGCACGGCGCCCTCGCCGGAGGTCGAAAGAAACGCGGCGTGCCCATCGAGCGCCGCGAGCGTCTCGGCAACGCCCTCGTTCCTGGTCGCGACGGTGGCGACGATCGGCGGCCGCCACGGCCGCTCGCCCGACAGATCCAGCATCATCGTCAGCTCGGCGCAGGCGCGGTCCGCGCCCTCCCGGTCCGCCTTGTTCACGACGAACACATCGGCGATCTCGAGGATGCCCGCCTTGATCGCCTGGATGTCGTCGCCGAGGCCGGGCGCGAGCACGACCAACGTCGTGTCGGCGGCCCGCACGATGTCCACCTCGTCCTGGCCGACGCCGACGGTCTCGATCAGGACGACGTCGAACCCGGCGGCATCGAGCACGTCCACGGCGTCGGAGGTCGCGCGGGCCAGGCCGCCCAGGGCCCCCCGGGTCGCCATCGACCGGATGAAGACGCCCGGGTCCGTGTAGATCTCCGCCATGCGGATGCGGTCCCCGAGGATCGCGCCGCCGGTGAAGGGCGAGGACGGATCGACGGCGACGATGCCGACGGTCTTGCCGGACCGGCGCAGGGCCTGCGCGAGGCGGGAGACGAGCGTCGACTTGCCGGCGCCCGGCGGCCCGGTGATGCCGACGATGCGGGCCCGGCCGGTCTTCGGATAGAGGGCCGCGAGGATCTCGGGGCTTCCGCCCTCCTGCTCGATGGCCGAAATGGCCCGGCCGATGTCGCGCGCGCGCCCGGCGAGGACGCCCGCGACGAGCGCGCCCTTTACGCCAGAAGCGATTTCGCGATGACGAGCTTCTGGATCTCGCTCGTCCCCTCGCCGATCGTGCAGAGCTTGGAGTCGCGCCAGAACTTCTCGACCGGATAGTCCTTCGTGTAGCCGTAGCCGCCGTGAATCTGCACGGCCCGTTCCCCGGCCCGGACGGCCATCTCGGACGCATAGAGCTTGGCCTGCGCCGAGAGGCGTGTAACCCCCTCGCCGCGATCCTTGGCCGCCGCGGCCCGTTCCGTCAGCAGGCGCGCCGCGTCGATCTCCGTCGCCATCTCGGCCAGGTAGAACTGGATCGCCTGGAACTCGGCGATCGGCTTGCCGAACTGGCGGCGCTGCTTCGCGTACGCCAACGACGCCTCGAAGGCGCCGCGGGCGATCCCGACGGCCAGGGCCGCAATGGAAATGCGTCCGCCGTCCAGGATCCGCATGGCCTGGATGAAGCCTTCGCCCTCGGCTCCCAGGAGATTGCCGGCCGGTATGCGGCAATCCTCCATCACCAGAGTGCAGGTGTCCGATGCCCGCATGCCGAGCTTGTTCTCTTTCTTGCCGACGCGGATCCCCGGATTGTCGAGCTCGACGATGAAGGCCGAGATGCCGCGGCGGCCGGCCGCGCGGTCGGTCACGGCCACCAGCACCGCCACTCCGGCGACCGATGCGTTCGTGATGAAGTTCTTGGAGCCGTTCAAGACCCATTGACCGCCATCGCGCACAGCCGTCGTCTTCGTGCCGCCCGAGTCGGAGCCGGCCTCGGCCTCGGTCAATCCCCACGCCGCGAGCCATTGCCCGGAGGTCAGCTTCGGCATGTACTTGCGGCGCTGCGCGTCGCTGCCGAATTGGAAGAGGTGGTTGGAACCCAGCGAATTGTGGGCTGCGAGAGCGAGGCCCACCGAGCCGTCGACACTCGCGACCTCTTCGATGATCGCGGCATAGTCCATGTAGGAGAGCCCGGCGCCGCCGAGATCCTCGGGGAACAGACAACCCAGAAAGCCGAGCTCCCCGAGCTTGCGGAAGACCTCGCGCGGAAACTCCTGCCGCTCGTCCCACTCCATGACGTGGGGCCGGATCTCGGCGTTGCAGAATTCCCGGAGGGTTAAGAGAATCGCTGCCCTCTCGGTACCGACGGTGGCGCTCATCTTAGGAATTCTAACGCGTCGAAGGCGGTCCGGCCGAAGCCTTGTCAAAAGGCACGATGTCGATCGAGGAATAGTAATGGCGGAGGATCGTGTCGTAGGTCGCGCCCTCGAGAGCCATCCCGTAGGAGCCGTTCTGGCACAGGCCAACGCCATGGCCCCAGCCGCGGCCGAGGAAGACGAACTCCGTCTCGCCCTGTGGCCCCGTCATTTTTTGCACCGTGAAAAGCAGCTCCGGCAGCTCGAGTGCCTGCCGCAGGTCGAAGCGTTTGAACGTCGCTTCGGCCTCGTCGGTCACGACGTGAAGCTCCAGGGCCCGGCCCGCCGGCGTGCGGCGGGTGACGGTGACCTCGCGCACCTCCTTGCCCGCGACCCGGCCGGACATGCGGCGCGCCAGCTCGCGGCCCGTGGCACGCCGCACCCATTCGGTCCAGGAGGACTCCCTCTCGAATGTCACCGCTTCCGCATCCGTCTCCACCCAGAGCGCCAGGACGCTTGCGCCGTTCTTCCACCATCGCAGGCGATCGCCCGCCCGCAACGTGAGGCTCGGGTACGGCAGGAACCGGTCGCCCGTGCGCCGCGCCAGCGGCCTCTCCGGGTCGACCGGCACGGAAACCCGTCCCTCCGGTGTCTTGACCCACAGGTTCGAGCCCTCGCGCGACACGAAGCGGCCGGTCGCCTCGGTCACGCCCGAGAGCCGCAGCGCCACGGAGAAGAGCAGGCCGGCGTACTCCTCCTCGGAGAGCGTGTGGTCGGGAGGCGGCAGGGCTTCTCCCGCTCCAAACCGGAAGCGGAAGAGAAAGCCATACGCGTCGCGGGCGGACCCCGTAAGCTTCCAGATAGCCGACGGCTCCTCTCCGTAGTAGGCCTCGTCGGCAGGCAGCAGGTGAAGGACGCGCGCCTCCTTCAGGTCGAATGCCGCCAGGATCCCCGGGTAGACGGCGGCGGGCGCCAACGTCGCCGGAGCCGCCGCCTCGCGCCCGACACCCGCCGAGCTTCTGCCCCTCGGTGAGCGCGGCGCCGCGCGTCGGCGCGCCAGCAAGCCTTCGCAACACGAAGCCCCGCCACTCCAACGCAGAGCGCGCCTTCTCCGTGCGCGAGAGCCTCGCGCCGGCGACCTCCGCCTTCGCGACCTCGCCGCACTCGACTGAAACCAGATACGGGACGGCCTCTTCGCCAAAAACGTTCTCGACGTTCTCGGTCCGCCCTCCGCAGGTCGAGACAAAAAGCGCGTCGGCGTATCGGCCCTCGTGCGCCAGCACCAGGCCGCGGGTCGCATCGACGGCGGCGGTCGAGAGAGGGTCCTCCGCGCCGATGCCGGAATAGACCTGGCACTTCATGGTGGCGCAGAGGTCATAGCCCTCGCTCGCAAACTGTCCTCGGTGGGCGAACGCATAGGTCCTGGCCGCGACGGCCTGGGCTTTCAAGGCCTCGATCGCGTCGTAGCGCTTGGGCCCCATCTCGGCAGGAACGACGCCATAGAGATACTCCTCGATGTCCACGCGGTTGATGACGTTCACGGTCCCCCGCGCGTTGACCTGCACCCGCAGGCTGCCGCGGTATGCCGTGCCATTGACGGAAACCCGGGCGTCCGAGGCGCCCGGGTAGAGGTCCACAGGCGAAGGCAAGCGGCGGGGACGGCCGTCCTCACCGCTGACGGACAGGTAGGCGGCGGCGGCCGGCCGAAGGGAGCCCTCCACGGCGAAGGCATCGAGGCCGGAGGCTTTGATCCTCGCGGCGAGAGCTTCGGCCTCGGGCCGGGTCTTGAAGGCGCCGAGCAGGACCCGGTAGACGCCGCGCTCCGCCGCGAACGCAACCGTCCCGGTCGTTGCGAAGCTCTCGGACAGGCGGTCGAGGAGCTTTTTCGCCGGCTCCTCCTGCGAGAAGGCGCCGGCCTGGACCTGGAAGCCGGGTGCCACCGCGGCTCCGCCGCCATCGGGCCGGAAGACGAGCGGTGCGCGAATCGTCTCGGCTTTTCCGTCGGACGAGACGATCCAGGGCTGCCCGGTCAGGCCGAAGACAAACTCGGCCGCGTCGCTCTTCAAGCCGAGGCGCAGCAGGACCCCAGACGGCGCCCGGTCCAGGGGCCCGGCCGGAGGCGGCGGCGGCGTTGGTGTCGGCGCTGGTGAAGGCACGGGAACGCTTGCCGCGGCGTCTGCGGCGCCGATTGGCGGAGCCGGAGCGGGCGGCGCCGTCTGACAAGCCGCCAGGAGCCAGGCCGCGGAAACCGGGGCGATCCAGGACAAGAGAAGCCGGAGCCGGAGGACCGTCAAGGCCGGGCGAGGAAACTCGGGTTGTGAACCTTCTTCCGAAAGTCCTCGCCCCTCAAGGTCACGACCTCGCACATCTCGTAGAGGCGGCTGCGCACGCGGTATCCGATCCGGTCCTCGAGCCGGTCCCGATCGCCCGAGGACGGGTCCGCCTCGTCTTCGAAGTTCGAGGTGGCGATCGTGAGGCGTTTGCGGTTGTAGCGGGTGTTGAGCAGGTTGTAGAGGACGTCGAGCACCCAGGCGTGGGGCTTGGAGGCGCCGAGCTCGTCTAGGACCAGGACCTCGGCGTCGGTGTAGGGCGTCAGCACGGATTCCTTCGACGAGTCGGCGTCGGGGCGAAAAGAGGTCTGGATCCGGAGCAGGAGGTCCGAAAAGTCCACGTAGAGGCCCCGAGCCCCTTTCTGAGACACCAGGGCAGAGAGAATGGCGCAGGCCAGGTGCGTCTTGCCGCGCCCCGCGGGGCCAAGAAACAGCAGGCCGGCCGGCACGACCGGATACTCGTCGACGAATTCGCGGGCCCGGCGCTTGGCAGCGGCCAGGTGAGCGGAGTTGTCCCAGAAGTTGTCGAATGTGTTCTCCCGGTAGCGTTCCGGGATCCCGGCCGCTTGAAGCCGATCGCCACGCAGCACGGCTTCGCGGCATCCGCACGGGCGCGCGGACTTCTTTCCGTCGGCCGACTCGAGGATCCAACCCGTGCCGCCGCAGCGCTCACAAACCGCTTCCACCTTCGGGATTCTAGTCCCCGTCTCCAGACTCATATTCAATTCTGCGGCAATCCCGCTTCGAGGACGACGCGCCGCTGCCTCGGGCCTTCGAGATATCTCTTTAGCTCGGCAAGGCTCTCTTCCCAGCCGTCGCCCGCGAAATCCCGGTAGTGCTCGTAGGCCGGGCCGCCGTCCGGGACGTCCTGCTCGACTGTGACGCGGCAGCCGCCCTCTTTCTCCACGAAGGAGACGACCATCGAAAGGCCGGCGAGCGACTCGCCCGCCGCTGGCTCGTAGGAGATCTCGCGCACGACGAGGAGCCGGCCGCGCTCGAACTCCTCGATCTTTCCGAGGACCGTCGCCTCCGTCAGTCCCCGCGGGTTCGTGAACCCGATCGCCCAGTTGCCGCCGGGGCGCAGCCCGACGAGAGCGCCCTCGCACCACCAGGAGAGCAGCTCCGAGACACGCGTGAAGGCGTCGAAGGCGTCCACCGCGGGAGCGCTGATCGTTACCGAGCGCACGACGGGCAGGCTCACGATGACATTGTATCCTTGCCGCCCATGATGGAGCCCCGGACGCTGGACGCGGCGCGCGCCGATCTCATCCTCGCGGTGAAGAAGGCCGCGAAGACCGCATTCGGCGTGGAGCCCGAGCGCGTGGTCCTGGAGCGGCCGCCGCGCGTGGCGCTCGGAGACCTCGCGACTCCTGTCGCTTTCGACCTGGCCAAGAGCCTGCGCCAGGCGCCCCGCGCCATCGCGGCGCAGCTCGCCGCAACTCTCGTGCTGCCGGCCGGCGTGCGCGAGGCCAAAATCGAGGGCGGCGGCTACCTGAACGTCTTCCTCGAGCGCGGGCCCTTCGTCGCGGCATCCATGGCGACGACCGCGGCGGAGCCTGTCCGGGCCGGCAAGACCGTCGTCGAGCACACGAACATCAATCCGAACAAGGCCGCGCACATCGGGCACCTGCGCAATGCCGTGCTGGGCGACGTGCTGGTGCGCGCGCTGCGGTTTCTGGGGCACACAGTCGAGGTCCAGAACTACCTCGACGACACGGGCGTGCAGGTGGCCGACGTCGTGGCGGGATTCATCCACCTCCAGAACATACGGACGGTAGAGGAGATCCGCCGCGTCATCCGCGAGGCATCGTTTCCCTCGGGAACCCCGAATGCCGGCGGCTTCGCTTACCTCTGCTGGGATCTCTACGCCGAGGTGGGCCGGACCTACGAGGCGCGGGCGGAGACACTGGCCTGGCGCACCGAAGTGCTCCACGCGATCGAGGCGGGCGACAACGAAACGGCCCGGGTGGCGGCCGCCGTGGCCGAGGCGGTCTCGCAGGCTCACCTCGCTACGATGGGAAGGCTCGGCATCGCCTACGACCTGCTGCCCCGGGAGAGCGACATCCTCCACAAGAACTTCTGGGCGCGCGCCTTCGAGATGCTGAAGGACTCGGGCACGCTGCATCTGGAGACCGAAGGCAAGCAGGCCGGCTGCTGGGTCCTGAGGCTGGCGGAGTCTCCGGAATTTGCGGGGATGGAGGAGCCGGACAAGATCCTCGTGCGCTCCAACGGCACCATCACCTATACCGCGAAGGACATCGCCTACCAGCTCTGGAAATTCGGTTTGCTCGGCGTGGACTTCGACTACGAGCGCTTCACGCCGAACTGGAGCTCCGGGGCCATCCTGCCCGCGGAGATTCCGTCAGCCGTGCGCGACCACACCGTCTGGCGCACCGCTCACACAAAGGGCGCCTCGGACGCTCCGGCATTCGGCCGCGCCTCGCGCGTGGTCAACGTCATCGACGTGAGGCAGGCCTATCCGCAGAAAGTCGTCCGGGAGGGCCTGCGGGTCCTCGGCTTTGCCAATGAGGCGGACCGTTCGGAGCACTTCCACTACGAGATCGTGGCGCTGTCGCCGAAGGCGGCGCGCGAGCTGGCCGCCCGCTTCGGCGAGGAGTACCGGCTTTCCGCCGAAGACGAGAAGAAGCCCTTCGTCGAGATGTCGGGCCGCAAGGGCCTCGGCGTCAAGGCCGACGACCTGGTTGCGATCCTCCTCGAGAAATCACGCGCCGAGGTCCTGAAGCGCCGGGGCGAGGGCGACGCTGCGAGCGCCGAGGTGGACGCCCGGTCGATCGCGGTCGGGGCGCTGCGCTACTTCCTGCTCAAGTTCGGCCGGAACAAGGTCATTGCTTTCGACTTCGACGAGGCCGTCAACTTCGAGGGCGACACGGGGCCGTACCTGCAGTACTCACTCGTGCGGGCCGGAAACATCCTCCGCAAGCTCGAGGAGAAGGGCATTCCGGCGGACACATCCGCCGAAGCGCTGGCGAAGGCGGAGTGGGAGGACGACCTGTGGGCGTTGATCCTCGACGCGGCCTCGACGAGCGAGGTGGCCGAGCGGGCCGTTCAGTCGCTCGAGCCCTCGACACTCGCCCGCCACGCCTTCTCGCTGGCCCAGGCCTTCAACCAGTTCTACCACCGGCATCCCATCGTCCAGGAGGAGGACGCCGCCCTCCGGAATCGCCGCATCGCCGTCGCGCGTATTTTCCAGCGTGAGATGTCCGTTCTTCTCGACCTGCTGGGAATCCCCGAACCCGGAAGGATGTAGAGGCTAATGGCGCAGGTCGCCGAACGCCTGCCCGAGAACACCCCCGGCAACTTCTACGTCGACCGGACGTGCATCGACTGCGACACTTGCCGGCGCATCGCCCCGGAAGTCTTCTCAGAGGGCGACGGGTTCTCCTACGTCCATTCGCAGCCGCAGACCGAGGCCCAGCGCCTGCGCGCGCTGATGGCCCTCGTCGCCTGCCCGACCTCCTCGATCGGGACAGTCGAACACACCGACGCCCGCCCGGGCGCCGCAGCCTACCCGGAGCCCATCGCCGAGAACGTCTCCTTCTGCGGCTTCACGTCGGAGTCGTCCTTCGGCGCCTGGAGCTACTTCATCGAGCGCCCCGAGGGCAACGTCCTCGTCGACTCGCCGCGCGTCGCCGGCCCGCTCTTATCGGCCCTCGAGGCCCGCGGCGGGGTTCGGACTCTCTTCCTGACGCACCGCGACGACGTGGCCGATCACGCCGCGATCCACAAACGGTTCGGCTGCGAGCGCGTCCTCCATGCGCGGGACGTCACGTCCGCCACGCGCGAGGTCGAGCGGCAGCTCGAGGGCGACGAACCCGTCCCGCTCGCCCCCGACCTCCTCGCGATCCCGACGCCCGGCCACACGCGCGGCCACGCCGTGCTGCTCTACCGCAACAAGTTCCTCTTCACCGGCGACCACCTCGCCTGGTCAACCCGCCGCGGCCACCTCGTCGGCTTCCGCGACGCCTGCTGGTACTCCTGGCCCGAGCAGATCCGCTCCATGGAACGCCTCCTCGACCACTCCTTCGAGTGGGTCCTCCCCGGCCACGGCCAGCGTTTCCACGCCGACTCCACCGCCCACATGCGCCGCGAGCTCGAGCGCTGCGTGGCCTGGATGAAGAAGGCCTAGAGTCTTTCTACCCGCTCAAGACGCCCGGACATCGCCCCGCCTCCCTCCGGGACTCGAAGGAGTCAGTCAGGTTTTCCATGGGTTCCGCACACTCCTCGCTCTTTCTGCGTCGCGAGGACGTGAGCGAAGAAGGGCAGAAACGCATTTTCGAAACGCTTGCGAGTGTGATCCGTATGACCGCCTGTGTACTCGTCGAGCGTATATGGGATGCCAGCCCGCCCCAATTCACGGGCGAAAGCCAGGGTGCCGAGACGCACACTCGGAATCTCGTCCTGCCGACCATATTCCAAGGCGATCGTACACAGACGACGGTACTGGCCTGGATCTCGGGTGAGACGGTCCAGAGGCAGGTACTCACGCCACGCGCGCGCGACCGTTTCGACCTCCTGGAGTCGACCCATGGAGTCGGCGACAAACGGCAGGGGTGGCCGGCCATCGGCTCGATGGCCGTGGGACTCGGGCGCGAACGCAGCTGCCATCGCCCGGAACCATGGAGCCCGCGCCGTCGCCCACTCCTCGCTGTCTGGTGCCAGTTCGCCGACAAATCCAAGACAACATGGGCTCATCGCGTAGACATGGCCAAACGTGTCGGCATGACGGCCGGCCAGATACAAAGCGCCAAAGCCGCCCATGGACTGCCCTGACAGACCGCGGCTCCGTGGTACAGGCAGTGTCCGGAATCGCGCGTCAACGAAGTGCACGAGTTCTGTCACGACAAAGGCTTCCCAACCTCCGAAGGCCGCCGAGTCAACGTAGAAGGATCCACCGAAACTATTGTCCGCGAGGGGCATGACCACGATGTACTCCGACAAACCCCCACGGGCGAGGCTGTCCATCGCGAGACTCAGATTCAAGCCTTGGTACGAGCCGTCCAACCATTCGCGCGGGTCCGACGTCATGCCGTGGAGCAGATAGACGACTGGATAGCGTCTGGCTGTGTCACGGTCATAGCTCGGCGGAAGGTAGATCGTAACCTTGCGGTCAGGCGTGTCGCCGATCCCGTTGCCCTGCAATGCTTGCGAGTGGAGAGTCTCGATGACGATGCGCCCCTGGGCTTCGGCAGAAGGCGAGCGCGCGGCCGCGATGCACAGCGCGAGCGGCACCAGGATTGGGAAGCGGGTCAAGAGCACACTCTCGCATCTTGGCGGCCTAACATGTATTAGGCCTCTCAGTTCCGCCGTAAAAGCGCGACGAGCCCCCGCCCGAAGTCGGAGGCGCGGAAGCGCCAGCCGGATCAAGCGCGTTCACCACGAGTGAATTATCCCTCCGGACAATGCGAGCCCGGGCGACGAGCCCGCCTCCCGGCGGGAGGCTGGAGGGGGCGCGCTCGCGGCAGCCTCACAACAGCCGAGCTGGCGGGCGCCCCCGGCCTGAGCGGCGCGTCTACCTACTGCCTCCTGCGCCGCGGGCCGGACGGAGGGAGGCGGGGCCGATGCCTGGGCGTCTCGAGAGAGAGGTCGGCCCTCTAGGTGACTTCCAGGCCTCGGTTGACGGGGCGGATGGGAAGGAGGTTGCCCTCGCCGAGCTGGGAGAGGGCGGCGCGGACGGAGGGGGTGCGGTCGGGAGGAGAGAGGAAGACGACGCAGCCTCCGCCGCCTGCCCCGCAGGCTTTGCCGCCCCAGGCTCCAGCGCGATCGCGCGGCGGCGACGGCGCGCGCGATCAAGGGAGTCTCGACGACGGGGGCGAGCTCCCGGCGAGCGTCCCACTCTTCGGCGAGAGCGCGGCCCATGGCCGGGAAGTCCATGGTTTGGGCGGCCTCGGCCATCCCCGAGGCGGCGCGGCGCACGCCTTCGAGGTGGGCGGCCACGCGGTCGTCGCCTTCGAGGCGGGCCCGGAAGATCTCCCAGTTGTTCATGCCGGACGAATGCGAAGCTCCCGTGTCGAGGAGCGTCAGGTGGCGCTCCCAGAGGTCGGCATCCACGTCCACGCGCGCGGCGCGCGTGCGGCCGGGCTCGAACACGATCCGGTGCAGGCCGCCCGCGAGCGGCGGAAAGTAGTCCTGGACTCCGGCGGGCTTGTCGCAGAACGCGCGTCTCCACGTCGCGCACGAAGTCCACGCGATCCACTCCCGCCAGGCCGCGGGGCGAGAATCGCTCGAGCGCCCCCATCAGCGCGACGAGAAGGGCCGAGGAGCCGCCGAGCCCCGAGCCGAACGGAACCTCGGAGCTGATCTCGATCTCGAGAGGCTCGCTGATCTGCAGAGCCAGGATCAGCGATCCGACGAGCGCCGTCTCGGGCGCCGCCAGAAGCTCCTCCGCCGTTCCCGAACGGTCGTCGGAGCCACGGTCCTTGAGCGAGACCCGGAACCCGTTCTTGCCCCGCCGCAACGCGGCAGCGAGCGAAACGGTCGATGGCAAGGTTGACGGTGACCGAGCCGGGATGGAGAACGTGCAGAGGCCAGAGATCGAGGGTGCCGCCGGCCAGATCGACCCGGGACGGTGCGGACGCTTGGACGAGCTCAGCCACGGGCCGAACTCTAATCTCGAAAGTCTCTTAGTACCCGGCGCGGGAGGCGCGGAGGAAGCCCGACTGCTGGAAGGCCACGCCTTCGACAGTCATCGTCTGGCCGATCGAGGCCTGCGAGAAGCCGCGAGGGCGAATCGAGCAGCCGCCAGACCTCCCCGTCCTGCGTGCAGAAGGCCGGCTCATGCAGCCGCGCCCGCTCCGGGGCGTCGACGAGCCCCGCCTCGCGGCGCGACTCGCAGTGCAGGCAAACGAGGGTCCCGGTCATCTTTCGGGACACGAGCCTGGCCTGGGCGGCGGGGGCCGCCTTCGAGGTGCAGGTCCGCTCACCGGTGTTCCGGTGCGCCGCTCCGGAACGCCGTCCGCCACGATCGGAACGATCAGGAGCACCACGGCCGCGGCCAGCCCCAGGAGGGCTGTGCGGGACGGGGACGCGAAATGGGTGCCGTTATAGACCCGCAGGCGGAGCCGGTCGGGGGCCTGGGCTCGCGGGAGCCCCGATCGGAGCGCCCGGGCGAGCCCCTGGGCCGACAGGGCTCGGTGGGAGCAGGGACCGCAGCCCGAAAGGTGGGCGTCGAGGGCCTCTTCCTCCGGCCGGGCCATTTCCCGGTCGAAGTACGCGTAAATCAGGAAGCGGGCTTCTACGCAGTTCATCTGGGCCACGACCAATAACGGCCCCCCCGAAGGCGAAATTCCGCCCTCGGTATCCCAAATTCCGGCCCCTTTGGACTTTGGACCTTGGACTTTGGACCCCAACCCCGGCGGGGGGTCCTTACGCCGTCTTCGGCCGGGTCCGCATCTTGGTCGGTTCGCCGCCCCGGAGGTAGCCGTGCTGGCGGGCGTACTTCAAGAGGGCTTTTTCGAGGAGCTTGCGGCCGCGGTACAGCCGGGACATGACGGTCCCGACAGGGCAATCCAGGATCTCCGCAATCTCCTTGTACGAGAAGTCCTCGAGGTCCGCCAGGATGACGACCATCCGGTAGTCGTACGGAAGCGACTCGAGCGCCTTGCGAACATCGTCGTCGAGGACCCCGTTGAAGTACTCCGACTCGGGGTCCGACGGCTGGTCCGCGCTGTCGCGCCGCACGATGCGCTCGAAGGAATCCTCGATCTCCGCAAAGTCGACGCTGCGCGGCTGGAGCTTCTTCTTCCGGTAGTTGTTGATGAACGTGTTCTTCAGGATCTTGAACAGCCACGCTTTCAGATTCGTGCCTTCCTCGAACTTGTCGTAATACTTGTAGGCCTTGAAGAAGGTCTCTTGCACGAGATCCTCGGCGTCCTCGGAGCTCCGGGTCATCCGGTAGGCCGTGTTGTAGAGGGAGTCGAGATACGGCATCACCAGGGAATCGAAGTCCCACGCCGTGACGGCAGGGACCGCCGGGAGCTCTGACTTGAGTTGCACGCTCAACTTTTCCATGACTCCCCTAAAAGCAAATCCTTTGCCCACCAGGTACACCCTTTCGCAAAACTGCTCGAAATCAGCTAAACGCCAGTTCTTTCAATGTTTAAGACGACAAATCGCCCTGAAGGCTTACACCTGAGATACGCCCCATTCGTCCGAAAGGTTTCGGTTTAGGGGTCAGCGCGTCCCAAAATTGGGACAGGACGAGAAAAAGGCCTCCCTGCAGAACCGCAAGGAGGCCTCGAGGTCCGAGGCGGAGGCTAAAGACTAGAGCTTGCTGATCTGACTGGCGATCAGAAGCGCATACAGGACCAGGGATTCGATCAGGGCCAGGCCGATGATCGTCATGAGCCGGATCGGGCCGGCCGCTCCCGGGTTGCGCGAAATGGCGTCGGCCGCCGAGGATGTGGCGCGCCCCTGTCCGATGGCGCCGGCCGCCGCCGCGATACCCAGAAGGAACGCCGCGCTCAAGGCTCCCCATCGCACTCCCCCGGCCGCTGCGCCGGCCGCCGCGGGCTCCTGGGCCATCGCCGGCAGCGCCAGGCAGACGAGCGCGATGAGCGCAATCCATACCGATTTCTTCAACATCCGCAATCTCCTTCTTCCGTTTCGAAATGGGTTCTCAAAGTTCTTCGTGAGCCGTCAAGAGGTTGATGTAAACCGACGTCAAAGTGATGAAGATAAACGATTGCAGGAAGGCTGTGAACAGCCCCAGGATCATCAGGGGCCAGGGAACGACAATCGGCGCGAGGCTCGCGAAGAACCCCGTCACCGTGTGCTCGCCGGAGATGTTCATGAAGAGACGCAGCGAGAGCGAGAGGATCCGGGCAAAGTTGCTGATCAGCTCGATCACGAAGAAGAGCGGCGCCAGCCACAACACCGGCCCCATGAAGTGTTTCAGGAAGCCCCCGACGCCGTTGGCCTTGATGCCCTGCCAGTTGAAATAGAAGAACGAAATGACGGCAAGCGCCAGCGTCGTCGAGAGCGCCGCCGTCGGCGGCGTCAGGAAGAAGAACATGCCGAAGAGGTTCGAGACGCCGATGAAGACGGCCATCGAGCCGATCATCCAGAGGTATTTCTGACGGGCTCCGTGGCCGATCACATCGTCCAGCAGGCTGCCGAGGGCATCGACGAGCATCTCCAGGAAGTTCTGGACGCCGCCCGGCTTTTCCTTGCGGTACTTGCGCGCCGCCCAGGGCAGGAAGGTAGCGAGCAGGACGAGCACCAGGATGCCCATGAGGGCGGGATCCGGGATCCAGGCTTCCTTGCCGTCTGGAAACCAGAAGGCCGCCGCGCCCTTCGACATCCGGTCGACCGGCGGTTCGCCGAGTAGCCGGATCAAGAGCCTGTTCACCGGCCCGTACAGGATCGAAAGATGCTCCACGCTTAACCCTCTCTGCCCCGCTCAAAGATTTCCGCGACGATGGCCAGGACGACTGTCGAGAGCCCCAGGAAGCCCGCGACCGGTTCAAAGCCTTTCCAGCGAAGGACGACCACGAGAAGCAGGGCCGAAGCTCCCGTGACCAGCAGAAGGCGGAGTTTCCGTCGGGTCCCTCCCCCGGCCTGCTGTTCAGAGAGACGATCGGTCAGCTTCTCGAAAACGAGAAAGCTGAAAATAACGACGGCCGCGCAGATTGTCAAGGACAGCCCGGTCTGCCACTTGACGAGAAAAGCCCCGGCCGAGAAGAGCGCTCCGAGGGCGATCGAGCGCCTCCGAATCCGCTCGAGTGAGGCCTCGTCCGGCGTCATTGGCCGCCTCCCCTCCTGTCGATGCGCCGGAGCATCCGCATCAGGCTCCAGAAGCCGGCCACGACGCCCAGAGCGGCCCCGACGTAGGCAGCCGTCTCCTGAACCGACAGAATCCGCCCCAGCCAGCGCCCGGCGAGGAAGCCGGCAACGGTGCACGCCGGCAGCACGAGGCCGGCCCCAAGCGCGTCCGCCAGGTCTCCGACGTCGCGGCCCATTTTGTCAGGAGCCCCGGGTCAGAAGCCGGGCACGCAGCGGCGCAATGCCTCCAGGAAGGGCTCGGGAGCGACGCCGATGACGAGCGTCCCCGCGGCGCAGATCGTCAGCACAGCCGTCAACGCGTAGGAGCTCTTAAACGGCGCGCCCTCGGCCTCGGAGAAGAACATCGCCGCCACGATCCGGAAGTAGTAGAAAAGGGAGACGGCCGAGGCGAGCACGGCCAGCACCGCGAGCCAGGCGTACCCCGCCTTCATCGCCGCGGTGAAGAGGTAGTACTTTCCGATGAATCCCGCAGTCGGCGGGATCCCCGCCAGCGAAAGCAGGAAGAGCAGCATGACGATCGCCGCCGGCATGTTGCGCCGGGCGAGCCCGTTGAAATCCGAAACCGTCTCCGCCGCATAGCCGTGCGACTCGAGGAGGATGACGAGGGCGAACACGCCGAAGTTCATCAACAGGTAGGCGGCCAGGTACACCAGGATGCCCCAGATACCGAAGGCGTTGCGGAAACCGAGGACGCCCAGGAGCGCGTAGCCCGCGTGGGCGATCGAGGAGTACGCGAGCATGCGCTTCACGTTGGTTTGCAGCAGGGCGGCGACATTGCCGACGATCATGGTGGCCGCCGCCACGAGAGCCACGATGAGCCCCCAGTCGGCGTGGAACTTCGGGAACGCCACGTAGAAGATCCGGGCGAGGATGGCGTAGGCGGCGACCTTCGGACCGACCGAGAAGAACGCGGTCACGGGCGTCGGCGCGCCTTCGTAGACATCGGGCGCCCAAACGTGGAACGGCACGGCCGCGACCTTGAAGAGCAGGCCGGCGAGGATGAGCAGGATGCCGAGGATCGTCAGGTTCGACCGCTCGGCCGAGGCAAAGAGGCCCGCAATGTCGGTCAAGCCGAGCTTGCCCGTCAGGCCGTACACGAGCGAGATGCCGTAGAGCAGAACGCCCGAGGAGAACGCGCCGAGGATGAAGTACTTCAAAGCCGCCTCGGTCGACTTCGGCTCCCCCTTGAAGTACCCGGCGAGGACGTAGGAAGAAAGCGCCATCAGCTCGAGCGCGATGTAGATCGACGCGAGGTTCGTGCCCGAGACCATGAACAGCATGCCCACGCCGGCAAAGAGAAGAAGAGAGTAGTACTCGCCGGCCGCGTAGGGAGAGCTGCCGACGAAGCGCACCGAGGCAAGCACCGTCAGCAGGAGCGAGAGCAGGATCAACAGCTTGAAGAAGAGAGCGAAGTTGTCGAGGATGAACATCCCGCCCAGAATCGGAGCGGAGCCCCGGCCCGGCTGCACCGCCGCCACCGCCAGGGCGATGCCGGTCGCCGCCACGCAGAGCACGGCGAGGAAGCCCAAGAACTCCTCCTTGGCCTTGTTGACCGAGATGCCGAGGACCATGAGGAGGAGCCCCGCCGAGGTCAGCACGAGCTCGGGCGCGAGCAGGATCCAATCGGAGGACCGAAAAGTCACCGGCTGGTCTCCCCTGCCGCCGCCGGCGCCGGCGGCGCCTCGGACCGCAAGGCCATGGCCGGCGCCACCGTCGTCCGCCCTCCTACGGCCGCCACGATCTTCTCGGACGGCACGCGCAGGACGTCGAAGATCGGCCGCGGGTACAGCCCGATCCAGAACGCCAGCACGACGAGCGGCGCCAGCGTCAGTTGTTCGCGCAGGGTCAGGTCCATAAGCTTCGCGTTGGCCGGATTCTTGAGCTCGCCGAAGAAGACGCGCTGGTAGAGCCAGAGCAGGTAGGCCGCTCCCAGGATGATGCCCGTGCCGGCCCAGAGCGCCCACCAGAAGGATTTCGCGAAGGCGCCCTGGAGAATCGAAAACTCTCCGATGAAGCCGTTCAAGAGCGGCAGGCCCATCGAAGACAGGACCATCACCATGAAGTAGGTCGCGAAGATCGGCATCTGCCTGGCGAGGCCGCCGTACTCGGCGATCAGCCGCGTGTGGCGCCGTTCATACACGATCCCCACGAGCAGGAAGAGCGCCCCTGTCGAGACGCCGTGATTGATCATCTGCAGGACGGCGCCCTGGATGCCCGCCATGTTGAGGGCGAACACGCCCAGCATGACGAAGCCCAGGTGGGACACGGAGGAGTAGGCGATCAGCTTCTTCATGTCCTTCTGCACGAGCGTGACCATCGCGCCGTAGACGATCCCGACGATCGCCAGTGTCGCCATCAGGCCGATGACCCACTCCGTCCGGACGGCCTCGGGAAACATGGGCAGGGAGAAGCGCACGAAACCGTACGTCCCCATCTTGAGGAGGACGGCCGCCAGGATGACCGAGCCCGCCGTCGGCGCCTCGGTGTGCGCGTCGGGCAGCCACGTGTGGAACGGGAACATCGGCACCTTGATCGCAAAGCCGAAAAAGAAGGCAAAGAAGAGCCAGACCTGGAGGCCGGCCGGCAGGCCCGCCGCCACCGCCGTGAGCTTCTCGATCGAGAACGTGGGCGCGTTGCCCAGGCCCTTGTAGCCCAGGAAGCCGCTCGTATTGGCGAAGTAGAGCGCGATGATGCCGAGGAGCATCAGCACCGAGCCCGCCAGCGTGTACAGGAAGAACTTGATGGCAGCGTAGAGCCTCCGCTCGCCTCCCCACACGCCGATCAAGAAGTACATGGGCACGAGCATCACTTCCCAGAACACGTAGAAGAGAAAGAAGTCGAGGCAGCAGAAAGTGCCGATCATGAAGCTCTGTAGGAGCAGCAGGAGGACGTAGTACTCCTTCTGCCGCTCCGTGATCGCCGAGTAGGAGCAGACGACCGCGATGATGCCCATCAGGGTCGTCAGCAGCAGGAGGAGGAGCGAGATCCCGTCGATGCCGAAGTGGTACTCGACGCCGAGCGACGGGATCCAACTCGCGAGCTCTACGAACTGGTAGCCGTCCTTGCCGCGGTCAAACGCGAACCAGAGAGGCAGCGAGGCCGCGAAGTCGAGGACCGCCACCGCGGTGGCGAAGGCCTTGATCGGCCCGGCCTTCGCCTTCGGGAAAAGGAAGACGATCGCCAGCGCGCCCGCCAGGGGGATGTAAGTGACTATCGAAAGGATATGGATGTCGGTCAGAGACTGCATGCGCCTTCCTTATCGAAACATCAGATAAACCGCCACGATGCAGAAGAGGCCTCCGCCCATGACGAGGGCGTAGTTCTGGACGCGGCCGGACTGCGCCCGCCGCAGCAGACGGAACCCGGCCTGGAGCGTGTTGGCGACGCCGTTGACGAGGCCATCCACGACGTACTGGTCGAAGAAGGAGGCCACCCAGGAAAACGCCACCGTCACGTTGCGCAGGCCGTTGACGGCGCCGTCCACGATCGTCGCGTCGAAGTCCCAGAGCACCCGTCCGCCGCCCTTGGCGAGCCCCTCGACGAAGACCGCCTCGTAAACCTCGTCCACGTAGTACTTGTTTGCGATCGCCCGGTAGACGCCCGGCCACTTCGCCGCCAGCGCCGCCGGCACCCTGCCGTCGCCCTTGGCGTACCAGAAGAAGCCGAGCAGGAGACCGCCCGTCGCCACCGCGACGGACGCTGCCATCAGCAGGAGCTCCAGGGAGACCGGGGCATGGGCTTCCTCGACCCCGCGGCCCTGGAGCGGCAGCAGGATCGGCGCGAGGAACTCCCCGATCTTGTGGCCGCCGTGCACGATCGGGACGCCGACGTATCCGCCCACGACGGAAAGAAAGGCCAGGACGATCAGCGGCACGGTCATGGAGCGCGGCGATTCGTGGATGTGCTCCTCGGTCTCCTTCCCGCCGCGGAACGTCCCGAAGAAAGTCATCGAGACCAGCCGGCACATGTAGAAGGCCGTCAGCCCCGCCGTGAAGAGTGCCAGCGCCCAGAGCGTCTTGCCGAGCCACGGCGCGCCCTCGAAATGAGCGTCGTAGACGGCGGCGAGAATCGCGTCCTTCGAGAAAAAGCCCGCCAGCAGCGGAGCGCCCGCGATGGCGAGTGTGGCGACCAGGAACGTCCTAAACGTCGTCTGGATCTTGAGCGAGAGTCCGCCCATCTTGCGCATGTCCTGCTCGCCTCCCAGGGCATGGATCACCGAGCCCGAGCCGAGGAAGAGGCAGGCCTTGAAAAAGGCGTGCGTCATGACGTGGAACATGGCCGCCACGAACGCCCCGACGCCGCAGGCCAGGAACATGTACCCGAGCTGCGAAACCGTCGAATACGCCAGCACCTTCTTGATGTCGTTCTGCGCGAGGGCGATCGTCGCGGCCAGGATGCGCCGTGAATCCGCCGATGACGGCCACGACGAGCATCGCCTCGGGCGCCAGCCGGAAGAGGACGTTGCAGCGGGCGACCATGTAGACGCCGGCCGTCACCATCGTCGCGGCGTGGATGAGCGCCGAGACGGGTGTCGGCCCGGCCATGGCGTCGGGCAGCCAGACGTAGAGGGGCATCTGCGCGGACTTGCCGATCGCTCCGATGAAGAGACAGAGGCAGATGAGCGTCGCGTAGACCTCGACAGAAGCGGGGTCGGCCGCGGCCGCCGCGAACACCTTGCCGAAGTCCAGGGTGCCGAAGAGCGCGAAGATCCCGAAAATGCCGAGGACGAAGCCGAGATCGCCGATCCGGTTGACGACGAACGCCTTCTTGCCCGCGTCGGCGGCAAAGTCCTTGTCATAGTAGTAACCGATCAGCAGGTACGAGCAGAGGCCGACACCCTCCCACCCGACGAACATCAGGAGGAAGTTGCCGCCCAGCACGAGCACGAGCATCGCGAACATGAAGAGGTTGAGGTAAGCGAAGAACCGGCCGTAGCCCCCGTCGTGCGCCATGTAGCCGACCGAGTAGACATGGATGAGAAACCCGACGAACGTGACGAACGCGATCATCAGCGCGGAGAGGGAGTCCAGGCGGAAAGCCGCGTCGACAGCCCACTCCGCCGCTTTTCCCGGCACCTTGCCGACGGCCTCGTTGACGCCGAGCGGCAGCCACCGGTAGAGCGTCACGACATGCGTCGCGCCCGAGGCGAGGCCCGCGATCCCGATGTCGAAGATCGCTCCGAAGGCAAAGAGGCAGGAAAGGGCCACCGAGCCCGTCCCCACCACAGTGTGAATGGCCTTGAACGGGATTTCCCCGTGCGCTTCGCCGTGCCCGCCATGGCCCGCGTCCGAGCCGGCGCCGGAGGCGTGCGGGTCCTCGCCCCGGGTGCGGTGCGTCACCAGGTAGAGCAGCCCGTTGACGAGGAAGCCCGCCAGCGGGAAAAGCGGGATGAGCCAGATCAGGTTCTTCACGCCGGCCTCATCCCCGCATCTCGTGCGCGTCTTCCACGTTCAGCGTCTTGCGCTGGCGGAAGAGCGAGATCGTCAACGCGAGGCCCACGGCGGCCTCGCCCGCGGCCACGACGATCACGAAGACCGAGAAGATCTGGCCCGTCAGGTCCGAGAGCCGCCACGAGAATGCGATCAGGTTCAGGTTGACGGCGTTCAACATCAGCTCGATCGACATGAGAACCGTCAGCAGGTTGCGGCGGATCAGGACCCCCAGCAGGCCGATCGCAAAGAGCAGGAAGCTCACGACGAGGTAGTGGTTGATCGAGATCGTCATGGTGCGGGGCTAATCCATCTTCTCGACCGAGCGGCGGCCGAGGACGACGGCGCCGATCATCGCGACGAGCAGGAGCACCGAGGCGACCTCGAAGGGCACGAGGTAGTCGCGAAAGAGGAACCAGGAGACGGCTTCCGTGTTTCCGACCACGCGCCCGCCCACGCTCCGGAGAGCATCGGGGTTTGACGTCATGGCGGGGAACGTCTCCGTGCCCAGGATGTACAGGAACACGACGAGGCTCGCCCCCAGAAGCATCAGGGCGATGTCCCACTGGTGATGGAAGGCCGTGACGGTGCGCACGGTGCGCTGGTGCACCAGCATGATGACGAAGAGGAACAGGACCATGACCCCGCCCGCGTACACGAGAATCTGGACGGCGCCCGCAAACTCCGCCTTTTGCAGGATGAAGATGCAGGCCACCATCAGGAAGGACGCGAGCAGGAAGAGCGCCGAGTGGACCGGGTTCTTGGCGACGACGACGGCAATCCCCGTCCCGACCGCGAGAGCCGCGAAGACGACGAACGCCCAGCCCGCCGCGCCGGAGAGGAGCACGCCCGACGCGGACGCGCCGCTCATCCCTGGTCCACAACGGTGAAGGGCTTCACGTTTGGCGCGTGGTGCCAGTCCGTCAGCTTGCGGATGTCGAGGTAGAGAGCCTCGTTGCGCTCGTAGGACGCCATCTCGTAGGTCTTGGTCGTCAGCCAGATCGACTTGGGCACCGTCGGGCAGGCCTCTTCGCAGAGCTGGCAGAACATGCACCGCTTCAGGTCCACGTCGAATCGGTCGAGCACCTTGGCGGATTTGCCCGCCTCGTTCTTCTCGCTGTGCCAGTCGATGTAGATGATGTTGATCGGGCACTCGATGGCGCAGAGCGTGCACTTGATGCAGCGCTCCTCGTCGAGCCGGAACATTCCGCGGAAACGGTCCGACGGCAGCCTCTTCTCCTCGGGATACTGGACGGTCACCTTCTTGTGGAAGAGGTGCCGCCCCGTCACCGACAGGCCGTCGAAGATGTCGAGCAGCGTGATCCGGTCCAGCCAGTTCTTCAGCGCCATGCGTGGTTCCTCATGCTGCCGATGGCCGGCTGACGCCCGACGGAACGGCGGCGAGACGGTCCCGCTTCCCGAGGGCCCTGCGGAGGCGGGCGAGCAGGTAAAAGACGACGAAGAGCCCGCCGAACAGCCACGAGAGGACGATCATGCCGGTGGTGCGCCCCGGCCAGATCAGGAGAGCCGCGGCCGTGACCACGATGTTGGCCAGAGCGAGGGGGATCATCCACTTCCAGCCGAGCCCCATGAGCTGGTCGAAGCGGTAGCGCGGAAACGTCGAACGGAACCAGATGTAGCCAAAAAGGAAGAAGGCCGCCTTCCCGAGGAACCAGAGGCCGGGCGGCACGATGTCGAGAAAATCGAGAGCGTGAACACTCGGAAAGGGCCGCAGCCATCCGCCGAAGAAGACGGCGACCGCCACGCAGGAGATGATGATCATCGCGGTGTACTCGCCCAGGAAAAAGAAGGCGAACTTGACCCCCGAGTACTCCGTGTTGAAGCCCGACACCAGCTCCGACTCCGCCTCGGGCAGATCGAAGGGGTTGCGGTTCGTCTCCGCGACGCCGGCCACGAAATAGAGAAAGAACGCGAGGAGGCCGGGAAAGACGAACCAGAGCTCGACTTTCTGCTGGCGCTGCACGATCTCGACCAGGGAGAGCGTGCGCGTCATCAGCAGCACCGAAACGAGTGCCAGGCCCATCGGCACCTCGTAGGACACCAGCTGCGCGGCCGAGCGCAGGCCTCCCAGCAGGGAGTACTTGTTGTTCGAGGCCCAGCCGCCGAGGATGATCCCGTATACGCCGATCGACGTGATGCCGATCAGAAGCAGGAGGCCGACGTTGACGTCGGTCACCCAGAGCGGTGTCGAGACCTTGCCGATCGTGATGGGCGGCCCGAACGGGATGAGCGCCAGGGCCGTCAGCGCCGGAACGACCGTCCACACGGGAGCGAAGAAGTGCACGGCCTTCTCGGCGCGGTCGGGCGTGATGTCTTCCTTGGTCACGAGCTTGACGAGGTCGGCTAATCCCTGCAGCGTTCCCATCGGGCCCACGCGGTTGGGGCCCAGGCGGACCTGCATGAAGCCCATGATCCGCCGCTCCGCGAGCACGACGACGAAACCCACGATCGCGGGGACCGTCGCCACGAGCAGGACGACCTTCACGTAGGTCAGGACGGTGGGGGTCAGGACGTTCACCGGTCCACCTCCCCCAGCACGATGTCGATCGTGCCGATCAAGGCCACGAGATCGGAGATGAAGTGGCCCTTCGCCAGGAGCGGCAGCACCTGCAGGTTGATGAATGACGGAGGGCGGCAGTGCATCCGGTACGGCCGGTTGGTGCCGTTCGAAACGCAGTAGAAGCCGAGCTCCCCCTTGGGGGCCTCGATGGAGGCGTAGATCTCCTCGGCCGGCGGCTTGATGACGCGCGGCACCTTCCCGCGGACCTCGCCCGCTTCGAGCCGCTCCAGGCACTGGCGCAGGATCCGCGTGCTTTGCCGCATCTCCTGCACGCGCACGATGTACCGGTCGTAGGTGTCGCCGTTTTGCCGCGTCGGGACGACGAAGTCGAGCTCGTCGTAGCACTCGTAGGGCTGTGCCCGCCGCAGGTCCCATTCGACGCCCGATCCGCGCAGGATGGGCCCGGTCAGCCCCCACTCGATGCACTGCTCGGCCGAGATGACGCCCACGGAAACCGTCCGGTTCTTCCAGATCCGGTTGTCGGTCAAGAGCTGCTCGTAGTCGTCGATGCGCGCGGGCAGGTCGTCCAGGAACTGGGAGAGGCGCTCGGTCCAGCCGGCCGGCAGGTCGAAGGGCAGCCCGCCGATCCGCATGCAGTTCAAGGTGAGCCGCGCGCCGCAGTACTCCTCGAAGAAGTCGAGGATCTGCTCGCGCTCCCGGAACGCGTACCAGAAGGGAGTCACGGCCCCCAGGTCGAGGCCCGACGTGCCGAGCCACACGAGGTGCGAGGAGAGGCGCTGGAGCTCGTCGAGGATGACTCGGATCAGCTGGCCGCGCCGCGGAACCTCGACGCCCAGGAGCTTTTCAATCGTCAGGCAGAAGGCGTGGTTGTTGGTCGCCGCCGCGATGTAGTCCATGCGGTCGGTGTGCGGGATCCCCATCGGGTAGGTCTCGGTCTCGAAGAGCTTCTCGGTGCCCCGGTGCAGGTAGCCGACGTCGGGCTTGACCTCGATGATCCTCTCCCCGTCGACCTTGAGGACGAGGCGGAGCACGCCGTGCGTCGAGGGGTGCTGCGGCCCGAAGTTGAGCTCCATCTCCTGCACGTCGAAGAGCGTCGGCGCTTCGGCCGCCGCCCCCGGCGCGGCGGGGCGCGGGACCCCCGCCTCCGTCGCCCGGCGGGCGAAGTACTCGGCCTCGTCCTTCTCGGCCTGGGTGACGCGCGGGTCGTCGGTCACGAGACCACCTTGCGGTTCGGATCCTCGGGGCCGGGTCCGCCGCCCTCCGGCCACTCCTCGGGATAGATAGCGGCGCCCGTCTTGATGCCCTCGAGCGGGAAGTCCTTGCGCAGCGGGAAGCCCTCGAATCCCTCCCAGGTCAGGATGCGGCGCAAGTCCGGGTGACCGGAGAAACGGATGCCGAACATGTCCCAGGTCTCGCGCTCCGGCCAGTTGGCTGCCAGGAACACCGTCGCGATCGAAGGCACGTCCTCGCCGTCCTTCGCTCCGCACTTGACGCGGATGCGAGCGTTCTTCGAGAACGAGTAGAAGTGGTAGACGACATCGAACCGCGGCTCCCGCGCCTTCCAGTCCACCGCGGTGACGTCCACGCAGTACTTGAAGTCCTCGGCGTCCTTGAGATGCCGCGCCACGCGCGCAATCGACTCGCGCGCCACGGTGACGGAGACCTGGCCGGCGAACTCCTTGGCCGACAGGACGGAGTCGGGCAGGGCCGCCCGGATCGACCGGACCCAGGGATGCTCGGAGGCGTCGGACGCCTCCAGCTTCTTTGGCGCGTCCTTGGGCTTCTCGACCTTTTCCTCGCTCATCCGGCTCTACGAAGCTTTCCGGATGACTTTCATCCGGTCGATCTTCTTCTGGAGCGCCATGATCCCGTAGATCAGAGCCTCCGGGCGGGGCGGGCAGCCCGGAACATAGACGTCCACCGGAACGATCCGGTCGACACCCTGGGTGACGGCATAGGTGCGGTACGGGCCGCCGCAGGTCGCGCAGGAGCCCATGGCGATGACCCACTTGGGCTCCGGCATCTGGTCGTAGAGGCGTTTCACGATCGGCGCCATCTTCTCGATGACCGTGCCGGCCACGATCATCAGGTCCGACTGCCGCGGCGTGCCCCGGAAGACCTCGGCGCCAAAGCGGGAGAGGTCGTGCCGGGAGTCCATCACCGCCATCATCTCGATCGCGCAGCAGGCCAGGCCGAACTGCATCGGCCAGATCGAGGAACGGCGAGCCCAGTTGATCACCGAGTCCACCGTGGTCGTCAGGACGTTGTCTTCGAACCGGTTGTCGACGAGGCCCATCGGCCCCCCTTCTGGCTTCTGCCCTGTGCCGCGTCTGCCCTCAGGCCCAGTCCAGGGCCTTGCGCTTCCAGCAGTAGACGTACCCGAGAATCAGAATGACGAGGAAGATCACCATCTCGACCAGGCCGAAGAGCCCCAACCGGTGGAACTGGATCGCCCACGGGAACAAGAAGATCGTCTCGACGTCGAAAACGACGAACAGGACGGCGATCAGGAAGTAGCGCACCGAAAACCGCGTATCGAGAGCGACCGAGTCGGGCCGGATGCCGGACTCGTAGGGTTCGAGCTTGGCGGGGTTGGGCCTCGTCGTCTGGACGGCCCGGGCGACGAGGATCGTGCCCAGCGGCAGGGCCGCGGCGAGCACCGCAAAAATGAGGATGGGGAGGTACTCGGTCACCGGGGCCGCATTCTATCGGAGCGATTCGGGGAGTCAAACCTCAAGAGGTAGTGGGACTTGGGACGTGGGTCGCAGCCTCTCGCAGCTCCCGCGATTGAACGAGCACGGAGAGTTCCTCGCCCATGCCCTCGGGGTCCACGAGCCGATACGCTCGCCACTTCTCCGCCTGGTTCTCGGCGAACTCGAAGAGTCCGGCTTCCGTCAAATAGCGCCCCTGCCGCGCGATCGGCTCGGAGACCAGGCCCTCTTCCTCGCCGGCCGCCTGGAGGTCGTCCCAGTTCACGTGCGCTGTCAGGTCCATCTCGCCCGGCCGCGACAGGGGATCGCCGCGGCGCCGTCCTGCGAAATGCACCGCGAGCGTTCCCTGGCGCCGAGCGAGCGAGTGATACAGCACGTTGGCCCGGTGGCCGTAGTCAAAGACCACCAGGCGCCCCCGGGCGAGAGCCCGCGCGAAGCGCCGGTGCAGCGGGGCGGCGGCAAACGAGATCTCGCCCTGCTGGTCGGTCTCGAGAGTCACGCCGAAGCGCGCGAGGTGCTCGGCAAATGCCGGCGGCGCGGGGGCGCGCACCCAGGCGAGCTCCCCGCCCGACAGGCCCACGCGCAGCTCGGCCAGGCCCGTGGGCGTGCCCACGACCCGAACGACGGGCAAGGCGTCGTAGAGCTCGTTGGAGAAGATCCAGCCGGTGATGGTTCCCTCCGCCAGACCCTCGGCCGACTCGAGGATGCGGAGGGCCGCCGGGAGCCGGAGCTGCTCGAGGCTGTTGCGGCCGGCCGCGCTTCGCTCAATGGCCGTGAAGCGGATGCGTTCGGCGGTGGCCGGGTCCTGCCGCTGGAGCGCCGCGGCAAAGTCTTCGAGAAAGCGACCCTCCCCCGCTCCGGCCTCGACGAAGTCGAGTGGCCCGGTCAGGAGCGCCGCGTCCTCGCGAAAGCGCTTCGCGATGGCGGAGGCGAACGCCGGCGACACCTGCGGCGATGTGACGAAGTCGCCGCGCTCGCCGATGCGAGCCCCGACGGTGTAGTAGCCCTTCTCGGAGTCGTAGAGCGCGACCGCCATGAAGTCGCGAAACGACATGGAGCCCTCGCGCGCGATGCGTTCCTTCAGACGCTCAAGAAGGGAGGACAATGCATTCGATTATATTTTCGCGATGCGCGCGGCACACCTCGTCCGGCTGTTTATCGGACTTGGCGCCTGCATGGCTCTCGCCTGCGCCTCGCCAAAAGGCCCCCTGCCCACCCTCGAGGAGTATTCCGACGGCGTCTCGGTCTTTTCGGAGCGCTTCCTCGAGGACTGGAAGGCTGGCGCCAGGGACCCTGCCCTCTACGCCCCGGGCTTTGCCTGGCGGGGGCCCCTGCCGGGCGATCGGCTGCAGGCGGTCCCCTCAACACCGCCCCTGTCGATTGCCCTTTACAGGGCAGCCAGGCCCCCTCTCCCCCCGGGAGAGGGCGGGGGTGAGGGGAGAGCGAGCGCCTCGGAGGAACTGCGCCGCCGCCTTGCGGAGATCCGTGCCAGCTTTGCCTCCTTGGGCCGCACCGAAAACGTTCTGCTCGACTTCGTTCGACACGCCGAGAAAAGAGAGGCAGTTTTCGGGCTTCTGCTGACCGGCAGCGGAAAAGACAGCGCCCTGCGCCAGGTGGGGGGCCGGCTTCGCCTAGTCCTTGCACCCGACCCGACCGGGCCAGGCGGCTGGCAGGCGGAATCGGCCTGGCTCGACTCGTGGATGGTCGCCTCCGCGTCCGAGCCCCTTTTCGAGGAGGTTGGCCTCCGAGCCGGCCTCGCGCAAGCCCATCGGGCTTTCCTTCCGAACGCGGCCCGGAATCTTCCCATCCCCGGCGAGCACATGCCGCCCGGCGCCGCGGTCCTCGACTTCGACGGGGACGGCCGGCCCGATCTTTTCGTGGCCGACGGCGGCGGGAACCATCTCTACAGGAACAATGGCGACGGCACGTTCACGGACGTCGCGCGTGCGGCGGGAGTCGTTGGACAGGAGGGCGAAGCAGTCGGGGCCCTCGCGTTTGACTACGACAACGACGGGCGGCCCGATCTCTACGTGACGTACCTCGAGAAACCCAACCTGCTCTTCCACAACCGGGGCGACGGCACCTTTGAAGAGGTCGGCCGGAAGGCCGGAGTCGCACTCGCCGACTACTGCTCCTCGGCCATCGCCATCGACTACGACCGCGATGGCAGGCCCGACCTCTATGTCCTCGTCTACGGCCCGCGCGACCGCGGTCCCAACATCCAGGCCAACAACGCGCCCCCCAATCGGCTCTTCCACAACAACGGCGACGGCACGTTTGCGGACGTCACGAAGGCGTCCGGCACGGGCGACAGGGGCTGGGCCCTTGCGGCCCAGTCGGCGGATCTGGACGGCGACGGCTGGCCGGACATCTACATCGCCAACGACTTCGGCAACAACACGCTGCTCCACAACAACGGCGACGGCACGTTTACCAACATCGCGAAAAAGGCGGGCGTGCTCGACCCCGGGTTCGGCATGGGCGTCGCGATCGACGACTACGACGGCGACGGAAGGCTCGATCTCTACGTCTCGAACTACTCGCTCCCGTGGAACTGGTTCCTGCGCGACGCGCGCTACCCGATGCCCGACTTCCCTTACAGCCTCGGCCGCCCTCTTGTCTGGAGACGCCTCCAGGCGATGACGCGCGGCTCCTCCCTCTTCCGGCCCGCGAAGGATGGCAGCGGCCGCTTCGAGCGCACGTCGGAAGAGGCCGGCGTCTGGGATACCTCCTGGTCCTGGGGCTGCGTCTTCGTCGACGCCGACATGGACGGACGGCCGGACCTCTTCGTCGTCAACGGCATGGTGACGGGCAAGACGTTCCGGGAGCGGGAGCTCGACTTTTTCAATCTCATGTCGGCCGAGTTCAAGAAGTTCGAAAAGGGACTGCCGATCGCCGACTTCGGCGACGACTCGCTCTGGGGTCACACGCCCAAGCGCTTCTACAAGAACCTGGACGGGCAGCGCTTCGAAGAGCTGGCGGCGGTGACGGGACTGGAGTCGGACGCGAACCAGCGGGGCCTCGTCGTCGTCGACGTCAACGGCGACGGCGCCCCCGACCTGTTCGCCACCGGTTTCCTCCAGCGCCCGTCACTCTGGATCAATCGCAACCCGGCACACGCAAAGTCCCTCGTGGTCCTGCTCGAGGGCGACCCCGAGCTGCCCGGGCGCTTCCGCTCCACGCGCGACGCTCTGGGTGCGATCGTCACCGTCGAGGCCAACGGCGTGAAGCGTTCCCAGGTCGTGTCAGCCGGTTACTCGTTTCTATCGAGCGGCCCGCGGGAGCTCTACTTCGGCCTCGGCGAGGCCGGGCGAGCCGACCGCGTCTCGGTCCTCTGGCCCTCCGGCCGCCTCACCAACCGTGCCGGCGTCCCCGCGGGCCGCCTGACCTTGCTTGAGCCACGCCCGTAGGTTGTCAAGACGGGCCTCCGGGTTCCTGGCTCCGGTTTAGAAAGTTTGATTGGCCGGCGAAGCCGGCCGGTTCAGATGCCCTCAGGCTTTGCAGTAGGAGGGCACCCAGCTCTTCGCGATGATGTCAGCGGGGATCACGGTGTAGTCGAAGGCTTTCCCGTCTTTGACCATCTTGTCCACGTCGAAGAGGAGGCTCGTCTCCGGGATGTCGCGGTAGAAGGCCCGGAACATCGGCTCGACCATCATGCGAGACGCCTTCAGGCCGAGCGGGCCGATGAAATTGCGGCGCTGCCCCACGTGGGCCGTCTCGTCGGTCGTGATCTCGCGCAGGAGCGCCCGGACGCGCTCCCGGGCTTCCGGCTCGTCGGCGAAGATGTCGTCCAAGGCCCGGTCGACATGCAGGTAGAGCATCAGGCCCATCAGCTCGCTCACGAAGGCGGGGGGCGACATGATCCGTTCGGGGATCTTCGGAAAGACCCGATAGACCCGGCCCATCCACTTGCCCAGGGGCACCCACTCCACGCGGTCGAGGTGGAACGTCCGGAACATCTCGTGGAAGAGGCGCACGTGGCAGAACTCTTCGCAGAGGTGGTATCGGCTGATCTTCTGGCTCGTCCGTTTTGTCTCCGACATCGCGGGGATCTGGTCCCAGGCGGCCGAGATGCCGACCCACTCGTGCCGCGCGAACTTGTAGAGAAAGGTCAGGAGTAGCGTCTTGCGGTCGAACGTGCGCGGGTCGTCCCGCAGCCGGACGTAGTTTCGGTAGAAGAGCTCGGGGTCGGGCAGCGGCTTGCGGGAGCGGACCGGGTTGTCCTGGAAGCTCGCCAGGAGCTCGTTCTTCTTGGATAGCTCCCGGCGGTCCTCGAGGATCTCTCCATCGCGGGCCTGCGTGAATGCCCAGTAGGACTCGAAGTTGTCGGCCCTCTCACGCCCATTGCTGGGAGAGAAGACCGAGCGAAATCCTTCGGGGCCGGCTGCGTCGCTCATTGAGCGAATGCTATCCGATCCGGCCGCTCAGACGGGCATTCGTGTCGGCACGGGTCGGGGCTGCCGGGAGCCCCCGGCAGGGGGCAAGACAGGCGCCCGGGCAACGGGGGTGGCCGTCGGAGCCGTCGGCGTCGGCGTGGGGCTCGGCGCCGGAGTCGGGGTCTGCGTGGGAGAGGGCGTGACGGTCGGCGTCGGCGTGATGCTCGGCGTGGGCGTCCGCGTCGGGCTATTCGAAGGGGTCGCAGTCGGCGTGCGCGTGGGTGTCGCCGTGACCGTCGGCGTGGGCGTGAGGGAAAACAGCGGCGTCGGGGTCGGAGTCGAGGTGGGCGGGAATGTCTCCGTGTTGGTCGGCGTCGGGCCGTCGTCGTTCAGAATCGTGCACGTGCCGGTTCCGCGCTCGATGGCGGCGTGCGTCGGGTTCGACAGGACGACCGTGAACGTCTCGTTCTGCTCCGCGAAGGTATCGCCGTTGATGGTCACGCTTATGGTCCCGCCAAGGGCTCCCGCGAAGATGGTCAGGGTCCCCGACTTCGCCACGTAGTCGTTGTCCAGGACCGTCGCCGTTCCGTCGAAGGTCCGGTAATCGACGGTGATCGTCTGTGTCGAGGCCTCCGAGAGGTTCACCACGAACACCGCGGCGGTCGTCCCGAAGTCCCCTTCCACCACCGAAACATCGCTGATCGACAGCGTGACGACCTGTGCCGCGGCGGCCGACGGGAGAAGGATCCCGAAAACCAGAGCCGGAAGGCTTCTCTTCCCGAGCGCCGCGAAAGCACCCACGCGATCATTCTACGTGCGCTCCGTTTTTCAGACGGCAATCGCCGCGCGCTACCCGATCGGCAGGCGATTCTGCTTTCCCGCGGCCTTCTCCTGTGCGTCGACGACCGCGATCGCGGCGAGGTTCACGATGTCGTTGACGTCGACGCCGCGCTGGAGCACGTGGACGGACCGGGCCATGCCGAGAAGGATCGGCCCGATCGCTTCGGCGCCGGCCAGCCGCCAGACGAGCTTGTAGGCGGCATTGGCCGACTGCAGGTCCGGGAAGATCAGGATGTTGGGATTCTTGACGGTGGCCCAGGGGTATTCGGCTTCCAGCATCTCCGGGACGACGGCGCAATCGGCCTGCATCTCGCCCTCGACGGGGAGATCCGGGCGCGCGGCCTTGAGCAGGGCCACCGCTTTCTTGACTTTCAACGCGTTGGCGTGGGTGTTCGATCCAAAGTTCGAGAACGAGATCATGGCGATGCGGGGCTCGATGTCGAAGCGGCGCACGGCGTCGGCCGTCAACGTCGCGATCTCCGCCAGCTCCTCGGCCGACGGGTCGATGTTGACGGTCGTGTCCGCGAAAAAGAAGGTCCTATCTTTGAGCATCAGGATGTAGAGGCCCGAGACGCGCCCCACGCCCGGGGCCGTGCCCACGATCTGGAGAGCCGGCCGGATCGTGTCGGGGTACGACTGCGTCAGGCCGGAGATCACGCCGTCGGCATCCCCGGCGTCGAGCATGAGGGGGCCGTAGACGTTTCGCATGCGGACAGCGCGGACTGCCGAGTCGGGGGTCACGCCGGAGCGGAACCGGAGCTGCTCGTACCGCTTCGCGTAGGCCGGAAGCTTCGGCGACGTGTCGGTATGGATGAACTCGATCTGCTCGAGCGGAAGCTGCAGCTCACGGGCCAGTGCCTGAATCTTTTCCTCGCGCGCCAGGAGGATCGGCTTGCAGATGCCCTCCTCGGCGAGGATCTTGGCTGCCCGAAGGATCTTTGGATGCTCCCCTTCGGGAAAGACGATGCGCCGCGGGTCTCTCCGTGCCTTTTCGAGGACGACGTTCATGACCTCGCGCGAGCGGGAGAGCATCGCCTCGAGGCGCCGCAGGTAGGCGGCCATGTCCGTGATCGGCCGGCGAGCCACGCCCGACGCCATGGCCGCTTCGGCGACCGCCGGGGCGACCCACAGGAGCACGCGGAAGTCGAAGGGCTTCGGGATCAGGTATTCGCGCCCGAATCGGAACGACTGGCCGCCGTAGGCCTTGGAGACCGAGTCGGGCACGTCCATCTTGGCAAGAGCCGCCAGAGCCTGCGAGGCCGCGCGCTTCATGTCCTCGTTGATCTCCGTCGCGCGCACGTCGAGTGCGCCGCGGAAGATGAAGGGAAAGCCGAGAACGTTGTTGACCTGGTTGGGGTAGTCGCTGCGGCCCGTCGCCATGATCACATCGGAGCGGGCGGCCTTCGCCTCCTCGGGCGTGATCTCGGGCTCGGGGTTCGCGAGGGCGAAGACGATCGGGTCGCGCGCCATCTTCTTGAGCATTTCCCCGGTCACGATGCCCTTGGTCGAGAGGCCCACGAACACGTCCGCACCGGTCAGCGCATCCTCGAGCGTGCGTTCCTTTGTTTCGACTTCGAACTGGGCCTTGTAGGGGTTCATGTCCTTCGTGCGGCCTGCGTAGATGACGCCGGCCCTGTCGACCAGGCGCAGGTTCTCCCTCTTCACGCCGTAGGAGAGGTAGAGCTTCGCGCAGGCGATGGCCGATGCTCCGGCCCCGACGAAGACGACCTTGACCTCACCGATCTTTTTTCCGACGACCTCGAGCGCGTTCAACAGGGCCGCCGCGGAGATGATCGCGGTGCCGTGCTGGTCGTCGTGAAAGACGGGGATCTTGAGGCGCTTCTTCAGCTCCTCCTCGATGACGAAGCACTCGGGCGACTTGACGTCCTCCAGATTGATCCCGCCGAATGTCGGCGCGATGCGGGCCACGGTATCGATGAAGGCCTGCGGATCTTCCGCATCGACCTCGATGTCGAACACGTCGATGTCCGCAAAGCGCTTGAAGAGGACTCCCTTGCCCTCCATGACCGGCTTTCCAGCCAGCGGGCCGATGTTGCCGAGGCCCAGGACAGCCGTGCCGTTCGAGATGACGGCGACGAGGTTGCCCTTGGCCGTGTACTCGTAGGCCAGCTCCGGGTCCTTCTCGATTGCCAGGCAGGGTTCGGCGACACCGGGGCTGTATGCGAGCGCCAGGTCCTCGGCCGTGCGGCATGGCTTTGTCGCGACGACCTCGATCTTGCCCTTGCGGCCGCGGGAGTGGTATTCGAGGGCGTCCTCGACGGTGATCTTCCTCACGGCTGCCCCGCTGCCAGTTCCCGGCGAACGGCCTGAACGGCCGAAAGCGCTTCGGCGACGGGCACGGCGCGGACCTGCTTGTCGCGCCGCGTGACGATCTCGACCTTCCCTTCCTTCAGGGCCCGGCCGCCCACGTTGACCCGGATCGGGAATCCCAGGAGGTCGGCGTCCTTGAACTTGACTCCCGGCCGCTCGTCCCGATCGTCGTAGAAGACGTCGAGCCCCGCCGCGTGAACCGAATCGTAAAGGCCGTCGGCCGCGGTGCGGGCCGATTCGTCGGCGGGATTCAGCGAAACGACTTCGATCTCGAAGGGTGCCAGCGCGAGCGGCCAGACGATTCCGTCCGCGTCGTGGTGCTGCTCGACGGCCGCCGCCATCGTGCGCCCGACGCCGATGCCATAGGTGCCCATGACGGCCGGCCGGCTCTCGCCCTTCTCGTCGGTGAACTCGCACTTCATGGCTGTCGAGTACTTCGTCCCGAGCTTGAAGATATGCCCGACCTCGATGCCCCGGGCAATGTCGAGCGGTTTGCCGCAGTTCGGACAGGGGTCGCCCGGGCGCGCCGCCGCAAAGCGGGCCCACAGCTCGACCTTCGCGTCCCGCTCGATGGCGAGGCCGCGCACGTGCCAGTCGCGCTTGCCGGCGCCGGTGACGGCGTTGACGGCTCCGCGGACCGATTCATCGGCGACGACGCGAACGCCGGCCGGCAGGTGGTGCGGGCCGACAAAGCCGACGGCCGCGCCCGTGGCCTTCAGGACCTTGTCCTCGGAGGCGAGGGCCATGTGCTCGACGCCGAGGGCGTGCTTCAGGGCAACCTCGTTGGCTTCGAGGTCGCCGCGGATCAGTGCCACCGCAAACCCCTTGTCGGTCTCATAGACGAGACACTTGATCATCCGCGAGGCCGTGATGCTGAGGAACTCGACGACCGAGTCGATGCCGCCCCGGCCCGGCGTTTCGACCTCCTCGAGCCGTCCGACGGTCTCGTCCTGCCAGGGCGCCTTCAAGGGGCCCGCCTGAGCCTTCTCGAGGTTCGCGCCGTATCCGCATGCGGCGCACCGCACGACCGCGTCCTCGCCCGTGTCCGCGAGGACCATGAACTCCTCCGAGGCGGTGCCGCCGATGGCGCCCGAGTCTGCCTGGACGACGGTGAAGTCGAGACCGCAGCGCGCAAAAATCCGCCGGTAGGCGGCATCCTGCGCCTTGTAGGACTTGTCGAGCCCCTCGGCATCCACGTCGAAAGAATAGCCGTCGTACATCAGGAACTCCCGCCCGCGCATCAGGCCGAAGCGCGGACGGATCTCGTCGCGGAATTTCGTGCGGATCTGGTAGAGCGTGACGGGGAGCTGGCGGTAGGAGGTCACACCCGCGCGAATGAGCGATGTCACCGTTTCCTCGCTCGTGGGGGCGAGGCAATAGTCGCCGTCCTTGCGGTCCTTGAGGTGAAACAGGATCTCTTCGGAGGTGTACCGCCCCCACCTCCCCGTCTCCTCCCACAGCTCGCGCGGCTGGAGGATGGGCGCTTCGACCTCGAGGAACCCGGCGCGGTCCATCTCTTCGCGGACGATGACCTCGGTCTTGCGGTGGGACCGCAGGCCGAGGGGCGTCAACGCGTACATCCCGGCGGCGATCCGGCGAATCATGCCGGTGCGCGTCAGGAGGATGTGCGAGACCGCCTCGGCGTCGCCCGGCGCCTCGCGGACGGTTTGCAGGAAGTATCGGGACCAGCGCATGAGGCGCGGAAATATATCAGCCGGGGGCTCGTCTCAGCCTTCCCTCACTCCTTGGGCTCGGCCGCGTCGCTCCTCTTCTTCGGCCCGACCTTTTCGACGAGGCGCAGGTTGGAGCGAACCTGCTGCATCATGCGGTCCTCCAGGGCCGCGCCGCGCGCAACCGTCTTGGCCCTCGTAAAGGCGGCCTTCGCCTCCTCGGGCTTGCCCGCCGCGAGATACGCCATACCGAGATGGTGGAATGTCGTCGGGGCGGCGGCGCGCTCGCTCGAGCGTCTCAGGCATTCGATCGCCCGCTCGAACTCCTGCCGCTTGTAGTGGACCCAGCCGAGCGCGGCCAGCGGATAAGGCTTGAGCTCGTCGGGAGCCGCCGCCAGCGCGCGCCCCGCGTAGTCGAGAGCCTCGTCCAGGTTTTCTCCCGCCTCGGCGAGGTTCGTCGCGAGCTCGTAGTACCCGACAGCCTGAGAGGTCTTCGAGGGATGTTTCTCCAGGAAATCGCGGACGAACCGCGTCGCCTCCCCCGGCTTTCCCTCGGCACGCAGTGCTTCCGAAAGCGTCGAACACGCGGCTGCCGCCACGACGTCTTCCGGCTCCCCCGCCAGGACCTCGCGGCACGCCGAGATGGCTTCCCTCCAGAGGCCGAGAGAGCCCGCGAGCAGGGCGAGCGAAATCCGGATCGTCGAGTTGCCGGGCTCGAGCGCGCTCGCCTCGCGGTACAGCGCGAGAGCTCCGCGCAACGACCCTCGGGAGGCTTCCTCCTCGGCCAGCCGGTACTTCTCGGCGCCGGGCCCGTCGACGCGCGGCAACGAGTAACGGCGCCGGCGCTCGAGCAGGCGAACCGCCTCCTGGAACTCGAGACGCCGCGGGTTCTTCTCGAGGGCTTGCTGAAAGGCGTCGAGCGCCCTCTTGGGCCAGTTCTTCTCGAGATAGCAGAGGCCGAGCTGGAACACGGCGTCCTCGTTCTCGGGCTCGACCTCCTGCGCGCGCTCGAACTCCTGGATCGCCCGGTTGATCTCGCCCTTCTCGCGGTACACGGTGCCCAGGAGCACGTACGCGGACGGGACCGGCGCGATGTCGAGCGCGCGCATCAAGGCTTCTTCCGCTTCCTGCCAGCGCGAGGCGTGCGCGTACAGCGCACCCAGGGCGAAGTGCGGCAGGAAGCCGTCCGGCCGGCGCTCGGAAGCGCGTCGCAGGAGGGACTCCGCCTCGACCACGTCGCCCGACTCCGAGGCCGCGATCCCGGAATACACGAGCGACTCGAAGTGGCCGGGCTCGACAGCCAGGATCTTCTTGAAGTAACCCGACGCCTTCTGCAGATCGCCTGCCGAAAAATAGGTCTCCGCGAGATAGAAGCCGAGCTCGACGTTGCCCCGGTGCAGGCGGTACAGATCCTCGAGCGCGCGCATCCCGCGGTCGGCATCGAGCGCCAGGATCGCGAACTCCGCCTCGCGCAGGCGCCTCAGGAAGGTGTCCCGGTTCTCGCCGGAGAAGCGCGCCACGATGCGGTCGCGCCGCTCGAGGAAGCGGTCCTTCTTCTCGACCGCCTGCATCCGGGCGTCCATCTTGGTCTCCCAGAGGTCCAGGACCTCCTCGGCCCGGACCGCGCCGGAGCGCTGCGAGGGTCTCCTGCAGCGCCAGGATGCCCGTGTGCGCCACGAAAAGGTTCTTCTCGAGATTGCCGATCGACTCGAAGAGCGACTTGACCGCCTCGCCCGTTCGCTTGACGACGTCCTCGAGGGTCGAGATGCGCTCGAGCAGGTGCTCGTCGAACGGGATCTGCGCCTGCGTCTCGAACCGTGCCCTCTTCCCCGAGCCGCGCCGGAGATCACGAGGAGCTTGGGGTGGCAGCGCGCGCAGAACTCGTCGTCGTTCGGGTTCTCGCGCCGCAGACCTGGCAGATACATCACTTCAGGCGTACTCGTAGAAGCCGCGCCCGACTCTTCGCCCAGACATCCGGCGTCGACCATCTTCACCAGCAGGGGGCACGGACGGTACTTCGGGTCGCCGAAGCCGTCCTCGAGCACGCGGAGGATCGTCGAGACAGACGTCGAGACCGATCAGATCGAGCCAGCGCGAGCGGCCCCATCGGATGGTTCATGCCGAGCTTCATCACCTCGTCGATCGCCTGTGGCTCGCCGACGCTCTCGTAGAGACAGAAGACGGCTTCGTTGATCATCGGCAGCAGGACGCGATTGGAGACGAATCCGGTGAGTCGTTCACCTCCACGGCGTCCGCTGCAGCCGGCGAGTCAGAGCCAGCACCGCATCGCAGGTCTCCTGCGAGGTCGCGAGACCGCGGATGATCTCGACCAGCTGCATGAGCGGCACCGGATTCATGAAGTGCATGCCGATGCACCTTCTCGGGACGCGTCGTGATCGCGGCCGCAGCCGGGTGATCGAGATCGAGCTGGTGTTGGTGGCCAGGATGGCGTGGGGGGCGACGCGTCTGGTCGAGCGCCTGCAGGACCTGGCGCTTGACCTCGAACTTCTCCACCACCGCCTCGACGACGAGGTCGGCGCCCGAAAGCCTCGAGACGTAGGTGGAGGTGGTCAGGCGTCCGAGTGCAGCATATGGCGCCGGTGCGCTTGCCTTGGCGACCTCGCGATCGAGATTCCGCAGGATCGTCTCCCGCGACTTCGAGAGGAACCGCTCCTCGAGATCCACCAGGAGGACCTGGAGCCCCGAGGCCGCCGCGACGTGAGCGATGCCGCTGCCCATTTGCCCGCCGCCGACGACGCCGACGGTTCGGATGTCCATCCGGCGGATTCTATTGCCGGCCCGCCGAGGAAATCGAATGGGCGTCAGGAGCAGCGAGTCCGAATCGCGGCGTGCCCGAAGCGGGAGAGCATGGCGACACCCACGGCGACAACCGAGGCGGCGCTCCACGCGGCGCCCACGTCGGCAGCAGCGAGAGGCCTCCCAGCACGGCGAAGCCGACGGCGAGCGCCACCGGGCGCCTCGCGGGCGAAACATTCTTCAGCAGCTTCTGTCCCAGCAGCAGAAAGAGGGCGCCCATTCCGAATATCTTTCGCTTCCACGGCGAGCCCGCCGACGAAGAGCGCGATCGGGATCGAGAGGCCGGCCGGCAGCAGGGCGAGCGCCGCTGCGGCGGCGAGAGAAAAGCGAGAGGACGGTCAAGAGGCCTGCCAGCAGCGCGCCGCTCCACTGCTCCTGCGCAGAGCGCCGCGCGCGCGACCGGAGATCCGAACAAATTAACACAGCAGCAGAGTTCCGCGAGCCAGACGGCCAGGCCCGACGCGCAAGCCCCGGAAAACGGCAGTACAGACCTCCCTCCCAGGGAGCCCGATACATCTCGGCCAGGTAAACGTTGAGCAGCGTGCGGCGTCGAGACCGTTCCCTTGACCGGGAGCGGGCCGCCTTCGGGCGCTTCGATCAGAGCCCCCGAAACTGACAGGTTGCCGCCGATCGAGCCTCCGGGGCCGATAGCGGCATCGCCACCCGGGCATTCCTCGTCGCCCTCGACGCTCGCGTTGACGGACCTTCCCGAAAACAGCGACGACGCGTCCGGGGACGTTCTCCGAGATCGACAGGTCGCCGACGGAGGTCAGGGTGCCTGCGGATGCGGCGGCCAGGGGAAGCGGAGAAAAAGGAGAGCGGCAGGTGCATCGGCGGGCGCGCGAGCGAGAACGCTCCGGAGGCCGAAGGCGAGGGGCACGAACAGCAGAGCAGCAGCGAGCCCGAGGGCCTGCTCCTGCCTGAGGGCCTCGGAGAGGGAATCGAGGCCGGCGGGGGCGACATGCCGGAGCTGGTCGAGCCACCGTACGAGCGACCGCAGCACGCCGACAAAGGGCACGACCGCCGCGGCGCCAGACGCCCGGAAGCCCGAGCATGACCAACCCCGCCCCGAAAAGGCCGGCCGAGAAAAGCCGCCGGGCCGGCCCACGGGGACACGCTCAGGCGCTCCCGCCGGAAAGGGCCGGAGGCGAACGATTCGGGAAGCGAAGCCGGCCGGAGCTGGGGGACGGCGAGGGCGGACAGCTCCGGCCCGATCTGGCCGGCCTCCGCGACCGCGGCGCCGCATTCGGAGCAGGCGGCCGCATGGGCCGCCGCGTCCGCTGCAAACAGGGGTTCGGCGCCGAAGGCATTGCCTCGGCATCCAGCGGATCGATCTTGCGCTTGCACAGCTTCACGACATCTCTCCCGACAACCACTCCTTCAATACGGTTCTTGCCCGGAACTTGCTTTTTGACCGTTCCCAGAGGCATTTGCTTGATTTCAGCGATTTCCTCGTACGAAAGGCCCGTGAAATGGCGCAGGGTGATGAGCTCCTCTGAACTCGGGCGGGAGGCGGGCGATGGCCCGGGCGATGGCCTGGCCCCGCTCACTATTGCGAAGGTCGGCGTACGGATCCAGATCGGCGCTCTTGTTCTGGACACTCTCCCTGGCCGGACGGCTCGGGGACTTCCAGCGGAACGGTCCGAAGCCGGCGCTTGCGCAGGTGGTCGATCGCGGCGTTTCCCGCGATCCGGAAGAGCCAGGTCGAGAACTTGAACTCCGGGTTGTACCGGTGGAGCGCTGAAACCTTGACGAAGATCTCCTGGGACAGATCGAGCGCGTCGTCCGGGCTGCCGATCATGCGAGCCACGCATGGGAAAGGATGCGCGCCTGGTAGCGCCGGACGAGCGTTTCGAAAGCTACCTATTCGCGGGCCGGGCGCCGCGGGCAACGAGATCTTCGTCGGGTACGGCTTCGCGCTCGAGATCGATGAGTTACAATCCCCCACCCATTCTAGCGAAGGCGGCCGCATCCGCCGAAGAGGAGTGTGCCCGTGAGCCAAGTCGCGAACCGCAGTTTCCGACGATCGAGACGCCGGGCACGGATTCCTCGAACCCCTCGAAGAGATGATGTCGCGGTTCGACCTGGCCGCCCAGAAGCTCGGCCTGGACCCCGGCCTGTACAAGGTCCTCCGGGAGCCGGTCCGCGAGACCGTCTCGATTCCCATCGCTATGGACGATGGACGAATCGAGGTCTTCATCGGTTACCGGGTCCTGCACTCCACGCACGCGGGCCGTGCAAGGGCGGAATCCGGTATCACCCGGATGTCACTTTAGACGAGGTCCGGGCTCTGGCCGCCCTGGATGACCTGGAAGTGCGCCGTCGTCGACATTCCGTTTGGCGGAGCCAAGGGCGGGGTCGTCTGTGATCGGCTCTCCCTGCACGCGGGGACTCGGAGCATCACGCGGCGCTATACCGCCGGCTCATGCAGATCGGCCCGGAGCAAGCGCGTCCCCGCGCCCGACATCGACACGAATCCGCAGATCATGGCCTGGATCATCGACACCTACTCCATGCACCAGCCACACCGTCATGTCGGTCGTCACCGGCAAGCCGGTGTACCTCGGCGGCTCGCGCGGCCGCGTCGAGGCGACCGGCCGCGGGCCATGCTCATCGGCCGCGAGCTCGCGCCCGGCTCGGCGTCAATCTCGACGATGCGCGGTCGCCGTCCAGGGTTTCGGCAACGTCGGCTCGATCGCGGCGCGGCTGTCGCCGAGGCGGGAGCGGATCATCGCGGTCTCCGACATCCAGGGCGGCATTCACGGCAGCAAGGGCCTGGACATGCAGGCCGTCGCGGCCCGCTGCGAAAGGGCCGGACGCTGGCCGGATTCCCCCGGGACCGACAAGATCAGCAACGAGCAGCTCCTCGAGCTCGAGTGCGACATCCTGATCCCGGCCGCCAACGAGAACCAGATCAAAGGCTCGAACGCTCCGGGATCAAGGCGAAGATGACGTCGAAGGCGCCAACGGCCCCACGACACAGCGGGCCGACGACGTCCTGAACGAGAAGGGCATCCTCGTCGTGCAGGACATCCTCGCCAACGCCGGCGGTGTCACGGTTTCCTACTTCGAGTCGGGGTCCAGGACCGCGCCGGCTTCTTCTGGCGCGAGCGAGGTCAACGAGCGGCTCGAGGACATCATGGTGCAGTCCCTCCGCGACGTCGCCACGATGGCCGAGAAGTACAACGTCAGCTTCCGCATCGCCGCCTACATGCTCGGCATCTCCCGCGTCGCCCACGACACCATGGTCCGCGGGCTGTACGCCTAGCAGCTCGCGCTTAACCCTCTCCCCGCGGGAGAGGGGCAGGGTGAGGGGAAGGCTGGAGCCCACGTCTCCTAATGAAGACACATCAGGTTCTGCCCTTCTTACAGGCGTACATTGACCTCGAATGGGTAAGACCATGCTTCTTGCACGGGTTTCGGTCTCGCGGCGAGTTTGCTCGCGGCCACGGCTCAAGCAGATTGAGCGTGTGGACGGCGGCCGGTCCAGCAGGGCAGGACGTCCGGGCCCTGGCGGTCGACCACAGGTCGATTCTGTTTCTGTACGCCGGCACTGCTGGAGCGGGAGTGTTCGTGTCAGGACGGGACGAGCTGGGCGGCGCCAAACGTTGGCCTGACGAACCTCTCGGTCACCTCGCTGGCGGTCCAGCCCTTTGACATTCCGTGCCCGGACCCCTGCACAGTCCCCGCCCTGGTGTACGCAGGGCACTGGAGGGGCGGAGGTCTCAAGAGCGGCGATGGCGGTCACCACTGGACTCCCGTCAACAGCGGCCTTGGCGACCTTTCGGTTTCTGGACTGGCGACCTCGTCAACGGCTGCTGCGCCCGCCAGACCCCGGCGGGCCTCTTCGTTATGACGGGGGGCGCCACGACCTGGTCAACAGTGGGCGATCGCCTTCCCGAATTGGTTTCCGTAGTCGAGATCGACCCGATCCACCCCACGACGCTCTACGCGGGCGCATACGGTCTGCCTGGCGGCGGCGTACCGCAGTACTGACGCGGGTGCCACGTGGACCCCAGCGAGCACGGGTTTTCCGGCCTCGGGCGGCGTTCTCGCGCTCGCGGTCGATCCGGCCAGAACCTCGACGATCTATGCCAGCGTCGAAATCACAGTCGGATGCCCTCCACCCTGCCTTCATCCACCGGGGGCGGCCTCCATGTGTACGAGCGTCGATTCGGGTCTGAGCTTGGTCCCTCAAGTGGGCCTCCCCTTCTCCACCGCGTCCCTCGAGGTCGATCCCGATCATCCCGAGACGATCTACGCCGCCCGGATCAGGCGGCGTCTCCGGAGCGTCACAACGGCGGCGCAAGCTGGTCGGGCCAAAACGCCGGTCTCGCGGACACCAGCAATCTGCCGGACGCTGGCTGCTCGACTCGCGCACCCCCTCGACCGGCTGCATCGGTACGCAGAGCAGCGGGGTCTTTGCCAGGAGCTCTTCTCCGGAGGCTGCGACGCCCAGACTCTCTGCCTCGTCGACGGCCAATTCCGCTCAGGTTGCTGTGGAGCACGAACAGGGGCTGCGAGCCGCGCAGGCGACTCCCGTAACGCGGAGTGCCGGCAGCTTCTGGTTCCTCACACCCGATAATCTCGAGCTGACCGTCGAGTACTGAGACGGCCGATCGGTGAACGGAAAGTGGTGGTTCTTCTCTAGGGCGCGCTGACGAACCTGCAGTACAGGATCGTCGTCACGGACACGGTCACTCTTGCGACACGGACCTATTTCAATCCGCAAGGCCAGCTCGCAAGCATCGTCGACACGTCGGCCTTCTAGGTTTTCGAGAGAGCCCGAATGTGAGGGCCGGAGGGGTGGCGGCGGAGCCCGTCGATGTATCGCAGGCCGGTACGCAGCCAGAACGCCGGGGTCGCGCCCGCAGACCCCCGTCCGGCCCGCTGACACCCTGACCTACCGCAGCGTGATCTCGGGGCGAACCTGGGACTCGCGGGCGAGCTTGGCTCGAGCTCCGACAGGGTGGCCTGGAACCGGCTTTCTCCAGGAGGGGTCGAGGAGCGAGAGCGTCAGGCGGCGGCCGACCAAGGACGTCGGTTCGGGATCTGTGCGGGCCAGCGGCTCGCCCACGATGCGGCCCAGCGGGCCTGGAGCCAGGCCAGAGCGGTCTCCCCTTTCGCCATGCGCCGCAGCAGGCCGTCGGCCGCAGCGTCGAGCCGGGTGAAATCGGAGACGACCTTGCGGGTCATTCGACGCGCGCCCTCTCGCGCGCGGCGCCCTCGGCAGCACCAGCGCCGCAACGGCTTTTCGCCGGAGAGCACGCGCCGGACGTCTTCGACGACCATGCGCGCCATCTCCTTGCGCGTCTCGATCGTGGCGCTGCCGGCGTGCGGCATCGAACCAACGCGGTCGTTGTCGAGCAGGCCGGAGAGATGGCCGGCTCGTTCTCGAAGACATCGAGGCCGGCGCCCGAGAGCGCGCCCTAGTCCAGAGCCCGGATCGCGGCCATCTCCGAGACGAGGCCGCCGCGGGCCGTGTTCAGGATGCAGCTTCCCGGGCTTCATCTTTCGCAAAGGTCTCGCGCCCGAAGAGGCCGCGGGTCTCGTCGTTCAAGGGCAGGTGGAGGCTCACGACGTGCAGACGCCGCAGCAGCTCGTCGAAGGACGCGCGGCGGATGTCGTCCGGGTCCCCCTCGTCGCGGGGTGAGCGGCCGGCCGCGATCAGCGTCATCCCGAAAGCCCGGGCTCGCCGCGCCACCGCCCGGCCGATGCGCCCCGGCCCCACGATTCCGAGCGTCTTTCCCTTGAGGTCGAAGCCGAGCAGGAGGTCCGGCTCCCAGCCCGCGAAGCCTCCGTCCGCACCATCCGATCGCCTTCGACCACGCGGCGCGCGAGGGCCAGCGAGAGCCATCGTGAGGTCGGCGGTGGCGTCGGTCAGGACATTCGGCGTGTTGGAAACGACGATGCCCCGAGCGGCCGCCGCCGCCCGATCGATGTTGTCGAGGCCGACGCCATAGTTGGCCACGATCTTGAGCTTCTCGCCGGCGCGCAGCACTTCCTCCGTGACGCGGTCCGAGACGAGGGGTATCAACGCCTCCGCCTCGCGGACCTCCGCGGCAAGGTCTTCGGGCGAGGGTGTGGACGCGCAGCTCGAAGTCGGGCTCGAGCGTCGAAAGCGACGGCTCGGGCAGCGCCCGCGTTGCGACGACGAGCGGCTTCACTCGCGCGCCCCCTGCACCAGGCGTCCCGCGAAGACGGCGGCGCCCAGGGCGAGCAGGGCGAGCTCCTGCCGGACGTTCCCGCCCGCCACTCCCTGGAAGAAGCCCACGCCTGTCAGGACGAGCCCGAGGAACTGCAGTGTGCGGCCGCAGCATACACAGGGCGTGCGCTTTTTCGATGTTCCACGGCGCTTCCAGACCGTTATGCGGAGGATCCGGTCGCCCTGCTCGATGCGGTCGACGACGTCCTGGCCGGTCAAAACATGGCCGAAGACCGTGTAGATGCCGTCTAAGTGCGGCTGCGGCGCGTGCGTCACGAACCACTGGCTGCCCCGGTATCCGGCCGTTTGAGAGCCATGCCGACCGTGCCGCGCAGGTAGAGGACGGGATTGATCTCGTCGCGGATCTCGTAGCCCGGCCCTCCGTTGCCTGTGCCCGTTGGGTCGCCGTCCTGAACGACGAAGTTCGGCACGACGCGGTGAATCGGCACGCCGTCGAAGTACTTCTTCGAGGCAGATCCACGAAGTTCACGACGGTCGAGGGGCCTGCGAGCACCAGCAGGCGGATCGCCGAAGGTCCCGCGCCCCGTCTCGATCCGGGCCTGCCAGGGCCTCTTCGCTTCCGCGAGCCGCGCCACATACTCGGCCTGGTGGCGGCCCCGGGTAAACCGGCCGCGGCAGCGTCGCCGCGTCGGCCTTGAAGCTGTGCGCGCGGCACCTCGCCTGGGCCAAACGCGACGCGGGGGCGGGGGTCATGGTAGGCCGCATCGGCCACAGCGCGGGCGGCCGGATCGGCCCTCATTTTCTCGGCTGCGGCAATTGCGGCGATCGAAACGTCCGGCTCTCGATCGGTGTGCGGACTCGCCAGTGCGTCGGCAGGGTACGAACCAAGGCGCGGCGCCGTCGTTGAAGAAGTGAAAAGTCGAGGCGAAATCGCCGAGCGAATTGGTCAGAGCCCAGTTCAGATCGTCGTCGACCTTGCCCCCGGCTGCGGACGCAGGAACGCGCCAGCGCCGATGAAGATCGCGCCCGTCGCCAGCGTCGCAATGATCGGCTGGATGCGGCCGTAGACGACGATCACGCCCGTTGATGAGCCCGGCGAAGACGCCGATCGCAAGACAGATGACGATGCCGAGAACGATACCCGGCGCGCCTCCAGGCAGCGTCCCGAGGCCGACACGCCATCCGGCGAAGTCGATGGCGAGCGGCGTTCCCTCGGGCGCACCGCTCAGGAGGTAGCTGGCGAAGCAGCCGACCATCGTCATCAGCGCGCCGACCGAGAGATCGAGGCCGCCGGCGAGCACGGGCACGGTCTGCGCCATGGCGACCAGGGCCAGCGTGAACACCTCGTCGCCGTTTTGGACGAACACCGCGGAGGAGAAGCCCTTGGGATGGGCGAAATGATAGAGCAGATAGACGACGCAGAAGAGCGCGACCGCCGTCAGGAAGGCGAAGTTCTGGCGAATTCGTATCGCGAGATCGCTAGACATGGGCGCCCTCGCGAAACTCGCTTGCCGCGCGGGCGGCGTCGATGTTGAGCGAACTCGCCACGATGTTGGTCTCGTTGATTCGTCGCCGGCGAGCTCGCGCACGATGCGCCCGTCGTACATGATGGCGACGCGGTCGCAGCAGCCGATCAGCTCGTCGTAGTCGGTCGAGTAGAAGAGGATCGCGGCGCCCTGGTCGGCAAGCTCGCGCATCAGCCGATAGAGTTCCTGCTTGGTGCCGACGTCGATGCCGCGCGTCGGATCGTTGAGCAGGATGATGCGCGGCTCGGTCATCAGCCATTTGGCGATGACGACCTTCTGCTGGTTGCCGCCGGAGAGCGTCGACACCGGCGTCGGTCTTCGCGCCGATCTTGATCTGAAGGCGCTCGACCGCCGGCCTCGACTGCGTCCGCCTCCTTCGTCCGCGTCGATGAACGGCCCAAACGACAGAGCGTCCGAGCGAGGCGATCGTCAGGTTGTCGGCGACCGACATCGGCAGCATCAGCCCTTCGGTCTTGCGGTCCTCGGGCACGAGCGCGATGCCGATGTCGCGCGCCTTGGCCTGGCCGCGGAGATCCCGGCCGCACGGCGCGCCCGTTGACCGTGATCGCGCCGGTCGACGCCGCGCAGCACGCCGAAGAGGGCGAGCAGCAGCGTCTTCTGGCCCTGGCCGTCGAGCCCGCCGAGGCCGACGATCTCGCCCGTGCCGACCTCGAGGGAGATGTCGCGCGAGTCTGTTCTCCCAGCCGAGACGATCGACCTTGAGCGCCGCGGCGGGCCGCGTGCGCTTCGGCTTTGGCGGATATTGCGTGGCGATGTCGCGCCCGATCATCAGCTGGACGATCTCCGCCGTCGAGCGCGCGCCCTTGTCGAAGGTCTCGATGTGGCGGCCGTTGCGGAAGACCGAGGCGCGGTCCGCCAGAGCCTCGACCTCGTGCATGCGGTGCGAGATGTAGAGGATGGCGACGTTCTGCGCCTTCAGCCGCGCCAGCAGCGCATAGACCTTCTCGACGTCGGCGCTGGTCAGCGCCGAGGTCGCTTCGTCGAGGATGAGCAGCTGCGGCTTCTGGCCGAGCGCCTTGGCGATCTCGACCATCTGCCGGCGCGACAGCGGCAGGTCGCGCACGCGCGAAAGCGGATTGACGTCCTCGCAGCCGACTTCCGCCAGCAGCGCCTCGGCCCGGCGACGCTGGGCGCGCGCGTCGATCAGGCCGAAGCGTCTCGGCGGCGCGGCGATGGAGATGTTGTCCGCGACCGAGAGGTCCGGCATCAGCGACAGTTCCTGGAAGATGCAGACGACGCCCGCGGCGCGTCGCGGCGGCCGGACTGCTGAAATGACGCGCGCGGCCGTCGAGCGAGATCGAGCCCGCGTCCGGCTGGACCACGCCGGCGACGATCTTGATCAGCGTCGACTTGCCGGCGCCGTTCTCGCCCAGCACCGCGTGGATCTTGCCGCGCCCGCAGGCGAAATCGACGTTCTCCAGCGCGCGCACGCCGCCGTAGCGCTTGGAGATCTGCGACAGGACGAGGAAAGTCGCCTTGCGGCGCGTCCGCCATGGCTAGCCTCGACAAGATCGGGCGACGAGCGCCGACGCGGCGGCGAAGCGCTTGGCCCGGCTTCGCGCCGGGCCAGCGTTCGTGTCGCCGATCAGCGATCACTTGGTGTTCTTCTCGCTCTGCGCCATGATTTCCGGCGCGGTGAAGTTGACGCCGCACGGCGGGAACTGCGTTGGGCGCGAAGAAGTCGTCCGTGAGATCGGGCCAGAAGTTCTCGCCCGCCTTCAGCGTCTTGTAGTCGGCCACCGGGATCGGGATCGAGATCAGCTGCGGCATGACGTTGCCCTGCAGCGCCGAGATCGCCGCCTTCATCGCGATCGCCACCAGCGCCGGCGACTGGCCGTAGGACATGCCCTTCAGCCCGTCCTTGGCATGCTCGGCGATCTGCTTGCGGAAGCCGTTCTCGCCCTCGCCCGACATCGGCACGAACGGGTGCTTGGCGTCCATCATCGCCTGCACCGTGCCGTCGAGCCGCCCTGGGTGAACACGCCGTCGAAATGCCCGTGCACGGCGAGCGCGTCGGCGGTCACCTTCTGCGAGGTGCCGGCGTCCCAGTTGCCGACGACTTCGGTGATGTTGAACTTGTTGCGGCGCCGCCTCCATCACCTCGCGGAAGCCGACGTGGCGGTCGCGGTCGACGGAGTTGCCGGGCAGGCCGCGCACTTCGAGGATGTCGCCGGAGGTCTTGCCCATCTCCTTGATGCAGGAACTTGGCCGACATGCGGCCCATCTCCTTCTGGTCCTCGTTGACCATCATCACCTTGTCGGTGTCGAGGATGTTGTCGAACGGCACGACGACGACGTTGTTCTTGTCGGCGAGGCGGATGATGCGGTCGAAGCCGTCGGGCGCGACGGCGATGGTGACGATCGCGTCGTAGCCCTGGTTGATGAAGTCCTCCATCGCGCCGAGCTGCGCGGCGACGTCGGTGCCGGTCGAGACGACCTTGAACTCCTTGATGTTCTCCTTGATGCCGGGCTGTTCGGCGAAGGCCTTGGCGGTCTTGACCATCTGAATGCGCCAGGTGTTGCCGACGAAGCCGTTGACGAGCGCGATCCGGTAGGGACCGGGCTTCTTCTCCCACTGGAAGAACTTTGTCTTGTCCGACCAGGGCTTGAAGCACTCGGGGTTCGCGCCGGGGCCGGACACGATCTTTGGACCAGCCCAAGCAGCCGACGACAGAAGAAGGCCGGCGAGCGTCGCGGCGGCCAAGCGACCAACATTGTTCATCACAAATTCCTCCCATTAGTCAGTCTGCATCCGCTCGGCGGCCGAACGACATGCTCGCCCAAGCCTGGCTCGGCGCGGGTCACTCTAACATGCCAGACCGGAGGCCGCGCGGCAAGGCGGTCTCCTCGCCAGTCGCCACGATCGAGGCGGCCCTAAGGCGCGAGCGGCGGAGCAGCGCGCGACAAGTCGAAGTGAGCGGCCGCTCGGCGCGTTACAGCTTCGCGCTAGCGCCGAAGGTCTCCAGCGCCAGCCTGTTTGTTCCCGCCGCCGCTCTTCGCGGCGCGTCCCGCGGCTGAAGGACGCCGGGGCAGGTCTTCAGCCGTTCGCGAAGGTCCGCGACCAGCCATTTCCCGGCCCGACCGAGCTCGCGGCCGCGTTCGGGACACGACATAGAGCGGGAATTCCGGCGGCGGCTCGCTCGGCGATTGCGAGCCGCTTCAGGCGGCCCGCGGCGATATGGTCCTCGACCATGTGCTCCGGCATGTTGCACCAGCCGAAGCCCGCCGAGCAGGAATTCCAGTCGCGTCGCCAGATCGGCGAAGCGCCAGAGATGGCGGCTGACGATGCCGCCGCGCATGCTCTGCGCGAAGGCGGTCTGCGCCCGTCAGCACGAGCTGGACATGCGGCTCCAGCGTCTCGCGCCGGATCGGCTCGGCCAGCCGCGCCAAGCGGATGGTCGGCGGCGACGACCGGAACGAGCGTGATGGAGGTCAGAAATTCCGCGGAGATGTCGGGGGAGGGTCGCTCGCGAAGCGGATAGATCGCCATGCGCGCCGCGCCGCTGCGCAGCGTCTCCTCGGCGCCGCCGAGCGCCTCGGTGAACACGGTCGCCGGCAGGTTCGGGAAGGCGCTCGCGCAACGCGCGCAGGCTCTCCATCAGCAGCGGCATCGGAAAAGTCGCGTCGACGGCGAGCGTCAATTCCGGCTCGACGTCCTCGGCGATGCTTTCCGCGCGCGCGCGCGCATCGCCTTGGCGCTGTCGACGATCGCGCGGGCGTCCTCGACGATCGCCGCTCCGGCCTCGGTCAGGTGTCGGGGTCTTGCGTCGAGCGATCGAACAGGGACAGCCGCAGCGTCGTCTCCATCGCGCTGACGGCCTGGCTGATCGCCGACTGCACGCGGCCGAGCCGGCGCGCGGCGGCGGAGAAAGCTGCCGGTCTCGGCGATCGCGACGAGCACGCGCATCTGGTCGAGCGTGAGCGGATCGATCATCTATCATCTCCGGAGATGGATCTTAACAGAATTTTGCCAGTTGCAATGATGCAAATGGCAAGGCCATGTTATGACGCGTTGCAACAATTCAAGGGATGTCTCGCATGACCGTACACGTTCGCGACCACACGGCGTCGATTCGGTGACGCTCGCGCAAATATTCACCGAAGCGCGGACGCACAACGGTTTTCTCGACACGCCGGTTTCGGACGAGCTGCTGCACAAGGCGCTTGAACTGGCGAAAATGGGGCCGACCAGCGCCAACCAGTCGCCGATGCGCGTGCTGTTCCTGCGATCGCACGAGGCCAAGGAGCGGCTTCGCTGCCGGCCCTGTCGCCCGGCAATCTGGAGAAGACGATGAACGCGCCGGTCGTCGCGATCGTCGCGTATGACGAGCAGTTCTACGAGCATCTGCCGTATCTGATGCCGCACGTCGACGCCAAGTCGTGGTTCTCCGGCAATCCGGCTTTCGCCGCGCGCAGCGCGTTCCAAAACGGCACGCTGCAGGTCGCCTATCTCCTCCTGGCGCTTGCGCGCGGTCGGACTCGACACCGGGCCGATGACCGGCTTCGACAACGCCAAGGTCGACGCGCGAATTCTTCCCGGAAGGCCACGTGAAGTCGAACGTGCTCGTCAACATCGGCTATGGCGACGTCACGAAACTGTTCGCGCGCAACCCGCGCCTGTCGTTCGATCAGATGGCCAGGATCCTCTGAAGGTGCTATGTCCCGATGGGCCGACTGGAAGCAGGCCCTTTCGCCGACACGAGAGCGAACAATGATGAATTTCACTGTCCTTCCAAAGTCCTGGGTGCCGATGCTGCTTTCGACGCTTCGGATCATGACCGGCCTTCTGTTTCTCGAGCATGGAACCGGCAAGCTTCTCGGATTCCCGGCGGGGCTTGCCGTTCCTCGACAAGATGCCGACGGGAATGCTCTATTTCACCGGACTGATGGAGCTGATCGGCGGGGCGCTGATCACGATCGGGCTTTTCACCCGGCCGGTCGCGTTCGTGCTTTCGGGCTTCATGGCCTTCGCCTATTTCATGGCGCATTTCCCGAGGAGCTTCTTCCCAGCGATCAATGGCGGGGAGCGCGGCGGTGCTCTACTGTTTCGTCTTCCTGTTTCTCGCCGTCGCCGGCCCCGGGCCTTGGGCGATCGAGAAGAACTGACGGGAATCGCTGCGACCCGGCGGCCGGCGCCGTCGGCGAGTTTTCCCGCCGTTCTGTCCTATGGCTGCGAGGAAACGGCCGTTGGGTGCTACTGTGGGCCGCGCCGGTCGCTTGAATTCGATGCGGGCCGCCTGGCGGCGTTGAACGCGTCGAACGGCAGACCGCCGAACAGTCGCGCGATATCGTCGCCTGATAGCGCGGCGGAAGGCGTTTCGCCACCGTCTCTACGCGACTTCGGGTGAGCATGATCGCCGGCATCGGCTTTGCCGGCGGCGACGGCCGCCACCTGCTCGGTCGCCTTTTCCGGCGCGCCGGAATTGGGGATTGGCATCGGCGGCAGCGGCGCGGTCAATTCGGCCGCACGGGCCAGCAGCGTCGAATCGTCGTATTTCTTCGGAGATCGGACTTCCGCCAGCGCCAGCGCTCCCGTCGGCGCCACATCCACGCCCCGCACAATGACCTGCGGCAGCTGGCTGGGCCGCAGCAAGCCGGCTATGCGATCGAGGCCGTGGCTCGAACTCAGGCCATTGCGTTCCGGCGGCGCTCGCCGTCGATGGCGCCGACGCGGCGGCGAGGTCGACGGGCCGCGCCGGAGGCAGCGGGACGCTGGCGAACGCCACCGCGTTTTGGTCGAGATCGTGCGGCCGCCGCGGCGGCAGCGGCGCGAGGAATAGCGCCGCGACAGGACCGTGCACCTTGACCGGCGAGTCCTCGCTCGAAACAGACTGCGGTGCCGGCGCCGCAGCGACTTGCGGTTTGGCGGCGGGCGGGGGCTCTGGGGCGCTCGGCGACCGGCGGCGGCTCTGGCGCGCTCGCGTAGGTCGGGCCAGTCGGCAGGTCGCGTTTGGCCTTGGCGATCGCCGCAGGCCCCGCGTCGGCGATCTGGACCTGCTGCCGGCCTCTCGGGCCGCGCGCGCCCGCCATCGATTCCCGCCCGCCGCCCTCTTCGGCGTCGTCCGCGCCGCCGCCCCGGGCGCCAAAAAGCCAAGCGAAGATCCCGAATCCGCTGCCGCTCGCGGTCTGAATCTGGCCGCCGCGGGCCTCGATTTCGGCCCGCGCCAATTCGTAACCGGACATCGGCTTGCCGTCGGCGGGAATAAAGACCGTCTTCCCATCGGGAAACAAGCGAGCGAGAGCGTCTCGGTTCATGCGCGGCCAATAGCGCACCGAACCGCTGTCGATATGCACCCAGGGCGTCACGCCAGTCGGGTAGAAGCCCACGCCCCCCGACTGCATCCGCATCGCTATGTCGCGAATGCGCGCCGTTCCGACGTCGACGAAGTGGGCGTCGATGGCCTTGCCCTGCATGTGCTGCGAGTATTCGGCGACCTGATGAGAGCGCCGGCGGAGCATCGCATTGGTTTGCGGGGAGCGATAGCCGGACAGAACGTCGATCGGCTGCGTCGAACCAAACTCGCGGTAGACCTCCCAAATAATGTCGAAGAGATGCGCATCCATTTTGGTCGGCTCGTCGAGCCGCCAGTCGCGGAGGAACCAGTTCAGCTTGTCGAGGACCGCGAAATCGTAGACGCCGCTGACCATATACACAAATGAGCCGGATTCGTTGGTGTGCTGATTCGTAAAGACGATGGTGCGGGTGTCGCCGTTGGCGACGGCCGAACTCGGTGGAGTTCGGGGTCAGCCCGGCCGCAGTTAGCGCCGCCGTCGTCGCCAACCACGACGCCACGGCGCCGCGCCGGCGCATGTTCTTGATTGCCGCTCGTACCGCCAACTACCCACCTTTCCGAAACTGGGCGCGCATCACACCGCCCCGGACCCTCCCGTCCGGTTTGTCAGCCTGAAACGCGTACGCTCCGCTGGGCCCTTCGCCGGCTCTCTCCCACGCGACGCGCCGGGCGCTTATCCCGGCGCACCTGATTCCGTCGCCTGCTCCGTGACCCGGGGGCTCCTGGAGGGCATATGACGATTGGTTAATCCTATAGCCTGATCTCCCGGCCGTTTCAATCATGACTATCCGAAGACAAAGTGAACGCGACCTTTCGTGTCAGTCCGTAGACGTCGGGCTTCTCCGTCAACTGTCCAGATTCATTGACGAATTCGGTGAAATATTCGATATGGACCGGTAGCGGCCGGGGCAGGAAGACCGTTCTTTCTGGCCCTCCGATCGCCGCGCCGATTCGCTGAGCCGACCATCCGTTCGCAGCGCCGCCGAGCACCAGTTCGGCCAGAAGCAAGGCCTCGTCGACCCGCACGCAGCCGTGACTGAACGCGCGTGTTTCCGCGGCGAACAACCCGCGCGACGGCGTGTCATGCAGATAGACTGAATGGTCATTGGGGAACATGAAAGCGATGCGCCCAAGGGCGTTGTCGTCGCCCGGCGGCTGCCGCACCGTGATTCGTCCGCCGACCGATTTCATCTCGTAGCCGTGACGCGTCGGATAGTCGGGATCAGAGGCGAGTCTTGGCAGCATTTCCTTCCTGACAATCGAATCCGGCACCTGCCAAGATGGATTGATGAGGACATAGCGCATTACGTTGGAGAAGATCGGCGTTGGCGTCTCGGGCTTTCCGACGATGGCGCGCGCGCGGCGCAGGAGCGTGTCGCCGTCCAGCACCGAAACCGAAAAGTCCGCCACATTGATCTCGATCCGCAGTTCGCCCATGTCCCGCGGCTCCCAGCGCCACATTTCCATATTGGCGAGGATCGCCGCGCGCCGGCGGGCCGAGCGGGCCGAACGCGATCGCCTCGTCGGCGGCCGCGGCATAGCCGCCGGCGGCCGGACGACCCTTCTTGAACGGCCGGCCAACGTCGAAGCGCCATCCGGCGTGCGCTGAAGGGTCGAACTTGGCGCGAACGACCGGCGCCTCATCGACGCTTGCTCCAAGGCCGGGCGCCGGCGCGATTGCGTGAAGACCGGCGCCGGCCGGAACGACCTCCAGCAATCGTTTCAATTCTTCGCGAAGCTCACGGTAACCCTTCTGCGGCGGATTGAAATCCGCCAGCCGGGCGGCGGGATCCGCGGCGGCCGCGGTCTCGGCGATCGCGACGCCGGGATCGGCGACGTTCGGGAAAACTGCGATCAGGCGCGAGACGCGAGAGGGCGGGACACGCGATCCCGTCGCCTGTTCCGCATAGGTCACGATGGCCGCGGCGATCGTCGTTTCCAACTGCGCAGACGTCGTTGCGGGAAGGCTGGCTTCGATGTCCCGGGGCAGGGCGAAGGCTGATAGATCGAGACCGTCCTCCGCAGCGCGCTCGAGTTGCGAAAGCGCCGAGCGGCCGGCCCGTGTCAAGCCGTTCTCGTCGACCCAGACCGGCTCATATCCGCGCGCAGCGTAAAAGGCCCCGATCGCGGCCCGAGCTTTGCGCCAATCGCCGCGCCCGAAGCGGATTGATCGCGTCATCATGGAGGACGAAGCGTTCAATCGCCGCTTCGAACGCGATCGGAAGAGGATTCAGCAAGGCGCCGTTTGTCGGCCCCGGAACCGGCTGCGGCAACTCAATGTCGAGCGCCGGCGGGGCCGGGCTCGCGACTTCGGGCGCTGCTGCAGATGGCGAGGACGCGGGCGGCGCGCCGGTCGAGTCGCGAGCCGTAGCCGTAACAGCGGGCGCCGAAGCGCCCTGACTTTGCGCGGCATAGGAGGTCGGCCCGGCCGCGCCGCTGTCGGCCCCAATGGCCGCGATGGATGAAAAGTCGATTCCGAGATCAGTGACCGGCGTCAAGGCGCGCACGCCGTCTCTGACCGCGCCCTGCGAATTGTAGACTGTCAGCAACGCGCTGGCGCCGGCGCTTTCGCCGAGAATCACCGGGGCTTCGCCCGCAACCATCGAAACGGGCGCATGGAGTTCGGCCGGCCCAGGTCCGTAATAGGGAGGACCGTCGGCGGACGCCGCGCCGGCGCCGATCAGGACCGCGGCGAGGCCGATCGCCGGCGAAAGCATCCGGCCGAGCCAGTTACGACGGACCAAGAGGCCAATCCTTCAATCCGGGGCGCCAAAGAACCGCTCGAGGAGCATGAAGACTCCACTGTGCAAACTACCGCGCGCGCAACAAAATGGAAGGAAGGGACCGCGCCGTTCTCCGTCCCGCTCAGGCGGCGGCGTCGCCGATCAAGTCGTCGCCGATGCCGCTGTCCTTCATCTTGCGATAGAGCGTCGACCGGCCGATGCCGAGCTTGCGGGCGACCTGCGGACATCTGACCGCGGTAGTGGGCAAGGGCGAAGCGTATCGATTCGGCTTCGATGTCTTCCAGCGTGCGCACGTCGCCGCTGTCGTTGATCAGTCGTATTGAATGAGGATCGCGGGTCTCGACGTTCGCTGGCCGCGGCGCGGCGAATTGGCGTCGGATCGGCCGCAACCGGCGGCGGCGCAGGAGGGATTCGCACGTCGAAGCCTTGGACTTGGGCCGCGATCTGAGGAAATTCCGCCGTCGTCAATTCGTCGCCGTCGGCGAGCACCACCGCGCGGAAAACCGCATTCTCGAGTTGGCGGACGTTGCCGGGCCAGTCATAGGCGCTCAGCAGCGCCAGCGCATCGTTGGAAATGCCGCGAATGCGCTTGCCTTCTTCGACGCAGAAGCGCGCCAGGAAACGCATCGCGAGATCGGCGCACGTCGCAGGCGCGCGCCCTGAGCGGCGGGATCGAAATGGGAAACACGTTGAGGCGATAGAACAGGTCCTCGCGGAAACGCCCGGCCTTGACGAGCTCGATCAGGTTCTGGTTGGTCGCCGAGACGAGGCGGAATGTCGACCTTGACCGGGCGGCGCGCGCCGACTGGATCGATCTCGCCGTCCTGCAAGGCGCGCAGCAGCTTCACCTGCGCTTCGAGCGTCAGTTCGCCGATTTCGTCGAGGAACAGCGTGCCGCCGTTCGCCTCGACGAATTTTCCGACGTGCTTTTCGGTCGCGCCGGTGAACGAGCCCTTTTCGTGCCCGAACAGGATCGATTCGACCAGGTTCTCCGGGAGCGCGCCGCAGTTGACGGTGACGAAGGGCTTGCCGCGCCGCTCGGAGCTGCCCTGAATGGCGCGCGCCATCAGCTCCTTGCCGACGCCGGATTCGCCTTCGATCAGGACCGGGATGTTCGATTTCGCCGCGCGCTCGGCGAGCCGCGCGCGTGCGCGCCATCGATCTCGGCCCGGGTGACAATGTCGCGAACGCCGAGTTCGCCCGCGTTGCGGCGCGTCGCGCGGCGCAATTCGTCTTCGAGCGCGTCGACGCGCAGCGCGTTCTTGATCGAGACCTGCAGGCGTTCGCCGCCGACTGGCTTGACGACGAAATCGATCGCGCCCGCCCGCATGGCCGAAATCACGGTCTCGATCGAACCGTGCGCAGTCTGCACGATCGCAGGAACCGCGATGTCGAGCTGGCGCATGCGCGCGAGCACGCCCATGCCGTCGAGATCGGGCATGACGAGATCGAGAATGATGAGACTGATCGGGCGGCCGATCGCGCTGCCTGCAGACGCGCGAGCGCAGCTTCTCCGGAATCCAGCGTTTCGACGTCGTAGCCGAACCGTCTGGCCATCGCTTCGAGCAGGCGACGCTGGACGGGATCGTCATCGACAACGAGGATCAGGGCGGCCATTGTCATCCTGTCGCGCCGCTCGGTTGCACTGCGCGTTGCGTTACACTCGTACATCACGGTAAACGCCATGTTAACGGCGTCCCGCAGTTGACGCGTCGGTCTCCCAAGAGGGCCGCTTTGTCGGCGCCAAGGATCGCGAAAGCGCTTACCAAAGCTTGAAGAGGATCCCTCGATGATGTTGTCATCCCATTCCGTTCGCCCCGTCTCGGCCCGCTTCCGCGCTCCGGCGAATCTCGGCGCGCTGCCGCAATGGCGGCTCGACGATCTCTACGAGGGCATGGATTCGCCGCGCTTCGCGGCCGATCTCAGCGCGCGCCGAGCAGGACGCCAAACAATTCTCGAAGACCTATCGCGGCAAGCTGGCGGCGCTCGCCGATTCGGAGCAGCGGCGGCGAGCTTCTCGCCGAGTGCGGTCAAGACCTATGAGGCGCTGCAGGACTTGATCGGCCGCGTCATCGTCCTACGCCTCGCTGCTCTACGCCGCCGACACGAGCGACCCCGCGCGCGCCAAGTTTCTATGGCGACGCGCACGAGCGGGTCACCGCGCTCTCCGGCGATCTGCTGTTCTTCGAACTCGAACTCAATCGGCATCGACGACTCCGCGCTTGCAGGCCGCTATGGCGGCGCCCGCGCTCGGCCATTACCGCCCCTGGCTCGAGGACATCCGCAAGGAAAAGCCGCATCAGCTCGCCGACGAGATCGAGCAGCTGTTTCTCGAAAAGTCGATTAGCGGCGCCGCCGCCTGGAACCGGCTGTTCGACGACACGATGGCGGCGCTGCGTTTCGATTTCGAAGGCGAAAGCCTGACGCTCGAGCCGCTGCTCGGCAAGCTGCAGGATCCGGACGAAAAGAAGCGCGAGGCGGCGGCGAACGCGCTCGCGACGACGCTTGGCGCGAACCTGCGGCTCTTCGCGCTCGTCACCAACACGCTCGCCAAGGACAAGGAAATCTCGGACCGCTGGCGCAAGTTCGGGGACGTCGCCGACTCGCGCCACCTCGCCAATCGCGTCGAGCGCGAGGTCGTCGAGGCGCTGGTCGCGGCGGTGACGGAGGCCTATCCGCGCCTCTCGCATCGCTATTACGCGCTGAAGGCCCGCTGGTTCGGCAAGGAGCGGCTCGACCACTGGGATCGCAATGCGCCGTTGCCCGACGCTCCGCCGCGCGTTTTCACCTGGGAGGCGGCGCGCGACACGGTGCTCGACGCCTATCGCGGTTTCTCGCCGCGCATGGCCGACATCGCGCGGCGGTTCTTCGACGAGGGCTGGATCGACGCGCCGGTGCGGCCGGGCAAGGCGCCGGGCGCCTTCGCGCATCCGACGACGCCGTCGGCGCATCCCTACGTGCTCGTCAATTATCTCGGCAAGCCGCGCGACGTGACGACGCTCGCGCACGAACTCGGCCACGGCGTCCATCAGGTGCTGGCCGGCGCCAACGGCGCGCTGATGGCGCCGACGCCGCTGACGCTCGCCGAAACCGCCTCGGTGTTCGGCGAAATGCTGACGTTCCGCTCGCTGCTCGCCGCCACCGCCGATCCGGCCGAGCGCAAGTCGATGCTGGCGTCCAAGGTCGAGGACATGCTCAACACCGTCGTGCGGCAGATCGCCTTCTACAAGTTCGAGCGTCTCGTCCATCTCGAGCGCCGCAACGGGCGAGCTGACGGCCGAGCGGATCGGCCAATTGTGGATGAGCGTGCAGAGCGAGAGCCTCGGCCCCGCGATCGAGCTGAAGGCCGGGCTACGAGACCTATTGGGCCTATATCGGCCATTTCATCCATTCGCCGTTCTATGTCTATGCCTATGCGTTCGGCGATTGCCTGGTCAATTCGCTCTACGGCGTCTACGAGCGCTCGCGCGAAGGCTTCGCGGAGCGCTATCTCGCGATGCTCGTCCGCCGGCGGCTCCAAGTCCTATTCGGAATTCCTCGCGCCGTTCGGTCTCGACGCGCGCGATCCCGCCTTCTGGGGCATCGGCCTGTCGGTGATCGAGCGGATGATCGGCGAACTGGAGGCGATGGGGTAGCAGGGGTGGCGCCGCGCAAGTCCCCGCGGGTCACATTCTGCACCTAAATCCTGCACGGGGAAACGCGACAATATGAGCGGCGGTCCGGCGCTCAAAAGTCTTGAATTCCGCACAAGGCCGGCGGTTGCGAGACGGTGGTCAGTCAAGCGAAGAGCGAGGTTGGCCCGGAGGGTTCAGAATTGCACGTCTCGCCGAATGTTCCGAGAGCGCGCTCCGGCTCGGGCGCTCTGCAAGATTTCGTGGAAGGCGCATTTTTTGCCCAGAAAGCTCGCCATATTCGCCTTCGCGGAGGCTTGGAGCGAGCAGAATCGCAGATGAATCTGGGTCCACTGCAATTAGTCCACAATCAAACAGTGTGTGAAGGTCTGCTCGAAGAAGCAGTCCATTGGACATCGCGTTCGTCTCGGGGCCGCGATATGGGTAGATGTGCGATGCTTCAAGAACATCTAGAACACCACAGCCGGTGATTGCGCATCGCCCGTCGCAAGCCACGACGAGCGCGTCCCGAAATTTACTCTGGCCACGGCGTTGTGTGATCGAGCCAAGAATTCGGTGGCGCGCGTCTTGAATGTTAACGGGATCGAAACTCTCGTCATCAGCCACAGACGACGGAATAAGATGCGTCCCTCCCCGAGTTTGATCCTCGGCTGCTTTGCCTTCACGAAATTCGGAATAGGCCGTCAAAGCTGCGCGATAGGCCGGAAACAAAGTTGAAAGCCTTACACCTTCTCTTGGCCGCAATTTCGAGGGGTTAGGTCTCCCAGCAAACTCGTCATTCTTAGAATATTTTAGAGTCGAACGGATTGATGCGAACCGATCAGAATTGTAGGCGGCATCCAAATCGCCGTAGGCAGTCTCTATCCGGCGTGCATCCGACAGAAGAGTCCTCGCATTGGACTCCCCCTTGTGCAGATTCGGCCATTCTTTGAAAGCGGCTCTCATCCTGGTCGGTCCTCGTTGAAGGGTTCAGTTGCAATGGCGGCTTAAGCGGCGCTTGCGCTTATCGCATCGTTGGATTCGGCTTCGACCCGTCCGTGACCCCGTTTGGCGGATTTCTTGCCACTGCAGTAGTGCCGGAAATTCGAGCGGGCGCCCGCGACCGGGTCATAGTCGGGAAAATTGACCTTCCGCGTCTCGATTGCTCGGTCGGCTGCAACCGGACGGCGCGCGCCCTATATCTCCGGGACCGGCCGCGGGCTAAGAGCCGAGGCTGCGGCCGCCAACCCTTAGGACAGGATTCTCGCCTTTGACCCGTGACGACGAAGCCAATCGCCTGAGCGCCCGCGCGACGCGCTATGCGCGACTCGGCGTCAATGCGGGCGCGCTTGCCGCGCGCGTCGGCGTCAACCGACTGCGCGGCGGGACGCGGGAGGCGGACGCCAAGGCGCTGGCGTCGGCGTTGGGCTCGTTGAAGGGCCCGATGATGAAGGTCGCGCAGATGCTGACGACCATCCCGGACGCGCTGCCCGCGGACTTCGCGAGCGAGTTGATGCGGCTGCAGTCGCAGGCGCCGCCGATGGGGCCGGCCTTCGTGCGCCGCCGCATGCAGGCCGAACTCGGGCCTGACTGGCGCGAGCGGTTCTCCGACTTCGATTTCAAGCCCGCCGCGGCGGCCTCGCTCGGGCAGGTGCATCGGGCGACGAGCCTCGAAGGCGAGCCGCTCGCCTGCAAGCTGCAATATCCCGAGATGGCTTCGGCGGTCGAAACCGACCTGTCGCAGCTCGACTTCCTGTTCTCGCTTCGCCGCCGGATCGGCGCGGCGATCGACACGCGCGAAATCGCGCGCGAGATCAGGGCGCGGGTGCGCGAGGAACTCGACTATGAGCGCGAGGCGAAGATCGCGCGGCTCTACCGGCTCATGCTCGCCGACCGGCCGTTCGTGCGCGTGCCGCGAGTCGAGGAGAGCCTCTCGACGCGGCGCCTGCTCACGCTGCAATGGCTGGAGGGCGAGCCGCTCGTCGCTTTCGAGAACGCCGCGCAGGAGGCGCGCGACGCGATTGCGGTCGGCCTGTTCGAAGCCTGGTGGCGGCCGTTCCTTCGCTATGGGATCATCCACGGCGATCCGCATCTCGGCAATTACACGGTCGTCGCTTCGGGGCAGGGCGAGAAGCGCGCCGTCGAAGGGATCAATCTCTTCGACTACGGCTGCGTGCGGATTTTTCCGATGCGTTTTGTGCACGGAGTCGTCGAGCTCTACCATGCGCTGAGGGCCAATGACGACGCGCGGGTCGCGCATGCCTACGCGATGTGGGGATTTCCCAAGCTCACGCGCGGGACGGCGGAGGCCATGACCATCTGGGCGCGCTTCATGTGCGGCCCCATTCTCGACGACCGGGTGCGCAGCGCCGCCGACGGCGTGAAGCCATCGGAATACGGACGCAAGGAGATCGGCGCCGTCATGCGGGCTTTGAGGGCCGAGGGCGGGGGCTCGTCGTGCCGCGCGAATTCGTGTTTCTGGAGCGGGCGACGATCGGCCTCGGCGCGGCCTTCCTGCGCCTCGGCGCGCGGCTCAATTTTCACCGGATGTACGAGGACGCCATCGCCGGCTTCGACGAGGCGACGATCGCGCGCCGCCAGGCCGCGGCGCTGGCGGCGGTGGGGTTCGAGGCGTAAGGCGGAGCGCGCGCTCCGACGGCGCGACCGGTCAGATGCGGGCGCGGCGCCGTTCGGCCGGGCAAGGAACGGACAGCATGGAGCGCACTCAAGTCGCGATCATCGGCGGGGGGCCGGCGGGCCTGCTTTTGTCCCACATGCTGCATCGTCGCGGGATCGAAAGCGTCGTGCTCGAGCGGCAGACCAAGGCGCATGTGCTCAAGCGCATTCGCGCCGGGGTTCTCGAATACGGCTCGGTCAAGCTGTTGCGCGACGCCGGCGTCGGCGAAAGGATGGACCGCGAAGGTCAGGCGCACGACGGGAGCTGGATCGCGTGGCAGAACCGCGAGCCGTTTCTGATCGACACGAAGAAACACACCGGCAAGCCGATGTGGTCGCACGGCCAGACGGCGATCACCGAGGAACTCTACCGGGTGCGCGAGCGCGATGGCGGCCGCATCGTCGAGGAGGCGCAAAGCGTCCGGCTCCATGATGTGACCAGCGACGCGCCGAAGGTGACCTACGAGAAGGATGGCCGGCCGGAGACGCTCCAGTGCGACTTCATCGCCGGCTGCGACGGGTTCCATGGCGTCTCGCGCCAGAGCATTCCCAAAGACGCGCTCCGGACCTTCGAACGCGCCTATCCCTTCGGCTGGCTCGGAATCATGTCGGAGACGCCGCCGGTTGGAGGCATCATATACGCCCGGCACGACCGCGGCTTCGCTCTCGCATCGCAGCGCAGTCCGATGCTGAGCCGCTACTACATCCAATGCGGCGTCGATACCCGGATCGACGACTGGCCGGACGAGCGCTTCTGGGGCGAGCTCAAGCGCCGATTCCCGCCCGAAATCGCAGGCAAGATCGTGACCGGCCCCTCAATCGAGAAGTCGATTGCGCCGCTCAGGAGTTTCGTCGCCGAGCCGATGCGCTATGGCCGGCTTTTCCTTGCCGGCGACGCTGCGCACATCGTCCCGCCGACCGGGGCGAAAGGCCTGAATCTCGCGATCTCCGACGTGTTCTATCTTGAGCGCGCGTTTGCGGCGCATTTTCTAAAACGGGACGACCGCTATCTCGAGAGTTATTCGGACATGGCGCTCCGACGCGTGTGGGCGTCAGAGCGCTTCTCCTGGTGGCTGACCAAATTGCTGCACGTCTTTCCCGATGATGACGCGTTCGAGACCCGGATCAAGCTCAGCGAATTCGATCATCTCCAGCGATCAAAGCACGCTGCGGCCGCGGTCGCCGAACAATATGCCGGATTGCCGTTCGAGGGGTAAGCGTCCCCTCGGGAAAGTGGGTGGAGGCGCCGCAATTGATCCAGGCTGACGACCCATTGGGGCTCAGATCTCGCAGACGTGTTTGCCTTCAATGCGAAACGGTCCGTCGTGATCAGCGCAGTAACCAGTTGTGAAGTTGTTGGAGATTTTTCGCTGGCGAGATACAAATTTTGGAGGTCAGCGGGGCGGGAACCTCGCTCATTGCACCGAACGGATTTCTGCCGATGGAGCCGAACCAAGTCGCCTTCTATCTCGGCGTTGCAATCATTCTTTTCGGGCTCGGCGTTTGGATTTTTTGGCCGCCGGCCCCGACGACAGAAAACAAGATCAAATTTCTTGGACTCGAAGTCACCCTAAATACGCAAGCCTTCGTTGTCGTAACGTTCGGTATCGTTTTGATCCTCCTAAGCAGCCTGCTGCGGGGCTCAGCTCCTGTAGCTGTGCCCCATGTTGAACAAAATTCTGGTCTATCGAAGTCAGTCAGAGAATTACTGCGGATCGGGGCGCACAATCGAACTTGGTGAGCAAACTGGATTTGACGGAACGCCATATAGTGTACATTTTGACTTCACACGGGGCATTGAGAAGATCGATCTACACGCTTGTGGACGTGAGGTTTGGGTTTCAAAAAATAGCTTGAAATATGTGTATCTCGTGGATGGACAAATGGACAGAACCTCGAATCGCCTGTACATCGAAAACTCTGACGGAACGTTGCGTTTCAGGAACTCGATAGACAGCACAAGCTCAATCAAGGAACTTGACGGCCGCCGAGGAGCCGCACGGACGAATCGCCCCCTTCCGGCACGCTCTGCGGTCGCCCTGGCGATTGTATCGTTATCGCCGAGGTTGCCGCGCACGCTCCTCAGCTCCAGTTCATCGGCGGTGGCAGCGACAATGAAGGCGACGCCGAGTTGCGTGGTGACGAGGCCCGTGAGCGCGCCGATCGCGTAGAGCGCCTGCCCGCCCACGATGCTGGCGGACCGCCTCGGAATGTGGGGCTGGCGGTCTCTCGTTTGCTATCTCCGCGCGTTCGGCGAAATGCGGGCGGATCGAAGGCGCCGATGGCCATCCCGCTCTGAAGGCGCCTAAAGGCGCGACAGGATCGGCAGCCTCGGCGCGAACGCGTAGTTGAGCTGGATGAGGATGATCAGCGCGATCCCGAGCGGCACGCTCACGAGGCCGAGCAGCGCGCCGAACTCCATAGAGGGACTGGGCGACAATGACTTCGTCTTCGAAAAGCGCCTGTGAGCTCCCTGGGCGTGTCATCCCGGATGAGCTTCGCCCGTTCGGCACAAGCCCAGGTGACATAGACGGCCACGCCGAGCAGGACGATGTTCAGCCAGTAAATGACGAACGCGGTGCGGTAGGTGAAGAAATCGGCCAAGAGCCGGGTCGTGAACGGCAGGACGGTGATGATCGCGAGAAACGTCAGGTGCAGCCATGTCAGGTCGCGGTTCGAGCGCGCGAGGTGGCTGAGCTGCGTCTGCTGGGCGACCCAGAAGATGCCAAGCGTGAGCAGGCTGAGAAGCCAGGGCATGAGCCTGTGCGACGAGGCGATGAGCGCGCTGAACAATTCAGCCTCCGAGTGGATGTCGGCAGGCTCGGGCGAGCGGAAATCGAGCACCAGCACCGTCGCCGCAAAGGCGAAAATGCCGTCGCTGAGGGCCTCGATGCGGCCGACGTCGCCGCCGGCGAAATGATTGTAGTGCCTCTCCACGGAGCGACCATCGCAATGGACGGCGCGCGAGGTCAACCGGCAGAGGCTGTTCTCCATGCGCTGCGCTCGGCGATGAGCCTCGCGATATGGGCGCGCAAGTCCGCGACGCTGTCGCCGTCCCGCGCCGATGTGAACAGAACTTCGGGGAACGCGGCGACATGTTTCCTCAGGGCCTCCAGGGTCGAAGCCACGCGCGCGCTCTGATCGGCCGATTTCACTTCGTCGCGCTTGGTCAGGACCACCGCGTAAGAGACCGCGGCGGCGTCGAGCATGCGCATCGTCTCGTGATCGTTTTCCTTCAGCCCGTGTCTGCCGTCGACGAGCACGAAGACGCGCATGAGCGAGGGACGACCGCGCAGATAATCTCGCGCGAGCTTCCCCAGGCCGCGGATTTTTCCTTAGCGACCGCCGCATAGCCGTAGCCCGGCATGTCGACCAGCGTCGCCGCGCCGTGAAGATCGAAGAAGATGAGCTCCTGTGTGCGGCCCGGTGTGCGCGACGTGCGCGCAAGAGCGGAGCGGCCGGTCAAGGCGTTGATGAGCGAGGACTTGCCGACGTTCGACCGCCCGGCGAAGGCGACTTCGGGCGCGCCGATCGGCGGCAGCCCGTCCGAGCGCGCAGCGGCGAAGAAGAATTCGCACGGGCCGGCGAACAGCTTGCGTCCGGCCTCCGTCCAATCGACCGCCGCCTCGGGCGGGCTCATGCGCTCGGCGTTTTCGCCGGGCTCCGGGCAAGGAGCTTGGTCAGGTTGTCCCACAGTTCGACCTTCACGCCCGCTTTGCTCATGATATAATATTGCTGGATCACCGTCAGAGTGTTGTTCCAGGTCCAGTAGATGACGAGGCCGGCCGGGAACGTCCCGAGCATGAAGGTGAAGATCACCGGCATCCACGCGAACATCGACTTCTGAACCGGATCGGCCGGCTCGGGATTCATCTTCATTTGGACGAACATCGTCACGCCCATGACGAGCGGCCAGATTCCGAGCGCGAGGAAATGGCCGAAGACCGGCAGGGCGGTCGGATCCCAGGGTATGAGGCCGAACAGCGTGAACACGTTGGTGGGATCGGGGGCGGAGAGATCCCTGATCCAGCCGAAGAACGGCGCATGCCGCATCTCGATGGTGATGAAAATGACCTTGTAGAGCGCGAAGAACACCGGGATCTGGATCACCATCGGCAAGCAGCCGGCGACCGGATTGACCCCTTCGCGCTTGAACAGCGCCATCTGCTCCTGCTGCTGCTTGACCTTATCGTCGGGATAGAGGTCTTTGAGCGCCGCGATCTGCGGCTGAATCTTCTTCATCTTCGCCATCGAATTGTAGGAGCGATTGGCGAGCGGGAAGAAGGCGAGCTTGACGAGAACCGTGACGATGAGGATCGCGACGCCGAAATTGCCGACGCGCCTGTAAATCGCGTCGATGAGCAGGAACAGCGGCTTGGTGATGAAATAGAACCAGCCCCAGTCGATCATTAAATCGAACTTCTTGATGCCGAGACGGGCCCCGTAATTGTCGATAGTGCTCACCTCCTTGGCGCCGGCGAAGACGCGCGTCGTCGCCTCGGCGGAGGCCCCTGGCGCAACGGTTTGTTCCGCGCCGAGGAAATCGGCCTGGTAATCCTCCGGCTGGTCGGTTCCGCGGGCCGAGAAACGCGCGTCGATCGCGGCCGTCTGTTCGGGGATGATCGCGGAGCCCCAGTATTTGTCGGTGAAGCCGAGCCAACCGCCGTCGCCCTTGTAAGCGCGCAGCTTGCCGGCGTCCTTGTCGATCGTGGCGTAGGTGACCTCCTGCACCGAACCGTCGCCGATCACGCCGACGAGGCCTTCGTGCAGCACCGAATATCCCGCGACATTCGGTTTGCCGTGCCGCAGGATGAGCGCATACGGCCTCAGCGCCACATCCGACGGGCCGCTATTGGCGACGGAGTCCGTTACTCTGAACATATACTTGTCGTCGACTGCGATGACGCGTTTGAAGACAAGCCCGGCGCCGTTGTCCCAGGTCAGCGTCACGGGCTGCTGGGGCGTCAGCGTTTTAACGTCGGCGGTCCACAGCGTCTCGCGATTGGGCGTCTTAACGCCGCTCCCGCTCACAAACCCTGTCTCCGCCCAATAGGCGTCCGGCGCGCCGCGCGGCACGAAGAGACGGATCAGCGGGCTATTGGGGTCGATGGTCTCGTGATAGTCGCGGAGAACGAGATCGTCGAGCGCGCCGCCCCGAAGGTCGATCGAACCGCCGAGGCTCGGCGTGTCGATAGTTACCCGGGGGCTCGCCGCCAGGGCCTCATTGAGCGTAACTGGCGCCGGCGCCGCAGGCGCGGCGGGGGTCGCCGGCGCCGTCTGCGGCGCGCCCGGCCCGGCGGATGGCTCGGCCGCGGTCTTCGGGACCGGATTGTTCGCCTGGGTCTGCGCCTGATGCTCGCGCACATATTGGGGGCCGGCGTAGAAGTATTGCCACGCGGCCATCACTAGGACCGACAGCGCGATCGCGAGAAAGAGGTTCCTCGTGTCCTCGTTGTTCATGGTCGCCTGTCTCTACCCTCAGCGCTCATCCGGCCGGGTCCGCGGAGGCGATCCTCCTGGCGCCCGCGCCGCACCATGCGGAAGACGTCGCGCAAGTCGTCGACGAGCGCGGCGAACCTGCGCCCCAGCGCCTCGCGCCGCGCCATCAGGACGTAGTCGTGATCCCCTTGCGCCTCAAGTGGCCAGGCCGCGCGCAGCGCCTCTTTCAGTCTGCGGCGGATGCGATTGCGCTCGACCGCGTTGCCGACTTTCCTTGTCACGGTGAAGCCGATACGCGCGCCCTTCGCCTCGCCTTCGAGCCCCTCGCGCCGACGAGCCTGCAGCGTGAACGCCTCGACCGAGGCGCGCTTTCCACGCGAGACGCGTTGGAATTCCGTGCGCTGGGTCAGGCGGCCAGGTGGCTCACCGCAGAGGACCGGCCTTCCGTCCTCATGCAAGGATTTGGGCTGCATCCGGGGCGTCGCATCAGCAAGAGGAAGGGTCAGGGCGGCGGCGTCGGCCGCGCGGTCAGGCGGAGAGCTTCTTGCGGCCGCGGGCGCGGCGCGCGTTCAACACCTTACGGCCGCCCACGGTCGCCATGCGGGCCCGAAAACCATGACGGCGCTTGCGAACGAGCTTGCTCGGTTGATAGGTCCGCTTCACGATCGTGTCTCCAAATTCGCTCTTTCGCGCGGAAGGGCCGCGTAGTCCCGCGCCCGACTCACGAACGCGGCCTGTCGCGACAATTTTCAAGACGCGCGGCAAGCCGGGGAAATGCTTTGCGGCGCTCTCGCGCCGCATCAGGACGGGGCTTATGCGGCGCCGGGATGGTCAAGTCAATCGCCGCTAGTCTTGCTGCAGTCCGGCTGCTCTGGCCAAATGAGCACGATTTCCAGGACGGGACGCGATCAAGGTTGCGAGAGGAAGAGCTCCAAATGGAACTCGGCGGTGCGGCCAATATAGAGAACCCGGCGTCCGAGGAGCGACACGATGTAGCCGGCGCAGCCCCGCGCGGCGGGAGTCGATGCTTTAGCCCTCGAAGCCTGCCTGCATCTGCGCCCCGACGATCTGCTGAAAGGTCACTGCGCCGCTTTCCGCGCCCTCGAGGCAGGTCCGGGCGACTTTCTTCAGGCGGGCGCCCATCCTTTATGCTCCTTGTCCACTGGTGAGCAGCTACGTCATTCGACTGGCGTACAGGTCAGCCTAGGCCCCCCGCGACCACGTCTTTGACAGCCTTCCAAGGCGTCGCGCTCGCCTTCCGACAGCTGTCACCTGGCCGGGCTGACCAGATCCAGGCAGTCGCGCCGGCCCGAATTCAAGCAATTCTGCAGTTTGCGCTGTTGATCCAGATATTTGAATGCCCAGTAACCCAGGGCCACAAGGACGAGGACGGCGACGACCGCCGCGAAATTGGCGGAGCTTCGGCCCTCCGGCCTGCCATCATCTTCGTTGCCCCCGCTCGACTGGCCGGTCATGCGATACGGCTCGAATTCGTCCGGTCGATGTCGCCGAGCGCCGCGAGCGCCTTGGCTACGATTCCTTTCGCGTCGAGCCCGGCGGCGGCGTACATGCGCTCGGGCTTGTCGTGTTCCTGGAACACGTCCGGCAGCGTCATGGTGCGGACCTTGAGGCCGTTGTCAAGTATGCCGGAGTCGGCTCAGGAGCGTCAGCACATGTGAGCCGAAGCCGCCAATCGAGCCTTCCTCGATCGTAATGAGCAACTCGTGGTCGCGGGCGAGTTGCAGAATTAATTCGCGGTCGAGCGGCTTGGCGAATCGCGCGTCGGCGACTGTGGTCGGGAGCCCGCGCGCCACCAATTCCTCTGCCGCCTTCAACGCCTCGGCGAGCCGCGCGCCAAGCGACAGGATCGCGATGCGCGAGCCGTGGCGGAGCACCCGGCCCTTGCCGATCGGCAAGGGCTCGCCGTGCGGCGGCAGCTCGACGCCGACGCCTTCGCCGCGTGGATAGCGCAGCGCGATCGGACCGCTGTCGTGCGCGGCAGCCGTCGCGACCATGCGGACGAGCTCCGCCTCGTCGGCCGCCGCCATCACCGTCATGTTCGGCAGGCACGCAAGATAGGCGATGTCGAACGCGCCCGCGTGCGTCGGGCCGTCCGCGCCCACGAGTCCGGCGCGATCGATCGCAAAGCGGACGGGCAGATTCTGGATCGCCACGTCGTGCACGACCTGATCGTACCCGCGCTGGAGGAAGGTCGAGTAGATCGCGCAGAAAGGCTTATAGCCTTCGGTCGCCAGTCCGGCGGAAAAAGTCACCGCATGCTGCTCGGCGATGCCGACGTCGAAAACCCGCTCCGGGAGCACGCTCTGCAGGCGATCGAGCCCGGTTCCCTGCGGCATGGCCGCGGTGACGGCGACGATCCTTTCGTCCCGACGGGCCGCGTCGAGAAGCGCGTCGGCGAAGACCTTCGTGTAGGCCGGCGCGTTGGCCTTGGGTTTGGCCTGCGCCCCGGTGACGACGTCGAAGGCGGATACGCCGTGGTATTTGTCGTCAGCCGCCTCGGCCGGGGGGTAGCCGGCGCCCTTCTTGGTGATGACATGCACCAGAACCGGCCCGCCATGCATGTCGCGCACATTCTTCAGGACCGGCAGCAGGTGGTCGAGGTTATGGCCGTCGATCGGTCCGACGTAGTAGAAGCCGAGCTCCTCGAACAGCGTGCCGCCGGTCCAGAAACCGCGGCCGTATTCCTCTGTTCGCTTGGCCTTGTCGTAAAGAAATTTCGGCAAGTGCCGAGCGAGCTGCTTGGCCACGTCGCGCAGCGAGCGGTAGGTGTGGCTGGTGACGAGGCGCGCCAGATAGGCCGACATCGCGCCCGTCGGCGGCGCAATCGACATGTCGTTATCGTTGAGGATGACGATCAGCCTCGAGTCCATCGCGCCGGCGTTGTTCATCGCCTCATAGGCCATGCCCGCCGACATCGCGCCGTCGCCGATGATCGCCACGACATTGTTGCTTTTGCGCGCAAGGTCGCGCGCCGCCGCCATGCCGAGGCTAGCCGAAATCGAGGTCGAGGAATGGCCGGCCCCGAAGGCGTCGTACCTGCTTTCCGAGCGCTTGGTGAAGCCGCTCAATCCACCTCCCTGGCGCAGCGTGCGGATGCGCGCGCGCCGTCCGGTCAGTATCTTGTGCGGATAGGCTTGATGTCCGACATCCCAGACGATGCGGTCGGCGGGCGTGTCGAAAACATAGTGGAGCGCCACCGTCAGCTCGACGACGCCGAGGCCGGCGCCCAGATGTCCGCCGGTGGCCGAAACCGCACTGATCGTTTCGGCGCGCAGCTCATCGGCGACTTTGGCGAGATCGCTCTCCTTCAGCCCGCGCAGATCGGCGGGCGAGGAAATCTGATCCAGCAATGGCGTTACAGGCTTCGACACGCGTATCCCCAAGACGCGACCCGGTTGGCATTGTCGCGCCGCAATTAGATTGAATTACACCAAGTTACGCCCGGGCGGCAATTGCGAGGCGATGCCCGCCGCGGCGGCCCCGAGCACTTGCCGACCGTGGAACGCCAACCTAGTCTCGCCCAACGCGCGCCGGCGCAGCAACCACATTGAGCATGACACCTGCGGAAGTCAGGAGAGGCGGCGAGGCGCCGCGGGGTCACCACATCGCTGGACGGATAGCGCTCGTCGCGCTCACCCTCTGGGGATTGCTGATGATCGTCCCGGATTTCTTCCAAGTCGCGCACACGCTTGCGTCAACTGGCTTCGCGGCGAACAATGACGGCCTGATCTACGACGTGCGGGGACCGTTCGCTCGCGAGGAGGACTCGCCGGCATGGCGCGCGGGACTGCGGGTAGGCGACCGGCTGGACCTCGCGGCGATGGAATGCAGGGCGCCCCCCGAGCGGCGGTGCGTCGATTTGCTATCGGTCGTCGGGGGCATGGGCGGCGCGCAGCTCGTCAGACCCGGACGCGTCCTTCAGTTGCAAGTCGTTCCGGGCGCTGGGGGCGCGCCGCATGCCGTCGAAGTGGCGGCGCAGCCCTACGAACCGACATGGCTCGAACAGGCCACCCTGCTGGTCAACCAGGTTATCGGGACGCTCTTCGTCCTTGCCGCCGCATGGCTGGTCTGGACCCGTCCGGGAGGCATGACCTGGGGCTTCTTCCTCTATGCGGTTTGGTTCAACTCCGGGCAGAATTACGTGTACTACACCTTGCTCCAAGAACGACCGCGCCTGCTGCTGGCGGAGGAAGCGGCGGGCTCGGTAATGCAGGGCGTCGCCTACGCGGGGTTCCTGCTGTTCGTGCTGCGGGCGCCGTCAAATCGCATGAATCCGCCATGGCGCGGCTGGCCGTTCGTGCTGGCCTTGGTCGCGTTACTGTTCGCCCTGCTGCAGCTGGTGAGCTACGCGAATGGCTTCGGACGGCCGACCGAAATTGCGTCCCGGGTCAATTTCCTGGCGGGGTTCGCGGTCGACGCAGCGGCGATCCTGATTCTATTGCACAATCGGAGAGGCCGGCCGCCGCAGGAATACCAGCGGCTGCGCTGGGTTCTCTGGGGCTGCCTGATCGGCCTTCCCGCGTTCATTATCGCCGAGCTGCTGCAGTCGACGACGCTCTGGCGCGAGATCCCCGGCCTGACCGAAATTCCGCCTGAGCTGATCGCCGCGTTGTATTTTCTTCATGGCCTGCTTGCCTGGTTCGTGTTCGAGGCCGTGCGGCGGCCGCGGGTGGTCAGCGTGTCGATCCCGCTGCGGCAAATCACCGTCTTCGGCCTGATGCTCAGCGCGCCCGCGCTCATCCTGCACCAGCAGATCGAACATCTGCGCGAGTTCCTGCACCTTCCCGCTTGGGGGTACTTCGCGCTAGGCGCCGTACTGCTGTTCCTGATCGGACGGGCGCACGAATTCGGCGTCCAGCTCGCCGACCGCGTGTTCAACCGTGCGTTCCGGCGCGATGTTGTCGCGTTGCGCGAGGTCGCTGAGGACGTTCTGCGCGCCGACAGCGTCGAAGCGTTGGAGGCCATACTCACTGACGCCCCACTGCGCACGCTCGGCCTTGCGTCCGCGGCGGTGTTCCGTCGCGACGGCGCTTTCTTCCGGCGTCATGCCGGCGCACTCGGATGGTCTCCCGCGACGGCTGACCGTCTGGACTGGGCCGACCCGGCGCTTCGTCCCGCGAAGGACGGGGCGCCCTTTCCGATCGACCCCGACGATGCGGCCCGGCTCGGCCTGCCGAGCGGGCTCGCCGCCCCGACGCTCGCGGCGCCCGTCGCCGACTGCCTCGATTGCCATGCCCTCGCCCTTTACGGCCCGCATGCCGCAGGCGCCGATCTCTCGAGCGACGAGCGGGAGATGCTGGCCCGGCTCGCGGCCGGCGCCGCCCTTGCGTACCGCAACCTCGAGGCTGAGGCGCTTCGAAAGCAAGTTGTCGAGCTGCAGGCTTCGGCCCAGCCGGCCATCGTTTGATGTCGGCGCGGGCGGCCTTAAGGCCGTATTCTCTGCCAGAGACAGCCAGGAATGTTAGGGGAAGAAATCAGTCGGCGCCGCCACCAGCGGACTGGAGGAAATCCATGACCAAGTCAGCGATCGATCAGGTCAAGCTGGGCAGAACGGATCTGTTCGTCTCGAGGATCTGTTTTGGCGCGTCCGGACTCGGCGACATGCCCGACACCTACGGGTACGGCGTCGACGAAGCGCGCGCGAGGGCGACCATCGGGGCGATCTTCGATGGCCCGGTGAACTTCCTGGATACGTCGAGAAATTATGGATTCGGGCGCAGCGAGGAACGCATCGGCGCCGCCATCCGCGAGCGGGGCGGCCTCCCGCGAGGATTTGTCATCTCGACCAAGCTCGATCGCGATCTGAAGTCCAATCGCCTTGACGCCTCTCAGGCCCGGCGATCGCTTGAGCAAAGCCTCGCGGCGCTTGGGCTCGCCAGGATCGATCTTCTGCATTTGCACGATCCCGAACATGCCGCCTCGCTCGACGAAATCACCGGGCCGAACGGGGCCATCAAGGAACTGTTCCGGATGAAGGAGGAGGGTCTGGCGCGGGCTGTCGGCCTCGCGGCAGGTCCGGTCGCGGTAATGATGCCGATCCTGCGCGCCTTCGATTTTGACGCGCTGATCACGCACAACCGCTTTACGCTCGCCAATCGCAATGCCGAACCGATGATCGAGTTCGCGCATTCGAGGGGCATCGCCGTTCTCAATGCGGCCCCCTACGCCAGCGGCGTTCTGGCGAAAGGATCGAGCGCCTATGCGCGCTACGCCTATCAGGAGGCGACCCCGAAGATGTTGGAGCCGATCCGGCGCATCGAAGCGGTCTGCGCCAAACATGGCGTCCCGCCGGGCGCGGCGGCGTTGCAATTTTCTCTGCGAGACGCGCGAATAGCCTCGACGATTTGCGGGGTGACCAAGCCGGAACGGGTTCAGGAGACCCTGGAATGGGCGCGCTTCCCCATTCCCGATGCGGCGTGGGAGGAGTTGGAGACACTCGGCTTTGCCGTCGACGACCCGGAAGCCAACCGGGCCTATGTTCTCGGGTGAAGAGCCCTACATGCCCGGCATAGGCATGATCTCGACGATTTCCACCCAAGCGCCCGGCATTTGCAGATGGGGGTGGTCCTTGCCGAAAATTTTGGCGGCAGCGTCATGCGAATCGGCCTGGACGACCGAATAGCCGCCGACTCCGTTTTTCGCGTCTTTGGCGCCCTTCGCGTCAACGCGCTTGGTCTTTCCCAAAGGCGCGCCGCCCTCGACGATGGACGCCTTATGCGCGTTCATCCAGTGCATCCACGCGTCCATCCCTTTCTTCCGCGTCTCGGGGGTGGAGTTTTTCATCATCTTCTCGAATTCGGCGCCCTCGGCCATGTACAAGACCATGAACTTTTTCATCGGATGTCCTCCCTTTGGACTGCGCGCGATCAATACCCTGATACCCTCATAAGATGGAAAACGTTTGGCTGGGGGACCTGGATTCGAACCAAGATTGACGGAGTCAGAGTTCGCAGTTCTACCGTTGAACTATCCCCCAACGGCCACCGGCGCGCGCCTCAAAGGCACGCGCGATGGCAGGCTTGAATAGCGAAGCCGGGCTCTTGTTGCAAGCATTGGGCGCAAGCGCTTCGCCACTGCGCGCCGCCGGCCCGGCCTACACGTGCTCCACCGCCACGACGCCCGGCGCGGCCTTCAGAGCGCTGGCAAGCGCGGCGCTGACGGCGTAGCGGCCGGGCAGGCGGATTTCGACCTCGCCGTCCCTTGGGCCCAGCATCACGACCACCGATATTTCGCCATCGCCCGGCGCCTTCAAGCGCCGCTCGATCGAAGCCAGCGGCGCCTCGTCGCGCAGGAAGACGCGCAAGCCCTTGTGAACCTTGGCCGCGGCCTCGTTGAGGCGCTCGACTGCGACGATGCGCGCGCGCACGTCCTCGCCTTCGACATTGGCCTGAAGCGTCACCAGGACGTCCGAGCCTTTCTCCAACAGGTCCTGGTACTGGTTGAGCGCTTCCTGGAACAGGATCGCCTCGTACTGCCCTGACGGATCCGAAAGCTGAACGACGCCCAGCTTGCCGCCGTTCCTGGTGCGGCGCTCAAATCGGTCAAGCACGCTGGCGCCGAGCCTCGCGGTCGAGGCACCCCCACGCACGGCGCGGGCGAAATCGGCCCAACGCGTCGCGCGCAGCCGTTTGAGGACCGCGTCGTAGGCTTCCAGCGGATGGCCGGAAAGGAAGAAGCCGACAGCCTCGAATTCGCGCCTCAGCCGTTCCGATTCCGTCCAGTGCAATGCGGGCGCCCTCAACGGCCCCGCTGCGGCGTCCTCGAACAACGCGTTCTGGCCCGACACCTTCTCGAGCGCGCCCCGGCTCGCGATCGCCAGCATCGGCTCAATCGAAGCGAAGGCGGCCGCACGGTCGCTTTCCAGGGCATCGAAGGCGCCGGCGGCGGTCAGACTCTCCAGCGCCTTCTTGTTGATGAGGCGAGGATCGAGGCGCGCCGCGAAGTCGCTCAGGGATGCGAAGGGGCGCCCGCCGCGCGCCTCGACCAAAGCCTTTGCTTGGGCCTCTCCGACGCCCTTGATTGCGCTGAGCGCATAGCGAATCGTCGGTGCGCTTCCGGCGCCCACGCGCACGTCGAAATCGACCTCGGATTCGTTGACCGAGGGCAGGGCGACCCTGATGCCGAGCCGGTGCGCGTCAGCGCGAAACTCGGCGAGCTTGTCTGTGTTTCCCTTGTCCAGCGTCATCGAAGCGGCGAGGAATTCGGCCGGATGATTGGCCTTGAACCAGCCGGTCCAGTAGGCGATCAGCGCATAGGCCGCGGCATGGCTTTTGTTGAAGCCGTAATCGGCGAACTTGGCCAAGAGATCGAAAATCTCGTCCGCCTTCGCCCGCGTCAATCCGCGGCTCACTGCCCCCCCGACGAAGCGCGCGCGCTGGGCGTCCATCTCCTTCTTAATCTTCTTGCCCATCGCGCGGCGCAGCATATCGGCCTCGCCGAGCGAATAGCCCGACAAGGCCTGCGCGATTTGCATCACCTGCTCCTGATAGATGATCACGCCGAAGGTCTCGCGCAGGATCGGCTCGATCATCGAGTGGATATAGTCGGGCTTCTCGTAGCCGAGCTTGCGCGCGCAGTAGGTCGGAATGTTCGCCATCGGGCCGGGCCGGTAAAGCGCGACCAGCGCGATGATGTCCTCGAAGCGGTCGGCGCGCATCTCGACCAGCGCCTTGCGCATGCCGGCGCTTTCCACCTGGAACACGCCGATTGTCTCGCCGCGCCCCAGCATCGCGTAAGTCTTGGCGTCGTCGAGCGGGATCTGGCTCAAGTCTACTGCGACGCCGCGCCGCGCGACGATGTCGATCGCGCGCTGCAGAACCGTTAGCGTCTTGAGCCCCAGAAAATCGAACTTCACTAGGCCGGCCGACTCGACCCATTTCATATTGAACTGTGTCGCCGGCATCGCCGACTTCGGGTCGCGATAGAGCGGCACCAGCTCGGTCAGCGGCCGCTCGCTGATGACGACGCCGGCCGCGTGCGTCGAGGCGTTGGAATAGAGCCCTTCGAGCCGCTCGGCGATGGCGAGCATTTCCGCCACTTTCGGGTCGGCCTTCGCGGCCTCCTGCAACCGCGCCTCGTCCGCGACCGCCTGTTTCAGCGTAACGGGGTTAGTCGGGTTCTGCGGCACGAGCCTGGCGAGCTTGTCGACCTGGCCGAGCGGCATTTCCAGCACGCGGCCGACATTGCGCATGACCCCTCGCGCTAGGAAGGAGCCGAAAGTGATGATCTGCGCCACCCGGTCGGCGCCGTAGCGCTCGCGCACATAGGCGATCACCTCGTCTCGCCGGTCCTGGCAGAAATCAATGTCGAAGTCGGGCATCGACACGCGCTCAGGGTTCAGGAAACGCTCGAACAATAACCCGAAGCGCATCGGGTCAAGATCAGTGACTGTGAGCGCCCAGGCGACCAGCGAGCCCGCGCCGGAGCCGCGGCCCGGTCCGACCGGAATGCCCTGCGCCTTCGCCCATTTGATGAAGTCGGCGACGATGAGGAAGTAACCGGCGAACTCCATCTTCACGATGACGTCGAGTTCGTAGGCGAGCCGGCTTTGATAATCCTCGTGCGTAGCCCCGGGCGCGAGTCCGTGCGCCTCGAGCCGCGCGCCGAGGCCGTCGCTCGCCTGGCGGCGCAGCTCCTCCACCTCGTCGACCGCGACGCCGCCCGGAGCGGAGAACCGGGGCAGAATCGGCTTGCGCGTGTGGGGCCGATAGGCGCAGCGCATGGCGATCTCGACGCTCGCCTCCGCCGCTTCGGGGAGGTCAGAGAACAACGCCGTCATCTCGGCGCGCGTCTTGAACCGGTGTTCCGGCGACAGTCTTCGCCGCTCGGAGGCGGAGACGAGCGCGCCGTCGGCGACGCAGAGCAGCGCGTCTTGGGCCTCATAATCGGAGCGCGCCGCAAAATACGGTTCGTTGGTCGCGACCAGCGGCGCACCGATGCGGTCGGCGAGCTCGATCAGCGCCGGCTCGATCGCGCGTTCCGCGTCGAGGCCGTGGCGCTGGAGCTCGACATAGAGCCTAGAATCGAAAACCTCGATCAGGCGTTTGAGACGGCTTTCGGCGAGGTCGGCCATGCCGAGCCCGAGCGCCCGATCGATCGGCCCCGCCGGGCCGCCGGTTAAAGCGATCAGGCCCACGCAGTTTGCGAGCGCGCCGAACGGAATATGCGGCTCGTCGCCGTTTCTCGGATCGAGCCAAAGGCTGGAGACGAGACGCATCAGATGGTGGTAGCCAGCCTCGTTCTGCGCCAGGAGCACAACCGGCGCCCGCGCCAGCCTTTGCTCGCCCAGGCGCGAGGACGCGGGCGGCGTGTCGGCGAAGTCGACGGTCGCCTGCGCGCCGATGATCGGCTGCACCCCGGCGCCGGCGAGCTTTTCCGAGAACTTGAGCGCGCCGAACAGATTGTTGGTGTCGGTTATCGCCAGCGCCGGCATGTCGTCGGCCTTGGCGAGTTTGGCCAGCGTCCCGATCGTTAGCGCGCCCTCGCGCAGCGAGAAGGCGCTGTGCACATGAAGATGCACGAAACCGACAGCCTTGAGGATCGATGATTCCATCCGGGCCATTGTCGCAAGCGGAGCGACGGGCGTCGAGCGGGGCTGTGGACGACTGGCGCGGGCGCGCCATCTTTCGACGGGCCTTGCGGGAGAAGGGCGGCAGCTCCCTTGCCCCACCAACGGTTTCTCTACGCCAAGTGCTCCACTAACGCCCTGGCCTCTTTCAACTCTTCGGCCTTAGGACGGTCGGCCGAGGGCCGCCGCACGCCGTCCCTGGCCTACTCTTCCAGCTCGCTGTCCCAATAGAGATAGTCCATCCAACTCTCGTGCAGATAGTTGGGCGGGAACAGGCGGCCATTCTGATGGAGGTCGTGCACGGTGGGCTGGTAGGGTTCCGTCGCCGGCCACATGCGCGCGACCGACGGCATCAGGTCGGCCTTCTTGAGGTTGCAGGCCGCGCAGGCGGCGACGACGTTCACCCAGGTCGTCATGCCGCCCCTCGCGCGCGGAATGACGTGGTCGAAGGTCAGGTCCTCGCGATCGCCACAATATTGGCAAGTGAAGCGGTCGCGCAGGAACACGTTGAACCGGGTGAAGGCCGGATAGCGAGTCGCCTTGACGTAGCTCTTCAGCGACACGACCGAGGGCAAGCGCATCGCGAAGGAGGGGCTGCGCACGAGCGTGTCGTATTCGGAAAGAATATTGACCCGATCGAGGAAGACGGCCTTGATCGCGTCCTGCCAGCACCAAATGGACAAAGGATAGTAGCTCAGCGGGCGGAAGTCCGCGTTCAATACGAGGGCCGGGCAATTGGCCGGCGCAGCTGCCTGAACATGAACTGTCACAAAGACGCTCCGTTCCTCCGCGAGCGCATGAGCGCCAGACATACGAATCCGGCCGGCACATTAGTCTACAGCTTGCGTGACGCCCTTGTGAAGGGGCCAAAATCTGGCCCTTTCCGGAGTTTTGCCGCTGGTCGTGATTTCATGATCGGCGAATCGGTCAGCGGGCCGATCGCTCGATCGCCTCGATGTCGGCGTCCGAAAGGCCGAAGTGATGGCCGATCTCATGCACCAAGACATGGGTGACGACCGCACCAAGCGAATCCTCGCCCTCGCACCAGAAATCCAGCAACGGCCGGCGGTAGAGCCAGATCATGTTGGGGAGCGCGCCAGTCTCCTCGACCGCGCCGCGCTGCGCCAGTCCTTGGCCGCGGAACAGGCCGAGCAGATCGAATTCGCTCTGCGCTCCCATCTCGTCAAGCGTTTCGTCGTCCGGGAAGTCGACGACCTGAATGACGAGACCCTCGCATAGGCGGCGGAATGACGCAGGCAATTGCGCAAACGCGACCGCCGCGAGCGCATCGAGATCTTCCAGTGCCGGCGCGCGCAGCCCCGAGAGGGCGCGAGTTGCTTCCGAGGTCACGGCGCGGCCTGAGGATCCGGCTCCCCCACGCCGCCGAACGAGTTGGTTCTGATTGCGTCGAGGCCGTCGACAAGCTTGCGCATGCGCGCGGAGAGCGCGGCGCGAACCTTGCCTGCCGCTTCGGGGAACTCGACGAGGACCCGGTGAAAGGTTTCTCGTTGCACGCGCATCACGACCGTATCTTCGGCCGCGCGCGCCTCGACCCGGCGGACGATGGGGGCATAGAGCGCGCTTTCGCCGACGAGCGCGCCGGCGCTGGCCCGCCGCGCGCTGTTCGGTTTCGCGCCGCCTTCGCTCAGCAAAATGGCGCCGGAAAGGACGAAATAGCCGGCGTCGCCGACCTCGCCGGGCGAGAACAGTGCGTCGCCCGCGCACAGACGGCGCTTCTCGCACGAAAATGCGACGAGCTGCACCGCCTCGCGCGGCAAGAAATTGAACGGACGCGTGCGCGCGAGCCAAGCGACGTCTTTGTCGAGCGTCACTCCGATCCCCTTCCCGACGCCATCCCGGCGACGAGCTTATAGCCGCCGCCCTCGGTGACGAGGAGTTGAGCTTCGGCCGGATTGTCCTCGATCTTTTGGCGCAGCCGATAGATATGTGTCTCCAAAGTGTGCGTGGTCACGTTGGCGTTGTAGCCCCAGACGTGCTTGAGCAGCGTTTCGCGCGTCACCGGCTGCTGCTCCGCGCGATGCAGATAGCTCAGGATCGCAGCTTCCTTTTCGGTCAGGCGAAGCTTGACGCCCTGAGCGTCGACCAGGTTCTTCGATGTCGGACGAAAAGTATAAGGGCCAACCTGAATCTCCGCGTCTTGGCTCGCCTCGTATTGGCGAAGCTGCGAGCGGATTCGGGCGAGCAGCTCCACGAAGCGGAATGGCTTGCTGAGCGTGTCGTTTGCGCCCGAATCAACTGCGCGAACGGCGTCCGCATCCGAATCCTGCGCGGCGAGCATGATGATGGGACGGCGGTAGCCGTCCCGGCGTAAAATTTTGACAGCCTCTCGCCCGTCCAGATCGGGCAGGCCGACGTCCATGATGACTAGATCGGGCGCGGTTAGTGCCGCAAATTTGAGCGCCGCCTCCGCCGTTCCAACGACGTCGACTTGAAACTCCGGATGCAAAGCCAGCTGCTCGACCAGCGCGTTACGCAAGTCGGCGTCATCATCCACAATAAGTATTCGCCGCGTTTGCCTCATTGACGCTAGTTTACCGGCAGGGTCGGCCGGCGGCTAGTCCGGCATTGCAACAAGGCTATGCCCGTCAGGCGACAGCGCGCCTTTCCTGATGCCGGCCCTCGCCGGCCTCAGAGTTCGAGGAACGCCGCGGGAGCGCCCCGGACGCCCCCAAGTATTCCCTTATGTTCACATCCCTGGAATCTTGGCCAATTCCAAGACCTCGATGCCTCCGCCATGAGCAAGATGCGGGTGACCCTTGGTCATCGCGACCGCCTTGTCGCAGATTGTCGGCTCTACGCCGCGTATTCGTCGTGCAGCCGCACCCAGCTCATCGGGAAGGGCAAACCGTCCTCTTGCCGTCCGAGCGTCGTCAGATCGAGGTAGTTGTAGGCCGGATTCATCAGATCGAGTCCGCGGGAGAAACACGAATAGGTGTGATAGACGGCCCCGTCGTCGCCTTTGACGAAGGCGCTGATCCCCGGCAGGTCCGTCATCGCCCCTTGCTTCGGCTCGTAGTTGTACGTCGCGGTCGCCCGCTTCAGGTCTTCGTCGCGGAACGAGACTGAGAAGTCGTAGCTGAAGTCGGACCCTCCGGACGAAACCCAGGGAAAGCGTCCATCCCATCTGGCGCTTGCGCGCCTCGCAGCTTCTCGAGCGGCGCGCGCGAAACGGCGACGAAGCGCAGTGTCGCGCTGGGCCAGATGCGCGACAATGCCGTTGTAGCCGTCCGCCCAGAAGGAGCAGCTCTTGCAAGGCTTCTCCCATTCGGGCGCGAACATGAAGTGCTGCACGATCAGCTGCCGATGCGGCCCGAACAGGTCGCTCAAGGTCAGCGCGCCGTCAGGACTCTCGAACGCGATAGGGCTTGTCGATTTTCACCCACGGCAGCGCGCGCCGCTTGGCGCTCAAGCGCGTCGCGGGCGCGGGTGAACGCCTTCTCCTCGGCGAGCAACGCCTTGCGGGCCTGAAGCCATTCCTCGGGCGTGGCGACGGCGTGATCGGTCATTGCGGTCCTCCTCTTACGATGTTCAGGCGGCGGGCGGCTGGCTCGCCGCGACATAGCTCGGCCGCCGCGCCAGTTTTTCCGCGGCGCGGCGCAAATTCGGGAAAGGCGGCGAGCAGGTCCTTCCCTTCCGGCATCGCCCTGACGGAGGCGATCATCGGCGCGAGCAGAATATCGGGCAAGCGTGATGCTGTCGCCGACCAGATGGTCGCGCGAACCGATGGCGCGATCGAGCGCACCCGAGCACCTTGCGGATTTCGGGCAGCGCCGCGTCGATCGTCGCGCGATCCGGCTGCCCGTCCGGCCCACGCGGGAACGCGTATTGCAGCACATAGTTGCGGACCATCGCCGGATAGCCGTAGCAATTGAGGACGCTGATCCATTGTTCGGTCTTCGCGCGTTCGGCGGGCTCGCTCGGCATCAGCGCGGGTCCGGGCAGGGTCTCGTCGAGATGGCGCAGGATCGCGCTCGTCTCGTAGAGCGCCAGCTCGCCGCAGCGAAAAGTCGGCATCTTGCCGAACGGGTTGAGCGCGAGGATTTCCGGCGACTGCGGCCGCGCGGGCTGCACCGCGTAGGCGATGCCCTTCTCTTCGAACGCCATGCGCGCCGAGCGAACGTAGGACGAGCGATAGTCGCCGAGGATCGTCGGCGCCGGCGTCTTCGGCTTGCGCCTGCCTTCGAGCGCGGCGTCGAGCCCGCTCCAGCTCGCCTGCCAGCCGTGATGGTGCCGATCGCGCGCTTCCTGGGTGAGGAAAGCCGGATTGTTCGAGCGTGAGGTCCGTGCCGCCGTCGCGCGGAAGCGAAAGTCAACGTCACGACAGTTTCGGGGCCGCGGCCGGCGCCGTTGAGCCATCCCCACGTGTAGACGAGGCGGTCGGGCGGACGGATCTCCCTGAATTCGCCGGTGACGACGTGCACCGAGCCCGGACGGCGCATGCATCTCGACCCGATATTTGCCGCCGATGCGAGCGTCGACCTCGCAGTGAGGGATCGGTCATGGTTTCGGGGCCAAACCAGGCCTGCATCAGGTCTTTGTCGGTGAAGGCGGCGAATACGCGCTCGGGCGGCGCGTTGAAATGTCGCTTGATGACGAGATTGTCGGTCGACATGGCGTCTCCTATCCCCGCGGCTGTGACGGGATCCTTGGGCCTTGAGAAGGGCTTCGAGCCGATCGAAGCCGCGCTCCCAGAAACGTCGAGCGTCGTTGATCCAGCGCTCGGCTTCGCTCGAGCCGATCGCGGCGCAGCGAGCAGACGCGCCAGCGCGCCTCGACCCTGCGCTCGATCAGTTGCGCCTCTTCCAGAACCTTGAGATGGCGCGAAACGGCCGGGCCGCTGATGTCGAAGGGTTTCGCCAGCTCGCCGACAGTCGCGTCTCCCGCAGCGAGCCGCGAACACGATCGCGCGCCGGGTCGGATCGGCGAGAGCGGAGAAGGTCTGGCTCAGGAGGTCCATGCGCGTCGTTTAACATAGAAGTTAAATGACACGCAAGGCCTTATGGCGTTAGTTCTGAAACTTGACGATCGAAACTAGAGAGAGAAGTAGTCGCGGGTGGGAAGAGAATAGGGACCGTAATTCCCGCTCCTATTGCGCGAGGAATTCCGCCGTCGACGGGCAACACAGTGCCGGTGATCATCGCCGCTGCGGGACTCGCCAGGAAACAGATCGCCGCTGCGACTTCCTCAGGCTCCGCCAATCGCTTCAACGGCGTCATCGCGACGATCCTCGCCACCAACTCGGGATCTTGCAGGATCGGCGCGATCAGTTGCGTTCGCACGTAAGTGGGAGCGACGGCGTTGACGCGAATGCCGTTCGGCGCCCATTCGACCGCCAGGGCGCGGGTCATGTTGACGATCGCCCCTTTGCTCGCCTGGTAGGAGATGTTCGGATAGAGACCTCCGCCCGAAAGTCCCATGATCGAGGCAACGTTGACGATCGCGCCGCCTTTGCCGCCGGCGATCATGTGACGCGCCGCCACACGGGCGCAAATGAACGCGCCGGTCATATTGACCGCGATAACCTTCTCCCAGTCGGCGAGCGCGAGTTCGACGGCGGGCCGGCGGATGGCGATGCCGGCGTTGTTGATGAGGATGTCGACGCCGCCTTCACGCTTCACCGCCTCGGAGAAAGCCGCGTCTACCGACGATTCATCGCAGATGTCGGCCGCGAGCGCGAAGGCGCGCCCGCCGTCCGCGGCGACTTCCGCCGCGCCGGCGGCGGACGCAGCCTGATCGAGGTCAAGGATCGCCACCTTCGCGCCGGCGGATGCGAGCGCCGAAACCGTGGCGCGCCCGATGCCGCGCGCGCCTCCCGTCACCACCGCGAGCCGCCCGTCGAGGCGTAACAACGTATGTACGTCCGCCATTGGCGTTTCCGTCACGTCCTGAAAACGCGGCTGCGGTTTCGGTCGAGCATCGAGCCGTCCGTCGTCAAATCGGCGCTGTCAAGGCAAAACAGTTTGGGGTCACACCCGCGAAAG
>CAVUAN010000023.1:0-15678 GCA_963739435.1 uncultured Acidobacteriota bacterium
CGGGCCTGCAAATGCTCTTCCAGGTCGAAGAAGTGCTCCCGCAGCATCGCGCGCACCTTCTTCCTGGGAACCACCGCCCCTTCTCCCGCGCGCCGGCCGTGTCGGCGCACGATCTGCTGCACGGTGCGCCGGGCGGCGTAGCGGCCCTCCACTGTGAGCTGCCCGCTGATGCAGCCGTCCGGGCAGATGTAGGCCTCGATGAAGTCGACGGCCTGGAGCTTGCCTTCCTCGATGTGGTCGAAGACCCGCAGGACGTCGCGTACCCGCCACGGTGATGGTGTTGGCATCGCGCAGACCCGCGATCTCCCCGCCCGCCATGGCCCAGAGCAGCCCGCGCTCGCTGATGGGCGGGGGATTCTCCACCGGGCCGATCTGGCCTTGATCGCCTTGAGCAGGGGACCGTAGAACTCGGCGATGGAGAAGGCCCCGTCCATGTACGACGCCTCCAGGGCCTCCGGGTGGTGAATGGATTGCAGGATGGCGCTGCACGCCGTGATGAAGAAGATGCCGATGTCGCCGGGTTCGAGCCCCTTCTCCGCCACCAGCCGGCGGCGAAGCAGTTTGGCGGCCAGCTCCCGCGGAGTCTCGATGGGGAGCAGGTTGTCGATCATGTCCGGGTAGCGGAGCTGGATCAGGTGGATGACGGCGGGGCAGGTCACCGAGATCTTGGGCCAGGGACCGCGGCACTCCGAGAGGTAGGCGTCGGTGGCGCTGGCGTGCATGTCACACATGGCCGACAGGTCGTAGACGTCGTCGAAGCCCAGGCTGCGGAGGGCCTGCAGCACCTGGCCGGGCTCCACGTCCCTGCCGAACTGGGAGTACAGGGTCAGCGAGGGCAGGGCCACCGTGTACTTGAAGCGCTTGAGGTCCGCGGAGGTGGCGGTGGCCGCGTGCATCGCCCCGTGCCGGCACCAGCGGATGCACTCGCCGCAGTCGATGCAGAGGTCGGGGTCGGCTACCGCGCACCCGCCCTGCACGCGGATGGCTCCGGTCGGGCAGGCCTGCAGCAGTCGACGCAACCCACGCAGCGCTCCGGGTCGAAGACGATCGAGTGCTGCTCCGGCGGGCGGTCGCCTTCCGCGACGTCAGCCAAGTCGCACGGCATAGGTGAGCGTCGTTCCGACGCCGGGGGTGGACTCCACGTCGGAACTCGTCCGCGCTGTTCTTGATGTTGGGCAGGCCCAGCCCCGCTCCGAAGCCGCGCGCGCGCATCTCGGGTGTGGCGGTGGACCAGCCCGGGGTCATGGCCAGCTCGATGTCGGGGATCCCCTGGCCGCGGTCCGCCACCACCACCCGCACCGCCTCGGGCAGGACCAGGAAGCTGAGGTCCGCCTGGTCGGCGTACATGATGACGTTCATCTCCGCCTCGAAGTTGGCGATGGAGAGCCGGCGGATGAGGTCGGGTCGGATGCCCAGGTCCTTGCAGATGGACTTGATACGGGTGGCCACCTCTCCCCCGTGCTCGAAGTCGCCCCCGCGGATCGGGAAGGTCTCGGCGTAGAGCACCTCGCTCAGGGCGCGGTCCCCTGTTGCTTGGTGGAGGCGGGCAGGCCGCTCCGGTGCAGGCGGCCGCAGGCCTCGTACATGGTCAGGGGGGTGGACAGGAGGGGCAGGCCGCGCGCGCGGGCCAGCGGCCAGCACCTGCGCGTCGGGCCGCTTGCCGTTGACGTAGAGGATGGCCTGCGCGTCGACCACCTCGGCGGTGTGCACCGACTGCACGTTGGTCAACCCGGTGACGAGCAGGGGCCCGTGGCCGCAGAAGGCCAGCACCTCGCTCATGAGGTCGGCGGCGAAGCAGCCCGCGATCTCCCGGCCGCCGGCCTGGTCGGGGGCCAGCAGCTCCGTGCAGCCGAGGAGCGTGACGATCTCCGCGAGAAGCATGCCCTCACCTCGGGGCCGCCTCCGGGCGGCCGTCTAGCGAATGCCGGCCTCGTACAGCTTCGTGGCCATTTGCCAGCGGTTCAGGGCCGTGGTGAACACCGCGATCTCGGCCTTCTCCGCCATCTTCACCACGTCGTCGGGGAGGGCCTTGCCCTGGGTGATGACGATGGCGCAGGTGTCGACCAGGTTGGCGGCGGCGATCACGTTGGCGTGCGCCTGCGCGGTGACCAGCAGGTCGCCCGCCTTGGCGTTGGCGATCACGTCGCTGACCATGTCCGAGATGTAGACGCCCGTCACGTCCCGATCGAAGACCTTGGTGGCCGCCTTGAGCTCGAGCCGCTCCGCGAGTTCCTGAATCTTCATCCTGTGCTCCTCATTCCATGGACGTGAGGCCGAAGTCGATCGCGATCTGCTCGTACGTGATCTCCCGGTGGAGGCCGAAGAGGTCGGGCAGGATCAGCACCTTCTTCCCGGGGCTGGTCAGGCGCTCGTTGAAGAGCGCGTTGAGGACCCGGACCTTCTCGAGGGGCATGGGCGCATGGCCCTCCTCGCCCTCGGTGGTGATCGCCACGTAGAGCGAGACCCGCTGGTCGTGGGCCAGGTCGCCCATCTGGTAGACGGTGCTGTCCTTGGCGCAGCAGGCGTAGTAGAGCAGCCCCGCCAGCTCGCCGAAGGGCACCACCTCGCCGGTCTGGGTGTCGCGGACGTCGAACTGGAAGGTCTGGGCCGCCTCCTGGGGCTTCCAGAACTGATTGCCCTCGCGGTACTCCTCCAGGGGCGGGGTCCGCTCTGCCACGAAGTAGCGAGCGCCGGGCGAGGGTGTGGTTCTCCTGCTCGATCATCAGGTAGCCCGGCCGCACGTTGACCATCTCGTAGCGCCGGGTCATGGGTTCAGTGGTCATGCTTGGCGGTCCTCTCTGGCGGCCTCACGACGCTCTCCTGCAGCAAGGATCGGGTCGGCTCGGACCCGGTGCAATGAGACGTTCGCATCAGGTAAAGACGCGAACGGACGATTTCAGCGAAAACGAGCCTGAGAGACTGCGGGGGCGGCCGCTCGCCTCAGGCCGGGGGTGCGAAGCGAGCGTCGCTGAAGGACGGGTTCACCTCGACCTTGTCCACCACGATCCGGAGCACCTGTGGCCGGCCGGCGGCCCTGACCTCGACGAGGTGGGGGAAGAGGATCCCGCCCGTCCTCCGGTAGTCGCCGAAGGTCGTCTCGATCCGGACCTGCTTCCCGCGCACCTGCCGGGTGGCTTCGGTCCGGACCAGGCTCGCGGATTTCACGTCGACCCAGGCGGTGAGCACCCCGCCGCTCTTGAGGGTGAGCTTCAGCTTGTAGGCGTCGTGGCCGTCGACGGCTTCGCGGCCGACGAGCTCGACCTGACTCCCCTTGCTCTTCCAGTCGACGAGGGGCCCGTCGATGTCGGCCTGCTCTCTCGCATCGATCAGGACCTCGTCCGGCAGGGGCTGCGGGCCCATCTCTCCTTCGAGCGGGTTCACCTTCCAGCCACGCTGGCCGTCGGAGGCGAAGACGCTGGTGACGCCCTGGACGGTGAACTCGAATCGGATCTTCCCGGGACGCTTGATCTCACGCATCACGAGCCCGTCGCGGCCCGCCCCGGCGCTGACGCGCCCTTCCTGGCGCAGCGTCCGGAGGGCCCTCAGCTTCTGGATCCCCCCCCGGGCCGTCACGTAGCGCCCGACGATCTCGTCGACAGTCGGGGACGGTGCGGCCTTCGCGGAGGGCGCGCTCGGCGTGGGAGGGGCGGCCGGGGCGCCGGGAGCGGCCAGCAGGGCCGCGCCGAGGACCGCCGCGGCCAGGCGCCCGCGGGAGGAGCCGCCGCGCGGGCTCATCTCGAAACTCCGGCAGGGGTTCGGCCAGGACGTCACGCCATAGCCCCACCCACTCATGTAGACAGGGTTGCTTCTCATCCGGTCCGCTTCGTCCCGGGCACGCTTCTCGTCCTCTTGCTTCTGCAGCCGGTCCATGTTGGCCTTGAACTCCGCGTCCGAGGCGCGCTTGTCGGCCTCGTCGCGCGCCTGCTCCCTCGCGGCGTCGGATTGCGCCAGCTGCACCTCGGCGGGCGTCATCCACTCGCCGTCGTACTTGACGAAACCGCGGGCACGGTAGCTCTCCTCCTCGGTGAGCCAGCGGCCGTCGACCTGCACGAACCCCAGCGCCTCCCGGGCCTCCTTGTCATCGGGCGCGAGCGCGAGGACCCTCTTGTAGGCCGCGCGCGACTGGGCCGAAAGTCCCTTCGTCGAAGCCCACAGGCCCAGGCTGCGCCAGCCGTTGACGTCCTGCGGTCCCAGCTTGCTCGCCCGCGCGTCGAACTCGTCCAGGGGCGAGGAGCCCCTCACGATCTCCTCGACCTGGTCCATCGGGAGGCCGATGGTTCCGTCTCCGAAGTCGATGACCACCTTCTCCGCGGTCTGCTCGAGGATCCGGCCGGAGAACTTGCCTCCGCCCTTGAGATACACGACGTCCGCGACGAGAAGTCCGGGCACCAGGAAGCAGCAGAAGCAGGAGCTTTCTCACGGGAGTCTCTCTCGACCAGGCGCAGTCTGGGATCGGCCAGCGGGCGCTGTCAACCAGCACTCGGTAAGCACTCCCCACGGATAGAATCCCGTCAGAGCTTCGTGACAATCAGCGCGGGCACCCGTCTCGGCCCCTACGAAATCCTCGCACCCCTGGGCGCGGGGGGAATGGGTGAGGTCTACCGGGCCAGGGACACGCGGCTGGGCCGCGACGTGGCCGTCAAGGTTCTGCCCGAGATCGTCTCGAACGACCCGCGCGCCCTTGCCCGTTTCGAGCAGGAGGCGAAGGCCGTCGCCGCCCTCTCGCATCCGAACATCCTCGCCCTCTTCGACGTCGGGAAAGAGAGCTCCGTTTCGTTCGTCGTCACGGAGCTTCTGGAGGGCGAGACGCTGCGCGCGCTTCTGGCCCGCGGACCGCTTCCGCTGCGCAAGGCCCTCGACGTCGCGCTTCAGGTGGCCGAAGGGCTCGCGGCGGCCCACGGGAAGGGGATCGTCCACCGGGACGTCAAGCCGGAGAACGTCTTCCTGACGAAGGACGGCCACGCGAAGCTCCTCGACTTCGGCCTCGCCCGTTCCCGACCTGTTTCCACCGAAGGCGACGAGACACAGTCACCGACGGTCGACAAGCTGACCTCGGAAGGAGTCGGTCCTCGGGACGGTGGCCTACATGTCTCCCGAGCAGGCGCGCGGGCAGACCGTCGACTTGCAGTCGGATCAGTTCTCGCTCGGCGTCGTTCTCTACGAGATGCTCACGGGGAAACGCCCCTTCGAGGGAGCCTCGGCGGCCGAAACGCTGGCCGCCATCATCCGCGAGGAGCCCGAGCCCTGACGAAGCTCGACCCGAAGCTCCCGGCGCCCCTCGTCTGGATCGTCCAGCGCTGTCTCTCGAAGGACCCGGAGGAGCGTTACTCCTCGACGAAGGACCTCGCGAAGGAGCTTCAGAACCTCCGGACTCATCTCTCCGAGGCCGTCAGCGCGGCGAACGTCGCGCCCGGCGAAGGGCCCCGTCTCCGCCGCCGGGTTCCCATCTGGGCGCTGGCGGCTGTCGCGGCGCTTGCCGCCGCGCTCGGTCTCTTCGTGGGTATCCGGTTCTCTCGATCCGCGTCTCCACCCGCCTCGCCCCTCAAACTCTCGCTCTCCTTCCCGCTGGACGCCGCGCCGAGGACGCACGAACACAACCCGTTCGCCCTCTCCCCCGACGGGAGGACTCTCGTCTTCGAGGGCATGAAGGAGGCGACACTGCAGGTCGAAGCTCTTCGTCCGCCGGCTCGACCTCGACGAGATCAGGCCGATCCCGGGGACCGACGGGACCGCGATCCGCCATTTCACATCCCCGTTCATCTCCCCGGACGGTCTCGAGGTCGGCTTCTTCGCCGACGGAAAGCTGAAGAAGGTGTCGCTCGCCGGCGGCTCGCCGATCACTCTCTGCGACGCTCCGGACCCCCGCGGCGGAAGCTGGGGGGCGGACGGAACGATCGTCTTCGCGCCGAGCCCGCGACGTCGGGTCTCTGGCGCATCCCGGCGTCGGGCGGAGAGCCGCGGAGGGTGACGACCCCGGACGTGGCGAAGGGCGATAGGCACTCCTTTCCGCAGATCCTCCCGGACGGAGAGCACGTCCTCTTCACGCTGTGGCGGAATCCGCCGCGGGCCGCCGTCGTATCTCTCCGCACGGGCGAGCAGCGCATCGTCCTGGAGGACGCCGCGCGCGCCCGGTATCTCCCGACGGGGCACCTCGTCTTCGCTCGTCCCGGCGCGCTCTTCGCCGTCCCGTTCAGCCTGAAGCGTCTCGAGATCTCCGGCTCTCCCGTGCCGATCCTCGAAGGTCTCGTGACGAATTCCAATTTCACGCAGACGCGCGGAATACGCCTTCTCGCAGGAAGGAACGCTCGTCTACGCAGCGAGCCGGCAGCTTCAGAGAACGCTCGTCTGGGTGGATCGGAAGGGCGCGGTGGAACAGGTGCCTTTCCCGCCCGGAGGCTACCATGGCGGTGGCCCTCTCGCCTGACGGAGGGCGGCTCGCGGCCATCACCGTCGACAAGGACGAGAAACAGGCGCTCGTGTTCGGCGACTTCGCCCGGGGAACGCTCAGCCGGTCCGCGGCGGAAGGAAGTTTCCAGGGTCTGGCCTGGACGCCGGACGGAAAGCGTGTTGCATTCGGCTTCGGTCCCGGCAGAAAGACGATGCAGAACGTCTTCTGGCAGAGCGCCGACGGAAGTACCCCGCCCGAGCGCCTGACGAGCGAGGCGCCGCTCCAGGCAGAGTCCCCATTCTTTCTCACCCGACGGCAGCCTTCTGCTCGTCTCGGCGCGCAACGTCGCGGACACCAGTCCGAACGACGGACATTTTCGTTCTTCCCCTCAACGGGGAGAGAACGCTGCGCCCCTTTCTCCAGACAAAGTTCGCTGAGTAGGCCGCTCGATTTTCGCCCGACGGCCGATGGGTCGTGTACCTGTCGAACGAGTCGGGGCGCCCGGAGGTCTTCGTCCGGCCGTATCCGGGCCCGGGCGGCAAGTGGCAGATCTCGACCGAAGGGGGGGACGAGCCGCGCTGGTCCCGCAGCGGGCGCGAGCTGTTCTACTGGCAAGGGGACGACAAGATGATGGTCGTCGACGTCGAGACGAAGCCGACGTTCCGCGCCGGGCGGGCGCGGACGCTTTTCGAAGGCCGTTATCGCTCCCAAGGCGTCGAACTTCTACGACGTCACACCCGACGGAACGCGCTTCCTCATGATCAAGCCGGACCCCGCCGAATCGGGCCCGGCCCAGGTCAAGGTCGTCCTGAACTGGTTCGAGGAGGTGAAGCGGCGAGTCCCGGGGGCGAAGTGAACTCAGGGACGAGGGTGGCCTGACTCCGCGCCCTCAGAACACGAACATTCCGATCGCGGCCCCGAACATGAGAAGAGTCGCGACGCCCACCGCCGCGCGCGCGAGAATGGAACTCGGCTGCCTCGCCATCAGCTTGCGGCTCGACGCGACGAGGAGAACGCCGACGAGAAGAAACGGGCGCGAGCAGCCCGTTGACGACGGCGGACCAGTAGAGGGCCTTCAGCGGGCTGACCTTCGCGAAGTCCAGCGCGATCCCGGCCGCCGTCGAGATCCCGACGATGAAGTAGAAGCGTCGCGCTCCCGCCATCTTCTGATCGAGCCCCTGCCGCCAGCCGAACGTCTCGGCGAACGCGTACGCGGCCGACCCGGCGAGCGTCGGGATCGCGAGGAGGCCGACGCCGACGACGCCGAGCGTGAAGAGCGTCGCCGCGAAGTTCCCCGCCAGCGGCCGCAGGGCCTCCGCGGCCTGGCGCGACGTTTCGATGTTCGTGACGCCGTGCCGATGGAGCGTGACCGCCGTCGTGAGGATGATGAAGAACATCACGAGGTTCGAGAAGAACGTGCCGACGCCGACGTCCAGAGTCTCGGTCGACGACTCTCTCGTCGCGCTCGCGCCCGCGCCTGCGCGAGAGTCGTCTGGCCGAGCGCCTTCTCCTCCTCGACCTCCTGTGACGCCTGCCAGAAGAAGAGGTAGGGGCTGATCGTCGTGCCGAGGATCGCCACGAGCGTCGCCCAGGCCTCGCGGCTCGTGCGGCAACGACGGAACGAACGCGCTCGCGCGCGACGCTCGCCCCAGTCGACTCCGACGCGAAAGGCCGTGATCACGTAGGCGAAGAGCGCGAGCGCGAGCCACTTCAGCGACCGACGCGATCCGGTGCATACGGCAAGCGGATCGATCGCGACCGCGATGCCGACTCCGAAGGCGACGACGCACGACGTGCGAGTCCAGGCCCGTCAGCATTTCGGCGGCGTCGGCCATGCCCGCGAGGTCCGCGCCGATGTTGATGGTGTTCGCGACGAGAAGCGCGAACGTCGCGACGACGACGAAGGGCTTCGGGATGCGCTTCTCGAGCGCCGCGGCCAGTCCTTCGCCTCGGACCATGCCCGATGCGCGCGCACATCATCTGCACCGCCGCCATGAGCGGCCAGGTCAGGAGCGCGGTCCAGAGAAGGCTCGTGCCGAGCTGCGCGCCGGCGATGGAATACGTCGCGATGCCGGACGGATCGTCGTCCGCCGCGCCCGTGATGAGTCCCGGGCCGAGCGCGGAGAGGAAACGCCGCGGCCATTTTCTGAGCGAAGACGTGCCTGCCATCGTCGCCATAAGACTCCATCTTCAAGAGGCCCCGGTAAAGGAGCAAGACAAAGATGGAGCCGCCGGTGCCTCCGGGACGGTGAGAGGCATCCAAGAGGGAGCCCCTAAATCTCTAATTCAGTTTCTTGATCTCGTCTTCGACTTCTTTGGCCCCCTTGGCGTAGTAGGACTTTTCGTCGGGGGAAAGCTCGCGGAGCAATCGCAGAAACTCTCCCGCATGCACCCGTTCCTCGTTCGCGATGTCGTTGAGCACTTCGACAGCGAGCACGTTATCGGTCGACTCGGCAAGCTGCGTGTAGAGCTGAATCGCTTCGTACTCTGCGGCCACCATGAAACGGATTGCCCTGACGAGCTCCTCATCCGTGAGCTTCCTGTCGTGCGCGAGTCCTGAAAATGGCGATCCGAACGCTGGCATTTTGTTCTTCCTCTCTTACTCTCTCGTCGTCTTGAATGGCACCTGATTCTCAGGCGCGGGCACGAAGCGACAGACGAAGGCCGCCCGGAGACATTCGAAGCGATGGAACAATCGTGGGAAGCGGCCTCCACGACGAGCCGCCACAGCCGGGACACCGAACGGCGGGGGCGGACTTCGCTGAAACCAGGTCGAATACCGATTCGCAGCTTTCTTCGCAGCAGAGAGCGGCGCGCCGGAGATGAAAGGACGCCGCAAGAGCCACGAGGGTGTTCGACTCTTCCCATCTCATGCCTCACTCCTCCTCACGGTGGGGGTGTCCAGCGCTCCAGCATCGAGGACGAAGCAAACGACGTGCCCCGGGGAAGCATTGTGGTCGTTTTGACTTAACGCTCCCCTCGATCGCCGAGTCGCCCTTGAATGCCGCAATCTCCTGGGTCCAGGCGAGGGCTCCCCAGCCGCTGCTTCGCAGTCGCCCTATGTCAGATTTACCTTTCGCGCCGTCGTTTGAAATCGGTACCGCCAACGCGATAATGAGTTCATGAATCTTCTTGACGCGCGCCTCCATGGGTTTCTTGACCTCATGACGGTAGCCGTTTTTCTTCTCGCGCCATTTCTCTTCGGGCTCGGTGGCTACGTCGCGGCCGTCGCCTGGGGCCTCGCCGTCGCGCATCTCCTGATGGCACTCTTCACGCGCTATCCGCTCGGCCTCGTCAAGGTGATTCCCTTTCCGATACATGGGGTGGTCGAGCTCGTCGTCGGAGTCGTCCTTGCCCTCGCCATGCCTCGTTTGCTCGGCGCCAGCTTCGGCTCACCCGCACGAACGTTCTTCAGCGGCGCGGGCGTCGCGATCCTTGCGTCTGGGCGCTGACACGCTATCGGGAGTCTCCGCGGCCCTGACGTCCCGTGGGATGCTTCGGTCTCGTCTAGAAGGGTCACGCTGGATGAGTACGATGACTCCGCTCCCGAACTTGAAAAGACTTCGGGTAGTCGCCGCGCTTGCCGCCGTTCTCATTCCGGCCCCGTTCGCCTTTGCCGGGTCGCCCCTCGGCACGATGGCCTTCACGGTGTCGATCGATCGTCCCGCGACGCATTACGTTCACGTCGAGTTCCAATGCGACGCCGTCAAGGGCGAAATCCTCGACTTCAAGCTTCCGGCCTGGACGCCCGGCTACTACATGCTCATGGACTACGCCAAGAACGTGCTCGGGTTCCGGGCGCGAGACGGCGCGGGACGGCCCCTCGAGTGGGCGAAGGTCTCGAAAAACACCTGGAGGGTGAAGGCGGAAGGCGCGAATACGGTCGTCGTCGGCTACGACGTCTACGCGTTTGCGCGATCCGTCGTCGAAAGCTCCGTCGACGACGGCCAGGCCTTCCTCTCCCCCGCGAGCCTTTTCATGTACGTCTCCGGCCGGATCGGGCGTCGGGTGACCGTCACGCTCGCCGCGCCCCCGGAGTGGCAACGCGTTTCGACGGGCCTCGCGCCGGTGGAAGGGCGGCCGCACACCTTCGTCGCGCCCGACTTCGACGTTCTCTATGACTCGCCCATCCTGGTCGGCAACCAGGAGGTCCTTTCCTTCGAGGTTCGGGGCATCCCTCACGAGTTCGTCGGCCGCGAGCTGGGGAGCTTCAATCGGCCCCGCTTCGTAGCAGATCTCAAGGCCATGGTCGAGTCGGCGGCGACCCTTTTCGGGGAGCTCCCGTATACGCACTACGTCTTCATGGCCATCGGCCCGGGCGGCGGCGGTCTCGAGCACCTCGAACTCGCAGGTCATCACCTTCAGCGGCGACAAGCTGAGCGACCTCGCCGAGTACAGGAAGGTCATGAGCTTCATCTCCCACGAGTACTTCCACCACTTCAACGTCAAGCGGATCAGACCGGTCGCCCTCGGCCCTTTCGACTACGACCGGGAGAATTACACGAACATGCTCTGGGTTTCCGAGGGCTTCACGGTCTACTACGAGGACCGTATCCTCCTGCGAAGCGGGTTCTACTCGGCGGAGGAGTATCTCGAACGGCTCCGCACGGTCCTCTCGCGCCTCGAGAACGACACCGGACACCGGTACACATCCGTGGCCGAGTCGAGCTTCAACGCGTGGAGCGGATACTTCGGTCACAACGAGCATCAGACGAACACAGGCGTCTCGTTCTACGACAAGGGCTGCGCACTCGCGGTGCTTCTCGACCTCGCGATCAGGCGAGGAGACGAAGAACGAAAAGTCGCTCGACGACGTGATGAGGACGCTCTATCGGACCTTCTACAAGGAAAAGAAGCGGGGCTTCACGGACGGAGAGTTCCGGGAGGCTTGCGAGCGGATCGCCGGAGCGCCTCTTCCCGGGATCTTCGACGTCTACGTCAAGACGTCGGCCGATATCGACTATGCCCGGTACTTCGCCCCGGCCGGCCTCGAGATCGACGTCCAACCACGGGAACAGCCCGGCGCTGCCCTCGGGGCCGGAACGGAGGAGCGGGATCACTCACTCGCCATCACACGGATCGAGCCGGATTCTCCAGCCAGCCGCGCCGGCCTCAGCAAGGAGGACGAAATACTCGCCCTCGACGGCGCTCGCACGGACGGGCGGAAGCTGGCCGATCTTCTCAAGGCGAGCAAGCCCGGCGAAACAGTCCGGATCCTCCTGGCCCGCCGCGGCAGGACCCGCGAAGTCGACGTCGTTCTCGGAGCGAGGACGGAGCGTACCTTCCGCATCACCCCAATGAAGGACCCGGACGCTCTTCAGGCGGCCATCCGGAAGGACTGGTTGAGCGAATAGCGCAGACGGGCACTCTGTCTGAACGTGTAAGGGGGTAATGGCAATTGCCGGGGGCTGTCCCGCTTACCTCTCGAGGTCGACGACGACGTCGACCGGGACGCCGATGCGCGCAGTGATGTCGACGGTCTTCGTCTTGTAGCCGGGGCGTGCGACGGTAATCGTGTGCGTGCCGGGTATCGTGACGACACCGCGCGTATTCGCGGCGAGGTCCTCGCCGGCGCCGAGCTACTTGTCGTCGACGTAGACGGCGGCATCCGCGGGTGTGACCTTGAACCTCATGCGCGAGCGGTATTCCGCGGGTCGCGGCAGGGGCTCGGCGCGGACGTCCGCGTTCTCCTCGGAGACGCGCTCGTTCGCAGGCAGGGGCGCGTCGAGGCTGCTCCATTCGTCGTCATAGCGAGTGGTGTCCACGGCGTCGCCGTATCCGTCGCCCGTGACGACGTAGAAGCTCGGACCGCCCCACCACCAGGAGGAGTAGTAGGGTGCCCAGCCCCAGCCCAAGCCCCAGTAGGGGTAGTGGCCCCAGCCGTAATAGTAGTGGCCGCCATGCCACCCTCCACCGTGGTACGCGCCACCGTGGTACGCGCCACCGTGGTATGAGCCACCGCGGTAAGTGCCACCGTGGTACGCGCCACCATGGTACGTGCCACCGCGGTACGTGGCACCGTGATACGTGCCACCGTGGTACGTACCACCGTGGTATGTGCCGCCGTGGGATCCGCCGCCGTGGGACGAGCCGCCTCCATGGCTAAAGGAGCGAGAGCCGCTTGCGTGGCTCCCACCGCCTCCGGAATGACCTGCGCCGCCACCTCCCCCGCCATGCCCGCCGCCATGTCCTGCGGCGCTGGCTGCACGAGGAACTACGAGGAGAGCCGCGGCGAGCGCGGCGCAGGCGAAGAACGCGGGACGGATTCGAGTCGAAGAGGAAGTGAGCATTTTGGGTCTCCCGGACGAGTCTTCATTTTCCGTCCGCTGGACAGAGATACAGATGACCTCCCGTCGTTTTCGGACCGACTTTCCCCTTTGCAGGACGATCATCGTCCGTCGTCTCCGACGGCTCGCCCTCATTCGCTCCGGCGAGCCCATGTTCAACAATGGTGCTTCGGATCCTGATCGTCAATGGTCAGCCCTCCTCCGGGGGAGAAGAGTGGCTCCGCGCTCGGTCGGCTGCACGAACTGCGTTCTCTGCTTTCAGCGTGAACTAGCGCGCGAACGCCTCCCGGAGCCGGCGGCTGACGTGTTTCGAACGCTCCAGGAGCGCGTTGGCCTCGTGCTCTCCCGAGCGACGCCGAAGAAACGCGAGACGGGGGCGCGCGGGAACGCCGAAGAGGACGACTGCGATGCCGGCCGTCGGCCGGTCGATGAAGGCGAAGTACTCGCCCTCGGCCCAGATCTGGGGAAGCGGCTGCCCATCCAGGCTCGCGTAGGTTGCGTGAGGCGTTCCGGACGGACCGAGAAGAGACGAGACGAGACCCGGTGCGGGATAGGACTCGAAGTTCCCGACGCGAATCAGGACCCGGCCAAGCTCGTCGATGACGGCGCCGCAGGAAAGACGCTCGTCCTCGCAGGATCTCGTCGAGAATCGGAGAGAGCTCCATACGGCCTCGTGCCGCCGAACATATCGAGTTCGACGACGGGAAGTGGTAACGGAGCGCACCACTTTCGGGACGAGGGCCCGGAGAGCACGGTATCCTTTCCTCGTGGGGCGGCGTCCTCGCAAGAAGTTCTGACTTTGCTCTGAGGTGCAGGCCTTGCAGAACCTGGCGGTCCTCGTCGCGTCGTTCCTCACCGTCGGCGTGGGGATCTACCTGTTCTTCCTGCGCCGCAGGAGGCGTCAGGCGCGGGACACGCACACCCTCAAGACGTCGATCGAGAAGGAGCTCCACCTCCCCCCCTCGCTGCACCCGGTCATCGACCCGAACACCTGCATCGGGAGCCTCTCGTGCATCAAGGTCTGCCCGGAAGGGGACATCCTGGGCATCGTCGACGGGAGGGCCGCCCTCGTCGTCGCGGCAAACTGCATCGGCCATTCCCGGTGCGAGCTCGAATGCCCGGTCGGCGCCATCAAGCTCGTGTTCGGCACGAGCGAGCGCGGGCTCGACCTGCCGGAGGTCGACGAGTTCTTCGAGACGAACCGCGCCGGCGTTCACATCATCGGGGAGCTCGGCGGGATGGGTCTCATCAAGAACGCCGTGAGGCAGGGGATGCAGCTGGGCCACCGCTTCAAGGGCATCCTCAAGCCCCTGGCCGTGGGACAGGTTCACGCCACCATCGTCGGCGCGGGCCCGGCCGGGATCGCGGCGGCGCTGACCATGAAAGAGGCGGGCCTCTCGTTCGTTCTCGTGGACCAGGGGACCTCTCTCGGCGGAACGATCGCCAACTACCCGCGGCAGAAGCTCGTCATGACGGAAACCGTCGATCTCCCCTACTACGGGAAGTTCGGCAAGCCGTTGATCTCGAAGGAAGCCCTGCTGGAGATGTTCAGCGAGGCTCTCCGGAAGGCGGCGATCAAGATCCACCACGGCGTCAAGGTGGCCGAACTCAACGGCGACGACGGAAATTTCGAGGTGCTGACCGACAAGGGCAAGATCAAATGCCAGAAGGTGGTCCTGGCCATCGGCCGGATGGGGACTCCGCGGAAGCTGGAGGTTCCCGGCGAGGAACTTCCGAAGGTGACTTATCTCCTTCTGCATCCGGAGCAATACGCCGGGAAGAAGGTCCTCGTCGTGGGGGGAGGCGATTCGGCTCTCGAAATCGCCCAGATGGTCGCCGCCGAAGCGGGGACGGAGGTCAGCATCTCGTACAGATCCCCTGCCTTCGGCAGGGCCAAGCAGCGAAACAAGGACAACATCGAGACGCTCATCCGGGACCGACGGGTGAACGCCATCATGAGCTCCAACGTCGTCTCCATCCATCCGGACAAGGTGGTGCTCGACGTCGCCGGAGAGAGGACCGAGATCGCGAACGACTATGTCGTCATCAACGTCGGGGGCGTTCTGCCCACGGAGTTCCTCAAGAGCCTCGGCGTATCCATTCAGCGACACGTCGGGCAGGCGATCGAGAAATCGAAGAAAAAGAAGTCCGTTTCGACGAGCTCCCGGGTCCTCATCGACGAGAAGACCGAGGAACGCCAGCGCATCCGACTGGGCACGGCGCTCGCCGTCCTCGGCCTCGTCATCCTGGCGGGCCTCTGGTACGTCGGACGGAACTACTACTGGCTCCCTACCGCCCAACGCGTGTACTCACCGCTGCACAAGGCTCTCAAGCCGGGGGGGGCGTGGGGGCACGGCATCGGCGTCGTCGCCACCGTGGTGATGCTCTCGAATTTCCTTCTCCCCCTGCGGAAACACTGGCGCCGGCTGAAGGGCCGCAAGCCGATCCGCCACTGGCTCACGTTCCATGTCTTCGTCGGCGTCATGAGCCCCCTCGTGATCCTCTTTCACTCGGCCTTCGGCTCGAACAACGCGGTCGCGACGCTCTGCTACACATCGCTGATCTGCGTGGTCGGGACGGGGCTCGTGGGGCGCTTTCTCTTCGGGCTGGTTCCCATCGCCGGAGACCACTATCTCGAATTGACGGAGCTCCGGAGCCGGATGGAACAGCTCAGGGGAAGCCTGAACCCTCTTCTGGAAAAAGTCCGGAGGCCGCAGGACATCCACTGGCTCCTGCGGAAGGCGACGGCGGATCCCCCCGAGGGCATGGGCTTCTTCCGGGCGCTCCTCTCCTTTCCCGTGGACGCGATCCGGGTTCGCCTGTCACTCGTCTCGCGCGGTCTCACTTCGCGACGCGGGACGACCATCACGAGTTCAGCGCGATGATCACGCGACTCCTGCGGTTGAAACGGCAGGCGGCCGTGTTCCGGACGGCGAAGACGGTGATGAACTACTGGCGCGGCTTTCACGTGGTCCTGGCCGTGTTTCTCGTGCTCGTGATCAG
>CAVUAN010000024.1:0-178444 GCA_963739435.1 uncultured Acidobacteriota bacterium
AAGAGAACCAGGCCGGGCGCGCCGGAGGCCGCGAGCGCGAGGGTCAACGGGTTCTCGGGAAAGACGTCCTTCCGCTCGAAGGCGGCCGGGCCTTCGCCCGAAGCGCCGTAGCGAACGATCCACTGAACCTCGGCGATCCGATGGAAGCGGGGCTTTGAGGATTCGACCGCCGAGGACAGCGGCACGATCACCGCCCGCCGTTCGACGAGCGCGAGCAGCATGGCGCAGACTTCGGCGAATAGTCCCCTTCGAGAGCGACGACGCTGCCCGGTAGAACGCCGCGTGACTCGAGCTCGGAGCGCGCGGCGGCGACCTTCTCCAGCAGCCACGCGTAGTCGTGGGAGCGGCCCCTCCAGACGATCGACGGTTTCCGGCCCGCCTCCCGGAACCTGTCGAAGAGCCAGTCCATGCCCTACGGACCTCCCAGGTACAGCGTCTGTCCGGTCAAATAGTCCGTCTCCGGCGAGACCAGGAACTCGACGGCCCGGCCGACGTCTTCCAGCGTGCCGAGACGTTTGACGGCCAGCCGGGCGACCAAGGCCTCGATCTTCTCCTTCGGCACCGAGGCCACGAGGTCGGTCGCGATCGGCGCCGGGCCGATGGCGTTGACCGTGATGCCGAAGCCCCCAAGCTCGTGGGCGAGAACGCGCGTCAGGGTCTCGACGGCGCTCTTGGACGCCGCGTAGACCGCCTCCCCGTCGAGAGAGAGCGGCACGGCCACGGTCGACAGGTTCACGATGCGCCCGCGCCGGGCTTTCATCATGAGCTTGGCCGCCTCCCGGCAGACGAGGAATGTCCCCAGGACGTTGGTGCGAAGAATCCGCTCGGCCGTCGCGCCCGGCGTCAGGAGGGCGTGGTTCATCGAGGCAATACCGGCGTTGTTGACGGCAGCGTCCAGCCGGCCGAAGCGCTTGCCGATCTCGGAGACGAGGGCCATGACCTCTTTCTCGTCGGTCGACGTCGGCCCGAATGTGCGTGTAGCCGGCAGCCGCCAGGTCCGAGGCCCCCGCGAGCACCCGACGACCGCGTAATCCGCGGCCCGCAAACCGCTCGGCCAGGCTCCGGCCGATTCCCTTGCGCGCCCCGGTGACGAGCATCACCGGAGTCGTGTCGCTCGCCGTCACGAGTCCGGCGCCCCGCGCGAGGGCCAGGATGTAGTCGGCCATCGTTTCGGGCGTGCGGAATGGGCTCCGCTCGCTCGCCATCGCGCGGTCGTCCATCAGGGAGACGGCGAGGCCATGGGCCTCCCGAGCTCCTGCTCCAGGGCCACGACCACGGAGACGAGGTCCGATCGAGTCGAAGGCTCCGTCCGGCCCGACGAGGACTGTGGAAGGCGAAATCGGCGTCGCGGCTGCGCGTCGCGCGAGACGGCGTAGTCGCGAACCGCCGCGATGACGATCTCGAGGAGCCGGCCCCTATCCATGGCCTGGCCAGCTCGCCGCGATCCCGGGCGATCGGAAGCAGATGACGAGCGGCCGGTGAAATGCCAGTGCATCACGATCTCGGGAGCAGCGAATCGGAAGTTCAGGGCGGCGTCCAGATTGACGACCGCCGTGTTTGTGGCGGAGTCAACGGGCCTCGTCACCCGCCGCACGCCCTCGGCGGCGAGGCGCACAGCACGCCGGAATAGAGGGCATAGCCGGCGACCCCGGGTTCGGCGCGCGTCCACCGCCGCCAGCCGCAGATCGGCGGCATCGCCCGCTTCGACCTCGACGTGAAAGAACCCGATCGGCCGTCCCGGCTCACCGAGCACGAAGACGCGCGTCCCCGGCGTCGGACGGGCGAGCGCGTTGTTCGAGCCAGAAACGGTATCGGGCATCGGCCAGCTCGCGGGGCAGTCGCGGGTCGGCGTGGTAGCGGCCCGTATCGAAGGCCGAGGCCGGCGATCGCGAGAAGCCGCTCGGGTCCTCGGGACAGCCGGCCGAACGGGGATCGAAGCCCGGGACAGCCGATCGCTCGTCAGCGGGGCGAGGCTGGCGCGCAACGCTCGCCTCGACGAATCGAAATCCGGGCCCCGAAGCAGGGCCGAACGAGCCCGCGATCGGGCACCGGAAAGGCGGCACCCCACGAGTTCGACGCCCCGCTCGCGCCCATCGGTCCAGCCGTTCCGCGAAGTCCGTCTGCCGCGCGCGCGATCTCGCGGGCGTTCCCCGGCCGCCAGTCGCCACGGCGAAACCGAAAAGATCTCGACGTCCCAGGGCAGGAGGGCGACGGTCCCCCATCCCGGCGTCTCCCTTTCCAGGGGAAGGTTGTCGGCGAGGACGATTGCACGAGGAGTCGATTCTAACTCGCGAAGTCGCGGACGCCTCGATGACCCGCTCCTGGTCGACTCGGAGAGGTCCTTGTAGAACGGCAAGACGCACGAGCCGGTCCGAGACGCTCTCGGTCACGGGACAGTCTCCGACCTTGCGCCCGCCGAACCGGCGACCCATCGGCGAGAGGTGCAGCGGCAGGTAGTGGAAAACGGCCAGGATGTCCCGGCGCCTTCAGGTGAGCGATGAGGGCCTGCCGCTCCGCCAGCGACGGCATCAGGAGGTAGAACATGTGGAACGGCTGCTCGCAGTCGGCGGGCACGTGCGGCAGCCGCACGCCGTGCGCTGCTCGGCCCAGTCCGCGAGGCCCGTCCGAGTAGGTCTCCCAGATCGCGCCGCCGGCTCGACTGGATCTCCTCGCGCTGCCTCGAGCTGCGCCGGCAGGAAGGCCGCGAGCAAGTCGGACGGCAGGTAGCTCGATCCCAGGTCGACCCACGAGTACTTGTCGACCTGCCCGCGGAAGAAGCGGCTGCGGTCGGTGCCCTTCTCGCGCACGATCTCGGCGCGCTCGAAGAGGGAGGGGTCGTTGACGAGCAGCGCGCCGCCCTCGCCGCACGTGATGTTCTTCGTCTCGTGAAAGCAGAGCGTCGCGAGCGCGCCGAAGGTCCCGAGCGCCTTGCCCGCGCTAGCTCCCGAACAGGCCGTGGGCGTTGTCCTCCACGACGGCGATGCCCCGCGGGCGCGGCAAAGCGCCAGGATCGCGTCCATCTCGCAGCCCACGCCGGCGTAGTGGACGGCGACGATCGCCTTCGTGCGCGGCGTCGCGATGCGCTTCGAGCTGCCTCTCGTCGAGGTTGAGCGTGTCGGGCCGGATGTCGGCGAAGACCGGCCGGGCGCCGCGCAGCACGAAGGCGTTGACCGTCGACACGAACGTGAACGACGGCACGATCACCTCGTCGCCGGGCCGAGCTCCAGCAGCAGGGCCGCCATCTCGAGCGCGTGCGTGCAGGAGGTCGTCAGCAGCGCCTTGCCCGACCCGACCGCCTGCTCGAGAAGGGTGTGGCAGCGTTTCGTGTAGAAGCCGTCGCCGGAGATGTGCCCGCGCTGGAGGCTGTCGGCCGCGTACTCGAACTCCCGGCCCGCCAGGCCCGGACGGTTGAACGGGACGGGCTCCGTCATCGCCCCAGGGAATCGGAGCGCACGACGTAGGTCGGCCTCTCCATCGACCGGAAATGCATCCGAGCCAGGTACTCCCCGATGATGCCGAGGGCGAAGAGCTGCGCTCCCGCGAAGATGGCGATGATCGAGGCCAGGAACGGGAAGCCGGCGACACTCTCGCCGCTGACGAGATAGCGCCCGAGGACCCAGGCCAGCACGAGGCCGCCAAAGAGCGTGAACGAGAAGCCGACCATGCTGGCCAGCTGCAGGGGCAGCGTCGAGAACCCGGTCATCATGTCGACCGCGTGGCGCACGAGCGCCCGGAAGGTGTAGTTCGACTCGCCCGACGGGCGCGGCTCGTGCCGGACGGCGATGGCCGTGAAGCGCGTCGTTCCCCAGGTCAGCAGGACGTCGATCGAGACGAAGGGGCTGCGGTAGGCCGCGAAGGCCTCCCGCAGGTCCGTCCGGAAAGCCCGGAGCGCGGAGACGCCCCGCGCGGTGTCGACACCCATGGCGCTCTTCAAGGCGAGCTTCGTGATCGCCGAGGCGAGATCCCGGAAGAACCCGTGCGTCGTCGTCTCCGGCGTTCCGTAGACGACGTCATGCCCCTCGGCGAGCTTGGCCAGCAGCAGCGGGATGTTTTCGGGCGGGTGCTGCAGGTCGTCGTCCATCGTGACGGTGACGTCGTAGCGGGCCGCGCGCACGCCGCAGAGAGTGGCGTTGTGCTGGCCGTAGTTGCGGGACAGGTGAATCGGCCGCACCCACGGATAGCGCGCCGCGAGAGCGTCGGCCACTTTGCCGCTGGCGTCCCGGCTGCCGTCGTTGACGAGGACCGCTTCGAAGGCCGGCGCCGCCCCGGGCAGGACGCGCGCGAGGCCCTCGATCAGGCGATCGAGCGTTGCCTCGCTGTTGTAGACAGGCACGACGACGGAGAGGCCGTGCTGCGTCTTCTCTGTCATAGCGAGTGGCCGCTCAACTTCGGAAGACCTTCTCGTCGGAGCCGTCGAGCCACCGGTCCACGAGCTCGACGCCCTGCATGAGGGAATGGTCCTGGTTGCCGATCTCGTACTTCCAGGAACCGAAGCGGCCGCGGGAGTAGATCTGCTTCGACTCGAGGTAGGGCTGGATGATCTCGAGCGCTTCGTTGCGGTCGACCGACGGGATCGGGTAGGCGTGGCCGGCGTGGATCAGGTACAGGGACGCCACGGAGGCGAGGTCCTTGCGCTCGAGGATGCCCTCGTCGACCAGTCCCTCGAGCACGGCCTTCGGGAAGTCTCCCGGCGGGAGGTTTCGGAAGCGCGAATACGTCGTCTCGGTCAGGAGCGAGCAGTAGCGCGACGTGTCGCCCCCCGGCACGATCTGGGGAGAGTAGTTCGACAGGTACGTCATGCGGTAGAACGGCGTCTTCGGGTTCGGGAAGTAGATCCAGTTCTTGTTCGAGGGCGACGGGCGGTTCAGCCCCACGCCGACGGTGAAGAGACGGTTGAACATCAGCTTCTTCGCCGCCCCGCGCACGCTATCCGGGGCGTGCTTCAACCGCGGGACGAAGACATCGAGAGGCAGGGTCGTCAGGAGCCGGTCGTAGTGCCGCGTCGAGCCGTCGGCAAAAGTGACCTCGCGTTTGTCCTCGTCGACGGACATCATGCGCTTCCTCAAACGCACGCGGTCTCCGATGTGCGGCAGGACCGCGAGCCAGAGGCCGAGCGTGCCCCGGGTTGCCGGATAGCCGAAGGTCGCGTTCGGTCCCCAGTCAGTCACCTTGGGCAGGAGCGTCGTTTCGAGGGCCTTCTTCCAGTCGACGACCGCCACGCGCTCGGCAATCCAGTAGAAGCCCATCTTGTTCAAGGGTGTCGACCAGACCTTGAGGTTGTACGGGTTCATGAAGTGCTTGGCGACACCCGCGCCGAACTTCGCCAGCACCCACTCCTCGAAGTTCTGAGAACGCGCGGTTCCGGTCGATCGTCTGCGACTCGACGAGGCCGACCAGGCATTCGAGCATGGCCTCTTCGGGCAGGGACGAGAGGTGGTTTTGAAAGGGGTACCGGACGTAGCGGTCCTCGAACTTGATCCAGCTCTCCCGGTCGATTCGCCGCACGCCGTCCTTGCCCAGCATCTTGTCGAGGAAGGCGTTGAAGTAGGGGTATCCCGAAAAGATGATGTGGCCCGAGACGTCCCAGGTGAATCCCTTCGGGTCTTCGAAGCTCGTGGCGAGGCCGCCGACGCGCGGCGCTTTTTCGTAGATCTCGAAGTCCTTCTCGCCTCGCTCGATGAGCCGGTAAGCGGCGCCGAGACCCGTCGGGCCGGCGCCGAGGATGACGGTTCCCTTCATCGAGCCGCGACCACCCGTTTCAAAGCGTCCGCGCGGGCGATCTCCTCCCGAAGATCGAAGAGGTACCGGACCACCCGAACGATCGTGCCCGCCATCTTCCACGGCCGGTGGATCGACTGGCCCGCCTCGCGGGGGAAGTGGCGAACCACGACCTCGGAGACCTTCCAGCCGGCGATCCGGCACCGGGCGAAGATCTCGTCGCCGACGAAATTGATCCGGTGCCGGATCTCGATGCGCCGCGCCACGTCCCGTCGGAACGCCCGGCAGCCGCCGTTGATGTCGTGGAGAGGGGACCCGAGGACCCACCGCGACAGCGTGTTCAGGCCCTTCGAGAGAATCAGCCGAAAGAACGGGTCGTGGCGCTCCTTCTTCCAGCCGAAGACGACGTCGGCGCCGGCGTCGATCGCGGACAGAAACGCCGGCGCGTCGGCCATCGTGTGCTGGCCGTCGCCGTCGACGACCATCACGACATCGCCGGGAGTGTTGCGCAGCGCGGTCTCGGTCGCGACGGCGTAGCCCTTGTTCCCGTCGTGATGCACGACGAGCACCCGGGAATCCTTCCTGGCGAGGCCGTCGGCGATCGAGCCCGTCTTGTCCCGGCTCCCGTCGTTGACGACGACGACGCGCCAGTCGAGGCCCGGAACCTGCGAGAGCGATGTCACGGCCTCCTGCACGGTCTTCGCGATCAACTCCTCTTCGTTGTAGGCGAGGAACGCCACGCCGAGGCGCGGCTGTTTCTCAGCGGCCATAGATGATCCATCCGGCCGTCAGAACCCATCCGAAGACCACCAACAGCAGCCACGGGTCGTCGATCAGCAGCGCGCGCGTCGGGTTGCCACCCCCGCCCCTCCGGTAGACCAGGCGCATGTAGCGGGCGATTCCGAGCACGACGAAGGGGATCGTCGGGGCGAACGAACGGCCGCCGTGGATCTGTTGGGTGCTGGGGATGACGCTGTACACCGCGTAGGCGGCGACCGTCGTCAGCGCGGTGAGGACGAAGACGAAGTCGAGGCCGTCGGCGTGGTACGTGGCGAGAACGGCCCGGTGCTCCGAGGAAGAAGCGTGTCCGGCGTGCTGCAGCTCCCACTGGCGCTTGCCGACGACCAGGAAGAGGGCGAGCAGGAACGCGCAGCCCATGAGGAAGAGCGAAGCCGGAAGCCCCGCCAGGGACGCTCCCGCCAGCGCCCGCAGCGGCAGGCCCGCAGCGACGATGAGCGCCTCGAGAAACGGCACGTCCTTCAACCCGATCGAATAGAAGACCATCAGGCCGGCGTACAGGGCGCACCAATTGCCGAAGCCCGTTGAGAGCACGAAGGCCGCCGTGAGCCCCCCCACGCCGAGAAGCACCGCGGCCGCGATCGCCGGTCGCCGGGGCCAGACGTCCGGCGGCCAGCGGCCGGTGACGCTTGACCGGGTGCGCCGCGTCGCGCTCGCGGTCCCGCACGTCGTTGACGAAATAGATGGCGCTCGCCACGGCGCAGAAGATCGCAACCCCCGCGGCCGCCAGCGTCCAACCCTGGGGCCGCGCGAGCGCGCCGCCGAAGAGAAACGGCAGCGGCACGACCAGGTTCTTGACCCACTGGGCCGGCCGCGCTGTCGTCAGCAGCGCGGCGACTGCCGTTCCGGGGACCGCCTCGCCTGCTGTCCCGGCTGTCGTGGCTGCCATTGCCTTGATTGTAACCAGAGACGGCCGTTTCCCGCGACGGAACTCGACAGCACGATACAATCCGTTGCCTCTCTCGTTCGGAGGTCCATCGCCTTGCCGTGGGAACGCTCATCGAGGGCAAATACGAGATCCTCGGGAAGATCCGCGAGGGCGGGATGGGCGCCATCTACAAGGTCCGTCACCGACTCCTGGACGAGGTCCGCGTGATCAAGGTCATGCGCCCCCAGATCGGCGAAGACGAGGAGATGAAGAAGCGCTTCGTGCAGGAGGCGAAGACCGTCACGAAGCTCAAGCACCCGAATATCGGGGCGGTCCTGGACTTCGCTCTCGACTCCGACGGGACTTCCTACATCGTCATGGAATTCATCGACGGCGTCACGCTGGCCGACATCATCAAGTCGACGGGGCCCGCCCGAGATCCCGCTGGCCCTCGAGATCGCCCACCAGACGCTTCTGGCGCTCGGTTACCTGCACCGGCGCAACATCGTCCACCGGGACGTCGCCCCCGACAACCTCATGCTGACGCGCGACGAGGAAGGCGCCCCGAGGGTGAAGGTCATCGACCTCGGCATCGCCAAGGCCCTCGACAAGACGGTCGAAATGACGTCGACGGGCGTCTTTCTCGGCAAGGTGAAGTACTGCTCGCCGGAGCAGCTCGGGGGCCTGTCCAAGGGCGAGGCCCTCGACGGCCGCAGCGACCTCTACTCGCTCGGCATCGTGCTTTACGAGATGCTGACCGGACAGCGCCCCCTGCGCGGCGAGACGCCCCGGGAGCTCTTCGCGGCTCACCTCTTCAATGCGCCCACGCCCTTCTCCGAAACGGACCCGGCGGGCCGCGTTCCGGAGCCCCTGCGTGCCGCCGTGATGAAGGCTCTCGAGAAGAAGCGCGAGGACCGGTTCACCTCCGCCGACGACTTCGACCGCGAGATCCTCCGCATGAGGGCCGAAGTCGGAAATGTGGATCAAAGCGACGCAACGATGCGCATGATCTCCAACTTCAGCGTGACGCCGCTTCCCCCGGCCGAATCCGTGACCGGCAGCGCACAGGACCGTCTCGACCGCCAGTTCCGCGCGGTCACGACGCCGACCCCGATGAAGGCGAGCGGACTGACACCGTTGCCGCCGCCTGTCAGCATGACCGACCCCACGGTCGTCCACCCTGGCTCCACTCCGCCGCCGTTGCCCCCTGGCTCGACAGGGCATCCTGCCGACGAAAGGCCGACGCGTCCTTTCCCGACAAAGCCGGCTCCCCCGAAATCGAAAGCGCCGCTGTTCATTGGAGCGGCTGTCCTCGTTCTCGGCGCGGCCGGCTACCTGGTCCTGCGGCCGAAGCCCGAGCCGGCCCGGCCGCCAGCGCCCAAGCCGGCCGAGCAGCCGCGGGTGACCTCGGCGGCAGCCGTCCCGACCGCGGCGGCCGCGGAGCCGACGGAGGCGCCGAAGGTCGAGCCCACATCCGCCGCCACCGCCGCGCCTCCTTCCGGCGCCGAAGCGTCGCGCCTCAAGGCCCCGGCCGAAGCGGCGAGAGGCCGGTCCGCGCGCGCGCGGGAAAAGGCCGAGCGAGGACGCGCCGCCGAGCTGGCCAGGAACCCGTACGAACAGGCCCGCGCCCAGGAGCGGGATGCTCAGAGGCTCTTCGACCAGGCCAGCTACGGTGCGGCGCAGGTCGCCTTCGAGACCGCCGCCCAGCTCTACCACTCGGCCGAGGTGACGGCCGCCGGCGCTGCTGTGTCGGCGAGGCCGACCGAGACGATCGCCTCGGTCCAGCCGACGGCGAGGGCGGAGCCCCCTGTCCGTCCCACGACAGCGCCCGTCGTCGAGCCTCGGCCGCCAGCGACCGCGCCTCCCGTTCGGGTCACGGTCTCGGACCAGGACCGGATCACCGAGACCCTTCGCTCGTACGAGAAGGCGCAGAACAGCATGGATCTCGATCTCTATGCGAAGGTCTACGTTGGCCTGACGCCGGAGCGGCGGCAGCAGGTTTCGGCCGCCTGGCAGAACTTCAAGTCTCAGTCGCTCAAGCTCGACTGCCAGCCGGCCAGCATCAGCGGAGCCTCGGCCGACGTCTCCTGCTTCGAGCGCCGGGCGTTCGTTCCGCAGGTCGGCACCGAGCAGCATGTCGAAGGCAACCGCTCGCTCCACCTCGAGAAGCGCGGCGACACCTGGGTCATCACCACCATCAAGTAGGACACTGAACCGGCCGGTTCGCGGCCAATCAAATTTTCTAGCCGGGGACACGGGGCCGCTCCGCGGCAGATAGCTTCTCGGCCGCCGGGTCCCGCAGGGCAGCCCGCCGTCGGGCTGACAGTCTCCTGCCTCAGTGTGAGCCCCGGCCGGGACTGCGACCGAGAAACGCCGACGGGGTCGCCCAGACGCGAGTGCCCCCGAAGGCCGGCCCGTCGCGCCAGAGCGGACTACTAGATCCAGCCTCGGATCTTGTAGTAGCCCATCGCCACCCATTCGCGGGCCGTGTAGAGAAGCTGGGTTGTGCGCCCCCAGAGCTGCTGACCAAAAGTGCGAGCGACGTCGTCGTCGCCGTGAATCCAGTTCGAGGGGCGGCCCCACGCCGTCACGATCCGCACTCCCGTGTACCCCGCCTTCCGAAAGACCGCCTGGACCCGGCGGCCGTGATACGGGCTCGTCACCACGATGAGAGGCGCCGTCCGGCCCCCGTGCTCTTTAACAACATCCGCGTCCAGGAGCCGCTTCGGATGCTCAAAGGTGGCGGCCGAGCTGATCTCCATTCGGATCGCGTCGACCGGCAGCCCGAGCGACCGGGCCGCCTCGGCATAGATCTCGGCCTCGGACAGGCCGGGATGGCCGGCTCCTCCCGAGAAGAGGACGACCGGCGCGAAGCCGGCCCGGTAGAGCCGCAGCGTCGTCGCGATCCTCGCCCAGCCGGAAGCCCCAGGCAGCCCCTGGATCGTCCCGCCCCCCAGGCACACGATCGCGGCCGACGGCACCGGCGCATCGTTCACGACGAGCGATTCGTCGAAGACCAGGGGCAGCGGCGTCAGGAGCCAGATCACGACGACCGTCGTGAGCGCCCCGACCGCCATGAGGTAGCCCTTGAGCAGCCGAACGATCCGGCTTCCGCCGGCAGGGGCGTTAGCCACCGAGCACCTGGCTGCGCTCCCGCTCGAAGCGGCGCTTAAAGAACCCTTCCGCGCGGCCGGAGAGAGTCTTCACCGCCACCCTCCGGCCGAAGACGACGAGAAGCGCCTTGACGCCGCTCCAGCCGGCCCCGATGCGGTGAAACATCCGCCGCGAGGCCCGATTCCCGATGGCGGTGCGGTAGAGGACCCTCTGAACGCCGGCCCCCGACAGCTCCCGCGCCTGGAAGAGCAGCAGGCTGCCGCCGAGCGCGCGACCGCGATGCTCCGAGTCCACCGCGACCCCCCGATGACGCGCCTCTCCGTCTCGCGGCGGATCGTTCCAGGTGCAGGCGGCGACCCGGCCCTGTGGATCGACAGCCACGAAGAGGTCGAACCCGAGGCGATCGTCGAGCCGCACGCCGAGGAGCCGCGCGGCCGCCCCCGCTGTCTCCGACCGCCCTGCCGTGTCGCCACGCTCGTAACGGTATCCTGTCAGTGGCGCAAACTGCGCGCCGCGAGTGTCCAGCGCCCACTCGATCACGAAGCGAATGTCGAAGACCCGGCCGATCGACCGCTCCCAGGCCCTGCCGACCAGGCCGGCCGGACCGAGCCGCCTCCACGCATCGACAACGGAAGCCACGCCGTCAAATAGACCATTCTCTCAATCCAGGGCGCAATGCCCCGCTGCTTGACGGGCGGGGCCACGCATGCCACGATCCGGCGCCGCCAGGCCCATGACGAACACATCCTCCGACCGCCAGTTCCACCTGGTCGCTCCCCTCCTGCTCGTCGCCGGGCTGTTTCTCGCGGCGATCCCCGTCTTCCACCCGAACAACACCTGCCACGACTGGCTCGAGAAATGGGGCCAGCTCTCCTCCCACCCGCTCTGGATCCCGATTCACCAGGTCTCCGTGGCCGGCTATGCTCTCGGCGCTGCTGCAGCGCTGGCAATTCCTTTCCTGGGGCCGCGCACGCGCCTGGGGTTCCTCGGCGGCGGATCGCTCGGCGCCGGCCTCGGAATCATGACCATGGTCGGCCTGATCCACGCGACTGCAGTCAGCGCGTACGGGGAGGCGTTCAATGCCTCGTCGAGCGAGGAGGCTCGACGGTCGCTCCGGCTCTCGGCCGAGGCCTGGGTGCGGTACGACGTCGGCTATTCGCTCGTTGCGGCGGCGCTCCTTTCGGCGGGAGCCGCGCTGCTGTCCTGGCACCTCTACCGGTGCGGCGCGCTGTCACGCCCCGCGGGGATCTTCTTCGTGCTTCTGGGGCTCGTCTGGGGACTCCAGGCGCACGGCATTTTTCAACGCCTGCACCTGCCCTCCTCCGAGTGGGTCCCGTTTGCCGCCTTGGGCGGCTGGCTCGGCGGCTTAGGCCTCCTCCTGACCGTCCGAAGCCGACCCGGTTAGACGACGCCGCGCCGCGGCGGGATACGCCACGAGAAAGCGGCGAAGGGCCCACAGGCAGCGGGCGAGAAAGCTTGCCGCGCCCGGCGAAACCCGCAGCGCGAGGACGCAGGCCGAGCGCGCCGCGCGCCGGGTGACCGAGTCGGGCGCGGGTTCGAGCTCCCGAAATTCGCCGGAACGCCGCACTCCGGCGACCCTCCCGACGACGGCTTCCGCGGGAACCGGCACGTCGGGCAGCGCGCCCGCGTCCCCGCGGGTGATGAGCCAGCCCTTCTCGCGCGCGACGACGCGATGCACGATGACTCGCCCGCCGGAAACGAGCACGGCGACGTCGCCGACGGAAACGGGATCGCCGCACGCGATGCGCAGGTCCTCCCCGGGCTCGATGGAGGGGCGCATGCTTCGGCCGCCGAATCGCGCTTCGATCTCCCGCCGCGTTCTCCTCCAGACGTCGGCGACCGCTTCGAGCCGTTCTCCCGATGCCAGCTCGAGCACCGGCTACGCCGCGGCGAGGGCGCGCTCGGGAGGAGCGAGGTAGGGCCCCACGGACTGCCGGACGTACGGGCGCTTGAAGGCCCAGAACAGGCCGTCGAAGTAGAAGTGGAGCAGGACCACGACGTTCAGGAGCCAGGTGTGGAAGGCCGTGGCGTTGGCGAAATGCACCGCCCGGTCGACCAGCGAGGTCGATGCGACGAGAACACCCAGAAAAATCAGGATCCGATACGGCCGCCGGCTCACGCCCGCCAGGAACCGCTGGGCCGTCGTGCCTTCTTCCGCCGTGTACTTGCGGTGATTCAGGAGCCAGATCAGGCCGAGGTACTGCACGTAGTGGCCTGCCAGCATGGCCGATGTCGCCGTGCTGCGGCTGTCCAGCAGGACGTAGGGCCCGAAGAGAACGAGGGAGGAACCGAGAAACACCCACTCCGACGCGGCAACGCGAGTTTTTCGGCGGGCCATCCGGACGAGGAGCACGGCGAGCGCCGCGACGGATGCGCCAAGAAGCGCGGGCCCGAGCCAGGGAGTCACGGCAAACGGCAGAAACCCGAAGTAGTACGTGAAGCTCGGCTGTTTGGCGATATGCACCGAGTAGAGGCCCGCGCCGGCGGCCAGGAGAGCCAGGGCCGCCGGCCACTTCTCGGACCGGTTGTCGCCGCCTCCGATGTGGCGGTAGACCGAGAGGATACCGCTCGATTGCCGGGAGACGTGGAACACGTTCCAGCCGTCGACGACGACCGCGACAAGAAGGTAGAAATGGAGACGCAGGGCCGCCGTCAGGAAGCCGACCACCAGGATCGGGCCCAGGAAGAAGGCGATCCGCCGCGTCCTGTAGTAGGCCCGGTTGGCGTCCCCCATGGCGAAGGTGTACGTGGACAGGTAGTGCGGCATGCCGAGAACGAAGAGGCTCGCACCCGAGAGGACATACGGGTCGACCCAGCCGGCGAACCCGCAGATGACGAGGCCGAGCAGTGGGGACAGGGCGAGCAGCGACAAGTCGTAACGTGGGGACTGGATCCAACCCCTGGGAATCCCCGCAGCGACCTCTCGAAGTGTCATACGGACCGGCGGATCGAGTTTAACATCCGGCGGATTGTTCTCCTCGATCCGTTCGTCCCTCTCGCCCGACGCCGCGCAAGCGGTGCGCGCCCGCCCTTCGTCCTCTTTCTGCTCCTGGGCCTTGCCGTGGCCAGAGCTCGCGAGCCGCGGGCCCGGAGGCGTCGCATCGACGCCCTGCTCGCCACCCTGCTTCTGGCGTACGCCCTCGTCGCCGCCACGCAGGTGGACGCCTGGCCGTTCTCGCCCTATCGGCTCATGGCCGCCGACGCCCGAGATCACCACGTCCTCCGGAGCATGATCGCCTTCCGCGGCGTGGACATCGAGGGACGCGAGTGGAAGATCGACCCCTACGCGTGGTCGCCTCTCTATCCCGAGGACATCATGGGCTGGTTCGAGCTCCGCGAACCGAGCGCCTCGCCGGCCGAGCGCGCGAGCGTCCTCTCTTTTCTCTTTCTTCGCGCCGAGGACGCGCGCCGCCGCCGCGGCGAAGGCCTCAGGGTTGGCAACGAGCGGCTGCTCGGCCCCCTGACCGCCCCGGACATGCACCTCCCTCCGCCCGCGGAAGGCTTTCCGGCGCAGCCCTTCGCGGCCCTGCGCGTCTACCGAGTCTCCTGGCGACTGGATGAGTTCGCCCGGGACAAGACTCTCGTCGTCGCGACAGCTCCTTTTCGAGCACCCCCCGAGATGACGGCAAGACTGGCAGCCGCCTGGGAGCGCTTCTGGTTCCGGCCCTCCGGCCCGATCGGCGTGATCGCCGCCCGCGCCATCGTGAGCGGCAGCGCTCTCTGGCTGACGCTCTCTCGCCCCGGCCTTCCGGAGGTCCTGGCGTGGCCCGCCGCGTTCTGGTCCGGCGTCGGCCGCGGCCTCGAACTGCGATTCTTGATCGTCGGCCTCCCGTTGTCGGCCGAGCGGGCGCTCTACGCGCTGCTGGGCGCGGCGCTCGCGGCTTCCTTCTTCGGCCTCTGGCCGCGCGCAAGCTGCCTGACAGCCGCGATCCTGCTGTACCACTTCGCGCCGTTGACGGACATCCTGTTCTCCAGCGGCGGACCGTTCTTCCACGGCCAGACGGTCCCCGTGCTCGCACTGTTCCTGCTCGCGTTCGCCGAAGCTCCCCGTGTCCATTCGGCGCCGTCACCCGAATGGCGCTGGCCTCTGGCTGCGATCCAGGTGTGCTTCGCCTCGATCTATCTGCTCTCCGGAATCAGCAAGCTCGTTTCCGTCGGCCCGGCCTGGGCGACGGCCCGCAATTTCGAAGGCCTCGTCCTGAACATGATGTTTCCAGACGTCGTCCCGCCCTGGGCGCACGTCTTCGTCGGCCACCCCGTCCTGTGCGGGTTGGGTGCCCTGGGTGGGGTGTTGATGGACCTGGGCATTCCCGTGGCGCTCTTCTACCCGAGGGCGGCGCGCTGGATCGTGCCGCTGGCCTTCCTCGGGCACCTCGCGATCGTTCCGATCTTCGGGGTCGTCTTCCTGGGGCTGCCGGGCCTGCTGCTGTTCGTCGACTGGGAGGCGATCGCCTCGCGGCGCCTGGCTACGCTCCGGGAGCCGGCTCGAACCGCGCGATGAGGACCCTGGCTGCCTCGATCTCCTCTTCGGTGAAGCCCGCCTCCCGGCGAATCTCTTCCGCTATCGGAAAGACCGTCGCGCTCTCCCCGGCGACTTGACGAATGGCCCGGTCGGCGACGGCGACGGCGTGCGCAAGATCGAGCAGCGCCCGGGGTCCCCGTTCCTCTTTCAGCCTCGGGATCCACGCGTTGGCGTAGCGAACGTGCTGGACCTCGTCGGCGAGCTGGGCGTCGAAGAGCTCCGCCAGGTCCGTCTCGCCGCTCGAGCGCGACTCGAACCAGGATCTCCTGCTGGATGGCGTCGAGCCCGGCCGCCTCGAAGCTGCGGTTCTGCACCGCCAGCCGGCCGATCAGCGAGTCGATCCTCGTGATGATCCGGTACTGGAAGTTCAGGACGGGGTACTGCCCGACCCGGCCGCCGCGCGCCTCGAAGCAGCGGCGGAACATGTCGACGTGGCGCGCCTCGTCCGAGCACTGCCGCGCGATCGCCAGGCGCAGACCCCAGGCGGCGTCCGGGAAATCGGTGAGGTTGCGGGCCGACATCTCCAGGCCGTCGACCTCTTCGTTCATCTGCCGGTGGAGGAACTCGACCGTCCGCTCGGGGTCGTCCTCCGAGAAGTTCGCCATCTCGGCACGAACGTCCCGGACCTCGAAGCGGGCGTCGCGCGCCGGGTTCGGGCCGAAGAGCGCCGGATCGAGGCCGGGGTCGCTCACGCGGGCGGGCCTTCTGCCGGCTCGGGCAGCGAGCGACCGAAATCCCGCCTGCCGCAGGATCTCCTGGACCTCGTCGTCGGTGAACTCGGCCAGCTTGCGGTCCGCGATGTTGACTGCCGGCGCCGGCTGAGCTGCCCGCGGGGCCGGGGTCCGCGCCGGCCGACCTGGAACACGGCGTTGGCCTGCGCGACGAAGCGCACGGCCGCGGCGATCTTGAACAGCGTCCGCCGGTCTTGCTCGATGTAGGTCTTCAGCCAGCGGTTGGCGAAGCGGACGTGCTGGACCTCGTCGGCGAGGATGGCGTCGAGCACGTCGGCCGTCTCGTTGTCGCCCAGAGCGCGCCAGCCCTGGATGTTGCCGCCGACGACGTCGAGGGCCCCGGCCTCGAAGGTCCGGTTCTGCGAGCGCCAGCCGGCCCGGCAGGTTGTCGATCGCGCACGTGACGTTCCACTCGAAGGTCGAGATCGGGAACTCGCCCTTGTGCCCGCCCATCTCGTTGAGCCGCCGCTCGAGGCCCGCGACGTGCCGCGACTCGTCCCAGCACTGCCGCGCGAGCTCCATCCGAAGGCCCCAGGGCGCGTCCGGGAACTCCGCCAGGCACTGCGCGGCGATGTCGATCGACGTGATCTCGTTGGACATGTGGCGGTGCACCGCCTCGCGGCGCGCCAGCTCGCCCGTGTCGCCGAAGGTCCGCATCTCGGCGTCGTTGCGCACGACGCGGAAGCAGTCGTCCCGGGCGGGCTCCTCGCGCAGCGAGAGGCCGCCGAACTCGAAGCTTCCGATCGTCTTCACGCTCACACCGCCGTCTCGGGCGCGACGATCGTCGTCATCGACGTCTCGCGCCGCGCCAGGTCCTCGAACGGGAGCCGCCGGGATTCCATGCTCGGCGCGCAGCCGGACCGCGTCTTCCCGCTGGCGGACGAGATCGGCCGCGTTCCTCGAGACGAGGTCGACCGAGGGCGCGTCGAGCAGTCCGTCGGTCGCATCGAGGTACTCCCGGTACCGCCGCAGGAGGCCGGGCACGAGGGCGTCGTAGAGGGCCGCCAGGCGCCCGGGCGTGTCCTCCCGTGCAGCCACCTCGTCGAGCAGGCGGCGGAAAGGCTCGACCGGCTGAAGGTTCCATTGCTCGGGATGCCGCAGCTCGAATGTCCGGTGACCGAGGGCGTCGGCCTGCCGCGCAAAGTCCCAGATGTGGCGGCCGAACATGACCTTGACCTCCATTTCGGGAGTCGTGGGCGTCCAGGCGGCCGTCATTTCCATGAGACGGACGGAAACCGCGCGGAACGTCGCGAGGGCCCGGGCGCGGTCGTTGACCGAGAGCGTCATGGTTTCGCGATTTCCTCCTCGAGCAGGCGGGCCGTGTCGTCGGGAGCGCCCGAGACGAGACGGTAGCACGAGGCCGCGGCGGCCAGACGCATCATCGCGAAGAGGCGCGCCGGGGAGCCGACGCCCGTCAGAGTCGTCGCCAGCGGCTGGAGCCGGGCGATCTCCTCCCGTCCGGCAGCGACCCGCCGCAGGGACGGCTCCGGGGCGAACCCGTCGAGGAAGACCAGCGCCTCGAGGCGCACCGGGGCGGCGGGACCGGGATCCAGCAGCGTCTCGGCGCCGACATGAACGACGCCGTCCTCGTCGGGAGTGCGGCGATCTTGCTCGAGCGCCGTGCGGACAGCCGCCGCCTGAGGGCCCGGCTTGATCGAGACCGGCCGCCTGAAGGCAACGAGCTCACCCGTCTCGGGGCTATAACAGGCCGTCTCGTCGCCCAGGAACGCGTGGCCGCGAGCCGTCAACGCGAGCGCGAGCGTCGTCTTTCCGGAGCCCTTCGGCCCGACGAGGAGCACGCCCCGCCTCCCGATGCCGACCGAGGCGGCGTGAAAGAAGAGAAGGTCCGGCCTGTGGCGAAGCATCCGGAGGTACAGGACGTGCGCGAGGATCCGCCGCCAGCGCGGCACGAGCCGAAAGAGGCACGCCGAATCTCGAAAGGCGAGCAAGGGCTCCGGGTCGCCGCCGAGGCCGACGAGCGTCCAGCCGGTCCAGCCTGACTTGGCTCTCCGGCAGACGAGAGATCGGCATCGATGGGGAGGAGAAGGCGAGCAGATAGCCGGCCGGGTCGTCCAGGTCGTCGCCCTCGATCCGCAGAGCTCCAAACCCGGGTCGGTCCGGGAGCGTCCAGAAGATCAGCCGACAGCCGGGTGTGAACCGGTCCCGCGTCCCGGAGCGCTTCGGCCCCCGAAGACCGCGGCGAACTCGTCGGCTAGGCCGCTGTCCGGGGCGCGTAAGAGCAGCTCGACCCCGACCAGGGTCAGCCTGTCCACGGACTAAAGAAAAAAGCGGCCGGCGCCAGGCGCCTGCCGCTCCGAATCGACGTTCAAAGAAGAGCCGGGAAGGGAGAAGGGACTAGCAGCCGGCCACCCACCAGGTCGCCATCGCCTGCGTGATCTGGAAGGTGTTCAGGATCTCCTGCTCGCTCATCGGCTGGATGCGCGGCTTTTCATAGCGCGGACGCGGCTTGTCGTCGCGCGTTTCCACCGGGGGCATCGTCCTAGATGTCGGCCATCGGATGTCCTCCTGTAATCGAAGCTGGCCGGATTCTAGACGCTCGCGGTGCCGCCGTCAATAAGCAAGCCCTTCCCGATGAGATCCTCGACCGCCAGGCTCGCGTCCTCCTCCGCGGCCGCGAGCTCCGCGCCCTCGAACTCGGCCACCAGCCCTTCGACGATCCGCGGGAGCGCCTTCTTCCCGTCGCACTGCCTCCAGATATAGGCCATCGTGCCATTCAAGACGAAGAACTGGGAGGTCGCCGGATCGAAGAGCATCAGCTCGTTCTGAAGGGGCGCCTCTTCGATCTTGGGGTTTCGGGAGAGGACGCGGGACGCCACCTTACCGGTCATTCTAGCCCGCTTTGGCGTGCCGGCACGCCCGCCGGAGCCGTCCCGGAGAGGACCGCGGACATCCGGGCCAGCAGCGTCGGATAGGGGAACGCCTCGGGGACCGAGGCCAGGCCCTCGCGCGTGGCGACCTCGACGTTCGGCATTGGCGGAAGCACGACGTAACCATCGCCGCGCAGGAGCTGGATGTTGCGCTGGACGGCCGGGTGCCCCCACATGGCCGGGTTCGTGATGGGAACGAAGACCACGGGCGTCGAGCTCGCCAGAACGAGAGCCGGGATCAGCTCGTCGGCAATGCCCTGCGCGACCTTGCCGAGAACGTTGATCGTCGCGGGATAGACGAGAACCAGGTCCGCCGAGCGGGACAGCTCGATGTGCGGCACGAAGACATCGGGCCCTGTGTCCTCCATCTCGACGAAGACCGGGTGGCGGCTCGCCACTTCGACGGCGTAAGGGGAAACGAGCTTCGCCGCCGCGCGGGACAGAACGACCTGCACGTCCTCGGCAGCATGGCGCAGGAGGGCCAGCACGAAGCCCGGCAGGGCATATGTCTGGTAGCCACCCGAGGCGCAAAGAAGAATCCTCTTGGCTTTCGTCATCCGCCTCCCCTTCTTCTATCAGAGCACAACGCCAAACTCGGCGCACCAGGTCGCCAGAGCGTACAGCCGCCAGATCCGGCGCGCGTCGGAGTCCCGGCCCCTCTCGAACTCGGAGAGAATTCGGGTCACCGAGCCCGGGAGGAAGCAGGGGCTCGCTGGAAAGCCCCCGGAGAGAATCCGCTCCCGGAAAGACGGCCACTCAGCCCGCAGGATGGCGACGTCCGGCGTCGCAAAACCCATCCGGTCGGCGCGCTCGGTGATCTCGGGAGGCACGCGGTCCCGGGCAGCGTCCCGCAGGATTCGCTTGCGATCGCCGGCGCCGACCTTGAACTCGTCGGGAAGGGAAAACGCGAACTCGACCAGCTTGCGGTCGAAGAACGGCACGCGCGCCTCGACCGAATGGGCCATCGAGCTCCTGTCCGTGTGGCCGAGCACGATCGGCACGTTCCCCCGCACGACGTCGAAAAAAAGCCGCCGATTGACGAGCCCCCGGTCGGAGCTGCCTGGTAGGGGCGGCGCCTTCCCCAATCCCCAGCCCAGTGTCGTCCAGGGCGGCTCCTTCCTGTCGGACAGCCGCCGCGAAATGGGAGCACCAAAGAAGTCGTAGAAGACCGAGAGTCTGCCCCGCGACTCCCGCCGCGCGATCGCTGCGAGCTCCCGGCTGAAGTCCGCCAGCCTCCCGCGGAGCAGACGATCGGCCAACAGCAGGCGCTGGTGGTACGGGTAGCCGGCGAGGATCTCGTCCGAGCCCTCCCCGTCCAGAACGACGGTCGTTCCGTGCGCCCGGACGAGCTCGAAGACGCGGTACTGGGCGAGGGCCGGCAGGCCGAGGGGAGGTTCCTCGAGGGCCCGGATCACGCGCCCGGCGTTGCCGGCCACCCAGGCCGCGTCGAAGGTCGTTTCGAAGTTGACGAGGCGATACCGGCGCACCATCGCATCGGCATACTTGAGCTCGCAGAACTGAGGGGCCCGCTCGCGAAAGCCGAACGAGAACGTCGCGCTGTCCCGGCCTTCCGCCCGGACGATGTCGACGAGCAGGCTCGTGAGTGCCGCCGAGTCGAGACCGCCGGACAACAGGCTACCGATCGCCACATCGGCCACGTGGTGCGAGCGGATCGAATCGCCGAGCAGCTCGCGAAACGTCTCGAGCGCTGAGGCATAGCTGGAAGGCGGTCGAGCGGATCGCACCGCGTCCTGGAGGTCCCAGTACTTCCGGAAGACGGGAGGCCCGGCGGCCGGCCGGTCGATCGGCACTTCGAACCACGTGCCGGGCGGAACGGGAAAGATCCCCTCGAAAAAACTCTCGTCGAGGACCGGATACCGGTTGCCCCGCAGGAACTTCGCGACGAGCGGCGCGTGCGCTTGTGGGCGAGCGGCCGAGGCCGCCAGGATCTGCCGGACCTCCGAGGCGAGCAGCAGCCGCGAGCCCTCGCGCCGCCAGTAGAGAGGCTTGATGCCGAATCGATCGCGTGAGGCAACCAGGCGCCGGGAAACGAGGTCGACCACGACGATCGCCCACATTCCGTCCAGGCGCTCGAAGGCCCGCTCTCCCCAGGCCTCGAAAGCCGCGAGCGCCACCTCCGTGTCGCCGGAGGTCAAAAAGCGCCGTCCCCGGGCTTCGAGCTCGGAGCGGAGCTGCCGGAAATTGTAGATCTCGCCGTTGAAGACGATCCAGAACCGTTTGTCGGGCGAGACCATGGGCTGCGCCGCCGCTTCCGAGAGGTCGAGGATCTTCAGGCGCCGGAAGGCGAGGCCCGCCACGGCCTCTCCGGCGAGAGCCCCGGAGGAGTCGAGGCGGCGGGGGTCGGTGCCGCTGCGGCCGACGAGCAGGAAGCCCTCGCCATCGGGCCCGCGGTGCCGGATCGGACGGTGCATGCGCTCGAGCAGGAACGGCACCTCGCCGGGCCGCTCCGGGTCGAGAACCGCGCTAATGCCGCACATCGGCCGCGGCCGAACCAGCCTTTCGCCGTTGCAGCCATTCCGTTGCGGCGAGCGCCAGCAGGATCCACAGGAAGGCGTCCACCTGGTAGCGATAGAGCGGCCCCTCGCTCTTCTCGAAAAGGCAGGCCACCGCCGCGACGTAGGCCACGTTCCACGTCAGAAAGGCCACGGTCCAGCGGGCCGGAGCTGAGAGCCGGGACGGCCGGAGCGTCCGGCGCAGCCCGTAGGCGATCGCCACGGCGATCAGGGGAAAGCCCAGGAACGGCGCGGTGAGCTCGAGCCAGCTCCACCGCGCCAGAAATCGGCGCGGCTGCTCGAAGACGACTCCGATCTGGTAGCCGCTGAAGATGTAGACGGAATTGACGACGTTTCCCAGATAGAGAACGGGGTTGTGAAGAATCAGGTACAGCGAGTCCTTGAAGAACTGGCGGCAGATCGGCACATAGATGAGATTGTTCGAGTTGGGCTGACCCGTCGACTTGCGCGGCAGGTCCAGCGCGGGGATCCCGGTCTCCGCGACGGTCGCGTACTTCCGGTAGGTCTCGACCGAATCGTTGCGGTACACCATGACGAGGGGTGAGACCTTCCCCGCCGCCAACGCGGCTTCCTTCGCCTCTCCCATGCCGGCCGTCATGGCCGTCAGATTCGAGCCGAACCAGCTCGAGCCGTTCCACACGCCAAAGAGCACGATCTGCTTGACCTGAAACGCCAGGACGAGAACCGCGGGAGCGGCCAGGATCAAGAGCGCGGCGCGGCGAGGCTCCCGCGCCCCCGGCGCGCACCGAACGAAGGCGAACGCGGCCAGGAGGCAGGTCGCCGCGCACCACGGCAACCAGAAGAACGGGCGCGTCAGCGGGATGATTGCCAGGAGTGCCGCAAGCAGGCCGAGCCACGCGAGCGATCCTCGAGCGAGGGCCCGGTGGAAGCTCCAGGCGGCAACCGCGAGGAGGGCCGCCATGACGACCCCGTAATACACCGCGTTCTCGGCCCAGAGCGCGTTCGGGCCGAGGAGGAAGAAGAGGATGGCCAATGTGGCCGGCGCCGCCGCGGCGCCGAGCCCGCGCATCAGCCCGTAGCATGCCAGGTACAGCGAGAGCCCGAGCGCCCAGTTCAGGTACTGGTAGGCGAGCGCGAAGTGCGGCAGGCGCAGAACGCCCGCGACGAGCAGGTTGAAGAGGGGCGGCTGGACGTGGAGATACCAGAGACTTCTCGCAAGATCGTGGCGAAGGAGCTCGGGGTCGAGCAGCGGCACCCCTTGCCCCAGCGTTGCGGCGTCGAAGCTGGCTCCCGACAAGGCCGCCACCGTCCGGCCCACGATGTCGCCGCGCAGCGAAACCTGTGCGACGCCCAGCGAACGCGTGACGGCGAGGGTCCGTGTGATGGCGAAGACTGCAACGATCAAGGCCACGGGCAGGAACGTTCGGCGGGTGGTATAAGAGTTTCGCGAGACCGCGCGCGGGGCCGCGGCGGACGACATCGCATTCATCAATCGAGGCAGCGACTATAGCGCAGGCAAGCAGGAACCGCCCGAGGTCGCGACTCGCAGCGCGGGGCGCCGCGGTCGCTGCCGTCGTTGCGGCGATTGTTCTCTTCGCCGAGGTGGCCCTCCGGCTCGCGCACCGCGCGGACCGCCGTTCACAGCTGGGGCTCGCCGCACCCCTCGTCTTCCGGGACGGCTACTATCTGCTCCCGCCGCTGTCCCGCTGGACCGCCTCGACCGAGGACGGCCGCACCCTCGGGATCGAGAGCGACGAAGTCGGCCTCCGGAACCCGCCCGGTTCCCTCGGCGCGGCCAACCTGATCGTGCTCGGCGACAGCTGCGTGCTCGGCGACAACACGGCCGAAGCAGAAACTCTCGTCGGGCTCCTGCGCGCCCGCGGTTGGAGGGCCTACAACGCCGGAATGCACGCCACGGGAACGACGCAGTCCCTGCGCATGCTCGACATGCTGCTCGCCCGTTCGAAGCCGGCCGCCGTCGTCCTCGCCTTCGACGAGGCCAACGACTTTTACGACAACTACTGGCAGCCCGATGCGGCCGCCGTTGCGCTGTCCCCGCCCGCATCGTCTCTTTTCGGACGCGTCCGCAACGGAGCCAAGAAGCTCTGCTCGCGCAGCGACCTCTGCGGCCTTGCCTACCAGGTTCTCGTCCGCGACCTCTGGCAGGGCCGGCGGCGGAATCCCCTGGGCTCGATGGCGGGGGCCGAGATCGAATCGCTCCGCGTCCATCCAGGCAGGGAGATGCAGGAGGCCGTCTTGAAGACGGACGCCGCGCTCGGCGCCATCAGCCAGCGCCTTGCGGCGCGGGGCATCCGCTTCGTCCTCCTGGGCATTCCGTCGCGAGCGCAAGTGTCGCGCTCCCTTTCGGCCGTGGCGGGCTGCCGGAGCGACGGGCGCTGTTTCGAAAAAACCCTGGCGCTCATCCGGGCCGCCTGGTCGTTCGAGCAGCCCGAGGCCGTCCTCTCCGGCCTGGCCCGCCGCCGGAGCCTCCCGTACGTTTCGCTGCTGGAGCCCCTGCGCGAGGCGGGCGCCTCCTCCGTCTTCGACCAGGTGGACGAACACTGGAACCCGGCCGGCCAGGCCGCAGCATCCGACGCCCTCGCTGCGGCGCTCGGCCTGCCGCCGCCGTAGCGCTGTCGCATCCGCCCATGCAGCCCTCTTCGCCGCATGCCTTCGAGCTGCCGCCCTCGCTCTGGCCGACTCTCCAGAGAATAGCGACCGGGGAAGGCTGGCCGCCGCAAGGCGAGATCTCCGCCGCGCTGCTGGTCGAGCGCGCCTCGGGCGAGGGGCTTCTCCCCCTTCTCTTCGCCGAGCGAGAGCTGCCCGCTCCTGTCGCCGCCGTCCTCGAAAAGCGGAGCGCTCTCGCCCGGGCCGAGGAGCGGCGGTCCCAACTGTTCCGCGAAGCGGCGCAGCGCCTGCGCTCCCATCTTTCCGGCGTCGACTTCGTGTTCTTGAAGGGCGCCGACTACTCCTCCCGGCTCTACCTGCGCCCGGAGATGCGCCCCATGCGAGACCTCGACATCCTCGTTCCGGCCGCATCTATCGACGCCGTCTCGGCGCTCTTGACCTCGGCCGGAGTGGCCCGCGAGTTCCCGGCCGGCCCGGTTGCCTACCTGCCGTCTCACTACGAACGCGTTTTCCGCCTCGGGTCGATCGGCCTCGACGTCCACCAGGCATTTCTCCCGCCCTGGCGCCTGCGTGTCGACTACGGCGCGCTGTGGGAACGGCGGGTCGCGGTGTCGGAGCCCTGCCCGGCCTTCCGGCTCAGCGACCTCGACGCCCTCGTCCACCACGCCGTCGCGATGGCCAAGGACGAGTTCTCGGTCCCGCTCGTCCGCTGGATCGACCTCTGGCTGCTCCTGCGGCGCAACCCGGAGCTGGTGCCCGGAGCAATCGATCGCGCACGGCTTTGGAGGGCGGAAAGGCCCCTGTACGGCGCCTTCGTGGGCCTGAAACGCCTTTTCCCGGAAGCGGGTGCGCTGCTCGCTGCTCCCGATCTCGAGCGCCTGCTCGACTCGAGGACGCGCCGCTTCCTGGATCGGAGGGTCCTGCCCGACCCGGGAAGACGGGAGCAGGTACCCCGCACGCGGGGGCAACAGCTCTGGAGAAAATTCTGGCTCATCGGGAGCTCTGGACGGCGCGTGGCCTTTGCCCTGCACCACCTCGCGGCGGTCGCGCGCGGAAGGCTCCTCGCCCGCCGAAGCGCCGCTCAGCCGAGAACGCCGGGCCCGTTGCCCGGGACGTAGCCGGGGAAGAGAGACGAAACGTCTCGAACCCGGAGGTGCTGGCGAGCCACCTCGGCAAACACGTCCCGGAAGTCCGTCGTCACGGCGAGGTCCCGCTCCTCGAACAGCTTGTCCTTCGCGAGTCCGGGCCACGCTCCGTGGACGCGCCCGCCGCGCACGGGGCCTCCCAGCAGCAGCATGGCTCCGGCGGAGCCGTGATCGGTGCCGAGCGACCCACTCTCGGCCGCCGTCCGACCGAACTCGGTCACGACGAGAACGACGACGCGGTCCATGCCCTGGCCGAGGTCCTGATCGAAGGCGGCGAGAGCGGGCGCCAGCTCGCGGTAATCCTTGCGGTTCTGGAGAAGCTGATTGGCATGGGTGTCGAAGTCGCCCGGGATGTCCACGAAGATGCAGCGCGCTCCGGCGCCGGACCGGATCACCGCCGCCGCTTGCCGGAACGCGCGGCCGACGAATCCCTCCGGGTACTCCGCTCCGTTTGAGGGGCGCTCGCGGAGCTGGGGAGTCCTCTTCAAGATCCCAACGGCATCGAGCGCGACGCGCGTCACATCTCCCACCGGCCCCTTTTCGTTCGCGTAGAGCTTGCGGAGCTCGCGTTCCGCCTCCTCCCGCCAGCCGGGCGCTTCGAAGTCAAAGCGGTCGAGGTCCCGCGAGACGAGAACCTGCTCGGGACCGAGAAAGCTGCGCGGGGCGAGCGCCGAAAACGAGAGGCCCGCGAGAAGCGGATGGCCCGGCTCGCGCGCCAGGCACCGGTCCAGCCACCCGGTTGTCGTGGACTTGACTCCCGGGGTGCCCGTTTCCAAAAACTCCTGCGCGTCGAAATGCGAGCGCGACAGGCCGTAACAGCCGACGGCGTGGAGAATGGCGAAACGGCCCGACTCCCAAAGGGGCTTCAAGGGCGCGAGATCCGGGTGCAGCCCAAAGCGGCCATCGAGATCGATCAGGGCGTCGCCGGAAGCCTGGCGGGGCCTTGGCAGCGCGATCGTCGGGCGCAGCGAGTAGTAGTCCGGGTCGGCATACGGCGCGCACAGGGACAGGCCGTCGGCGCCGCCTCGAAGGAACGCGACGACGAGAACGTTTCGCTCCGTTTCGGCCTGCCGCGCGGTGCGCGCCAGGAGCGATTCCGGCCTGACCGCGGCGCCGAGGGCGAGGGCCCCCGAGCTCCGCAGAAAGCCTCGCCGCGTCAGGTTGGCCACGGCTACCTCTCCTGGAAGGCGGGCCCGGCCAGCATGAGGCCGGCCGACCTCGCGTCGGGCAGACGGGCACCGGCCGGAGCCACGACGCCCGGAACGGTTCCGGCCGCCAGCTTGAAGGCGAAGTCGAACCGCGCAATCTGCGACGACGGGCTCGGCCAGTCCCGGCCGCGGTTCGAGTACCCCGTGGGCGGCTTGCAGCCGTAGAGAGGCATTCCCATGTCGGCCAGCACGGCCGCCGAGGGCCGGCCGTCGCGCATTTCGAGCCCCAGCGCGCGGTTGGCGCTGGCGACGAACTCGAAGGGACTCTTGGGCTTTCCCGCCAGGGATTCGGGAGACCGAAACTCCGGACCGAGGAGGATCTCGCGCAGGACGGCCCGGATGTCGCCGCCTGAGGAGAGAAAGACGCCCGCCGCCCTCTCGACCAGGACCCGGGGCGGATCATCCGAGACAAACCGCTGGGCGAGTTTCCGGCAGACGAATCGCGCCGTGGCCGGATGCACCGCCAGCCAGTCGAGCAGGAGCTCGCCTTCCTCCTGCCCTCCTCCAGCCGGAAACTCCAGACCGAGAACCCCCTTTGCCCCGGCATCGTGGCGGTCCGCGCGGTAGCAGAACAGGAACGTGGGAGGCTCCCCGGGGAGCAGGCCCTCGATGCCCCAGCCCGTGAAAACCCGGGCGGCGCCCAGGACGTCGTTCTGCGTGTAGCCCGCGTCCACACCGACGGTGTGCAGCTCGAGAAGCTCACGGCCGTAGTTCTCGTTCAAGCCGATGACGGTCTTGCCGTTGACCGTGCGAGGCCCCTTCGAGAGGTAGTTGTCGAGGAAGTAGAGCATCGCCGGGTGCGAGGCGACCGCCCCGAGGAGATCGCGGAATCGGCCGCGTGCATGCGGGCGAATCGCCTCCCGTTCGTAAGCGGGAACGCTCGGCTCCCAGGCGTACGCGTAGACGTTGAAGTGGTTGTACCAGAAGTCGACCAGGATCTCGGAAAGCTGGTTTTCGGCGTGGACCGCCCGGATCAGCTTGGCCGACCGCAAGTCGTCCAGGGCGTTTTCGATGGGAGCGCGCGAAAATCCCTGCGCCTGGTGCGCGCGAACGATCTCGGCGGCCGTCGCCGTGACTCCGTGGCAACCCGAAACGCGCGCGGCGAGGCCTGGGTCCGGCGCCCGAGCTTCGATCTGGCCTTCGATGAAAGGCTCGACCCCGGTTGCCAGCACACGCTCGACGTCCCCCGGCCGCGGGCCGAAGGCGATCCTGTCGAGCGCGTGCGCCGCGATCCGGCGACTAGAAGCTGTAGTCGATGGCAACGAGGGGCGTGAACTTGTCCTGGAGCCCATTGCTGTTCACGGGTATGAGCCCGTTCAAGGTCACGAGCAGATTGCCGACGGGGTTGATCCTCACTCCAACGGAAGCCGACATGCGGTTCTGGTTGCTGATGGGATTGACGACGAGACGGGGGAACGTGGCCGAAACCGTCGTGAACGTGGTGGGCTGCGTGGCCGACGCCTGCTGCGCCTCGTAGGTGTGTTGCTCGACGATGACGGCGTTCGTCTTGAGAAGATCCTGGCCGATGAACTCTCCGACCAGCGTGAACCGGGGGTGGAGCGCCACGTCCAAGCCGAAGTTGTAGTTGACCTGATTGGGCACCGTCTGGACGCCGTCTTTCTTGGACGCCCAGGTGTAGCCGCCGTTGAAATGCAGGCTGACGGGATTGAAGTGGAGCGATCCGAGGAGCGCACCACGCACCTGGGTGACGCCCGTACCGAGCAGGTCGAGCTCGTCTCCCGTCGGCATGCGCACGTCCGCCAGGACCGCGAGGGAGCCCGTGGAGCCCCGCAGCACGCGGAACTTGCCCCGCGCCAGAATGTCGCCCAGGCCGCTCGCCTCGCCCGTCGAGGATATCGTCGACGTGGTGCCGCCGCCCACGAACTGATGCGTCCCCAGGCAACAGAGTCCCGTTGCAAGCCGCTGAATCGTCGCCGTCGACTTGGCGACCATGTTCACCTTTGCGAGCGGCACGGCCAGGCCGAAATCGAGCTCGTCCGTCAGGCCGTAAGTCAGGACGAACGCCGTGACGTCGGTCGTGATCTTCATGACCAGGTCGGACGTGATGACGTCGCCTTCGAAGAACTGGGGCGGGTTGCTGATCGGCTGGTGGGTGAAGACGAGCTTCATGTCCCCGTCGCGCAGGGACAGCCCGTCGATCGAGTCGAAAGTGAACGAGCTGAAATTGACGCCGAAGTTGAACCGGCCCTTGCCGATGGTGTCGGCGCGCTCGGTGTAGACCGGGCCGAAGCTGTCCGTCGTACGGGTCATCACGCCGAGCTCGGGGTCGAAGCGGTACGTGAAGCCACCTCCCGACGAGGCGAGGGGGAAGGTCGAGATCTGGTTGGCGACTTGGTTGTTGAACGCGGTCGAGGGCGAGGAACTGGGGCGAATCCGCGTCGATGAAGTGCGCCTGGTGGCTGAAGCCCTGCGTCGGAGGAGCGAGCGTGATGCCGTTTCGGAGGAAGTCGGTCAGGAGGTCCCGCAGGTTCACGACCTGGGCGAAGAGGCCTGCGGGCGCGAGAAGCAACAGGAGCGACGCCAGAAACGGCCGGCGATGGATCCGCATGTTCTCATCTCCTTCAGCCACTCCGAACGGGTGACCGCTGACGCGAGATTAGCCGCCCGCGGCCCCGGCGTCAAGAAACTCCGCGGAAGGCCCGGTATACTGCCGTGTCTGCCGCCGTCCATGACCATCCCCGTCCACTCCCCGCTTCGACCCCAGGCGCCGCCGCGCCGTGACGTCGGCGCTCGTGCTCGTCACGGCGCTCGCCTCCTTCGAGTCGACCGTCGTCTCGACCGCGATGCCCACGATCATCGGCGACCTCGGCGGCCTCCCTTCTACTCCTGGGTCTTCTCGATCTACCTTCTGACGTCGACCGTGATGATGCCGATCTACGGCCGGCTGGCCGACATCTACGGCCGGCGCCGGATCCTGATGACCGGGATCACGCGTCTTTCTCTCCGGAGCGGTCGCGTGCGCCTTCGCCCGGTCGATGCCGCAGCTGATTGCCGCCCGCGCGCTGCAGGGACTCGGCGCCGCGGGCCTGATCCCCGTGTCGCTCACCGTCGCAGCCGACCTCTACTCGCTCGACGAGCGCGCCCGCATCCAGGGGCTGTTCTCCGGCGTGTGGGGCCTGGCGGCACTCGTAGGCCCGCTGGCGGGAGCCTGGATGACGATGTCCTTTGGTTGGCGCTCGATCTTCTCGATCAACATTCCGCTTGGGCTCATCGCGCTCACCCTGGTCGCGACGCAGATGATCGAGTCGCGCGCCGCGCGGCCGGGCGAGCTCGATCTGGCCGGCAGCGCGGCGCTCGCGCTCGGCGTGACAGCGATCCTTTTCAGCGTGCTCCATGTCCCCGGCCCGAAATCGTCCATCCTGGCGGTGCGCCTGGCCCTCCTTGCCCTGGGCGTATCCGCTCTCTGGGTATTCGTCCGCATTCAGAAGCGCGGAGCCCATCCGCTCGTGCCTCCGGACCTCTTCCGAAGCTGGAAAACTGTGGCGCCGTATCTCTCGGGAGTGCTGCTGGGCACGACGATCTTCGGCGTCGACACGTTCGTCCCGCTCTTCGTGCAGGGGGCGCGGGGCGGCACGCCCGGCGCCGCGGGCGCCGTGATCACGCCGCTCATCTTCTTCTGGGCGCTCTCGGCGACGATCGGAGCCCGACTGATCGTCCGTTTTGGGTTCCGGGCCTCGACGCGCGCGGGCTCCATCGTCGTTCTGATCGGCCTGGCCGGCCTCTTTTTCGGCGCGCTCACAGGAGCTTCGGTGCCCTGGATCTCGGCGGCCTGCGGCCTCGTGGGCCTCGGACTCGGCCCGTCCTCCATCGCCCAGATCCTGGCCGTCCAGCACGTCGTGCCGGAGAAGCAGCGAGGCGTGGCGACGAGCCTGGCGCCGTTCTTCCGCACCATCGGCGGCTCGATCGGCGTCGGCGCGCTGGGCGGCATTCTCTCCGCGGGCCTGTCGCTGCGCCTGGGACCTCTGGCCGAATCGGCCGGACGTCTCCTCTCCCCACAGGCTGCCGCCTCGGACGCGCCCTCGCCGGTCTCGCTCGCGGTCCTGGGTCAGGCCATCGAGCGGTCGCTGCTTCCGGTCTTCGCGATCCTGGCCGGCCTCTCCGTCCTGAACGTCCTTCTTGCCTCGCGCTTCCCCGAGCGGAAAGACGGCGTCGCCGAAACGAGGACCGACGGCGAGCCCCTGATCGCCTGAACCCCTAGCGGCCCGCCCTCAGGATGTTGCGGTAGATCTTGAGATGCTGCAGGGCCGCCTGGACCTGGCCCTTGCGTTCGTAGAGGCTGGCCGCGTTGTAGTGGGCATCGGCGTTTTCCGGGTCGATGGCGACAGCCTTCTCGTAGGCGGCGAGAGCCTCGTCGGCCCGAGCCAGGTCCTCGAGGGCGACTCCCAGGTTGAAGGCCGCCGTCGCGTCGGCGGGCCGGGCCTCGAGAGCCCGGCGGTAGTGCTCCTCGGCCCCGCGCGCGTCGCCGGACTCGTGGAGCAGGCGCCCGAGATTGACGAGCGCGTCGGCGTGGCGCGCATCGAGGGCGACGGCCCGGCGGTAGGCCTCGCGCGCCTCGGGCGGCGCCGCCGCCTCCAGCTCGCAGCCCCACTCGTACCAGTCGTCGGCCGTCAGCTCGTCTCCGTCCTCCTGGGCCTCCCGGAAGGCCTCCCGCGCCAGGGGCGCGACCTTCTCCGCCAGCTCCGCCACGCCAAACTCGAGGAGCGCTTGGCCCGACTCCGGCTGCCAGCGGGCGTCCCCGTCGGCCACGACGATGCGGCTGCCCTCGGCCGTGATGCGCAGCCCCGTCAGGCGCCTGCCTTCCGGAATCTGCTCGCGCAGCTTCGCCAGCGCGCGCTTGACGCGTCGCGCACCGATCCGGGCTTCCAGAAGGCCCTTGGCTGTGCGGAGGAAGACGAGGTCCTCGAACGAGAACCGGTAGTCGCCGCGCGGGCCGCGCGATGGGCTCAGAAAGCCCGAGCGGACGTAGCCGAGCACCTGCGCCGACGAAAGACCCAGGATCTGAGCGACGTCCCGGGTGGCGTAGCCCCTCATCAAGTCGAGAGTCTAGAGTCGAGAGTCGAGAGTTGCGACCCCCCGCTTCGGATTATTTGCGGGCGGCGTCGGAGCGGGCCTCACCCGGGCGGCGCAGCGCCCGCTTGGCGGGCTTGCGCGCGGGATCGGGCACGGCGACCGGTTTGGAAGGGGCCGGAGCGGGCTGGCTTGCCGAGGACGCCTTGGCGGAGGCGGGCTTCTTGGCGAGACTCGCCTTCAAGGCCTCCATCAGATCGATGATCTGGCCGCCCGGCTCGGACGGCGCGATCTGGATCTCCTGGCCGGCGATCTTCCGTTCGAGCTGGGCCTGGATCCGCTTCTTGACGTCGTCCTCGTAGGTCTCCGGCTGGAACTTGTCCGAGGCGCGCTGCTCGACCAAGAGCTTGGCCAGATCGAGCTCCTTGGGCTGCACGTCGGCGTCTTCCATCGGGACCTCGGAGAAGGGCCGGACCTCATCGGCGTACAGGAGCTGCTGCATCACGAGGCCGCCGTCGGCGGGACGCAACATGACGAGGTACTGCTTGCCGCGCGCGGCGTACTTGGCGAGCGCGACCCGCCCCGTCTCCTTCATGACCTCGGAGAGGAGCTTGTAGGCCTTCGCCCCTCCCTTGTCCGGGCCGAGGTAGTACGTCTTGTCGAAGTAGACCGGGTCGACCTTGGTGATCGGGACGAACTCGACGACCTCGATGGTTTGCGTCGACTGCTCCTCGAGGGCTTTCAGCTCTTCTTCCTTGAACGTGACGTACCGGTCCTTAGAAAACTCGTAGCCCTTGACCATGTCCTCACGGGGCACGATCTCGTTGTTGTCCTTGGGACAGATGTACTGCTGCTTCAGCCGAGACCCGCACTTGCCGTGGAGCAGGTTGAAGGAGATCCCTGCCGCGGAGTTTCCGGCCGAGTAGAGCTTGACCGGGATCGAGACGAGCCCGAAGGAGACGGTGCCGGCGGCGATTGGTCTTGCGCTCATAGGGCCGAAAAGAATAGCACAAGTTCTTGTGCATTTCGGGGGATCGGGCACTTCGAGACGGGCCTGCGGGGTCCTGACATCTGAACCGGCCGCTCCGCGGCCAATCAAACTTTCTAAACCGGAGCTTGGCCCGTCGGCTTCGCGGCCTCGCTAAGAGGGCCGCAGGGGTGGCGGGGGCGCAGGCCCCCGTCGATGTATCGCAGGCCGGTACTCCGGCCGAGAAACACCGACGGGGTCGCACCCGCCAGGACCCCGAAGGCCCGGCTGAAGTCGCCTAGACTTCGGTCTATGCCGCTGGAGAAGTATCGGGCGAAGAGGTCGGCCGAGACGACACCGGAGCCGTTCGGGAGGGGCGGGGCGGAGAGACCGCACCTCTTCGTCGTTCAGAAGCACGCGGCGCGGGCTCTGCACTACGATTTCCGCCTCGAGTGGGGCGGGGTGCTGAAGTCCTGGGCCGTCCCGAAGGGCCCCTCGCCCGACCCGGCCGACAAGAGGCTCGCCGTCGAGGTCGAGGATCATCCGCGTCGAGTACGCGGACTTCGAAGGGCGTATCCCGGAGGGCAACTACGGCGCCGGCACCGTCATCGTCTGGGACCGCGGCCGCTGGACTCCCATCGGCGATCCCGACGAGGGCGCCGCGAAGGGCAAGATCCTCTTCGAGCTCGCGGGCTACAAGCTGCGCGGCGTCTGGACCCTCGTCCGGACCCATCGCAAGGGGCAGAAGCCGTCCAAGGAGTGGCTCCTGATCAAGGAGCGCGACGCCAGCGAGGCCCGGCGGCGCCGGCGGCGCTGCCGCAGGAGTCGATCCTCTCCGGGCTGACGCTCGAGGAGCTCGCCGAGGGCGACAGCCGTGTCGCGGAGATTCGCGCGGAGCTCCAGCGCCGTCGGCGCCGTCGGAAACTCCTGCGCGCCGCCGAGGTCGCAGCTGATGCTCGCCGAGACGCGGCGAGCAGGCCTTCACGAAGAAGGGCTGGCTCTGGGAGATCAAGTACGACGGCTACCGCGTGCTCGCGTCGCGCGAGGGCAGCGAGGCGCGGCTCGACGTACCGCGCACGGCATGGATGCGACCGCGATCTTCCCGGAGATCGCGCGCGCGCTGCGGCTCTGCCCTTCGAGTCGCTCGTCCTCGACGGCGAGATCGTCGTCAACGACGAGAAGGGCAAGCCAACTTCGGCACTGCTCCAGAAGCGCGCGCTGCTCTCGCGGCCGGCCGACATCGAACGGGCAACCGTCGAGCTGCCGGCGGTTTTCTACGGATTCGACCTCCTCGCCTTCGAAGGGTTCGACTTGCGGCAGCTGCCGCTCACCGAGCGCAAGGCGCTGCTGCGCAGCGCCTGCCTCGCCGAGGCGGGACCGCTGCGTTCGCGGATCACATCGAGGAGCGCGGCGAGCTCTCCTCGAGGAGGCGCGGCGGCTGGGCCTCGAGGGCATCGTGGCAAGAACGCCGACTGGGCCGTACGGCGGCGGTCGGTCGGCCGACTGGCTCAAGGTTCGGCCGACCTCGACAGACGACTTCGTCATCGTCGGCTATACTCTGCGCCAAGGGCTCGCGCTCCGGCTTCGGCGCGCTCCATCTCGGCAGTCGTCCGAGGGAAAGGCACAGCTCGTCTACGCCGGACGCGCCGGCTCGGGATTCACCGAGCGCAGCTCGAGGCCTTGAGTCCGGGCTCGAGCTCGTTCCGCGTCGGAAGACCGCGCCCTGCATGGGCGTGGGCCGGAAGGGCACGACCACGTGTGGGTCGAGCCCCGCTCGGGTCGCGAGGCGCGCTACAAGGAATGGCCGGACGGCAAGCTCCTGCGCCATCCCGTCTTCCTGCGCACTGCGGGATGACAAGCGGCCCGAGGAGTGCGTCGCCGGACGACGCGGGCGTCGACCTCGGGGCGCCGGCCGCCAAACCTGCCGAAAATACGACTGCCGTCGCCCCTCACGCAAGTCGACGAAGACGAGAAGCGACGGGAGCCTCGCGCGTCGGAAGTTCTCGAACCTGGACAAGGTCTTCTGGCCCGAGGAGGGCTATACCAAGGGCGACCTGATCGCGTTCTATCGCGACGATCGCGCCGTGGCTGCTGCCGTATCTCACGGACCGACCCCTCGTGATGACGCGGTACCCGGATGGCATCAGCGGCAAGTCGTTCTACCAGAAGGACGCCCCGTCGTTCGCGCCGCAGTGGCTGCGCACGGTGCGCATCTGGAGCGAGAGGATCGCGCGCGAGATCGACTACTTCGTCTGCGACGACGTCGAGATCGCTCGCTCTACGTCGCGAATCTCGGCTCGATTCCGCTCCACGTCTGGGCGAGCCGCGTCGAGTCGCTCGAGCAGCCGGACTGGTCGATCCTCGACCTCGACCCCAAGGGCGCGCCCTTCTCCCACGTCGTCGCCGTCGCTCGGGCGATCCACGACCTCTGCGAAGAGATCGAGATGCCGGCCTTCGTCAAGACGAGCGGAGCGACGGGCCTGCACGTCCTCCTGCCCATGGGCGGCCAGTGCACGTACACGGAGTCGCGCACCCTGGCCGAGATCCTCGCCAAAGTGGTCGAGCAGCAGCTCCGAAAATCTCCACGACCGTCCGCTCCGTCGGCGCCCGCGGCGGCCGCGTCTACATCGACTTCCTCCAGAACGTGCACGGCCAGACGATCGCCGGACCGTTCTCGGCGCGCCCGGTTCCGGGCGCACAGGCCTCGGCCCCGCTGAAGTGGAGCGAGGTCAACGCGAAGCTCGACGTCTCGAAATTCACCATCAAGACGCTGCCGGCCCGGATGAAACGCCTCGGAGAAGACCCCCTTGCCCCGGTCCTGACCCTGAAGCCCGACCTGGCGCGCACGCTCGCGCGCCTCACCGAGCGGCTGAAGACTCCGAAAGCGCCATGAAGCGCGTCGCGAGCTTCGGGCCCGTGCCGCCGTCTTCGTGCTTGAAGAAGACGAACGTCTCGTCCCACGGCTGCCCCGCGACCTTCTTCGCCCAGTCGGCGAGCGCCTTCTCGTCGTAGTCCTGGCGGCGCAGGCGCAGGTAGCCCCAGCCGGCCGTCGGCTGAAGCGGCGTCGCGAGGTCCTCGTCCTCGGCGATGCAGAGCGCGGCGCCCTCGGCCTTCAGCGCCTCGAAGACGTCGTCGGTGAACCAGGACTCGTGGCGGAACTCGAAGGCCGCCCGCGAGGCCGGCGGCAGGAGGGCCAGGAAGTCCGAGAGGAGCGGCAGGTCCTTCTTCAGATTCGGCGGAAGCTGGAAGAGCGCAGGGCCCAGCCGGTCGCCGAGCGTCGAGGCCACGTCGAAGAAGTAGCGCACGGGCTGCTCCGCGTTCTTCAGGCGCAGCCGGTGCGTGATCTGCTGCGAGGCCTTCAGGACGAAACGGAAACCGTCGGGCACCTGCTCGGCCCACTGCGCCAGCAGGGAGGCCTTGGGCATCCGGTAGAAGGTGTTGTTGATCTCGACGGCCGGGAGCTTCGACGCGTAGAACCGGAGCATCCCGTCCGCCGGGAGGTCCTCGGGGTAGAAGCTCCCCTTCCACTCCTTGTACGAGAACCCGCTCGTCCCCACGAGCACGCGCATGCTGCGATTCTATGGGGTCTTGAGAGCCCGGCGGGTCCTGACGAGGGCGGTTTTGACGCGGCGGGGGGCGGTGCCGCCAGGCAGGTCGCGGGCGGAGACGGAGGATTCCGGGGTCAGCCGGGAGAGGAAGGCGCGCAGCTTCGGCGAGGCGCCGGCAGCGACCTCTCGCAGGTCACGGCCTTCCTCGGCGGCCAACCGGGCCCAGCGGGCGACGGTCTCGTGGGCCGAGCGGAAGGGGACGCCGCGGCGGACGAGCTCTTCGGCGATGTCGGTGGCCAGAGCGGCCGGCTCGATCGGCGCCCGCTCGGAGGCGCGGCGCAGCGTGGAGGCCCGCCACGACCTCGGTCATGGCGTCGAGCGACGCGTCGAGCGCGTCGGCCGCGTCGTAGAGCGGCTCCTGCGTCTCCTGCAGGTCACGGTTGTAGGAGAGCGGAAGGCCCTTCACGATCGTCAGCGTCGCCAGCAGGTCGCCCAGGACGCGGCCCGTCTTGCCCGCGGGTCGAGCTCGAGGGAGTCCGGGTTCTTCTTCTGCGGCATCATCGAGGAGCCGGTCGTCGTGCTCTTCGGAGAGATGGAAGAGGCGGAACTCTTCGCCCGTCCAGAGGATCAGGTCCTCGGCGAGGCGGGAGAGGTGCACCATCGTCATCGCCGCCGCGAACTCGAACTCGGCGGCGAAATCCCGGTCCGAGACGGCGTCGAGGCTGTTGGCCGTGATCCCGGTCAGCCCCAGCTCCCGCGCCACGCCCTCCCGGTCGAGCGGCAGCGTCGTGCCCGCGCAGGCCCCCGAGCCGAGCGGCGACACGGCGGCGCGCCTGCCGCGCGTCGGCGAGGCGCCCGAGATCCCGCACGAGCATCTCGGCGTAGGCGTGGAAGACGTGCGCCAGGAGAACCGGCTGGGCGCTGCGCATGTGCGTGCGGGCGGCGACGACGAGGCGCTCGCGACAGGAGCTCCTCCGCGCGGGCGAGCAGAGCGTGGCCCAGCCGGCGGATCCCGGCGATCGCCCGATCGATCGCTCCGAGAGTCCAGAGCCGCAGGTCGAGCGCCACCTGGTCGTTGCGCGAGCGCCCGGCGTGGATGCGGCGCCCGGCGTCGCCGGCCAGCTCGATCAGGCGCCGCTCGACGTTCATGTGAATGTCCTCGTCCTCGTCGCGGAATCGGAAGCGTCCCGACGCGATCTCCCGGCCGATGCGGTCGAGCGCCCTTTTCGATCGCGGGCGAGATCGGCCCGGGAGAGGAGACCTGCGCGCCGAAGGCCCCGGGCGTGCGCGAGGGAGCCCGCGATGTCCGCGGCAGCGAGGCGCCGGTCGAAGGGATGGGAGAGCGAAGCAGGCCGGGCTCCGAGGCTTCGCCCGGCCCCGGGCGTACCCCGCGCGCCCAGAGCGCTTTGCCGCGTTTCTTTCCCTGACCTTCACAAGGCGCCCTCGAGGCGAAACCACGCCGCGATGGTGCGCCGGTAGATCTCCGGCGCCTCCGCGAGCTTCGAGAGCGAGATCGACTCGTCGGCCTTGTGCGACTGGTCGGGCGTGCCGGGCCCGAACACGATGGCCGGCTTGCCGCCAAGGTGCGCGAGGTCCGACACGCTCTGGAACCCGACAACGGAGCTGCCGGGCGCGGCCTGCAGGGCCGCCTTCGCGATCGTCCACTCGGGGTCGTCCCGCGACGGGTTTGCAGCCGCGCCGAGAGGACCTCCACCTCCGAGGATACGGCCGCGCGGATCGCCGCGACCATCGCGCTCGTTGTCGAAGGCATGGATCGTGCGCGCGTCCACGGTCAGCTCGCACGCGTCGGGGATCACGTTCGACCGGACGCCGCCCTTGACCATCGTGACGGCGGCCGATCGGCTCGCCCAGAAACGGGTCCGACGCATCGAAGGTGAGCCCCTCGATCGCGAGGATGTCGCGCGCCGCGGTCACGAGGGCGTTCTCGCGCGCAGGTGCGGCCGCGCCGCGTGGCCGGACCGGCCGCGCGCCGTGAGCTTCAGCTTCACGAGGCCCTTCTGCGCAACGGCGCACGCGAAGTCGTTCGGCTCCCCGATGATCGCCGCGTCGAAAGTCAGCTGCGGGCGCGAGCTTCTCGAGGCCCTCGCCTCCCGTCTCCTCGTCGCACGTGGCGGCAAAGAGCAGAGTGCCCCGCCGGCGGCAGCGGCGCCGACAGAAAGGCCTCGATCATCGCCGCGACCGAGGCTTTCGCGTCGTTGGCGCCGAGGCCGATCAGCCGGTCGCCTTCCACGCGCGGGTTCCAGGGATGGTCCGTCCAGCCGTCCACCGGAGGCACGGTGTCGATGTGCGAGTTCAGGAGGAGCGTCGGGCCGCCCTCGCCGCGCCTCGCGAAGACATTGCGGCCGTCCTGCGCGACCGAGGCGCCGCCGTCCAGGAGGATCGCGGCCAGCCGTTCGGCCAGCCATTTCTCGTCGCCCGAGACGCTCGGGATCGCGACGATCTCCGCCAGCCGTTCGGCCACACCGCCCATCAGGCGCCGGCCACCATCGTGCCGCTGCCGCTGTCGCCGAAGATCTCCGAGAGCAGGGCGTTCCTCTGGTTGCCGTTGACGATGTGGACGGCCGCGACACCGTTCTCGGCTACCTGCGCGACCTCCTCGAGCTTGGCGACCATGCCTCCCGTCACCGCGGCGCTGCGGGCCAGCTTGCGGGCCTCGGTTGCCGTCATCTTCGAGATGACGCTGTCCGGCTCCCCCGCCTTCGCGAGAACCCCCGCGACGTCGGAAAGCAGGATCAGCTTCTCGGCCTTGAGCTCCATTGCCAGCGCCGCGGCGATCGTGTCGGCGTTCACGTTGTAGACCTTGCCCTCTTCGTCCGCCGCCAGCGGCGAGACGACCGGCAGGTACCCCGCGTCGAGCAGGGTCGTCAGGAGGCGCGGGTCGACATCCACGACGTCTCCCACGTTGCCGAAATCCACCGTCTCGCGCTTGCCGGTCTCCGGGTTCATGAGCCTCTTCTTCTCGCGCCGCCGCGCCAGCACCACGTTGCCGTCGATACCGGACACACCGACGGCGTGCACCCCGTGGGCGCGCAGGGCCGAGAGGATCTCGACGGAGATCTTCCCGGCAAAGACCATCTTGACGACCTCGAGCGTGTCGTCGTCGGTCACGCGCCTTCCGTTGACGAGCTTCGTCTCGAGCCCGAGCCGCTGGGACAGCTCGGTGGCCTGCTGGCCTCCGCCGTGCACGACCGTGACGCGGATGCCGACCTGCTGCAGGAGCGCGATCTCCTCGGCCAGAGAGGCCATGCTGCCGGGGTGCTCGGTGACCTTGCCCGAGATCTTGAGAACGAAGTCCTTGCCCTTGAAGCGCCGGATGTAGGGCAGCGCCTCGCGCAGCAGCTCGCCGTCCAGGATCCGTCCCGTAACGGGCGGGGAATCCGTGCTCATCGGCTCTTCTCCTCCATCATCCACTCCAGGATGGCCTGCTGGGCGTGAGAGGCGGTTTTCGCGCCTCGTCCAGTACGACCGAGCGCGGGCCATCGAGGATCGCGTCGTCCACGACTACGTTACGCCGCACCGGCAGGCAATGCATGAAGATGGCATCGCGGCCCCGGGCCATACGCGTTTCGGTGACGCGCCAGCCCTTGAGCTTCGAGCGGCGCGCCGCCTCGGCCTCGGGCTTTCCGTAGTCGGCCAGGGCTCCCCAGGACTTGCCGTACACGACCGAGGCGCCGTCGTAGGCTTTCTCCGCGTCATCGGTCACGGCGAGGGATCCGCCCGAGGCTTCCGCGTTCGCGCGCGCCGCCGAGACGATTTCCGGGTCCAGGTCGTAGCCCTCGGGCCGTGCGAGCACGAGCTCGACGCCGAGGCGCGAAGCTCCGAGCAGGAAGGAGTTGGGCACGGCCATCGGCAAGCGCCTTCGGATGGTACGCCCACGTGAGCAGCACCTTGCGCCCTTTTGCGTCGCCCAGGCGCTCCCGGATCGTCATCGCGTCGGCCATCGCCTGGCAGGGGTGATCGAGGGGCGACTCCAGGTTCACGACGGGCACGCCCGAGTAGGCCGCAAAGGCCGAGAGGACGGGCTCGCGCCGGTCCTTCGCGTAGTCCTTCCCGAGCGGAAACGACCGCACGCCGAGCAGGTCGCAGTACCGGCCGAGAACGCCGGCCCCCTCCTGGACGTGCTCCGCCGCCGCGCCATCCATGACGACGCCGTCCTCGTACTCCATTGCCCAGGCGTCGCCTCCGACCGAGAGGGCGACAGGCGTGCCGCCGAGCTTCGACACGGCGACCTCCATCGAGACACGCGTGCGCAGCGACGGGTTGAAGAAGACGAGCCCCACGTGGAGACCGCTCAGGGCGCGGCTCTCGGCCCCCTGCCGGAATTCCTCTCCGCGAGCGAGCAGGCCATCGAAGTCCCCTTGCGGCAGGCCGCGCGTCGTCAGGAAGTGCCTCACTGAATCACCCCAGCACCTCGGCGAAGACAGCCAGGAACCGGTCGATCTCCTCGGAGGTGAGGACGAGGGGCGGCAGGAGGCGGAGTGTGTCCGACAGGTCGCGAGCCGCCGACGAGAACGCCCTTGCCGAGCAGGGCTTCGCGCACCGGCTTGCCCGGCCGGTCGAGGGCGACGCCGAGCAGGTACCCTTCGCCCCGCACCTCCCGCACGGCCGCAATCTGCCGCAGGCCCTGCCTCAGGCGTGTCGAGCCGTCCCGGACGCGGTCGAGCAGGCCCTCCTCCTCGATCACGCGCACGGTGGCCTCGGCCGCGGCGCAGGCCAGCGGCCCGCCGCCGAAGGTCGTGCCGTACTCGTCGAACTTCACCGTCTTGGCGATCTCTTCGGAGACGAGCACGGCTCCCATCGGAATCCCGCTCCCGATGCCCTTGGCGAGCGCGACGAGGTCGGGCGTGACGCCGTGCTTTCCCGCGTAGAAGAAGGAGCCCGTGCGGCCGAAGCCGGTCTGGACCTCGTCGTAGATCAGCTTGGCGCCCCGGCGGTAGCAGGCCGCCTGGACGCCGCGCAGATAGTCCGGCTCGCCGACGATCACGCCGGCCATGCTCTGGATCGGCTCGAGGAAGACGGCGGCGACCTGGCCGTCGAGCGAGGCCTCGAGTGCTGCGAGATCGTTGAACGGCACGATCCGGTGGCCGGGGACGTTGGGCTTGCCGAGCTCCCGGTACTTGGGCAAGCCCGCTGCAGAGATCGCGTCGGCCGTGCGGCCGTGGAAGCCGCCCTCGAAGGACACGACGTCCGGCCGCCCTGTCACCCGCCGCGCCAGGCGCATGGCGTTCTCGGAGGCCTCGGTCCCGGAGTTGACGAAGAACACGCTCGCCAGCGGTTCGCGCGCGTGGGCGAGGATCGCCTGGGCCGCGCGGGTGCGGACCGGAAGCGAAACGACGTTCGAGTAAAAGATCAGCTCCCGGGCCTGCGCGGCGATTGCCTCGACGACCTTCGGGTGGCAATGCCCCGTCGCGCAGACGGCGTGCCCGCCATAAAGGTCGAGATAGCTCTTCCCCTCCTCGTCCCACACGGTCGAGCCTGAGCCGCGCACGAGCGCGATCGGCCAGCGCGTGTAGGTGGGAAGCTCGACGGGCGCCGCCATGCTCAGGGGAAGACTCCCGTCATCTTGAGGCCCGACGTCTCGGGCAGGCTGAACATGATGTTCATGGCCTGGATCGCCTGCCCGGCAGCGCCCTTGACGAGGTTGTCGATGGCGACGAAGACCTTGGCGACGCGCCCTTGCGAGGCGACGCCGATGTCGGCGAAGTTCGTGCCCTTGACGGCGGCCACGTCGGGCGAGCCGTCCACGATGCGGATGAAGAACTCCCTCCCGTAGGCCTCTTCGAAGATCGCCTTCAAGGCCGCCTTGTCCAGCTCGGAGTTCAGCGGCACGGCCGCCATCGCGAAGATCCCGCGCACGAGCGGGGCCGAGTGCGTCTGAAAGACGATCCGGCCCGCGGCGGGTTTACCGATCGCGGAGAGCGACTCCTCGATCTCGGGCAGATGGCGGTGGCCGTCGATCGAGTAGGCGAAGAAAGCCGAGGCGCGGCGGGGATGGTGCGTCGTCGGGCTCGGCGTGACGCCCGCTCCCGAGGAGCCCGTGATCGCAAAGACCGTGACGGGCGCCGTTTCGTCCACGAGGCCGGAGCGCCAGAGGGGGGCAACGGCCAGGATCGAGGCCGTGGCGAAGCAGCCGGGCGACGCGACCGCGCGTGTTGCCGCGATTTGCTCGCGAAACAGCTCCGGCAGCCCGTACACGAACTCCTTCTGGCGGGCGAAGCCCGCGGGGACGGGCCCGTAGAACCTCTCGAAGGAGACCGGGCTTTTCAGGCGAAAGTCGGCCGACAGGTCCACGACCGGGATGCCCGTATCGAGCAGCGCCGGCGCGATCTCCGAGGCATAACCGTGGGCGCCGGCCAGGAAGATGACCTCCGGCTCGTCCGGTCCCTTCGGCAGCTCGCTCGAGAAAGTCATGTCGGTCAGGCGCGAGAGGTGCGCATGCACCGCCGAAACAGGCTGGCCCGCCTGCGAGCGCGAGATGACGGCGGTCGGCTCCGCTTTCGGATGGTCGAGCAGCAGACGCAGGAGCTCTCCCCCCGCGTATCCGCTCGCTCCGTAGATCGCGGCCTTGATCATGGCTTGTGAATCTCCTCGTAAACGATGCCGAAAAGCGCGCGGCCATCCGTCTTTGCGTTGGCCGCCGGCAGCTTCAGCTGCTCGGCGATGTAGTCGGTACCCGTCTGGTTGTCGGTCACGGGCCCCGAGACGACCGTGATCGGGATCTTCCACTGTTCCATGAGCTTCTGCGCGCCCCACGCGGCGACGAGGTCGTTGGCGCACATGACCACGGCCTTGGTCGCCGCGACGAGATCCGGGTGCTCGAAGAAGCTGCCCACGTGGTAGTCGCCGAGGATGCCATCGCCGAGCTCCAGCACGATCACATCGGGCTTCTTGGCCGCGAGCTCCGCGAGGATCGCACGGGCATAGGGCGCCAGGTCCTTGACGCGCGCCGTGGACGGAAGGCCGCAGTCGAGGAACGAGAGCGTGGCGAAGGCTCCGTGATCTTCCATGTCGAGCGTGTCCTTCAAGGCCGCGACGCCCGAGAGCTTGGCAGCGGCCACGCGCGTTCCGGCCTGAGCGAAGCGCTTGACGATCTCGGAGGCCGCCCCGGTCTTGCCGGCGCTCATGCAGGTTCCGGCGACGACCACGAGGGGCGGGCACTTCGGCAGGTCCTCGCGCGGGAGCAGCGCGTTCTGCGAGATGTTGGCGGGCTTGCCGTTGAGCATCACGGAGCCCAGGACCTCGACTTCGAGGGGAGAGCCCACGTCGGGGTTCTTGCCGATGCAGACGCCGAGGACGCCTCCGATGTTCAAGACGTGGATCGTGTCTCCCGTGTGGATGGACTCCGGGATCGTGCCGACGAATCCCTTCAACGCGCGGCGGTACCCGAGGGTGCCCGCCAGGACGTCGCCCTTGTTGATCTTCGCCATCCGCCCGGATGTCAGCTCCAGGCGGTCATAGACGCTCTTTTCCATGAGGGCGCGCACCGCGAGCACGTTGCCTTCCTTCGCCTCGACGTGGGGAGAAACCTCCACCTCCCGGGGCAGGCGCAGGCGCGCCGTCGAGGATCCGATCTTGTCCAGAATCGTCTTCATCGAGTCCGTCCCTTCGCGAGCGAAGACAGCATGCCCGGCAACGCCAGAGTCTTGCCGATTCCCTTGGATTCCTCCGGCGAGAGATACGCATTGGTCTCGCCGTAACGCACGACCGAGGAGCGCATGAGCGAGTGCGGGCTCCGGACGCCGAGCACGTCGAAGGTCCCGGGCGTGAAGCGCAGGCGAGCCTGTCCCGTGACACGGGCCTGGCTCGCGCTCAGGAACGCCGCCGCATCGGCGGCCGCCGGATCGAAGGCGAGGCCCTCGTGGAGCAGGCGGCCGTAGGCCTCGGCGACCTGGACCTTGAGCTGCCGCTGCTCCTTTGTCAGGACCAGCTTTTCCAACTCGGCGTGCGCGGCGATCAGCGCGAGGGCCGCCGGCGCTTCGAAGACGATGCGCCCCTTGGCGCCGAGGATCGTGTCGCCGATGTGAATACCCCGCCCGGCGGCGTACCGCCGGCCGAGGGCGTTCAACCGCGCAATCAGGTCGAGCGCGGGCACCGGCTTGCCGTCGAGCGACACCGGCCGGCCGCGCCGGAACCCGATCGAGACCGTGCGCGGCGTCTTCGGCGCTTCCGCCAGGGTGTTGCCCGGAAACAGGTCTTCGGGCGGCATCTCCCACGGGTCGTGCGTCTCGCCCCCGCCGATCGTCGTGCCCCAGAGACCCTCGTTGACCGAGTAGCGCGTGGTCTTGCGCGGGATGACGACCCCGCGCGCCGCGCAATAGGCCGTCTCCGCTTCGCGCGAGAGTCCGCTGTCCCGGATGGGCGCTCTCACCTCGATCTCCGGCGCCAGGACGCGAAGCGCCGCGTCGAAGCGGAACTGGTCGTTGCCTGCCGCCGTCGAGCCGTGCACGATCGCCTCGGCGCCCGCGCGCCGCGCATACTTGGCCACGGCCTGCGCCTGCACGGCGCGCTCGGCCGCCACCGAGAGCGGGTACACGCCGCCCCGCAGAACGTTGCCGAAGATCAAGGGCAGCGCGTAGCGCTCGAGGACCTCGCTGCGTCCGTCCACGACGACGTGGCGGGCGACTTTCGCGGCGCGCGCGCGCGAGGCGATTGTCCGCTTCTCCGCCGGAGAAAAGCCTCCCGTATCGACGGTCACGGCATGGACGGCGTTGCCCTCCTCGCGCAGGAGCAGCGCGCAGTAGGTGGTGTCCAGACCACCAGAAAAGGCAAGGCACACGACCGGCGAGCGGCGTTTCATGAGGCGGCGGCTTGGTGGGTGTTTACGGGATTAACACACCCGCGCCGTCGCCATGGAGGTGATCCTCCTGGCTGGGCGGGCATGCTCGGCGCGAATCGAAACCACGATTTGCATAAATGGGCCAAGCGGCCCGGCATGTCAAGTGTTTTTTGTTGCTCGGCGGCCTCGACGCGGGCGACGTCGTCCGCATCGCCGGCGACTAGCCGGGCCGCCACCGTGGCGTAGGATGGCCCCGATGGCGGGCAGGCACATCGGGATCCTGACGGGCGGCGGCGACGTGCCGGGCCTAAACTCCGCGATCAAGTCCGTTTACCACTCGGCCAAGCAGCGCGGCTGGCTCCGCCCGGGGACGTCGGAAGCCAGCGTCACCGGGATCCTGCGGGGATGGAAAGGCGCGCTGGGGATGGGCGAAGATCCGTCGGCTTCGGCGGGCATCGACACGATGCCCTTGACCGACGCCGCCGTGCGAAAAGTGGACCGTTACGGCGGCACTTTTCTGCACACGTCCCGCACGCGGCCCGACCGGATCAACGTCCGCGATCTGCCCGAGACGGCTGAAGGCGAAAGCAGGCGAGTTGCCGCGCGTCGGCGGCGGCGAGGACATCGTCGACGCCACCGACGCCGTGATCCGCAATCTCAAGGGCCACCGCATCGACTGCCTCGTCGCCATCGGCGGGGACGACACACTGGGCTATGCCCACACGCTCCACCGCCGCGGCTTTCCGGTCATCGGCATACCCAAGACGATGGACAACGACGTGCGGGGCACGGAGTATGCCCTGGGTTTCTCCACGGCGCTCACGCGCTCTGTCGAGTTCATCAACCGGCAGAGGACGCACCTCGGGTCCAACGAGGTCGTCGGCGTCTTCCGAGTCTTCGGGCGCAACGCCGGGTTCACGTCGCTCGGAACCGCCATGGCGATCTCCGATATCCGTTGCGCGATACCGGAGCACGCCTTCGACCTCGACGCGCTCTGCAGGCTGGTCGCCGCCGACCACCGCGAGCACGAGAGCCACTACGCCATGGTCGTGATTTCGGAGGGCGCCATGTGGAAGGGCGGCCAGGTCCAGGAGTACGGCGAGCCCGACGGCTTCGGCCACCGCAAGAAGATGAATGTCGGCGAGCAGCTCGCGCAGGAGATCGCGCGGGTCACGAAGCTGCCCACGCGGCCCCAGGATCTGACGTACGACCTGCGCAGCGGCGACCCCGACCCCCTCGACCGCATCGTTGCGTCGACCTTCGGCGCGCTGGCCGTCGAGCTGCTCGCCGAAGGCACGACCGGCCGCATGCTCGGCATCGAGAAGGGCACCTATACGCATTCCCCGCTGCCCGACGCCAAGCGCGGCGCCCGCACGGTCGACGTGGCGGCCTACTACGACACGGACCGCTTCCGCCCCCGTTTCGCCACCCAGCTCGGCAAGCCGATCTTTTTCTGACATCGTGAAACCGGAACGCGCCGCCGCGACACAGACCCGACCGGCCATCGTCGCGGCGGACTCGGACGCCGTGGCGCGCTACCGGCGGGCGGTCGATTACATCGCCGCGGGGCAGATCTATCTCAAGGCCAACCCTCTGCTCTCCCGGAAGCTCACGGCCGCGCACATCAAGGACCGGCTGCTCGGGCACTGGGGAACGGCGCCGGGCATCAACCTGCTCTGCGCGCACTTGAATCGCCTGATCGTCCGGACCAATGCCAGCGTGATGCTCGTCACCGGGCCTGGCCACGGAGCCGCGGCGAACATGGCGAACATGTGGATCGAGGGAACGCTCACGGAGTTCTATCCCGACGTCACGCGCGACCGGCGCGGCCTCGAGCTGCTCTTCAAGCGCTTCTCCTGGCCCTACGGATTCCCCTCCCACCTCTCGCCCGCGCTGCCCGGCGTGATCCACGAGGGCGGCGAGCTCGGCTACGCCCTCTCGACTTCCTTCGGCGCGGTGTTCGACAACCCCGACCTGATCACGGTCTGCCTCGTGGGCGACGGCGAGGCGGAGACCGGGCCGACGGCCGGAGCCTGGACGGGCATCAAGTTCGTCAACCCCGCAACCGACGGCGCCGTGCTTCCGATCCTCGATCTCAACGGCTTCAAGATCTCGAACCCATCGATCTCGGCTTCGATGACCGATGAAGAATTGACTGCGCTCTACACCGGCCACGGCTACGCCGTTCGTTTCGTCAACGGCGGAGCCTCGCTCGACGCCGATACCGACGCGGCTCTCGGCTGGGCGTACGGCGCAGATCCAGCAGATCCAGTCGGAGGCGAGAGCGGGCCGGCCGCCCGAGCGGCCGCGCTGGCCGCATGCTGATTCTCCGGACGCCGAAAGGTCTCGGCTGCCCGAAGGTGATCGACGGCCTGCCCGTCGAAGGCTCCTTCCGCTCGCACCAGCTTCCCGTCAAGGACCCGAAGGAGAACCCGGCGCACCTCGCAGATCCTCGAGAAGTGGCTGCGCTCCTACCGGCCCGAAGAGCTCTTCGACCGCGAGGGCCGCCCGGCCGCGGACATCGATCGCTCTCTGCCCGCCGAGGGAGAAGCGCATCGCCATGAACCCGCACGCCTTCGGCGGAGACCGCCGCGTCCCGCTCGAGCTGCCGCCGCTCGAGAAGCATGCCGTGCGCGTCGCGACGCCGGGCGCGATCGTGATGAGCCATATGAAGCCCCTGTCGGCCTACCTCTCGGAGGTCATCGCATCGAACGCGGCGGCGCGCAACTTCCGCATCGTCTGCCCGGACGAGCTCGAGTCGAACCGGCTGGGCGACGTTGCTCGAGGTCACCCGGCGGCAGTACAACTGGCCGCTGCCTCCGGGGACGGAAAAGACCGGCGCGCGACGGCCGCGTGCTCGAGATCCTCTCGGAGCACGCCTGTCAGGGCTGGCTGCAGGGCTATCTGCTGACGGGCCGGCACGGCCTCTTCCCCTGCTACGAGGCGTTCCTGCCGATCGTGGACGGGATGATGAACCAGTACGCGAAGTTCCTGAAGGCGTCGGGCGAGGTCCCCTGGCGCAAGCCCGTCTCGTCCCTCAACTACCTGTTGACCTCGGAGACCTGGCGGCAGGACCACAACGGCTTCTCGCACCAGGGACCGGGGTTCATCAACAACCTGCTGACGAAGAAGGGCAAGACCTACCGCATCTACCTGCCGCCCGACGCCAACTGCCTCTTGTCGACGATGGACCACTGCCTGCGCTCGACCAACTACATCAACCTCGTCATCGCCGGGAAGCAGCCGAGTCACCAGTGGCTGTCGATGGAAGAGGCGATCGAGCATTGCCGAGTCGGGACGTCCATCTGGCGCTGGGCATCTTCCAACGACGGCGAGGACCCGCAAGTCGTCATCGCCGGCTGCGGCGACAACCTGACGCTCGAGACGCTCGCCGCCGCCCGGATCCTGCGCGAAGAAATGCCGCATTGGCGCGTGCGCGTCGTCAACACGACTGACCTCGTCTCGCTCGGCGTGCCCTGGAAGTACCCGCACGGCATCGACGAGGAACGCTTCGCGCGCATCTTCCCGCCCGGCGTGCCCGTCATCTACAACTTCCACGGCTACACGGCGGCGATCAAGCAGCTCCTGTGGGAGCGGCCCGACAACCGCCGGTTCGATGTGAACGGCTACCGCGAAGAAGGCTCGACGACGACGCCGTTCGACATGCAGGTGCGCAACCGCACCAGCCGCTACCACGTCGCCATCCAGGCCGCCGGGGCCGTCGCTCGGGCGCATCCCGAAAGCGCCGCCCGCGCCGAGGAGCTCGTGCGCCGCTACGAGCGCAAGATCGCCGAGCACCGCGACTTCGTGTCGGAGCACGGCGTCGACCCCACGGAGATCACCGGCTGGAAATGGTCGGCGCGCTGACCAGCGGATCCGTCCTCGTCTTCAACGCCGGGTCGAGCAGCCTCAAGTTCGCCCTCTTCGAGCACGGGAGCGAGACGGAAGCGGCGTCGGGGGCGATCGAAATGGCCTCGCCAGCCGACGCCCTGTCGGCGATTCTGGCAAAGATCCCGGAGACGGCGATCCAAGCGGTCGGCCATCGGTTCGTCCACGGCGGCACGGAGTTCCGGGAGGGCACGTTGGTCACACCCCGGGTCAAGGACTCGATCCACCGCCTCTCTGAGCTCGCGCCGCTCCACAACCCTCCCGCCCTCGCGATCCTCGAGGCCGCGCAGAGGGCTTTTCCCGGCGTGCCGCATGTGGCCGTCTTCGACACATCCTTTTTTGCCGACCTGCCGGAGCGCGCCGCCGTCTATCCCCTTCCATGGGAGTGGCACGAGACGTGGGGCGTGCGCCGGTTCGGCTTCCACGGACTCTCGCACGCCTGGTGCGCCGGACGGGCCGCCGAGCTGCTGGGGCGGCCGGCCGAGAGCCTCCGTCTCGTGTCCTGCCACCTCGGCAACGGCTGCTCGGCAGCCGCTGTCGCCAGCGGCAAGCCGATAGCGACGACGATGGGATTCACGCCTTTGGACGGCCTCATGATGGGCGGCCGCGCGGGCTCGGTCGATCCTGGCATCCTCCTCCACGTGATGCGCCACAAGGGCGTGGGCCTCGACGATCTCGACCGCATCCTGAACCGAGAATCGGGTCTTGCGGGCGTCTCGGGGGTCTCCTCCGATTTCCGAGAGGTCGAGGCAGCCGCCGCATCCGGACACGCGCGCGCCCGCCTGGCGATCGAGATCTACGGCGACCGCCTGCGCCAGGCCGTCGGTGCCTTCGCCGTGCTGCTCGGCGGCCTCGATGCGCTCGTCTTCACGGCCGGCGTGGGCGAGCACTCCGCTTCGCTGCGCGCCGCCGCCTGCACCGGCCTCGACGTCCTCGGGCTGCTTCTTTCCGCGGACAAGAACACGAAGGCTGTCCCGGACACCGACGTCGCCGCCGCCGGCTCTACGGGGCGTATCCTCGTCCTCCACACCCGCGAGGAGCTCATGATCGCCCGGGAGGCGCGGCGCCTCCTGTCGCGTACGAGAAGCTCAAGAGAGCCTCGGAGGCCGCCGAACGGGAGCTGAAGAAGTTAGGCGGCCTTCCGAGGAACAGCAGGGCTGACGAACTAGAGTGCGCGAACGGTCATCACGGGGCACGGCGCCGTCGAGATGACACGAGAGGCCACACTCCCGACGAAGTACCGGGAAACTCCTTTGCGGCCATGGGTTCCCATGACGACGAGATCGGCCGCGTTCTTCTCCGCTGCGTCCGAAATGGCCTCGTAAGGGGCGCCGGAAAGAACCAACGCGCGGGCATCGACTCCGGCCTTCTTGGCGTCCTTCACCATCGGCTCCAGTTTGGCCTCGGCCTTCGTCCGCAGGTTTTGATCCCACTCGTCGTAAGTTCCAGGCGCGACGGCCTCGGCCTGGGCCATGTTCGGAGCCTGGTAGACATAGGTGATCATCAGCTCCGATCCCTCGTCCTTGGCCATCTCGATGGCTTCTTTCAAAGCGGGCTCCGAGGCCTTCGTGAGATCCGTGGCAACGATGATCTTTCGAAACGTCTTCATGGTCCCCTCCTCTCTCTAAAAGGTGTCGTTCTCCTCATGCTGCGAATTGTTCAAGGCGAACCGGCAGGCGCCGCGCTCCCCACTGCCCCGGCTGGTCCTCGAAGATGCCTGCACACACCTCGCCGCAGGAAGGGCAGCGCCCCCCGGCATCGAGGTTCCAGGCGGTCAACACATAGCCGTTCCGTCCGATCAGCGGAGCCCCGCAGCCACGGCAGAGCGTCGCGCCCCCCCGCGAGTCGTCGATGTTTCCCGTGTAGGCGTACCGGACGCCATTACCGGCTGCGATGCGGCGGGCCTCGACGAGCGTGGCCGGCGGAGTCGGGGAGACGTCGATCATCCTCCAGTCAGGATGGAACGCGGTGAAGTGCATCGGAACGTCCCGCCCCAGGTTCTCGACGACCCACCGGGTCATCGCGTCGATCTCCTTTGCCGAGTCGTTGTAGCCGGGGATAACGAGGTTCGTGATCTCGAGCCAGACCTTCGTCTCCTTCTTGAGGTAGACGAGAGTGTCGAGCACCGGCTGGAGGTGAGATCCCGTCACCTCCCAGTAGAACTTCTCCGTGAAGGCCTTCAGGTCTACGTTTGCCGCGTCGATATGCCGGTAGAAGTCTTTCCGCGGTTCGGGACACATGTAGCCTGCCGTCACGGCAACCGTTCGCACATTCGCCTCGTGGCACGCCTGGGCGACGTCGATCGCGTACTCGAAAAAGATCGTCGGGTCGTTGTACGTGAAAGCCACGCTGCGGCAGCCGAGCTTGCCGGCCGCTCGGGCGATCAGCTCGGGCGGCGCCTCATCGGCCAGCTTTGCGATCTCGCGCGACTTGCTGATGTCCCAGTTCTGGCAGAACTGACAGGAGAGGTTGCACCCTTCGGTGCCGAAGGAGAGCACGGCGGTTCCGGGCAGGAAGTGGTTCAGCGGCTTCTTCTCGATCGGGTCGACGCAGAAACCGCTCGACCGCCCGTAGGTCGTCAGGACGACCTGGTCCCCTTCACGTGCCCGAACGAAACAAAGGCCGCGCTGGCCTTCCCGCAGCGTGCAGAACCGGGGGCAGACGTCGCACTGGATGCGCCCGTCCTCCAGGCGGTGCCAGTACCGCGTGCCGATCACGGGGCCCGAGCGCAGTGTTGTCAAAGCCAGTCATCCTCGGCTCATATTGTCCGCTCCGCCTGATTTCTTCGCATGGTCCGCTTGCATCAGACGGATTCGCAGATTCTCGTAACTCGGTTTCCTCGCTTGGGCTCAAGCCGCAGTCATTCGCATCTGCTCATAGAGGCGCTCGGCGTCCTCCCGGCGGCAGAGCTGCGTGCCCGGGTTCATCACCGCGGCTGCGCCCGCCGCCACGCCGAAGCGGGCGGCCTCGGCGAGAGAGAGCCCTCGCGATAGCGACAGGACGATTCCCGCGACCATCGTGTCTCCGGCGCCCACGCTCGAAGCAACCGGGACGGCCGGAGCGAGCAGCCGCTCGGACTCCGTCCCCGTCACGAAGAGGGCGCCTCCGCCGCCGAGCGACAGGACCACCACCTCGCATCGCCCCTTGGCGATCAGCCGCCGGGCCGCCGCGGCCAGTTCCGGCTCGCCGCTTGCCGCTCCCCCGGTCAACTGCTGGAACTCGTGCAGGCTCGGCTTGACGAGAAAAACCCCTTTCTCCAGAGCGAGCCGCAGGGGTTCGCCCGAGGAGTCGAGGACGAAGCGCGCCTCGAGCTCTCGTGCCACGCCGGCCGCCAGGGCATAGAAGCCGGCGGGCGCGCCGGGCGGCAGGCTGCCGCTCGCGACGACGAAGGCCGGCTCGGGCCGGACGCAGCGGAGCGACTCAAGGCATTGCCTCCACTCCGACTCGCTCAGCGTCGGGCCCGGGAAGACGAACCGGTACTGGCGGCCGGTCGCCTCTTCGCGGACATTGAGATTGCGGCGGGTCCACTCCGCAATCGGGATCGGAACTTGAGAGACACCTTCTCGGTCGAGCAACTCGCACAGCAGCTCGCCCGAAGGCCCGCCGGCGGCAAAGAGCGCGAGGGCTTCGCCGCCCAATCGCCGGACCGCGCGCGCGACGTTGATCCCGCCGCCCCCGGGCTCGTAATGCGGAGCGAGGCAGCGGAGCTTCGATCCGGAGACCACGTATTCGACCGACGAGCTTTCGTCGATCGCCGGATTCAGCGTGAGGGTCACGATCGGGGCCACGGGGACAGACTAGGCCGCGGCCCCGTTCCAGGCTTGATCCATCCGAATCAGGGAGAGGCGCGTCAGCGGCGGCTTCGGCCCGTCAGCCAGGCGAGGCGGCGCAGGCGCTCGGCGAGATCGGGCTCCCAGGCGTTCGATGGCGCCCGCCAGGCCCAGTTGCCGCCGGGCGAGGCGGGGTCGTTCATGCGGGCTTCCGACCCCAGGCCCAGAACGTCCTGGAGGGGCACGATGGCGCGATCACAGACGGAGGAGAAGGCTGCTCGGATGAGATCCCACTCGATCCGGCTCCCGTCGCCGCCCAGATAGTCGATCACGCGCTGCCTCTCCTCGGCACGGAGATGCTCAAACCAGCCGCGCGACGTGTCGTTGTCGTGCGTGCCCGTGTAGACGACGGCGTTGGGCGTGTGGCGGTGAGGCAGGTAGTCGCTGTCCGGCTCGTAGAAGGCGAACTGCAGGACTTTCATCCCGGGCACGCCGACCGCATCGAGCAGGGCCTCGACGTCCGGCGTGATCACTCCCAGGTCTTCGGCGATGATCGGCAGCCCGCCCAGGGCTTCGCGCGCCGCCGCGAAGAGCTTCTCGCCCGGAGCCTCAACCCACCGGCCGTTCAACGCCGTCGTCTCTTCGGCCGGGACCGACCAGTATGCCGCGAAGGCCCGGAAGTGATCGATCCGCAGCACGTCGCAAAGGCGCAGGTTCGCCCGGAGGCGCTCGATCCACCAGGCGAAGCCGTCCTCTTCCATGCGGTCCCAGCGATAGAGCGGGTTGCCCCAGAGCTGGCCGGTCGCGGAGAAGTAGTCCGGCGGAACGCCCGAGACCGCGACGGGGCGCCCCGCCGGGTCGAGATCGAAGAGCTCGCGGTTGGCCCAGACATCCGCGCTGTCCTGCGACACGTAGATCGGCGCATCTCCCATGACAGCGACACCGCGCTTCCCCGCTTCGCGCCGCACGCGCTCCCACTGCCGGAAAAAGAGAAACTGGGAGTAGACCTGAAAGTCGACCTCGGCGGAAAGCTCCCGGCGCGCCCGCGCGAGGGCCGAAGGCTCCCGCGTCGCCAGGTCCGCGTCCCAGCTCCACCACGGCGCGCCTCCGGCGCGCTCCCGGAGGGCGGCGAAGAGCGACCAGTCCGAAAGCCACGGAACCTGCTCCGGCGCCTCCGAGAAATCCTTGAGGTCCTCGATTTGCAAAGGCCCTGCGTGAACCTGGAAGTGCTCGAAGGAGCGCCGCAGCACCTGCTCCTTCCATGGAATCACCCGGTCCCACTCGACCAGCTCTTCCCGAAAGACCGGGGTCTCACGCATCGCATCTCCCGGCAGGAAGCCATCGCGCGCGAGCGCGTCGGGCGACACCAGCAGTGGATTGCCTGCAAATGCCGAAGCGCAACCGTAGGGAGAGTTTCCGGGGCCGGTCGGCCCGAGGGGCAAGACCTGCCAGAGCGTGAATCCGGCCGAGGCCGCCCAGTCCAGGAAAAGGTCCATCTCGGGACCGAGATCCCCCATCCCCAGGCGTCCCGGCAGGCTGGTCGGGTGCAGCAACACGCCCGCCGCGCGCGGGCGCTTTCCTTCCTTCTCTTCAGCTGCCGTAGGCAGTCCCTTCCCGGGGCTTGGCGCCGAACCAGCGGGCTAGACCCGTCTCGCTGGAAGCCAGGTCGGGATGAGAGGGCCGGACTCGCAGCGCCCAGCCGATGCCATCGTGCGCCGGCCGGCTGTGCTCGCCGCGGAAGACGGCGGCCGGCTCGTCCGCGCCGGAAGGGAGAAGGGTCACCGCGTATCCCGACTCCAGCGTGCCATCCGGCTCGAGAGGGCCCTCGAAGAGCTCGACAGCCACATCCCCGGCGTTCAAGCCGGCGAGTTCGAGCCGGGCTTCGATGGCGAACCGTTCTCCCGCGGCGAGCGTCCGGGGATCTGGCAGCGCTTCCCACGACACGAACCGCACGCCCGGCCAGAGCTCCAGGAGGCGCCGCTTCCACTCGACGAGATGGCGCAGCCGCTCCCGGTTGTCTTCCTTCAGGCCCCGGCGCCGGGCCCCCCCGGGCAGGTAGCAGCTCTCGATGTACTGGGAAACCATGCGGTCCGACGAGAAGGCGCGGCCCAGGGCAGAGGCCGACACAAGCATCTTGTCGATCCAGCGCTGCGGCAGCCCCGAGGCGTCGCGCTCGTAGAAAAGGGGCAGGACCCGGGTTTCGAGCGCCTCGTAGAGCGCTGCGGCAATCACCTCGTCGGGAGCGTGGTCCGTCGGCGGCCCGATCGTGAAGCCCGCCGTGTCCTGCGGGGCCTCATCCCACCATCCATCGGGAACCGAAAGGTTGAGGACGCCGTTCAACGCCGCCTTCATACCGGACGTGCCGGAGGCCTCCCGAGGTCTCTCGGGCGTGTTCAGCCAAACGTCGCATCCCGCCGTCAGCGCCTGCGCGAGCGCCATGTCGTAATCCGAGAGGAAGACGAATCGCCCCCGCAAGTGCGGCTCCTCTGCGGCGCGCGTGATCGACGCGAGGAACGCCTTGCCGGCCTCGTCGCGGGGATGCGCTTTTCCGGCGAAGAGAAACTGAACCGGCCGCCCGATCTGGTGCATGAGGTAGTCGAGCCGCTTCGGGTCCGTCAGGAGCAGCGTGGCCCGCTTGTACGTGGCGAAGCGCCGCGCGAAGCCGACCGTCAACGCTGTGGGATCGAGAGCGTTGGGATTGGACAGCCGTTCCCGCGCCAGCTCCACCAGCCGCTCCCGCTGCGCTTCGTGGCGCCGCCAGAGCAGCGCCCGGTCCACCTGCTCGGGCCGTTCGAGGACGTTGAGCGACGCGATCTCCGGCGCCGTCCACGTGGCCGGGTGCACGCCGTTGGTGATCGGCTCGATCGGCACCTCGGACAGCGGAAGGTCCGGCGTCACGTCTCGCCAGAGCCCGCGCGACACGCGGGCATGGAGACGCGACACGGCGTTCTTGTCGGGCAGAAAGGCGCATCGCGAGAACCGCCATCGAGAACAGGCCTCGCTTCTCGCCCGCCGTTTCTCTGCCGAGGTCGAAGAACTGATCGAACGTGATGCCGAGCTCGGGGACGTAGTCGGCGAAGAACTTCCAGAGCAGCTCCTCCGAAAAGACGTCGATGCCGGCCGGAACGGGCGTATGGGTCGTGAACACGTTGCCCGCTGCCGCCACCTCGCGCGCCTCTTCGAACGAGAGGCCCTCCTCGACCACGAGCTGGCGCACCTTCTCGAGAGACACGAAGGCGGCGTGGCCCTCGTTGATGTGACGGATCGTGGGCCTCAGGCTCAGAAGTTCGAGCGCGCGTAGCCCTCCGATGCCGAGTGCAATCTCCTGTTTCAGCCGGCACCTTCGCCCGCCGCCGTAGAGCCTCTCGGTGACGCCGCGGTCGGCCTCGTCGTTCTCCTCGATGTTGGAGTCGAGGAGATAGAGCGATATGCGCGCGACCTGAGCCAGCCGGATCAAGAGCTGGACCGGGCGGCCCTCGATCTGGACGGTGACGACCGGCGGCCTCCCGTCGGGCGTCTGCGCCAACGAAAGGGGAAGCGCCTCCGGGTCGAGCCTCGGGTAAACCTCCGTTTGCCTGCCCTCGGGATCGAGAAGCTGGCTGAAGTAGCCCTCCTTGTAGAACAGGCCCACGCCGACGAGCGGCACTCCGAGGTCGCTCGAGGATTTCAGGTGATCTCCGGCCAGCACGCCGAGACCGCCCGCGTAGATCGGCAGGACGTCCGTCAGACCGAATTCGGCCGAGAAGTAGGCGATCAGTTCGCCGTGGGCGCGCAGCTCACGGGCGCCTGCATGCCTCGGCGGCGTGGCGTCCTCCGCGGCCAGCCGCTCGATCAGCAGATCGACGGACCGGAGAAAGCCGGAGTCCTCGGATGCGCTCCACAGCCTCTGGGGCGGCGTCTCGCGAAACAGCGCGACCGGGTTTCCGCGGGAGCGCCGCCACGCGTCCCGGTCGAGCGACTCGAAGAGCGCCCGCACGTCGGCGCGCCACGCCCACCGGAGGTCGTGGGCGAGAGCGAAGAGCGGCTGGAGCTTTTCCGGCACTCCGGGAAGTCGAAGCGCCTTCTCGAGAACGGGCGTCACGCACGGAAGAACATACCAAAACTATTCGGGAACGAACACGGAGAGCCTCTCCCCGAGCGCGCGGAACGCACTGACCCACTGGGCGGCGTCGCTGTCGCCCTGCTCGGCGCGCCCGCGGCTCTCGGGCCATGCGCTCTGCTGCAGCTCGAAAAAGATGTTCTGCGCGTTCCACAGCTCGACGGCAAACGGCAGCGATCGGGCGAGGGTTGCGAGGACCTCCAGGTCCTGCAGGGCGGGGAGGCTTGCCGGAGTGGCGCGCCACCGCCGCGCCAGACGCTCCACGGTCCGCTGGAACGCGTAGCCGAGGCCATCCTCCGGCAGGCGCACTCCCACGCGGGCGGCCTCGGCAAGCGCGGACTCGATCCGCGAAAGATCCGGCGTCTCGGCGTCGAGGGCCCGCCGCAGCGCGGTTGTCAGCGCGAACTCGGCGGCGACCCGGAAGGCCCGCGGCAGCGGGATACCGTGGTCGTGCAGAAACCGCATCAGGGGCTCGTGCCGGTCGTAGAGCTGGCGATACGCCGCGTCCGCCTCGGCGAGCGTGTCTTCCAGGATCAGCCGGACGATCTTGCGCTGCTCGTCTTTGAAGAGGTGCTTCAACGAGTACGTCTCGGACGTGAAGTGGCGGTCCATGAGGCGCAGCACGGCGGCGAGGTCGCCCCGCCCGAAAGTCTCGGACAGGCTTCGGACCAGGCCGCCGTAGGCTTCGTCGGATTCCAGCCGGCCGATGCCGCCGGCGATGTTCTGGTCGCCCAGGTGGAGGGCGCAGAAGCTGACGCGCTCGTTCTCCCCCGTGACCTCCGAGATGATGCGCGCGCGCCCGAACGCGAGCCGGGCACGCCCGCCCGTGACGGCCGCGAAGTCCTCCCGCTCGACCGTGTAGCAGAAGACCCGCGTTCTCTCGGGGTACTCCTCGAACAGGGAGCTGACCGCGTAGTGGGCGGCGACCTTGTCGAGATCCACCCGGGCGGGCCGCACGAAGTCTTCGTAGACCTGGCGGCCGTCGCCCCGCTCCGGGTCGTTGCTCTTCGCCTTCCCGAGGCGATCGAGAAACGGGTCTTCGAAACCGCGGGAACCGCGCGGTCCGTCGGCCCGGCCCGCCAGATCGATGGCACGCCCGGCGTACTCGAGGATCTGCTGGCCCTCGAGACCCGCCAGGTCGTCGAAGAACCAGCCGCAGCTGGTGAACATGAGGAGAGCATGCCGCTGCAGCTCGAGCAGCTCGACTGCCGCAATCCGCTCGGCCGGCGAAAGCTCCCGGCGGGCGTGGCCTCGCAGGAACGCCTCGAGGCTCGCGGGCGTCCGGTCGAGCACCACGCCGACGTACGCGTCGCGCGCCGCCCAGGGGTCGGCAAAGAACTTGCCGGCCTTCGCCTCGAAGACGGGCGCGAGCGCATCGCGCAGGGCGTCGAGGGCTTCGCGCAGGGGCGCCCTCCACGCCTGGTTCGTCCTCGGATCCGTGCGGCAGCCGCAGTCTTTCTCCCACCGCCCGACGCCGTGCGAGCAGCTCCAGGACGTCCTCTCGAGGATGGCAGCCTCGTGAAGGGGCGGATGCGCAGCCAGATACTCGCCGTAGTTCGTCAGCCGGACGCCTTCCTGCGTCCCGAGGTGGCGCAGAGCGTATGCGAGAGCCATGTCGCCGAACCGGTGATGGTGGCCGAAGGTTTCGCCGTCGGTGGCGATGTGGACGAGCTGGTCTTCGGCGAGCACAGGGTCGGCGTCGAATTGGCCGAGCAGGCGTTCGACCAGCAGCTCGCCCCTCTGGAGGAGCCGTTCGAAGGCCACGGCGCGGGAGATCGGGCCATCGTAGAAGAAGACGGCGATCGATCTGCCCGACGGCAGCGCGACGCGGTAGGGGCGGCGCGGGTCGATCCGTCCGCCCGAAACGTCCTCCCACTGCGCCTGCGCCGATCTCGCGTTCGCGGTCGGCCTGGTGCGGCGAGAGGATGGTGAACAGGATCCCCTGCTCGGCCAGCACCTCGAGCGATTCCGTATCGACCGCCGTCTCGGGCAGCCACATCCCTTCCGGAAAGCGCCCGAATCGCCTCTCAAAATCGCGGATACCCCAGACGACCTGCGTGACTTTGTCCCGACGGGTGGCAAGAGGAAGGATGGCGTGGTTGTAGGCCTGAGCGATGGCGGAGCCATGTCCCGAGAACCGCCCGGCGCTCGAGCGGTCGGCTTCGAGGACCGCGGCATACACCTCGGGCGAGTTCTTCTCCATCCAGGAGAGCAGCGTCGGCCCGAAGTTGAAGCTGATTCTCGCGTAGTTGTTCTCGATCGAGACGATTCGGTTCTTCCCGTCGAGGATGCGCGGCGTCGCATTGGGTCCGTAGCACTCCGCCAGGATCCGCTCGTTCCAGTCGTGGTACGGGTAGGCGGAGTCCTGCAGCTCGATCGCCTCGAGCCACGGGTTCTCCCGCGGCGGCTGGTAGAAGTGGCCGTGGATGCAGATGAAGCGGCGGGAAGTCAAATTTCGATCTTGGGTTTTGTGCCCGGAATCTTGGACTTGCGGCTCGACGGGCGCTTGCGCGGCGCGGGCTCCACCGGCGGCACCGGGGCCGGCGGAGGTTCGACTGGCTCCTGCGGCGCGGCCGCGGCGGGCTCCTCGGCCTTCGCTTCGGGGACCTCGGCCGGCCGGACTCCCTTGAAGTAGACCGAGGCCAGCGGCGGCAGCGTGATCTCGAGGCTGTGCGGCCGGCCGTGCGCGGGCTCGGCCTTCGCCTCGACGGATCCGAGGTTGCCGAGGCCGCTGCCCCCGTACTCGTCCGCGTCGCTGTTGGCGACCTCCGTCCACCGCCCGGGGTACGGAACACCCAGGCGGAATCCGTGGCGCGGCACGGGCGTGAAGTTGAAGACGGCCGCAACCGCCTCCAGGCCGTCGGCCGAGAAGCGGAGAAACGAGATCGTGCTCTGGTCCGGGTCGTTGCAGTCGATCCAGTCGAAGCCGGCCGGGTCGAAGTCGAGATCGTGGAGAGCCGCCTCGCCGGAGTGGAGCCGGTTCAAGTCCCGCACCCAGTTCTGCACTCCTTTGTGGTTGCCATGCCGGGCGAAGTCCCAGTCGACAGAGCCGTCGTGGTTCCACTCCCGCCACTGGCCGATCTCTCCCCCCTGGAAGAGCAGCTTCTTGCCCGGCTGCGCCCACTGGTAGCCGAACAACAGGCGCAGGTTCGCGAACTTCTGCCAGTCGTCGCCCGGCATCTTGTCGAGCAGCGACTTCTTCAGATGAACGACCTCGTCGTGCGAGAGCGGCAGCACGAAGTTCTCCGAGAATGCGTACATGCGCCGGAACGTCAGCTTTCCGTGGTGGAACCGCCGGTAGATCGGGTCGAGCGCCAGGTAATCGAGCGTGTCGTGCATCCACCCGAGATCCCACTTCATCGCGAAGCCGAGGCCGCCCACGTACGTCGGCGACGAGACCATGGGCCAGGACGTGGACTCTTCCGCAATCGTCGGCACGCCCGGAAAAGCCCGCGAGATCTCGTCGTTCATGGCGCGCAGGAACGTGATCGCGCCGAGGTTCTCGCGGCCCCCGAACTCGTTGGGCACCCACTCGCCGGGCTCCCTCGCGTAGTCGAGATGGAGCATCGAGGCGACGCCGTCCACGCGCAGGCCGTCGGCGTGATACAGGTCGAGCCAGAAGAGGGCCGAGGAGAGCAGGAAGCTGCGCACCTCGCCGCGCCCGTAGTTGAAGATGAGGCTCTCCCATTCCGGGTGAATGCGCTGCATCGGGTTGGCGTGCTCGAAAAGATACGTACCATCGAAGTAGCCGAGGCCATGCTCGTCGGACGGGAAGTGGGCCGGCACCCAGTCGAGGATCACGCCGATTCCCGCCCGGTGGAGCGTGTCGACGAGGAACATGAAGTCCTGCGGCGTCCCATACCGGCTCGTGGGAGCAAAGTACCCGGTGACCTGGTAACCCCACGAGGCGTAGTACGGGTGCTCCATCACGGGCATGATCTCGACGTGCGTGAAGCCCATGTCGCGGGCGTACTCGGCCAGCAGCGGCGCGATCTCGCGGTACGACAGCGATCGAAACTCCTCGTGCACCACCCGACGCCACGAGCCGAGGTGGACCTCGTAGATCGACATCGGTGCGCTCGCGGCAGCGTGCGCCGCCCGCCCGGCCATCCAGTCTGCGTCGCCCCATTCGTAATCGAGGTCCCAGACGACGGAGGCAGTCTTCGGGGGCACCTCGTGCATGCGGCCGAAGGGATCCGCCTTGTCGACGCTGTAGCCGTCGAACTGCGAGGCGATGTGAAACTTGTAGGTGCTGCCGGCTCCCAGGCCCGGGATGAACCCCGACCACACGCCGGAATCCGATTCGGCCGCCAACGGATGACTCTCCTTGCTCCACGCGTTGAAGTCGCCGCAGACAGTCACGGAGAGGGCGTTCGGCGCCCAGACCGCGAAGCGTACGCCCTCGATTCCGCCGACTCTGTCCGTGCGAGCGCCCAGCTTCTCGTACAGCTTGCCGTGGGTGCCCTCCCGGAAGAAGTGAAGATCGTCGGCTGAAAGCAGGGTTCCGGGCTCCATCCTGGCCGGAAAGCCTAACCCCTTCTCCTCCGGGGCGGCAACCGGGACCCTGTAAACTCGGTGCGTGCCGCGTCTGACCGCCGCTCTGCTGGCAGCGGGCTTCCTCGCCGCATCGGCTGTCATCTCACAGGAAGCCCAGGAGGGTCGGGGACTCGACCGCGCAGGCTCCCACTCCCACGCCGGTGCCCGTCGAAAAGAGCCCTGGTCCCCTTGCTCTCCTCGCCCGCGAGGCGACGATCTACTACGACGACTCGAAAGCCCTCTTCTTCGCGCCCTTCCATTGGGACGGAAAGCAGGTGTGGACGGCCGTGGGAGCGGGCGCGCTGACGGGCGGTGTCATGGTCTTCGACGAGCCGCTCGCCACGTCCGTGCAGGACGCCGCGTCCCACACCACGAACGACATGTCGAAGGTCGTCACGCCGTTTGGTTCGTGGGCCGCCTTTGCAGCCTCGGGAGCGCTCGTCGTGTCGGGCATCGCGTTTCAAGAGGGAACAGCTGACGACGATGGGCCGCGAGGGCATCGAGGCCTGCCTGATCGCGGGCCTCATGACGGACATCTTGAAGCCCGTGTTCGGACGATTGCGGCCGTACCAGTCGGACAACGAGACAGTGTTCCAACCGTTCACGAACAACGTCTCGTTTCCATCGGGGCACGCGACAGTTGCGTTCGCCTTCGCCTCGGTCGTCTCGGCTCGCTCCTCCGGCTGGATCATTCCGACGGCCTCCTACACGCTGGCCTCCCTCGTTGCCTACAGCCGCGTCAACGACCACCAGCACTTCCCGAGCGATGTCGTGGCGGGCGGGCTGATCGGCACGGTCGTCGGGCGCTTCATCGTCCACCGTCACGAGCGCGCCGAGTCCGGCGCCCCGGCGCCCAAGGTCGAGCTCTCCCTGTTCCCCGTCCGCAACGGCCTCGGCATCGCCGCGCGCTTCTAGAAAAGAAAAAGGCCGCGGGACTTCTGGTCCAGCGGCCTTTCCCCGGGGTCAGACTCCGATCAGTAGCGGTTGCGGCCCCCGCCGCCGCCAAACCCGCCGCCCCGGTTGCCCCCGCCGCCTTCCGTGCGCGGACGTGCCTCGTTGACCGTGAGGGCCCGTCCGTTGTGTTCCTTGCCGCTCAGAGGCCGACATCGCGGCCTGGGCCTTGGCATTGTCCGAGAATTCGACGAAACCAAACCCCTTCGAACGGCCGGAGTCGCGGTCCATGATGACCTTGGCCGAATCGGGCTCACCATAGGGAGCAAAGAGGTCGTGCAGGTCGGTATCGGTTACTTCGTACGACAGATTCCCAACATAGAGCTTCATACAGAGTCCTTCGTGTCGGGCCGCGCCCGGCACACTAATCCGGCGCTACGCTCGCGGAGGCGCCCGCCGAGAAACGCCTACGCCATCCCGTCAACAGAGTCGTTCGGATTTCGGCAGATTGGGTCTGACCAAAAGGCGAGCGGAACGAGACACAGGGAGTCTACCACGACCCCCGAGCGATGTCAGTTGCTTCGGGGCTGGATCGTCGTCGTGCCCGGAGACGGAGCGCTGACTGTGACCGGGTCCATTCGAGGCGCCGTGTAGATCGGACCCGCCGTGTCGGCGCCTCGATTGGTGTTGAAGCTCCAGTCGCTGTCCGGCCGTGTGACGAGCGGCGCTCGATGCTCGCGCGGTGCGACGGCCGTGACCTGGCGCGTCGCGGGCGCCTGGACGACGTATTCGGGGTAATAGCCATAGCCGCGCGGGTAGGCGGAGCACATATCGTCGTCGTAGTAGCCCGCCAGTCCATAGGAAGGCAGTGGGTAGCTGGAGGTCGCCGGAGGATAGAGATTCGTGCAGTCGGGATAGCCCGCGAACCCACCCCCACCGCCGCCGCCGCCGTAGCCAGACCCGCCAGAGGCACAACCCGCGGCCGCGACGGTGAAAACGAGCAAGACCGACAGGCGCCGGAGGTTCATGACCGTCCCTCGCATGTGTCAAAACAGCCCGCCGTCTCGAAACCTTCCCGGCCATACGACGGCCGGAACCAGTCCGAGAGCCGGCCAGCCACCTCTTCCCGGGTCAGGGAGAGTTTTCCGGCCCCGTCGAGGACGTCGGCCGCGTCCACGGGATGCCAGTTCCGCCGCTCGGTGCGGCCGAGGCCCGCGATGTCGCGCAGCGCAACCGTCTGCCGGAGCCTTGCCAGCCAGGCCTGCCGCTCCTCGAGGCTCGAAGCCGCCGCGCTTCGCGGCGGCAATCGCCTCGCGCGCACAGGGCGAGGAAATCCGGGCCGTAGGCCGGATCCTCCCTCAGCAGAAACGACCGTGGCTTCGTCTTACCGGCAGAGCCGCGTCGCCGCCTCCGAGTAGCTCGCCGCGGCGAAGTACAGGTGGGTCAGCGCCGTGAAAACGGGAAAATCGTCGAAAAAAGCGTAAAGGGCCGAGACGAGCCGGGCAGCCGCGTCGGCGTCGTCGAGCGTCGCGCGCGCGTAGGCGTCGAGACCCGCGTCGAAATCCCGGCCGGGCAGGCCGCCTTCGAAGAGATGGAGCAGCCGCTCGATCCCCAGGAGCGTCAGCGGAAAGCCCGTCGAAAGGAGCGGATCGACGAAGGCAGCGGAAGACGGCAGCAGGGCCCAGCCCGGCCCGGCCGCGACCCCGGAACGAAACGGCAGCGGGCGGGCGTGGACGAAGGGGCGGATAGCGCGCGAGCCGCCGCGAACTGGTCCCGGACAGTCGGAAGCCGGTCCAGAAGCCGCCGCCAGGCGGCCTCCCCGTCCTCGAGAGCCAGCTCCCGCGAAAGCGCCGGAGCGGCCGCGACGCCCGCGCTCGTCGTGCCGTCGGCAAAGCGCAGCACCCAGATCCAGCCCCCCGGAAACACGTGGTGGAGCGCGGCGTCGTCGGGCGGATAGGGCGGCCGCTCCGTCCCGGGCAGGATCCCCATCTCGTCGATCCGCCGGACGCCGGAGAAATGCGTGAAGAGGCCCTCGGTTGCGGGCAGATCCGGGAAGGCCGTCTCGGGCAGATCGAGCGCGCGATGCAGGAACCCGCGCGGCCCCGAGGCATCCACAACGAAGCGGGCGCACAGCGTGCGGCGGCGGCCGAGCCGGACGGTCGTCGAGCGACACGTTCCCGGGCGTGAACGACGCGTTCGTAATCTCGGTCAGGTCCAGGTACTCGGCCCCCGCCCGCCCGGCCTCTTCGGCCAAAAACCGGTCGAAGTCGGCCCGGAACCAGTGCGTATCCGCCACCTCGTCGTTCGGGCTCGCAGCCACGAGAAGCTGGTCACCCCGGTCTTCATCGGCAGAGAAGGGCCGCCCCGGATGATGCGCATAAAACGTGAAGCCCCGCTTCAATCCGCAGTTGATCTCAGGATAGGCGCGCCGCCAGGTGCCCCAGGCCGTCAGCGGCCGGATCCGGTCGAGACCGTAACGGCCGCAGATCTCCTCGAGCAGGAGGTTGGCGAGCGGCGAAGACGACTCTCCGATCGCGAAGCGCGGGTGCGAGCCCTTTTCGACGAGAACGACCGAGAGGCCGAGGCGCCGCGCCGCCATCGCCAGCAGAGAGCCGGAAAAACCGGCGCCGACGACGGCCAGATCGAAGTCGCTCACGTCTGTCCGCCGCACCGGGCGCACGAGACCCTCGGCAACACGGTCTGCGAAAGGTTCATCGCGTTGAGGCGCTCGCGCCGGACCGGAAAGCAGGCCTCGCAGGAGGAGAAGCGCTCGAGATCCCACAGGTCGGCTAGGACCCGGCCCCTTCCCGACTCGAGGCCGGCCGCCGCGGCCGCTTCGAGCGCCGAAAGCAGCGGGGGCTCGAACTCTCCCCTTGCCCGCAGCGCGTCGAGGGCGCCGTTGCCCGGCCGCGTCGGAATCACCGCGACGACCTCGGCGCCGCAATCGAAAGCGAAATCCATCGACCGGGCGGTCCAATCCTGGGCCTCTTCGTCCCGGAGAAACGGAAGACCCACGAGCACGAAGGCGCGCAGCGCGACGCCGGCCGAAGCGAGCCTCTCGGCCGCCCTCCCGAAGTCCTCGCGAGTCATGCCCTTGTTCAATCTCGCCAGCACCCCCGGGTGGATCGTTTCAAGACCCATCGCCACCTCGAGTCGGCCGGGCAGAAGGTCCCGGAAGCGCAACATGTCCTCGCCGACGAGCGAAGGATGAGACTCGACGATGACGCGCGAAAAGCGCCCAACCTCCCGCGCCACCGGCTCGTACTCGCTCAATGGAATCGCTCGCGGATCGAAGAAGCTGCCGGCGTTGTAAAGCTTGATCCAGTCCGTGTGCGGGAGCCGCCCGAGGGCCCGCCTCACCTGCTCGGCGATGGCGCCCTCGGGGACCGTCTCCGGCAGAGTCGCCTGCCAGAGGTCGCACATCAAACAGTGCCACGGACACTCCCGATTCGCCAGAAACACCGTCGCAACCGAAACTGTCTCGCCCTTCCCCGACGGTTCCCTCTCGACAAGAGCCCCTACAGGCTCTCGCGGATCGAGGTCTGGCCGTGGACCCCTCCTCGCGAGAATCCAGCGCGTCCGCTCCCTCGCTGCTGCGGGATACGCCGATTCGGTTCGAGTAGCCGGCGCGGACACGGATCTCCGTGGCACTACCGATAGGCGGCCATCAGGTGCTCGCGATACGCGGCCTCCGTGTGCGGGAAGAGGCGGCGAGCGAAGCCAGCAGCGGGAGCGCCGTGCTGGAATCGGCGTTTTTCGAAAACGGGCATCGCGAGCCCGGTCACCGCCTTCACGCCGCGTGCGACGAGGTCCCCCTTCAGGGCATAAAGAACGCCGACATCGCCTCCCGCGATCTCACCAAACGGTATGGCCTCGGCTGCGGCGATCACCGAGGGCCGCGTGTAGGGGCTGAATCCCTCGAAAGAAAAGCGCCGCAAGGGCGCGTAGGAGCGGGACGAGGACCGGCTCTGCCCGCCCGTGTAGGTCAACGAGTGCTTGAGTTTCCCAACGCCCCACCCTTCCTGGTAGAGGAGGGGGTTGTTGACGACGCTGCGGATCGTCAGCTCCGGGTTCTCCTCGATCGGATAGTCCTTCATGTTCTCGTCGCCGCCGTCGCCGTCCACGAGCAGGCGCCAGGACGGATACCGCTCGCGGATGCCGCGCGCCAGGGCCAGCGCCATCGTGGCCGACTCGATGTCGAGCGGCTTGTAGTCCTCGACGACGCGCACCGCCTCGAGCGGGTCGAGCGCCTCGGGACTCGTCTCGATCGCCTCGAGAAAGATCTCGAGCTGGAGCGAGCCGAGAAACGCGTGCGCCTGCTCGAGGTCGGCCCCGCCCCCGGCCGAAAGCGTGAACGCCTTGAGGCGCGACGGAGACATCCCGAGGGCGCAGAGCGCGTGGTACGTCAGGAGGAAGACAGCCCCGCTGTCGACTCCCCCCGAAAAGCAGACGCCGATCGGCTCCTCGGGCGGCACAGCCTCCAGCCAGCGCCCGATCTCCCGGGCGAGAGCCCCGACGTACGCCGCCCCGAGCGCGTCCCGGTCGGTCCCGGCCGTCGCCATCTTCGGCGTGAAAAAGCGCTCGCAGACCGGGGAAGGATCGGGACAGCCGACGAGCTCGATTGTCAGGACATGGTGAGCGGGCACCATGCGCGTGTAGCTCGGATGGAACTGGCCGGCCAGCCCTTCGCGCCGGAGCCAGGCCGCGATCGAATCGATGCGGTCGGATACGACGAGAGCCGGGCCATCCTGCCGCTTGGCGAGAAAGTAACGCAGCGGGCGGTCGAGCGAACGCGCGAGGCGCACGGCTCGGCCATCCGGCGCGACCAGGGCAAACGAGCCTTCGATCGAAGCTGCCGCCTCGGGCGATCCGCCCGAGAGAAGGCCGCGAGCCTCCTCGACCGGCATGTTCAGGATGCGGTTGGCCGCGGGATCCGTCAGATCCACCACGCGGTCGATCTCGCGCACGATCATCGGATCCTCCTCCGGCTCGATCCTATGTCAGGGAAGGCCAGCGGCCTGATTCTTCCGAATGTAGATCGTCTTCTCGATCGTGGCGTGAACGACGCCGGCCGCGTCGGCAAGGTCAACCGCATAGACGCGGTCGATCGAGCGCGCCTCGGCCGTGAGCTTTCGGATCGTGGCGATCTCCTCGTCCGTCAGGAGAAAGCGGGCGAAGAGAGTGGTCTTTCCCGGCTTTCGGAAGCGGATCGAGGCCGCTTTGTCCCAGACGGTGTAGCCGGGGCCGAGGATCTGCATGAGCAGGATCATGTACACGGGGTCGACCGCTCCATAGAGGCTTCCGCCGAAGATCGTGCCCACGCGGTTGCGCGTGCGCCGGGAGAGAGGCAGCTCGACGTGCGCTTCGTGAAAGTCGCTCGAGACGTAGGTGACGCGGCCCCCGGTGCCGCGGTAGGCGGGGAAAAGCCGGAACCACCACCGCACCCGGCGGCTTTCCGAAGATTCGGGCATTAGTGAATGCTAAACCGTCGCGCCCGGGCCGCATTCCTGACAGAATGTTGACGCTCCCGGCGGGGCAGGTTCTGCTACCGTCCGGGCGAGGAGGACAAGATGAAGAAAATGATCGCTCCCTGCGCTCTCGTTGCAGCGGCCCTGCTGCTTCCGGGTGTCGCCTCCGCTTCGGGCTCGTCCTCGATGTCCCGGCCCCAGCAACAGCAGCCGCAGGCCACGCCGGAACAGGAGGCCGTCGATCTCTACAACGACGGGATTTCCTACCGCGACAAGGCCGCCCAGCTCGACAAGGAGGCGGCCGCCGAGGCCGACGTCAAGAAAAAGGCAAAGCTCGAAGAGAAAGCCCTGGACCGGACCGAGTCCTCGGCGAAGAAGTTCGCTCAGGCCACGAAGAAGAACCCCCGGCTCTTCCAGGCCTGGGGAAGCCTGGGCTTCGCGTACCGGAGGATGGGCAAGTTCAACGAGTCGCTCGAGGCCTACAACGCGGCTCTCGAGATCGAGCCGACCTACACGCCCGCCATCGAGTACCGCGCGGAGACGTTCCTCGGCCTCGGCCGTTTGGACGACGTCCAGGCGGCTTACATGGTCCTCTTCCGCGCCGACAGGCCGAAAGCCGACGAGCTCTCGGCGGCGATCGACAAGTGGCTGCAGAAGAAGCAGGCCGACCCCGCGCCGCTCGACCCCGCCGCCGTCGAGAGCTTCGCGAAGTGGGCCGCGGAGCGCAAACAGCTCGCGTCGCAGACGAGCTCACTCCTCGCGCCCGCGCATGAGGGCTGGTAGAGCTCTCGCGACCTTTCTCCGGCGAGCTTCCGTCCTGATCCTGGCGGCCGCGCCGCACGTCGGCGGCGCGCCGCCCGCCCGCCGCTACGTCCCCACTCCTGCCTGGGACTGGAAGCTCCCCCAGGGCTTCCCCGCTCCGTGCGTGCCGGCCGACAACCCGATGAGCGCCGAGAAAGTCTCGCTGGGAAGGCGCCTCTTCTTCGACCCGATTCTTTCGGGCAACGGCACCCAGGCTTGTGCGACGTGCCACAAGCCGGAGCTCGCTTTCACCGACGGCAAGGCCCACGCCCTCGGCTCGACGGGTCAATCGCATCCCCGTGGAAGCATGAGCCTCGCCAACGTCGCGTACAACGCGTCGTTCACGTGGGTCGATGCGGGCCGCACCAGCCTGGAGGATCAGGCGCAGGGACCCATGTTCAACCAGGACCCCGTCGAGCTCGGGCTGGCCGGACTCCAGGCCGAAGCGGCCGCGCGCATCGCCGCGGACAACCGCTACGCCGAAGATTTTGCCGTGGCCTTTCCGGAGGAAGCTCAGCCCATCACCCTCGACAACGCTCGGAAGGCCATCGCCTGCTTCGAGAGGACCCTCTTCTCCGGCGACTCGCCCTATGACCGGCTCGTCTGGCGAGACGACCGCGCCGCGCTGTCGGATTCCGCGCGGCGGGGCATGACGCTCTTCTTCTCCGACAGACTCGCCTGCTCGAAGTGTCACGCCGGATTCACGTTCTCCGGCCCTGTCTCCTACGACAGCTCTCCTCCCGGCCAGGCCACGTTCCACGACACGGGTCTCGACGGCCGGTTCCGCGCCCCGACACTTCGCAATATCGCCGTCACCGCTCCGTACATGCACGACGGACGGTTCGCCACGCTCGAGCAGGTCATCGATCACTACGCGAGCCCGGGCGCCGCGACGCCGGGTCGGAGCCCCCTCATCAAAGGATTCGCAATCACGCCTGAAGAAAAGAAGGACCTCGTGGAGTTCTTGAAGAGCCTCACGGACCAGACATTCCTCGAGGCCATGGTCAAGGAGAAACAATGAAGCGGACCCGATTCTTGATCCTCGCGAGCCTCTTCCTGGCGCCATGGAGCGCTTCGGCGCAGCCGGCTCCCGGCACGATTTGGGAGTTCAAGGTGAACGACGCCTGGGGCCGCGACACGGTTCAATTCCTGACGGCCGCGCCTCTCGAAGACATCGTCGGGACCACGAACCAGCTCACGGGCGTCCTCCGCGCCGACCCGAAGAACCTCAAGGGACCCTCGACCGCCGTCCGTCTCGAGGTCACCCTCGCCTCGTTCAAGACCGGGATCGAGATGCGAGACGGTGCCGTTGCCAAAGCGCTCGGGGCCGAGCAGAATCCGCGTTCGACCTTCACTCTCGACCGAGTCCTGTCCGCTTCGGCAAGCACTCTCGAGCCCAACATCCTTGTGGACATCCAGGCCGAGGGAACCTTCGAGCTCAAGGGCGTGAAGAAGAGAATCGAGGTCGCCGCGAAGATCACATTCATCCCGAAAGGCGGCCCGTTCAGCCAGATGCGGCCGGGCAACTTCGTGAAGATCGTCGCCAAATTCGACATCAAGCTCGCCGACTTCAGCGTCGAGCGCGCAGGCCCCGTGCTGCCCCTCCAGGTCGCCGACACCGCGCACATCACGGTCATGGCCCTGGCCAGCGACGCCACCCCCGAAGAAGCCGAGGCCTACCGCCAGAAGGCCGTCAAGTACATGGGCAAGGCAGAAAACTAGCGGGTTGAGCCGGGTGCCGTAAACGCGTCGCGCAGGCGAGCGCTACGCAGATATCCGAGCATGACGGCGAAGAAGGAGCCGAGCAGAAGGATGGCGCCAGCGCCGGCGAAAAGAGCCAGGGACCGCATCGATTCCGTCAACGAGGGATCCATGGTCGTCAGGCCGGCGTGACTCCAAAGCCCCAGCCAGAAGATCAGAAACCCAGCGGCGTAGCAGATTCCCAGACCGCAGACCGTCTGGATCGCGATCCGCGCCCAGGGCCGCAGCCGCAGGAGGTTCCACGCGGAGACGATGACGAGTGTCCAGAACGTGGCCTGCGCAAGAAACATCACGCCGGCGTGAGCCAGCATCGTCTGAACGAGCGGTACGTTCGCGAAACGCTCCCCGAAAGCCTGCAACAGAGCTGGAGCTGCCGAATGCAGAACGGACCAGGTCAACAGATTCATCAGCGCCTTGAGCACCAGGATCCCGCCCAGAACGATCCACACCCACCCGATGACCGTCACCGCCCGCGGCCGCTCCGGTTCCTCCGCCTGACCAATCACTCAGCCCAAGAATACGCCCTAAAAAGACGTCGGGTTCGCCGGGGTCGACGTGGGGAGAAAACCTATAATCGCGGATCTCCCATGACTATCCCCGAAGTTGCGACTGTCCTCCCGCCTCTGTACGCGCGATGGATGGACGCTCTGCTCGCATCGCCGATCCCTCCCGAGAAGCGCGCAACGTGCGACGACTGCGCCATGTGCGCGCCCGAAGGAACGGACCCGCTCGGCAGCATTCTGTACTTCAGCCCGCGCACGAAGTGCTGCACCTACCATCCGACGTTGTCCAACTACCTGGTCGGACGGGCCCTCGAGGACCGCGACTTCGCGTTCTCGGCCGGGCGGGCGACCCTCGAGAAGCGTATCCGGGCAGGCGTCGGTGTGACTCCGCTCGGCGTCGGGGCGGCCCGGACCTTCAGCGTGCTGTACGAAAACGGCAGCCAGGCCTTCGGCCTTGCAGAATCCCTGCGCTGCCCCCACTACCTGGAGGAAGGGGGCGGGCGCTGCGGCATCTGGCGGCATCGGAACTCGATCTGCGCGACCTGGTTTTGCAAGTTCGAGCGGGGCGCCGTGGGAGAGGCATTCTGGGACCGGCTGCGCAACCTCCTCATGACGGTCGAGCGCGCGCTCGCCATCTGGTGCGTGCTGGAAGCGGGCCTCGAGACTGAGGCCCTCGGCGCGGTCTTCCCGCAGGACCAGCGGCCCGGCGGACGCGAACCCTTGACGGCGGCCGAGCTGGACGGTGTTCCGGACCCGCCCGTGGCTCGGAAGCTCTGGGGAGCCTGGTTCGGCCGCGAGGACGAGTTCTACCGTCTGTGCGGCCGGCGCGTGGAAACCCTGACGTGGCCCGACGTCGAGCGCATAGGCGGCTCGGAAGTCACCGCCCTGGCTCGACTGACGTCTCGCGCGTTCCACGCGCTTCGTTCCACGGAGCTGCCGGGGCGCCTCACCACGGGACCGTTCCAGGTGCTCTCCACGGGTCGCGAGGGGGTTCGGGTCATCGCCTACACGGGATCCGATCCTCTGGATCTCGACCCGGCGGTCATGGAGATTCTGCCTCACTTCGATGGCCGCCCCACCGGCCAGGTTCTGGCCTCGATCGAAAAGGAGCTTGGTGTCCGAGTGGAAGAGGATCTCGTGCGTAAGCTCGCCGACTTCGAGATCCTCAAACCATCTGGCTCGTCGAGCTCATCTCGAGGGCCTCGCTCTTCTTAGACCTCACCCTTCGATTTGTCCCGGCCCTTTGCCCTTTTTCCCGGTTGTCGAGCCGGTTGTTCCTGTCTTCCGAGGCGTTCGCCGAACACCCGTTTGGAGCTTCCACCTCGAACGTCCTTGCGGGGGGCCAGGTCGTTCAAGAGGATTACGTCCGGACGCCGGCGACGATCCTTCTTCATTCGACACCCCTTTGACCTGCCGGCAGGAGGCATCGCGCTCTTCCTGGAGCAGTTTCCTTGCCATCCGTCGGGGCCGAAGCAAACCGCTCGCCAATCAGGAGTTCGGCAAGGGGCCGGGACCGGAACGCGCGCTCATGGTCGCGAACGGAGGCCATCGATGGTCTCGAAACGTATCCAGTCATCGCCGCACGGCCGGACGATCCGAGAGCTTGCGGTCCAGCCGCGATCGGGAGATTCCCAGCGCCTTTGCCGCCCGCCGCTTGTTTCCTCCCAGCCGCGAGAGGACCTCTCGGATGTGCCGGCCCTCGGCGGCCGCCAGAGTGAGGCTTCCGTGCGGTGAGCCATCGCCTGCAGGATCCGGCGGATAGAACGCCGGCAAAGCCGGGATCTCGCGGTCCCCCTCCAGGAGCAGAGCCCCGGCCGTAACGATCTCCTGCGGTGAAAGAGCCACGGCTGCGTCGATGACCCGCGCCAGCTCCCGGAGGTTGCCGGGCCATGAGTAGGAAAAGATCCGCTCGGCCGCCTCCCGCTCGAGGCCCACGATCGGCTTGCGCTGCTGGCGGCTGGCACGGGCGATCTCGGAGGCGAGCAGCAACGGCAGGTCTTTTCGCCGATGCCGCAACGGCGGGACCGTGATCGTCAGACCGCTGACCCGAAAGAAAAGATCGCGCCGGAACCTGTCCGACTCGGTGAAGGTCACCGCCGGGAAATGCGTGGCCGAGATGACCCGCACGTCGGCGACCTGGATCTGCTCCGAGCCCAGCCGCTCGAACTCGCCGTACTCGATCGCGCGCAGGATCTTGGCCTGGCCGGCCGGGCTCATGTCGGCAATCTCGTCGATGAAGAGCGTGCCGCCGTCGGCCAGCTCGAACTTTCCCCGCACGCGGCTCTGAGCCCCTGTGAACGCCCCGCGCTCGTGGCCGAAGAGCTGGCTGTCCAGGAGCGTGTCGGAGAGCGCGGCGGCATTGAACGAGACAAAGGGTCCGCGAACGCGCGAGGAGCTGTTATGGATCGCCCGGGCCAATAGCGTCTTGCCGGTGCCCGACTCGCCCAGGATCAGGATCGGCAGGTCGGTCCGCGCCGCCAGCTTTGCCCGCTCGAGGCAGGCGGCCATCGCCGGATCGACGCTGTGGTAGGAGTCGAGCTTGAGGTCCGAGGAGCCGTCGGGGCGCGTCATGCTTTGATCACTTCTCGCTGGCCAGGTTCTCCTTCAACTGGCGCAGCGGCTCGAAGGCGTACGAGAGGAGCGACCGCCGGCCCACGATGACGCGGGCGCGTCCGGCCATGCCGGGGACCACGGGTCGGGGCTGTCCGTGGACCAGGACCTGCGTCTCACGCAGGTCCGCAAGGGCGCGGAAGGCCGACGTGCCGCCCTTGCCGCCGACTGTCTCGGGGCTGACCCAGCGGATGGTCGCCTGGCGCACTCCGTAGCGCTGATAGGGGAAGGCGTCGTACAGGAGCTTGACGGGCTGGCCGGTTCGGACGAGCGCCATCCCATCCTGCGGCAAGGTCAGCTCCGCCTGGAGCGTCTGGCCCTCGCATGCCAGTTCGGCCAGAAGGTCGCCCTCGCGGACGGTCGCGCCGGCGCTGCGAACGTGCAGCTGGAGGATGCTCCCGGTACAGGGGGCTGGCACAGTCAACTGGTTTCCCGTCCGGGCGAGCTCCTTCTCGAGCATTGCCGTGCGGATGTTCGCCCGGGAGAGCTCTTCGGCGAGACCGCGCTGGACCTCCTGGAATTGAGCCTGTCGCGAGCGCCGCTCGAAGCGCAGCTTCTCCGCGGCACGCCGCGTGTCTTCGCGTTGGGATTTGGCCTGCTCGGCCTCGACCTCGAGCCGGTTGATCTCCAGCCGCAGGCGCGCGAGATCCATCCAGCTCGACACTCCCTCGTCGAGGGTCTTCTTCTGGCGGTCCGCGAGCTCGGCCGCGAGAGCGAGCTGCTCGCCGTTCTTGACAATCGTCCGATCCAGGCTCTCGAGGCGCGCCTTCAGCTGCTGCTCCTCTTCGCCGTCTGCCTTCTGCTCACCGTCGTACTTCTGCCGGGCGTTGGCGAGGCGGTCCCCGGCGCCGGCAATCTGAGCTTTCAGGCCTTCCCACTCCGCCGCGCGGTCACCGACCGGCGGAGAGGCAATCGTGAACATCGTTTCACCCTCCCGGACCGGCTGCGCGTCGAAAGCCTTGACCTCCGTCACGATCCCGTCCTTGAAGGCGCGTATCGGGTCGGTGCCACGGACGGGAGCGAGGACGAACGTAGCCGCCACCGTCTCCGGGACGCGGAGGAGGACCGCCGCCAGGGCCGCAAAGGCAAAGAGCGCGAGAAGGATCGAAGCGAGCGCCCGGGCGGCCCACGGGGGCGGCTCCCGGTCGAGAAAGGGCTCTGCGCTTTCGGGAGATCCGGCGACAGCGTTCATCAGTCCGACACCCCGAGCTGCTGGCTCGAAAGATAGTAGTAGAGGCCCTTTCGCTGGAGAAGCTCGTCGTGCGTGCCGCGTTCGACCAGCCTCCCCTTCTCGAGCACCAGGATGGTATCCGCGTTGCGGATGGTGCTCAGGCGGTGGGCGATGACGAAGCAGGTGCGCCCCTCGAGCAGCCGGTCCATGTTCTCCTGCACGGCGCGCTCGGATTCGGTGTCGAGCGAGCTCGTCGCCTCGTCGAAGATCAGAACGGGTGGCTGGGTATAGACCGCCCGGGCGATGGCGACCCGCTGCTTCTGGCCGCCGGAGATGGCCAGGCCGCTCTCGCCGATCTTCGTTTCGTAGCCCAGCGGCAGCCGGTCGATGAACTCGTGCGCATTGGCCACGCGCGCCGCCCAGAGCACTCGATCCATGTCGGGCTCCGCCTCGCCGAAGGCGATGTTCCGGGCGATCGTGTCCGAGAAGAGATAGTTCTCCTGGAGGACGAACCCGATCTGGCGCCGCAGGTCGCGGTAGTTCAGGGTCTTCAGATCGACGCCATCGTAAGTAATCGAGCCCTGCGTCGGCTCGAGCAGGCCCGCCAGGCACTTGACCAGAGTCGTCTTGCCCGAGCCGCTGCGGCCGACGATCGCCACGAACTGGCCGGGCGGAGCCTCGAAGCTGATGCCCTCGAGAATCGGCAGGCGCTTCGGGGCCGCCGTAGCGAGAAGCCGAGGTTCGTCAGCTCGATCGCGGCCCTCGAGGCTCTTGACCGGATGGAGGCGCGAGCGGTCGGCGCCCTGCTCGGGCTCCTGCTCGAAGACGTCGTTCAGGCGGTTCAAGAGAACCGAGGAGCGCTGCCAGTTGTCCCAGATCGTGAGCAGCGTCAGCACCGAGACGTTGGCCAGCGCGACGAGCGAGTTGAAAGCAACCAGGCCGCCGATGGTGAGCGGACCCGGCCATCACCTGGCGGGCGCCGGCCCACAGGAAGAGCACGGTCGTCAGGATGGTCACGGTCTGCACGCCTCCCAGGTACGACATCACCGTGAAGTCGGCCCGGAACATGCGCCGTCGCCACGCTCAGGAACTGATTCAAGCATGATCTCGCGGAAGGAGCCTTCGGCGCCCAACGCCTTCACCGTCTCGATGCCTTTGATGGCGTCGATCTGGTGGGAGTGGTACTTGCCGAAGGAGTCCTCGAGGGTGTCGAAGACGGGGCGCAGCCAACGGGCGGAAAGAACCATCAATAGCCCGTAGAGGGGAGCCGTCAGCAGGAATACGACGGTCAGCGCACGGCTGTAGATGAGCATGAGGATGAGGCTCGCGCCGAGCTGGGTCGCCGCCGCGAGCCCCGCAACACCGCTCTGGACCAGGAACTCCCGGACATTCCGCATGCCTTCGAGACGCCGCTGAATGTCTCCCGTGCGGCGCGTCGAGAAGTAGACATCGGAAGGGCCAGGAGCTTGCGGGTCAGGAAGTCGAGCGATGACGCGTCGATCCGCACGGCGACGAAGCTCAACAGATAGCGCTGGACGCCCATCGATAGGACCTGGAAGACCAGGACCGCGATCATCGAGACGACGATCATGTTCAAGAGCGACGCGTCGTCGTTCGACGAGCACCCGATCAACGATGACCTGCGTGAAGATGGGCAGAATCATCTGCAGGGCGGCACCGATCAGGCCGAGCCCGAGCGCCTGGAGCAGGATGCGCTGGAAGGGCCGGAAGAACGGTACGAGCCACGCCAGATTCGACGGCGTGACCGGCGCCGTCTCGAACGCGTCGGTGTAGTCGAAGAGGGCGGCATAGCCGGACCAGCGCTCTTCGAACTCGGAACGGGTGAACCGCCGCAACCCGAAAGCCGGGTCGGCAACGCGGCAGTGCGTCGGCGTGACGTCGTGGAGCACCACCCAGTGGTTGCCCTCCCAGTGAACGATGGCGGGCAGCGGCATCTGCGCAAGGTTCTCCGGGGAGGCCTTGACCGACCGCGCGGCGAGGCCAAGCTCGGTCGCGGCGTGGCAGAGCCCCTTCAAGCTCGTGCCGTCCAGGGACGTGTGCACGAGCTGGCGGATGCGCGCCAGGCTGACAGCCCGCCCGTAGTGCCGGCACACCATGGCGAGGGACGCGGCGCCGCAATCCATCTCGTCGATCTGCCGCACGACGGGGAAGCGCCGGATGCGGCCGGCCGACTTGACGAAGCGGCCGTCCTCGGCGAAGGGGGCGCCCTCGACCTCGCCGCCCGCCTCGGTCTCCTCCTCGCCCTGCTCGACCTGATCCGGGCCAACCATCTCCTGGACGGCAGCCTCGGCGGGCAGGATCTCCTCGGCGAAGTCGAGGGGTACGCGCGCGGTCTGCCGGTAATCGTATTGCGCAATCCGTTCTTCGATCTGGGCCCCGAGGCCGGGAACCTCGGCGAGGAGCTTGCGGAAAGTGTCGGGGCGCAGCACGAGGAGCCGGCACGGCGAGACGGCTTCCACGCTCGCGGTGCGCGAGACCCCCTGGAAGACGGACATCTCCCCGAAGAAATCTCCCTTGCGAAGATAGGCGACATAGCGGCGGCGGCCGTCCTCCTCGGTGAAGACGCGCAGGTGCCCGTCTTCCACGATGTAGAGCGGCCCGGCCGAATCGCCCTGACGCACGACGACTGTTCCCTTCGTGACTTCGAGCGGAGCGAGCTCCGACAGAAGCGTCGCGAGAGCGGCCGGGGGAAGCCGGGCGTACGGGATGTAGTGGTGAAAGAAGTTCTCGAGCTTGCGGTGCTTGATTTGGAGCTCGAAGTATTGGCGGATGTCCGGGCTGCGTCGCACGAGCGCTTCGAAGACGGACTTGTCCAGCCGCAGAGCCTCCACGTCGCTGGACGCTCGAACGGTCGCCGTGCGGGTCGAGTGGTCCAGCAGACCCATCTCGCCGAAGCTTTGTCCGGGCCGCAGGCTGGTCAGGGCGATCTCCTCCCCCTGCTCGCCGAGCTTGACGACGCGCGCTTTTCCGGACACCAGGACGTAGAACGCGTCCGCTGAATCGCCTTCCCGGACGATCAGGTCGCCGAAGGCGAACGATGCCGGCTCGAAGCTCTCGACGACGAGGGCCCGGGTGTCGGCAGGCAGGAACCGCAGGATCGGCAGGTCTTCGAGCCGCTCGCGTCCGGTCATGGCGTCAGATCCGCTGGACCCAGCGAACGCGCGCCTGGATCTCGTGTTCGACGGCGGCCGCCCGCAGGTGGAACTCGGCGCGCCGCCGGACCTCCGGGTCCCTCTCCGAGGGCAGGGCCTTGTCACGGACGAGAAGGAGATGGAACTCCTCTCCGAGCCGGAGCGGGCCCACGAGATCGCCCGGACCGGCCCCGAGCAGCTGGGGCCTTGCGGTCTCATCGACGTCTTCCAGGTACAGACGCGACTCCCGCGGCGCGGTGTGCGCGTTGGCGGCGACCGCTTCGAGCGAGTCGCCGTCCTCTCGCAGGCACAGCAGCGCCTCTTGCGCGGCGGCCTCCCGGGTGAAGCCGACATCCTGGACGTCCAGCCGGACCCAGTCGAGGTTTCGCGCCTCGATCGCTCTGCGGACGGCCGGCGGCGTGGCGAGGCGGCGGCAAATGTCTTCGAACACGAGAGTCAGCCTCGCCAGCTCCGCGATCCGCTCGGCTCCAGGCGGTACCAGGTCGGGAGGTCCGGACCGCTCGAAAACGCTCGAGACCTCGACAACGGCGCGCTTCATGTCTTTGGGCGTCGGCTCTGCGTGCTGGCCCGTCCCTCCGGCTGCAGACGCCTGCCCGAGGGCGGCTTGCCCGGCGAGGGTCTCGGCGAACCGGGACAGCGCTCCGGAACAAACCGACTCGGCCAGGATGCACTCCGAGATCTCGTCGTTCTCGGGAGCGAAGGCGGACAGGTCCTCATCGGGAGTGCCGCCAGCCCGCAGGAGCGCCCGCTCGATGTACTCCATCCAGTCGTCGACAGAAAGCCCGGCGCGGGCCAGCCACGCCTCCATTTCCTCGGCCGCAATGAGCTCGCGCTCGTATCGGAACTCCTGTGCGGCCGCTTCGAGCTCCTCCTCGGAGACCGTCTCTCCGGCCTCTTCCGCGCGGTGGGAGAGGGCGAGGCCCTGGCGGACCTGCTCCTCGAGTGCGGACCAGTCTCCCCGCAGCACGGCGGCGGCAGCGACATCCCGCCACATGTAGGTGTGCTCACCTACGGTGAACGCCGGACGAGTCCAAAAAGTGTCCATGTCGTGGCGGCGAAACGATACCAGCGAAGCCGAAGTCCACGGCGAGACAATTGGTTTCACTTCGATACCATCATGTCCCGTTTCGATCGGCAGTCCGTACTCGGCGCCGGGGCAGCCCTCTCGGCAAAGCCCCTTGAGAGCAAGAAGTTCGGACACCTCCGGGCGGCTGGCACCGATGCTGCTATACGATCAGGGAACGAAGGGAGGACGCATCGTGAGCAAGAAGAAAGCGGCGAAAGCGAAAACGGCCCGAGGCATCCGGAATCTTCCCGCGAAGACGCTGACCGCCAAGAACGCCCGGAACGTCAAAGCCGGCAAGGCTCAGAATGCCGACGGATCACTGGATGCGGGCATACATTTCAAGTACGACATCAAGGCCCAGAAAAACTTTCGCACTCGTTGATCGGGGGAAAGGTCCCGCGAGGCCTGAGATCAATTGGTTCCGACGTGAGCAAGGTGAAAGAGAAGGCGGCCCGTGGCACCCGGGATGTTCCCGTGAGGACGCTGACCGCCAACCATGCTCGGGACGTCAAGGGGGGGCGAGGCGCCGGAGTGAAGCGACACCAGTACATGTAGTCGCCCCAGGAATCTCGGCTGACATCGGTACGGCTGCTGTGAGCGAAGAAAGAAAGGGGACACCATGAGCAAGAAGAAGGCAGCGAAAGCGAAGACGGCCCCAGGCATCCGGAAGCTTTCCCCGAAGACGCTGACCGCCAAACAGGCCAGGGGCGTCAAGGGTGGCAAGCACATCGGCAACGTCAAGTACACAGACAACACCGGACTCAAGCGATGATGACCAGGAGGCCTTAGAAAAAAGGACGTTAAGGAGGAGGCGACATGACCAAGAAGAAAGCGGCCAAAGCGAGCAAGGCCCGAGGCATTCGGAAGCTTCCCTCGAAGACGCTGACCGCCAAACAGGCGCGGGACGTCAAGGGCGGCAGGAAGATCGGCGACATCAAGGGGGAAAGCCTCGGAATAATCAGGCGATGACGACAAGGAGAGCTTAAGAAAAACGTTGAGGAGGGGGCAGCATGAGCAAGAAAAAGCCAGCGAAAGCAAAAACGGCCCGAGGCATCCGGAATCTTCCCGCAAAGAGCTTGTCCGCCAAATCGGCCCGGGACGTCAAGGGGGGCCGCAAGGCCGGCAAGGGCCAACAGGAGTTCTTGAGCGCCATCCGAGAAAGGTAGGGCGACATGGACAAGAAGAAGACCGGGAAGACCAGGAAGTCCAGGGCGGCCACCTCGGTGAGAAATCTTCGCGTGAAAACGCTCGACGCCAGGAGCGCGAAGGGCGCCAAGGGAGGCGCCACGAGCGAGCTGACGATAACGCGCGTCGTCGACAAGTCCAGCCCGGTCTTATACCAGTCCGAGCCGAGCCTGAAGAGATAACCAGAGAGCGACAGCTCGTCCCCCGAAGCAACTGAGGGAGGAGGCGCGCGCCGCGCGGACGCGCGAGCGACGGTTACACCTCGCTGTACTCCGGGACGTAGCCCGCCATCAGGCTGTCCTTGGGCAGGATCGTCTGGCCCGGGCCGGCGCCTGGATCGCCCGTCTTGACCCAGTGCCAGGCGTGAACGATCTCGGCGGCCGGGTAATAGCGCGTCTCCGCCTGGACCAGGACCGTGCCGGCGAGGATCTCCGCCTTGATGTCCTCCCAGCGGTGCGCGCCCACGACGGCCACGCGCTCGATCTGCTTCGCGTGCCTGGAGAGGAACTTGATCTCTTCCCACCGGGCAGCCCATTCGGTCCCCTTCATGGCGGAAAGATCCGCCAGGATTCCGATCGTCCGCTTGCCCCGATCGCCCATTGCCGTCTCGATCTGAGGTTCGAAGGCTTTGACCTCGGCAGCTGTGACCGTCCCGGTCACCTTGAACCCGAACGCCTTTCCCCCGCTCTCCTTCAGCTTCTCGATCATGAGCTCCTCTTCTCCATTTCTTTGAGCAGCCTACCATCCGCTCGCAACGCGAGGAGTCTCCCGAGCGAACGCGAGGGAGGAGCCTCCCGCCGCGGGAGCGGAGCGCGAGCGCCGGACGAGGCTCGCGGTCGAGCCCGCATCCGGGCGAGCCGCGCGGCGGTGCGCCCGCAGGGCGCAGATCCCCCGCGCAGCGCGGAGCGACGGTATTGGAGCGGGAAACCGGGGTCGAACCGGCGACATCCACCTTGGCAAGGTGGCGCTCTACCACTGAGCTATTCCCGCAAGGGAGCGAGAGGATAGCCGAGGGGGGAAGCCCCGTCAAGCCTGCGGGAGCTCCTTGACCGGACCCCCGCAGTGCTGGCACACGCGGATGATCGTTGCGCCGAACTTCTTGGTCGGGGCGCACTCTTCGCACAGCGGCCTCGACGACTCCGTGCACTGAAAGAACGCCACGTGGTCGGTGTGCGTCCGGCAGCACATCGGGGGTGTGACGCGTGCCGTCTTTCGCAGGGCAAAGAGAGACTTCAGATAGGGAAGATCGCCGGCCGGCACCGCGCCCCCGTCATTGACGCGGATGCGGTCCCGATCGTTGACCTCGCCGGTGCGGATCAAGGCCCGCATGCCGCGCCGGTCGAAGACGTCATTCTCGAAGCCAGGCTTCTCGATGTGGAAGCGGGTGCTGTCCCCGGGACTCGCCGCGCCCGCCGGTTCGTCGGCTGCCGCGGAAGGCCGGCTCGCAGGAGGGTCGGCCGGGGCTCGCGAAGGGGCGGGCGCCGTTGCCTTGACCTGGAGGGAGGCGTACACCCTTGCCTCGTCGCGAGACGGGAAGTCCATGGGTTGCGTACAGCTGGGACAACGGAAGCGAGCCTTGACCGGAGGGATCCGCTCGAGCTCGATCGAGAAGTTCCCGCCGCACTTTGGGCATGTAAAGGTGTAGCTGGGTGCGGGGTCGGTCAAGCGATCGCCCTCCGGATCTTACGGAAGTTTAGCATCCCGACGGCGAACTCAACGCGGGCGCGGCGCGGGAGGCGGACCCTCGAAGGCGCCCCGCAGAAGATCCAAGCGGGCCGGGTGGCCGGAAGCATCGATCGCGACGACATCGAAGCGGCACACCGGCCGAACGCGCGCCTTCCGGAGGTAGAGCTGGGCCGCGTTCCAGATTCGGCGCTGCTTCTCGGGCGTGACCGCCTCCGCCGGCGGTCCGAAGGCGAGCGTGCGCCGGGCCTTGACCTCGACGAAGCAGAGCGTGGAGCCGTCCTCGGCCACGAAATCGATCTCGCCGGCTTTCGTGCGGTAGTTGCGCGCGAGGATCCTGTACCCCTCGCGCTGCAGGTGGCGCGCCGCCGCGTCTTCCCATTCCTGTCCGACGCCCCGCAGGCCGCGGTAACGCTGCGCGCCCCGCCGCACGGCGGCCCGGAGCCGTCCTATCACGCGGAAGACTCGCTTCGTCCTGCCATCGAGCGCCGGGCCAGCTCGAGGACATCGAAGGGCTGAGTCGCAGCGCCGATCTCCTCCTTCGCGTTGCCGATCATCACCATGCAGAACGGGCAGGACACGCCGACCGAGCCGGCGCCCGAATCCACGATCTCCTTCATCCGGGTCTGGTTGATGCGGGACCCGAGCTTTTCCTCCATCCACATCCGCCCGCCGCCAGCCCCGCAGCACAGGCCCTTCTCGCGCGAGCGTTCGAGCTCCGTGAGCTTCAGGCCCGGGATCGCGTTCAGGATCTGGCGCGGCGCGTCGTACACGCCGTTGTAGCGGCCGAGGTAGCAGGGGTCGTGGAAGGTGATCGTCTCCGGGATCTCCCCCGCCATCCGGATGCGGCCCGACGCGATCAGGTCCGCCACGAGCTGCGAGCCGTGCACGACTTCGAACGTGCCGCCGAAGTCCTTGTACTCGTTCTTGAGGCAGTTCAGGCAGTGCGGGCAGTTCGTCACGATCTTCTTGACGCCATAGCCGTTCAGGATTTCGATGTTCTGCTGCGCCAGCGTCTGGAACAGGTACTCGTTGCCCATGCGGCGGGCGGAGTCGCCCGTGCAGGTCTCCTCGCTGCCGAGAATCGCAAAGGACACGCCCGCCGCGGTCGAGGATCTCGACGAGCGCCTTCGAGACGCGCTTCGCGCGGTCCTCGTAGGAGCCGGCGCAGCCGACCCAGAACAGGACCTCGAAGGCCTTACCCTGGGCCTCTTTCATCGTCACGACGGGCAGCCCTTTCGCCCAGTCGCCGCGAGCGGCGGCCGCCATGCCCCAGGGGTTGCCGTTGGTCTCCATCCCGCGAAATGCGGTCTGCATCTCTTTCGGAAACTCCGCCTTCTCGAGCACGAGGTAGCGGCGCATCTCGATGATCTTGTCCACGGCCGGCACGATGAAGACCGGGCAGGCTGTCGTGCACCACCCGCAGGTCGTGCACGCCCAGATCGTGTCCTCGGAGATCCATCCGCCGATGAGCGCCTTGCGGCGAATCCGCCGGAGCCTTGGCGGAGGCGGAGGCCTGGAGGATCTCCGGTGTCGCCGCGTAAACCGCGTCACGGACTTCGCCGATGAAGGCCTTCGGGTCGAGCGGCTTGCCGGTCAGCACCGTCGGGCACACCACGCGGCAGCGCCCGCACTCCGTGCAGGTGTAGCCGTCGAGCATCTGCTTCCAGGTCAAATGCTCGACCGTCGATGTGCCGAAATGCTCGGCCTTCTCGATGTCCACCGGGGCCAGGCGCCCCATCGGATCGAGGCTCATGAAGAAGATGTTCGGAATGGACGTGACGATGTGGAAGTGCTTGGAATACGGCAGGTAGTTGGCGAAGACCAGGATGACCACGAGGTGCACCCACCATCCCGAGGAGTAGAGCGCGGCCAGCGTCGCCGGCGCCGACCCCGCAAGCATGCCGGCCAAAGCGCCGACGGCCGGAGCCCACACCGTGGCCTGCTCCGGCTGGAGAGCGACCTTCGCCGCTTCGGAGACGAGGTCGGCTGAAATCAAGAGAGCGATCAGGGACAGGATGAGCCACGCATCGAGTGTCAGGTCGAGGCGCTTGGGCCTCGCGAACGCCCTGCGGAAGGCGGCCATGCCCACCCCGACCAGGACCAGCACCTCGAAGATGTCCTTGAGCAGCGTGTAGAGGTCGCCGGCGCGGCCGGACAGGAGCTGGAAGCCCGGGACGAGACCCTCGACGACGAGGGAAAAGACGCGGACCGTCAGAACGACGAACCCGCCGAAGATGAAGATGTGGAAGACGCCCGCGTAGAAGTCCCGGAACATCCGCTTTTGCAGGAAGGCGTATTCAAGAGTCTTCCGGATTCGCTCCGGAATTCGCGTGAAGCGGTTGTCGGGCGCCCCCGCCATCAGCACCCGTACCCGCCGCATGACCGAGTACGCGAACGCGAGACTGGCCGCCAGGACCAGGAGCCCGAAGATGAGCCGGCCGGACAGGCCGAGAATGAGCCGCTCAGTGGGCAGCGGAAGCATCGTGGCTACTCTACCTCCCGTTCCAATGTCATCCCGAGCGAAGTCGAGGGATCAACTCCGATGACACTCTGGCGGCCAATACGACGAGAGCAGATTCCTCGTCACTCCGCTCCTCGGAATGACAGCAACGTGGCCCTACTCCGCTTTGGCGGCCCGCACGGCCTTCGTGAGCTCGGGCACGATCTGGAAGAGGTCGCCGACAATGCCGTAGGTCGCGACCTTGAAGATGGGCGCCTCGGGATCCTTGTTGATCGCGACGATGACCTTGGAGGTTCCCATTCCCGCCAGGTGCTGAATGGCTCCCGAAATGCCGCACGCGACGTAGAGAGTGGGAGAAACGACCTTGCCGGTCTGCCCGACCTGGTGCTGGTGGTCGATCCAGCCGGCATCCACCACCGCGCGCGATGCACCCAGTGCCGCGCCCAGGGCCTCCTGGAGACCGCGGATGACCGGCCAGTTCTCCGGACCCTTGATGCCGCGTCCGCCCGACACGATGATGTCGGCCTCCGAGACGTCGAGCTCCTTCGATTCGGGGACCTCGACCTTGACGACCCTCGCCCGCGGCTCGATCGGCCCGAGCTCCAGGGCCTGGACCTTCGGGTCCGCGCCGTCCCGGGCCTCGGCTGGGAACACGTTCGGCCGTGTCGTCGCGATCTGGAGCTTCGCGGCGCCGCAGTCGACCTCGGCGCGCGCCTTGCCCGAGTAGACCGGCCGCGAGCCAACGAGCCTGTCTCCCTCGACCCGCAGCTCCATCACGTCCGCGAGCGCCGAGACGTCGTGCCGGGCCGCGAAACGCGGAGCAACGTCCTTGCCCATCGACGTAGCGGCGACGAGAACCGCGTCCGGGCTCTCCGCTTTGGCCGCCGCGTCGAGCGCGCCGACGTAACCCTTCGTGCTGTACAGCGCGAGCTCGTCCCGGTCGGCGACATACACGGTCCCGGCCCCGTACCGGCCGAGGTCCTTCGCGAGGGCCGAAACGCCTTTGCCCGGCAGCACCGCTGCCACAGGCCCTCCGGCGAGCTTTCTGGCGAGCGAGAGGGCTTCGAGCGAGGCCTTTCGGACCTTTCCGTCCCGCTGCTCGATGAAGACGAGGAACTTCATAAGAATTGATCCATTGGCTCATTGATCCATGGACTCATTGAGCTCAATTCAACAATGAACCGATGAATCAATGAATCAATCCTCACAGGACCTTCGCCTCTTCGCGGAGCAGCCGGACCAGTTCTTTTGCCGAGGCCGCCGGATCATCGGGTGGGATGAGCTTCGCGGCCTGCCGGGCCGGCGGGAGCTCGAGCTTGCGCCAGCGCACCTTCGCGTTGGCCGGATCCGCCTCGGGGACGTTGAGGTCCGCGAGCTTCTTTTCTGCAATCGGCTTCTTCTTGGCGCCCATGATGCCCTTGAGCGACGCGTACCGCGGCTCGTTCAAACCCTTCTGCGCGGTGAGCGCGACCGGCAGCGTGCACTCGACGACCTCGTGCGCGCCTTCGATCTCGCGGTGCGCCACCGCCCGGCCGTCGCCGATTTCGAGCTGGATGACGTTGGCCACGTGGGGCAGGCCCATCAATTCCGCCGTCATCGGCCCCACCAGCCCCTCGTCGTAGCCCACTCCCTTCTGGCCAAACCAGAGGAAGTCGTGCGCGACGGTTTTCGCAACGGCGGCGAGCGCCTTGGCCGTCGCCAGCGCGTCGAGGTAGCGGGAGTCGCCCGAATCCACCCAGATGGCCTCATCCGCGCCCCGCGCGAGGCATTCGCGCAGAGACGTCTTGGCGCGCTCGGGCCCGATCGACACGACCGTCACGGTGCCCGCCCCCTTCGCCTCCTTGATCTTCAGCGCCTCTTCGAGCCCGTACTCGTCGTAGGGCGAGACGATCCACTTGACGTCCGTCTCGTCGATCGACTTGCCGTCGGCGCCGATCTTGATCCGGGTCTCGGTGTCGGGCACGCAGGCGATGCAGACGAGCGAGTTCACTCCGGTCAGTCCATCTTCTTCAGGATCAGGCTCCCGTTGGTTCCGCCAAACCCAAAGGAGTTCGAGAGGACATACCGGAGGCGGCCCTTCCTCGCGGTGTTGGGAACGTAGTCGAGGTCGCACTCGGGGTCGGGCGTGAAGTAGTTGATCGTGGGAGGCATGACCTGCTCGTGAACCGCCAACGCGCAGATGCCCGTCTCGAGACCTCCGGCCGCGCCGAGCAGGTGCCCGGTCATCGACTTCGTCGAGGAGACCGCCAGCTTCCTGGCATGCGCGCCGAAGACCTTCTTGATCGCGAGGGTCTCGGCCTTGTCGCCCAGGGGCGTCGATGTCCCGTGGGCGTTGATGTAGTCGACGTCCTCGGCGTTGATCCCGGCGTCCAGGAGGCCGTTCTTCATGACGCGCGCCGGCCCGTCTCCATCCTCCGACGGTGCGGCGATGTGGTACGCGTCCCCCGACATGCCGTAGCCGACGAGCTCGGCATAGATGCGCGCGCCGCGCTTCTTCGCCGCCTCCATCTCCTCGAGAACGACGAGCCCGGCTCCCTCGCTGATCACGAAACCGTCCCGGTCGCGGTCCCAGGGACGCGAGGCGTGCTCCGGATCGTCATTGCGTGTCGACAGGGCGCGCATCACCGCGAACCCGCCCACGGCCAGGGGCGTTATGACCGATTCCGTGCCGCCGGCGATGGCCGCGTCGGCGTCGCCGTACTGGATCATCCGGTACGCCTCGCCCACGGCGTGGGCGCCCGTCGTGCAGGCCGTGACCGTGGCCAGGTTCGGCCCTTTCAGGCCGTACTTGATCGAGATGTTGCCGGCCGCCTCGTTGACGATGAGCCCCGTGATGAAAAAGGGCGAGATGACTTTCGGGTTGCCGTTCGACTCCACGTACCTTCTCTGCATCTCCTCGATCAAAGGCAGGCCGCCGATCCCGGAGCCGACCACGACGGCGATGCGCTCGCGGTTGCCGTCCGAGACGGGCAGACCCGAGTCCTCCATCGCGAAGTGCGCGGCGGCGATCGCGAAGTGGATGAACGTGTCCATCTTCTTGATTTCCTTCTTCTCGATGTAGAGAGAAGGATCGAAGCCTTTCACCTCGCCGGCGATGCGCGAGGTGAGGCGCGACGCGTCAAACCGGGTGATCGGGCCGATGCCGCAGCGGCCCGCAAGGAGGGCGTCCCAGTTCTCCTTGTTCCCGATTCCGAGAGGAGAGACGAGACCCACCCCCGTCACGGCCACGCGGCGCGGGGAGGAAAGGCGGGGCATGGCTTAGGTCTATTGTCAGTTTTGCGAGGAGTTCTTCCCGATGTACTCGATGGCGTCCTTGACCTTCTGGATCTTCTCCGCGGCTTCGTCCGGGATCTCGATGTTGAAGGCCTCTTCGAACGCCATGACCAGTTCGACGGTGTCGAGCGAGTCGGCGCCGAGATCGTCGACGAACGACGCTTCCGGTGTGACTTCGTTCGCGTCCACGCCGAGCTGCTCGACGATGATGCTCTTCACCTTTTCTTCGACAGACATTCTTCGCTCCCTTCTTCGGTCGAGATAGACGCCGTATTCTTCCCCAGATATCCCGCCGGGGCAAGCGCCCCGATTCTCACATGTAAAGGCCGCCCGAGACGTTCAGGACGTGCCCGGTGACGTAGGAGGCTTCCTCGGAGGCCAGGTATGCGATGGCGGCGGCAATGTCGTCGGTCGAGCCCAGCCGACCCAGCGGGATCTGGCCGGCGAGCGCCGCCTTCGCCTCTTCGGTCATCTTGTCGGTCATCGCCGTGGCGATGAAGCCGGGCGCGACCGCATTGCAGGTGATGTTGCGCGAGGCGAGCTCGCGTGCGACAGACTTCGTCAGCCCCACGAGACCGGCTTTCGACGCCGCGTAGTTGGCCTGGCCCGCGTTGCCCATGAGCCCGACGACGGAGGTGACGTTCACGATGCGCCCGTAGCGCTTGCGGACCATCGATTTCACGACCGCCTGGGTGAGAAGAAAGACTCCCGTCAGATTCGTGGCCAGCACGCGATCCCAGGCTTCCTTCGACATCCGCAGGATCAGGTTGTCCTCGGTAACGCCGGCGTTGTTGACGAGAACGTCGATCTGCCCGTGGGCGGCGAGAGCGGACTTGATGGCCGCCTCGATCGAGGCCGGATCGGCCAGGTCGAGCGCACAGACCTCCGCCTTTCCGCCGGCCGCCTGGATCGAGGAGACGACCCGGCCCAGCGTATCGGCTGTCCGAGCCGCGGCGATGACCGTGGCGCCCTCCCCGGCCAGCCGGCGAGCGGCGGCCTCTCCGATGCCGCGCGAGGCGCCGGTCACGAGGGCCACTTTGCCTTCGAAGCGTTTCATCGCGGCGGAGTGTACCGGATCACTTCGGCTTCTCCACGATGTCCGGCAACTGGCGGCTCCAGGCATCCACGATCCACCTGGCCGCGTCGGCGATGGCGAGCACCGAGGGATGATCGGCCGAGCTCGCCGGGGCGGCCTGGCTCCGGTCCGTCAGGATCGCGAGCACGAACCTCCCCTTCTTCGTCCGCAGGATCCCGGAGTCGTTTCGCACGCCGCTCATGGACCCCGACTTGCCCGCAAAGAGGTCGGATGCGTCGAATCGCCTCGCGATCCGCAGCCGTGTCGGGTCCTTGTCCAGGTACTCGAAGATGCGGGCCGAAGACTCGGAGTCGAGGAGCTCGCCGCGAGCCACTTGCGCCATCCACTCCTCGACCTCGCGCGGCGCGATCTCCCCCAGGTGGAATCCTGTCCACGGCGAGGGCTTCTCGGCCCGGCGCGAATACGCCGGAAGGAGTGCGAGGAGTCGGATCCTCTGGAACCCGAGCGATGTCATCCGCGCGTTGATCTTCTCGATGCCGAGCCGCTCGATCCAGGCGTTGGTGGCGGTGTTGTCGGAAGGGCCGATCATCAGGGTGATGAGATCGCTCCAGGTCGGGTCCAGGCCCGGATCCAGCATCAGGAGCACGCCAGAGCCGTCGGCCTTCTTGTCCGCCGAGAGCGTCCAGCGCTCCGAGAGGTCTACCCGGCCTTCCTTCACGCCGGCCATCGCCTCGGTCACGATCGCGATCTTGATGACCGAGGCCGACTCGAACGTCTCGTCGGCCTGGAAGAAGTAAGTCTTCCCGCTCTCGAGATGCCTGGCCGCGACACCCATCCGGCAGCCGCACCGCTTCTCGAGCGAGACCATCTTCGCGTCGAAGCCGGCATCGGGGGACGCGGGCTGCGTGCTGGCACAGCCGGCAGCGAGAAAGAGGAACGCAAGAGAGGGCAGAAGCCAGGCCCGCGCCACGGGGGTCCGCCCAGTTTCATCCGCCATAGGCCTCCACCTTCACGTTCCGGTCGATCCGCCTCGCCAGGCCGGTCAACACGTTGCCCGGTCCGATTTCGAGCCCGCGGTCCACACCCTCTCGGGCCAGAAGCTGCATCGAGGCGAACCACCGCAGGGGCGAGTCGATCTGCCGCACGAGCGCCTCGCGCAGGCGCGACCCGGATGTCTCGGCAGCCGCGTCCACGTTCGTCACGATGGGCCACTTCGAATCGGAGAAAGCCGCCGCGTCCAGCAAGGGCTTCATCTTCCGCCGCGCCGGCTCCATGAGCGACGAGTGAAACGGCGCCGAGACCGGAAGCGGGATCGCGCGCTTTGCTCCTCGCGCCGTGCAGGCGGCCGACGCGCGCGCGACCGCCGCGGCGCTTCCGGCGATCACGGTCTGCTCGGGCGAGTTGAAGTTCACCGCCTCGACCGCTTCGCCCTGGGCGGCCTCCCGGCAAGCTGCCTCGACCTCCTCAGGGGCGAGACCCACGATGGCCGCCATCGCGCCGGCGCCGGCCGGCACCGCCTCCTGCATGAAGCGCCCGCGCTCGCGGACGAGACGCACGGCGTCGGCAAATCCGAGCGACCCCGCGGCGACGTTGGCCGAGTACTCGCCGAGCGAGTGGCCGGCGGCAAACGCCGCGCCCTGGAGGCGTTCGGGAAACCGCGAGGAGAGATCGCGGAAGGCCGCGATCGAGTGCGTCAGGATGGCGGGCTGCGTGTTGGCCGTCTGCTTCAGCTCGTCCTCGGGCCCCTCGAAGCAGAGACGCGAGAGCGGAGAGCCCAGCGCCGCGTCCGCCTCCTCGAATGTCGCCCGGGCGACGGGAGAAGCGTCGCAAAGCGCCTTCCCCATACCGACGAACTGGGAGCCCTGACCGGGGAAGAGCAGGGCGAGCTTGCCCATCTGCCCTCTACCAGCGGACGAGCACCGAGCCCCAGACGAGCCCGGCGCCGAAAGCCGTCAACAGCACGAGATCACCGGTCTTGATGCGCCCTTCGCGCAGGCACTCATCGAGGGCGATCGGGATCGAGGCGGCCGACGTGTTGCCGAAACGATCCACGTTGCTGTACACGCGCTCGGCGGGAAACTTCATGCGCTCTCCCACGGCGTCGATGATGCGGGAGTTGGCCTGGTGCGGAATGAAGAGAGAGACGTCGCTCATCTCGAAACCCTGCTCCTTCAAGAGCTCGGCGGAGACATCGGCCATCGCCTTGACAGCGATCTTGAAGGTCTCGTTGCCTTTCATCCGGATGAACGCCACGCGGGCTTCGAGAGTCCGGGGGTCGTTGGCCGGGTGGTTCGAGCCTCCGCCCGGCATGCAGATGAAGTCCTGGTACTCGCCATCCGACTTCATGACAGAGCCCAGGATGCCGTGGTCCCCCTTGGTCGCCTGGAGCACCGCGGCGCCCGCTCCGTCGCCGAAGAGGACGCAGGTGGACCGGTCCGTCCAGTCCACGTACCGGGTCAGGATTTCGCCCCCGATGACCAGGACGTTGGAGGCCTTGCTCGACTTGATGAGGCCGTCGGCCACGTGGAGGCCGTAAAGGAAACCGACGCAGGCCGCCTGGATGTCGAAGGCCGCCGCCCGGCTGGCGCCGATGTTCTTCTGGACGAGACATGCGGTTGCCGGAAACGGCATGTCGCCCGAGATCGTCCCGACGATGATCGTGTCGAGGTCTGCCGCCTTCATGTGAGCGCGCTTCAGGGCGGCATCGGCCGCCTTCGTGCAGAGTTCGGAGAACCTCTCCCCCTCGACGACGACGTGGCGCTCCTTGATGCCCGTCCGCTTGACGATCCACTCGTCCGAGGTCTGGACGATCTTCTCGAGGTCCGCGTTGGTGAGCAGCTTCTTGGGGACGGCTGACCCAATGCCCAGGATGCGCGCGCGGTTCATCCCGTCAGGCCTTCTGGAGCGACTCTTCGCGATCGTGCAGGTCGGCGACCGACGCCCGGATCTTCTCGGCCAACCCCTGGCGGGCAAACTCGGCGGCGAGCCGGATGGCGTTCTTGACCGCCTTCGCGCTCGACCGGCCGTGGCAGATGATGACGCAGCCCTTGACGCCCAGAAGCGGCGCCCCTCCGTACTCCGAGTAGTCGAGGCGCGACTTGAAGCTGCGGAAGGCCGAGCGCGAGAGCAGGAACCCGACGGAAGCCTTGAGCGTCTTCTTGATCTCTTCCCGGAGGAGCTCCTCGATCATCTCGGCCAGGGCCTCCGAGACCTTGAGGATGACGTTGCCCGTGAACCCGTCGGTCACGATCACGTCCACCCGCCCGTTGAAGACGTCGCGGCCCTCGACGTTGCCGATGAAATGCAGGCCCGTCTCCTTCAGGGTCTTGAAGACTTCCTTCGTGCGGTCGGTGCCCTTGGAGTCCTCCTCGCCGATCGACATCAAGCCAATCGAAGGGTTCTTCTTGCCGAACACGAGCTCCGCATAGATCGACCCCATGACCGCGAATTCCTTGAAATGCGCGGTCTTGGCATCCGGGTTGGCCCCCACGTCGAGCAGCAGGCTGTGGCCCTTGAGATTCGGGAGAACCGTTGCGAGGGCCGGGCGGTCGACTCCCTCGATCGTGCCGACGACCATCTTCGCGGCGACCATCGCCGCTCCCGTGTGGCCTGCGGAAACGAGGCCGGCCGCGCGCCCGTCGCGCACACAGTTGGCCGCGATCCGGATGGAGGAGTTGCGCTTCTTCCGGATCGGCGCCGTGCCGGGGTCTTCCATCGTCACGACGTCGGCGGCCTCCGTGATCTCGATGTCGGGCCCGGAGTACCCCGCTTCGGCGAGCAGCCTTTTCAAGACGGCCGATTTGCCGACGAGCAGGGTCTGGATCCCGAACTCGCGCGCGGCCGCTATGGCCCCGTCGACGTTGACCGTCGGGGCGTAGTCGCCACCCATCGCGTCTACAGCAATGCGCACTCGGACCCTCGCTGCCTGATGGATACCACGAGTGCCGGGATTATATCGGCCCGCGGGCAACCCTGAAGCTCGCTCCGGGCCTCACGCCTCGCCTCAGGTATTGATCGTCTGCTTGCCCTTGTAGTGCCCGCAGTGGGGACAGACGCGATGCGGGAGCTTGGGCTCCTTGCAGTTGGGGCACTGCGAGCGGGCCGGGGGCGTCAGCGCGTCGTGCGCGCGGCGCTTGTCGCGGCGGGCCTTGCTGTGGCGGCGTTTGGGATTGGGCATCGTCGACCTACACTTTCTGCTTCAGAGCCTTGAGGGCTTCCCACCGGGGGTCGGCGATCTCGGCGACACAGCCGCAAGCCCTTTCGTTCAAATCCTGTCCGCACTCCGGGCAGAGGCCCTTGCAATCCTCCCGGCACAGCGGCTTCATCGGTACCAGCATCTGGATGCGTTCTTCGACAATCGGCGCCACGGGCACGACCGTGTCGTCGTAGAAGGAGACGTCGAGGTCGTCTTTCTCGAGGGCGACCTCTTCCCCCAGGGGACCCCGGGGACACAGCACGAGCGAAAACGTCTCGTCCGCCTCGAAGGGGTAGGCCGCGAGGCAACGGGAGCACTCGAGCTCGCCGCCGTAGGCGATGTGGGCGTCGAGCGCGTATCCCTTCTCGATGCGCGAGACCTCGCCGTCCACCCGAATGGCGGTCAACGAGACGAGCGGCTCCCGGCCGAGCGTCTCGGCCGATAACGGCACGACGAACTCGAAGGCGACCGGGTCGTCGTGGATGGCTTCCAGCGAGAGAGTGTTCTGGTGTTGCATGGCCGAACCGCGCATTTTAGCGAAGCCTCCGCTCCAGTCAAATGGAAGCGGTTGGGAGACTGTAAACTGCTCCAAATGCGAGTCGCGATCGATGCCCGAGCCCTCATGGGAGCGCAAACGGGCATCGGCACCTACACGCGCGGCATCGCAAGGGCTCTTTCCCGGCGCCCGGACACGCAGGTGGGCCTTTTCTCGCCGCGCCCGCTGCCCGACGGGCCGAAAGGCGAAGGCCTCACGGCGCTCCACGGGCCGGATCTGCCGGGCATCCTCTGGACCCAGACGGCCTTTGCCGGCCGCGCTGCCGCCTGGCAGGCCGATGTCCTGCTCGCGGCGCTCACGATCGCGCCTTTCTCCTCCCCCCTGCCCGTCGTGTCGGTCGTCCACGATCTGACGCCGGTCACCAACCCCGAGTGGCACGCCGCGCGGACGCTCATCGGTTTCCTGCCCTTCTGGGACCGCACCGCCGAGCTGGCGGCGCGCTTCGTCTGCGTCTCCGAAGCGACCGGGCGCGTGCTCGCGCGGCTCTATCCCGACACCGCAGGCCGTCTCCGCGTCGCCCCCAACGGCGTCGACCCCGAATTTGCTCCCGGCGGCAATGACGCCACGCGCCGGGAGGCGCGGGAGCGCTTCGCCAACGGACGGCCCTTCGTCCTGTACCTCGGTACGCTCGAGCCGCGCAAGAACGTCACGGCCTTAGTCGAGGCCTGTGAACGTCTCTGGGAGGAGCGCGCCGATCGCCCCGACCTCGTGCTCGCCGGAGGTGTGGGCTGGAAGGCTTCGCCCATCCTGGCGCGCATCGAAGCTTCGCCCTTTCGAAGCCGCATCCACCTGGCGGGTTACGCCGCGCGCGAAACCGCCCTCTCGCTGTACCGCTCGTGCGAGGCCTTCGTCTACCCGTCGTTCGTCGAGGGGTTCGGCCTGCCGCTGCTCGAAGCGATGGCCTGCGGAACGCCTTGCGTAGCATCGACGGCCGACGCTTTAGTCGAGGTCGGCGGAGACGCCGCACTCTACGCCCCGCCCGGGGACCCGCAGGCGCTCGCCCGGCTCATCGCCCAGGCTCTCGAGGATTCCGAAACGAGAAGGCGCCTGGCTGCAGCGGGACCCCGCCGGGCCGCCTTGTTCACCTGGGAGGCGGCTGCGGCGGCAACGGCCGCTGCCCTCGAAGAGGCCGCGGCATGAGCCGCGTCCGGCATCCGCCCCGCCCGCTCGTCGGTATCGACGCGCGCAAGCTCAGAGACTTCGGCATCGGTTCCTATGTCCGCAACCTCCTCGAGGCCCTCGCGCGGCGGCCCGAGTCGATGGCGTACCGGTTCCGGGTGTTTGCGCGCCGTGTCGACCGCGATGCCCTGCCTGCCCTGCCTCCGCACTTCGACGTGGCGACCGAGGAGGCGCCGAGCTACTCCCTCTCCGAGCTGACCGGATTTGCCTGGCGCCTGTGGCGCCACCGCCTGGACCTCTTCCACGCGACGCACTACGTGCTGCCGCCGCTGCCCCGCGGCCGCGCCGTCGTCACGATCCACGACATCATCCACTTGCTCTACCCGCAGTTCCTGCCCAACCGAGCCGCCCACGTCTACGCCCGCATCATGATCCGCCGGGCCTTGAAGCGCGCCGACAAGATCATCACGGTCTCGCACAACTCGAAGCGCGACCTCGTGGAGCACTTCGGCATTGCCCCCGCCGGCGTCCAGGTCATCTACAACGGCGTCTCGCCCCGCTTCCGCCCCGACGTGCCCGGCGAGGAGCGCCGCCGCGTGGCCGACAAGCTCGGCCTCCCCTCGCCGTATCTCCTCTTCCTGGGCGGCGAACGGCCGCACAAGAACGCCCGCAATGTCGTGCGGGCCTTCGCGGAGGCCCGAAGGGGCCACCAGCTGCCGCACGTTCTCGTGCTTGCCGGGCCCATGCCCCGGAACGAGGGCCGAGTCGCGGCGTTGATCTCCGCCCTCGATCTTACGGATTCGATCCGGCGGCCAGGGCTCGTGGACGATGACGACATGCCGGGCCTCTTTGCCGGCGCGGACGCGTTTCTCTACCCGACCCTGTACGAGGGATTCGGCCTTCCGGTCGTCGAAGCCATGGCCTGCGGCACTCCGGTCCTGACGTCTTCGACCTCGGCGCTGCAGGAAATCGCGGGCGGCCACGCGCTGCTCGTCGACCCGATGGACGCCACCGCGATCGCGGCGGGCATCGTCACGCTGGCGACCGAGCCCGCCAAACGGGCCGAGTTGACGAAGCTGGGACTCGCGCGCGCCGCAGACTTCTCCTGGAACAAGACCGCCGAGGCGACGCTCTCCGTCTATGCCAGCACCCTGACGGGCCGATGAAGACCGCGGTCGTCCACGACTGGTTGAACGGCATGCGGGGCGGGGAGAAGGTCCTCGAGGCGATCCTCCCGCTCGTGCCCGACCCGACGGTCTTCACGCTCTTCCACGTGCCCGGCTCGGTTTCGGCGGCGATCGAGCGCTACCCCATCCGCGCGTCCTACCTGAACCTGCTTCCCTTCTCCCGCGGCGGGTACCGCAATTACCTGCCGCTCTTTGCCCGTGCCGTCGAATCCTTCGATCTCTCGGGCTTCGACCTCGTCGTGTCCTCGTCGCACTGCGTGGCGAAGGGCGCGATCGCTCCCGGGCAGCGTCCCCCATCTCTGCTACTGCCACACGCCGGTCCGGTACGCGTGGGACCAGTTCGACGAGTACTTCCCGGATGGAACTTCGCTGCGCGGCCTCAAGCGCTTCTTCGTCGAGCGCCTGCGCGAATGGGACAGGCGCACGGTCGAGCCGGCCGACCCGCTATCTCGCCAACTCCATCGGCCGTGGCCGAGAGAATCCGGCGCCACTACGGCCGCGAAGCGACGGTTTGTCATCCCCCCGTCGACGTCGCCTTCTACACACCCTCCGAATCGCCGCGGCGCGACTTCCTGCTCTGCGTCGGGGCGCTCGTTCCCTACAAGCGTTTTGGCGACGCCGTCGCCGCCGCAAAGAGCGTCGGCCGCCCGCTCACTCTCGTCGGGCGCGGCCCGGAAGAAAAGCGCCTCCGCGCGATGGCCGGCTCCTCCGTAAACATCGTGGCTGACCGGGCGCCGGAAGAGCTGCGCGAGCTGTACCGGACATGCGCGGCCTTCGTACAGCCAGGAGAGGAGGACTTTGGCATTGCGGCTGTCGAGGCTCTCGCCTGCGGCGCTCCGGTCATCGCCCTCGCCCGCGGCGGCGCTTGCGACATCGTCGAGGACGGCAAGAACGGCGTCCTCTTCACGGAACAGGGTCCCGCGGGCCTCGCCGCGGCCGTGAAACGCGCCGCCGGCATCCCCTTCGATTACAATTCGTTGCGGGCTTCGGCGCTCCGATTTGCGCCTGAAGCGTTCAAAAAGCGATTTACTGATGCCTTGCACAGCGTGAGCTCGAGCCTCCGATGACCATGATCCGCAAGCACCGCCACATCGCCGCTGCCTTCCTGGCGTCGGACTTGATTGCGACGTTCGCGGCACTGACAGGTGCCTACTGGCTGCGCTTCCGGGCGGAGATCGTCCCGATTCGAAACGGGGTTCCCGAGTTCTCGGCCTACCTCGCGCTCTTTCCGCTGATGGCCGCCGTCTGGCCGATCGTCTACTACTTCTACGGCCTCTACCACGTGCGGCGGCACCGCTCGCGGATGGAGGAGGGCCTGGCCATCCTCGTCGCGACAGGGCTCGCGACGCTGATCCTGACGGGACTCGCGGCCTTCTACAGGGACTTCTCGTACTCGCGCGTCGTGCTGATGCTCTTCTTCGGCTCGGACGTGCTGCTCGTCTTCGCCGGCCGCACTGCCATCCGGCGCTATCTCGAGGAGGCCTCCCGCCACGGTGTCGGCGTGCGCAACGTCCTCGTCGTCGGCGCGGGCCACCTGGGACATGCGCTCATCGACAAGATTCTCGAGCACCCGGAGGCTGGCCTTCGCGCACAAGCGCTCGTGGACGACGACCCGCAGCGCGCCCGGGAGGGCTACCGCGGCGTGCCCGCCCTCGGAACGACAGCAGACGTCAACCGCGTCATCGAGGAGCTCGGCATCGACACGGTCTACCTGGCCCTTCCCCTCGAGGAGCACCGCACGATGCTCGCGGTGTTGAAGGATGTCGGCCGCACGGTGGCCGAGGTCCGCTTCGTGCCGGACCTCCTCCAACACATCACCTTCCGCGCCGGCGTCGAGGACTTCGACGGCCTGCCCGTCGTGCACCTGACGCAGGTCCCGCTCTCGGGCTGGATGAGCCTCGTGAAGCGCCTCGTGGATGTCTCGATCGCCACCACGGCGCTGGCTGTCCTGTCGCCCTTTCTCGGCGGCGATCGCGATCGCCATCCGCCTGACGGACAAGGGCCCGATCTTCTACCGCCAGATTCGCATGGGCTTGGACGGCCGCTCCTTCGAGATCCTGAAGTTCCGGACCATGCACGTCGGCGCCGAGGACGAGACCGGCCCGATGTGGGCGACGCCCGACGACCCGCGACGCACAGGCCTCGGCCGCTTCCTGCGCCGCACGAGCCTGGACGAGCTGCCGCAGCTCGTCAACGTCGTCAAGGGCGAGATGTCCTGGTCGGCCCCCGCCCCGAGCGCCCCGAGTTCGTGAGCGAGTTCAGGAGAAGTTCCCCCAGTACATGCTCCGCCACCGCGTCCGCGCCGGCCTCACCGGCTGGGCCCAGGTCCACGGCTGGCGCGGCAACACCAGCCTCACCAAGCGCATCGAGTACGACCTCTACTACATCGAGAACTGGTCGCTGTCTCTCGACCTCAAGATCCTCTGGCTCACCCTGAAGCACGGGCTGACGCACCGCAACGCGTACTAGCCCGACTCCCGCGGTCAAGTAGTCAGGCCGGACTCCTCAGAGATTCTTCAAGCGCCAGAGGCGGGCCGCCAGGTCGCGCTCGGCGCCCGCATCCAGGGTGCGGCCTCCGAAGGCGGCGGAGCAGTAGGCGTCCACGATGGCGAGGGCGTCGAGGCGGCCCTGCGGCACGACGGACGCGAACAAGCGGGCGACATCGGCCGGGGCAACCGAGGGCGAAACGAACCCCGCGCGGCGAGCGGTGAGACGGCGCAGGGCGAGGTAAGCGCGCGTGGGTGCGGGCAGAAACACGCGCCGTTTCCAGAGCCGGAGGCCGAGCGCCGACAGGCCGAGAGCGGCCAGGACGCCCGCCGCCGCCGCGAGCGGCCGCGAGACGAAGAGCCTCTTTGCCGCGTTCTTCCAGGCGATGAAGGTTTCGACGACGGTGCCGAGCGACTGGCGCGCCGCGTCGAAAGCCTGCGCCTGGTCGAGCGAGTCGAAGCCGAGGATCCGGCGGTCGTAGAAGAACTCGACCTCGCGGCCGATGCTGGTCACGCGCTCCCAGAACGATCGGTGCGACAGGTCGGCCGGGATACCGGTCGGCGGCGTCGGGTCGAGCACGTCGAAGACTCCCCCGCCGAGATTCGCCTCGACCCACGCGTGCAGGTTTCCTCCGCGCACGATGTACGCGTTCGAGAGGAACCCCGACTCGAACCCGTAGGAGCCCGTGACGAGGCGCGCCGGAACTCCTCGGGCCGAGAGCATCAAAGCCGCGGCCGAAGCGAAATACTCGCAGTGCCCCGCCTTCGACTGCAGAAGAAAGTGCACGACCGGATCGCCGGGGGCCTTCGGCGGATCGAGCGTGTAGACGAAGTCCGATTCCAGGTGGCGCCGGATCCGGTCCCAGATCGCCCGAGGCTCCGAAAGATCGCCCGTCAGCTTGTCGGCATAGGCGCGGACCTCGCGGGGCACGGCGCGCGGATCGATGATGGACCGGCCCGGGCCGTGCGGCGTAACGCGCGCGACGGACGCGGAATACCGAATCGCTCTCTGCCCGCCCTGGACCGAGACGACACCGTCGGTCTGCGGGGCCGGCACGCCGCTGTCAAAGGACAGGTCGTACGACCCATAGGGCAGGAAGAGGAAGCCTCGCGCGACGAGATTCATCTCGACGGAGATATGGGCCGCGGGCCCGCCCCCTGTGGGAGACACGCGGGGTATCCCCATCGCCGGACGCACCTGGCCGTCGGACGCCGTCGGGGTCCCGCGCAGCCAGCTTCCGTCCCGGTACTCGGTGAAGACGGCCTCGCGCAGGCGAAAGACGCGCGCAATCTCGCGCTCGGAATCGAGGTCGAAGCGCAGCACGACACGATCGCTTTTTTTGGCCGACGAAAAAGCCTCGAGGTCGACGCGGTCGGCCGTCAGGGTCGTGGCGAAGGCGTCGTCCATGCGAAACCGCACGTTGGCATAAGGGGAGCGCAGGCGCGGCAGCGCGTAGAAAAGCGGCCCGCCGAGGAGAAACGCTCCCGCCATTGCCGCCGCCGCCAGACCGCCCGTGGGGATCGAGCGCAGGACCCTGTCGGGCGGCGCCGTGTCGAAGTCGGCGAGGACCGCGAGCCGCGAAAGCAGGCGGAAGCCGATCCACGCCATAGCGCCGAAGTAGAGCAGCGAGGAGTAATGGAACGAAGAGGACGCTGCGGCCAGAGCGAGAAGGAACAGCACGAGCAAGGCCGTGCGGGCTTCGCCCGGGAACTTGAGCGACGCGAGCTTGGCGATCGCGGTAAACAGGAGCAGGTGCACGACCGTCTGCAGGCGGCCGGACCTCACGATGAAGACCTCGAGGCCCAGCCAGAAGAGGTAGGAGAGCCCGATGGCGTTCAACACGGCGTTCGAGAGGCGCACGGGCCGGCCGATCCGCGCGCGCCACCAGAGCAGCAGCAACGCGGCCTCGTAAACGGCGAGCGCAAGCGCCTTTGCCCCGTTCGTCCAGAAGAGCGGCAGCGGCGCCAGGGCGGCAGCGGGCGCCAGCGTGAGCATGTAGGCGCGCCGCAGCCCGTCGGGAATCTCGATCTTTGCCCTCATGTCACGAGCTGGCGCATGTCGCCTCGCCGCAGCGCCGGAAAATCAGGCGCTCCGTCGAGCGGGACCGCCTCGAGGCGGGCCAACGCTTCGAGAATGCGAGCCCGCTGGGGCCGGCCGCCGTGCGCGGCCACCTTCACGCCCCGGGCCTGGAGGCCGATCTCGCCCCCGCGGGAAAGAAGCACGAGGGCCTGGCCGGCGCAGCGCGAAACACGCCGCTCGAAGTCCTCGAGCGCCAGCGGGATCGGTCGGGTCGGGCATCGCGTTGTCGACAGCCAGGACGACGACGCGGTCCCGTTCCGCCTCGCGCTCCCGCACGATCCAACGCCGCATCCGCGCGGATTGCTTCCAATGCAGGTCGCGCAGATCGTCGCCGGGCACGAAGTCCCTCAGCGTGCGGATGTCGGAGCCGCCGCCGCGCCGTCTCGCGTGCGCGCGGCCGCCCACGGCTTCCTCGGGAGGGACCTCCGGCACGCCCAGGCGCTCGGGCAGCGGATACACCACGATCTCCCTTCCCAGCCGGGCGCGCTGGTACTTGCGGAAGAGGCCGAGAGGGAATCGCGAGAGGAGGCCCGCGTCCGGCCGCAGAACGACGCCGCGCCGCGGGAAGAGGCCCTCGATGATGACCTCTCTCTTTTCGCCTGGCTTCAATGGGTCGATCCAGAGCGGTCCCGGCAGACCTTCGTGAAGGAAGAAGAGCGCCTGCGCCGTCTCCGCCGGGAGGCGGTTCTCGAGGCGCACTCGGAGGAGCGCGGGCCGCGTGGCCGTCACCTCGTCGATTGCCTCGATCTCGCAGGAAACGCCCCGCACGTTGCGGCGCGAGACGAATCCCGAGACAACCATCGCCGCGAGCATGGCCGACAGAACGACGTAGAGGTTGTTGTTGCCCGTGTTCGTCGCCGCAATCGCGACGACCAGACACATGAGGATGTAGCCCAATCCGAAGTTGGTGATCCGGATTTCCCAGTCAGGAATCAGCCGGGTCACGAGAAGAGTCCAAAGTCCAAAGTCCAAAGTCCAAAGTCAATGCCGGAGCCGGGCTGCCAGCTCCTTTGGACTTTCAACTTTGGACTTTGGACGCCCACGTCACACGGGGACTGGCGTCGAGCTGATGATCTTCTTTACGATCTCTCGCTCCCGGCCGCCCGCGCCGAAGCCGTCGGAGGCTGTCGAAAGAATGCGGTGCGCGAGCACGGGCTCGGCCACGGCCTGCACGTCATCGGGTGTCGCGTAGTCGCGTCCCGCCACGAGCGCATAGGCCTGAGCGGCGCGGAAGAACGCCTGGGCGCCGCGGGTCGAGACCGGCAGCCGCAGCTCCGGGTTTCTCCGGGTCGCCCGGACGAGGGCATGCAGGTAATCGAGCAGCGCGTCGGAGACCGTCACGTTCTCGGCGGTGTTCTGAAGCTTCAAGACCTCCTCCGGGCCGACGACCGCTGGAATCGCCGCCAGGGCGCGCTCGGTGCCGCCTCGGCGCAGCAGCATCTTCTCCTCGTCCTCGCCCGGGTAACCCAGCGACAGGCGCAGGAAGAAGCGGTCCATCTGCGATTCGGGCAGCGGGTAGGTCCCCAGGTACTCGACCGGGTTCTGCGTCGCCACGACCATGAAGGGCCTCGGCAGCTCGCGCCGCTCGGTCTCGACCGTCACGGCGCCTTCGTTCATGGCTTCGAGAAGCGCCGACTGCGTCTTGGGTGTGGCGCGGTTGATCTCATCGGCCAGCACGATGTTGGCGAAGATCGGCCCGGCGTGGAACTCGAAGCGGTCCGCCGGCGCGTGGAAGACGGAAATGCCGAGCACGTCGGCCGGCAGCGTGTCGCTCGTGAACTGGATGCGCCGGAACTCGAGCGACAGGCTCTTACCAAGAGCGCGCGCCAGCGTCGTCTTGCCCACGCCCGGAACGTCCTCGATCAGGATGTGCCCGCGGGCGAGCAGGGCCGTCAGCAGCAGGTCCACGGTTCGCTCCGCGCCGCGATAGACGAGCGTGATGTTGTCGCGCAGGCGGCGCAGCGTGACGGAATCCGGCGTTGGTGTCGGCATCGGCCTCGCTACCCTTCCTTCTTTTCCGCCTGCTCCCGGCGCAGGCGCTCGACGGCGGCCCGAAGCTCTCCTTCCCGCTCGAACGGCATGACCAGGACCCCGTCGGGCCCGACCACGACGGCGCTGTCGCGCACGCCCGGGGCGAGCACCGGCACATCCGAGACGATCAGGTTCCCGCGCTCATCCGAGGCGCCTTTCAAGTCCCGCACCGCGCGCCAGGTGCCGACGTCGCTCCAGCCGGCGCGCAGCGGCAGCGCCCGGACATGGGACGCCTTTTCCATGACCGCGTAGTCGATCGAGATCGACGGGAGCGCAGCGTAGGCCTCCCGAGCCCCGGCGTCGTCTCCCCTGGCGACCCGGTCGCGGTAAGCCACCACGCCGGCTGTCAGCTCCGGCGCGGCGCGGCGCGCCTCGCCGAGCAGGCGCGAGGGACGGAAGACGAAGATGCCGGCATTCCAGTAGTGGCCGGCGCGAACGTACTCCTCCGCCTGTGACTTCTCGGGTTTTTCGATGAATCGCACCACGTCCAGGCCCTCGCCTCCCGCGCCCTCGCGGAGCTCGAGATAGCCGAAGTCGGTCTCGGGCCGGGCCGGCGGAACACCCAGCACGACGATCGACGCCGAGTCGGCGGCGCGCGCCGCGGCGGTAAGGGCCTTGCGGAAAGCATCCGCGTCGGCGACGGTCTGATCGGAGGGAACGGTCGCCGTCACGTCGTCGCCTTCTTCTTCGAATCGCATCGCCGCGGCGAGGATCGCCGGGCCCGAGTTGCGGCGGCAGGGCTCTGCCATGATGCGGTCGGCCCGCAGGCCTCGAAGCTCCTTGCGGACTCGCGGGGTCAATTCAACCGTCGTCGCAACGAACACGGCCTTTGCGACGGGCTTGACGCGCTCGTAGGTGTCCGCCAGCAGGCTCTTCTGCGACAGGAGCGAAAGGAACTGCTTGGGCCGCTCCTCGGTCGAAAGCGGCCACATCCGCGTCCCACCCCCGCCGGCCATCAGCAACACCCTCATGGATCTAGTCCCACTTCAGCCCCAAAAGTTCCACCTCTGGAACAAGGGTAACCCCGAACTTCTCCCGCACCGCGTCCCGCATTGTCCGCATCAGGAACAAGACGTCTACGGCCGTCGCGCCGCCGGCGTTGACGATGACGTTGGCATGGCGCTCGGAGACGAGGGCCCCGCCCCGGCGCGTCCCCTTCAGGCCGCAGGCTTCGATCAGGCGGCCCGCGTAGTCGCCTGGAGGATTCTTGAAGACGCTTCCGGCGTTGGGCTCGGACGGGAGCGCCCCGCGGCGCTTCTCCGCCACGGCCTTCGTCTTTGCCTCGATCTCCTCTTTGGGCGCACTCGTGAGCGCCAGCACGGCCCACACCACGATCTCCCTGGTCTCGATCAAGCCCGACGTTCGATAGCCATGCGAGATCTCCGCGGCCGCGGCCGTGCGCGCCCGGCCCTCTCGCGAGACGAGGCGCACGCTCTCGAGCACCTGGAAGATCTCGCCACCGTAGGCGCCGGCGTTGATGCGCACGGCGCCGCCTATCGAGGACGGGATCCCGGAGATCATTTCGAGGCCCGAGAGCCCCGCCCGCGCCGCCGCGGCGCACACGCCCCCGAGAGCCGCGCCGCCGCCGGCCTTGACCCGAGTGCCCTCGATTCCGACGGACAGGAACTCGCCTGCCAGGCGCACGACGAAGCCCGGAAAGCCTTCGTCGCCGACGAGGATGTTCGAGCCCATGCCGAGCAGGGCGAGCGGCTCGCCCGATTGCGCCGCCGCGTAAAGCACTCCCGTCAGGCCCTGCTCGGTGGCGACGCGGCAGTAGGCCCGCGCCGGCCCGCCGATGCGCCAGGTCGTGTGGCGCGAGAGCGGTTCGGCGATGAGAACGACCCCGTCCTCCGGGGCGAGGGACAGCTCCATCAGAGGCGGGTCAGCCCGAGAAAGCAGGCGGCTGCCGTCGTCCCGGCCGCCAGCAGCCCGGCGGCAACGTCGTCCATCACGACTCCCCAGCCCCCGGGCAGATCCTGCAGCCTGTTGACCGGGCCCGGTTTCCAGATGTCGAAGAGCCGAAAGGCGAGGAAAGACAGGATCCAGGCCAGCCAGGCCCCGCGCGCCGAGGCGAAGGCAAAGAGCGGCACCGGGACGGACGCGAGGAGCTGGCCCGCGATCTCGTCGATCACGACGCAGCCGGGGTCCTTCGCCTGAAGCGCCCGGCAGGCCCTTTCGGAAGCCGCGACACCGATCAAAGAAACCGCCAGCCCGGACATCAAAAGTCCGACCCCTGCCGCCAGACTCGGAGCGAGGCCGGAGGAGACCTCACGAGCCATGAACCAGCCGATCGCCAGGCCGAGAACCGAGCCCGCCGTGCCGGGAACAATCGGGGAGAGCCCGGCGCCGAAGCCTGTCGCGACGAGCATCGCCAGCGGCTCCTCGCGGAAGGCGCGCCGGGCGTCCGGACTTGACACCGGATCGTGGCGAAGGGAAGATTCAGAGGTCCTCATCGGCTCCCGACCCCAGCACTATAATCGCGCGCAGCACGCGCAGTCTTTGGGAGTACCTACTCCCCGAAAGGTGAGGGCATGTCCAGCGTGAAATCCTCGGAAAAATGGCGCGCCGTCGATACGGCGCTCTCCCAGATCGAACGGCAGTTCGGCAAGGGCGCGATCATGCGCCTGGGCGATCAGCCGCAGACAGCCATCAGCGTGATCCCGACGGGCTCGCTCGCGGTGGACGCCGCGCTCGGCGTGGGAGGCATCCCGCGGGGCCGCGTCGTCGAGATCTTCGGCCCGGAGTCGTCGGGCAAGACGACCCTCTCGCTCCAGATCATCGCCCAGGCCCAGAAGCTGGGCGGCCTGGCGGGCTTCATCGACGCCGAGCACGCGCTCGACGCCGAGTACGCCAAGAAGCTCGGTGTGGACACGGAAAACCTGCTCGTCTCCCAGCCGGACAACGGCGAACAGGCTCTCGAGATCGCGGAGATGCTCATCCGCTCCGGCGCCATCGACGTCATCGTCATCGACTCGGTCGCGGCACTCGTGCCCAAGGCCGAGATCGAGGGCGAGATGGGCGAGGCCCAGATGGGCCTCCAGGCCCGGCTGATGTCGCAGGCGCTTCGCAAGCTGACCGCCATCGTCTCCAAGTCCGGCACGAGCCTGATCTTCATCAACCAGATCCGCGAGAAGATCGGCGTGATGTTCGGCAACCCGGAGACGACGACGGGCGGCCGGGCGTTGAAGTTCTACTCCTCGATCCGCATCGACATCCGCCGCATCGCCTCGATCAAGGACGGCGAGGTCGTCGTCGGCTCGCGCACCAAGGTCAAGGTCGTCAAGAACAAGGTCGCCTCTCCGTTCCGGCAGGCCGAGTTCGACATCAACTACGGCGAGGGCATCTCGCGTACGGGCGAGCTGCTCGACATGGGCATCGAGGCCAAGCTCGTCGAGAAGTCGGGCGCGTGGCTCTCCTACGGAGACCTGCGCATCGGCCAGGGGCGCGAAAACGCCAAGCAGTTCCTGAAGGACAACCCGGAGCTGGCCGACGAGATCGAGAAGAAGCTGCGCGCGAGCCTGAATCTCGCGGCTCCCGCTCCGGCCGCGGCGGCCCCGGCCGCCAAGACCGAGGCCCTCGCCGAGGTCGCGCGTGAAAAGGAGAAGGCCCGCCGCTAGGGTCGGTTCTGTCCCGTCTCCCGTCTAGAAAATTTGATTGGCCCGCGAAGCGGGCCGGTTCAGATGTCATAATCTCGCGCGGTTGATGGGATTGGGTTGTAGCCAGCGCGCCCGCCTCACCGCGGGCGCTTTTCTTTTGCTCGCCGCTGCGCGGCTGACCGCCGGCCCGATCCGCATCGCCGCCGAGCGCTCCGCGCCCCCCTGCCCCCAGGGACACGTTCTCGGCCTTCTGAAGGCGGATCCGGAAACCCCCACGGGCGGTGTGGAGAGGTGCATCGCCATCCTGGCCGTTCGCGACCTCTCGGACAGCGCGATCGACGAAGCCGTTGCGGCCGCGGGGAAGTGGACCGGGCTCCATGGCGTCATCGTCGAATTCGGCAGACTGCCCGATTCCGCAGGGCCGGAGTTCGCCGTGCGGATTCCTTTTGCCGTCAAGAAACTGGCCTCTGCGATCCGGGCGGCCTCGCCCGACGCGGAGGTGGGGTTCGATTTCACGGCTGCCGTCTCAGCCGGAGCGGAGCTTGCACTCGAAGACGAAGGACTCGGGCCCTACGCCGATGCCCTCGTCCTGCGCGCGGGCCGCGGAACGGTCACGGCCGCCGAGATCCGCGAGCGCTGGCTGTTGGCTCCCCTGGCGGAGCCCTCGGCGGCCAACGAAGTGATCCGGCTCCTGCAGGGCGACCTCGCCGCCCCCGGATCGGTCGGCCTCGTCGGCCTGCTCGCCACGCCGCCGGGAGGCGCGAGCGACGGCCAGCTTCGCTCCCTCGACCGGCTCCAGGCCTACTGGACCGGAGAGGTTGCGGTCGACCCGGCGGCAACGAAGATCACGCGTGCCGATGGCGCGCCGGCCGCGTCGCTCCGGTTCTTCGACGCGAAGGCCTTGACGCCCATCCTGATGCTCCCCGAGGACGCCGCCGCGGGACGACTCGAGATCGAGCTTTCCGGGGGGCCGTGGTCGAAGGCCTCCGTCGAAAACCTCGAGACCGGGGCCAGGCGCGACTTCGAGATCGCTGGAGCGAAGACCCTCGTTCTCGACGTGTCCCGCGGCCCCCTCGCCGTTCGCCTCCAGCCGGCCGAGAAGCCGGGCGGCGAAACGCGGGCCACGGTGAGTGTCGGCGCGGCGCGGAGCCTGACGGCCGAAGAGATCGTCGCCCGGGAGCGCGTCTGGGATGCCGGCCAGCGCGAGAAAGTCGCCAACTTCTCGTGCAAGATGAAAGCCTCTCTGCGTTTCCGCGTCGCCGAGGTCAACGAGACCTTCGACCTGACGATCCAGGGCCCCTTCTTCTTCGAGCGCGGTCACGCCCCCGATTGGGCCTGGCGCGAGTTCTTCCTGAACGGAGTCAAGTGGAAGGGCAGCATGCTGCCCCGGATCCCGATTCTCCAGGCCGACAAGGTCACGACACTGCCTCTCGACATCGAGCTCACCGAGGCCTACGACTACGTCTTGAAGGGTGAAACCCGGGTTGGCGGGCGGCGCGCGTACCACGTCACCTTCACCCCGAAGAGCAGCGTCGGCGACAAGCCCATCTATCGCGGCAGCGTCTGGATCGACGCCGAGACGTTTGCTCTCCTGCGCCGGGAGTCCATCCAGCTCAACCTGAAGGGCGAAACCCTCTCAAACGTCCAGACCGAGTATTACCGCGCCGTGCCCGGACGGCCGGACGTCTCCCTTCCGCTCGAGATCCGCGGCGAACAGGTCTTCCTGACGGCCGGCCGCACGACGGCCATCGAGCGGGACGTCCGGATGACGGAGGTCGTCATCGACGCGGCCGACTTCGAAGCGAAGCGCCACGAGGCCTACGCCACACCGGGCCAGATGGTGCGCGACACCGACAAGGGCCTGCGGTACCTCGTGCCCGACCCGCAGAAACCGGGAGATCGGATCGTGGACATGAAGGTCAGCAAGAGGAGCCTCTTCGGGCTGCTGGGCGGCTTCTACGACCCGTCGGTCGGCTATCCGCTGCCGCTGATCGGCCTGCAGTACTTCGACTTCGACCTCTTCCACAAGGACAAGCAGCTCTCCGTTTTCTTTGCCGGCGTGATCCTGACCGCCAACTACACGGACCCGTCGCTCTTTGGCACCCATTTCGATCTGGGTGTCGATCTCTTCGGGACGGCTATTCCTTTCACCGACGTCTCCTATCGCAACGGGACGGAAGTCAAGTCGGAGAGCATCAAGGACCTGCCCGCGATCGGGCAGGTCAACATCGGTCATCCTCTGGGCCCGTACGTCAAGGCGTCCCTCGGGCTCTTCTCGAAATGGAACGACTACCAGCGCGACAGCGACACCGGGCCCGCCTTCGTGACTCCCTCCGACACACTGACCAACGGCGCCGAGCTGCGCCTCGTCGGCAACTACCAGGGCTTCAACCTGCAGCTCTCGGGCGGATACTTTCATCGCGTGAACTGGGCGCCCTGGGGCGATCCCGCCACCACGGAGTACAACCCGGACCAGCGCAACTACTGGAAGTACGCCGTCTCGCTCGCCAAGGACCAGTACTTCTCGGGGTTCAGAAAGCTCCATGTCCAGCTGGGCTACATGGACGGCAGCAACCTCGACCGGTTCTCCAAGTACGAGTTCGGGCCGTTCTCAGGCAACGTGCTCCACGGGTTCAAGAGCGGAAGCCTGCGCACGCAACAGGCCTTCATCGCCAACGTCTCTTACGGCCTGAACTTCGAGAACATCATCCGGTTCGAAGGTTTCTACGACCAGGTCATCGCCACAGACGCCGTGTCGGGCTTCGACCACACGTACTTTTCAGGCGCCGGCATTCTCGCCTCGTTGAACGGCCCCTTGAAGAACTCCATCCTGCGCTGCGAAGTCGGCGTGCCCGTCGTCAGCCACGGCGTCAAGGGCTTCGTCGTCAACTTCATGATCTTGAAACTCTTCTAGCCGCCCGAGCTTTTTCTGACGCGGAAGGCGAACATGTCGCCCTCCTGCCGGGTCTCGAGAAGAGTGTGGCGCTGGTCGCGGCAGAAGACCTCGACGTCCTGGACGGCGACCGGGTCCGTGGACAAGAGGCGCGCGACGGTGCCGGCGGGCGCATTCCGGAATGCCCGCGCCAGGCGCAGGACGGGCAGCGGGCAGAGGAGCCCGCGCGCGTCGACCTCGATCTCGGGGTCCGCCATCGCCTCCCATTCTCCTGCTATATTTCAAGCCCGATGGCCGAGCCCATCCCCTTCCCCACGCCGGTCTCGCCGGTCACACCGATCCAGCGCGCGCTGATCTCGGTGCACGACAAGACGAACCTGTCGGAGCTGGCGCGGGAGCTCGTCTCGCGCGGCGTCCGGCTGGTCTCGACCGGCGGCACGGCGAAACACTTGAAGCAGGCGGGCATCGACGTCTCGCTCGTCGAGGACGAGACCGGTTTTCCAGAGATCCTGGGCGGGCGCGTCAAGACGCTCCACCCGAAGATCTTCGGCGGCGTTCTCGCCGACGACAAGCGGGAAGATCATGCGCGCGACCTCCTGCAGTCCGCGATCGAGGCCTTCGATCTCGTCGTCGTGAACCTCTACCCCTTCGAGGACACCGTCGCCTCGGGCGCGGGTCTCGAGGAGGCCATCGAGATGATCGATATTGGGGGCTGCGCCCTGGTGCGGGCCGCCGCCAAGAACCACTCCCGTGTCGCGGTCGTCGTCGCAACGCAGGACTACGAGCCGCTGCTCGAGGAGATCCGAACCTCGGGCGGCACGAGCCTGGCGACGCGCCAGCGCCTCGCGGCCCGCGCCTTCGCCCTCACCGGGGCCTACGACGGCGCCATCGCCCGTTACCTCTCGGAGGCGATGCCTGGCGCGGAGACCTTCCCGGAGACGCTCGTCTTCGCCTTCGACCGCATGCAGTCCCTGCGCTACGGCGAGAACCCTCACCAGAGGGCGGCCCTCTACCGGGAACAGAACGCGCCCGAGGGCTCGGTCGTCCGATTCGAGATGCTGCAGGGCAAGGAACTGTCGTTCAACAACCTGCTCGACCTCGACTCGGCGGTCGCCCTCGCCCGCGACTTCGACGGCCCGGCCGCCGTGATCGTCAAGCACAACAACCCCTGCGGGGTGGCGATTGGTGACACGATCTCGGAGGCCTTTGGCCGGGCCTTCGCGACCGACCCGCTGGCGGCGTTCGGCGGCATCATCGCGATCCGCGGCCGCGTGGACGGAGCCCTGGCCTCGCTCGTGCTGCAACACTTCGTGGAGGTCGTGGCCGCCGATGACTTCACCCAGGAGGCGATCGATTACTTCGGGAAGAAGCCGAACATCCGCCTCCTGCGTGTGCCCGTCTCGCGCAAAGCCGCGGGAGGCCTCGACTGGAAGCGGATCGAGGGCGGTCTTCTTCTGCAGGACACCGACACGGAGCCCGAACAGAGCTCCTCCTGGAGGCTCGCGTCGCAGCGCAAGCCCACGGCCGTCGAGCGCGCGGCCTGCGAACTGGCCTGGCGGGTCGCGCGGCGCGTCAAGTCAAACGCCATCGTGCTCGCCAACGCCCGCCAGACGATCGGCATCGGCGCGGGCCAGATGAGCCGCGTGGACGCCTGCCGGCTCGCTGCCACGAAGCCCGTGCTCCCCATCGTCAATTGCGGCGCAGCATCGGACGCGTTCTTCCCGTTCCGAGACGGCCTCGACATCCTGGCGCAGGCGGGGGTGACGGCTGTCGTCGCGCCGGGCGGGTCCATCCGCGACCAGGAGATCGTCGCGGCCGCCGACGAGCACCAGATGGCGTTTCTCGTCGCGCCGCGGCGCCACTTCAGACATTGAAGAATTGAGTCATTGATCCATTGGTTCATTGATTCATTGACGAAGGCCCTTGATCAGCCCCAATGAACCAATGATTCAATGAATCAATGATCCAATTCCTTTTTGCTGTCGTCGCCTCCCTGCCTCCCGAGGCGCAGTCGGCCCTCGACCGCGCCCGCGAGCGCTACAACGACGGCGCGGCCCACGCGGCGGCCTTCGTTCAGATCTACGCCCCGGCCGGGTTTGCGACGGGCAAGAGGGAGTCGGGAACCGTCTGCATCCAGTCTCCCGAGCGCCTGCGATTCGACTACGAGGCCCCCGAAAAGAAGGCCTTCACCTACGACGCCGGCGAAGGGCGCTTTTACGCTCCCGACGACCGCCAGCTCACCGTGCACCGGCTCAGCCCGGACGAGCGGGCTCGCCTGCCGGTCGTCTTTCTGACCGCGGCCGAGGAGCTCGAGCGGCAATACGCCATCGGAGTCGAGGCCGGCGAGGCCGGCGCAACACGGCTCACCCTGACACCCCGCACTCCGAGGCCCGACCTGGCCTGGCTCAAGCTGACGGTCGCTCGCGACGGGTCGGCGCCCGAGCTGTCATTTGAAGACGGAGCCGGCAACCGCACAGTCTTTCGATTCGAGGGCTGGCGCCGGGAGAAGGCCCGGCCGCCCTCCGACTACAAGGTCACGGGCCCTCCGGGCACGCGCCGGGTGGACAACTGAGCGCGATGGGACAAGCCCCTCCCCTACACGAGCCCGGATTATTCACGGACACCCGGCCGAAACACCTGCAGGGAATTGCGCCTAAAGGGGTTGTTGAAGAGATGTTCTTAATAAGTCGAGGTACACCTTGTCCGCGACGGAGATCTTTCGCCCGGACAAGGAAGCGCGACGACGGCGATGCCGGGGCGCATCGCAGAGGAGCGATGACGCCGTCCGGGCGGAAGAGATCCGAGCGGCGGCCGGAGTCGTTCGTGAATAATGCGGGCTAGAATCCCCCCATGGCCCAGGAGTTCTCGTTCGACGTCGTGAGCAAGGTGGACCTCCAGGAGGTCTTGAATGCCGTGCAGCAGGCCGGCAAGGAGATCGCCACCCGATTTGATTTCCGGGGCAGCGCCTCGAAGATCGAATGGAACGAGAAGGAACTGGCTCTGACCCTCACTTCCGACGACGAGCACAAGCTGAAATCCGTCATCGACATCCTCGAAACGAGGCTCGCCAAGCGCGGCATCGCCACCAGGTCCCTCGACTTCGGCAAGGTGGAGCCCGCAGCCCTTGCAACCGTGCGCCAGGTCGTCAAGGTCCAGCAGGGCATTCCCTCCGAAAAGGCAAAGGAGATCGTCCGGGCCATCAAGGACCGGAAGATCAAGGTCCAGGCTTCGATCCAGGCCGACCAGGTCCGCGTGTCCGGAAGAGCCAAAGACGATTTGCAGGCGGTCCAGACGCTCCTGCGCGCAGGGGACTTCGGCCTTCCCCTGCAGTTTACGAACTATCGCTAGGGCAATCGATCCATGATCTTCACCCGCGCCTCCAATCCCCGGCTTCTCAAGGCCTACGACCTGATTTCCGACAAGCTCGCGCGGGTCGAGGAAGAGCTGCTCCTGCATTTCCGGTCGCCCATTCCGACGATCGACCGGATCGGCAACTACCTCGCCTCCGGCGGCGGCAAACGCATCCGTCCGGCCCTCCTGCTGCTCTCGGCGCGCCTGCTCGAGTACGAGGAAGGCGACCGCGACGTGCGCTACGCGGCCGTCGTGGAGTTCATCCACACGGCCACCCTCGTCCACGATGACATCATCGACGAGGCCAGCCTGCGGCGCGGCCGGACCTCCGCCAACGCCCGCTGGGGCAACAACCTGACGGTGCTCTTCGGCGATTACCTCTACACGAAATCCATGGGCATCGCGCTGGACGAAGGGGACCTGACGATCCTCAAGGTCCTCTCGGACACGACGCTCTCGATGATCGAGGGCGAGATCATCGCCATCGAAAAAACGGGCGACATCCACGTCACGCGCGAGGAGGCCTTCGACATCATCCGCCGCAAGACCGCCGACCTCTTCTCCGCAGCTTGCCGGCTTCCCGCGCACTTCGCCCCCCGGGGCGACCTGCTGGCGGCCGAGCGGCTCGGCCAGTTCGGGAGGTGCCTGGGTGTCGCTTTCCAGCTGATCGACGACCTCCTCGATTACACGGGCACCGAGGAGGCCACCGGCAAACCCGTCTTGAACGACCTGCGGGAGGGCAAGCTGACAATTCCGCTGCTGCTCGCCCTGCCGCGCGCCAGCGCCGCCGAGCGCGAGAAGGTCGCCTCCGTGCTCCGGGATCGGGAGTTCAAGAACGTGGCCCCATCCGAGATCCTCTCGATTGTCGAGCGCTACAACGGCATCGGGGAAACGCGGGCGCTGGCTCGCGATTACGCCGGCGCGGCCCGCGTGGCTCTGGGATCGTTCCCCGACTGTGAAGCCCGGGATGGCCTATTGCTCGCCACGGAGTCCGCGATCGATCGAGTCTCTTAGCATTCCTGCCGAATAAAATAAGGCGACTTTACTGATTATTGCCTCCTAAGAAGGCTCAGAGCCAGATATTCATTCGATTCATTCGTAAACTGCACTCCCGTATAAAAGAAGGACTGAAGGCTATGCAGCCGAATTTTTTCTTGATTCGGCCGGGAACCTGCCTATACTCGAAGTCGAGCACATGAGCGACCGCGCCACGCCCTGGACCGGCTTGACCCAGACAATTCGGCAGCTCTCGGCGCGGATCCCCACCCGGGACGCCGTGGCAGAAGAATCCCAGCTCTACTACCGGCGGGCCTGCCTGGCCGCCTCCGAGGAGCGCTACGACGTGGCCCTCGTCTTCGCCGCCAAGGCCATCCATCTCGATCCCCAGCACCTGCCGACGCGGCTGCTCGTGGCGCAGATCTACGACCGCGGCCTGCACGACCTGGAGAGCGCCCTGCGCGCCTACAACAAGGTCATCGCTCTCTCCGGCTACGAGGGCTCGAACCCCTACTGCACCGCCGCCCGCGAAGCCATCGACGCACTGGTCGGCGCGGCGGTCTAACCTCGCCTCGATGCGAGGGCCGCAGGGGTGGCGGGGGCGGAGGCCCCCGTCGATGTATCGCAGGCCGGCGCAGCCGGCCGAGAAACATCGACGGGGTCGCACCCGCCAGGACCCCGAAGGCCCGACTCAAGGCGCAGTTCTGTCCGCCCGTTTGACCAGCAGGAGAATCCCGACTACACTTGATATCCCGACGTGATGAAAATCGTCGGAATGATTCCCGCCCGGTACGCCTCCGTACGATTCCCCGGGAAACCCCTCGCCCCTCTCGCCGGCAAACCCATGATTCTTCACGTCCTCGGGGCTGCCCGGGCCGCTCGGCGCCTGGACTCGGTCCTTGTCGCCACCGAAGACGAGCGCATCGCGGCGGCCGTCCGTGAGGCCGGAGGAGAAGCCATTCTCACTTCGGCCGAGGCTTTGAGCGGCACCGACCGGCTCGCCGAGGCCGCCCGCAGCACGCCGGCCGACGTCTATGTCAACATCCAGGGCGACGAGCCCATGATGTCGCCCGAAAACATCGACCGCGCGATCGAAACGCTCCTGGCATCGCCCGGACGCGAAATCGCGACCCTCGCGATCCCCATGCCGGCCTCCCAGGCGAACGATCCCAATACCGTCAAGGTCGCCGTTGCCCGAGACGGGCGCGCCCTGTACTTCTCGCGTTCTCCCATCCCCTACTTCCGCAGCGGTTCACCCTCCTATCTCAAGCATCTGGGCCTGTACGTCTACCGCGCGGCGACCCTCCAGAAGCTCGCAGCGCTGCCGCCCTCTCCCCTGGAGCGCGCGGAGTCCCTGGAGCAGCTCCGGTGGCTCGAGGCAGGCTTCTCCATCTGGGTCGGCCAGGCTCTCACGGACTCGATCGGCGTCGACACCCCCGAGGATCTCTCGCGGGCCGAAACATTTTTTGGAAAGGAGGCCGTGTCATGAGCGGCAAGTACGTCTTCATAACCGGGGGCGTCGTCTCTTCGCTCGGCAAGGGCATCGCGGCTTCCTCGATCGGAGCGCTGCTCGAGGCGCGCGGCTTCAAGGTCGCCATCGCCAAGTTCGACCCGTACATCAACGTGGATCCCGGCACGATGTCGCCCTTTCAGCACGGCGAGGTCTATGTCACCGACGACGGCGCCGAGACGGACCTCGATCTGGGCCATTACGAGCGCTTCACCTCGATGACCGGCTCCCGGACCAACAGCACCACTTCGGGGCGCATCTACGCGACCGTCATCGAGCGGGAGCGGCGCGGCGATTACCTCGGCAAGACCGTCCAGGTCGTGCCGCACATCACCGACGAGATCAAGGAGTCCATCCGGCGCGTGGGAGCCGAGGCCGATGTCGTCGTCATCGAGATCGGCGGCACCGTGGGAGACATCGAATCGCTGCCGTTCCTCGAGGCCATCCGCCAATGGCGCCAGGAAGTCGGGCGCGGCAACGCCGTCAACGTGCACCTCACCCTCGTGCCGTACATCAAGGCCTCCGACGAGCTGAAGACCAAGCCCACGCAGCACTCGGTCAAGGAGCTGCTCTCCATCGGGATCCAGCCGGACATGCTGCTTTGCCGCACGGACCGGAATCTGCCCTCCGACGTGCGGAAGAAGATCGCCCTCTTCTGCAACGTCCCGGTCGAGGCGGTCATCAACGCCAAGGACGTGCCGTCCATCTACGAGGTGCCGCTCCAGTTCGCGGCGGAGGGCCTGGACGAGATCCTGCTCGACATGCTCCACATGCCCCACTACGACCGGGATCTTTCGAAGTGGGAAACGCTCGTCAACCGGATCAAGAACCCCGCGGGCGAGGTCGACATCGCTGTCGTCGGCAAATACGTCGACTACGGCGACTCGTACAAGTCCTTGAACGAGGCGCTGGCGCACGGCGGCATCGCCAACAACGTGCGTGTCAAGCTCCATTACGTGGACGCCGAGACGCTCGAGAACGACCAGTATCCCGACGTGCTGACGCGGGCCGACGCGATCCTCGTGCCCGGCGGTTTCGGCAAGCGCGGTGTCGAAGGGATGATGAGGGCGATCCAGTACGCGCGCGAGAAGAAGGTCCCGTACTTCGGGATTTGTCTCGGGCTGCAGACGGCCGTCATCGAGTTTGCCCGGCACGTGGCGGGCCTCGAGGGTGCCAACTCGACCGAGTTCGAGGAAGAGCCGAAGCACAAGGTCATCTACAAGCTGCGGGACTTGATCGGCGTCGAGGCCCTGGGCGGCACGATGCGGCTCGGCAAGTACCCCTGCGAGCTCACGGCGGGCTCTTTTGCCTCCCGGGCCTACGGCGAAAGCCTCATCTCCGAGCGGCACCGGCACCGGTACGAGGTCAACCAGGAATACCTGCCGCTCCTCAAGGAGCGCGGCATGTCGTTTGCCGGCATGTCGCCCGACCGCAAGTTCGTCGAGATCATCGAGCTCCACGAGGACCATCCCTGGTTTCTCGGCTGCCAGTTCCATCCGGAGCTCAAGTCCAAGCCCTTCGCCTGTCATCCCCTGTTCCGCGACTTCGTTCGGGCCGCTCGAGCCCACCGGGGAGCGCGCGCCGAGGAGACGGCGGAGACAACGGCCGAGCAAGCCCTCGTCCCCCGGCCGGACGCAGGAGGCAGGACTTAGGGCACGGGGGCGTGAGCCCATGACCGTTCCAGTCGTCACGATAGCTCCCGGTTATTCGATCGGTGGCGCCTCGCCGCCCCTGTTCTTTGCGGGCCCCTGCGTCATCGAGTCGCGGGCGCACGTCCTGGCGATGGCGGCGCGGCTCAAATCGATCGGCGAAGAGACCGGCGCGCGGATCGTTTTCAAGTCGTCGTGGGACAAGGCCAACCGCTCCTCGATCGAGTCCTTCCGCGGCCCCGGCCTCGCTGAGGGCCTCGACATCCTCGCAGACGTCAAGGCGAAGACCGGGCTCCCCGTCCTTTCGGACATCCACGAGCCGTCCCAGGCCGAGGCGGCCGCCAGGATCCTGGATGTCCTGCAGATCCCGGCCTTCCTCTCGCGACAGACGGACCTCGTCGTGGCCGCGGCGAAGACGGGAAAGCCGATCAACATCAAGAAAGGGCAGTTTCTCGCCCCCGACGACATGGCCAACATCGTGGCCAAGTGCCGGTCGGCCGGGAACGAAAAGATCCTTCTCTGCGAGCGCGGCACGTCATTCGGGTACCACAACCTGGTCGTGGACATGCGTTCCTTCCCGATCATGCGCGCGCTGGGCTTTCCGGTCGTCTACGACGTGACCCACTCGCTCCAGCTGCCGGGCGGCGGGAAGGAGACGGGCGGCCTCAAGCAGTATGCCGCGGGCCTGGCGCGCGCCGCCGCGGCGACGGGCGCCGTGGACGGCTTCTTCCTCGAGGTGCACGACAACCCGGAGCGCGCCCTCTCGGACAGCGCCACTCAGCTCGACGTCGCCAGCGTGCCTTCCCTTTTGCGGTCGATACTCGCCATCGCGAGCCTCGTGCAGCGGGAGGATCGCGCCTGAAGACGGCGGAACGGGTTTCGTTTGTCGTCGGGGTCGCGCTGCTCGCCGGCCTGCTGTACCACATCGGAGCGGCCACGCTGCTCGCGAGCCTGCGCGAAGTGGGCTGGGGGTTCGTCCTGATCGTCGCTCTGCAAACGGTGGCGATCCTCTCGATCACCCTCGCCTGGTACGTCATGGTCTCGCCTGAGTACCGAACAGCAACCCCCGTCCGGACTCTGGCGGCCATCCTGCTCTCTGGCGACGCCATCAACGCCGTGACGCCCTCGGCCGTCGTCGGAGGAGAGCTGGTGCGGGTCTCCCTCCTGCGCCGATTCGTTCCCACTGCAACGGCTGCCGGCTCCACCACGCTCACCGCGATGGCCCGTTTCTCGGCGCAGACCCTGTTTATTCTCTCTGGCGTCCCGTTCGTGCTCGGCCTGACGGCCGACCGGGGCCTGCGAAATGGGCTGCTCGTCCTGTCCGCGGTCCTCTGCTTTCTGCTCGGCCTCATTCTCGGCCTCGCCTGGTCACCGGGCGGCCTCGGGATGCTCCTTCGCTGGCTCGACCGCCTGGGCTGGTGGAGATCGCTTCGCAAGAAGCGGGAGGACGGCTGGAGATCGCTCGCCGACGCCACGGTCGGCAGCCTGCGGCGGCGGCCCGGCGATTTCCTGCTCGCGGTCGGACTTCACTACATCGGCTGGGTCATCGGCATCGTGGAGGCGCGGCTGGTCCTTTCTCTGCTGCTCGCGCCTGTGAGCTGGCGCCAGGCGTTCGCCATCGAGTCCCTTTCTGTGGCCATCGAAGGCATCCTCTTCTTCGTGCCGGCCAAAATGGGCACGCAGGAGGGGGGCAAGTACGTGATCTTTGCCGCCCTGGGCCTCGACCCGGCCAAGGGGTTTGCCCTGGGCTTCGTGCGCCGCCTGCGGGAGCTCGCCTGGGCTGCCGTCGGCCTCGCCATCTACGGCTGGTTTCAGAGACACCCGGCCCCAAACGCGGCATCGGACCCTCAGACGCAGCTCGAGCCCGCCGGCAATCGCCCCGGCGCATAGGCGGCGCCGGCTCTCCCGCCCTTGTTAACGGAGGGGCTCCTCCCGGCGTCTTCCAGACCGGAGATGGACCTCGCGCTTGACCTGCCGAATGGAATCAAAGAGCGTCGGCCTGTGAGCGAGCAAGCTGCAGCGCACGGCGCCGAGGACGCCCTCCTCGTCGAGGACGTCCGCGAGGGCCGGCCCGGCGCGTTCGATCGCCTCTACGCCCGCTATGCCCGCATGGTGCACGGAATACTGCTCGCGCGCGTCCCGCGGCGAGAGGCCGAGGACCTCGTCCAGGACGTCTTCCTGACCGTCCACCGGCGGCTCCACACGCTGCGCGAGTCCCGAGCTTTCGGGGGCTGGCTCGCCATGATTGCGCGCAACCGCGCGATGGACCACGCGCGGCGCGAGCCGCGCCTCTCGGAGCTTCCCGAAGACATCGCCGTCCCGGCTGGCGAAGATGCCGAAGCGGCCGAAGCCCTCGACGCCATCCGGGCACTGCCGGAGGCCTACCGCGAGCCTCTCATTCTGCGCCTCGTCGAGGGCCTGACCGGCCCCGAGATCGCCTTGCGCACCGGCCTGACACCCGGATCGGTGCGCGTGAACCTGCACCGCGGGATGGCGCTGCTGCGCCAGTCTCTGCGGAGGAGTCCAACCTATGGTTGACCGCGACGACAACGACAACGGATACCTTTGGGACAAGAGCGGCCCGCCGGACCCCGAAGTCCAGAACCTCGAGCGCCTGCTCGGCCGGTTCGGGCATCGGGGTGAGCAAGCGCCGTCGGTACGGAGGGCGCGCCGACCCTGGCTCCTGATCGCTGCGGCCGCCGCGGTCGTGCTCGCCGCCGGCGCCGCGTGGATCGCCCGCACGCTGGACCGCACGCACTGGAACGTGCAGCGGGTGGCGGGGGCCCCGGCCGTCGCCGACCGCCCGATGAACGAGACGGCACGTCTCTCTGTCGGACAGGTGCTCGAGACAGACGCCGCGTCACGCGCGCGCCTGACTATCGGATTGATCGGCGAGGTCGAGGTCTCGCCCAACTCCCGCCTGCGACTCGTTCGGGCGAGCGCCTCCGACCACCGCCTGACGCTCGAGCGCGGATCGATCGGGGCGCGCATCTGGGCACCGCCTCGCCTCTTCTTCGTCCAGACGAAGTCGGCACTCGCCGTCGATCTCGGCTGCGTCTACCACCTCTCGGTCGACGACGCCGGGTCCGGGATGCTCTCGGTCGAAACGGGATGGGTGGCGCTCGTCGAAGGCGATCACGAGGCGGTCGTGCCGGCCGATGCGAGCTGCCGCATGCGGCCGGGAGCCGGGCCGGGCACGCCCTTCTTCGACGACGCCTCCCCGGCGTTTCGAGCCGCGCTCGACCGCGTCGATGAGGCGCCCGGCGACGCCGCCGCCCTGGAGACCGTTCTCCTGCAAGCCAGGCGTCGCGATGCGCTGACCCTCTGGCACCTGCTCGCCTCGCTTCCTCCGGAAGCCTGCCTGGGCGTCCACGATCGCCTGGCCGCGCTCGTGGCGATGCCCGCCGGCGTCACGCGCGAAGGGGTTGCCCGCCACGACCGGCGCATGCTGGATCTCTGGAGGTCCGAGCTGGGCCTGCCCTCGCCCGGAAAGCCGACATTCTGGCAGCGCCTCTCAAAAGCGTTCCCCGACTCCTCGAAAGTTCGTTAACGCACGAAGGCTGCGCCGCGTCTTCCTCCGCAGCAACGGAGGGACCATGACACCACGCCTGCCCGCATTCGGCATCGCGGCTTTGATCGTGACCGATCTCGTTCTGGCTGCGGGAGCGTCCCACCCCTGCTCCGCGGCCTCGCGGGCAGGCGCCCTCTCGCCCACGGGCTCGATGCATGTTCCAAGGGCCGTTCACACCGCCACTCTTCTTCCCGACGGGCGCGTGCTCATTGCGGGCGGCATGCAGAAGAACGGTGTCTTCGAGGACACCGCCGAGCTGTACGACCCGACCACGGGACGCTTCGAGTCCCTGCCGAGGCTTTCGTCGCCCCGCGTCGGGCACAGCGCCACGTTGCTGTCCAACGGAAGGGTCCTGATTGCGGGAGGATCCTCCGGAAGACACTTCGAAGGAGGCCGCTGGATGGGCGAGGTCGCCGCGACGGCGGAGCTGTACGACCCGGCCACCCGGACGTTTCGTCCCACGGGTTCGATGACCACGCCGCGCGCTCACCAGGCCGCCCTTAGGCTCGTCGACGGCCAGGTCCTTCTGGCCGGCGGCTACAACGGCGTATCGGACGCCCTCGGCAGCGCCGAGATCTACGACACGGCCTCGGGCATCTTTCGGCCCACGGGGCCTCTTCGCACGGCGCGCGTCCCCGAAGTCGCCGTGCTCTTGAAGGACGGCCGCGTGCTCATCCCGGGAGGCTCGGACGCCTCGGGCGGCGTGCTGGCGAGCGCCGAGGTCTTCGACCCGAAGAGCGGCCGCTTCGCGCCGGCTGGAGACATGATCGCCGCTCGCCGCAAGCACGGCGGCGCCCTCCTTGCGAGCGGCCGGGTCCTCGTCGTCGGCGGCTCGGATGCGCGAGACTGGACCGGGCAGAAGACCGAGGCGGAGATCTACGATCCGATTGCCAACCTGTTTACGCCGGCAGCCTCGATGGCGCTGCGCCGCTTCAAGCTGGGCGCTGCCGTCGCCCTTCTCCCGGACGGGCGCGTGCTCGTGGCCGGCGGCGCTGAGGCTCCGGAGATCTACGACCCTTCAAAGGGAGATTTCCTGACAGTCTCGGGTGGCTACGGCAAGCCCCGCTACTTTGCCGCCGCAACTCTCCTCCTGGACGGGCGCGTCCTCATCACCGGGGGCTACGGCCCGGGAACCGCCTCGGAGGGCCCCCTCTCAACCACCGACGCCTGGCTCTTTACTCCCTAAACAAGGACGCCGCCGCCCGGGCCAGAGCTTCGAAGGGGAAGGCGTAGCCCCGACGCGGCGGGTTCCCCGCGGGGACCGTCGAAACCGGGTTGGTCTGCTACGGCCGGAAGGGTGCAGCCGCCAGACTTCCCCTTGCAGCGGTTTCGCCGAGCGGCGGCCATGGAAGGCCTCTCTCGAGCGGTCGTGTGGCCGCCGCGTGTCCCCGCGGGGAATCCGCCGTGGCGGGGCGGCTTGAGTTCGGCTTCTAGCTTCCGGACTTGGAGGCGCGGACGCCGGGGGCCATCTTGGGCATCGCTGCGATGCGGGCGGCCTCGTCGAAGAGCGTGAGGGCTTTCTGGATCTGGGTATCGCCCGTCGAGCGCACTTTCACTCCGGCTTCCAGGCCGAACTTCACGTTGGCCATGTCGGAGCGGATGGCGAGGTCGAGGAGGGCCTTGTTGGGCTCTTCCTCCCACATCTTCTGGAGCTCCTCGGCCGTCGAGAACTTGCGGCTCTCGGAGAACTTGAAGAACTCCTGCCGGATCGCCGGCGTGACCTGGAAGTCGGCGGTCACGTCCGGGTGGCGGGCCACCCACTCGACGGCGAAGTTGAAGAACATCGAGCGCGCAAAGAGCTGGTTCAACATCTTCGAATCGCGAGCGTCCGGCTTGACGACGACGTCCGGCCGGATGCCGCCCTGGGCGTAAACGACGCGGCCCGCGTCCGTGTAGAACGTCTCGCCCGCCTTGTGGGGAGCCTCGGCGGCGGCGCTGCCGCCTTCGGCCGCGTCGACGTCCTCCGGATTCACGTACGAGAGAAGGTCGCTGTAGTCGCGCTGGATCCAGCGGCCCGAGGGCGTGTAGTAGCGCGCCGTGGTCAGCGCGAGGCCCGCGCCGTAGGGCAGGGAATAGACGCTCTGCACGAGGCCCTTGCCCCAGGAGCGCTGGCCGACGACCAGGCCGCGGTCGTGATCCTGGATCGCTCCCGCGACGATTTCGGAGGCCGAAGCCGAACCGCGGTTGACGAGCACGATCAACGGACTGTCGAAATGCGGGCCCTCCCCCGGCGCGAAATAGTCCTGGCCCGAAGAGGCCGTGCGCCCGCGCGTGTAGACGACCTTGGCGCCCTTTGGCAGGAAGACGTCGGCCACGTCGACGGCCTGCTCGAGCACGCCGCCCGGGTTGCCCCGGAGGTCGAGGAGCATCTTCTTCATGCCCAGCTTTTCGAGCTTCGCGATCGCGGCCTCGAGCTCGTGGCTGGAGGTGTGCGTAAAGTCGCGCAGGAGGATGTAACCGACCTCGGGCCCCATCATGAAAGCGTAGGGGACCGAAAGGGTCGGAATCTCGGCCCGCGTGATCGTCATCCGGATGGACTCGTCGGACGCGGGGCGGCGGATCGTGATCGTGACCTGCGAGCCCTTGGGGCCGCGCAGCTTGCGGACGACCTCGTCGGTCGTGACGTCTTCGCGCAGCTCCTCTTCCTCGATGTGCGTGATGATGTCGCCGGGCCGGATCCCCTGCTTGTAAGCAGGAGTGCCTTCCATCGGGGCAATGACGGTGATCTTGCCCATGCGCTTCTGGATCTGGATGCCCAGGCCGAAGAAGGAGCCTTGCTGCTTCTCCCGCATCGCGGAGTAGTCCTCCGGCTCGAGGAACGACGTGTGCGGATCCAGCCGCGAAAGCATCCCGTGGATCGAGGCATAGACGGCCTTCTCGGGAGCGATCGGTTCGGGAGACCAGTCGGAAAGAGTCGTCAGGATGTCGGCGTACTCGTCGAGAGACGGCACTTCGCGCTCCGGGGAGGCGAAAAGCTTGCCTCCCAGCGTGCCGCCCACGAGGGTGGCGGCCAGAACGAGCGCGACGGCGGTGAGAACACGGGAACGTGGCTGGGACTGGGACTGGCTCAAAGGAGGCCTCCTCGGGTCATTCTCGCATGCGAGGGAGTAGAATCGCCATCCTCGGAGGGGAACATGTTTGGCTCGATCGGTATGCCCGAATTAATCCTGATCTTCATCGTGGCTCTCCTCGTCTTCGGCCCGAAGAAGCTCCCGGAGATCGGCAAGTCGCTCGGAAAGGGCCTGGCCGAGTTCAAAAAGGCTTCTGACGAGCTCAAGAAGACGATTGAGGACGAGATCGAGTCGGGCAAGCGCGAGGCCGCTTCGGTGCGGCAGACTGTCACAGAGACAACCAACCTCATTGCGCCCCCGGAGATCGTCCCGCGCTCCGAAGCGCCCGCCGCCCCGCCCGAACCGACAGCAGCGCCGCAGCCCGAAGCGGCACCCCCGCCGCGTCCCCCGACCCCGGCTTGAGCAAGCTCCTCCCGGGCTGGCTCGTCGGGGCCCCTGGACCTCCTCCGGAAGGAGAAGACGAGCTGCCCCGCATGGGATTCTTCGACCACCTCGAGGAGTTTCGCAAGCGCCTGATCGTCTGCCTCGTGGCTGTCTTCCTGCTCTTCTTTGTAGCGTGGGCCTGGGCTCCCGAGCTGTTCGACTTCATCGCCCGGCCGATCCGCAAGGTGCTCCCGCCGGGGCAGAACCTTTCGTACACGACGCTCACCGAACCTTTCCTCATGTACTTCCGCGTCGCGATGCTGGCCTCGGTCATCGCCGCGGCGCCGATCATCCTGTGGCAGGTCTGGCTCTTCATCTCGCCGGCCCTCTACCGGCGGGAGAAGAAGTACGTCTTCCCGTTCGTCGGGGTTGGCTTCTTCTTCTTCATCGCCGGGTGCGCGTTCGGCTACTACGAGGCGTTCCCCGTCGTCGTGAACTTCCTGATCGGCGTCGGCGTGGCGGGCAAGTTCAACGCCGTCATCACGATCAACGAGTACCTCTCGACGGCGACGAAGATCATTCTGGGCATGGGCCTCGTCTTCGAGACGCCGATCCTGATCTTCTTCCTGGCGCGCATCGGGATCGTCTCGGAAAAGTGGCTCCTCGCCAAGTTCAAGTACGCCGTCCTGGTCATCTTCATCATCGCGGCCATCATCACTCCGACCCCTGACATTGCAACGCAGCTCGTCTTTGCCCTGCCAATGATCGCCCTCTACCTCCTCGGCATCGGCATCGCCTGGATGTTCAAGCCGAAGAAGCCCTAGAGCGTCTCGCGCGGCTCAGCCGCCCCGGACCCTTCCTGAGGCCGCCCCGGCGTCGGGCCGCCTCCCTCGGAGGCACGCTCGGGTCTGGAGGCGCAGAGATAACTGTGGACCCTCGCTTGTCGCTCGGTCGCAGTCTTACCGGGACACAAGAGACTGCGTACCTTGCTCCCTCGCTAGAATCCTCCTCCGGGAGGCGACCCGCCGCCGGGGCTCGCATCGAGGCGATTGCCACTGTAAGAGCCCCGGAACGGCGGGGCTGCCCTGCGGGACCGTCGAAACCGGGTTGGTGTGCAAGGACGGGTCGGGCGAAGGCCACGAGGGGTTCTTGCACCGGTTTCGTTCGAGCGGCCGCCAGGAAGAATCCAACTGCTGCCCGACTGAGCGGCCGCGTGTCCCGCAGGGCAGTCCCGCCGTTCCGGGGCGGCTAGCTCGCTAGGGCCTCGACTTCGACCGTTCGATGAGCTTGTTGTAGCGGAGGATGTGCTCGATGAACTCGCGGACGGCGCCGCGGCCGCCGTCGCACTTCAGGATGACTTGAGCAGCCTTGCGGGCCGGAGGGGCGGCGTCCGCGGGACAGGCGGAAAAGCCGGCCACTGTCAGCATCGGGACGTCCGGCTCGTCGTCGCCTAAGGCAGCGGTCTCCCTCGGGGCAAGGCCCCAGCGCTGGCAGAGCTCGACGTAGACCTTCGCCTTGTCCGCGACGCCCTGGTGGCATTCGACGACGCCGAGCTCGCTGGCCCGCTGATCGGTCGCCTTCGACGTGCGCCCCGAGATCCACGCCACGCGCAGGCCGGCCGCGATGGCCGTCTTGATGCCGTGGCCGTCCTTGGTGTCGAAGACCTTGAACTCGCGGCCCTGGTCGTCCATGTAGACGCGGCCGTCGGTCAGGACGCCGTCCACGTCGAAGAACAGGGCCTTGATCTTTGGCGCTCCTTTGCGGCGCGAGCTCAATGAATCCCCGCCGAGAGCAAGTCGTGCATGTGGAGGGCCCCCGACAGGCGGCCCTGGGCATCGACCACGAACAATGAGGTGATCTTTGCGGATTCCATCCGCTCGAGCGCGGCCGACGCAAACTCCTCGCCGTCAATCGTCCTCGGGGCCGCGTGCAGGCAGCGGCCGGCAGCTTTCCCGAGAAGGCCGGGGTCCTTCTCGAGGAGGCGCCGCAGGTCTCCGTCCGAGATGACCCCCAGCAGCTTGCCCGCTCCGTCCACCACCGCCGTGATGCCCATCATCTTGCGCGACATCTCGTGAATCGCCTCGGTCATCAGTGTTTCGGTCGTCACACGCGGGACGCGCTCGCCCGTGCGCATGAGGTCTTGAACCTTCAGGAACCGGCGCCCGAGGCTGCCGCCCGGATGGAGCGCCGCAAAATCGGCTTCGCGGAAGCCGCGCTTCTCGGCAATCGAGAGCGCCAGGGCGTCTCCGAGGGCGAGCATGGCCGTCGTCGAGGCGGTGGGCGCCAGGTTCAGCGGGCAAGCCTCCCGCGAGATCGCAACGAGGAGCGTGACGTCGGACGCTCGAGCGACCGCTGAGTCCGGCGTTCCCGTCAGAGCAATTGTCCGAACCGAGTGCTTGCGCGCGAACTCGCACAGGCGCACGACCTCGGCCGTCTCACCGGAGTGCGACAGGGCGAGCAGCACGTCGCCTGGCAGGAGCATGCCGAGGTTGCCGTGGCCGGCCTCCCCGGCATGCAGGAAGTAAGCCGGCGTGCCGGTCGATGCGAGTGTCGCCGCGATCTTCTCCGCCACCAGCCCGGATTTCCCGATGCCGGTTACGCAGATGCGTCCCGTCGAGGATTCGATCGCCTCGGCGGCCCGCACGAAGTCCTCCCCCAGCCGGCCGATCTGCTCCCGGATGGCGTCCGCTTCGATCTCGAGGACCCTCTTCGCCGAATCGAGAATCACCCGGCCATCTTATCCGGGGATTGGCGTGGAGCTACCGCGACAGGACCTCTTCGAAAAAGGCGAGGGCCCGGGGGTCCTTCGACTGGCCGAGCCAGAACATGGCTTTCTTGCGGACTTCCGCGTTGCGGTTCGTACGGGCGACGTGGATCAACTCGGGCACTCCTTCGCCGTCGGGCATCTGGGTCAGGGCAAAGACGGCCTTTGTCTTCACCTCGGTGTCGGGGTCGTCCAGGATCGCGTTCTCGATCGCCGCGGCCGCCTGACTTCCCGCCCTCTGCGCGACCCAGAAAAGAGCCTGGCTGCGCACCCGCGGCGACGGGTCGCGTTTCGCCAACGTGAGGAGAGCCGAGACAGCCGACGCCCCCGCGTGGTGAGCTATCGCGGCAATCGCGGAGTTGACAGGGCTACCTTCGCCTGCGCCCGACGCCTGCGATCTCGCGAGAGATTCGAGCCAGGCCACGCTCGCCTCTACGGAGACGCTCGTGATCCAGACGACCGGCATGCCGCCGGCGTCGATGGCGCAGTCCGCCGAGAGGACGCGGACCTTCCGGACGCCTCCCGACTCGGCGCGCAGGAGCACGCGTATCTCCGGCGCTGTCTCCAGAGGGACGGGCCGGTCGGAACGGTCTCCGACGCGATCCGCCGACGCGGTCCCGCTCCGTTCGAGCCGGCATTGGCCGCAGCAGCCATCACTGCCATCCCAGGATCCCCTCGAGTCCCAACAGCACATCTGATGCCGGCCGTCGGCCGCAGCAACGGACCAGCCGATCCACCGAGCGGTCGGCTCCGCAGCGAGGCCGCGCACCTGGCGGCCAAGGTCGGCCGCGGCCGGCTGAACCGTGACTCGGGCATTCTGCAAGTTGGCGGGCTGCGCCCCAGCCGGAGAGGGCGCGACGAGCGCTCCCGCGATCGCCGCCGCCAGGAACAGACTGTTCTTCACGATCAGTCCTCGACATCCGAATCGGCCGGCCCGACGGACACGGGCCCGTTGACCGTCGAGAGGTGCACGAGAGCAGCTCCCGCGCCGAGCTCGACCCGCCGGCCGTCGTCATCCCACGATCGGCGCGCTTGCTCGCAGCTGCCTCCCTTGCAGCGGAATGCGGAGTGCCCGGCCGACTCCACGACGGCCCCCGAGCGGTAGCCGTCGGGGATCTTGAGCGACAGGGGCCCGTTGACGGCGCGGGCGTCGAGGCCCGGGCCGTCCCACCCGGTGCCGCGGAGCTTCACACTGATCGGACCATTCTGCGTGCGCACCCGCACGTCGCCGCCCGAGCCCGCAACGCTGATCGGACCGTTCTGCGCCTCGGCAGCGATCGTTCCGGGACAGTCCTTCACCGAGATGGGTCCGTTCTGTGAGCGGGCAGCCACCTTGCCCGCCAGGCCCTGAAGGGAGATCGGCCCGTTTTGCGCCTCGACATCGAGCGAGGCTCCCCGGGGGGCCTCGATGAGGAGATATGCCACCCAGGACTCCTCGGCGGGACCCACGGCCGTCAGCAGGCCGTTCTCGAAGGAGACCCGAATCTGATCGAGCTGTTCGCCCGAGGCGGCTGCCTTGCACGCCGTGACGAGGACGTCGCGGCGGTCCGACGCCGCGATCAAGACACCCGAGTTGTGCGCCGCCCGGACGGAGAACGCCGCGGAGGTCGGCAGCGCGAGCGTCATCGCCTGCTCGCCGCGCAGGGCGGCCCGGCCATCGATTGTGACCTCGAGGTCTCCGCAGCGGGCTACAGATCCGTCGTGGTACGAAACGTTCAGGCCGCGGTGGTCCTGGCGATGGCCCGTGCCCGCCTGCGCGGTGGACGCGGCCAGGGCCAAACAGGAAGCGAGGACGGGCAGGATGTGGCGGGTCATGGGCGGCTCCTTTCGCTACTTGTTCAGAATCTCCATGAGGTAGTCGGTCACTTCCTTGGACTTCATGTGGGACAGCTTCTGGATGATGGCGGCCTTCATCTCGCGGTTTTGCTCGGCTCTCGCGAGCTCGACGAGAGCCGAGGGGTTGTTCTGGACGAACAGGGCATGGATCACGGCCTCCTTCACCGCGACGTCCTTCTCGCTCTTGTAGATTCCGACGAGAGCGGCACCCGTGCGGTCGCTGCCGAGCAGCCCGCAGCGATGGATCGCCTCGACGCGCAGCTCCGGATCCTTCTCGCCCCGGGCGACCTCGAGGAGGTGCTCGGCGTCGCCGGCGATGAAGAGGGCATGCAGCACGGACTCCTTGACCTCCCGGGAGGCCTCGGCCTGGTAGAGCTGCCAGAGCTCCGCCCGGGCGCCCATGACGCCGAGCTCGTGGACCGCCACGGCGCGCAGTTTTGCGCTCTTTTCTCCGCGGGCCGCCTGCAGAACGCGGCCGCGGTCGCCCGAGACCATGAAGCTGTGCAGGATGCGCTCTTTGATGGCTTCATCCGAGCTCGCCGCGTAGATCTCCGCGAGAATCTGCAGGTTCTTCTCGCCGCCGGAGACGCCCAGGTACCGGATGGCCTTCTCCTGGAGGTCCGGGTTGGACTGCCCCCGGGCGATCGCGGTGAGAACTTCACGAGCGCGCGGCGTGCCGCTCTGCGCGAGCACGAAGAGGGCTCGCTCCTTCAGTTTCGGCGAGGAGTTGCCTGCGAGAAATTTCTCGAGCAAAGGCACGGCCCTCTCGGGGTCGCTGTTCATGAGGCCGTTGATGGCCATCAGCTTCGTGTCCTCGTCGTTCTCGGCCTCGGGGTTTCCCGGCTTGCCCGCGCCCTGCCGGACCTCGGCCTCGAGCGAGCGAGCGTCCTTCGCCCAGCGGCTGGCCGGGAAGCGGCGCTTGAAGTCTTCGAGCGTGGCCAGGGCGTCGGCGCGGCGGCCGAGCTTGTTCTCGGCGTAGGCCTTCCAGTAGAGAGCCCCGTCCGTCCGGTCGCCGGGCAGCGCCGCCGCCGCAGAAAAAGCCTGGACGGCCTTCTCCCACTTTCCGTCGTCCAAGGCATCCGTGCCCTTCTCGTACTTCTCCTGCTGTTTGTCGCCCTCATCGCTGTCGCCAAACGGGACGAGCGCAGCAACGGGCTGCGGCGCGGCGAGCGCTGTCGTGACCAGGGCGAACGCGAAGGCGGCGGGAACGAGTGCGCGGTGCATGAATACGATCTCCTTGTCTTTCCTTGAGGCCTACGAGCGCAGGCTGGCCGGGCGGACGGCGGGACGATCCGCCCTCTCGCCGGCGCCTGCGCCAACGATCTCGATCTTGAAGAGGACGCCCTCGGCCTCGATGCGGCGGCGCAGGGCTTCCCGGGCCTCGGGGGACACCGAGGCGGGGCTGTTGGCGATCTCGAGCAGCACGCGCTCGAGCTGGTCGAGCACGTCGGCGACGCCGGGCTCTCCCGCACGCGCCGCCGACTGGCGGTACAGGCGATTGGACGCCACCAGCTCCTCGGCCCACGCGCGCTCGCGGGAGCCGGATGCCTCCTGGGGCGGGGTATTGACGAACTCGAGCAGGACCATGCGCGACCGCTCCAGGTGATCGCCGACAGCGACCAGCAGAACGCGGCGGCGCGCCTCGGCGGAGAAGCGGCGCCTCGGCCGGCCTCTGCGTGGCGCGCCCTGCGAAGAAAGCCCCCGCCACCAGGACGAGAACGGCAGCCGCGAGCGCCCACGGAGAGTGCAACGCGGCCGCCGAAGGAGATGGCCCGCCCGCTTTCGGCGCTCCGCTCTCGGCCAGCCGGGGCTGGAGGCGCTCGAAGACCCGCCGGCCGTAGTCCTCGCCGCGCTCCGGCGCCTCGAGCGCGGAGCGTGACGAGGTCGATCGTCCGCTTGTCGAGGTCGTCGTCCGTCCTGTGGGTCATGGCTCTGCCTCCAGAAGCGGCGTCAAGAGCCGCCTCAGCTTGTGCACCGCCCGAAACACCGTCTGCTTGGCCGCGTTCGTGCGCAGGCTCAAGGCCGCCGCGATCTCCTCCGTCGACAGCCCCTCGACGTGGCGCAGGACGAAGGCGGCCCGCTCGTTGGGCGACAGCGCGTCGAGCGCCCGAGCCACATCGGCCTCGACTTCGAGGCCGCGGGCGCGTGCCTCGGGAGAAGGACGGTGCGAGGGCAGGTCCTCCGCCTCGAACCCGCCGCCGGCGCCCGACCCGCCCCAGCCCATCCGCCGGCTCCGGCGGCGCAGGAGGTCGATTGCGCAGTTGGTCGCGATGCGATGGATCCAGGTCGCGAAGCTCGCCCTCGAGTCGAAGCGCTCGAAGTTGCTGTACGCCTTGAGAAACGCGTCCTGGACCACGTCCTCGGCGTCCTGCTCGTTGCCCGTGAGGCGGTAAGCGAGCCGGAAGACCATCCGGCTGTGCTCTTCGACGAGGCCGCGAAAGGCGTCCTCCGCGACCCCGCCCGAGGCCGACTCGCGTCCCCTCCATCCGACTAGTTAGACGGATCGGGCCGCGAGGAAGTTAGCCCGAAGGCCGGAAACACAGCCGCATCAATAGCTCCCATCGCCCCTTAGACGCCCCGATACAGCTCGCGGTTAGGTTTCGCTGATCAAGCCGCCCGGGCAGCGGGCCCGCCTCCTCCGTCCGGCCCGCGGCGCAGTGGCGGGAGGAACACGCGCCGCTCAGGCCGGGGGCACCCTCCAGTCGGGCTGAAGGTCTTTGCCGCGAGTGTGCCCCCTCCAGCCTCCCTCCGGGAGGCGGGCCCGACGCCCGGGCTCACATGCTGGCGATTGAGCCGCGAGATGAGGGCGGAGGGGTGACGCCGGATCGAAGACCTTCCGCCCCCGCAGGGCCGGACTCCGGCCCGAGGACGGACGGGGGTGGCGGCGGCAGGACCCGTCCGCCCGGCGCGAATCACCACTCCGGCACGGTGTGCGTCCGGAAACGAAAAGCCCCGCCGGGGGCGGGGCTTTGGATGCGGGAGGAAGAGTGCTCGCTATTGAGTCGTGCGGGCGTTGTTGTCGACGATGAAGCGGCGGCGGCCGATCTCGCTCTTGGAGGACACGAGATCCCAGACGTAGATCACGATCTCGTGCTGACCGTCGCCCATCTTCGTCGTGTCGAGCGCGCAGGTCCAGCCCACGTTGCCCGGTGACGGCACGCGGGGGTCGCCATGCGGGACATCGGGCCGCGGGATGCCGTAGGAAGCGGTTCCGTCGTCGGAGCGCGCCACCACCACGCCGTCCAGGTCGACCTCGATCCTCAGGACCCCCTGCAGGTCGTAGGCCCAGCCCGAGAAGCCGTATACCGAGTTGATTTGCTCGTCTGCCCGCGGCGTGTCGATGTACCCGAAGGCCGGCATGTTCGAAATCGTGGAGTCGCACAGGACGTCGACCGAGATCGAGGCGATCTGTGTCGCGGTGCCCTCGTCGCTGCCGGCCCGAATCGACAGGGTGTGCTTGCCGGGGCGCGTGAAGCCCGTGATCTGGAAGCGCCGTCGGATCCGGCGTCGGAAGCCCGATCGAGAGCAGGCCGGACGGATCGTCCTGGAAGAACGTGAACTGGAAGTAGTACCCGGCGTTGTCGCCGTTCAGGAAGCCCGGAAAGACCTTGGTCACGTCGGGACGGTTCAAGCCGTAGCAGTTGATCAGCTTCCCGTTGGACTGGAAGCAGTCCCTCTGGCGTGTTCGAGATGATCGCCCCGTCGAGCAGCAGCTCCACCCAGACGACGCTTCCCATGCCGGGCCGCGTGCCGGTCGAGAGGGCCCAGCCGGTGGCGAAGTTCAAGTAGGCCGCCGGCGGCAGGGGCGGCGAGGGCGTCGGTCCGCCGTTGCCGGGCGAGCAGAGCAGCGATGCCTTGTCGAGCGGGAAGTCGAGCCAGCCAAACGGCCCGAGGTCGCCCTGGTTGTTGACGACCTGCATCGGGCGCGTCCCGATGAACGCGTTAGCCCCGGTGTTGTCGGTCGCGCGCACATCCAGGACGTGGACGCCGTTGGTCAGGCGCGTCGTGTCGATGTTGGCGAGGAATCCCGAGTAGAGCGAGCTCGGCACGTCCGGGTATGCCGCCCGAACTTCGGGCCTGGGCAACCCGTAGAGAGCCGTGGATCCCGGCAGCCCGCGGCCGATGGCTGTCGCGACGATCTGGCTGTCGACCATGAAGTCGATGTGGTCGACGTTGACGTCATCGAGAGCCCAACCCACGACCTGGGCGGCGCCCGAGACTCCCGGCGAATCCCTGCGGCCCCGGGACGTCGATGAACCCGAAGGGCGCCTGCCCGACCGAGTTGTTCAGAGTGACGGTGATCGGGCCAATCGTGAAGGAAGACTGATCCGAGAGCGTGACCTTCACGGAGAGGGCATGCGGACCGCTCGTGTAGAAACGGGACACGAAGGACGTGAGCCAGCCCGGGTTCTGATTGGGCGAGAGGCTGAAAGCGGGAAAGACCGTGTAGACATCGGCGCGGGGATGATTCGTGTCGGCGCGGTTGACGAAGACCCCGTCGAGGTAAAGCTCGACCTTGTCGATCTTTCGGAAGTCCACCGCCCAACCGGAGACCGAGACCACTCCGGAGACGGTCTGGCCGGCCTGTGGGTTGTCGATGTATCCGAAGCCCTGTGCCTCCGCCCCGCGCGCCAAGAGCAGGCCGCCGAGCGCCAACGAAGCCAAGAGCATGTGCGCTTTCCTGAACATGCGCGAACCTCCCCGAATTTATAAGAGAAGAATGTGGAAAACGGCGTTTAAAGTCAAGCAGTCTTAAACATTAGCCTCATTTTTTTCGGCAGAAATGGGCTCCGGGGTGCTAAAACTCCACCCGAGCACCATTGAGACTACTGAAGTCGCGGGCTTTCAAGGTCCTCGTGTCCCTGGCCCTGACCGCGGGCCTGGCCTGGTTCCTGCTCCGCCAGGTCCACCCGGCCGAGGTCGGCGCGCCGGATCGCCGGGGCCTCGCCGGCCTGGCTTCTTTGCAAGCCTCGCCCTCGCCATGGCGACCTACTTCCTGCGCGCCTGGCGCTGGATGTGGATCCTCAGGCCAGCCGGCCGGGTGAGGTTTGGACCTGCCTTCTATGCGACGGCCGTCGGGTTCGCCGGCAACTTCCTCCCCGCTCGGGCAGGCGAGATCATCCGGCCAGCCCTCCTTTCGCGAGATACCGGCCTGCCCTTTTCGACGCTCCTGGCATCGATCCTGTTCGAGCGGCTGCTCGACGCGGCCTCGGTCTTTTTCTTCCTCGGTCTGGCCATGCTCGAGAAGCCCTGGGCCCGCGCGACGGGCTCTTCGGCCGTGCCCGTTGGGATCGGGGTCCTGCCCCTGGTGGCGCTCGGAGGCATCGTGACCCTCTCCTACCTCGCCGTCTTCCACCGGCCGCAGCTCGAGCGGCTGACCGACGCCCTTCTCCTTCTCGTGCCGCGCTCGGTGGCGGGAGTCGGCGCGGTCCGCGCTCCGGGCGTTCCTGGACGGCTTCGGCCTCGTGCGGAAGCTGACCGCCTGGCAGTGGCTCCCGGTCGGCGGCGGCTCGCTGCTTCATGTGGTTCGTCATCAACCTGCAGATCGCGTGCGTCGTGACGGCCTTCTCGATCGACCTGCCTCTCTCGGCCTCCTATGTCCTGACCTTCGCGGCCGTGCTCGGCCTGACGGTCCCGACGCCCGCGGGGATCGGCGGTTACCACGCCGCGGTGGCCGGCGCACTCATCGAGTTCGGCGTTCAGAGCGACACGGCGCTGGGCGCGGCGACCGTGGCGCACGCCATCTCGTTCATCCCGATCGGCCTGATTGGCCTCGCGCTGATCCTGGCGCGGAGTCTCCGGAAGAGCGCCCCGGAACCGCTATAGTCTGTGGCCATGAAGTGCCCGTTCTGCGGCTCTTCCGACGATCGCGTCGTGGACTCCCGGGAAAGCCGGGAGGGCGAGGTCATCCGGCGCCGGCGGGAATGCGTCTCCTGCGGGAGGCGATTCACGTCGTACGAGACGATCGAGGAGATCCCCTACATGGTCGTCAAGAACGACGGCCGCCGGGAGACCTTCGACCGCAAGAAGCTGCGGGCCGGCCTGGTCAAGGCCTGCGAGAAGCGCCCGGTGTCGCCGGCGCGCCTGGACGCGATCGTGGACGAGATCGAGACCCTCCTCCACGAGATCGAGGAGCGCGAGCTGCCGACTAGAAGGATCGGGGCGCTCGTCATGGAGAAGCTGCGGGAGCTCGACAAGGTCGCCTACGTCCGGTTCGCGTCGGTCTACCGCAAGTTCGAGGACGTGGACGAGTTCCTCCACGAGCTCAAGAGCCTGATTGACCGGGCCGAAACCAAGGCGCCGTCGTGAAGTTCTACGGGCCGATGGTGGAGCTCTCGAGGCTCCAGGGCGAGCTGAATCGCCTTTTTGCCGCCTTCGTCGAGTCGAACAAGAGCGTCGCCGGCGCGACGACCTCCTGGGACCCCTCGGTCGACGTCGTGGACGACGGCGAGAAGCTGCGCGTGCTCGTCGAGCTGCCCGGCGTCGAGCCCGGGGACGTGCGTGTCGCGATCCGGGGCCGGGTCCTGACGATCCGCGGCACCAAGAAGGGGCGCGTGCGGGCCCGCGAGGGCGTGCGGTTCTTCTGCATGGAGCGCTATTTCGGCACGTTCGTGAAATCCGTCTCGCTCCCCCGCCCCGTCAACAACCGCGAGGCGAAGACAGTGCTCAGGAACGGACTCCTCGAGGTCATCCTCCCCCGCGTGCCAGACCAGCGCGAGAAGGAGTACGAGGTTCAGGTCTCCGGCGGGGACGAAGGGGAAGAGTAGAACGCCATGGCCGAGATCGACGAAAAGGAACTCACGGCCGATCGGGAGACGGACCTTCCGATTCCCGACATCCTGCCCGTCCTTCCCTTGAAGGACGTCGTCGTCTTCCCGTTCATCATCCTTCCCCTCTCCGTCTCGCGCGAGAAATCCATCAACGCCGTGGATGCCGCCCTGGCCGACCAGCGCATCATCATGCTCGTCGCACAGAAGGATGGCCAGAACGAGACGCCGGGCCCCGCGGACCTGCACGGCGTCGGGACCGTCGCCGCGATCATGAGGATGCTGAAGCTCCCGGATGGGCGCATCCGCCTCCTCGTCCAGGGCCTCGCCCGAGCCCGCATCGACGCCGTGCTCGTCCGAGGAGCCGTACCTCAAGGTCAAGATCACGAAACTCGAGGAGTTGGATCCGCCCACGGACCTGCCTCCCGAGCACGAGGCCCTCCTGCGCAGCGTGAAACAGAACCTCGAAAAGTCGGTCTCCCTCGGCAAGACCATCTCCCCCGAGGTCATGGTCATCGCCGCCAACCTGGACGACCCCGCACGGCTCGCGGACCTGGCGGCGTCGAACCTGGAGCTCAAGCTCGAAGACGCTCAGAAGATCCTCGAGTCCACGGACCCGATGGAGCGGCTGCGCCTCGTCAACGAGAGCCTCTCCAAGGAGATCACCGTACTGACCATGCAGCAGGAGATCTCGACGCAGGCTCGCGGCGAGATGGACAAGTCGCAGCGGGAGTACTACCTGCGCCAGCAGCTCCGGGCGATCCAGCAGGAGCTCGGCGAAGGGGAAGAGATCTCGGAGGAGCTGGCGCCAGTACCGGAAGCTCGTAATCGAAAAGAAGATCCCGACTGAAGCGGCCGGGGAGGTCGAGAAGCAGATCAAGCGCCTCGAGCGCAGCCACCCCGACTCCGCCGAAACGGCCATCATCCGCACGTACCTCGACTGGATGACGGGGCTGCCCTGGGGCGTTCTCTCGAACGACTCGGAGAACATCGAGCGGGCGCGCCAGATCCTCGACGAGGACCACTACGACATCGAGAAGGTCAAGGAGCGCATCCTCGAGTACCTGGCCGTCCACGCCCTGAAGAAGAGCCTGAAGGGCCCGATCCTCTGCTTCGTGGGGCCGCCCGGGTGGGCAAGACCTCGCTCGGCCGCTCGGTCGCGCGGGCGCTCGACCGCAAGTTCGTGCGCCTCTCGCTCGGCGGCGTGCGCGACGAGGCCGAGATCCGCGGCCACCGCCGCACGTACGTCGGGCGCCATGCCCGGCCGCATCGTCCAGGGAATCCACCAGGCCGGCACGTCGAACCCCGTCTTCATGCTCGACGAGATCGACAAGATCGGCTCCGACTACCGGGGCGACCCGTCCTCGGCTCTGCTCGAGGTGCTCGACCCCGAGCAGAACTTCTCCTTCCGCGATCACTACCTGTCGGTCACCTACGACCTGTCCAAGGTGCTCTTCATCGCGACGGCAAACGTGCTCGACCCGATCCAGCCCGCGTTTCTGGACCGCATGGAGGTCCTGCGCCTCTCGGGCTACACGCTCGAGGAGAAGAAGGCGATCGCCCGGCGTCACCTCATCCCGAAGCAGATGGACGAGAACGGCGTCACCGAGGCTAATGTCGAGTTCACCGAAGGCGGAGTCGAGCGGATCATCGAGGCCTACACGCGCGAGGCGGGCCTGCGCAACCTCGAGCGCGAGATCGGGGCGGTCTGCCGGAAAGTCGCCGTCTCCGTCGCCAAGGGAAAGGCGCGCCGCTACCGGATCAACGCGCCCGCCGTCGAGAAGATGCTGGGTCCCGTCCGCCATCACGCCGATGAGCTCTTGAAGAGGGATCAGGTCGGCGTGGCCACCGGGCTCGCCTGGACATCGGTCGGCGGCGACCTCCTGTTCATCGAGGCGATCGCCGTCCGCGGCAAGGGGGGCCTGCGCCTCACGGGTCAGCTGGGCGAGGTCATGAAGGAGTCGGCGCAAGCCGCCATGTCCTACGCGCGCGCCCGGGCCCAGGACCTCGGCATCCCGGACGATTACTTCGAGACCCACGACGTCCACGTCCACGTTCCCGAGGGCTCCATCCCCAAGGACGGGCCCTCGGCCGGCATCACCATGGCGACCGCGATGATCTCCTGCTTCACGAGCCGCAAGATTCGCCGCGACCTGGCCATGACGGGCGAGATCACGCTGCGGGGCGAGGTGCTGCCGATCGGAGGCGTCAAGGAGAAGGTGCTGGCCGCGCGGCAGGCGAAGATCGCGACCATCATCCTGCCGAAGTTGAACCGGCGCGACCTCGAGCAGATCCCGGCCAAGATCCTCCAGGGAATCCAGTTCGAATACGTGGACACGATGGAGGAAGTCACGCGGATCGCGCTCCTGGCAGCCGACGCCCCGGCGGCACCGGCGCCCGCCACGGCCGACAGCCCCGCGCCCGGAGCCCTCCCGATCCGCATCACTCCCGAGCGAGGCAAACCGGCAGTGGACCGACCCTAGCCGACATTTCTCCTCCGATGACGACCGAAGACCTGCTCATCGAGAGGATGAAGGCGCTCGCGCCGACATCGGAGCGCCTGCTCGTCGGCATCGGCGACGACGCCGCGGTCATCGCCGCGGCGGCCGGCTCGCTGCTCGCGACGACGGACATGCTCGTCGAAGGCGTCGACTTTCTGCCGGGTGAGGAGCCCGAACGCCTCGGACGGCGCGCCGCCGCGGTGAACCTCTCGGATCTCGCCGCAATGGGGGGACGGCCCGAGTTCTTTCTCCTGTCGATTGCCTTCCCGCGACGTCTCGGGGCCGACTACCCCCTCGCAGTCGCGCGGGGCGCCCTCTCGAGAGCCTCGCCGCTCGGAGCGGTCCTGGCCGGCGGTGACCTTTCGGATGCTCCGCAGACCGTCGTGTCGATCGCGTTCTGGGGCCGCCCCGAGGCCCGGCCGCTCCTGCGTTCGGGCGCCGTGCCGGGCGACCTCCTCTACCTCTCCGGAGAGCCCGGACGCGCGGCCGCCGGCCTCCGCATCGCCCGCGGGGAGAAGACAGCCGGCGTCCCTTCCGAGTTCGAACGCGAGCTCCTCGCCGCGTACCGGGATCCGGAGCCGCGAGTCGACCTGGGGCGCGCCCTGGCGCGCGATGACCTCGCTCACGCCGCCATCGACGTATCGGACGGCCTGGGCCTCGATGCCGCGCGGCTGGCCCGGGCGTCTCAGGTGCGCCTCGTCGTCCAGCGAGAAGAGCTCCCGATCTCCAAGGCGCTCGCGGCGTTCTCCCGCGAAGCGTCGCTCGACCCCTACGAGCTGGTCCTCGGGGGAGGCGACGACTACGAGCTGCTCTTTGCCGCACCGACAGTCGGCACAGGCTAGGCTGGACGCAGGCAGTCCCGCCTGGGGCGCGCCGGTCCGGCGCATCGGGTTCTGCGAAGCCGGCTCCGGCGTCGTCCTCCGGGACGCCTCGGGCGACCGCGACATCGCGAGTCTCGGATTCGACCACCTGGAAGCTCGGCCTTGACGTTCCGAAACTCCGGCGCATTTCGCAAGCGCCACCGCCACAGGCTCTCGTGGAGGCGCCGCCGGAAAATCCTGCTTCTCGAGTTCCTGGGGCGCGAAGAAGCGCTCGAGCACGTTGCGGCGGCGATCGCTCTCGGAGTGGCGCTCGGGTTCTCTCCGTTCCTCGGTTTCCACATCGTGCTGGCGCTCCTGCTCGCGACGCTCTTCCGGCTCAACCGCCTGGACGCGGCGCTCGGTACCCTCGTCGGCAATCCGTGGACGTTCCCGCCGGTGTTCGCTCTGGGCTACCGCCTCGGCCGCGCCCTGCTCCACCACGATCCCCACCGCGTCCCGCCCATGAACTGGAACGCGCTTCTGCACAGCGACATCACCTGGATCTTCCATCCCGTGCAAACCGTTCGTCTCGTCTTCGGCCCCCGCGCCTTCCTGCCTCGCCTCAATGCCTTCCTGCTCGGCACGACGGTTCTTTCGATCCTGATCGGCACCGTGGCCTATTTCCTGGCGCTCTCGGCTCTTCGCCTCTACCACCGCCGCCACCCCCGCGTTGCGGTGCGCGCCGCGCGGAGGCGGAAGACCGACTCGGGAGAGACGAGAACCGAAGAGTCCAAAGTCCAAAGTCCAGAGTCCAAAGTCGTGATCCCGGAAGACAAATGGCCCGGCGGGGACTCGGACCACATCGTCAACTAGGCAGGCGGCGCCGGCGTATGTCGCAACCCGGGCAGGAGCGGGCGGCGCTGTCGAGGGCCGCCGTGTCGTCGGCCGTTTGCGTCAGACGCCAGATTTTCTCGCGGGCCAGGAATGCGGCGAGCGGGAGGCCGTCGCGCGCGGAGGACTCCGCCAGGCCGCGAAGGGCCTCGAGATTGCCGGGCTCGCGCCGCAGGGCCTCCCGCCACTGGCGGCGCGCCTCTGCCTCGCGTCCGTTCTTCGAGAGCCAGACTGCGTACCGAAGGCGCGACGACACGGAACCGGGCGAGATCGAGACGGCCCGGTTCCAGGCTTCCCCGGCGGTCTCGCGGCCCAAGGCCGCGCGCACCTCCGCCAGATGGAACGCGAGAGGAAGCGAGTCCGGCTTCTGCTTGAGCCCGCGCTCGTAGGCCTCCTCCGCACCGGAGAGGTTTCCGCGCGCTTCCCGAACGCTCCCCAGGCCGAACCAGCCGTTCTCGTAGCCCGGGAAGATCTCGACGGACCGCGCATAGGAGGCCTCTGCCTCGGCCAGCAGGCCGAGATCCTTCTCGGCGTGCCCCTGGACGGCAAAGGCGTCCCAGTAGTTCTTGTAGATCTCGTTGGCCCGGCGCGCGCTCTCCCGCCCGCGGAGCGGATCCTTGCGTTCGACGGCGATGAGCCCGTCGTTGTACCAGGCCTTGGCGCTGCCGGGCGCAACACGGACGCTGTTACCAAAGAGCGCTTCATCCGTGCGCCAGACGGTGTTGCGCAGGGCGGCCCGGCCGGCAAAGAGAAGGGCCAGGGCACAGAGCGCCAGCAGGCGCGCGCGGGAAAGACCCGCAAAGCCCGCTCCTCCTCCCGCGACCACGGCCCCCAGAATCAGGCAGAGCCCTGCCGAGGGAAGGTAGGCCAGCCGCTCGGCGAAGACTGTGCCGATCGGGAAGAGGACGTTGGCGGTCGGCAGAAACGCGACGCAGAAGAAGAGGAAGCCGAAGGCTGCAACCGGCGCCGCTTCGAACCGCCAGAGCGAAAGAATCGCGGCAGCCGCGAGCAGAACGACTGCGCCGACGACGGGCGCCGAGAGCACTCCGGAAACCGGCATCGACCAGGCCGATTCGTCGGCGGTCAGCAGAAGGGGAAAGGCCGTTCGGCCGGCGTAGCGCACGAGAACGACGGCCGCGTTGCCGACGCGCGCGAGAGCGGAAAGGGGCGCAAGCGGATTCTCGAGCTCGAAAATCGACGTCGCGGGGTCCCGCAGCGCTCCTCCGAGCACCCGCGCACGCAGCGCGAGGACTCCGAGTAGAACCGCTGCCGAGGATGCATAGAGCAGCCACCCGCGAGCGAACGCGGAACGGATGCGCCCTCCGATGTTTCCCTCGGCCCGCGTCATCAGCACGAGAAACGCCAGCGCCGGCGCCACCGCCGCGCCCTCCTTCGTCAGGACGCCTGAGGCGTAGCAGACGAGCGCGAAAGCGAGAGTGCCCCACGCCCGCCGGCGTCGGCCGAGACGGAGGGCCGCCAGAAGGTAGAGAAAAACGAAGACGGCCGACTGGACCTCGCCCCGCCCGACGATGCTCGTGACGGCCTCGACATGAACGGGGTGCACCGCAAAGAGGAGCGCCGCCGCGGAAGCGGCCGCGGGCGGGGCGAGAGCGAGCAGCAGGCGCCACAACAGCAGCGTCGCCGCGGTGTGCAGCAGCACGTTTCCAGCATGAAACAGAAAGGCGTCGCCCCCGTGGATCCACCACTGCGCCGCAAACGAGAGCAGAAGAGCCGGCCGGTAGGCCGAGCCCGTGCCGATCGGCCCGCCGAAGTAGGACGTGCCAAAGATCTGCCCGACGGACTCGGGCGACCGGATTCGCGGGTTATCCCGCACGATGGCCTTGTCGTCATACGTGAAGGCCCCGGAGAGGCCGTTGGCGTAGGTGAGGACGCAGGCCGCAAAGAGGAGCGCGCCGAAGAGCCGCCGATCGCGCTTCGAGTCTTCGCTCAATGGCCGGTGCGCGGCCGGGACGGGACGTTCAGCTCCCGGATCAGGTAGAGGAGCGCCTGACGAGACAGGCCCAGCTCGCGGGCCGCGCGGCTTCGGTTGCCTCCGGTGCGCTCGAGCGCCTCCGTGATCAGCCCACGGCGGTGCGCGTCGACCCGCGACCGGTAGTCGTCGGCCGCAGCCGCCGGTTTCCTCGGGCGGCGCAGGATCTCGGGCAGATGCTCGAGTAAAACGACGCCGCCGGGCTCCGCTAGCGCCGCGGCCTGGGCCATCGTGTTCTGCAGCTCGCGCACGTTGCCCGGCCAGGAATGCGCCGACAGCGCCGCAAGCGCCTCGGGAGAAATCTCGAGCTCGCCCCGAGCGAACTCCTTCGCCGAGCGCGCAAGAAAGTGTCTTGCCAGGAGCGCCACGTCGCGGCCCCGGCGCGACAACGAGGGAAGCTGGATCACGGCGACGTGAACCCGGTAGAACAGGTCCTCGCGAAAGCGCCCGGCCTCGACGTCCTTCTCCAGGTCGCGCGAGGTCGCCGAGACCACGCGGGCGTCGATCGAGCGCGACCGGTTCTCTCCCACGCGGCGGATCTCACGCTCCTGGAGCGCCCGGAGGAGCTTCGCCTGCAGCGGCAGCGGCAGGTCCCCGATCTCGTCGAAGAAGATCGTCCCCCGCCCCGCTTCCTCGAGCAGGCCCGGCCGGTCCCTGTCGGCGCCTGTGAACGCGCCGCGGGAATGGCCGAAGAGCTCGCTCTCGAGCAGCGGCCCCGGAACCGCCGCGACGTTGACAGCCACGAACGGGCCCGACGCCCGCGCCGACAGGGCGTGCACGGCCCGCGCGACCGCTTCCTTGCCGGAGCCCGACTCCCCGAGCACCAGGACGGTCAACGGCTGAGAGGCAAAGCGCACGAGCCGGCGGTAGGGCTCCTCCATCGAGGAGTCCGCGGTCACGATGCCGACGCGCCCCCAGCCCTCGGCGAAAGCGGCCGGCGCGGACGGCTGCGCCGACCGGTACAACAGCGTCTCCAGAAGGAGCGCGACAGAGGAGGCGAGCCCCTCGTCCACCCGGGGCGTGATCTCGAGGTCGTAGGTCGTGGCTCCCGCGGCAAGGCGGCAGCGAGAGCGTCTCTCCCCCGCCCGACCCCACCCGCACGATCTCGCGACCTCGGGCGTCCCGGATCGCCAGCCCTGTCAGCCCGAGCGCGGTCAAAGCCTCCGGCGCGTCCCCGGCCTCTCCCGCGAACAGGCGCGCGAAGGCGTCCCGGAGGGCACGGAGCCGCTCGGCCGGCAGGGAGACGCCGGCCTTTCCCCGGCCGAAAGCCCGGTCCGCCAGCGCCCCGCCGCCGCGTGCCCGGAGGATGGACTCGGCGCGCCGGCAAACATCGTCCGGCGGAAAGCCCCCGTGCGCGAAGAGGACCCGCCAGCGCGCCGCCGTCTCGGAGGCGGCGTACTCGTCGTGCGGAAACAGATCCTGGAGCGCCGCGAGCGCCGACTCCGGCGGCTGCTCCGCCTCGCGCCACTCGAGCTCGGCCAGGCGCCCCGCGGCGAGCGCGGCGCTGTTGCAACGGTCGACCGGATCGGCGGCGGCCGTCTTCCAGGCCTCCCGCGCGGCGGGCAGGTTGCCCTCGAGAGCCAGCCGGTCGCCCTCCTCGAGCCACAGCTCGCCCAGCTCGAGACGGTCCCGGGTCCGCCGGGCGAGGCTGCGCGCATCCTCGTTGTCGCGCGCCGCGGCGTCGAGCTGCCCGCGGCGAAGCGCGAGGCGGCTCCTGTGATGGAGAGCCACGAGCAGCCGCACGTCGTCATGCTGCTCCCGGGCCAGTGAAACGAGGTCCCCGATCTCGCGCCCGGCCGTTTCCCAGTCACCCCGGTTGATCAGCAGCTCCACGCGATTGGCGCGGGCGGTCCGCACGAGGTCTTCGCGGCCAGCCGACGCGGCGGTCGCCGCGGCTTCTTCGAGCAGGCCTTCGCACCGCGTGGCGCGGCCGGCGTGGTAGAGCGTGCTCGCAAGGTCGATCAGCACGGCAGCGCGGCCGGCCAGATCGTCCGTGAGCAGGGCGAGCGCCTCCTCGAGCCGGGCGATCGCACCCGCAAAGTCCCGCCTGTCGGCGAATCCCAGCGCCTCCTGCGACAGAAACCGGGCAGCCAGCGTCTCGTCGCCGTCCTCCAGGACCGCAGCCCGGAAGCGGGCGTATGTCTCGGCCTCCTCGCGGAAGCGGCCCGCCAGCGAATACACACGGGCGCGCGTGAGCGCCGTCTCGATCGCGTCGTGCAGCGGCAGACCCGCCCCGCAGCGATCGGCTTCGTCGAGCAGCTCGAGGGCGGCTTCATGCTGCCCCTCCCGAGCCCGCGCTCCGGCTTCGACACGCAGCGCCCGCACCGTCGTGCCCGCGGCGGCTTCCGGATGCGCTCTCCTCCAGGCGGACGCCTGCCGTCCCGCCTCGGGAAGGCGGCCGCGCCTCGCCTGGATCTCGATGCGCCGCAGGGCTGCCCGGCTGCGCTCGGCAGGCGACGCAGCGGGCCAGTCCGCCAGCCGTTCGAGCCGGGCTTCCGCGTCCTCCGGTCGCCCGCCGGCCGCGTCGCGCTCGGCCTCCAGGGCTTCGAGCCAGGGCGGCAGCGGCGCCGGGCACGCAGCCGCGAGGCGGGCCGACAGGTCGAACCATCGCTCGAGGTTCCCGGGCGGCAGGCTCGCCTGCCACGCCTCGCCCGCTTCGAGCGCTGCCTCCACGTCGCCGGCCGACAGCAGCCATTCGATCCGGCGCGCCGGGTCGCGCTCGACCCCGGCCCATCGCCGGCAGGCCTCGCGTCGGCGCGCCCCGGAAACAACAGCGGCTGCACGCGCTGCCGGAGCGAGCGACCACCGCCCCGCCGCGTCGCGGCGCAGCTCGCCGCTCTTCTCGAGACGCGCGATCGCGTGCCGCGCTGCCGCTCCGGGCAGCGCGTCTGCGAGCGCCGCGCTGGAGACGGGCCGGTCGCACACGAAGAGCTGCAGGACGACGCTCTGCTCGTTCTTCGGGCGTTCCGGAGCTCCGGCCCGAGCCGCGGGCTGCCGCGCGGGAAGTGGCGCGTCGCCCGTCGGGTCGGCCGCGAACGGCACCCACGCGGGCGAAGCCACGAGCTCGGCGGCCGTGAGGCGGGCGCGGGCCGGTTCCTCGCGCACGATCGCCGCGAACTCCTCGTAGAACCGCAGCGACGCGCGCAGCGCCCCGCAGGGAACGAAGATGTCTCGGCGCCACTCGTCGGGATAGAGCGGCGCCTCCAGCGACGGAGAGCACACGACGGTTGCGACCTGTCCCCCGAGGCCTCGCGCGGCCGTTTCGAAGGCGCGCCGCGAGACCGCATCCCAGGTTTCGGGTTCGACCGCGATCCACACCGCGGGGCCGCCTCCTGTCTCCGCGGCATGGCGCTCGCGCAGGCGACGCGAGGCCCGAGCGACGCTCGCAACGGGCTCTCGCGAGATCCAGGGCGCCGCCGGGAGTCAGCAGGGACGCCTCTCGGGCGAAGATCCGAGCGCGTCCGGCCCGAGAGCAGCGCTCGGGCAGCTTCGAGGCGGGCGCGCACGCGAGGTTCGCGGGTGAAGTCGCCGCTGTAGCCGACCGTGCGGCGGCGCGCGTCCGCGCTCTCCGGCCCGGCCAGGCCGGGAAACGCGCGGAGGACGCTGGCGACCCAGAAGTCTCCGCGCCGGTGCGGGGCCTCGGCGGCCAGGAGCCTCTCGAGCAGGGCCCTCGCGGCAGGATCCGAGACGCGCCGGCCGCGCCCGAACAGACGCTGGACGAAGGACGCGAGCACCGCCGAGAGGGCTGGCCCGGGACCGCCACGCCTGACCGACACCGGCGTCCTCGTGAGCCAGAGACGGCCCGAGGAGCGCTCCCAGGCGGCATCTCGAAGGTCCTCCTCGTCGAGCCAGAAACCGTTCGCCTGCAGGAAGGCGCCGATCCCGGCCGCCTGCAGCAACAGCGCCGGGGCGTGGTCCCGCGGGATGCTCCCCGAGGCGACGGACCGGCCCGGCGTCAGCGCACGGTGCACGAGGAATTCCTCTCCCGCGCGCTCGAAAGCGATCGGAAGAGGCAGGACCTCGTGTTCGAGCGGCAGGAAAGCGAGCCATCGCTCTCTCGTCGCGGAGAGGACGAATCGCTCCGGCGGACCGGGCTTTGCTTGCGAGGCGGAGTTCACGCTCTGCCGACTTTGAAGTGGCGCGGAGCATATATCAGCGATCCGTCGTCATTTTCTGGCCCTTCTTCTATGTAATTGTCGTAAGACACTCGGCTCGCCGATTTGCTTCCATCCGCTCGCACCGCGAGGAGTCTCCCGAGCGAATGCGAGGGAGGAGCCTTGCGGTGCGGGAGGCGGAGCAGAGCGGCCTCCGGCAGGAGGCCGCTCGTCGCGAAGCCGACGTTAGTGCCGGCTGATGTCCTCGAGATCGCGGAAGAACGCCGGATACGACTTGGCGACGCAGGCCGGATTCTCGATCAGCAAGCCTGGCACCCGGAGCGAAAGAATCGCCGCGGCCATCGCGATGCGGTGGTCGTCGAAGGTCGGAAGGCGCAAGACCCCGCGCGCTGCCGTTCGGAATCGGGCCTCGAACCACGAGAGCGTCCGTCTCGGCCACAGCACCCGCCCCGACCAGCGTCAGCAGCGCCGCCAGGGCCGCGATCCGGTCGCTCTCCTTGTAGCGCAGGTGTCCGATCCCCCGAAAGACGGTCACTCCATCGGCCAGGGCGGCCAGCGCGGCCAGCACCGGGCACGGCGTCCGGGAAGTCGGTCGCGGCGATGTCGGCCCCGGCATGCGGGCCTTCTGGCGCAGGCGGCCATGATCCCCGCCGACCCGCGCCGCAGGGTGAGCCCCAGGCTTTCGAGGGCGGGCAGGGCCTGCGCGTCGGCGTCGTGAGAGGGCCAGGCGAGGCCCTTCACCATGACCCTCCCGCTCGCGGCCCCCGCGGCGGCGAGGACGGCCAGGCCCGAGGAGTAGTCGCCCGGCGTCGTGTAGCGCGCGACGACCGATGCTCCGCGCGCGGACCTCAGGACGGGGCCGGGCGAGACCCGGTGACCGAAGAGCTGACAGCGTTTCGAGCGTCGTCCGCACGTAGGGCGCCGAAGCGACCGGCCCCGTCGGCCGAACCTCGAGACCTCCCTCGACGGCGACACCGGCCAGGAGCAGAGCCGAGACGAACTGCGACGAGCGCGAAGCGTCGATGGCGACGAGGCCGGAGCGGAGGGAGCCGCCCTCGATCTCGAGGGGAAGGAAGCCTTCGGCGCCGCGGTACGTCATGGCCGCCCCCGCCGAAACCAGGGCGGAGACGAGCTCTCGGATCGGCCGCTGCTGGAGCCGGGCGGAGCCCGTCAGCAGAAACCGGCCCGGCGTTGCGGCGGCAACGGCCGCCAGGAACCGCGCGGCCGTCCCCGAGTCCCCCGTGTCCAGCACGACCAGCTCGCCGCCCCGCCCCCGCAGCGGACCGCAAACCGCCAGTCCCTGCGGTGTCTCGCGGATCGCGACCCCCATCGCCTCCAGGCAGCGGGCGAGCGAGCGCGTGTCGCTGCTCGCGAGAGGCCGGACGATCTCGACCTCGGTCTCGGACATCCCCGCCAAGAGGAGCGCCCTGTTGGTGGCGCTCTTCGACGAGGGGGCGCGAACCGTTCCCTCGACCGATCTGGCGGGCGGAAAGGCAAGATAGTCCACCAGTTACGCTGCCCCCTGAAGGCCGTTTCCGACAGTCTGTCCTCGAAACATGTCGATCTTGATGGGGTCTCCGTCGGGTGACAAGGGTTTACACTAACAAGAAACGGAACGGAGTCCGGAAAGGGGAAGCCAGATGCGCCGCCCAGTGTACAGAGCTCTTTTTGTCTTTTTCGCCGGCCTGGCCGTACTGTCGCCGGCGCGAGCAGTTTCTTCTGACACCGCGCGGCTGGCGCCGCGGGCTCATCCCAAGCTCCTGGCCGAGATCGAGAAGGGCACGGACAACATCGCCGTGATCGTCGGCCTCAAGATGAGCTCGATCCCGGGGATCGCCCTCGAAGCGGCTCCCGCGGGCGACGATGACTTCCTGAGACGGTCGCAGCGGCTGGCCGCCGAGCGGCGGGTCTCCTCGGCCCTCTCCGAAACCGACTTCACTCCCACGCGCTACTTCGAGAGCTTCCCGCTTCTGGCGGGCCGCGCCAGCCGAGACGGCGCCATTGCCCTGGCCAATCGCTCCGACGTGGCCTGGGTCGCTCTCGACGGCGTCAAGGGACTCGTGGCGACCTCGCCGACCCTCCAGCCCATGCAGATCCTCGTCCGGAGCCCCCGCACCAACAGCCTCGGATTCACCGGGCAGGGGCAAGCCGTCGCGGTGCTCGACACCGGCGTCGACTACACCGTGGCGGAGCTGGGCGGCGCGGCCTTTCCGAATTCCAAGGTCGTGGGCGGGACGAATACGGCCGACCACACGGCGGACCCGCAGGATTGCGAGGGCCATGGCACTTCGGTCGCCGCGATCATCGCGGGCGCGGCCGGCATCGCCCCGGGCGCGAAGATCGTGGCCGTCAAGGTCTTTCCGGGCTGCTTTCCGTTCGCCTCCGACTCGGACATCCTGGCCGGCGTCGACTTCGCCATCGCCAACCGCGCCCGCTTCTCGATCGCCGCGATCAACATGAGCCTGGGCGCCGAGATTGCGGGCGAAGAGGGCCTGGGGTACTGCGACGCGCTCGAGCCGCAATACGCTTCGGCCTTCGACGCCGCGAACGCGGCGGGAATCGCCGTCGTCGTCGCCGCGGGCAACGGCGGCTCGTCCAACTCGCTCTCTTCCCCGGCCTGCGTCTCGAACGCGATCTCGGTCGGCGCCGTCTACGCGCAGCAGATCGCCACGATCGACTGGGGCTTTTGCGTGGACGACCAGATCAAGCCCGACCAGCCGACGTGTTTTTCGAACTCGAACACGAACCTCTCGTTGATGGCGCCGGGGGCCTTCTGGAACGTGGTCACCTTCGGCGGCGCGCTCCAGAGCTTCTCGGGCACATCGGCGGCTGCCCCGGCGGTGGCCGGCGCGATTGCGGTGCTCAAGCAAGCCCGCCCGACGCTTACTCCCGCGGGCCTCGAGGGCGTGCTCGCCGCCACGGGAAAGCCGGTGCGGACGCCCGCAAACGGCATCCTGACGCCGCGCATCGATGTCTTCGGGGCGACGCAGCTCGCCACGGCGAGCATCGCAAGCTATTCGGGGAGTCCCGTCACCATCCCGGATGGCACTGGATCCGCGAAAGCAACGGTGACGGTGTCCGGCTTCGCGGGCCCGCTTGGGAGCGTCCAGGCGCTCGTGACGATCGATCATTTCGATCCCACGCAGCTCCTCGTCACGCTTGCGGGCCCGGATGGGACGACCGTGACGCTTCACGATCACTCCGGTGTGCCCGAGCATCCCCTCAACACGGTCTTCGGGCGTACCCTCGCTTCCGCGAGCGCGCTCTCCGTCTTCGAGGGCAAGACCGTCAACGGCGTCTGGACGCTGACCGTGCAGGACACCGTCGGCGGCCGATCGGGCCGTATCCGGGCCTTCGCGATCGCGCTCATGCTCGGCCAGCCCCACGTTCCCCTGCCGGCGCTCTCCGATGGATTCGTCATCCCCTCCGTGTCGCGGGCCGACGAGGACCACCTGTCCTCGGCGGACGTGCGTCTCTACAACCCGGGATCGGCGGACAAGACCTTCGGCCTCTTCTTCGTGCCGAAGGGCCAGACGGGAGCGCTCGCCGTGCGCTCGACCCGCACCGTGGGCGCCGGCCAGGTCCTCGCCTTGAACGACGTGCTCTTCACGGAATTCGGCTATCTCGCGGCTTCAGGTCAACTCACCATCATTTCCGGCGACACGAACTTCTTCGTCACGAGCCGCTCCTTCCAGGAATCGACCTCGGGGACGTTCGGCGCGCTGACGCCCGGCCAGCCGACCGCCTCCGCGATCGCCCCGGGCAGTGGGAAAGCGACGCTCCCGGGTCTCACGCGCACGAGCTTCCTGCACTCGGACGTCGGCTTCGTCGAGGTCTCGGGAGAGCCCGCCATTGTGCAGTTCACCCTGACGGACGCGGCGGGAGCGGCCCTCGGCTCCTCGCAGCAGATCGCCCTGCCCAACCAATCGGTCCTGTTTCCCGACCCGATCCGGTATCTCGGCCTCGGCCTGACGGACAGTTACCGCGTCCAGGCGGCGGTCGTCAGCGCCACCGGAAAGGTCGTCCCGTTCGCGACGAACACCGACGACCGCACGGGCGACACCGCCTTCGGGTCGGCGGTCCCGGCCCCGCCCCTCTCGTCGGACGACTGGATTCTGCCCTTCGCACAGTCGATCGCGATCGCGACTCCCAAGACCGGCCTCCCGTCGCCGTCGGCCGTTACAGGCTTCAGCGGCGAGACCGATCTGGTGCTCACGAACCTCGACGCCGCTCCAGCCAACGTTACGGTAACCGTGACACCTCTGTCGTCTCCGGGGATCGTCGTCCCGGGGCCCCAGACCTACACCGTCCAGCCTGGCCAGACGCTGACGCGCGCCAACGTCCTGCTGGCGGACTTCGGCTACTCGGGGTCACCGGCGGCGCTTCGGATCCACACGGACGCCCCGTCGCGGCTCGTCGTCACGGCGCAGAGCCGTACGGTGGTGGCCTCCGGGACGTACGGCTTCACCGAGGCGGCCGTGGCGTCGTCCTCCGCCCTTTCCGGTGCCGACGGAACCGCAACGGTCATCCACCTGGATCAGAACAGCCAGACGAGCTCCGGCTTCGGTTTCGTCGAGGTCTCGGGTCACGACGCCCTCGTGCACGTCTCGGTTGTCAACGGGGCGACTGGAACCGAGCTCACGGCGAAGGACTACACGGTGCCGGCCGGCAACGAGATCGTGGGGATCGTGTCCGACCTCCTCGGCACGGCCAGCGCGAGCAACATCGCCCTGCGCTTCTCCGTGACCTCCGGAGACGGCCGGATCATCGCGTACGCCGGTTCGAGCGACAGGCAATCCATGGACTCGATCCTGCTCGTGGCGCGAAGGGATTTCTAGAGGGCGGCCAGGCTCGTCTGGCCCCGCTCGTCGATCTCCATCCACCGGCGTTCGTCCACGAACGCCGGCAGGATCTCGACGCGGCCGGAGCCGACTGTCTCGGTCCACGACTTGTGGAAGTGGCCGAGCAGCAGCACGTCGAAGCCCTCCCGGAAGCGGCGCGACGCGAACCGGCGGATCATCTCGACCGGCAGCCGCGTCTTGTGCTTGAAGTTCGAGCGGTAGAGGCGGGCTTCGACCTTCCAGACGAACCGATTGGCGGCCTTTTGGGGCACGACGTTCAGGGCCGCCCGGGAGACCGGGTTCTTCGAGAGGAAGCGCCAGAAACGGTACGGCCAGTCGGATTCGTTCAGGAGGTCGCCGTGCGTCAACAGGAAACGGCGGCCCCCCGCTTCGAAGGTTTCCTCGTCCACGACGGCGCCGAAATGCCGCTCGGCATACGAGCCGCGCAGAAAGAAGTCGCGGTTGCCCTCGACATAGGTCACCGGGACGCCCTTTTCCGCGAGGCGGTCGACGGTCTCGAGGAACTTCACGATGGCCGGCGTCTCGAACTTCGGGTGGGCGATGAAGTAGTGGAAGATGTCTCCCAGAAGAGAGACCGCCTTCGCTCCCCGACCCTGCGCTTTTTCGAGCGCCTCCAGGAACGGCCCTTCGTCCCCCGGGCGCCGGCCGACGTGGCAGTCGGCGAAGACGGCTCGCATGCGCAGGGAGTGTAAGGTCAAACCGTCCTAGAATCGGGGAGGTATGGGCGAATCCTCCGGCGTCTTGAGGCCCTGGCAGCGCAGGCTCTATCGCCTCCTCCTGATCCCTCTCGGCCTGATCGCCGCCAACGCCATCTACCTCGTGGCATTCACCCGCGACACGTCCTTCTTCTACGTGATGTTGCTGCTGCATCTGGCCCTGGGGATCGCAATCGCCATTCCCTTCTTCGTCTTCGCGACGACACACGCCCGGCGGATGATCCGCATGTGGAACAAGCGGGCCAAGTATGCGGGGCTCGCGATCGTCACCCTGGCCGTCGTCTGCGTCTCAACCGGCATCTTCATGACCTTCCAGGGCGCGACGCTCAACAACCGGGTGATCTGGATCGCGCACGTGGCGGCGGTCCCGCTGGCGCTCGTGGCGTTCATCCTCCACCGGCGGGCGCACACCCATCAGCTCCAGTTCCGGCGCCTCTACGCCTGGGGCGGAGCGGTCCTGGTCTTTCTCGGGGCCATGACGCTCGCCGCAAAGCTCGAGAAACCCCCGAAGCGGATCGTCAACGTGAACGGCGACACCGTGTTCTTCCCGGCTTCTTCGGAGACCTTCGACCAGGGCCTGCTCGACGCGAAGAAGCTCTCGGCCAACGGCTACTGCGAGTCCTGCCACCCCGACTCGTTCCACCAGTGGGAGCGCTCCGCGCATCGGTTCTCGTCGTTCAACAATCCCTTCTACCGAAAGGCCGTCGAGCTGATGGCCGACCGCGTGGGGCGCGAGCGGACGAAATGGTGCTCCGGCTGTCACGACCCTGTCGTGCTCTTCACCGGCCAGATGGGCGCCGCGACGCAGGCGAAGTTCTCCTATGACGCGTTCGAGGGACAGCAGGGCTTGACCTGCATGTCCTGCCATTCGATCGTCGAGGTCAAGGACACGAAGGGCAACGGGTCCTACGTCATCGAAGAGGCCAAGCAGTATCCCTTCGCCTTTTCGGAGAACGCGGTGTTGAAGGACCTCAACCGGCTGCTGATTCGCATGGAGCCCTCGCTTCACCGCAAGACGTTCTTGAAGCCGCTGCACCGCACGCCCGAGTTCTGCTCGGCCTGCCACAAGGTGGCGCTGATCCCGGCCTTGAACGACTACCGCTGGATGCGAGGCCAGAACCACTACGACACCTGGTACGACTCGGGCGTCTCGGGCCGAGCCGTGCGCTCTTTCTACGATCCGCCGCAGGCCAAGGCCTGCCGCGACTGCCACCTCCCGCCTTACCGCTCGGACGAGTTCGGCAACCGCGGAGGCCAGCTCCACGACCACCTCTTCCCGGCCGCCAACACGGCCCTGCCGTTTACCCGTGGCGACAAGGAAACCGAGGCTCGCATCCGGGAGTTCCTCCAGAACAAGGTCCTGACGGTCGACCTGTTCGCGCTGAAGCGCGGCAACGAGGTGCTCGTGCTGGGAGACAGGCCTCCCGCCGTCTCTCCCGGCGAGACGCTGGATGTCGAGGTCGTCGTGCGCACCCGCGGCATCGGGCACCCCTACACCAACGGCACGGCCGACTCGAACGAGACGTGGGTGTCGCTCGACGGCAGCGCGGAAGGCGGCAATTTCTTCCGCAGCGGTGTCCTCGACGCAAAGGGGCGGCTGGACCCGGCCTGCGACCGGCTCGAGCTGTACGTGATCGACCACGACGGCCAGCACATGGACAGGCGACAGCCGCAGGACATCCATGTGCCTCTGTACAACAACGGCATCGGTCCCGGCGCCGCGCGCACCGTCCACTACCGCGTCCAGGTCCCGAAGGATGCGAAGGGCTCCATCGTGCTCTCGGCCGGCGTCCACTACCGGAAGTTCTCCCGCGACTACACGACGTTTTCGCTGGGCGCTTCCTCTCCATCGCTGCCCGTCACCACCCTTGCCTCCGACTCCGTGACCCTCCCGGTATCGGACTCCCTCTCCCCGCGGGAGCGGGGGGGCACGGGGGGCCTCCCCCCGCTTACTTCAGCGTCGGCCGCGGCAGAAGGCCGCGCCTCGCGAAGCGAGCGGCCGACAGGGGTGAGGGGCGGACAAGAGCCGATGTCAGCCTCGAAGCGGGGCAACCCCGACCCACCGTGGCTCCGCTGGAACGACTACGCCATCGGCCTTTTCCAGCAGGGCGACTGGAAGGGCGCGGCCGCCGCGTGGACCAGGACCGCGGAGCTCGCGCCGGACAAGCCGGACGGGCCCCTGAACCGGGCGCGCGCCGAGATCGCGGAGGGCCGCCTCGCCGATGCCGCGGCCTCGCTCGCGCAGGCCGAGCAGCGGCGGCCGGGCTGGGGAAAGACCGCCTTCTTCCGCGCGACGCTCGAGAAGGACGAGGGCCGCCTGGACGACGCCGAGCGCGATCTGAAGGCCGTGCTCGCGAAGTTCCCGCTCGACCGCGTCGCCTGGAGCAACCTCGGCTCCGTGTACTGGCTGGCAGGCCGATACGCCGACGCGATCGCTGCCTACGGGAAGACACTGGAAATCGATCCCGAAGACCTGACGGCCAACTACAACCTCATGCGCGTCTACCGCGCCACGGGTGACCGGACGAACGCCGCCATCCACGAGAAGGCCTGGCTGAAGTACAAGGATGACGAGACGGCGCGCGCCTTGGCGGCCGACCTGCGCTTGAACGACTTCTTTGCCAACCGCGAATCCCAACCCATCCACGTGCACTCCGAGGCCACGCCTCCCGCGGCGCCGGAACCGGCCTGGCTCGCTTCGATCGGCAAGAAGGGCTACGACACCGACGGGCGCTACCTCGCGGCAGCCCATCCGCCGATCCGCCGCGACCTCAACGAGACGAGCGCCCACCGCCCCTTCGCCGCGGCTCGACAGCCTTGAAGAGCTATCGGCGCGCTCTCGCTTCGATCGCAGCCGCTGCTTTCTTCTCTGCCTGCCGGGCGCGCGAACAGGCTGTGGCTCCCGGACCTCCCCCGCCGACGCCGACCCCCGCTGCAACCGTCCGCTTCGAAGAACGGGCGAAGGAGATGGGGATCGATTTCGTCCACGTCAACGGCGCCCGCGGCGACAAGTGGATGCCGGAGACGATGGGCGGCGGCGTGGCGGTCCTCGACTACGACGGGGACGGGAAGCCCGATCTCCTGTTCGTGTCGGGCGCCTACTGGCCGGGCGATCCGCGAGCCCCGCAGCAGAAGTCCTCCCTCGCCCTCTACCGCAACGAGGGAAACGACACCGCGGGGCTCCCCCATTTTCGAAATGTGACGCGCGAAGCGGGGCTCGAGAGGGTCTTCTACGGCATGGGAGCGGCCGTGGGCGACTACGACAACGACGGCCGCCCCGACATCTACGTCACGGCGCTCGGCCGCAACTTTCTCTTCCACAACACCGGAGGCCGCTTCGAGGAAGTCGCTCAAAAAGCCGGCGTCGCCGACTCCGGCTGGGGAACCTCCGCCGCCTGGTTCGACTACGACGGAGACGGGCTGCTCGATCTCTTCGTCTGCCGCTACGTCGACTGGAGCCCGAAGAAGGACCTGTTCTGCACGCTGGACGGAAACACGAAGTCCTATTGCACGCCCGAGCGTTACACCGGCACGTCCTCGCACCTCTACCGCAACCTTGGAGGAGGCCGTTTCGAGGATGCCACGGCGAAAGCGGGCGTCCGGACGGAGAACCAGAAAGCCCTGGGCGTGGCTCCCTGGGACTTCAACGGCGACGGCAAGATCGACTTCCTCGTCTCCAATGACACGGCCCCGAACAACCTCTTCCGCAACAAGGGCGACGGAACCTTCGCAGACGTGGCGGCCGAGGAAGGCGTGGCGGTCGACGAGAACGGGCGGTCGCGCGGCGCCATGGGCGCGGCCTGGGGCGACACGAAGAACGGGAAGGGCGCGACGCTGGCGATCGGCAACTTCTCGAACGAGTTGAAGTCCCTCTACTGGACCGAGTCGGGCGAGGTGTTCCTCGACGAGTCTCCCAGGAGCGGCGTGGGCGGGACGTCGTTTCTCTCGCTCACTTTCGGCCTGTTCTTCTTCGACGCCGACCTCGACGGCCGCCTGGACCTCTTCCTCGCCAATGGACACGTGGAGCCGACCGTCCAGGAGGTCCAGAAGGCCGTGGCCTACAAGCAGCCTCCGATCCTCTACTGGAACGCGGGAGACGGCCGATTCACGCCGCTCGGAGACCGCGCCGGCGACCTGGCGCAGCCGCTCGTGGCGCGCGGCGCCGCCTTCGCCGACCTCGACGGCGACGGCGACCTCGACGTGATCGTGGTCGAAAACGGCGGGCCGGCCCGCGTGTTCGTCAACCGCCTCGACCGGCCGCTGCAGAGCGTCCGCACGCTCCTCGTTGGCGCGGGCAAGTCCAACCGCGACGCCGTCGGCGCCAGGGTTACGGCCTCGATCGGCGGCCGCACGCTTTCGCAGCAGGTTCCAGGCGGCCTTTCGTACCTCTCGTCACCGGAGAGGACGCTGACCTTCGGCCTCGGCACCGCCTCGAAGATCGACACTCTCGAGATCCGCTGGCCCGACGGCGCCACGCAAACGCTCCGCGACATCCCGGGCGGCGCCCGCCTGACGATCCGGCAGCCTTCTTGAACGAAAGGCGTCGGCAGCGGTGGCTACCCCGCTTGACGCCGCTTGCAGGAAGGCGGCTGCCGAGGGAGCTGCGCGCGGAGAACGTCGCACGGCTGGCCGGAGCGCTCCCTCGCGGCATCGAGGACCCCGGCCTCGAGCCCCTCCTGGCGCGCATCGAGAGCTCGCCGGTCCTGTCCGGCAACCGCGTCGCTGTCTACACCAATGGAACCGAAGCGTTCGCCGCCATGCTCGCGGCAATCGACGCGGCTGCGTCGGAGGTGCTCCTCGAGGCCTACATCTTCCGGGACGACGCGACGGGCCGGGCATTTGGAGAAAGCCTCAGCCGGGCCGCGGCGCGCGGTGTCCGGGTGCGAATCCTGGCCGACGGGCTCGGGTCCTCGGAGACGAGCGAGGATTTCTGGAACGCGTTGCGGTCGGCCGGCGCCGACGTTCGGATCTTCCATCCGCTGTTTGCCCGCTTCTTCGACGCCGCTTTTCGAGATCACCGCAAAATCCTCGTAGCGGACTGCCGTGTGGCGTTCACCGGCGGGATGAACATCGGCGAGGAGTATGGATCGTCCCGCCGTTCGACCCGGCGCATCCGAAAGGGGCTCGCCTGGCGCGACACCCAGGTCCGTGTCGAGGGCCCGACGGCCTGGGAGATGGCCGTCGTTTTCAGCGAGGGCTGGGACCGGGCCGGCGGAGATCCGCTTCATCTTCCAACGCTGGCCGCGTCGGACTCCCCCGGCTCCCGCATCCTCACGCTCGACACGCGGCCGGGCCGTGGAGTCGACGAGCTTGCCTCGATCCTGACGGCCCTGGTCGCCGCGGCGCGTCACCGGGTCTGGATCACGAACTCGTACTTCGCGCCCAAGAGGCGAGCGTTCGAAATTCTGACCGCGGCCGTCGGCCGGGGCGTGGACGTGCGCCTCCTGCTCCCGGGGCAGAGCGATGTGCCCCTGATCCGGCACGCTGGGCACGGCTTTTTCGCCGAGCTGCTCGGCCGCGGCGTGCGCGTCTTCGAGTACCAACCCGCCGTCCTTCACGCCAAGACGCTGGTCGTGGACGAGCGCGTCTGCGTCGTCGGCTCGACAAACCTCGACTACCGCTCTTTCGACTTCAACGCCGAATGCAATCTGGTCATCCTCTGCAAGGAAACGACTGCCGCGCTGGCCGCCGCTTTCGAAGACGACCTGTCGCAGTCACTCGAGATCCATTCATCCGACTGGTACCGCCGCCCGCTCCTCCATCGCCTCGGCGACAGCTTCGCCCGCTTACTCTCCCCCGCACTCTAGCGGGTGGCCTCGAGCGCGCCGTCCCGTCGGATGCGATAGACACGGCGGGCCGCGACGTTCTCGAATGTCTGTGTCCGGCCGCCGGGCCAGACGACGTCGAGCTTCTCGACGGCCGCCGCGTCGCCGAGTCCGAAATGGAGCGGCGTCAGGGTGCCCGACGCGTAGGACGGAGAGACCCAATAGGTTTGCGTCTGCGTGCGACCGCCGGACGACACGCGCACGGTCGTGCCGAGGGCCGTCCGGCCGTCTGAGCTCGGCTGGGGCTCGATCCCGATCCAGGAGCGGCGGCTCCCCACGACGTTGCGGAAAAGCCGCGAGCGGCCGTCGATGTCCAGGATGAAGAGGTCGAGCCCGCCGTCCCCGTCGATGTCGGCCACAGCGCTGCCGCGGCCCGCCATCTTGACGCGGCCGAGATCGCCCGGGTCGGCCCAGGCCTCGAAGCGCTTGCCGCCCACGTTGCGCAGGAGCACGGTCGATTGGGCAAAGGCATGTTCGCCCGCCTCGATGTACTCGGCCCCGCCGCTCTTGAAGTGGCCGAAGGTCCGGGCCGCGCGGGGCGCCAGGTGCCCCCCGACCGCATAGAGATCGACCCAGCCGTCGTTGTCGAAATCCGCGAAGTGCGTGCCCCACTTGACGTTCCGGAATCCGACAGGTCCGACCCCGGATTCCGCCGAGGCGTCCTCGAAGAGGACCCCGTCGACGTTGCGGTAAAGGCTCGTCGGCTCCCCTCCAAAGTTGGTGACCACGAGGCTCGGCCGCCCGCTGTCGAACGGGTCGCCGACGGCGACTCCCATGCCCGCTCGGGCCCGTGGCCCGAGCACGCCGGCGCCGGTCTCGGACGTCGTCTCCTCGAAGGTCCCGTCTCCCTTGTTCCGGAAGAGCCTGTTGCTGACCCGGTCGTTGACGAAATACAGGTCCGGGTGGCCGTCGCCGTCGTAGTCGAGCACGGCGACGCCGAGCGCCTTCGTCTCGCGGGGATCGATCGCGAGGCCGGCTTCCTTCGTCACGTCGCGCCACTTGCGGCCTCCCAGGTTGCGGTAGAGATGGGAAGGCTGCCCGATGTAGTCCTCGGGAAGGCGCAGCTCGAGCTGGGGCTGCGCCACCTCCCATTCGGGCGTGCTGTCGAGATAGTTGACGACGACGACGTCCACCTTGCCGTCGCCGTCGTAGTCGAAAAACCCCGCCCCCACGGAAAAGAGCGGATCCTCGAGGCCGGTGTCCTTGCCCTCTTCGAACGTGCCGTCTCCCCGGTTGAACCAGACGGCGTTCGCGCCGACGTTGGTGAGATAGAGGTCGAGCTTTCCATCGCCGTCGAGGTCGACCCAGAACGCGCCCATGCCGAGCCCGCACGCCCGGATGCCCGACTTCTCCGTGACGTCCTCGAAGCGCCCGCCGCCGAGGTTGTGGAACAGGTGACCGCAGTCCTTCGTGTTCGGCTTGCCCCACTTGGCGATGGAATTGGTCACGTAGAGGTCCGGGAGCCCGTCGCCGTCGTAGTCGCCGAAGGCGCAGCCGCCGTTCATCGTTGCAATCATCTTGAGGTGGCGCAGGTCCAGGGCGAAGCGAAAGCGGATACCCGACAGATCCGTGATGTCCTGGAAGACGCCGGGCTCGGGCCTGGCGCCGCCGCCGGCCGAGGCCAGGCATCCTGTCAGAACGAAACCGAGCGCAAGCACCCACGGAAACAGCGGGCCCGCAGCATCCCGTCTCTTCACTGTCCGCCGCTCGGAGCCTTCTGCTTCCTGACGGCATCCCGAAACTCCTCGGGCCCTCCCGGGCGCGTCAGGTACTCCCGGGCGAAGTCCCGGTGCGCCTCCGTCTCGGGAAACGGCTGCTCGCCGTAGCGCGCGTCGTCCATGCCGTGGAACGGCAGGGGCAGGACGGTCTGCCCGGCGACCGTGTTCTTGTCGGCGTCCTTGTCCCAGCCGTCGAGCACGACGAGCCAGTCGCGCACCCAGCCCGGAGGCAGCGTCGGAAGCCTCGAGGCGTCGAAGGCGAGGCGCACACAGTCGCCACCCTTCATGACGACGGAGCGGTCGTCGGCCGCCGCGAGCAGAGCCGCCACGTCGCCGAACCGCGTGTACAGGCCAGCCATGTCGGCCCAGCGCGGGGAGGTTTCGACGTCGTCGTGCACGAAAACCTGGGGGCCGTCGTCGGACTCGCGAGTCATTCGCGAGAAACCGCGGAAGAAGAGGTCGGCCGAAACAAGAGGCGCCGCCGTCAGACGCCGCGGCGCGGGCTCCTCGTCCACCGTGTAGCAGATCCGGTCCCAGTAGATCGCGAGGTTCGTCCGTATGCGCACGCGCGGGTCGGCGCGGTCGAGGACGGCCGAGAGGTCCACGGGCATCGTCTTCGTCTTGCCGGCCGGGTACCCCATGGCGGGCAGGGCCGCCTTCCAGCCTCCCCGGCCGTCGGGCACTTCGAGCACGGGCCCAACAGGCGCAAGATCCCGCCGCTGCGACAGGGAAACGTTGATCGAGGTGTCGGCGTAGAAGATCCAACCTGTCAAATACAACAGGACGCGCCGGGCCCGCCTCGCCTCGGGCAGCTCGAGCACGAGCTCGTGCTCTCCGACGATGCCCTGGTAGCGCGTCGGCGCAAACCCGGCGAGATACCGGCCGTCCTCCGCCGCGATCTCAGGGGTTCGGTCGCGGCCGCGCTCGTCTGTCGCTCTCGGCACGAAGGGCCGTGAGACGCTGAACAGGGCCTTCGGCGGAAAAGGAGGCGGGACCATTTTCTCGTTGGCGACGAACGCGACGCCTTTCGGATGGTCGAGGGCGAGGACCTCCGCGTAATCGAAGTACGCCGTCTCCCAGAGCTCCTCGGTGAAGTCGAGCAGGAGCTTGCCGTCTTTGGGCTGGAGCCAGTCGCCCGGAACGACCAGCCACTCCCGCGTGTCCGCCGGGGCCTGGTGCACGCCGTCGTAGAGCAAGCCGGCCGGGCTGCGCCCGAGGGCATCGGTCACGAAACGCCACCTTTCGCCGTCGAAGGCGTAAAGGAACGGACAGGAGCCCTTGAGCTGCTGGACCTCCTTGACGACCGTGCGGACGGGCGGGTCGAGAGCGTTCTGCGGCACGCCGTTGGTCCAGACGATCCGCAGGACGTCGGCCTTGCGCCGCGAGCCGAGACCGACATGCGTCACCGGCGAAGCAGCGACGCGATAGGCGTAGAGGTCCTGGGCCTTGACCTCGATCTCCGACCCGTACCCCAAACGGTTGACCTTGGCCGAGCCCGTGGGCAGCCCTTCGAGGGCGACGTCGATCCAGCCGTTTCCATTGCCGCCGCGGTTCTCGTACAGGACGACGCCGCCCGACGGGGTCACCAGGGCCAGGTCGAGGTCGCCGTCGTGGTCGAAGTCGATCGCGGCGGCAGACAGCGCGGCCGGAAGGGTCCCGATCGAGGCCGGAGCGAATCCTCCCGCTCCGTCTCCCCGCCAGAGAGCCGACGGCCCCTTCGGGTTCGCCACGAACAGATCGAGAAAGCCGTCGTTGTCGAAGTCGAAGAGAAGCGGCGTGCCGCCGGGACCGCCCAGCGCCTTGGGCGGGAGGAACGTTCCATCCCCGCGATTGACGGACACGAAGGTTTCCTCCTCGGAGGTCCAGACGAGATCGAGGCGCCCGTCCGCGTTCAGATCGCCGGCGGCGATTCCGCGAATCGAGCCCGACTTTGGAAGCCCCGCCTCCTTCTCGGTAAAGCGCCCGCCGCGCATGTTGTCGAGGAGTAACAGGCCGCCGTCAGATTTCACGACCAGCAGATCCGTGTCGCCGTCCCGGTCGAAGTCGCCGGCGACCGCCATCCGGGAGACGAGGCCCGGCGGCAGGCCCGAAGCCGCCGTCACGTCCGTCCACGTCTGGTCGAGGTTGTTGCGCAAGAGCCGGTCGCCCGCCTTCGCTGAAACGTAAACATCCAGGTCGCCGTCCGAATCGAAATCGAGCGGCACGACCCGGTCTCCGGCGGGCAGCGCGGCCCTCGTGTAGCCCTGGGGGGAGGCTGTCCACAGCGCGCCGGGCGTCAAGAGGTCGAGCTCGCCGGAATTGGTCACGTCTGCAACGGCGACGTCCTCGGACGCGGACCCCGGGAGTGCCGGGCCGACGCGGTAACCGTCAGGGCCGGCCCGCGCGACCCGCAGGCCGCCGCTGCCGGCCAGAACGAGATCGCGGCCGTCCTTGCCGGCGGGCCGCACCGTCACAACGCCTCCTGCGGCCGCCAGTCCGGCGTCCGCACGGACGGCGAACGCGACCGGGATTCCCTTCGCCGAGCGCGCGCGCATTCTCGCCGCGAGATCCGGCGTCCAGTCCTCCAGCGGAATCCCGACGACGCCCGGGTCCACGTCGTGGCGGGCCTGCTGGTAGCGCGGCGTCGCGCGGAGGAGGTTCTCGACGATTCGGTACTTGAGCGACGCCGCTTTGGCGTCCCCGGCCGCCAGGGCCGCTTTCGCCTCCTCGAGCGCCCGTTCGAGCTTCGCGTCCCCCGCAGCGAGAAAAACCACGCGCCCGTGGACCGCCAGAGCTGTCGCGGAGTCTCCGCTTTCCCTTGCGTACTCGGAGAGGCGCAAAAGGAGAAAGAGGTTCGCCGGCGCCCGCTGGAGAGCCTCCTCGACATCGCGAATCGCCTGCTTTCGGCCCTCTGCCCCCTTGTCGGCTGAAAGACGGGCCGCGCTCCATTCCGAGGCGATGTCCCCGGGCCGCGCCGCGGCCGCCTTCTCGAAGGCAAGGACGGCGCCCGACGTATCGCCCGCCTGCTCGAGCCGAACGCCCTCCAGTGCCAGCACACGCGCGTCGGCGGCGGCCAGCCGCAGCGCTTCGGCGAGCAGCTTCTGCGCCGAGGCCAGGTCCTTCCCCCGCAGCGCCGCAACGGCGCCATTGGCCCAGCCGAGCGGCTCGCCGGGAGCGAGCTTCCGGACTGCGGCAAATCGCTTGCCCGCCTCCGCGAGGTCGTCCTCCTCGAGAGACGCCAGCCCCACGTTCTTCGCGGCCTCGAGCGCTGCGTAATCGGAGGGAGACGGAGAAACGGCTGCGAAGACGGAAAGGAGAACGGCGCCTATGGTGAGAGGCGGATACATCCGGCCGCGATCATACTTTTTCTAACGGAGGCCTAAAGGAGCGCTCGAACTCGGTCATTGCAGCGTCATTGAAGAGGCAGAAGGTGATCCGCTCGACGACGCGGGAGCTTCGAGCGAATTCCTTCGCCGTGACGACCGAGATTCTCGCCGCCCGATCGAGCGGAAAACCGTAGACACCCGTCGAGATCGCTGGCGGCGCGACGGATTTCGCGCCGATCTCTTCGGCGCGGGTCAGAGCATTGCGCACAGTAGAGGCAAGAAGTCCTTCCTCTCCCTCGCCGCCTCCTCCCCACACCGGACCGACGGCGTGAATCACCCAGCGCGCCGGCAGCGAGCCTCCGCCGGTCACGACGGCGTCTCCCGTCGGGCAGTACGCGATCCGGTCGCATTCCTCCTGGATCGCAGCTCCCCCGCGCCGCCGGATCGCTCCCGCCACGCCGCTGCCGAGCTGCAGTTCCTCGTTCGCCGCGTTCACGATCGCGTCCACCTGGAGCGCCGTGATGTCGCCTCTCACGAGCTCGACGGTGGCGGGCATAGGCCCGGCTAGCTGGCCAGCGCGAGAGCCTGCCGGACCGAAGCGGGAAGGCGAACGGACGCGAAAAGCCTCTTGGGGTAAAGGTATTCCTCTCCGGATTCGTCGATGACCCTTAGAAGCGCGTTTCGTCCCGCCCGCACGCTGCCGAGGCAGCGGTAGATCTTCCGGGGTTCGAGCGAAGCCGGGAACCCGGAATTCGCGACACAGATTACGAGACTAGCGCCGTTGAGTGTCTTCTTCTTCATTGGCGTCACTCGAGAAGTCGTTTGATCTTGAACTCACGCTTTCCCACTCCCGTTGCCTCATACCAGTGTACCTCCGCCCTGGCCTCGGTTCTGTCGGCGAAGCGAACCGTCGCTACTCCCTTGCGCTTGCGCCACCGACCGGGCCCGTAGGCCCGGCGAAGCCTCTTGATCTCACGGATTCCGTGGCCGACCGCAATGGTCTCGGCCTCATCGATCCGTCCGACGATCTCAAAACCAACACGGGCCACTTCCCCATTCTATTTGCCGGCGGGATGCGGGACGGTCTGGGCCATGCGGCCCCAAAGGGACGGGTCGAGGCGCAGGAGCGTGGCGTCCTCGGCCTTCGGGAAACTCTCAGCCGGGAAGAAGCTCGACCATCTTCGCAATTCTTCCGACTCAGGGCTCCCGCCCAGGACGAGCCAGGCCGTCGTGCCGGGCGGCCAGGACCAGGCCAGCCGAATCGCCTCGCCGTCGAGCGAGAGGACTTCGGGCGACGTGTGGCCTCGCTTATAGAGAAACTCGGGTCCCACGGTGTAGAACGCGACGCAAAGAGCCGTGTACCAGTTCTCCGTGAAGATCCTCTCCGACTTCGGCCTTTCCCGTAGCGCGCGTCCGAGCGTTCTCCAGTCGGGCCGTCCCTCCCGGTAATACACCGCCAGGGACCGGGCATCGAAAAACAGCACGAGCGCCACGAGCGCGGCGGCGAGGAGCCGCGTCTTCTGCCTCCGGAAGAGATCAACGAGAGCCACTGCTGCGAGCGCCGGAAAAACCAGACCTGCGGCGAGGAAATGCCGTGTCACGTACCAGTGGGGGTGGATCTGCTCCAGGACCTCGATGGCGGCGCAACCCGCGAGCAACCAGACAGCAAGGAATCGCGTCGCGCGCGAGCGAACCGACAGGGCGAGGCCCAGGACCACCAGGGCGACGTAGAGCGGGCCCTTTCGGCCGAGCGGCTGGCCATCGTTCGGGGCGAAGCTGAAGAACGACAGGAACCGCGTCAGCCGTTCGAAGGTCAGCGGAGGTTTCTCCCAGAAGGGAGGCCGTCGCGCCGCCTCGAGGACGACCGGTACCCAGGGCAAGTAGGCCAGATACAAGGCCAGGAGAAAGAGCGGGACTGAAAGCCAGAAACCGGCGCGCCGTGCGGCGCCGATCCGCGTCGTTCGAAAACGCCTCGTCGAGCAGGAGCCCCAGCCCCGCAATGCCGAGGACGAAGGCTGCGAGATAGAGCGCGTAGGCGGTCGCCAGGCAGGCGAGGAAAGAGTCCGGAGAGCCGAATCGCAGTGGCGCGAGAGAGAAACGCGTCGAGAGCCAGCATCGACACGCAGACCAGGAGGAGGCCGAGCGAGTACGGGCGGAGCTCCTGCGAGTACCGGACGTGGAACGGCGCCAGCGCGAGCAGCAGAGCCGCCATCAGGGCAACTCCCTCTCCAGCGCGCCGCTTGAGCAGCAGCGCGAGAGCGGCGATCGCGCCTGTTCCCCAGAGGACGTCGGGCAGCTTGCGCACCCAGTCGGCCGGGTGGAGCGCCTCGACGCCCGCGTCACGAGGTAGTCGAGGGGCGGGTGCACGGCGTCGAACCGCAGCTTCTCCCAGAAGAAGCTCCAGTCTCCCTGCACGAAATACAGGCCTGCGTGATCTCGTCGAGGCCGTAGGAAAAGGAGTCGAGGCGGAAACAGCGCAGGAGACATGCGGCGGCCAGGATCGTCCAGAGCGCCGGCTTGAACTTCAAGCGGAGAGGGTTTTCTTGATCGTCTCCGCGATGCGCATGTAGGCCTCGGTGGCCGCCGACTTCGGGTCGCTGGCGACGATCGGCCGGCCGCTGTCGCCGCCGACCACGACTTTCGGGTCGAGCGGGATCTCGCCGAGGAACGGCACGTTCAGCTGCTCGGCCGTGCGCTTTCCGCCGCCGTGCTTGAAGATCTCCTCGCGGTGGCCGCACGAAGGACACAGGAAGTACGACATGTTCTCGACGATGCCGAGAACCGGAACATTGACCTTCTGGAACATGGCGAGGCCCTTGCGCGCGTCGATCAGGGAGACGTCCTGCGGCGTCGTGACGATCACGGCCCCCGAGAGGTGGATCTTCTGCGTCAGCGTGAGTTGCGCGTCGCCCGTGCCCGGAGGCAGGTCGACGAGGAGGAAGTCGAGGCTCCCCCACGCGACATCCTGGAGAAACTGCTCGACGGCTTTCATGACCATGGGCCCGCGCCAGATGACGGGCTGGTCGACGTCCATCAGGAACCCGAGCGAGATGACCTTCACGCCATACCGAACGATCGGGACGATCTGGTTCTCCTCGTTGACGAACGGCTTCTCGTCGATGCCCATCATCATCTGCTGCGAGGGCCCGTAGATGTCGGAGTCCATCAGGCCCACGCGGAAGCCCAGGCGCTCGAGCGCGAGGGCGAGGTTCGCCGTCACGGTGGACTTGCCGACGCCGCCCTTGCCCGAGGCGACGGCGATCTTGAACCGCACGTCCTTCAGGATCGCCGCGTCGGGCACGGGCGCGCCGACCGCCCCGCGCGGCGGGGCCTGGGCGGGCGACTTGAGGTCGAGCTTGATCGTGACGGCGTGGACGCCGGGCAGCGCCCGCAGCTTCTCGGTCGCGTCCCGCTGGATCTCCTCGGCCGCGCGCGGGGACTCGGTCACGATTTCCAGGCGGAAGGCGACGTTGCCTCCCCCGACCGTGAGGTCCTTGACGAAACCGAACGAGACGATGTCGCGCGAGAGGCCCGGGAAAGCGGACGGTCTTCAGGACCTCGAGAACTCTCTCCTCGGTGAGCTCCGTGCTGGTTGCCACGAACTCAAATTATCACGGCAGCAATGTCATTCCGAGGAGCACAGCGACGAGGAATCTACTCCCGTCGCCTTGGACCCGGCGGGGGTAGATCCCTCGCTTCGCTCGGGATGACAGCAGTCTTGACTCCAGCCTCGGCCCGCAGCCTCTCGATAGCTTCCCGCGCGATCCGCGTCAGGTCATGCCGGTCCTCGTCCGTCTTCCCGACGGTCTCGATCGGCTCCCCGACGACGAGGGTGACCGGGCCGGGTGCGGACCGCAGCGAGCCGCGCGGCAGGACGCGGGATGTGCCGACGATGGCGATCGGCAGCATCGGCAGTCCTGCCCGGATCGCGACGAGCGCGGCCCCTTTCTTGAACGGCAGGAGCTCTCCGGAGGAACGCGTCTCCTCGGGAAACACGACGATCGAACGCCCTCCGGAGAGTCTCTTGAGCGCCACCTCGACCGACAGGCGTCCGCGCACCGAATCTCCGCGGTCCACCGGGACAAAGCCGGCCGCCGCGATACCCCAGCCGAGAATCGGCGTGCGGAAGACGCTGCGCTTGGCCATGAAGCGGATCTGGACCGGTAAGCCCCGCAAAGAGCACGAGGATGTCCGCCATGCTCGAGTGGTTGGCCACGATGACGGTGCTCCGGCCCGCTTCGATCCGCTCGAGGTGAAGCACCCGCAGCCGGACGCCCGTCACGAACAGGATCGTGCGGGCCCAGCCGCGGGCGAAACGCGTGAACCAGTCGCCTCGGGGCGGCACGAGGGCGGCGAACATCGCCGGAATGCCGAAAGGCCACGGTGGAGACGACAATCGTGACCCAAACCGCCGTGTCATGCAGCAAGCGGACGAGGCGGGCCATGCTCACAGACTAGCAAACGCGCAACTCTTCCTGCGCCCGGCGTTTACAGGGCGCAAACGGGCGTTCTACAATGCCCGACCGCATGCCCATTGGACCGCAGGAATCCGCGACCTCACTTTTCTACCGCAACATCGGGTGGCTGCGCTTCGTCGACCGGTTCGGCCGGAAGGGGCAGGCGTCTGTCGAATACCTCGGAGGCCTCTTCCAGCTCATCGGCCAGACGTTCGTGGCCTGCGTGACCCGCCCCTTCTACCCCACCGAGATGCTCAAGCAGATGGATGAGATCGGCGTGAAGTCGGTTCCGATCACCGGGATTACGGCGTTCTCCACGGGCGCCGTCCTGGCTGTGCAAACCGCCTATTCGCTGGCGGCGTTCGGCGGAAAGACCTTCGTCGGCCGCGTCGTGGCCCTGTCGCTCGTCCGGGAACTCGGGCCCGTGTTGACCGCTCTGATGGTGGGAGGGCGGGTTGGCTCCGGCATCACGGCGGAGCTCGGCTCCATGACCGTCACCGAGCAGGTCGACGCGATGAGCGCGATGGCGATTTCGCCCATGCGCCGCCTGGTTGCGCCGCGTGTGCTCGCCACGGTGCTCATGATGCCGATTCTGACGGCCTTAGCCGACATGCTCGGCATCCTCGGGGGGCTCGGCATTGCCGTCGTCGAGCTCAACATTACGGCGCAGGACTACTTTGGCAGCATCTGGTCGCAGCTCACGATCTCGGATCTCGGCAGCGGTATCGGCAAGACCTTTTTCTTCGGCCTCGAAGTCGCCGCGATCGGCTGCTACAACGGATTGCATGTCGAAGGCGGGGCATCGGCGGTCGGCGTCGCGACGACCCGAACAGTCGTGATCGCCTCGATCTGCATCCTGGTCTCCGATTTCTTCCTGACCAAGCTGTTCCTGTCGCTATGAGCCCGCACGTCAGCGGCCTGTCGAACCGTCACAGCGGCGTCGTGCCGCGGGGCGACACGATCGTCGAGTTCCGCGACGTGTGGAAGCGCTACGGCAATCGCGAGGTCCTGGCGGGCGTCAACCTCAAGGTTCGCCGCGGCGAAGTGCTCTGCATCCTCGGCCCGTCGGGCACCGGAAAGAGCGTGACGCTTCGCCACATCAACGGCCTCACCCGGCCGGACGAGGGGGACGTGCTCGTCTTCGGTGAGTCCGTGATCGACCTCTCCGAGGAGCAGCTGGCGCCCGTCCGCAAACGCATCGCGATGCTCTTCCAGGGCGGCGCCCTCTTCGATTCCATGAACGTCGAACAGAACGTGGCCTTCCCCTTAGTCGAGCACACCGACAAGTCGCCCGCCGAGATTGCCGACATGGTCGCCGACAAGCTCAACCTGGTGGGCCTGCCGGGCACCCAGAAGAAAATGCCCTCGGAGCTCTCGGGTGGAATGAAGAAGCGGGTCGCCCTCGCGCGCTCGATCGCGCTCGAGCCGGACATGATCCTCTACGACGAGCCGACGACCGGCCTCGACCCGGTGACGTCCGAAAAGATCTCCCAGCTCGTCGTGAGCATCAACGAACGCCTCAAGACGACCTCTCTGGTCGTGACCCATGACGTCGTCGCGGCCCGGACGGTGGCCGACCGGATCGCCTTCCTGCACCAGGGACGCTTTCAGTTCATCGGAACGTTCGACGAAGCCACGCGCGGCGGCCACCCCGTGCTCCAGGAATACTTTCGAGCGATGGGCTTTCCGTGCGGAACAGGTACGTTCCAGGCCGTCCAGGCAACCACGGGAAGCACGGAATAGAGGAGCAGCATGGCCGAACCACAGGTGGGCCGCCGGTTCCGCGTTGGGATCGTCGTGCTCGTGGCACTTGTCGCCTCGATGGCAGGCATCTTCATGGTCGGGCAGCGCGCCAACCTCTGGAAGAAGAAGCTGCCCTACGTGACCCGCTTCGAGTCCGCGTCGGGGCTCGTCGCCGGCAACAACGTCCGGCTGAGCGGAGTGAACGTCGGCAACGTCATCGAGGTCGTGCTGACGGCGGACCCGGCCGACCGGACCGTCCGGGTCGTTTACGACGTGGACCGCCGCGCGGCGCCGCGCCTGCGCAAGGGCACGCGCGCCTCGATCAAGACGATCGGCCTGCTGGGCGACAAGTACATCGAACTCGAGGGCGGCAAGATGGACGAGCCGGAGGTGCCCGTCGAGGGCGAGATCCCGGCCGCGCCCGGAGGAGGCATCGACAAGCTGCTCGAGGGGGGCGGCGACCTCCTGCCGGACCTCTCGGCCATCGCCAGCTCCTTGAAGAACATCCTCGGCCGCACCGAGAAGGGCGAGGGCTTTCTCGGGGCGATCACGACCAACAGCGACGAGTCCAAGCGCCTTGGCAACAACCTGAACGAGTCCCTGCACTCCTTGAACTCCATGTTGAAGAAAATCGAAACCGGCAACGGGCTGGCCGGCAAGCTCTTCTTCGACGACAAGTACGGCAAGGAGACATCGGCCTCGCTCGCGGGAGCCATCCGGTCGGTCCAGTCCGTCTTCGCCAAGCTGGACGAAGGCCTGAGATCGAACTCCGGATTGCTCCCCGCCCTGATCTCCGACCCGGAGGGAAAGAAGAAGGTCTACCTTCTCGTGGACAATCTGTCGGCGGCCGCCGTCTCGCTGGCGAAGATCACACACAACCTCGAGACCGGAAAGGGAGCGCTCCCGATCCTGCTGCACGACGAGGAGTTTGGAAGAGCCTTCACGCAGAACTTGAAGACCTTCTCGGAACAGCTCGAATCGATCGGGCGCAAGCTCGACGAGGGACAGGGCACGGCGGGCAAACTCATCAACGACCCGGCGCTCTTCGACGCCGCCAACCGGCTCGTCGTCGGCGTGGACCAGTCGGCGCTGCTACGCTGGCTCATCAAGGACCGCCAGAAGGCCGCGATCAAGACGGAGTACGACGCAGCGAAGAAGACGGCAGCCGCCGCGGCCACGCCCACGCCGGCGCCACCGCCGAAGTCCGCTTCGTGAAGCTGCTCGTCACGGGAGGAGCCGGGTTCATCGGCTCGCACCTCGTCGACCGCCTCCTCACCCGGGGCGACCGGGTCGTGGTTCTCGACGACTTCAACGATTTCTACGACCCGGCCGTGAAGCGCCGGAACGTGAAGGCTCACCTTTCGAACTCCTGTTACCGCCTCGCCGAAGGGGACATCCGCGACCGAGCCCTCGTCTTCCGGCTCTTTGCGGAAGAAGGCTTCGACGCCGTGCTTCACCTGGCCGCGCGCGCCGGCGTTCGCCCCTCGCTCGCCCAGCCGGTCCTCTACGAAGAGGTCAACTGCATCGGCACGCTCCACCTGCTCGAAGCGGCTGTCGCGCACGGCAACCCCCGTTTCGTCTTCGCGTCGTCGTCCTCCGTCTACGGCGTCAACGCGAAGCTCCCCTTCGCCGAGGAGGACCCGATCGACCGGCCGATCTCGCCGTACGCCACGACCAAGCGATCGGGCGAGCTGCTCGTCTACAACTACCATTACCTCCGGGGGCTGGCGGCCGTCTGCCTGCGGTTCTTCACGGTCTATGGCCCGAGGCAGCGCCCCGAGATGGCGATCGCCCGCTTCATCCGTTCGATCGACGGCGGCATCCCGATCCCCTTCTACGGCGACGGGTCGTCCCGCCGCGACTACACGTACATCGACGACATCGCCGACGGCGTCGAGGCGGCGCTCGACTCGACGATCCCGTTTGAAATCGTCAACCTCGGCGGCGCGCACCCGGTGACGCTGGCGGAGCTCGTCCGCGCGATCGAAGCGGCGACGGGCAAGACGGCGAAGCTCGACCGCCAACCGGAACAACCCGGAGACGTGCCGGTCACGTACGCCGCAGTCGAGAAGGCCGAGCGCCTCCTCGGGTTCCGGGCCCGCGTCGGGCTGGCGGAAGGCCTGCGGCGGTCGGTCGAGTGGTGGAGGAAGCAAGTCCATGCATGAGAACGCCCCTCACCCCGGCCCTCTCCCGAGGGGAGAGGGAGAAGTCGGCGGCGACGCCTTTGGCGCCGCAACAGGCGGACTCTTATGAACATCTGCATGATCGGAACGGGATACGTGGGCCTGGTGACCGGGGCCGGCCTCGCCGATCTCGGCATGAACGTGATCTGCGTCGACAAGGACGAGGCGAAGATCGCGGCCCTGGAAAAGGGCGTCATCCCCATCTACGAGCCCGGGCTCGAGGAGCTGGTGGCCCGCAACGAGCGCAAGGGGCGCCTGCGGTTCACGACCGACATCAAGTCCGGCGTCGAGAGCGCGCTCGCCATCTTCATCGCGGTGGGCACACCGCCGCGGCCCGACGGCTCGCCCGACCTGACCTTCGTGCGCGAGGTCGCCGAGGCCGTCGCTCTCCACATGAACGGCTACAAGGTCGTCGTCACGAAGTCCACCGTGCCGACGGGGACCGGCCGGATGATCGAGGACACGATCCGCGGATCGAACGGCCGCTTCGAGTTCTCGGTCGTCTCCAACCCCGAGTTCCTCCGGGAGGGCTCGGCCGTGGGCGACTTCCTGGAGCCCGACCGTATCGTGATCGGCGCCTCCGACGCCCGCGCCATCGAGATCATGAAGGAGATCTACAAGCCGCTCTTCCTGCGCGAGACGCCGTTCGTGATCACGGACGTGGCCTCGGCCGAGCTGATCAAGTACGCCTCGAACGGTTTCCTGGCCGTCAAGATCTCATTCATCAACGAGATCGCCCGCTTGTGCGAGTTGATGGGCGCCAACGTCGAGGACGTCGCAACCGGCATGGGCCTCGACCCCCGGATCGGCTCCCGCTTCCTGCTGCCGGGCCCGGGCTTTGGCGGGTCCTGCTTTCCGAAGGACACGGCCGCGGCGGCCGACGTCGCGAGGCAGCACGGGTACGTCTTCGAGTTGATCGAGGCCACGATGCGCGTCAACGCGCAGACCAAGGCGCACATGGTCGACAAGATCGCAGGGGCCGTGGGCCCGCTCTCCGGCAAGACCGCGGCGGTGCTGGGCCTCTCCTTCAAGCCCGAGACGGACGACATCCGGGAGTCGCCGGCGCTGGCGGTCGTGGCCGATCTCTTGAAAGCCGGTGCGCGCGTGCGCGCCTTCGATCCGGCTGCGATGGAGAACACGAAGGCCGTCTTCCCGCAGCTGACCTACGCCAGCGACGCCTACGACTGCGCGGCTGGAGCCGACTTCGTCGTCCTCGCAACGGAGTGGAACGAGTTCCGCGCGCTCGACTTAGGAGAGCTCGGGAGAAAGCTCAAGTCGAAGACCTTGATCGACCTGCGCAACGTCTACGATCCGGCCGAGCTGCGGACCGCTGGCTGGAACTACACGGGAGTCGGCCGCCCATGAGAGTCCTCGTCACCGGCGGCGCGGGCTTTCTCGGGAGCCACCTCTGCGAGCGGCTGCTCGCCGAGGGCCACCACGTCGTCGCCATGGACAACCTGCTGACCGGCAAAAGGCGCAACATCGCGCACCTCGAGAGCCGGAAGGAGTTCTCGTTCGTCTTCCACGACGTGACGAAGTTCATCGCGGTCGACGGGGCGCTCGAGGCGGTCCTGCACTTCGCCTCCCCCGCCTCGCCCATCGACTACCTGGAGCTGCCCATCCAGACCTTGAAGGTCGGCTCGCTCGGAACGCACAACGCCCTCGGCCTGGCTCAGGCCAAGGGCGCGCGGTTCCTTCTCGCCTCCACCTCCGAGGTCTACGGCGACCCGCTCGTCCACCCCCAGCCCGAAACCTACTGGGGCAACGTCAACCCGATCGGCCCGCGCGGCGTCTACGACGAGGCAAAACGGTTCGCCGAGGCGATCACCATGGCCTACCAGCGAGCCAACGGCGTCGACACCCGCATCGTCCGCATCTTCAACACGTACGGCGAGCGCATGCGCCCGCGCGACGGGCGCGTCGTGCCGGCCTTGATCGGCCAGGCGCTGGCCGGAGAGCCCATGACGGTCTTTGGCGACGGCTCGCAGACGCGGTCGTTCTGCTACGTTTCGGACCTGGTCGACGGAATCTACCGGCTGCTGCTCTCGAACGAGAAGAACCCCGTCAACGTCGGCAACCCCGCCGAGCTCTCGGTCCTCGGCTTCGCGAAAACGATCCAGAAGCTCACAGGGACGAAATCCAAGATCGTCTTCAATCCCCTGCCGGTCGACGACCCCAAGGTCCGCCAGCCAGACATCACCAAGGCGAAGAATCTGCTGGGATGGGAGCCCCGCGTCCTCCTCGAAGACGGCCTCAAGCGGACGATCGAGTACTTCCGAACGCTTTCGTCCTGAGCGCCACCACACCTGTCATCCCGAGCGAAGTCGAGGGATCTACTCCCGTCGGTCTCACCCCGGAGTAGATTCCTCGTCGCTACGCTCCTCGGAATGACAGCAAGGGTTCCTACCCGTCATCCCCTATCGCCTCGACCGGGCAGGAGTCCTTGGCCTCCTGGCACTGGGCCTCCTGGTCGGGCGTTGTGGGCTGCGCGAAAACGTAGGAAAAGCCCTTGTCCTCCTCGCGGCGGAAGTTGACAGGGGCCGTGACGCGGCAAACGTCGCAGTCGATGCACTGGGAGTCGACGTAGTACTTGCCGGCCGGGTTCTCGGGATAGCGGTCTTTCGGGTCGGCCACGCGGGGACGTTAGCACGCAAGCCGGCGGCTCCGGAAAGCATCAAGAATTGCTCAACCCCGCCGTTTCGGCAGCCGGGAGGTTAGACTTCGCGCCGTGCCGCGGCGACAACTGGCCCCCACCTCCCCGCTCGCCCTCCTCCTTTTCGCCTTCACCGCCAGCTTCGCTTCGCTTGCGAGCTGCCGGGAGCACCGGCTGCCCGAAGTCGACACGTCGGACCAGAACCTCGCCGCCGGCCGGCGCATTTTCGAGCGGCGCTGCGTCTCGTGTCACAATTCCAATGGAGACGGCGACACGATCACAGCGAGCAAGTTTCCATTCGCCAACCTGATCGACGGCACCTGGCGCGGCGATGGCAGCCTTGCCTCGATCGAGAAGCAGGTCCGTGAAGGGCGCGATCCCATGCCGAAGTTCCAAGGCAAACTGAGCGACGAAGAGATCCGGCAGGTCGCGAGCTACGTCGTGGCGCTCAACGCGGCCGCGGCCAGGGAGCGCCGGTGAGCGCGCGCCGGCTCCCGCTCTTTCCCCTGCCGGGCGTCGTGCTCCTGCCGGGGACGCTGCTCCCGCTCCACGTTTTCGAGCCGCGCTACCGCGCCATGGTCGTCGACGCCCTCGCCGGAGAGCGCCTGATCGGGATGGCCATGCTGAAACCCGGCTGGGAGAGCGCGGACGAGCCGCCGCCGATCTATGCAGTCGGAGGCGCGGGAGAGATCGTGGAATCCGAGGACCTGGAGGACGGCCGCTTCAACATCGTGCTCGAGGGCCGCTTCCGCTACCGCGTCCTCGACGAGGCCGACCCGGACCCGTACCGCCTGGCCCGGGTCGAGGAGATCCCTGCCGCCGCGTTCACGACGCGGGCGGACCGGGACGGCGCGGTCTCAGCCGCCGCCTCGGCGTTTGCCGAGATCGCCTCGGAGCTCGAGCTTCCCCCCCTGCCCGACGGCATCCTCTCGCCCGAACGCCTCGCCTCGGAGATCGCCCTGCGCCTGCGCTACGCCCCGCCCGAGCTGCAATCGTTCCTCGAGATGGACTCGCTTTCAGCCCGTTACGAGGCGCTGACCGGCCGCATGCTCGAGTGGCGCAACCGCATGCGGTTTCTCGCCCCGTTCCGGCCCGACGACCTCGACACCACCAGGAACTGACGGGAGACCAGGTCATCACCCTCTCCCTCCGGGAGAGGGCAGGGTGAGGGGGAAACTGCGGCCAACCCAGAACATTCCTCGGCTTCGGTTCGCCCCTCACCCCATCCCTCTCCCGTGGGGAGAGGGAGGTCGGAACTAGTTCTTGCTCGCGTTTAACGCGCGGTCGTGGGCCCAGCTCCGGATGGCCTTGATCTGCTCTTCCATGGTGACGGCCAGGGGCACCGTCGCGGAGATGGTGCGGTGGAGGTCGTCCTCGGCCACGGCGCGCTTTTCGGAATAGGCCTCGATCGCTGCGCTGACGACAGCCTGCTCGATTTCGGCGCCGTTCCAGCCTTTCGTCGCCTTCGCGAGGAACACCAGGTCGAACCGCGCCGCATCGCAGCGGTTCTTCTTCAGGTGGATGCCGAAGATCGACTTGCGCTCCTCTTCGTTGGGCAGATCCACGAAGAAGACCTGGTCGAAGCGCCCCTTGCGGATGATCTCGGCGGGCAGCAGGTGGATCCTGTTGGCCGTGGCGGCGACGAAGACGAGCGCGCTCTTCTCCTGCATCCACGTCAGGAACCCGGAGAAAATGCGCGACATCGAGGCGTCGCCGCCTTCCCGGTAGCCGCCGACACCCATCTCGATCTCGTCGATCCAGAGCACCGCCGGCGAGACGGCCTCGACCGAGCGAAGCGCCCTCAGGAACGTGCTCTCGGGGTTGTCGGTGCCAAAGACAGCGTTCATGTCCAGGCGGAAGAGCGGCAGGTTCCAGAGCGTCGAGATCGTCTTGACGGCCAGGCTCTTGCCGCAGCCGGAGATTCCCATGAGAAGCAGGCCCTTCGGGATAGGGATGCCGGCGTCCAGGGCCTCCTTGGAGAAGAGGGCCTGCCTCTTCCGGAGCCAGGCCTTCAGGGTCTCGTAGCCGCCGATGTCCTCGATCGAGAAGCGCGGCGGCACGAACTCCAGAACGCCTTCCTTTTTCGACATCTGCTCTTTTTCGGCCAGGATCTCGAGGAAAGCCTCGTCGTCGAGCGCCGCCTTCTGGGAGAAGACCTTGGCAACGACGTGGCCGATCTCGTCGGCCGTCAGGCCGCGCAGAGCGAGAGCCATTTTTCGGGCCGACCCTTCTTCCAGCGCCTGGCCTCCGGGGCGCTTCTTCATGTTCCCATCGAGGATTCGAAGGATCTCGCCCTCGTCGGGCAGCTCGTACTCGACGACGAAGATTTCCTTCTTCAGGTCTTCGGGCAGCAGCAGGCGCGGCGAGACGAGCAGGACATGCCGGCCCCTGTCCTTGAGCCCCCGGTAGAGGTCGCGCAAGCGCCGGGTGATCTCGGGCCGCGCCCCCCCGCTCGGAAAGTCCTTCAGCACGTAGAACGCTCGGCCCTGCGTCTGCAGGATGTGCTCGAGCGCCTTCACCGGGTCCCGGGTGTCCGCCACGGGCATTCCGTCGACCAGGAGGCCGTCAACCAGAGACCAGATGCCGAGCGGCACGGGAGACCCGTAAAAGGTCTTGGCCAGATGCTGGGCCAGGCGCTCCACGCGCGCTTCCTCCCAGGACTGGACGTAGATGAGGGGGTGACCGCCCACGATCGCCTTCCGGATCCGGTCCATCGCCTTAGGAGGGGCGAGGCTGGGGGCGGCGACACTCATGCGCACCCATTCTAACCCGCCGGCCGACTTCCCATAGAATCGCACCGATGCCGAACCCCGATCACATCCTCCTGCTGCTTTCGGCCGAGTGGAACGACTGGCGGACGCGCAACATCAACGTCACGCCCGATCTGACCGATTCGGATCTCTCGGGCAAGGACCTTTCCGGCAAAGACCTCAAGCGCGCCGACCTTTCCCGCGCCGACCTCTCCGGCGCGACGCTCGCCGGTACCGACTTCTCTCGCGCCACCCTCGCCGGAGTTCGTTTCAAGGGCGCCTCCGCTCCCGGGGCGATCTTCGAGCACTGCAAGCTCGACCAGCTCGACCTCTCGAAAGTCTTCCTCGCCGGGGCCCGTTTTCGGCAGGCGTCCATGCAGGGCTGCCCGCTCATGGGCGCGGATCTGGCCGGGGCCGATCTCACGTTCACGAAACTCGACGGCTCGGACATGTCCGGCGCGAACCTGGCCGGCGCGACGCTCGTCGAGGTCGCCTTTCGGGGTGTCAAGACGGCCGGCGCCCACTTCGACGGGGCGGACCTCTCGCGCTCCCTGTTCGAAGGCGTGTCCGCCGTTCGAGGGTCTTTCCCCAACTGCAACTTCGCCAAAGCGAATCTCAAGACGGCCGACTTCTCCGGAGCGGACCTGCGCCGCGCCAAGTTCCACGGCGCCAACCTTCGGCAAATCTCCTTGAGCTCCGCCGACTGCGAGCGCGCCGACTTCACCGACGCCGACATGGAGCTAGCGGTGTTGTGCTACAATAAGAACCTGCAAAAGAGACAATCTGCGCGGTGCAACAAAATCGTAGCGCCGTTCGTCTCATGAATCGTGCAGGATGCGCGTTTGCTTGCGAAAGGCGAGCCGACGCGAGTAGGGGGTTTCAACGGTGGCTGAGCCATCTGTCGATATCATTCGGCGCGCGCAGGCCGGCGAGCCTGAGGCGCTGACACAATTGATCTTGAGCCAGCAGCACTACGTCTACAGCATCGCCATGGGCGTGCTCAAGAATCCTGAAGATGCGGCTGATCTCACGCAGGATGCCTTTGTGCGCCTGGTGCGCGCGCTGCCGCAGTATACCGGCGAAAGCCGCTTCACCACCTGGCTGTACCGCCTGGTGGTCAACCTTGGGCGCGATGAACTGCGCAGGCGTGGCCGCCAGGTGCCGATCGCGCCGCCCAGCGATGATGCCGAGGATCAGGATCCAATGTCCAGCGTCGCCGACGACGACCGCTGGGCCGATCCAGCCCAGGCGCTCGAATTCGCAGGAGCTGCGCGCCGAGGTTCGCCGTGCCCTGGCGCAGCTGGATGAACATCACCGGCTGGTGCTGACGCTGTATTACTTCGACGATATGAAATACACCGATATCGCCGAGGTGCTCGATATTCCGCTCAATACCGTCAAGAGCCATATTCGGCGCGGCAAAGAGCGCCTGGCCGCCATACTCACGGCTCAGGAGCAGCCGCCCACCGCACTCGCGGTAGCGCAGCCGCCCCGGCAGATCGATCAGTCGCCGCCGCGGATGATGAACCCATTTATGATGCGGCTGTCGCCGTTCGGAAGGAGGTGAGCGCGATGATTTGCAACGATGTTCGCGATCTGCTCGCGCTCGATCCGAAAAGTGAAGATACCTTGGTTCACGCGCACCTGGGCGAGTGCGAGCTATGCGCCAGCTATCGCCGCCAGCACCAGACATTGGATGTGGTGCTGCGCGCCGAGATGCGCTGGGAGGCGCCCGCCGCGCTGACGGCCCAGTTGCTGGCGCTGGTCAACGCGCCGGCTGTCGCCGTGCAGCAGGCGGCTCCCCAGGTGCCCGTGCGCGCACGCCCGCGCGGCTGGTATGTCACGGCCGTCTACGCGCTTACCATCGCAGTCGTGGCGCTGTCGCTGCTGATCGCAGTGCAGCTCGTCGGCGCGCTGGCCGATCAGGTCAGCATCAGCGCGGCGATCACGCAGCTGCTGGCGCTGCCGGGCCAAGGGCTGTCGTACGTGACGCAGGACACTGCCGCAATCGCGCTACGTGCTCGATTTCTGCTGCGCGTGCGCGATCAGCTGATGTGGCTGCTGCTGGTGGCGGTGCTGTGGGCTGGGCTGGATAAGTGGAACATTCCGTTCAGCTTCGGCGGGCCACGGCAGGCGTCATAATCCTCGTATACATCAGACGATAGACGATAGACGATAGCATTATCGTCCATCGTCCATCGTCAGTAGTAGCACCAGCAACGGTGGGAGCGCCGCGTTCCGGCATGTCGGCCGCAGCTTATCTTCGCCTTCGCAGCCCTTCGGCCAGCAGATTGAACGCGAGGATCGTGATCGTAAAGGCGAGCAGCGGTTCTAGCAGCAGCCAGATGCCGAGGTTGCGCTGGCGTAGACCTTTGGCCAACATGCTGCCCCACTCGGCATAGATCGGGTCGGGGTACTTGCTGCCGTAGAAATCTTCGGTGCCGCCACCGATAAAGAGTGAGAAAAAGCCTAGCTCAGCCACAATCAGCAGCGCCGATGATAGCGCAGCCACCATTTCGATCAGCAATACATCGCGCAGATTTGGCAGAATATGACGCCATAGCACCGCCCAGCGGCGTAGACCGATCACATACGCCGCTTCCACGAACGGCGCGGTGTGCAAACCCTGCACGGTGAAGCGAGTGCGCGATGTAGTTTCGGCCCAGCCAGTTAGGCTTAATACAATCGTGAAGGTGATCGCGCCCGTGATTGGGTTATTGACCTGCGGATGGCCCTGGAGCGCATTGGCTGTGATCGGAATAGCGATGAACGCGAAGAAGAGGCTCGGCACAGCCGACCATGCGCGCTGGTGACAGCGCCGATTACGCGCCGTGATCCGGCATACCAGCCGGCGAGACTCCAAGCAGTGTGCCCAGCAGCACTCGTACCAGCGCGATAACTGCACACATGAGCAATGTGTAGCGGCCACCATACAACAATCTGCTCAGCTGATCGCGCGATAATGCGTCGCTGCCGAGTGGTAATTCCGGCGTCCCAGGTGGGTAGGGCGCTTTCGTCGCCAGCTGCCCTCCTGATACGCGTCACTGGCGTGAGCGGGTCGTGCGGGGCGATCAAGGGCGCTGCCACCACACCCAGGCAGATAGCGACCGCCAGCAAGCTACCGAGCAGCAGTGGTGCGTTCAGCGCAAAGATCAGGGTACGCAGCCGGATAGGTAATCGCTGGAGCACACTATTCGTCACGTTCACGCTGCGGCCTTCTATCTGAGACGATCCACTTCGCGCAGTCGCGGGTCGGCGTAGCGCAGCGATAGTTGCCCGAGCGCGTCGACGATGATAAAGCTGATCACCAGTACCAGCACCGCGCCGGTCGCACTAGTGTTGGACACGATGTCGAAATCGCTGCTATTGAGCATCAGCATCCTGCGCCCTAACCCACCCCAGCCATACGCATAATCGATGATGATAAAGCTATTGATCATCACGCGAAGCATTCCCAGCACAATCCCAATCGCCGGCAAGCGTAGTGCAGGCAGCACATGGCGTTTCCATAGCGCAATACCGCTAAATCCGCGCGCCCGCGCTGCACGAATCCAATCCTGGGCCAGAATATCTTCTTGCGCGATCTGGAATCCGCGGGCTACATAAGCGGCACCACGCAATGCGAGCAAGCCTGCCGGGAGTATCAAATGGCGGTCGAACCCATAGCCTTGCACATACGTCAGCTGAATGCCGGTGCGCAAGGTCAGGGTTGCGACCACTTCCATTGCCAACAGCAAGATCGCGAACGATGGTAATGCCATGACCAGCGTATTCAGCCCAAATAGAATAGCTCGTGAAATGCGTCGGCGGGCGCTTGCCAGCAGCCCACCCCATAAAATGCCCAACGGCAGCGCTATGACAATACTTACCCCGATCAGCTCGGCCGAACGACGTGCTGAGGTGCTCACGTTCGCCAACACCACGCGATTATGGGCTGTGTCGCTCAGGCGACCATGCGCCAATCGGCGAAGAAGTTGCCGATCATCGCAATATAGGTCGCTCCAGCCCTGCCCAGTCTTCGCGAAATTGCCGATGAAAGCAAACGGCGCAAACACGATCA
>CAVUAN010000025.1:0-98578 GCA_963739435.1 uncultured Acidobacteriota bacterium
CTTTCGTAACGAAGAGGTTCTCGGGCTTGAGATCCCGGTGGACGATGCCCTTCTCGTGCGCGGCCGCAAGGCCCCGGGCGATCTCCCGCGCGTACTCGATCGCCTTTCTCGGAGCGAGCCGCCCTCCGGCCAGGAGCGAACGCAGCGTCTCGCCCTCGAGGAGCTCCTGGACGACGTAGGGAGCGTCCTCGTGGGTCCCGATGTCGTAGACGGCCGTGATGTTCGGATGGTTGAGAATGCCCGCCGCCCTGGCCTCCTGCTCGAACCGGCGCAACCGGTCGGCGTCGGCCGAGAAGGACGCCGGCAGAACCTTGATCGCGACCTCGCGCCCGAGCCGCGGGTCCTTCGCCCGATAGACCTCGCCCATGCCTCCCGCGCCAAGGGGCGCGAGGATTTCGTAGGGCCCGAGGCGCGTGCCCGCAGAGAGCTGCATCAGCGCGCGAGCTCGGCGCTCCAGTTCAGGACGATCGTCGTGGGGGGCATGGATTCGCGGCCGAGCGGCGCGAGCATCAGGAATCGCTGGCCGTCGGCCGTCGGGAGGTAGTGGCTGCGGACGTTTGTCTTGGAGTGGATCCGGGCCTGGAACAGCGGCTGCGGGATGCCGGCTCGAATGGTCGCTCCCGACTCGATTCCAACGGCCATCAGCTTCAAGTCGGGTGAGCTGTAGTAGAGCTCCTTCCCGTCGCGGCGCCAGAGCGGTTCGACCCCTCCGGCTGTCGAGACCTGCCACTTACCCTCGGCCACGGGAAAAGCCTGGACGTAGACCTCGAAGCGGCCCGACTCGTTCGACTGGTAGGCCAGCCAGCGTCCGTCGGGAGAGAGGGCCGGTCTCGACTCGGAGAATGGAGTCTGCAGGACAAGGATCGGCTTGCGGTCGCCGAAGGTGGGCAGCGCCCAGATGTCCCAAAGGGTCTTCTTTCCCCTGCTCTGGTAGACGATGTACCTGCCGTCGTTCGACCAGTCGCACGCGAACTTGACCTCGTCGCTCGCCAGCAAGACCTTCTCTTCCCCCGCTCCGCTCGCGGCTTTCTGGTAGAGGTCGAGCTGTCCGCTCCGGTCGGAACTGAAAACGATCGTGGCGCCGTCGGGAGACCAGATCGGCTGAAACTCGTTGGCGGGGTCGAAGGTGAATCGCGACGTCACTCCACGGGCAAGATCGCGCAGCCAGATGTCGCTTTTGCCACTTCGGGGATCGAGCAGTTCGAGAGCAAGCCGGTCGCCCGTCGGGGAAAGGGCCGTTGCGCCGTATTCGCCCTGTTCTCCGAGAGTCGAGATCTCCTTTCCGTTTCGATCCACCCACACCAGCCGGTTTCCGGTCTGGCCGCTGCGATAGGCGAGGACGCCGTTGTGCGAGGTGGAGAAGCTCGCGAGGCCGGTTCCGGAAGCGCCGACCTGCTCGGCGAGAGGAACGGGTTCGCCCGTCGTCTTCAACGCTTTCGTATCGAAGCGCTGCGCCACCAGGGTGCTGTCGCGCACGAAGAGGAGATAGCCCGGAGGGGCAAAGGTGAGGAGCGACTGTGCGGGAGCGATCGCTTTCGACTCTTTGGAATCCAGAGAGCCGACCCGGTACGTGTTGTCTTCGGTTTTCTGGCCGAAGGCCAGGAAGAGGAAATGGCGGCCATCCGGCAGGAACTCTGGCCAGGAAGCCCCCGTTTCCTTGCGCCCCGTATCCGGCGCCACGGCCACGACAGGAGTGCCGCCCGCCGCGGAAACGCGGAAGATCGGGTCGGTCGGTCGGCCGTCGAAGAGGATCACGCCCTCCGGGCTCCAGGAGCCGTCGGAGCCCGCCGCGTCGCAGATCTTCTGCGGCGGCCCGCCGGAAACTTCGACTTTCTTCAGCTTGCCTTCCGCGAAGAAGCCCAGGAAGCGGCTATCCGGCGACCAGAACGGGCGGGTCGCTCCCTCTGTGCCCGAGAGGGGCTGAGCGGTCAGGCCGCTCAAGGGCCGGACCCAAACCCTCGTCTTGCCCGAGGAGTCGGTGGCATTGAAGGCCAGAGTCTTTCCGTCCGGCGAAAGGCGGGGTGCGTCGATGACGGTGACCCCTTCGGGGGTCGGGATCTCGAAACGCATGATGGATGGCTTAACGGGTGCGCGGCGCGCGAAGCCAAGTCCCAGCGCCGCCGCGGCGGCGATCGCGACGCCGGCCACACCCCAGGCCAGCCGCTCCCGGTTCTTGCGCCGCGCGGCGACGGGAGCGGGCACGCCTGCCTGCGAGCCTCCCTCCGCGATCCAGTTGAGCTGCAGCTTGACGTCGTGCGCGGTGTTCCAGCGGTCGTCTGGATCTTTCGCCAGGCACCCTTTGACGACCCTGTCCAACGCCGGCGGTGTCATCGGCTGGATCGTCGAGATCGCCGGCGGATCGGAATGCATGATCGAGCCGATCAGGCTCGCCTGGCTCTTTCCCGAGAAGGCCTTCTTGCCCGTCGCCATCTCGTAGAGCACGCAGCCGAATGCGAAGAGGTCGCTACGCGCGTCGGCCTCGCGCCCCTCGAGCTGCTCGGGCGCCATGTACTGGAAGGTCCCGAGGATCGTCCCCCGGCTCGTTAAGGGCTGGCTCTCCGGGAGGGCCGTCGGAAGGCTCGTCAAGGCCGACTCCGCGGTCTGCGGCGGGGCGGCGAGCTTGGCCAGGCCGAAGTCGAGCAGCTTGACGCCTGACTTCGTCAGCATGACGTTGCCCGGCTTCAGGTCGCGGTGAACGATGCCGTTCTTGTGCGCGCGATCGAGCGCGTCGGCGATCTCGATTCCGCATTTCAAGAGCAGCTCGAGCGGCAGAGGCCCGCGTGCGAGCCGGTCGGCGAGGGTTTCGCCTTCCAGGAGCTCCATGACCAGGTACTCGACGCCGTCCTGGCTTCCGACGTCGTAAAGGGCGCAGATGTGCGGGTGCGAGAGCTGCGAGACGGTTCTCGCCTCCCGCTCGAACCGCTGACGCAGCTCCTCGGAGGAAGACAGGTGCCCCGGCAGGACCTTGATCGCAACGTCGCGCCCGAGGCGGGTGTCCGCGCCGGTAAACCTCTCCCATTCCCCCGGCGCCGATCGGCGCGAGGATCTCGTAGGGACCGAGACGGTTTCCTGTGGAGAGCAAGTCCGAAGGATTCTAAGCGATCGGCGCGGCTATCATGGGGAGAACGATGCCTCTTTCCCCCGGCCGGCGTATCGGGCCCTACGAGATCCTCGTGCCTCTTGGAGCGGGCGGCATGGGAGAGGTCCACAGGGCTCGGGACACCCGCCTCCATCGCGACGTCGCGATCAAGGCGCTCCCGGAGGAGTTCGCGCAGGTGGCCGGCCGCCTCACCCGTTTCGAACGCGAGGCGCGCGTGCTCGCCTCGTTGAATCATCCCAACATCGCGGCAATCTACGGGCTCGAGGAATCGGACGGCGCGACGTTCCTCGTTCTCGAGTGCGTCGAAGGGGAGACTCTGAGCGCCCGTCTCGCCTCGGGGCCGCTCCCGATCGAAGAAGCCCTTTCCATCTGCTCGCAGATCGCCCGGGGGCTTTCGGCCGCGCACGAGGCGGGCGTGATCCACCGCGACCTGAAGCCCGGCAACGTCATGGTCCGCCCGGACGGGACAGTCAAGGTTCTCGATTTCGGGCTCGCGCGCGCGGGCGAATCGGGTTCTGCGGCTCTTGACGACCAGTCGAAATCGCCGACCGTGACTGCGGCAACGGAAGCCGGCGTGATCCAGGGCACCGCGCCCTACATGAGCCCCGAGCAGGCTCGCGGAAAGCCGCTCGACAAGCGCACGGACGTGTTCTCTTTCGGTTGCGTCCTCTACGAGTGTCTGGCCGGCCGGCGGGCGTTTGGAGGCCAGACCGTCTCCGACACGCTTGCCGCGATTCTCACGTCGGAGCCGGACCGCAGCGCGCTTCCGGCGCCGCTGCCCGACAGGGTCCGGATTCTCCTGCGGCGGTGCCTCGAAAAGGACCCCGCACGGCGTCTTCACGATCTGGCCGACGCGCGCATCGAGATCGAAGACACGTTCGAGAGTTCGGAGATCCCGCCGGGCGCTCCCGTCCCCGCTTCCCTCGGGAGCCGACTCGGCTGGAGTGCGGCGGGGCTGATCGTGGGAGCGCTCGTCGTCCTCCTCGGGGAGCGCGCCCTGAGGCCCTCGCGCTCGACCGTTGCAGCCGCCGTACCCACCCGATCCACTCTGATCTTGCCGCCCGGTTTGAGCCTGCGCGCCGCGCCGTTTCAGCCCTCGATGGCCTTCTCGCCGGACGGAAGGCGCCTCGTCCTTTCAGTCCGCGACGTCAAGGGTCGTCTTCATTTGCGCTCTCTCGACCGGCCGCAGACCGAGCCCATACCCGGCACCGAGCGTGGCTTCAGTCCCTTCTTCTCACCGGATGGGGAATGGCTGGGGTTCTTCACCGGCCGGGAGCTCAAGAAGGTGGCTCTTGCCGGCGGGGCGCCTCAAGTCGTCTGCGCGGTGCCCCCGATTACGGCCGGCGGAGCCTGGACTCAAGACGGCTGGATCTATTTTGGAATCATCAACGCGGGTCTCCAGCGTGTTCGGTCCTCGGGGGGCAACCCGGAGCCCTTCACGACGCCCGACCGAAAGGCCGGGGAGCGCGCGCACGTCTGGCCGCAGGTCCTGCCGGGCAGCTCGCAACTTCTCGTGGTCGTCCGAGCGGGAAAAGACTTCCAGGACTACGAGCGATCCAATCTCGCGGTTCTGTCGCTTACGAGCCGCACGCTGCGCACGGTTCTCGCCGGCATTTCCTTCGGCCAATTCGGGCCGCCGGGCCATCTCCTCTTTGTGCGCGGCAGCTCGGTCCTGGCGGCTCCCTGCGATCCGCGGACCCTCGAGCCGTCCGGCCCTCATTTCGCGCTGCCATCCGACGTCACGGTTGCTGCGGAAGCACGAAAGCCCTACCTCGCGGCGGCGGCCGGTGTGCTGGCGTATGCCGTCGGAGAGTCGGAGCCGATGCGCTCGTCGACGCTGGTGTGGGTGGACAGCGCCGGCCGCGAGGAACCGCTGGCGCTCGCGCCGGGAAACTACCAGAGCCCACGCCTCTCGCCCGACGGAAAGACCCTGGCCCTTCATGTGACAGACGGGGCGCGGCAGAGCCTATTCACCTACGACCTTGCGAGAAACGTCCTTTCACCTCTCCTTCCGGAGCCGGGCCGCTCCTTCGACCCGACCTGGACCCCCGACTCCCGCCGGGTCGTGTTTGCCTCGTTCGACGAGGGATGGCCGCGACTGTTCTGGAAGAACGCCGACGGGAGCGGCTCGCCCGAAGCGCTCTCCACGGGAGCGACGCCCGAGTTCCCGACGAGCGTCTCGCCGGACGGACGCACACTCGCCTACACGGCAGATCCGCGAGGCACGATCGACTCCATGGACGTCTGGCTCCTCGGGCTCGACGGGAAGAGGGAGCGGCGCGCGTGGTTCGAGACGCCCTTCAAGGAGTACTCGCCCTTCTTCTCGCCCGACGGGGCCTTGATCGCCTACACGGCGGAGGAAGCCGGCCACAAACCCGAAGTGTACGTTCGGCCCTTCCCCGGTCCCGGAGGGCGGATCAAGGTCTCAGGCAGCGACGGAGGCAGTGAGGCCCTCTGGTCACCCGACGGGAGCGAGATCTTCTACCGCTCGAGGGCCGACGAGCTCCTGGCTGTCAGGGTCGTCCGGTCGCCGACGCTTTCCGCGTCGGCCCCGCGGCTCGTCCTGAAGACAGAACCCTATTTGGGCGGGGGGCGCGAGGACCTCGGACGGGAGTACGACATTTCTCTCGATGGAAAGCGATTCCTCTTCGTCAAGCCGCTCGAGACGAAACAGCAGTCAATCACGCAGCTCGAGCTCGTCACGGACTGGCCAGCCGTTTTCGGTCGAGCCGCAAAGCCCTGACGACCCGCGCCGATCACGCGGGCCAGAGGCACGCGGAGGAGCCGACCCACTTCTTGTTCTGGTTGAAGGCGACGCCCATCATCTTGCCCTGCGAGAGGCGGGCGAGCGTCGTGACCGGCATCGGTCTGCCGTCTTTCCACAGGAACATGACGCGGACCTCGACCTTCGAGCCGCCTCCATAAGGCGAGGCGACGGCCTCGGCATAGGCCACCTTGCGCATGAGCAGAAACTGGCCGCGTCGGGCGGGCTCGATTGCATCGAGGTCCGAGGCCGTCACATCGACTTTGACCCCGGAGCCCGCGAAGGAAAAGAGAGGCTTCAAGACCCAGTCCGGCAGGTCCTCGGGCCACTTTGAGAGTTCGGACAGGAAGTGGGCTTCCGGAACGGCCGGGTGCTTCAAACGCGGCAGCGAGTGCTTGGACCAGCGGAAGTACCAGTTGGGGTGGCCGGCCCACTCGACCTCGAGCGGCTCGGTTAAGGAAAACGGCAGCTCGATCTTCTTCGCGTGGAGCTCGTCGAAAATGACGCGGTTGTAGATGCGGAGAATCCGGGTCGGTTTGCCGCCGCGGTCGTACCAGAGCTCCCGGCCCCGTTTCGTAACCCCGGCTAAGTCGACAGCGCGGACTCTCCAGAGCAGCTCGGTCGCGGCGAAATCGGGGTAGGTCTTCTGGGTCGGCGGATCGATGTCCAGGAGGATGACGTTCTCGTCGGGGTGACCGTTTGTGATTGCGTCGCCGACTGTGCGGATGTAGCCCTCTTCCGTCAATCCCGAGAGCAGAAAGCCGAGGTTCTCGCCGGCGGGGCAATCCTCGCGTTGCGCCTGCGCCTGGACGAACTGGAAGCCGTAGAGCGAGGGAAAAGCCTGCAGCTCGATCAAGCGCGGGGCGAGCCGCCCCCCTTCCTGCACCACGGCGAAATCCACCTGCGCGCAGAAGGGGTGCGGCCCTTCGCCCGGCACGTCGAGGCCGGGCGGGATCGCTTCGCGGGAGAACGCGAGCTGCTCGGGCCGCGCGAGCTCGTCGAGGATCTCTCGCGCCGCCTGGACCATCGCATCGCGCAACTCGAGCGGCAGAAACACCGGCGTCTCGCACATTCGGAAGTGGATCTCGCAGCCGAGCCGCTTCTCGAGCCGGCGGTGGGTCGCCTCGTAGCCTTGTTCAGTGAAGCCGGAATTGAAGGCTTGGCGCAGGGATTGAATCATTGATTCATTGAATCATTGGTTGATTGGGGCGGGACGAGTCAATGAATCAATGAGTCAATGAATCAATGATTCAATGAACCAATTCTCAGATCAGGAACTTCGACTCGGCCATGATCTGTTCGCCGTCGAACCAGATGTCGAACCGGTGCCCGACGATGTCGATGTGGGTCGTGCTCCTCCACGTGGCGCCCGTGTGCTCGGAATACGGGTGGCCGAACGCGAGGTGAAGGGTCGGGATCTTCTCGTCCTGGAGGATGTTGCCGATGACGTGATGGAGGGCGACGTTCGTCCCGATCGCGAACTCGCCGACGCGGTTGGAGTTCTCGTCGGTCGCCGTGTAGGCGTTGAACTCGTTGACCAGATCCGAGTTCTTGCAGCGCACGTCGGCAATGCGGCTGTTTTCGATCGTCACCGAGAGGGGGGTGGCCTCGAGGTTTCCGTACCGCGCGCAGAGATACTCGCCGACGACCCCGTCGGCCACGTAAACACCATCGACGCGGGCCGGGCAGGTCAGGACCTCGCCGCCCGGCAGGTTTCCCCACTTGGAGGTCGAGATGATGCCGGAAGTCTTCAGCCACCGGATGTCCGGGTCGAAGGTGGCCTCGATGTGAGAGCCTCCGGGCGACGTGGCGACGATCTTCTTCGCTTTCATCGCGCGGGTGTGCACGCGCTGCGAGATGGCGTCGACCTCTGAAAAGTCCGCCCGCATGGCTTCGCACATGATCTGGTGGGAGATCGCCACCATGTGGGCGTGGCGGATCTGCCGCCGGTCCACGACCTCGGTCAAGGCTCGCCGGAAGGCGAGCTCGCCCGTCTTGGGCTGGCCGGCGTAGATCGAGACATCCGCCCGTTCCAGAGCCTGGCGGATGGGTGCGGGGATGGTGAGCATCGGCCGCTCCCCATAGTCCTCCATGACGTGGGCTTCGACGGCGGCGCCGACCTGGCGAATCTGGTCGGCGAGCGACGCGGCGATCTCTTCGGTCTCGAGATCCGTCACGAGGGCCACGCGCTCGTGGGGCTGGATCCGCAGGCAGGTGCGGATGGCGTTGCGCGCGCCAGGCACCAGGTCCTCGGCGTACACGGATCGCAGCTCGGTCAGGTTTTGCATGCTGTGTGAGCGCTCCTAAATGCTAAACGTCGATCGGGCGCGGGCCGCTCGGCTCAGCGGGCCGCCTGGCTCGTGCCGGCCGGGGTCTTATCGAGGAGGCCGTGGCTCGTCTCCTCGCAGATGTAGTCGACAACTTTCTTGAGGTCTCCGGTCTTTTCATACACCGCGAGCTGACGGTCGGCTCCGCTGCCGTTTCGAAGGATCCAGTTTAACCCCTCGACCTCTTTTCGGGAACCGAGTTCGTCCACGACGTCGTCGACGAATGCGAGCAGCTCGGCCATCAGATCGGCAAAGGGCACCTCGATCTCCTTGCCGAAGTCGATCATCTTGCTCTCGATGCCCCAGCGGCTGGCCCGCCATTTGTTCTCGAGGATCAGGGCCCTTCGGTACATCCGGAAACCGAGGTTTTGTTCGCGAAGCTTCCAGAGCTTGACGCAGATGGCCTGGATGAGCGCGGCGAGGGTGAGCGTCTCCTCGAGCCGCATCACGGCGTCGCAGACGCGGAACTCGATCGTGTCGAAGAAGGGGTGCGGCCTCACGTCCCACCAGATCTTCTTGCCGTTGTCGATGCAGTTGGTCTTGACGAGGATCCGGACGTACTCGTCGAAGTCGGCAGGCGTGAGGAACGTCTCGGGAATGTTGGTCCGCGGGAAGCGCTCGAAGACCTTCGTGCGATAGCTCTTGAGACCGGTCTTTCTGCCGAGCCAGAAGGGAGAGTTTGCCGAGAGAGCGAGCAGGTGCGGCAGAAAGTACCGCGCCTCGTTCATGATCTGGAGCGCCAGGTGCCGGTCCGCGATCCCCACGTGGACGTGGAGCCCGAAGATGAGGTTCGACCGGGCGAGCAGCTGGAGCTCCTCCACGATCCCGTCGTACCGGGGGTCGGGGAAGATCTTCTGGTCGGCCCAGTCGGAGAAAGGATGCGAGCCGGCCGATGCGACGTTCATGCCCTGCTTGTGCGCGAGGCGGATGATCTCCGTGCGCATCTCGCCGACGTCCTGGCGGACTTCCGCGATGTCCTTGCAGATGCCTGTGCCGATCTCGATGACCGACTGGTGCATTTCCGGTTTGACCCGCTCCTTCAAGGTGAGCTTGCCCTCTTCGAGGAGCTGCTGGACGTGGGAGCGCAGTTCGCGGGTCTCGGGATCCACGATCTGAAACTCCTCCTCGACGCCGAGGGTGAAAGCGGGCCGGGACATGGCGGAGCTACTCGGTCGGCCGCGTGCGGGGCGTCGGGGCCTTCGGACGCGGCGGGAGCTTGCGGGGCCTGTCGGCGGCGCGCCGGCCATCGGAGCGGCCGTTGCCGCCGGAGAGGAAATTCTGCCATCGGTAGTCGTTGACGGGCGGGGCATCCGTCTTCACGCGCTCGATCAGCCATTTCGCGGCGTGCTCGAGCACCCACTCGAAGTTCTCGGGCCCGACAGAGTTCAAATCGGCGTCCGGCGCCGGGTTCAAGAAGTCAATCGCATAGGGCACGCCGTCGCGCACGGCGAATTCGAGCGTGTCGAAATCGTAGCCGAGCGCGTTGACGAGCTTCAGGCAATCGCCGCGCACCCGCTCGAATATCTTCGGGTCGATCGGCGAAGGATCCTTCACGTAGCGGCCGGCGTGGGGCTGCCGCGGGTCGTAACGCATGATGTGGACATACTTGCGGCCGATGACGTAGCAGCGGAAGTACTCGGTGAAGACGATCTCCTCCTGAAGCGTCATCACGTTCTGGCCCGATTCCTTGTAGGCGGCAAACAGCTCCTCGGGGCTCGTCACCCGGTAGACGCTCTTCCAGCCTCCGCCCGAGTAGGGCTTGAAGAAAGCCGGGAAGCCGATGTGGCCGAAGATCTCCTCCCACTGGAGCGGGAAGACGAGGTTCGACATCGATTGGGCCGTCGTGTCGGGCGGGTGCTGGTTCGAGGGAAGGATCACGGTCTTCGGTACCGCGACGCCGACGGCTTTTGCCACGACGTTATTGAAGAACTTGTCGTCGGCCGACCACCAGAAGGGGTTGTTGACGACGATCGTCCCGTCGGCGACGGCCTTCTTCAGGGCAGCCCGGTAAAAGGGGATGTCCTGGCTGATCCGGTCGAGGATCAGGTCGTACTTTTTCGGCGTCTCGAGCGAGACGCCGCCGATGGAGACCGGCTCGGCTGTGACCTCCGCGCCGGCCTTGTTGATGCGCTCGGCCAGGGCATGGGGAAAGGAGCGTTCCTGGCCGAAGAGAATGCCTATGGTTTTCATGTTCGTGACCCCAATGGAATGACCGTTCGCGGCCCCGGCCGCGGGGGGCGGATTATGTCAGAAAGGGGTCAGGCGAAGTCGCCGAGGTCGATCCCCGCCAGGTGGGGAGCGAGGGCCTCGGTCTGGGCCGCGTGCAGTCTTTTCAAGCCTTTGCGGGCCAGGGCGAGGAGCTCTGAGAGCTGCTCTTCGGAAAACGGGCGGCGTTCGGCCGTGCCCTGCACCTCGACGAAGGCGCCCGATGCCGTGCCGACGATGTTGCAGTCGACATCCGCCTCGGAGTCCTCGGCGTAGGCCAGGTCGAGGACGGCCTGGCCGGCACAGAGGCCGACGGAGACCGCGGCGACGAGCTCGCGGAGCGGCCAGCGCGGGATCGCCCCCTTCTTGACGAGCGCGGAGGCGGCGATTCCGAGGGCCACACAGGCGCCTGTGATCGCGGCGCAGCGCGTGCCGCCGTCGGCCTGGAGCACGTCGCAGTCTAGAGTGATCGTTCTGTCGGGCAGGCCGCGCAGCTCCGTCACGCTGCGCAGCGCGCGGCCGATCAGGCGCTGGATCTCCTGCGTCCGCCCGCCCTGTTTTCCGGCCGCCGCCTCGCGGGCCGAGCGCGTGTGGGTGGCGCGCGGGAGCATGCCGTACTCTCCCGTCACCCAGCCCGAGCCCGTGTTCTTCAGGAACGCCGGCACGCGGTCCTCGACCGAAGCCATGCACAGGACGCGCGTGTCGCCCAGGGCGATCAGGGCGGACCCCTCGGCGTGGCGCGAGACGCCCGTCTCGATGGAGACTGGCCGCAGCTCCCCGGGCTTGCGGCCGTCGGGCCGCGGCGTCGCGCGGGTCATGAGGCGAGCTCCGAGCGAATGAAGAGGAGAGGGCGGGTCAGGTCCACGTGTCCTCCCAGGGTTTCCGCGGGCTCGCCGTTGACGAGGATCCGCACGCGCGTCGTGTCTGCCACATTCTGCAACACCGTGTCCACGAGCGAGGCAACGATCGTCATCTCTTCGTCCGAGCCGAAAGCGAGGCTCTCGTCCATCGCGAGGTCGAGCACGACCTGGCCCTCCGGCAGGAGGAACGCGTTGCGCAGGTGGAGCTTCTCCGGCAGAACGCCCGAAAGGCCCGCCTGCCTGGGCCCCTTCTGCAACTCGGCGAAGAGCGCCTTCAAATACGCCGATGGCCCGGAGGGCCGCGCGATGTCGCGATCCTCGGGGCGCAGCTTCGCCTCGGCGGCCGTCGGGAAGAAGAGCGTGACGCGCACGGTCTGTGTGGGGGCCGAGGCCGGCCCTTCCGCCGGGACGGCGGGTGTCGCCGCTGCGGCGGAAGCAGGTCCGGGCGACTGGCGCAGGAAGGCCCTGGGCCGGTGAGGGCCCCGGGCGGCCGATTGAACCGCCTGCCACACGAGCAGAAAGGCGACAGAGAGCGCCAGGGCCGCGAGCAGGAAAACGGCCGCGCGGCGGTTCATCGGGCAATGGGAGGCTGGATGACGGGCGTCACCGGCGGCTTCGGAGCGCCCGGCCGGTGGCGGGCGAAGAAACGGCCGACGGCCTTCGCGATGCCCTCGGCAACGCTCTGCTGGAAAGCCGGGTTGCCGAGCTTCTTCTCTTCTTCGGCGTTCGAGATGAAAGCCGTCTCGACCAAGACCGCCGGCATCGTGGCGCCCACGAGGACGCGGAACGGCGCTTGCTTGATGCCGCGGTTCTGGGTGCCGGAGAGGGCGTTCAACTCTTCCTGGATTGCCTCGGCCAGCTCGCTCGATTCCTTGAGGTGCGCGCTCTGCGCCAGGTCCCAGAGGATGAAGTCGAGCGACGGATCCCTCGCCCCGGCCGCGCCAGGGGCCTGTGGGGCCGGGGCCTGAACCTCGTTTTCCTGGTTGGCGACTTCCTGCGCAATCTTGTCCGACGCTTCGAGTGAGAGGTAGTACGTCTCCGAGCCGTGCGCGCCGGAGGCGCGCGACGAGTTGGCATGGATCGAAAGAAAGAGGTCCGCTTTCTCGTGGTTGGCCAGTGCCGTCCGGTCGTCTAAGGAAATGACGCTGTCCGAGTCGCGGGTCAGCAGGACGCGCGCCGAGAGGTTGCGAGTCAGAGCGGCGGAGAGGCGGCGGGCGATTGCGAGCGTGGGGTCTTTTTCCTGCAGGCCGCCCGGCCCGATGGCGCCCGTCTCCGTGCCCCCGTGGCCGGCATCGATGACGATCGTCAAGCCCGGCAGGGTGGTGGCCGGGGCCGGGGGTTGCTGCGCCACGGCGGGCCGCCCGATCTCGACGACGACGCGGTCCGGGTTTCCGAGGGGGTAGGCGCGCGCCGACAGGCCCGGCTCGCGAAACTCGATCGAAGCGGTGTCCCCGGAAAAGCGCACCGCCGAAACAAACGGGTCGTCGTACTTCTTCTCCGCAAAGGGCACGATGATGCGCGAGCTCGCCCACTTGACCTGGAAGCCGGAGGGTATGAGCGTCGGCGTAAAGCGCGCGGACGCCGACTGCTTGAAGACGACCTGTGTCGTCGGCTCGACGTGGACAACCGCGACCTCGAAGGAAAGGGCGGCCTCCTGTCCGCGAGCAGCGCCAGAGAGAAGGAGAGGGAGAAGGAGAAGGAACGTGAGCGCCGAGCGTTTCGCGGCGCGCCTCTTTCGAACGATCACCTCGACCAGCTTACCAGCGGATCGCCTTGCTGGCGAAGCGCTTACGGACGCTCGCCCTTGCGCGGACGTCAGCTTTCAAACCGTTTCCTCAGTCGAACCTGTCCGTGTACCAGCCGGTTGGATCCATCAGCTCGCAGCGCGAGGAGTCTCCCAGAGGGGAGGAGCCTCGCGCTGCGGGAGCGAGAGAGAGCGAGGGACCAGGCGGACGGTCGAGCCCGCACCCGGGCGAGCCGCGCGCCGATGCGCCCGCAGGCGCAGGTCCGGAGCGAACGGAAGCGACGGTATTGGTGGAGGCGGCGGGAGTTGAACCCGCGTCCGGAGGCGTCACGGGAGAGGCCACTCCATGCTCAGCCTCTTCTTATTTCTCGCCCCCGCTCCTCAAGAAGAGGCAAAACAGCGCGGGGGCAACCCCGAATATGTTTCGCCGCGACGTCCGGAGATCCGGCGCGGCTACACCCGAATTTGGCGACACCCTTCAGAGCGCGTCGGGTACGCTCACTAGAGGGCGTGGCTACTGATGGTTAAGCAGCCAGAGCGAGATTGCTGTTATTGGCAGCTATCGTTTTTCACCTTTTAACGAGGTTAGGTGAGGCCTCGGCATGCAACCTTTCGCGTGCTCGTCCCCGTCGAAGCCGTTTCGCCCCCACGGGATCGCTCGCTCAACTCAAAGATCGGACAGGGATGTTAGCACGCGCCTCTCGGCTTGACTTCGCCCCGGGGGCGGCATTCAATCATCCCCCCGTGCACATGCAGGATCTCATCGTGGTCGTCACATCTGTGGGCACCGAAGACCAGGCCCTCGACATCGCACACGAGCTCATTCGCAGCCGACAGGCGGCCTGCGTGAATCTGCTTCCCAACGTGCACTCCATCTACCGCTGGAAGGGGCGCGTCTGCAGCGACGGGGAGTTCCTGCTCCTGATCAAGACCCGGGCGAAGGAATTTGCTGGCGTGCGCGAGACGATCCTGAAGTTGAACACCTACGAGCTGCCCGAGGTGCTCGCCTACCGTGTGGACGAGGCGTCGCCCGCTTTCGCCGATTGGATCGCCAAGACAACCGCTCACAAGAAGAGGACGAAGGCCCGCCCCGCCAGGAAAGCCATCCGCAAGAAACGCTGACACCCCGCAGAGCGGAGCGCCATGATCGCGTTCGCCTCCGTCTTTCTCGGCCTCATCGTCGGCCTCCAGCCGGTCTCGGTCTTCGTGCAGGGGCCGGTCGCCGCCGTTTCCTACGAGCTCGATGGGAAGCCCGTCGGGAGAGCCGCCCGGCCGCCCTGGTCCTTGCCGGTCGATTTTGGGGCCGAGCTCTATCCGCACGAGCTCGTGGCTCGGGCGTTTGACGCGGAGGGCAAGGAGCTCGGTTCGGCGCGCCAGTTCTTGAACCTGCCGCGGCCGCCGGCTGAGGTCGAGGTTCTCCTGGAGCGGGACGGAAAGGGCAAAGCCGTGGCCGCACGCCTCTCAGCGCTGAGCCTCGTCGGAGGGCTTCCGTCGCAGGTGTCGGCGACCTTCGACGCCGCGCCTCTTTTCTCTCTCAACCCTTCCCGGTTCGAGCTGCCCGACTATGACCCGGAGGCGCGCCACATCCTGTCCGTCGAGTTCGAGTTTTCCTCCTCCGTGCGCTCCCGCACGGACGTCGTTCTCGGGGGCGGAGCGGCCAGTGTCGTCCGGAGCGAGCTGACGGCCGTCGCTCTCGAGCGAGCGGGCTCCGGCCCTTTCCCGGAGGCAGCGGAGCTGACGGGCGCGCTCCGAGCCTCCGGCCGCGAGCTGCCGGTCGTGGCCGTTGAAGCGGGGGCCGCGCTCGTCTGCGTCGTGCGCTCGCCGCGGGTCGACCTGGCGCTCAAGGCCCTGGGCACGGGGGGGCGCACCACATTGATCGTCCAGCCCGGAAGCCAGAGGCGCCTTCCGCAGTTCGACCGCGACTACGGGCGCAACATGATGGCGCTCGAAGCCGAAGACATTCTCCGGTTCGTGTGGCCCGTGGCGCGCCCGGCCCCGGCTTCGGCCGCGGAGCTCTACGATGTCTCGCACGACTACGCGGGCAAAGATGCCGGCGTGCACTGGCTCCTGACCCGCGTCGAGCACCCGGACCGTCCGGCCAAGGGCCTCCGTTTTGCCGACGCGGCTGCTGTCGCCGGTCTGCAGGCTTCGGCTGTCGGGAGCCGCCGGGCGGTCGTTGTCGTGCTGGGCAACGAGTCGGGGGACTCGAGCCGTTATGCGCCGCCGGCTGTGCGGCGCTATCTGGCCGCGATCCGCGTGCCGCTCTTCGTGTGGTCCTTGAAGAGCCCTGTCGACCCGGCGCTTTCGGCCGCGTGGGGCCATGTCGAAGACGTCTCGACGTCCGAACGGCTCGAGCCGGCCGTGGCGCGCCTCAAGGCCGAGCTCGCCCGCCAGCACATCGTCTGGGTAGAGGGCCGCCACCTGCCGCAGGACATCAGCCTGACGGACAAGGTTGTCGGCCTGGAATTCGTCCGGTAGTTTCTGTCCCCTCTCCCATCGGGAGAGGGTTAGGGTGAGGGGAAAACAACCGCCTCGGCTATAGCTTGCCCCTCACCCCGTCCCTCTCCCGGGGGGAGAGGGGAAGGATCGAACTTTCAGAGCCGCTCGCGCCCCTTCGGCCTCCCGAAGTTCTGAACCCAGAGGATCTCGTATCCGCCGGGGTTCTTTCCAAATGCGAGGCCAAAGCCGACGTCGTTGAACGTGGGCGACAGCAGATGATCACGGTGGGTCTTGCTTGCCATCCACCCGTCCATGACCTCGTCGATCGAGTACTGCCCGCGGGCGATGTTCTCGCCGGCGTACCTGGCCCGGTATCCCTTTGCCAGCTCCCGGTCGATCGCCGTCTTGCCTTCCGGCGAGTCGTGCGAGTAGTAGCGCCGGCGAAACATGTCGTCGGCGTGCGCCTGCGCGGCCTCGTCGAGGCCCGGTTGGCGGCGCAGCGGCGTGAGGCCGCGGTTCGAACGCTCCCGGTTGACGCGCGCCAGCATCTGCTCCCGCACGCGTTCGAGGTCCTTCAGCTGGCCCGTCTGTTCGTGGAAGTAGTCCTCCCAGGACAGCGCGAGCAACAGCACGTAGAGCGGCACCTCGTTCCTCATGGCGACGCCGAGACCCATCTCGCGGTAAGAGGCGCCGGCCATCTCGTCAGCCGGTGTGCCGCCGCTTTCCCGCCAGGCCCGGACGACGCTTGAAACATCCCCATCCGCCTCCGCGGTCACCTCGGAAATCACGCGCGTCTCGTAGCCCGCCTTCGCCGCGCGGCGCGAGTCTTCCTCGGCCGGCGCTCCAGCGATGTCGCGCCCGGCTGCGATCTCCTCGGCGCGGGCCTGGGCAATCAAAGACAGCGTCGCCGAGAGCCGGAGCGGCCGGGCCGAGGTTTCAGCCCGGACCGCGTTGATCTGCTCGAGGAAAGCCTCTCGGGTCGCCTGGTACTCGTCGGGCGTCGCGGCCAGGACGGCGCCGAGAACGAGGGCGCTAAGGCATGGACTGTAGCGCGCGATCGAGATCTTCAATCAGATCCTCGACGTCTTCGATCCCGACCGAGATGCGCACGAGGCCCGGCGTCACGCCCAGGCGGTTTCGCTCCTCCTCGGGGATCGACGCGTGGGTCATCGTGGCGGGGTGCGAGATGAGCGTCTCGACACCGCCCAGACTTTCACCGAGCGAGCACAGCTTGACCTTCGCCAGGAAGGCCGCGGCCTTCTCGTAAGAACCCAGCTCGAAGGAGATCAGCGCGCCAAAGCCCGTCATCTGCTTCTTGGCCAGGGCGTGCTGCGGGTGATCCGGCAGGCCCGGATAGTTGACCTTGCGGACCTTCGGGTGCCTGGCCAGGTGCGCCGCGATCGCGCGGCCGTTGGACTCGTGCCGCTCCATTCGGACGGCCAGGGTCTTGATGCCCCGCAGCACGAGCCACGAATCCAGCGGCGAGAGGATCGCCCCCGAGCTGTTCTGGACGAAGGAGAGCCAGTCGACCTGCTCCGCCTTTTTTGCGACGGCAATGCCACCCACCGAGTCCGAGTGGCCGTTCAAGAACTTGGTCGCCGAGTGGACGACGATGTCGGCCCCGAGCTCGAGCGGCCGCTGAAAGTACGGCGAGGCGAAGGTGTTGTCCACGACGACGATCGCGCCGCCCTTATGGGTGTGGGCGATCTCGGAGAGCGCCGCGATGTCGCAGATCTGCATCGTCGGGTTGGTCGGGGACTCCAGGTGGAGCAGGCGCGTGTTCGGCTGCATCGCCTTGCGGACGACGCCGATGTCCGAGGTGTCGACGAAGGAGAACGCAACGCCATAGCGGGCCAGGATCTTCGTGTAGTAGCGGTAGGTTCCGCCATACGTCATGTTGGAGCAGACGACGTGCTCTCCCGCCTTGACGAAGGTGGAGACGGCCGTGATGGCCGCCATTCCGGAAGCAAAGGCCCTCGCGCCCGCGCCCTTCTCGAGCACAGCCACGTTTTCCTCGAGCGCGTGCCGGGTCGGGTTCTGCGTTCGGCCGTACTCGTAACCCTTGTGCTTGCCCAGGCCCTGCTGGACGTAGGTCGAAGTCTGGTAGATCGGGACCGAGACGGCGCCGGTAGTGGGGTCCGGTTCATTTCCAGCGTGGATCGCGTCAGTGGAGAATCCCATCAGATTGATTTCCTCACTTGAAAGAATTGATTCATTGACTCATTGATTCATCGGTTCATTGACTCATTTATGTATTGCCGTCGTGCTCAATGGATCAATGGACCGATCAACAAATGGATCAATTCCCAAAGATGCCCTGGCCCGGGTACCGCTCGGCTCCGTCAGGAAAGAGCGTGACGACGACCTTTCCCGGTCCCAGGCGCCGGGCGACGCGCAGGGCGCCGGCGGCCGCGGAGCCGGAAGAGCCGGCGATCAGGAGCCCCTCGGTTTTCGCCATCGTCCGGCACGTCTCGAACGACTCGTCGTCGGAAATTGTCAGGACCTCGTCGATGACGCTGCGGTCCAGGATTTCGGGAAGGAAGGACAGCCCGATGCCCTCGACTTTGTGCGGGCCGCGCTCTCCGCCCCCGAGAATCGACCCCTCTGGCTCGACGGCTGCCCGCCACAGCGACGGGTATCGCGTCCGCAAATACCGCACCGTGCCCGTGAACGTCCCAGTCGTGCCGACGCCGGCCACGAAGGCGTCGATGGACGCCGGTGCCTGCGCGGCGATCTCCGGGCCGGTCGTTTCGAAGTGGGCCTGGGGATTGACGGGGTTCGAAAACTGATTGGGAAGGTAGGCGCCCCGGGTTTCTCGAGCGATCTGCTGTGCGCGCTCGATCGCGCCGCGCATGGCCAGATCGGCCGGCGTACGCACGACCTGCGCGCCGAAGGCTTCCATGAGCCTCGCTTTGACCTCGCCGTACCCTTCCGGCATCACAATGATGCAGCCGTAGCCCTTCGTCGTGGCGAGCATGGCGAGCGCCACACCCGTGTTGCCGGAAGTCGGCTCGACGATCGTGCCGCCGGGCCTTAGGAGCCCGCGGGTCTCGGCGTCCGCAACCATGGCCCGGGCTATCCGGTCCTTGACGCTGCCGCCCGGGTTGAACCACTCGAGCTTGGCGAAGATCCGGGCGGCGCCAGCGGCAAACCGGGAGAGCTCCACGAGGGGGGTATTTCCGATCGCGTCGGTCAGGGAGGTCGCAGCGCCCGCCTCGGGCAGGGTCTTCACGGGCATCGGCGTCAAGAGCGACGATAACAAAAAAGCCCCGGCAGCGCCGGGGCTCGAAAAGCGTGAAAAGGGCTTTTGCGGATCAGTAGGCCTGCTGCGACCGGCGAGCCGAATAGCACTCGCGGCAGTAGACGGGCTTTCCGTTGGTCGGGTTGAAGGGAACCTGGGTCTGCTTGCCGCAGGCATCGCAGGTCACGTCGTAGAACGTCCGCTCGCGTCCTTCGCCCGAGGAGGCCTTGCGCTTGTCGCGGCACGGCTTGCAGCGCTTGGGCTCGTTGGTGAAGCCCTTGCGCGCGTAGAACTCCTGATCGTCGGCCGAAAAGAGGAACGTTCCGCCACAATCGACGCACGTCAGATTCTTATCCGTAAATTGCTGCATCATGGAACTGACCAATCTCCTGGGTATTTACCCCCCGGCGCCCTCTCGGGCTGCTCGGGTCAAAACAGAATGGGAAACTCGAACTTCAACATCTTCCGGCGCCGCGCGCCGGAAGGACGCATCTCTCTAGGACCGACCCCCTTTCGAATGCACGCACGCCTCCCCGCAGAAGCGAACGGAAGGGGATAGGACAAACATAAGGGCTGCAGTCAGAAATTGGGTGCGGGGTTCTCTTAAAAAGCTGCGGGAACGTAGCATGCGGGTTTAGGCGGGTGCAAGGGGTATTTTGAGGGTCTACCGCCCGATGACCCCGTCGACCGGGGAAGAGGCCGTGGCATAGCGTTTCTTTGGTATCCGGCCGGCCAGGAAGGCGTCCCGCCCGGCCCGAACGGCATCCCGCATCGCTCGGGCCATGCGGACCGGGTCTTTGGCGCCTGCGATACCTGTGTTCATGAGCACGCCGCCAGCGCCCAGCTCCATGGCCACACAGGCGTCCGAGGCCGTGCCGACGCCGGCGTCGATGATGACAGGGACCTTCGCCCTCTCGAGGATGATCGACAGGTTGTTGGGGTTCTGGATCCCGAGGCCCGAGCCGATGGGCGCTCCGAGCGGCATGACCGCCGCGGCGCCAGCCTCCTCGAGCTTGACGGCCACGATCGGGTCGTCGGAGGTGTAGGGGAAGACGACGAAGCCCTCTTTCACCAGAGTCTTCGTCGCGGCGAGCAGCGCCTCGTTGTCGGGCCAGAGTGTCTGCTCGTCGCCCAGGACCTCGAGCTTGACCCAGTCGGAGAGCCCCACTTCGCGCCCGAGCCGCGCCGCCCGCACGGCGTCGTCGGCCGTGTAGCACCCGGCCGTGTTGGGCAGCAGCGTCATACCCTTCGGGATCCAGTCGAGCAGCGACTCCTTGCTGCGGTCCGTCAGGTTCACCCGCCGCACGGCGACCGTGACGAGCTCGGCGCCGGAGGCCTCGAGGGCCTCTTTCATGAGCGGGAACGTCGCATATTTGCCGGTTCCGACGATCAGGCGCGAAGAAAAGGGCCGCCCTCCCAGCATCAGCGTATCCGCGGCCAGAGAGGAAGAGGCCAGAGTGGTTGTCGACATGGCTCAGGGCTCCAGGAGGAAAACGTTGTCGATGAGGCGTGTCTTCCCGAAACGGACCGAGGCCGCCAGCGCCGTGCCCGGTTCGACCCGCGGCGGCCGGCGCATCGTCGTCGAATCTACGACCTCGACGTAGTCGACCGCGAGGCCGGCTGACTCGAGTGCCGACCGAGTGTGCCTTTCGAGCGAGCCCGGGTCGCGCTCGCCGCTCCGGGCGCGGTCGCGCGCCGCAAAGAGGGCCCGCGGGAGGTCCGCGGCCAATCGGCGCTCCTCGGGCGAGAGGTAGGCGTTGCGCGAGGAGAAGGCGAGGCCGTCCACGTCGCGCGCCGTCTCGATCACGGTCAGCTCGATTCCGAAATCGAGATCTCGGACCATGCGGCGCACGACGGCGACCTGCTGGAGGTCCTTGACGCCGAAGAAGGCCCTGTCGGGCCCGACCTGCAGAAACAGCTTGGCCACGGCCGTCGCCACGCCGCGGAAGTGGCCGGGGCGCGCCGCGCCCTCGCCGCCCGCGGAGACATCGCCCACTTCGACGGCAGTCGAGAAGTCACGCGGGTAGAACTCCGCGGCGTCCGGCAGGTAGAGAACATCGACCCCGGCCTGCTCGCAGAGGGCCGCGTCTTTCTCCTGCCGGCGCGGGTAGCGCTGAAAGTCCTCGCCGGGCCCGAATTGCATCGGGTTGACGAAGATGGAGACGACGACATGCCCGCAGGATGTGCGGGCCTGGCGCATGAGGGCGAGATGCCCTTCATGCAGCGCGCCCATGGTCGGCACGAAGCCAATGAGCTTTCCCTTCCGGCGGGCGTCCGAGACCAGGCCCCGCACCCGATTGACCTCGCGCACCGTCTCCACGAATCTGCCTCGGCTTTCCGCGAAGCGGCAAGCTTACTGCGTTTCGACTGTCCTCATCGAACGCGGCGAAGCGGCGGCGGGTCGGACGCGAAGGACTCGGCGGCGGAGGGAAACGCTCCCGTCTGCACGTCGGCGCGAAAAGCCCGGGCGGCCTCCTCCATCGCGCTCCCGAGCTCGGCATAGCGGCGGACGAACTTCGGCCGCAGGTCCCGCGTCAGGCCCAGGACGTCGTGAAAGACGAGGACCTGGCCGTCGCAGGCGGCGCCGGCGCCGATGCCGATCGTCGGGATCGGGATCTCCCGGGTGATCTCGGCCGCGAGCGCGTCGGGCACGCACTCGAGCACGACCGCGAAGCATCCGGCCCCGGCCAGTGCATGTGCATCCTCGCGGATCAGCTGCGCGGCTTCGGCCTCGCGTCCCTGCACCTTGAACCCGCCCAGCTTGCGGTAGGACTGCGGCGTCAGGCCGACATGGCCCATCACGGGGATGTCTGCGGCGACGATGGTCTCGACCGCCGCCAGGGACCGCGTGCCGCCCTCGAGCTTCACGGCGCCGCAGCCGCCCTCGGACAGAAACCGCCCGGCGTTGTGGACCGCTTCGCGCGGGTCCGCCTGGTACGAGAGAAACGGCATGTCGCCCACGACGAGCGCGCGCTTCGTGGCGCCCGAGACGGCCCGCGCATGCCGGACCATGGCATCCATCGTCGCCGAGAGGGTGTTCGGCTGCCCGTACACGGCCATCTCGACGGAGTCGCCGACCAGGAAAACATCGATTCCCGCTGCGTCCGCCGCCGCGGCCGATGGCGCGTCATAGAGCGAGAGCATCGCAATGCGCTCTTTGCCCTTGGCGGCAAGCAGGGAGGGAACCGTGACGGGGGAGGTCTCCGAAAGGCTGGCCATCGAACGCTCCATTCCCTCCGGTCGACGTCCCCGAAATCGGGGATCCCCGCCGGACAGGGCGCACAGGGAATTATAGCCGTGGACGGGTTCGGGATTCCGGTATTACTTCGGGCTTCCAGCCGGCACGTAGTACTGGACGCCGCGGCGCGCCTTCTGGATCTGCGCGACGAGGTCGTCGAAGTCCGATGGGCGGTTGACGAAGTCGATTTCGTTGGTGTCCACGACGAGAAGCGGCGTCTCCTCGTAATGGTAGAAGTAGTAGTTGTAGGCCTCGATCAGCTGCGAGAGGTAATCGGGCGTCAAGCCCTTCTCGAAGGAGCGTGCGGCCTTCTTGACTCGCTTCAGGCAGGTTTCGATCGAACCCTGCAGGTAGATGACGAGGTCCGGCTTGGGGACGGAGTCCGAGAGCAGCGTGTAGAGCCTGTCGTAGATCAAGAGCTCCGAGTCGTCGAGATTCAGGCACGCGAAGATCTTGTCCTTCGGAAAGTGATAGTCGGCCACGACGAGGGTCGTGAAGAGGTCGATCTGGGCAATCTCGCGCTGCTGCTGGTAGCGCGAGAGCAGGAAGAAAAGCTGCGTCTGGAAAGCCGAACCTTTCTTCTTCTTGTAGAACTCGGGCAGGAACGGGTTGTCCACGTCCTCGAGAATCTTGGTGCCGTGGAAGCGCCGGGACAGCATCTCGACGAGTGATGTCTTGCCGACTCCGATCGGCCCATCGATCGCCACGTGGCGCAGCGTGACGTCGCCTTCGGACGGGATCGCCATGCCGTGATTCTAAGTCAGCGTGCGAGGACGTCGGCGACACCGCCCGCGCAGAGGGCTATCGAAACGAAACCATTGGCAGTGAAGAAGGCCGTGTTGACGCGCGAGAGGTCGCCGGGCTTGACGATCGCATGCTGGTAGACGAGGGCGGCGCCGGAGGCGATGAGTGCTCCGCCAAAGAGCGGGCCGCCGCCGGAGAGCCGCCAGGCGGCGAACAGAAAACCCGCCGTCGCAAGGTGCAGAGCCGCCGAAGCGGCGAGCGCCCGCCGCGCGCCAAAACGGGCGGGGATCGAGGAAAGGCCGGTTTGCCGGTCGAACTCCTCGTCCTGGAGGGCGTAAATGACGTCGAAGCCGGCGGTCCAGGAGAGGACTGCGAGGCCGAGGAGGATGGGCAACGGCGACAGCGACCCGCGCACGGCGATCCACGCGCCCAGCGGGGCGAGCGCGAGGCAGAGACCCAGGACGAGATGCGAGGCCCAGGTGAATCGCTTGGTGTAGGCATAAGTGAAAAGGATTGAAAGCGCCAACGGGGAAAGCAGCATCGTCGCCCGGTTCAGGCTCGCCGCGGCGGCCAGAAACAGGAGCACGGCCGCGGCGAGGAACGCCCGGACGAAACCGACCGAGAGGGCTCCGGAGGGCAGGGCCCGGCCCGCGGTGCGCGGGTTGGCCGCGTCAATCGAGCGGTCGGCGAGGCGGTTGTGGGCCATTGCCGCGCTGCGGGCCCCGACCATGGCGGCGAGGATTTTTGCGACCGTGGAGAACGGCGGAATGCCGCCGGCCGCAAGAACCATCGCAAGCACGGCAAACGGCAGCGCGAAAAGCGTGTGCGAAAACCGAATCATCTCGAGCGTCGTCCTGAGCTTTCCGGGCAAGCCGGCGCGCCCGCGGGCGCTCACTTGCGTCGGGCCCGTTTCGACGGCGGTTTTCCCGTCCAGCGGAACTGCTCTCCCGGCACCTCCAGGCCCATCAGCCGCGCGGCGCGGATGGAGTAAGCGTCGAGAAAGCGCTCGACGGAGGGCGATGCGATGTAAAAGGCCGGCGAGGGCGGCGCGACGATGGCGCCCGCGGATGTTACCCGGCGCATGTTCTCGATGTGGACCATCGAATAGGGCGACTCCCGGAAGGCGAGGACGAGCGGCCGGCGCTCCTTGAGGCAGACGTCGGCGGCCCGCTGAACGAGGTCGCGTGAAATGCCGTTGGCGATTGCCCCGAGGGCGCCGGCACTGCACGGGACCACGATCATCCCGGCAACAGGGTAGGAGCCCGACGCAATCGAGGCGCCGACGTCGTCGTTGGCGTGGACGAGGACCTTCTTGCGCCATTTCGAGGCGACAGCCAGAGCGCCGATCCAGTCCGCGGCGGATGCGATGCCCGGGTCCATCTCGCTTCCGGCAACCCGGAGGCTCGCCGCCGTGAAAACGAGGTGCAGGCGCGAAAGGCCGGGAGCAGGAAGTGCCAACTCGACAAATCGGCGGGCCAGAAGGGCGCCCGAGGCGCCCGACACGCCGACGATGAACTCGCGTCCGGCCATGGGGGAGCGAGTCTACCTTTGGCCTCCCGTCCCCTCTTGACCGACAAGATCCTCTCCACCTGACAGGCTTGCTTGCGGCGGCGCAAGGCCAATGGTGTCAGCGGCCTGACGGTTGCGTCGTGGACCGGTTGGCAAAACGTTGTGGCACCCGCGGATCCCGCGTCTCGGCACGCTTCTTCAGGAACCCCTTTCGCCAGAGCGGTTGCGCGCCAGGCACCGCCCCGGCACGGCTCTTGATCCTCCGCCGCCCAAAGAAAGGAGGTGCCGATGGAGAACGCCTGATCGCGGCCAACCGATGAGGACAACCCGAATCGTGAATTGAAGGATGAATGCAGAAAAGCAGAAAAGCAGAAAAGAAGGAGTACCCGTGAACGCTCGCATTTTTCGACTGCTCCTGGTGGCACCTCTGGTTCTTGGCTTCTGCGCAGCAGCGCTCGCCGCCGACTCGACGGCGCCCGCGTCAGCGAATGGCAAGGATGCCAAGAAGGTCAACATCAATCAGGCGACGGCTGAGCAGCTGGCCTTCCTGCCGCGCGTGGGGGCGAAAGCCGCCCAGAGGGTCGTTGACTACCGCAAGACCAAGGGCCCGTTTGCGCGGCCCGAGGACTTGATGGAGGTCAAGGGCTTCGGCGAGAAGAAGTTCGAGCAGCTGAAGCCGTATCTGGCGGTTTCGGGCCCGACCACCCTCAGCGCAAAGGTCAGCTCGGCAGGTTCCCGCGGCGCCAGCAAGAGCAGCGGCAACGGCAACGGCAAGGGCAATAGCAAAGCAAAGTCTTCGAAGAAGCCGGCTTCGGCTTCCACTGCAGCTGCGGTTTCGGAAGACACCAAGTCCCAGGCCGCCCCGGTGGGCCAGGGGCGGTGAGCGTCGCGCCCGCCCGGGGCCGCGCGAGCGGCTCCGGGCCTTCCTTCGCGGCCCGGGCCCTGCCTCGAGGCACTTCGGTCATCGGCCTCGCCCTCGCTCTTGCCGTCGCCATCGCCGCGATCGGCGCCGCGGCGCCCTCGGTGACACACCTCAAGGAGTCAGTTGCGATCCGTTCGGCCGCCGGCGAGGCCACGACGGCCCTCCTGCGCGCCCGCGCCTACGCGCTGGCTCGCGGCGTCCACGTGGGCGTGAAGTTCCGGAAGAACGGCGACCGCTACGAATGGGCGCTCTACCGGGACGGCAACGGAAATGGAGTCCGTACAGCCGAGATCACCCGCGGCATCGATCGGCCGCTCGGACTCTCCATCGAGTGGAGTCGCCGCGACGTCAAGCCCGGAATCTTCACGGACATCCGGGTGCCCGATCCCGGCCAGCCCGGTTCGTATCTCGACAGGCCGGAAGACCCCATCCGCTTCAACGCCTCGGACATCTGCTCGTTCTCGCCGGCGGGAGAGTCGACCCCGGGATCGATCTATCTCTGCGACGGCCACAACCGGATGGCCGTCGTTCGGGTTCTCGGGCGCACGGCGAAGATCCGCGTGCTCTACCACCGCAGGGGCGAGAGGGGCTGGCGAAAGTGAGAAGGGTGAAAAGGGCGAAGCCGGGCTTGGACCTGCTAGACCTGCTGGGCCTGCAGAAAGCCCTAGGAAAGCCGGTGAGGGACAGCAGCGCCGTCTCCATCCGGCCAGAGGAGGACGCTCTCGTGAACGGCATCGGCCGCAACGCGGCCTCCAGCGACGAGGCACCCGGTCAGCTGCGCCCGCGGCCCGATCGCGACTCCGGAGAAAACGGCCGAGCGCTCGATGCGCGCGCCCTCGCCCACGAGCACGCGGCCGAGGACGGATTGGCGAGCTTCGAAACCCCGAACCGGTTCGAGGGAAAGGGTGCGTGCAGCGGCGTCAAACGTCCCGCCGCCGGACGGGGGGAAGGGCCCAGCGCGCTCGAGCGCTTCGAGCGACGCGCGCAGAAAATCGCTCGGGCGGCCGAGGTCGGAAAAGGGTCCTCCGTGGCGGACGAACCCGATTTGCTCGCGGCCCTCGGACAGAAGGGGCTGCCAGAGGTCGTCCACGAGTTGTCTCTCCCCTCTCTTGATGTTGTCGAGGAGGCGCGGCGCCAGGACGCAGACTCCCGTGTAGAGCAGCGGGCGTGGCGCGTCGACCCCGAACGCCGCGATACGGTCCCCTTCGGCTTGAAGCGGCGTGTAACGCTGCGGCTCCCGGTTCTCGACGACGCAGAGCGTCGCCGCCCGGCCGCTCGCGCGGTGCGCCGACAGGAGGTTGCCGAAGTCCGGCTCGATGGCTGCGTCGCTGTTGACGACGAAGAAGTCACCGTCACCGAGGAAGGCGGCGGCGTTCCGAAGGGCGCCGGCTGTTCCGAGGATCTCGGGCTCGGGGAAGAACGTGAGCTTTGGCAAATCCGCCGCGCCTTCGGACAGGTGCTGTTCGACCTGGTGGCCGAGGTGATGGAGATTGACGCCGGCTTCCGTCACGCCGGCGTTTTTCAACCGCTCGAGGTGGGCGCGGGCAAGGGGCACATTCAGAAAAGGCAAGAGCGGCTTCGGAATCCGTTCGGTCACGGGCAGGAATCGATTCCCGAGGCCAGCGGCCAGGAGAAAGGCCTTCACTTGCGCCCTTCAAACACCATGTCTTCGGGAAGGGTCGGATCGTCGCGGCGGCGCTCGAGGTAGAGGCGGGCGTACGAATAGGGAATGGCTTCTGCGAAGTCGAGAGCCAGTGCCGCGAGGACCCGGCGGATTGCCGTGGGCTCGCCTTCGACCTCGACGAATCGCCCGATGGGGGTCTCGTCGAGCGCGACGATGCAGCCTTCGAGCGTCCACTCTTCGCGGCGCTTTTCATATCGAAACCTTCGCTTGAACCCGATTCCGGCCAGAATCGCTTCGAGCTGCGCGGGGTCCTTGACCTCCGTCTCGCGCTCCTCGCGCGTCTTGATGCCGCCGGAGAATCGCGCCGGCCCCTTGAAGGTCAGGATCGCCCGCCCTCGAGCGCGGCGCAGGCGCAGGGCCAGGCCCTCCTCTGCGAGCCGCCGCTTCGGGTCGTCGTAGAGATCGTTGACCTCGTCGTGGAGGGCGGACTCGAGCACGGCGCCCCGGGCGGGAAGCATCTGGCGCAAGGCCGCAAAGTCCCGGCACGGGAGCTTGACCTCGACCTCTTCGAAGGACCTGGCGCCTGGTTCGTCCAGCTTTTCGCCCGTCACGGCAGGATCTGGCGGGCCATCTCCTGCGCGCGCTTTCCGTCCACGCGTCCTCGATGGCGCGCCATGAGCTCTTTCATGAGGAGGCCGACGTCCTTGGCCGCCGTGAAGCCCTTCTCGGCCACGATGTTGCGGATGGCGGCTTCGAGATCGGCATCCGACAGGCCCTTCGGCAAGTAGGCCTCGAGGACGGAGAGCTCCGCGGTTTCGGCGTCCACGAGGTCTTGCCTTCCGCCCTTCTGGTACTGCTCGATAGAGTCCTTGCGTTGCTTGACGGCCCGGCGAATGGCGGCCTCGACCTCCTCGCCGGTCAGGTCGCGCGCCGCCTGGATGCGTTCGTTCTTCAGCGCGGCGATCAAGAGCCGCAGGGTCGCGACTTTCGTCTTGTCGCCCGCCTTCATGGCAGCCTTCAGGTCGTCTTCGAAGCCGAATTGCATGGAGGAAACCTATCACCGCGCCCACCCTAGAATGTCGGACGTGAGACGGTTCCTGGTCGGCACGGCGGGACACATCGACCACGGCAAGACCGCGCTCGTGAAGGCTTTGACGGGCATCGACGCCGATCGGCTGCCCGAGGAGAAAAGGCGCGGCATCACGATCGACCTCGGATTCGCCCATGCCGAGTGGGAGGGCGTGCGGGTCTCCTTCGTGGACGTGCCGGGCCACGAGCGATTCGTCAAGAACATGCTGGCGGGAGCTGGCGGCATCGACGCGGCGCTTTTGGTTGTCGCCGCCGACGAGTCGGTGATGCCTCAAACGCGCGAGCACTTCGAGATCATGCGGTTGCTCGGCATCGAGCGCGGCGTCGTGGCGGTGACCAAGACCGACCGCGCGACGCCAGATCTCGTCGCGGTCACCGCTTCCGACATCGCGGACCTCGTTCGGGGCTCGTTTCTCGAGAAGGCGCCGGTTGTCGCCGTTTCTGCAAGGACGGGCGAAGGGTTGGACAAGCTCCGGAAGGCCCTCGTCTCTCTGGTGCGCGAGGAAGAGAGCGCCCTGCGAGAGGCCCGCGGCGTGCGGCTGCCGATCGATCGCGCCTTCCTGGTGCCGGGTTTTGGCCCCGTCGTCACGGGCAGCCTCGTGTCCGGCACGATCTCCCGGGACCAGAAGCTCGAACTGCTGCCCCAGCGCCTGCTCGTTCGCGTCCGGCGGGTGGAGGTGCACGGGCGCGAGGAAGCCGTCGCGCATGCCGGAGAGCGTGTGAGCGCGAACCTGGTGGGTGTCGAGCTGTCCGACTTGAAGCGCGGCCTGACGCTCGCCAGCCCTCAGGCCTTCGCGGTCACCTCGCTCGTGACGGCGCGCCTGGAGCTCCTGTCGGGAGCGAGGCTCAAGGCGGGTGACCGGGTCTCGTTCCATCACTTCTCGACCGAGACCCGCGCCGCCGTGGGATTGCCGGAGTCTCAAGAGCTCCTGCCGGGCCCGGTGGCGCGCTCCGGCAGGGCCCAGCTGCGCCTGTCGGCTCCCGTCGCGGCGGCGCCCGGGGACCGCTTCGTGCTGCGCCGCCTCTCGCCCGTCGAGACGATCGGCGGGGGCGTCGTGCTGGATCCGTTTGCGCCGCGCCTGTTGCGCCGCGCGGCCGCCGAGAACCGCTCACTGCTCGACGTTCTCGAGTCCGGCTCTCTGCAGCAGCGCCTCGTCCTGTGGGTCGAGCAGAGCCGGTGGCGCGGCGCGGACGAGGAGACGCTGGCGCAGCGGGCCGGCGTGACACCGGCGGAGGTGCGCGAGGCCCTGGGCGCGCCGGCAGCATCGGGCGCGATTCACGTCCTCCGCCGCTCGCCCGAACGCTACATCGGCGAAGCGGAGCTGACCCGCCAGGCCGCTCGCGCCGGGCGGGAGATCGCGGCGTTCCTCGCGGAAAGCGGGGGATCGGTGGGTGTACCACGACGCACGCTGCTCGAGCGGATGTTGCCGGGCGCGGATGCCCGGTGGGCCGAGGCCGTCGAGGCAGCGCTCGTCCGACGCGGCGCGTACGCGGTTGCAGGCGATGAGGCCCGCCCGCCAGGGCGCCTGGACCTGGGAGGCTCCGAGCGGGAGCTCTCGGACCGGATCGCCGAAGCTTTCCGCCGCCGCGGTCTCGCTCCGCCTTCGCCCAACGACGTCGCCCTCGAGGTCAATCATCGCCCGAAGGTCGTTCTGGGCCTGATCGGCTACCTCGTCAAGAAGGGGGCGCTCGTCAAGCTTCCGGGAGGCTGGATCGTTTCGCGCGAGGCCGTCGAGGACGTCGCTGCGAAGCTTCGCGCGTCGGGCAAGGCGTCGATCGACGTCGGAGAGTTCAAGGAGATGTTCGGCTTGACCCGCAAGCTCGCCATCCCAATGCTCGAGCACCTCGACGAGTCGAAAGTCACACGCCGGGTCGGCGACCGCCGCGAGATCCTGAAGCCGCCGTCGTCCTGAGCTCACCCCGGCAGCCTGTCATCCCGAGCGAAGTCGAGGGATCTACCCTCGTGGTGCCCAGCCCGACCCGGGTAGATTCCTCGTCGCTGCGCTCCTCGGAATGACAGCGAGGGTGCGAATCTCGGAACGGCAGGGCGCTAAGACCCAGCGAGGGACTTTCGCAGCGAGACGGTCTGCTTGAGCTCGATCGAATCGTCGATCTTGCCGGAGAGCAGGACCTCGCTCCAGCTGTCGACGTTGGCGTTGCCGGTGCGGGCCGGCTTGAAGACCAGGAGGGGGAGCCCCTTTCGGAAGTAGGCGATCAGGAAAGGGTCCGAAACCTGGAGCGCAACGACCTTGTCGATCTTGCCGGCCGCCGTGACGCGGACGAGCAGCTTCACGGTGATCGGACGATTGAACGAGTCGGCCGACCAGGGGGTCTTGCGCGGAGTCGGCGGCAGGTCGAGCTGTTCGAGGGCGACGGCACCATCCGTCGGCAGCGCGGGCTTCTGGGCATCGAGCCATCCGGCCGAAGGGGGCCATTCGATCGGCGTCGGGATCGGCGACTCGCGCGTCACCGGGGTCATGACGAATTGCTCGATCTTCAGGGTGTCGATCTCCATCGCCAGGTCGAGCTTCAGGGAGGTCCACGTGTCCACGGGACTCCCGCCCTTTTTCGGAGGATCGAAGACCCAGCGCGAGAGCGACTTGAGCGTGTCGGCCGAAAGCGACGGTATCGGATCGCGAACCCGCTTGATCGACGTCGGCTTGCCCTTCGCGTCCACGCGGACGGCGACATACATCTCGTCGGACATCAAGATCTTGGGAATCACGGGCTTGAGCGGCGGTGCTGCCGGGGAGTCCACGGCCGAGCCAAACGGATTCTCGGCCGGGAACCGGGCGACCATCGCGACTCCCGGCTCGGTGATCTTGAGCGGTGCCCCGAGGGGCGTTGCGGCTTTCCCCGCCGCAGCCGCTTCAGCGGGCGCGGGCGCGCCTGTGGAGGCCGGGGTCGGGACGGGAGCCTGCGCTCGAGCCCTCCCGGACAGACACGGCCAGAGCAGGATAGCCGCCGCGAACCATTTCTTCATGCAGTTGCCAGAAGTATAGCGAAGGACTACTTGGCCGAGAGCCAGTCTGGTCCCGATCCCACGTCGACGGAAAGGCGCACCTTGAGCTGGGCGGCCCCTTCCATGACTCCGCGCACGAGCTCGACGAGCCGGGGGACTTCGGCTGTCGGGGCCTCGAGGACGAGCTCGTCGTGCACCTGCAGCAGGAGGCGCGCTTGCAGTCCCTGCTCTGCGAGCGCACGGTCGAGCCGCACCATTGCGATCTTGATGATGTCGGCGGCGGTGCCCTGAAACGGAGCGTTCAGCGCCATGCGCTCGGCATTTCCCCTGACGTTGGGATTGGAGGCAGCAATGTCGGGGATGGGGCGCACGCGGCCAAAGACCGTCTTCACTTCTCTCTTCGCTCGGGCCTCCGAGAGGACGCCGTCGAGGCAGCCGCGCACCGAGGGGAACTGGGCGAAGTAGGCTTCAATGAAGGTCTTTGCCTCCGAGGTGGGCACTCCCAGGTCCCTGGCGAGCGAGAAGGCCCCCATTCCGTAGAGGAGGCCGAAGTTGATGCGCTTGGCGGCCACGCGCATCTCGTCGGAGACGAGATCCGGCGCCACCCCGAAGACCTTCGCTGCCGTCGCCCGGTGGACGTCCTGGCCGCGCTCGAAGGCCTCGATCAACGCCGCGTCGCCCGAGATGTGGGCGAGGATGCGCAACTCGATCTGCGAGTAGTCGGCGACGACGAGCTGGCGGCCCTTCGGCGCGACGAAGGCGCGGCGGATCTCGCGGCCGGCGGCCGTACGGATGGGAATGTTCTGCAGGTTCGGGTCGAAGGAGGAGAGCCGGCCCGTGGCGGCGACGGTCTGGGCGAAACGTGGTATGAACGCGGCCCGCCTCGTCCGCCAGCGCCGGCAGCGCGTCCACGTAGGTGCCCTTCAGCTTGGCGATCTCGCGAAACTCGAGCACGAGCCGCGGCAGCGGATAGCCGCGTTCGGCAAGATCCGTCAGGACCTCGACACCCGTCGAGGCGGACTTGGTCTTGGCCGTCTTCTTCAGGCTCGGGTAGCCGAGCTTCTAAAGAGGATCGACCCGAGCTTGACCGGCGACTGCACGTTGAACTCTTCGCCGGCCTCGGCCCAGATTTTTTGCTCGATCGAGCGCAGGTCCGTTTCCATCTTCGTCGACATTTGCGCCAGCAGAGCCGTGTCGATCGAAGACCCCGGCAAGCTCCATGCGCGCTAAGACCGGCGTCAGCGGCCGCTCGATCTCGCGGTAGACCCTGTCGAGCTCGGGCCGGGCGCCAATCTCGGCCGCGAGGCCGCGGCACAGTGTCACCGCGCCGGCCGCTCGCTCGGCCAGCCAGCGGTCCGCCGGGGCGATCTCGTAGCGTCTCCGGCAGGGTCGCCCCGTCGGGGGCAACGTCGGCGTCGGGCGTCACGCGCTCCTTCAGCCTCTGGAAGGCCATGACTTCGAAGTCGCTCGAGGCGACTCCGGGCGCCAGCACGTATTGCATGAGCCCGGCGTCGAAGACCTCGCCGCGAAGGGCTCTCTCCAGCGCGGGCGAGGAAGGCGTCGAGGGGCTTGGCGTCGGCAACCGCAAACAGGCGGTCCGTCCGGTCGAGGGCCTGGATGCGCTGGCGAACGCTTTCGCGCCGTCTCGTCGGCGATCTCGACCCGCGCCCCGTCCGACACGGCCAGCAGCGCCCGGTCGCCCACGCGGTCAGGAGCGCAACGCCCAGGGGCCGAGCGGAAGCAAGCGAGAAGGGAGCCGAATCCGGCAGGCCGCGTGATCTCGATCGAGGCGGCCGTCCCCGGTTCCTCGATCTCGGCCGCCAACGAATGAAACTCGAGGCTCGTGAAGAGCGCCTTGAGTTTCACGGCGTCTGGAGGCTCGAGCTTCAGGGCTTCCGGCTCGAAGGGCACCGGCAGGTCTGTCGGGATCGTGGCGAGCTGTCTCGAGAGCAGCGCCGTCTCGCGGTTCTCGCGCAGGCTCTCGCCGGCCTTGTCCTGCGATCTCCCCGGATTTCTCGAGGAGGTTGTCGAGGCTGCCGTACTCGTGCGATCCATTTCTTGGCCGTGACTTCACCCACGCGCGGCACGCCGGGGATGTTGTCCGAGGAGTCCCCCATGAGGGCCAGAACATCGGCGACCTGTCCCGGAAGGACGCCGAAGAACTCGCGGACGCGCAGCCTCGTCGAGGAAGCGCTCGCGGCCCGTGTGGTACACGCGCACGTGCGGCCCGACGAGCTGGAGCATGTCCTTGTCTGCGGTGACGATGACGGTGTCGAAACCCCGTCGCGTCGCCTGGGCGGCCAGCGAGCCAATGACATCGTCGGCTTCGTAGCCGGGCATCTGGAGGACCGGGACCCGAAAGGCCTCGCAGGCCTGGCGCACGAGCGGGATCTGCGAGGCCAGGTCAGCCTCCATCGGCTTTCGGTTGGCCTTGTAGGCCTCGTAGGCATCGTGGCGGACGGTCTTTCCAGGCAGGTCGAAGGCGACGGCAACGGAGTCGGGCTCGTGCTCCCGCAGCAGCTTTTTCAGCATCGTGACGAAGCCGTACACGGCGTTGGTGGGCTGCCCGGCTGTCGTCGAGAGGCGCGAAATCGCGTGATAGGCGCGGTGAATGTTCGACATCGCGTCGATGAGATAGAGCGTCGGGCGGGCTTTTCCCATGGAAGGCCGATTCTAAGTGCCGCGGGGTGAGGGGGTTGTGGAGAAGGGGGAGTCCAAAAAGAAAATCGCGCGACCCCGTTGGGTGTCGCGCGAAATCAATGCAAGAAGACTAACAAACGGGCACGCATCTGTCAAGAGAATTCGACGGCACGCGCGCTTTTTCGTTAAACCACTCTCCTGTCAGAATTTCCTGCGAACACTTTCGAGCACTTTGGAGCGCGCGCGTTGCACATCCTCCTGCAGTTGCGCCGTCTCGCGCTGCATCTGCTCGACAAAGCCCGTGTCTTTGATGCCGGGGAGGTTGATCCCGACGTTCAAGAGCGCGCCCTCGACGGAGGCCTCGAGAAGCAGCGCGGCCGTGCCTGCGTCCGAGGCGGCGTTGGGGTTGCCCTTCTCGACCAGCTCCGGCAGGGCCGCAAGGAGGCGCGCGGCCGCCCTTGCCGTGCGCATGGGCACTTCTGTCGCGGCGCGGTTCGATGCCGCCACGGCCCTCGACCGCTCGGCCTTCTGTTCCTCCGTCTCTTTGGGCAGCTTTCGCGCCGCGACGACGGCATCGAAGGCCAGGGAATCCTCGCGCGCCAGGTCGAGCAGCTCGGTGCGCGCATCCGACGCCGCCACGAGCGATCGGGCGCACCGCCGCATGGGCTTCGGCAAACTTCTCCTTGCCGAGCGTGAGCGCCGCGACCATTTCGACGAGTGCGGCGCCCATGGCACCCGCAACCGCGGCCGCGGTTCCGCCGCCGGGCGTCGGCGCCTCGGAAGAAAGCGCTGCAAGAAACGCGTCGACCTGGAGTCTGGCGAAATCCGTCATGGGGGAGCGACCACGCTGCCGCGCACACGACCGCGGCGACGAGATTGACGCCCCAATGATAGACGAGGTGCCGGTCGTCGGGAGCGTCGAGGAGCACGGCGTCGGCAGACTTGCCGATTTCGAGCGATCCGATCTGGTCCGCGAGCCCGAGAGAGGCCGCGGCGTTCAAGGTCATCCCGGTCAGCGTTTCTTCGACCGAGAGCCCGGAGTCGAGACAGGCGTGCGGCGCGACGGAGGCAAGCGACTCGGTGTTGCACGTGCCGGGATTCGAGTCGGAGGCGACCGCGACCGGCACGCCGGCTGAAATCAGCGCGCGGGCCGGCGCTTTTCGTCCGCGCATCCACCAGGCTGTTCCGGGCAGGATCACGGCAACGGAGCCGGCGCGCGCAAGCGCTGGAGATCTCCGCCTCGCCGATGAAGAGGAGGTGGTCGGCCGACGCGGCGAAGAGCTCGGCAGCGAGAAGCGTTCCTCCCGATAGCGCGAGCTCGTCGGCGTGGAGGCGCAGGCCGAGCCCGAGATCGCGCGCGGCGGCGAGGATTACCCGCGATTCAGCGACCGTGAACACGCCCTGTTCGCAGAAAACGTCGCAGTAGCGGGCGAGACCTTCGCGCGCGGCCTGTGGAAGGATCTCGCGGACGATTGCCTCGATCCAGTCGCCGCGGCTGTCGCGGTGCTCCAGCGGGATCTCGTGCGCCGCCAGAAGGGTCGGCACGATCCGCGGCATCTTCGCTCGGGCGCCGAGGTCCCGCAGAAGGCGCAGGGCGTTCAGCTCGCTTTCGACGGTCAGGCCGTAGCCCGACTTGGCCTCGACCGTGGTCGTGCCGTGGGCAACCATGAGCGCGAGACGGCCGGGAAACAGCCGCCTCCGAGCTCCGAGGCGGACGCTCTCCGCGTTGCCCGGACCGTCGCGTGGATCCCTCCGCCTTCGGCCGCGATCGCGGCGTAGCTTTCTCCCGAGCCAGGCGCCGCCCGATCTCCTCCCCGCGGTCGCCCGTCCAGACCGGGTGCGTGTGCGCGTCGACCAGCCCCGGCAGGACCGTCTTGCCCGTCGCGTCGAGCGACACGTCCGCCGGACGGCCCGGCGAACTCCCTCGAGTAGTCGGCCTCCGAGCCAACGAACGTGAAGACGCCGTTCTCTGCCCGCAGGGCGGCTTGACGGATTCGCCGGATCTCGCCCTGCTCGCGACCGCGCCGCGCGGTCTTTCCGATCGGCGTCGCCAGACACGCCGCGTTTCGGATTTCGAGAGAAGAACTCATTTGAATGAAGCGATTCTACGAGCTGCGCTCTGTCCCCTCTCCCTCCGGGAGAGGGTTAGGGTGAGGGGGTAACAGTGGGCCGGGGCAAGGACCGTCATAGGCGGTTGTTCTCCCCTCACCCCGGCCCTCTCCCGAGGGGAGAGGGAGAAGTTACCCGACCGTCTCTCCCTTGTCGGCCTTGCGCGTCAGGTACGACAGCGGCTTGTCTCTCTCGCCTTCCTCGCGGTCGAATTCCAGGACCTGTTGGAAGAGCTCGATCATCTTGCCGAGTTGGAGCCGGAAGTTGGTGCGCTGGAGCTTCAGCTCGTGGATGGCCTTCTCGATCTCCGCCGAACGCTGCAGCGCATTGTGCGTCAGGCGCTCGGCCGAGCCCTGCGCCTCGCGCAGCACGATCTCTCCCTGCTTGTGTGCCTGGGCGCCGGATGTCTTCGGAGGCCTGCTGGGCGGTCATGAGCGTCTCCTTCAGGATCCGCTCGCGTTCGCGGTGCTCGGCGTTTTCTTCCGTCAGCCGCTCGACACGGCCGGACAGCTCCGCGCTGGCGCGGACGAGTTCCTCCATGTCCTCTGCCACGAGGGCCAGGAAGGACTCGACTTCGACGGGATCGAATCCCTTCCACTTGCGGGTGAACTCGTGTTTCTGAATCTCGAGCGGTGTCAGTCGGGGCATGGAGACCTCCTCAGGAAAGGGTGCCCGATACGGCGAGGCGCGCGACGAACCGAGAAACGAGGTAGATGACGAGGATGACGAAAATGGGCGAGAGGTCCAGGTTTCCGGTGCGGGACGGAGGGATCAGGCGTCGAAACGGGCGGAAGAGCGGCTCGGTCGTGACGTAGAGAAACCGGACGATCGGGTTGCGGGGATCGGGAGAGACCCAGGACACGAGCGCGGCGATGATGACGAGCCACTGGAGCGCCTGGAGCGCGTAGAGAACGAGATCGAAGACAGCCCCTGTCGCCGAGCCGCCGACGTTCACGCCGCCTCCCGCGGGCCGAAGAGAGCCGTGCCGAGGCGGACCTCGGTAGACCCTTCTTCGACGGCGACGGCAAAATCGTGGCTCATGCCCGCAGAGATCTCGGGCAGCTCCCGGCCGAGGCTCACGGCGATCCGGTCGCGCAGCTGCCGGAGCTTCTGGAACCAGGGCCGCGAGCGTTCGGGATCGGGATCGAAAGGGGGCACGGCCATGAGCCCGCGGCACGTCAGGTGCGGGCAGGCGTCGATTGCCCGGGCCAGAGCCAGGGCGTCCTCGGCAGTCGCGCCGGACTTGCTCGCCTCGCCCGCCAGGTTGACCTCGAGGAGCACCGGCAGGACGCGCGGAGAGGCCTCGAGCAGTCGCTCCAGGCGCTCTGCAAGTCTTTGGCGGTCCACGCTTTCGACCATCGCGAAACATTGTAGCGCCAGGGCGGCCTTATTCGTCTGAAGGGGGCCGATGAGCTTCCAGGTGAGGTCGGGAAAATCCGGCTTGACGGCCTGAATTTTCTCGGCCGCCTCGGCCACGCGGTTCTCGCCGAAGAGAACGCAGCCGGCCCGCGCCGCGCGGCGCACGACCTCGGCCGGCTGACCCTTGGTGACGGCGAGCAGAGCGATCTCCCGGGCTTTGCGGCCGGACTTTTCGGCCGCCCGCGCGATTGATCCGAGGGCGGCCGCGCGGCGTTCCGAGATTTCTTCCTGCGAGAGCGGCGTCACGGCTGGCGCTGGAAATGCTCGCCGGCGAGGTGTCGCTCGGAGGCGTCGGCCCCGAGGTTGGCAAGGCGGTCGGCCTTCTTGTTCTCTTCGCGCGGGATGTGGCGGATGGCGAAGTTGCGGAATCGCCTGGCACGCGCGAGCGCCTCGGCGTGGAGGGGCTTCAAGTGCGCCGCTTTGACCTTGTAGTTGCCGAGAACCTGCTCGACGAGCAGCAGGCTGTCGGAGGCGATCCGGACGTCTGAAGCGCCGCGCTCTTCGGCCCGCTTCAAGGCCAGCAGGAGCGCCCGGTACTCGGCGACGTTGTTCGTCGTCTTGCCGAGCGCTTCGAAGTGCTCCTCGGCCGGGTGGCTGTCGTCGGCCTCGACGTACGCGCCCGCGCCCGAAGCGCCGGGATTGCCGCGCGACGCCCCGTCGATGGAGGCGCGGAAAATCACGGCTCCCAGTACAGGAGCCGCTTGCAGCGATCGCAGGTGATGATCTCGAGGCCGACCTTCAGGGTCTGGACCGCATGGGGGCGGACCCTCATGTGGCACGCCGAGCAGGAGCCGTTGACGACCTTCACGATGGCGATGCCTGCTTTCTTGTCGACGAGGCGGCGGAATTCGGCGAGATCGCGCTTCGGGATGGTGGCTTCGATATCGCGGATCTCAGCGCGCGCGCCCTCGAGCTCTCCGTCGATCGAGCGCTGCATCTCGCGCCAGCCCGAGAGCTTCTGCTCGTGCTCCTCGGTCTCCTTGGGCAAGCTCGCCTCGCGCGTTCCGAGGTCGCGCTTCGTGGCCTCGATCTCTTCTTCGAGAGCGAGGACCCGCTCCTCGGTCGAGTGGACGATCTTTTCGGCGCCGTCGATCTCGTTCAAGACGGCGCCGTACTCCCGGCTCGACTGGACGTTGCGCAGCGTCGCCTGGAACTTCTTCTGCTTCTCCTGGTGCTCAGCCAGCTCCGCCTCGGCCCTCGCGAGCTCCGCCTGGGCCTGCTGGAGGCGCGCGCGCAGCCTCTCGACGGCGTCGACCTTCTCGCGGAAGGCGGTGTCGACATCCGCCAGATCGGCCGGGACGGTGTCTCGCTCTTTCTCCCGCTCGCGGACGAACTGAATCCGGTTCTGGAGGCGGTAGAGCTGATCGAGTTGCTGGCTCACCGGCTCTCCCCGGAGATAAAAAAAGGTGTCCCGGTCAGGGGACACCCTTTGAATTCTTTCGTTGCGTTCGACTTGATGTCTCGGTTTCTACCCTTCAAGCTCCCCGTTTCCCTTCTTCGTCGCCTCGCTGGTGGGTCCACCCGGATTCGAACCGGGGTCTGACCGGTTATGAGCCGGTGGCTCTGGACCGCTGAGCTATGGACCCCTTTGACTATAACAAAGGATGTCGCACGGCTCACCGTATGGTCTCCAGGAACGGCTTCAGTTTCTTGGCCCGGGAAGGGTGCCGCAGCTTCCGAAGGGCCTTGGACTCGATCTGCCGAATCCTCTCGCGCGTCACGTTGAAGGAGCGGCCGACCTCCTCGAGGGTGTGCTCGGAGCCGTCTCCGACGCCAAACCGCATCTTCAAGACCTGCTCCTCGCGGGGGGTCAGCGATTTCAAGACCCGGCGCGTCTGCTCCTGGAGGTTCGAGACGAGGACCGAGTCGATCGGCGAGAGCACCTGGCGGTCCTCGATGAAATCCCCCAGATGCGAATCCTCTTCCTCGCCGATGGGTGTCTCGAGCGAGATGGGCTCCTGGGCGATCTTCATGATCTTGCGGACCTTCGAGACCGGCATGTCCATGCGCTTGGCGATCTCTTCGGCGTTGGGCTCGCGGCCGAGCTCCTGCACCAGCGAACGCGACGTGCGCGTCAGCTTGTTGATCGTCTCGATCATGTGGACGGGAATGCGGATCGTCCGGGCCTGATCGGCGATGGCACGCGTGATGGCCTGGCGGATCCACCAGGTGGCGTACGTCGAGAACTTGTAACCGCGGCGGTGCTCGAACTTCTCGACCGCCTTCATGAGTCCGATGTTGCCTTCCTGGATCAGATCGAGGAACTGCAGGCCGCGGTTGGTGTACTTCTTCGCGATCGAGACGACGAGGCGCAGGTTCGCGACGATCAGCTCGTGCTTCGCCTGGTCCGCTTCCTCCTCGCCCTCGCGCACCATGCGCTGGGTCTTCTTGACGTCCTCGTGCGTCACGCCGAACTTGTGCTCGAGATCGCGCAGCGATTTCTTGTACTTGGAGATCCGCCGCTTGTAGAAATCGATGCGTGTCGGGTTCTTCTCTTTCTTGAGGGTGTTGGTGTCCTGCCGGATGCTCGACTCGGGGACGTTCATCTGCCGGTCGATGTCGCGCAGGATCCCGATCGCGCGGTTCAGGACGGCGGGCGTGAAGTCGGCGGCCCGGATCAGCTTCGCCATGTCGGCGATGCGCTTGTCGATGGCGCTCTCGATGCGGGCCAGGGCCCGCGTGCCGCGCCGGATCGTGCGGGCCTTGAACTTCATGCGCTTGATGTCTTTGTCGAGCGTGCCGATCTTCTTGAAGCTGCCGAGGACGTTTTCGATGCGCCGCGTGGCCCGGTCGTCCAGGTCCTCCTCGTCCTCGCCGAGATTGACCAGCTCGTTGACCATGCGCGAATCGCGCCCGGCGTTCTCCAGAAGCTTCAGGATCTCCTCGAGGACGATCGGGTTGTTGGCGAGAGCCTGGTAGATTTTGGCCTCGCCCTGCTCGATCCGTTTGGCGATGCGCACCTCGCCCTCGCGGTCCAGCAGCTTGACGGTCCCCATCTCGCGCAGGTACATGCGCACGGGGTCGTTCGTCTTCTCGACGGCTTCGCGGGCCTCCTCGGCCGTCTCGGCCTCGAGCGCCGCGCGCTTGCGCGCAGCGCGATCCGGATCCGTGACGATCTCGATGCCGAGATCGAAGAAGCGGACGTAGACGTCTTCCAGGTCGCGCGGGTCGGCCGTCAGCTCGTCAGACAGGATGGTCTGGATTTCCTCGTAGAGGAGGTAACCCTTATCCCGCCCCGCCTTGAACAGCAGCTGCACTTCCGGATGCTTTTCCTCAATTCCCAACGTTTTGTCCTTTCCGTCGCGTTCTACCGCCCGAGCTCCGAATGACGCCGCGCGATACCCTCTTTGCGGCGGATGAGTCGGGCAAGCTCTTCGCCCGCCGTCTCGTCCGCCCGATCGATTTCCCTCTGGATTTCCGCGCTCTCCCGCTCTAAGTACTTTTTTTCCAGATCCTTGAGGAGCCGCTCGACGCCCTTCTCGTTCGGCTCGGGGCTCTCTTCCAGCGCTACACCGGCCAGAAATGCCCGCTCGTCATCAGCAAGCGTAAGGTGTGCGATTTGTCTTTGAAAATCAACAGGTTCCGAAGCCCCCAGACCTTCCCGGAACGCGGCAACAACCCGGCGAACCCGCGGATCCGTCAAGAACTCGTCTTTCAACATCCTTAGAATCAGGGGGTTAAACTCACCACCTGCCATCAGGACCTGGAGGAGCCGCCGCTCGGCTCCGGGTGTTTCCGCCCCTGATAACACCGGAACATTCCCGGGCGTTCCAGGGGTCCGCAAGCCCGCGGCTGCCTGCGGACCGGGCTTGTCCCAGAGCACCTCGACGGGCACCCCGACCTCCCGAGCCACGCGGCGGTACTCCTCGTAGCGCAGGACGCGATCGGGGATCGCGTTCAAGACCTCGAGGACCGTCCGCACGCGCTCCATCTTCTCTTGCGAGGCGAGGCCCGACGCGCTCGGGTCGACATTTTCCAGAAGCCAGTCGAGCGAGTCGGGCGCCTCTTCGATGCGCGATGCGAGCGCGCTGGCACCCTGCGCCGAAAGGACGTCGTGGGGGTCCTCGCCCTCGGGCAGCCTCGCGACGCGCGCCCGGAACCCCTGCGCGAGCAGGAGCTGGAGCGCCGCGCGCGTGGCCGCCTTCCCCGCGGAGTCGCCGTCGTAGCAGACGACGACGGCGGGGCACAGGCGCCGCAGTTTCTCCGCCTGTTCGGTCGTCAGGGCGGTGCCCATCGAGGCGACCGTTTCGTCGACACCGGCCTGCAGGAGTGCCAGGTGGTCGAAGTAGCCTTCGACCAGGACGACCCGGTCGTGCTTGCGGATCGAATCCCGCGCTTCCGAAAGGCCGTAGAGCAGGCGCTTCTTCAGGAAGACCGGGGACTCGGGCGAGTTGAGGTACTTGGGCTCCTGCTCGGGTGAGAGGGCGCGGCCGCCGAAGCCGACAGCACGTCCACGCTCATCGCGAACCACGAACAGAAGTCGGTCGCGGAACCGGTCGTAATAGCCGCGGCCTTCGCTTCGCGGCTGCACGAGCCCGGCCTCGGCGAGCAGGCTCTCGGGGTATGCGCCTCCCAGTGCCGCGGTCAGGGCATCCCAGGAGTCCGGCGCGTGGCCGAGCGCCAGCCGCTTCACGAACTCCTCGGGCACGCCGCGTTTCGCAAGATACGCCGCCGCGCGGCTGCCGGGCTTGCCGAGCTCGGCCGAATAGAAGCGCTGCGCCGCCGCGAGAACCTCGAGCAGCTTCTCGCGCCGGTCGTCGCGCGGCCCGCGGGAAGCGCGCTTCGGGATCTTCACGCCGAACCGTGAGGCGAGCGCCTCCACGGCCTCGGGAAAGTCGAGCCGATCGATCTGCCGCACGAAGTGGATGACGTCCCCGCCTGCTCCGCACCCGAAGCAGTGGTAGAGCCCCTTGTCGCGGTCCACCGTGAAAGACGGCGTGCGCTCGTTGTGAAACGGGCATAGCCCCTTCCAGGAACGGCCTGCCTTCTTCAATTTCGTGTGCTCGCCGACGACCTCGACGATGTCGCTTGCCGATCGCAGCTCGGCGAGAACCTGATCGTTGATGTCGAGATCAGACATGTGGGGAGTCCAAAGTCCAAAGTCCAAAGTCCAAAGTCTGGAGGCCGATCATTTCAGTTCCACGATGGTGGCGCCGTTGCCGCCTTCGCGGGCGTCGGCCTGGCGGATGGAGCTTACGGCGGGATGGGTACGGAGATGCTCCCGCAGACCGTCGCGCAGGCGGCCGGTTCCGTGGCCGTGAATCACTCGCAGGCGTGCGTCGCCTGCCATAAGCGTCGCATCGAGGGCCTTCTCGACCTCGTCTGTCGCTTCGTCGAGGCGCTTGCCGATGACATTGACCTCGCGGGTGGTGGCGCCAACCTGCGGGGGCGGCGGGGCCGACGGGGCGGCTTTGGGGCGGGGCGGCGGGGCTTTGCTTCGGGGAGAAGAGAGGGCCTCGAGATCGGCGCGGGCGACGCGCAGTCGCTTGCCCTTGACCTCGAGCCAGGCCATGTCGCCCTCGAGAGCCGCAACGACACCCTCTGTCGACAGCCCCCGGAGGCGCGCGCGGGAGCCCGGCGCGATTTGCCTCGCGCTCTCCTGTCCTTGCGCCTCGGCCTCGGCGATCACCGGTTCGAGAGAAGCCGTCCCCTCCTCGGCGCGGGCCATGACGCGCTCGGCCGAGGCCTGCGCGAGAAGCGACGTCTCCTGCCGCATCCGCGAGAGCTCCCCTTCGACCTGCTTCTTCAGCTCGCGGCGCGCCCGGTCAAAGCCTTCGCGGCCCTCGCCCAGGAGCTTGGACCGTTCTTTTCGCAAAGCCTCGCGTTCTTCAGCGAGCTTCTCGGCCTCGCGCCGGGCGGCCGAACGCAGATCCTCGGCTTCGCGCTCGGCGGCTCGCAGCCGCGTCAGAGCCGCCTCCGCCTCGGCCTCCCGCTCCTCCCGCCGCTTCCAGGCCTCTCCCAGAATCTCGCGGGCTCGCTCGAGGACGGTTTCGGGGATCCGCTGCTCGGCAGCCACCGAGAGGGCGCGGCTGCGGCCGGAGAGTCCGGGGTGCAGCCTGTAGTTGGGCCGCCCGGTCTCCTCGTCGAACTCCATGGCGGCCAGCACCGCGTCCTCGCGCGATGCGGCGAAGTTCTTGACGCCCGACAGGTGTGTCGAGACGATGGCGTGCCCTCCGCGGGCCAGATACTCCTCGAGCCAGGCGATCGCCAGCGCGCTGCCCTCTTCCGGGTCGGTTGCGCCGCCGATCTCGTCGACGAGCGCGAGCGAGTCCGGACCCGCCCGCTCGAGGATCGCCGAGATCGTCTCCATGGATGACGAAAAAGTCGACCGGTCCGCGAGAATCGCCTGGGCGTCGCCGATCTCCGTGAAGATCTGTGAAAAGAGAGGCACCTGTGTGCCGGCCCGGGCAGGCACGGGGATGCCGCTTCGCGCCAGAAGCGCGAGCAGTCCTGCCGTCTTCAAGACGACGGTTTTTCCGCCGGCGTTTGGCCCGGAGACGACGAGCAAGCGCTTGCCCGAGGGAAGGGTCAGGTCGAGCGGCACGGCGTCCTTGCCCGCGCGCTCTTCACCGAGCACGCGCCGGCGCAGGCTTGCCAGGCGCGCGTCGAGCAAAGGATGCCGGGCCCCGCGCAGGTCCCAGGACTGATCTTCGGAAATCTCGGCGATCCTTCCTTCGGCGAGCTCTCCGAACTCGACTTTCGCCTCGAGGGCATCGAGCTCTGCCAGCTCAACTGCAGCCTCCGTGAGCTCCGGGGCAGCGGCCAGCACCAGGCCGCCAAAGTCCCGCAGCAGCCGCTCGACCTCGATGTGCTCCTCGGAGGCGAGCAGGGCGAGGTCGTTGTTGGCTTCGATGACTTCCAGCGGCTCGACGAAGACGGTCTGGCCGGAGCCGGAGCGGTCGTGGACGATGCCGGGCAGCCGCGCCCGGGCGGAGGCCAGGACGGGCAGACAGTAGCGGTCGTTACGCAGCACGACGACCGTGTCTCCCAGGATCTCGCGCCGCTCCCCCAGGATCTTTTCAAGGCTGCGCGCGACCTCGCCGCGCCGCCGGCGCAGTTTCGCGCGCGCGGCGGCGAGCGCGGGTGAAGCGTCGTCGCGCAGGCCGCCTTCGGCCGCAAAGAGCTTGCGCGCCCTTTCCAGGAGCGCGTCGAGCCGGGGGAGCCGCAGCCTCCTAGCGGACAAGAGCGGTGACTGGACCTCGGCCAGAGCGCGGCGCACCGCCTCGCACGCGCGGGCGAGAACCAGGATCGGCCGGAACTCTTCGGGTGCAGCCAGGCCGCCCGAGGCGGCCAGCTGCTCCAGGGTTGGCGTCACGTCCTCGATGCCGGTCAAGGGCAGACGCCCCTCGCGCAGTCGCAAGGCCGACGACTCGGCCGTCTCCGCGGCAAGATGCGCGACACCCTCGCGCGTCGATGCGGGTTGGAGACGAAGGAGGGCTGCTTTTCCGGGCGCCGTTCGGGCGAGGGAGGAAATCAGCCGGAGGACGACGTCGAACTCGAGCGTTTGCCGGTCGACGTCGTCCTGCGACGGCGGAGGGGAGAAGGCTACGGGGTGGCTCGACGCTCCTCCGAGAGCTTGCGGAGCATCTTCTTGCGGGCCTGGATTGCCTTGCGCTTGCGTTTCGCGCTCGGCTTCTCGTAGTGCTGCCGCTTCTTCAGCTCGGACAGGATTCCTGATTTTTCGCACTTCCTCTTGAACCGCCTCATGGCGTTTTCGAACGATTCGTCTTCCTTGACGTGGACGAGAGGCACGAGGACTCACCCCCTTCACCGTAGAGTCACAGAGAGCCGTTTATCCTATCGGGAGGCTGCGGGACTGTCAACGAATCTTCCTTTATCTCAAGCAATTACAAGGACTTGCCTTGACTCGACCCGCCGCCCGCCCGGATAATGGAGAGACGATGAGCACTCCTGACGAGCGCCTGCGCCGGCTCGAAGCCGAGATCGAGAGAAAGCTCCTCGAGCGCTTCGCCGCCCTGCGCGACGAGTTCGACCGGCTGCGGGTCGAGTCGGACCGGCGATGGGCCGGATTCCTCTCCCGCTTCGAGCAGGACTTCAAGGGAATGGTCCCGCCCGAGTTGATGGAGACGCCCGCGCCCTCGGCGCCCGCCGCGGCCGTCTCGGGATCGCTGGCAATCGACGCGGCGCGCACGCTCGATTCGGCCTCCAACCAGGTCGAGGTCCTTCACAAGTACCTCGAGCTCGCGCGGCATCATGCCTCGCGCGCGGTGCTCTTGATCGCTCGCGGCGAGTCGCTCGGCGTCTGGAAGGCCATTGGCTTCTCGGACCACGGTGGCAGCGACGAGACGGTCCGCCGCGTCGCACTCTCGCTGGGCGAGGGCAGCCCGCTGGCTCGCGTCATGAATGGCGAGCCCGTGACGTTGTCGGCCGGCAATCCTATTTCCGCTCAACTCGGCTCCGGCGACGCGACGCGTGCGGTGCTCATTCCCATGGTCGTGAAGGAGAAGGTATCGGGCGCTCTCTACGCCGACTGTGTCGCCGCAGAGGAGTCGGCGTTCGACGCGGGGTCGCTCGGGTTCCTGACCTACCTGGCCGGCCTCGTCGTGGACCGTCTCGCCACGCGCAAGTTGAAGCCGGCGCCGGCGTTGCAGGAGGCCAGAGCGGCCTCTCCGGCGGCCGCTGAAGAGGCGCCGCTCGATCTCGACATGTCCGGGCCGGCGCACGCCTCGGAGCCGGACTTCGAGCTCATCCCCGATTCGACGATGCCTCCAAAGGCCAGGGCCGCACCGGGGCGCCCGACGCCGCCCGCCACCCCGCGGCCTGCTCCGCCGCCTCCGCCCCCGGCTTCTCCCACCGAGGACACGCCACCCAAAGGCTCGCGGCAGAGCCCGCCGCCCGTCCTGCATTTTGACGACTCGTCCCCGGGCTCGGGCTTCCGCCTCTCCCGGGCGGATGTGTTCGCCGCAGCGGCAGGACCGGCGCCGGCCGCGGCCCCGGCTTCGGCCGCTCCCGTTGCGATCCCCGGTTCGGGAGCACGGCCCTCCACGGGAGCGCGGCGCCTGGCCGGCCCGCTGGCGCCGGGTGACGGCGACGAACGCCGGGAAGAGGCGCGCCGGTTCGCCAAGCTGCTGATCTCCGAGATCAAGCTCTACAACGAGCGCGCCGTGCTCGAAGGGCGCGAGCACGGAAACCTCTACGAGCGCCTGAAAGAAGACATCGACCGCAGCCGGCAGATGTACGACGACCGGATCCCCGAAGACGTGCGGTCGAGCTCGAATTTCTTCTACGAGGAGCTCGTCCACATCCTCGCGGAGGGCAAGGCGGAATCGCTGGGGATGTAGCTGCAATGGTGAGTTGTGAATTGTGAGGCCGAACAGGCCTTCATTCACGCCCTGTTCACAATTCAAAACTCACAATCACTAAGCTGGTGCGTTACCTCTCTCTGATCTTCGCTCTCCTGGTTGCGGCGGCTGCCGCCCGCGCCGACATTGGCGGCGTCTCCATCTCGAGCGATCTCGAACTTGAGTTTGCGTGCGCAGCGGACATGGTCGAGGCGGGGCAGCGGGCCGACGCGGAGCGCATCTTCGCGGAGATCGCGAGGATCTCCGGACAGCCGGCCTGGGACGCGCGGGCCGCTTTCATTCTCGCGGCCGACGACGAGCGTCGGGGCGATCACGCGGCGGCCGCCCGGCGCTTGAATGGCGTCACGGCCGAAGGCATCGGCCTCGAGGCCTACCGTCACCTGACGCTCTCGCGGTGTTATGCGGCTGCAGGCCGCCCCCAGGAGGCCGAATGGGAGGCGCGCCTTGCCTTCGCGGCGGAGGAACCCTTTGCCTGGAAGGCTCGGTCGGGACTGAGGCTCGCCCGCCTGCTCGATGCGGCCGGTCGCCGCCGCGAGGCGCTCGACGTGCTTGCCGCAGCCTCTTTGGGTGCCGACAAGGCGGACGGCGAAGCGATTCTCGCCGAGACGATTCGGCTTTCTCTTTCGATCGGCGACCAGGCTGCCGCACGGTCGGCAGCCCGCGCCATGCTCGTGTCGGGCGTCGTGGAGTCTCGCTTGCCGGAGTCCGTGCGGCCTCTCTTCAAGCGCGAGGAGGCGGGACTGTCTCCGGCGGACAAGGGCAGGCGAGCCCGCGCGCTCCTGGAGTCCGGGGATTCGGCGCGCGCCATCAAGCTGCTGGCCGGCACCCCGCCTTCCGCCTGGCCCGAGGCCGATCGCGCGGCCAACCTTCTCGCGCTGGCCGAGTCGCAGCGCAGGCTGCACCGGGCGTCCGCGGCCGAGAAGACTCTCGCCCGTGTTCCCGATGACGGCACGGAAGGGGCTTTCGCGGCAAAGCTGCTCGCCGCGGATCTGACGCTTGCCCGCCTGCGCGGCGGCCGGGAACAGGTCGCGGCGCCTCCCGAGGATCCGCGCTACGAGCCCGTCCGCCGCTCGCTTGCGGCGCTGACGCAGGACTCGGTGCCGGCCGCCGTGCGCTCCGGGGCGCGCGAGCGGCTCGTCCGTCTCCTCGCCGAGCAGGATCGTTTCGACGAGGCGATGGCCCAGGCGCGCGCCTACGTGCGCGAGACTTCCGGCCCGGGCGCCACGTTCGAGCCTCTCTTCAAGGCCGCGTTTTTGAAATGGAGCGCGGGCGACACCGCGCTCGCTCTGCAGCGCCTCGATTCCGTCGAGACGCTCTCGCTCGAGATCGGCCGGGCGCGGCGTGTCAAGTACTGGAGGGCGAGATGCCTCGCGCGCGATGGGCGCACGGCGGATGCCGAAGCTCTCTACACGACCCTGGCCGCCGCGGACCCGGCAGACCTCTACGGGCAGCTTGCGCGCCGCCGTGTCACGGCGGCGCCGGTTCCTCGCCCGGCGACCGAGCCCGACCCGGCTTTGGGAACGGCGACCTACCGGCTGCCCGACGAGCTACTGCGAGTCCGGATGTTCGAAGAGGCTGCGGCCGAAGCGCGGCGGCTGCCGGCCACGCGGGGCCGCGACTTGCGCCTGGCGCAGGCGGAGTTTGGCCGGGGACACTTCTTTGCGGCAATCGGAGCCGTGAAGAGAGCGTTTCCTCAGATGGGGACGGCCGAGGAGACGAGCGTGCCCGATCCGTGGCGGCGGCTCTACTACCCGATCGAGGAAAACGGAGTCGTGGCAGATCGCGCGCGCGCGGCTGGAGTCGATGCGGCGGTGCTGCGCGGCCTGGTCCGCCAGGAGAGCGTCTTCGACGCGCGCGCCCGCTCGAAGGCGGGAGCGGTCGGTCTCATGCAGCTCGAGCCGGCGACGGCGAAGACCCTCTCGCGCTCCGTCCTGCGGCAGCAATACCGGCGCGCGTTCCTCTACGACCCCGGCAAGAACGTGAGCCTGGGCGCAGCCTATCTGAAGACCTTGATCGGACAGTTCAACGGCAGCATGGCCTTTGCGCTCGCGGCATACAACGGCGGGCCGCCCATCATGGCGCGCGTGATCGCCGAAAACCCCGGCCGCGAAGAGGACGAGATGATCGAGTCGCACCCGTTCTACGAGACCCGCGACTACGTCAGACGCGTGCTCTTGTACGCCGAGTCGTATCGAGCGCTGTACCCCTGATCACCACGATCCCTCTGGCACGACGAAGACGCTCGTGGGCGAGTGGCGGAGGATCTGCCGCGTCAGGTCGAGCCGGTCGGAAGGCGAGCCGACCCCGGGCGACCCCGCGCCGACCACGATGAGGTCGTAGTCTCCGGCCTTGGCCTCGGCGAGGATGCCGTCGAGCGCCGATTTGGCCGCGCGCACGCTGACGCTGTTGACGACCTCGAGATCGCGCAGGGTCGCCGCGCCTCGATCGAGATGCGACTGGATCCAGGACGGCGGCGATTCCGAACCGGATGTCACATAGAGAAGCCTGACCGGCACAGTCAGCCGCCGCGCGATCCAGCCGCCCGCGCGAATTCCGGTTTTGCCGGGCTCGCCCGCCGCCGTGCAGATCAGAATGCGCTCGATCGGCTTGGGCTGGCCGCGCACGACGAGCAGGGGTGTCGTGACCCGATCGAGGAGGAATTGCGCGGTCGAGCGGCGCCGGCCGGGGCGCGGCCGGCCGAGGACCCCGACGCCGACGACCAGGAGGTTGTAGCGAGAGCCCGCCTGCTCGCCGGCGATCTCCTCGGCGGCGTCTCCCTCCCGGACGATGACGTCGGCTTCCCGGAAGCCCAGCTCCTTCTGGCGAATGGCGAGCGCCTCCCGCAGCGGTACCATTGCCGAGCGCGAGGACGCGACACCGAGGACGGTGACGGAGGAATCGAGGGCGTCCGAGAGCGAGCGCGCCATCTTCAGGGCGCGGCCCGGGCCTGTGCCGCGATCGCAAACGAGCAGGCTTGTCGTGGGTTGGGCCAGGACGTGCCAGCCCCGCAGCCGCACCCAAGGCCGCGGGTTGAGGCGGGCGGCCCCGGCGGGAAGAGCGGCCTCGAGGAAGAGGCCGTCCTGGCCGTATTGGAGGGGCGGCGCGATTTGCCTCACCCCGGGCGTCGCAGGCATTTTCACCCGCACCCGGCGCAAAGCTCCCGCGAAGCTCTCCTCGACGACGTCCCCAACCCCGAGCACGAGTGCGCCAGCGGGCGGCTCGTCCTCGACGAGGTCAATCTGTTCGGGACGGAGCAGGATGCGCACCCGGTCGCCCTCCTGGTGCGAAACGTCCGGCGGGATCTCGAGGCGCAGCGTGCCAACCTGGGCATGCCCGGCACGGCAGCGCCCGACCAGAACAGTGCCGGAACCGACGAATGTCGCGGCATGGAGTGTCCGCGGCCTCGCATAAAGCGCCTCGGGGGCGCCGACCTCCAGCAGGCGCCCGCGCTCCATGACGCCGACGCGGCGGCCGAGGTCGAACGCTTCCTCCTGATCGTGCGTGACGAGGATGGTCGTTACGCGCAGGCTCTGCTGGATCTCCCGGAGGCTCCGGCGCAGCTGCCCGCGAATCTTCACGTCGAGAGCGCCGAACGGCTCGTCGAGCAGCAGGACGCTGGGCTCGTAGGCGAGAGCGCGCGCCAGGGCCACGCGCTGCCGCTGCCCACCCGACAACTCCCACTCGTAGCGCTCTCCCAGGCCGGCGAGAGCCACGAGATCGAGCAGCTCCTCGCAGCGCTGCCGCCGCTTTTTCCTCGGCACGCGGCGGATCTTGAGGCCGAAGGCGATGTTCTCCTCGACGGTCATGTGGCGGAAGATCGAGTAGTTCTGAAACACATAGCCGACGCCTCGCTGCTGGGGAGGCAACGTCGTCACATCCTTTCCGTGCAGGCGCACGGAGCCTTCGTCGGGCGTGGCGAGGCCGGCAATCAGGCGCAGGACGGAGCTCTTGCCGCTGCCCGACGCGCCGAGCAACACGAAGAGCTCTCCGTTCTCGACAGTCAGCGACACGCGGTCGACGACAGCCTGGCCCGAAAGGCGCTTGGTCAGGTCCTCGAGAATGATCGACATGGTCAGGCTGCGCTCGACCGGGAGCCGGAGGCCACGCGCAGAAGGACGAAGAAGATGACGAACGACAACGCCGCGAGAACGGCCGCCACGGCGTTGGCCTGCGCGATATTGCCCGCCTCGAACTGCGCAAAGATGTAGAGGGGCGCTGTCTGGGTGCGGAAGCGCATGTTGCCCGAAACGAGAACGGTGGCGCCGAACTCACCGAGGGAATGGGCAAACGTGAGGAGCGCGCCGGAGAGCAGGCCGCCCTTGAGAGCCGGCAGGAGCACGTGGCGAAAGGTCTGCCAGGCGGTCGCGCCGATTGTGTAAGCGGCCTCTTCGTAGGTCGTCTCGATCTCGTCCAAGACTGGCTTGACGGCCCCGAGCATGTAAGGAAACGTGACGAAGAGGTGCGCCAGCAGGACTCCCAGCGGCTGAAACATCGGCTGGAATCCGGCCGGAACCAGCCAGCGCCCCACAAGGCCGATGGGCCCCCAGAGCAGAAGCAGGGATGTTCCGACAACGACAGTGGGAATCGCGACGGGCAGGTTCACGACGATCCCGAGCGCGTGACGCCCCGGAAATCGGTAGCGCGAGAGGACATAGGCGGCCAGCGTGCCGAGGACGGCATTGACGAGCGCTGTGGCAAAAGCCACGAGCAGAGAAAAGCGAAGCGCAAAGACCGCCTCCGGCGCCGCGAGGGCCTTGGCGAAGGCGGGAACACCCCCACGGAAGGCGAAGATGAAAACCGCGGCGAGCGGCATCAGGAGAAGCGGCAGGAGGACCGCCACGAGAAGCCCGACCGGCAGCGCGGCGCGGCCGCCGCCAATTGCGGTCGTTCTGCCTTCGGTCGTCATGGGTTCCTGGCCTTCAAGACCCGATTCTTCCAGATCCCGTCCACGATCTCGCGCTTGGCTCGCTCCCACCCGCCGAAGTCCGCCACGAAAAAGGGTTGTTCGATCCTGCCGAAGGCGGGATCGTTGTTCCAGCGCTCCTCCACGCTGCGAAAGCCGTTTCGGACAAAGAGCTTCTGCGCCTCCTCGCTGAAGAGAAAGCGCACGAGGGCTGAAACGGCCGGGCGGTCGGCCGCGGCGACGTTGCGGTCCACGACGACGAGGGTGTGCTCGGAAAAGACCGTGCGCTTGGGATAGATCACTTCGGCATGGAGCCTCCCGCGGGCTCTGTCGGCGAGCGCTTCCTGTTCGTAGGTGATGAGCGCGTCGCCAAAGCCGTTGTCGAACTGCGTCCGCGCGGCACGCGCCGAGGCTGCCTGGGCAATGACGTTCTTCCAGATTCCGGAGAGCAGGCGTTCACCGTCCTCGGCGCTCCCGCCGGGCGCCAAGGCCGCCGCACCGTATTCCGCGAGAATCGCCCAGCTCGCGCCGCCCGAGGTCAGGGGGTCGGCGTGCACGACGCGGATGCCTGGCCGGGCGAGATCGTCGAAATCGTGAATGTTCTTGGGATTGCCCGGCCGGACGAGAATGACGAAGGGAGTGCGGTTGACGACACCTGCGTTCGGCAGGCTTCGCCAGCTTCCGTCCGGCACGACACCCGCGTCGGCGAGACGCTCCGCGTCGCTTTCGAGCGAAAGCAGGGCGAGCTGCGCCGGCACGCCCAGGATGATCTGGTTCGTGACCGTGCCCGAGCCGGCAAAGGAGCCGACGACCTCGATGGGCTCGCCGCCGTCCTGCCTGCCATTTCTTTACGAACGCCGGAAAGATCGCATCGTTGGAGACCTCGCCGAGAATCGAGAAGCCGTAGAAGACGATCGGGCGCGGCGGTCTGCGTCCCGCGCCCGGGCGAGATCCACGGCCACAGGGCCCAGGCCAAGAGGGCCCCGCCGAAAAGAAGGGCAAGCGAGCGTCTCGACACGGGGGAGGTGCTTGAGGCGTGGGCTCATCGTCTCGCTTCGGCGACTTTCTTTTCGGGTGCGGCCGGCTGCACGGTTCCCAGAACCGGATCGAGCGGCAGGACATCCGGCTCGCCGATTTCGAAACCGAAGAGCAGCGCCGACGGTCTTTGCGATCGCCAGAGGCGATGTCGGCGTGTCGTACCGGCCGGGGGCAACCCCCGCTCCCCAGGCCGCGACGGGCACGTGCGTGTCGTCCTCGTTGGGCTCGCCGTGCGTCGTGCCGGCATTCTTCTCGTAGAACCAGATCCAGCCGGGGTTCAGAATCGCGTAGACCTCGCCCGCGCGGTCGGCCCGAAAGGAGCGCATGACGGCGAGCCCCCCCGGGGCGTCCGGGGGCAGGCCGTTGCCGATCTCCGTGTTGGTGTAGGCGCCGGCCGGACCGGTCCTTGCCTTGACGGCGTCGCGCACCGCGTTCTTGACGCGTTCGAGCTCGAGTCCTCGCCGTCGCAGCACCGGCCGGTTGAGATAGATGAACCCATCTTCAAACCAGGCGATGGCGGCCTCCTCGATGTTGGGCTTTCCCTCGTCGAGCGTGTACCCGAGTACTTGAGCCACCTGTCGCTCGACGACGAGGCGATCCACGCCGGCCTCGGCCACCGTTCGCTTGCCTCGCGGATTGTGCATGTCGCAGCGGCCCGCCATGTCGGGCCGGTCGGTCCCGGCGCGGCGCGCTTTCTCGCGGGCGACCTCCGGGATCGGCGTGACGCCGTGATCCGCCGTCAGGAAGACGACCGCGCCGCGCTTTCCGAGCCAGGCGTCCAGCCAGCGCCAGAAGCTTTCCAGCGTCCGGTCGAGCCGCACGATGCCGTCGGCGATCTCACGCGAGTCGGGGCCGTATTTATGGCCGTAGAGGTCGGTCGCCGACAACCCGAGGAAGAGAATGTCGGGCGCCCCATCGGGATTGCGGCCCAGGCCCATGTCTTTGATGGCGAAGCGCGCGTACTCGAGAATCAGTTCGTCGCCGAAAGGAGAGGAGGTGTACGTCTTGGGGGTAGCGGTCGGGTGGGGAAACGTCGCTCCCATTCCCTCGAGCGGGTCCTTGAACTTGTAGAGCTCCGGCGGATCGAACGTGACCTTCTCGAGATCGGCGGAAGGGATCAACCCCGAGAGGTCCCATACCTTGTGCTGCGGGTCCTCCAGCATCTTCTTCAAGGTCGATTCATTGAAGGCGAGCAGCGAAGGGCGCGCCGGGTAGTACGTCGTCGTCACGAAGCGGCCCGTGTTCTCCTCGAACCAGATTGCCGCGTCGGCCTTGCGCCCCGCCATGAAGACGGCCGCTCGGTCCTTCAGGGAGAGGCCGACGACACGCGCCTTCGGGAAGCTCTCCTTGAGCCGGTCGCCCAGGGAGGCGCCGTCGAGGCGCGCCGGAGACGCGGGAACGGCGCTGCCGGAATAGCCCTCCGGCATGCCCACCCATTTCACGAATGGATCCGAGGCGGTGTAGGGGTTTTTCCCGGTGGAAGGATCGAACCAGCGGTTTGAAAGTACGCCGTTGTCCCGCGGATCGAGACCGGTCCCGATCGCGGCGTGGCCGGGCGCGGTCTCCGAATAGGAATGGCGGTGGTGGGCCTGCGTGAAGACTGCCCCGCGCTCGAGAAACCGGTTGAACCCGTCCTTGCCGAAGTAGGGCCGGAACCGTTCGAGGTAATCCGCCCGCATCTGATCGACCGAGATCACGACGACGAGCGAGGGCTTTTCTGCCGCGACAGCCGCCGCCGACAGGCTCGCCAGGACCGCGAGGAACGCGGCGAGACGGCGAAAGCCTCTGTGAGACTTCACGGTTCCTCCCTACCAGTGCACGCGGATGCGGGCGTCGACGGCGATTGCGCCCCGTCCAGGCTCGAGGGCGACCAGGGGGTTGATGTCCATCTCCTGGATCTCGGGGAGATCCTGCACCATGCGCGAGACCCGCAGGAGCGTTTCGGTCAGAGCCTGTCGGTCAGCCCTGGGTCCGCCGCGGAAACCGTCGAGGAGCTTCACGCCGCGGATCTGATCGAGCATGGCGTGGGCGTCGGCGTCGGTGATGGGTGATACCCGGAAGACGACGTCCTTCCAGACCTCGACGGCAATCCCGCCGATGCCAAAGCCGATGAGCGGCCCGAAGCCCGGAGTCTGTGAGACTCCCACGAAGGTCTCGACCCCGCGCGGCGCCATCTCCTGGACCAGCGCGCCCGTCATCTCCTTCTCGCGGTTGACGCGAGCCAGATTCCGGCGAATCGCCGTGTAGGCCTCGAAGACCGCCTCGGCGTCTGCCAGGCCGAGCACCACGCCGCCCAATTCCGTCTTGTGCGTGATCGTCTCGGAGGCGAGCTTCAGGGCGACGGGAAACCCGATGCGGGCGGCGGCAGCCGCGGCGCCGGCGGCGTCTGAGGCCACCTCTTCTCTGGGCGTGCGGATTTGATAGGCGCCGAGCACGCACCGCACCTCGCCGGGCGAAAGCCAGCGGTTGGGGCCGCCGGCGCGCACCGCCGCGCGCGCCTCTTCCGGCCGAACGCCGGCCAGCTCGGGAATCGTGCCTGGCGGCGACGCGAGCCACCGGCCGTAGCGCACGGCGCGCGCCAGAGCCTGGGCGGCAGCCTCGGGGAATGCATAGGACGGGAAGCGTCCTTCGCGCAGCGAAGAAAGGGCTGCGGGGATGCCGTGCGTCCCCATGAAGCAGGTGACGATGGGCTTCTTTGCTCCCGCGCCCGCGCGCCGGATCGCAGCGGCGACATCCGCGGCCTCCGTGACGATGGGGGGCACGAAGAGAACGATGACCGAGTCGACAGCGTCGTCCTGGAGCAGCAGTCCGAGCGCCCGTTCGAAGGAAGCGGGCGAGGCGCTCGCGATCATGTCGACGGGATTCTTCGTCGATGCCTCGGCCGGTAGAAACGTCTTGAGCTCCGCGACGGTCTTTGGCGACAGCGCTGGGATGGCGAGGCCGCGGCTTTCGCACGCGTCCGAGGCCATGATGGCGGGGCCTCCGGCGTTCGTCAGCAGGGCGACGCGGTTTCCCGCGGGCACGGGCTGGTTGGCGAGCAGCATCGCCAGGTCGAAGAGCTCCTCCATCGTGTCGGTCCGGATGACGCCGGCCTGGCCGAGGAGGGCATCCACGGCGACATCGAGGCCCGCGAGCGCGCCCGTGTGCGAGGAGGCCGCGCGCGCGCCGGCCTCCGTGCGGCCGCTCTTGACGACGGCGATCGGCTTCTTTCTCGCGACACGCCGTGCGATCTGCATGAAACGGGCGGGGTTGCCGAGGCTCTCGAGGTAGAGAAGAATGACGCGACATCCCGGGTCGTCCTCCCAGTACTCGAGCAGGTCGTTGCCGGAGACGTCCGCCTTGTTGCCCATCGACACGAACTGCGAGATGCCGATGCCGAGGTCGCGCGCCGTGTCGAGGATCGCCAGACCAATGGCGCCCGACTGCGACGAGAACGCAACACTGCCATGGGGCGGCCAGGTCGGGGCAAACGTGGCATTCAAGTTCACCTGCGGGTCGGTGTTCAGAAGGCCGAGGCAGTTGGGCCCGATCATGCGCATCCGGGCTCCGCGGACGACCTGTGTGAGCTCGTCCTGCAGGGCCTTGCCCTCGGTACCCGTCTCGCCGAAGCCGGCCGTCAGGACGACGAGGCCACGGACATGTTTTGCGGCGCATTCACGGGCAGCCGCGAGGACATGCTCCTTCGGGATGGTGATGACGGCCAGGTCGACATCCCCGGGCACGTCCAGAATCGATTTGTACGCGGTGACCGACTGGACGACCGGTGACGAGCGGTTGACGGGGTAGACCGGCCCGGGAAACCCCTGGGACACGAGGTTGTGGAAGACCTCGCCGGAGATCGATCCGCGCTGGCGCGAGGCGCCGATGACGGCGACGGATCTCGGGCGGAAGACCGCATCGAGCGGATGGCCCATGAGGGCGCGGATTCTTTCACGAACGGGTGGAGAATGAACGGGCAGATGACGCGGCGCCAACGGATGCTCTTCTCTGCCTTCGCTTTGGCCGTGGGCGCGGCCGCCCTCTGCTGCGGCGAAAAGGGCGACCCGGTCAAGGCTTCGCTCGACCGGATGGTCAAGGCCGCGCACGCGCGCGACGCCGGGGCCTTCGCCGACAACATCGCTGCGGACTTTTCGGCCGCCGACGGCATGACGCGCGCCGACGCTCTCCTGACGCTCAAGCGTTATTTCGCGGCCTACGCCATTCTCGACGTGACGCTTCGCGATGTGACGATCGAGCGGGCCGAGAACGCTGCCCGCGCCCGCTTCTTAGCCGAGCTCCAGGGCCAGCCCCAGAAGATCGGGGGCCTGGACGGCATCCTGCCGCGCTCCTCGGCCTGGAAGTTCGATCTGCGCCTGACGCCCGACGGCTCCCGCTGGAAAGTCTCGTGGGCCTCGTGGGAGCCGAAGGAATGATCGGGTGATCTGCTATCAGGTGATCGGGTGATTCAGGAAAAACTCGATCGGGTCACCGCACGATGCGGATGTTGAATTCCGGCTTGCCGACCGCGCCCCAGAGCCGCAGCCACAGGAGTAGATAGGCCTCGAGGCCTCGCGCTCCCGTGATGTCGCCCAAATCGATCACGTTTTTCCAGCCGAACGCGTGGAGCAGCTCGACGACGCGCTGCTTCGCCGCTGCGTCGTTGCCGCAGACGAAGAGGTCGCTTTCGCCGGGAACTTTTCCCGGGCTCACCATCACATTCGCGTTGACTGTGTTCAGGGCCTTGACGACCCGGGCTTCCGGGAACTTCCGCTGGATGCTCTCGGCGAGCGAGTCGCCTTGCGGCGTGAAGATCGTCGGCGGCATGCCCTTCGAGAAGTCGAGCGGGTTGGCCACGTCGACCAGGACTTTGCCGGCGAGGTTCTTCGCGCCGGCCGCCGTCAGGGCGTCGAGCGATGCCGCGCCGTTTGTGCAGTTGAAAACGACCTCGCCAAACGCCGCGGCCTCGGCAAACGTGCCGTGCGACGCTCCGCGGCCTGCCGCCTTCGCAAATGCGGCGGCCTTCTCGTTGCCCGCTTCGCGGGCGCCCATCTTCACTTCGTGTCCGAGGGACGCGAGCTTGCCCGCGAGCGTCTGCCCCACCAGGCCCGTTCCGAGAACCCCGATCTTCATGGAAAGCCTCCTGAATCTGCAGTACGCCGCTCCCTGCCGGACGGGTTCGAGATATCGGGTGATCGGGTGATCTGGTGATCGGGTGATCGCGTCAAGAAATCACCACAGTTCACCCGATCACCCGATCGTAGATCACCCGATTGGCGTTTGACTCGCCGGTCGGATGGCTTTATTCTTCGCGGTCCACTCTGCTCCTCAGTAGCTCAATGGCAGAGCACCCGGCTGTTAACCGGGGGGTTGTAGGTTCAAATCCTACCTGAGGAGCCAATCCTTCAATCAGTTAGCTGGAGCGCCTCGAAATTCGCTCGCATCGAGGCGCACGATCTGCCTTCTGTTTCCCAATGCGTTCAGGTAATAAGGTAGCTGAGTCCGACACTCCGGTGGGAATCACGTCGCAAAGCAAAAGCAGGGTTCTCCTGGTCGATGATCAGGCCAGTCTCCGAATGGCCCTGGGCAAGGTGCTGCGGGCCGACGGTTACGAGGTCGAGGAAGCGGAGAGCCTGCTCGCCGCGAGGGAGCGCTTCCATGCCACGCGGCCCAACGCCGTCGTCGCGAGCTGCCGGCTCCCGGATGGGGGGGTCCTCGAGCTGCTCGCCGAGGTGAAGGCGGCCGATCCCGGAACGGCCTGCCTCGTGCTCGCGGAATATCGCGACCTCGAGACCGCCGCGCGAGCGCTGGTCGAGGGGGCTGAGCAGTTTCTGATGAAGCCGGTGGACCGGCCGGCGCTCCTGCTCGTCCTCCAGCGCGTTCTGGAGAACCAGCGCAACCGACGCCGCGTGCTGCGGGACGAGTCGCTTCAGACGCGCGAGCTGCTGGACCCTTTCCTCGGCCAGAGCCCCGCGATCCGCGCTCTGGCCGACCAGTCGAGAAGGATGCTCGTTGGGGAACGGCCCGTTCTGATTCGTGGCGAGACGGGGACCGGCAAGGGAGTGCTGGCCGCATGGCTCCATCACAACGGACCTCGGAGCAAGGAAGCCTTTCTCGATTTGAATTGCGCGGGCCTGTCCCGCGAGTTTCTGGAGACGGAGCTCTTCGGCCACGAGAAGGGCGCTTTCACGGGAGCTGTGGCGAGCAAGGCCGGCCTGCTCGAGGTGGCGGACCGGGGCTCGCTCTTCCTGGACGAAATCGGAGACGTGGATCCGCTCGTCCAGCCCAAGCTTTTGAAGGTCCTGGAAGAAAAGCGGTTCCGGCGCCTGGGCGATGTTCGCGATCGGCAGGTGGACGTCTGGTTGATTGCGGCGACCCACCAGGACCTCGCGCGGCTGGTCGAGCAGAAGAGATTCCGCAGCGACCTTTATTACAGGATCAGCACGATCCTCTTGCAGTTGCCGCCCTTGCGGGATCGAATCCAGGACATCCCGGTGCTCGCCGACCAGTTCCTTCGGAGGTTCTCCGCCGAGCTCGTTAGGGGCCCGGTGAGCCTGGCAGCCGAGGCGATGCGCCGCCTGCAGGCGCACTCCTGGCCGGGCAACATCCGGGAATTGCGGAACGTGCTCGAGCGTGCCGTGCTGTCGTGTGAAGGGGGCGTGCTCGAGCCTGAGGACCTCGGCTTCGACATGGAACGCCGAGCGTCCCGAGAGGAGGTCCCGATCAGCCTGACGCTCAAGGAGGCGGAGCGGCGACTCATCGAGAGAACGCTTCGGGAGGAAGGGGGCCGAGTGGATTCCGCCGCGCTCAGGCTTGGGATCTCCCGCAGCTCCCTGTACCAGAGGATCCAGAAGCACGGGATCGTCGTGTCCAGAATCTAGAATTCACGTCCAGAATCTGGACGACGCCGATTCGCCGTTGGCCGGAAGAAAAGTCAAGTTCCGGCAAGGCCGCTACTTGCCTCCGTGAGCCCTTCCGCTCGCCTCCTGGCCCGGCCCTTGCTCTAGGACAGGCTGAGCAACAAGGAGGCTCCTATGAAGTCAGAAGCAGTCAAAGGCAAGTTGGGCGTCCGGGTCGCGGTTTTCGGTGCCGCCATGGGGTTCGTTCTGCTGTCCTCGCTCGGGATCGTGAGCCGCCACGCCGCAAGCTCGAAGGCGCAGATTCCCGTCGCCATCGCGCCGGATCGCGCGTTGGAGGCTCCCGCCGCGACGGCCCAGGCCAACGAGGACCGGCCGGAGCAACACCTGAAGGGACACTCGGAGATCGTGCTGCAGTGCGATTGATTCCTGGAGGAGCCAGGCACCGGGCGAGGCGGGTCCAGTTTGGCCCGCCTCGTTTTTTTTCTCCAGCAGGTCAGGCCGTCGCTTTCCGTTGCCGGGTCTGACCCGAGTTTTCCCGGACGCGATTCCCGGATTTCGGAGTTCGTCCCGCGGGAATCGGTCTTCGGACGTCCGAGCGGCCCGCTCGGACATATCGCATCTCGAACCACGCGCAGAGGAGGCGTGTCGCGGCGTGCGAGAGCCTGCAACTCTCCGGACGGGAAAACGTACGGAGGCGCATGCGATTCGGACCATTTCTGACTCTGCTCGGGATCCTGGGAGTCGGCGCCGGGATGGCGACCGGCGGATGCGCGAAGAAGGAGGCCGCCGCGCTGATCCCGGCGGCCGAGGTAAAGGCGCCGACGCCGGCTGGAGGCGGGAAGATCCCCGTGACAACCGCCTCGGCGGAAGCGAGGGCGGAGTTCCTGCAGGGGCGCGTCCTGTACGAGAAGTCCCAGGACACCGAGTCGCGGGCTCACTTTCAGAAGGCGTTATCGCTCGACCCGACCTTCGCTTGGGCCGAGCTCGCGCTCGCCAACGCCGCGCCGACCCGCGGGGAGTTCTTCGATCACCTGCACAAGGCCGTGGCGCTCGCCGACAAGGCGTCCAGCGGTGAGAGGCTCTTGATCCTCGCGGCGGAGGCCGGAGCGACCGCCAACCCGGCGAGGCAGAAGAATTATTTTGAACAGCTCGTGGCGGCCTATCCCAACGACGAGAGGGCCCATTTCTATCTCGCCGGCTACTACTTCGGGCAGCAGGATTACGCTCCCTCGATCGAGCACTACAAGAAGGCCACGGAGCTCGCCCCGGATTACTCGAACGCCTACAACCTGCTCGGCTACGCCTACAGGCAGAGCGGGGACTACGCGAGCTCGGAGAAGGCGTTCCAGAAATACATCGAGCTTCTTCCCAGGGACCCGAACCCATACGACTCCTACGCCGAGCTCCTTCTGAAGATGGGCCGCTTCGACGACTCGATCGTCCAGTACCGCAAGGCGCTCGAAATCGATCCGAACTTCCTGAACGCGTACCAGGGACTCGCCATGGATCTGCTCTACTCCGGCAAGCCTGGCGAGGTCGAGAAGGAGCTGGCCGATTGCCTGAAGGCCGCGCGGTCGGACGGCGAGACACGGCAGGCGCTCTTCGCGCGCATGATCGTCCACCTCGACCAAGGGCAGACGCCCAGAGCCCTCTCGGACCTGGACGAGCAGTATGCGCTGGGCGAGAAGACGAAGGACGTGCCCGCGATGGCGTCTGACCGGGGCCTCAAGGGGCTCCTCTATGCCGAGGGCGGCAAGGCCGACGCGGCGAAAAAGGAGTACGACGCAGGGCTCAAGCTCGTGCAGGAATCCGATCTGCCCCAGCAGGTCAAGGACAACGAGAAACTCGACTACCACTCCAACATGTCCCGCGTCGCGCTCGCCCGGAAGGATTTTGCCGGAGCCCGGAGAGAGGCGGATCTCTTCCGGCAGGGCGCCGAAGCATCGAAGAACCCGGCCACGGTCCGCAACGCACACGAGCTCGACGGCACCATCGCGCTGACGGAGAGGGACTACGACCGGGCCATTGCGGAGCTCTCGCAGGCCGACCAGCAGAACCCGCAGGACCTGTATCGGCTGTGCCAGGCCTACGGCGGGAAGGGCGATACGGCGAAGGCGGGAGAGTTCTGTAAGAAAGCGGCAGACTTCAACAGCGTTCCGAACGTGAACTACGCGCTCGTTCGGACCAAAGCGAAGGCCGCGGCCGGCCCGAAGAGCTAGGAAGCCCCACCCCGCGGTGTAGAGTTCTGGCCGGTCGGATGACAGTCTCAGCCGGGCTCGCCAGGCGATGATCTGCAGCTCATGCTCTGCCACGCTCCCGAACGACGCGCTCTACTGCTCCGCGTGCGGCCAGGCAGTCAGTTCCGTCTCGCAGGCGCCGACGGGTCTGGCTTCGCCCTCGGATGCGGCGGCCGCGGCGCGGCGCAGCCCCTCGTCGGTCCCCGTCGGGCGTTTGGCGTCCTCGGACTCGATTGAGGGCGGCACGTTCGCCGCGGGCACGGTTCTGGTCGAGCGTTACCGGATCATCGGTTTGCTCGGCCGTGGCGGGATGGGCGAGGTCTATCGAGCCGACGACCTGAAGCTGGGCCAGCCCGTGGCGTTGAAGTTTCTGCCACGCGCCTTCGCCGCGGACGCGGCGCGGCGCGAGCGTTTCTTTGCCGAAGTCCGGCTCTCGCGGCAAGTTTCCCATCCCAACGTGTGCCGCGTGTACGACGTCGGCGAGATCGAAGGGCAGCACTACCTCTCGATGGAGTACGTCGACGGGGAGGACCTGGCGTCGCTCCTGCGCCGCATCGGGCGGCTGCCGCAGGACAAGGCGCTGGAGCTCTCGAGGCAACTTTGCGCGGGGCTCGCCGCGGCGCATGACAAGAAGGTCCTTCACCGGGACTTGAAACCAGCCAACGTCATGATCGACGGCCGGGGCCGGGTGCGCATCACCGACTTCGGCCTGGCAGTCGTCACCGAGGATGGAGCGACGGAGGGCGTGCTCGCCGGGACGCCCGCATACATGGCGCCGGAGCAGCTCGCCGGCAAGGGCGCCTCGATTCGGAGCGACGTCTACTCCCTGGGCCTCGTGCTCTACGAGCTCTTCACCGGGAAGAAAGCGTTCGAGGCCGCGAATCTGGCGGAGCTGCGGAAGCAGAAGGAAGCGGCGCCGATCGCGCCCTCCCAGCTCGCCCGGGATCTCGACCCGAACGTGGAGCGGGTGATCCTGCGATGCCTCGAGAAGGACGCGGTGCGCCGTCCCGCCTCGGCGTTGCAGGTCTCGGCGGGACTGCCCAGAGGCGACCCGCTGGCCGCCGCGCTCGCGGCCGGAGAGACGCCTTCGCCCGAGATGGTCGCGGCAGCGGGAGAGTCGAGCGGCCTCGCGCCGCGCGTCGCCCTGGCTTGTCTCGCTGCCAGCCTCGCCGGCCTCGTGATCGCGGTCCTCCTCGCCGACCGCCTGAGCCTGACCGGTCGCGTGCCCTTGGACGAGTCACCCGAGACGCTCGCCATCAAGGCTCAGGAGATTGCCACGAGGTCGGGTTATGCAGCCAGGCCGTTCGACCGCGCGTCCGGGATTTCCTCGAACACCGAATACGTCGACTACGTCCGAAAGAACGACCAAACGAAGACGCGATGGAGCGACATGGAGGCCGGCCGGCCGCCTGGCGTCAGGTTCTGGTATCGCACGAGCCCGCGGGAACTCGCACCGGGCGACGTGTTCCAAAACGACCGGGTCACGCAGGACAACCCGCCACGAATCGTTTCCGGAATGGTCCTGGTGGTCCTCGATATGAAGGGTCGGTTGCTGGATTTCGAGGCCGTGCCGCCCCAAACAGACCCGAAGGGCCCGGCGGACGCGCTCGACTGGGGGCCCCTTGTCACCGCTGCCGGGCTCGAGATGGCGACGCTCAAGCCGGCGGGTCCGGCGTGGGTCCCCGAGGACTTTGCCGACAGCCGCGTCGCATGGACCGGCGCTTTTCCCGAGATCCCGAAGATCCCCATTCGTATCGAAGCGGCCGCCTTCCGCGGCAAGCCGATCGCATTTCACATCCTGTGGCCGTGGACGATGCCAACGCGGGAGAAAGAAACCGAAAAGACTCAGGGGCAGCAGGCTGCCAACATGATTCTTCTCGGCCTCTTCGTCACGATCCTCGTCGGCGGCATTCTCATCGCCCGCCGCAACGTGCGTCTCAACCGCGTCGACCGCCGTGGCGCCTTCCGCCTCGCGCTGTTTGTCGGCACCGCTGAACTGGCAGTCTGGGCCCTCGAGGGCACACACTTAGCCAGCTCCGACGAGTTCCGACTCTTCATCCTGGCCACCGGTCTTGCGCTCTTCTACGGCGGGCTGGTGGGAATCGTTTATCTCGCGATCGAGCCATTCGTCCGGCGCCGCTGGCCGGACGCCCTCGTCTCGTGGACCCGGGTCCTCGCGGGGCAGTTTCGGGACCCCGTCGTTGGCCGCGATGTCCTGATCGGCGCGCTCGTCGGCGTCGGTTGGACGCTCTTCCGCAGCATGAAGGAGATCATCGCAGCCAGTCTCGGCACCCCCTCGAAGCCCTATGTGCGGCTGAGCGCGCTCGAGGGCGTCCGATTCGCCGCCGCCAACAGCCTCGACGACCTCGTGGGGTCGGCATTCGCTTCGCTGGCGATCTTCTTCCTGCTGTTTCTCTTGCGCTTGATCCTTCGCAAGGAATGGCTGGCCGCGGTAGTCCTGGTCGCCTTCTTTGCGGGGGTTAGCGTTGTTGGTTCCGAAACGCCCCTCATCGAAGCTAGCTTCTGGACCCTTGTCTACATCAGTGTCGTCCTGGTCCTGATTCGCTATGGCATCGTGCCCTATACGATCGGGTTTTTCGTGGTGCAGATACTCCAGGAGCTTCCGATCACCCGGCACCTCTCCGCCTGGTACGCGCCCTCCGGGGTCTTCGCCATCGCGGTCGTCGCCGGGCTCGCGATCTACGGCTTCCGGACGACACTCGAAGGTCGACCCCTCTTCAAGGGCTTGCTCGACAACTAAAGCCGCCTCACGAGGCAGGCTGCGAGGATGGCTTTCTCGGCGCGCCAAATCCCTGAAGACCCGAGGTGTAGAGTTTCTCGCCAGGTCGGATGACACTTCCAGCCGGAACACGCCTCGGTCCCTACGAAATCCTCGCGCCCATCGGGGTGGGCGGGATGGGAGAGGTGTACCGGGCGCGGGACTCGAAGTTGAAGCGCGATGTGGCGATCAAGGTCCTGCCGCAGTCGCTCGGCGCTGATCCAGACGCCCTGGCGAGATTCGAGCGCGAAGCTCTGGCGGTCGCGGCGCTGTCGCATCCCAACATCCTCTCGATCTTCGACTTCGGGACCCACGAGGGGACAGCCTACGCGGTCATGGAGCTTCTGGAGGGCGAGTCGCTGCGCAGCAAGCTCAACGCGGGTCCGATTTCGCAGAAGCAGGCTGTGGATTACGCCCTTCAGGTCGCCAAGGGTCTCTCGGCGGCGCACGAGCGGGGCATCGTTCACCGGGACCTGAAGCCCGACAACCTCTTCATCAGCAAGGATGACCATCTCAAGATCCTCGACTTCGGCCTGGCGAAGAAGGTCGAGGCGGTGTCAGAGGACGAAGTGACGAGTGCGCCGACGGGCTCGGAGCACACGGAACCGGGGACGTTGATTGGGACGATGGGCTACATGTCGCCCGAGCAGGTTCGGGGGCAGCCGGTCGATCACCGCTCCGACATCTTCTCCGTCGGAACGATCCTGTACGAGATGCTCTCGAGCAAGAAGGCCTTCAAGCGAGACACGGCGAGCGACACGATCGCGGCGATCCTGATGCAGGAACCGGAGGAGCTGACGCAGTCGGGGCGGAACGTCTCGCCGGCCCTCGATCGCATCGTCAAGCACTGCCTGGAGAAGGACCGAGCGAAACGATTCCAGTCCGCCAGGGACATCGTGTTTGCGCTTTCGGAGGCGTCCGCGCCGGTTATCGGCAAGCGGCCCGCACGAGGTTGCCGCGCCTCGCGCCTCGAAGCGGAGGTCTCTCCTCCCTGTCGCAGCCGCGGTGATCGTGTTGCTCGGCATCGCAGCGGCCGTCCTCTACAAGCGTCGCCCCACGACTCCGGTCACGCTGGTCCCGCCGGCCGCACCCGGCCCGTCGATCGCCGTCCTCCCGTTCACGAATCTCAGCCCGGACAAGGAGCAGGAGTACTTCTCGGACGGCCTCTCGGAGGAGCTGCTGAACCTGCTGGCGAAGGTCCCGCAACTGCAGGTGACGGCGCGCACGTCGTCCTTCTCGTTCAAGGGGAAGGAGATCGCGATTCCGGAGATCGCGCGGCAGCTGCACGTCACGCACGTGCTCGAGGGCTCGGTGAGGAAGGTCGGAGAACAAGGTGCGGATCACGGCGCAGCTCATCGACGCCGCCGACCGACAAACACGTCTGGTCCGAGACCTACGACCGCAAGCTCGACGACGTGTTCGCGATCCAGGACGAGATCGCCGCCGACGTGGTCAAGCAGCTGAAGGTCAAGATCCTCGGCCCGGCTCCGAAGGCGCGCCAGACCGATCCCGAGGCCTACTCGCTCTACCTTCAGGCCACGCAGCTCACACGGAAGCGAACCGCCGAGGCGCTTCGCGCAGGCCGAGCCCTCCTGCGCCGGGCGCTCGAGATCGATCCCCGGTACGCGCCGGCCTGGGCGCAGCTGGCGGCAACCGTAGTCAACGAGGTCACCATCGGCGCGCGGTCGAAGGATCAGGCGTTCCCCGAGGCCCGCGCGGCGGCCTACGAAGGCGCTCGAGATCGATCCGAAATACGCGCGGGCCCATGCCAGCCTCGGCAGCCTGGCCATCTTCGAGGACGACATCCCCGCCGCCGCGCGGCACTTCGAGCGGGCGCTCGCGCTCGATCCCACGGATCTGGTCGTGCTCGGAAACAGCTCCGCGGTGCTCAAGGGGCTCGGCCGGCTGAACGAGGCGATCGCCCTCGACGAGGCGGTCGTCCGTCGCGATCCGGTGAACACATCATGGCTGTTCAACCTCGCGAGCGCGCAGAACTGGGCCGGCCGATACGACCAGGCGATCGGTTCCCTCCGCGCCGTCCAGACCCTGAACCCCGGTTTCGCCGGAAGTCACCTCGTGTTCGGCGAGGCGCTGCTCGGGAAGGGCGATGCGGCGGGCGCGCTCGCGGAGATCGAAAAGGAGGCGAACGAGCCGTTCCGGATGATGGGACTGCCGATGGCGTACCACGCGCTCGGGCGCAAGGCCGACTCCGACGCCGCGCTCGCCGCGCTCATCGCGAAGTACGGCAAGGATGCTCCTCTACGACGTCGCCTACATCTACGCCTTCCGCGGCGACGCCGACAAAGCCTTCGAGTGGCTCGACAAGGCGGCCGCCGCGCACGACACCAGCCTCATCCTCGTCCTGGTGGAGAACCTCTTCGCCAACATCCACTCCGACCCGCGCTGGCTGCCGTTCCTGCGCAAGCTCGGCAAGGCGCCCGAGCAGCTCGGGAAGATTCCGTTCAAGGCGACGCTGCCGGCGGGAGCCCAGACGCCCTGATCGGCATCACCGTCTCGCGCGACCAGATCCTCCAGGCGTACCTCCTGGCCCTCAGCGCTGAGGCTCGAGACCTGCGTCGCGCACGGAGAGGGCTGCGGAGATGCGTTCCGGCTCGAGCTCGGGGGCGGCCTTGGGCTCGCCGTGCGGCTCGTCAGCCCGGTTTTGCCCCGGCGTTTTCCGCGGTTGAGCCGCTGCTGCAGCTTGTCCATGTAGATGTAGAAGACCGGCGTGACGTAGAGCGTCAGGACCTGCGAGAAGAGCAGGCCGCCCACGACCGCCAGGCCGAGCGGCCGGCGCGACTCGGCGCCCGCGCCGAAGCCCATCGCGATCGGCAGCGTGCCCATGAGGGCCGCCATCGTCGTCATCATGATCGGCCGGAAGCGCACGAGGCAGGCCTCGAAGATGGCCTCCTCGGCGCTCTTGCCGTGTGTCGCTGCGACCTCGAGCGCGAAGTCGACCATCATGATGCCGTTCTTCTTGACGAGGCCGACGAGCATGATGATCGCCGACGAAGGCGTAGATCGAGAGCTCCGTCCGGAAGAGGAGCAGCGTCACGAGCGCGCCGAAGCCGGCGAACGGCAGCGCCGAGAGAATCGTCAGCGGGTGGATGAAGCTCTCGTAGAGGATGCCGAGCACCATGTAGATGACGAGGATCGCCATCAGGAGCAGCAGCCCCAGGCCCTGCGATCGAGGACTGGAAGGCCTGCGCGGTGCCCTGGAAGTTCGTCTGGACGGTGGCCGGCAGCGGTCTCGCGCGCCGCCTTGTTGACCGCCGTCACCGCGTCGCCGAGCGAGACGCCCGGCTTCAGGTTGAACGAGAGGGTCACCGCCGGAAGCTGGCCCGCGTGGTCGACCGTGAGCGGCCCGAGGCTCTGGCGTCAGCTTCGCCACCGAGGCGAGCGGCACGAGGTCGCCCGCCCCGAGGCCGGACGTAGAGCAGCGCGAGGGCCGCCGGGTCGGTCTGGTACTCGGGGCAGCAGCTCCATGATGACCTGGTACTCGTTGTTCGGCGCGTAGATGGTCGAGATCTGCCGCGAGCCGTAGGCCGTGTAGAGCGCGTCCTCGATCGCCTGCGGGCGTCACGCCGACGGCGGCGGCCTTGTCGCGGTCGATCTCGACGTTGACCTGCGGGTTCTTGAGCTGCAGGTCGCTCGTGACATCGATGAAGCCCGGCAGGCTGCGCATCTTCGCTTCGAGCAGGGGCGCGAACTTGTAGAGCTCCGCGGTGTCCGGGTCCTGCAGCGTGTACTGGTACTGGCTCTTGGTGAGCGTCCCGCCGACCCGGATGGGCGGCGGATTCTGCAGGAAGACGCGGATGCCCGGCACCTGCGCCAGCTTCGGCCGCAGCTGCTCGATGATCTGCTCGGGCGAGACGCTTCCGCGGCGGCTTCGACTTCAGGTGCATGAAGATCGTTCCCGTGTTCGGGCCACCGCCGTGCCGCCGCGCGCGCCATAGCTCGACATGAAGGACTCGACGTTGGGATCGGCCAGGACGACGGCGGCCAGCGCCTGCTGGTGCTGGGACATGGCCTCGACCGAGATGCCCTCCTGCGCTTCCGTGAAGCCGAAGACCGACCCGATGTCCTCGTTCGGCAGGAAACCCTTGGGCACCTTCACGAAGAGCCAGCCGGTCGCCACGAGGATGACGGCCGAGAAGACCATGACGACCCGCCGGTTATGGAGGGACCATGCCAGCGTCCGCGCGGTAGAAGGCGAGCAGGGCGTCGAAGAAGCGCTCGAGCGCGAGGTACATCCGGCCGTGCTTCTGCTCGTGCGCGGCCGCCTTCAGGAAGCGGCTGCAGAGCATGGGCGTCAGCGTCAGCGAGACGAACCCGGAGACGAGGATGGCCACGCCGATCGTCACGGCGAACTCGTGGAAGAGCCGGCCGATGATGCCGCCCATGAAGAGAACCGGGATGAAGACCGCCGCCAGCGAGATCGTCATCGAGATGATCGTGAAGCCGATCTCGCGGGCGCCCTTCAGGGCCGCCTCGTAGACCGGCTCGCCCATCTCGATGTGGCGGACGATGTTCTCGAGCATGACGATGGCGTCGTCCACGACGAAGCCCGACCGACAGCGTGAGCGCCATCAGCGACAGGTTGTCGAGGCTGTAGCCGAGCAGGTACATGACCGCGAAGGTGCCGACGATCGACAGCGGCAGCGCCAGGCTCGGGATGACGGTGGCCGAGAGGTTGCGCAGGAAGAGGAAGATGACCAGGACCACCAGGCAGAGCGTCAGGAGGAGCGTGAACTTGACGTCGTTGACCGAGTCGCGGATCGACTCCGAGCGGTCGAAGAGGACGTGGAGAGTCACCGAGGCGGGCAGCTGCCGCTGGAAGGTGGGCAGGAGCCTCCGGACGGCGTCGGCGACCTCGACCGTGTTGGTGCCCGGCTGCCGCTGGATGGCCAGGATGATCGAGCGCTGGTCGCCGAACCAGGCCGCGATCTTGTCGTTCTCGACGCTGTCGATGACGCGCCCGAGCTCCTCGAGCCGCACCGGGGAGCCGTTGCGGTAGGCCACGATGAGCGGCCGGTAGGCCGCCGCCTCCGTCAGCTGGCCGGTGGCCTGGACGGTGAAGGCCTTGTGGCGGCCGTACAGCGTGCCCGTCGGCAGGTTGACGTTCGCGCTCTGGACGGCCGCCGCGACCTCGTCGATGCCGATGCCGCGGGTGGCGAGCGCCATCGGGTCGAGCTGGACGCGCACGGCGTACTTCTGCGATCCGAAGACCTGGACCTGGGCGACGCCGTTCACCGTCGAGATCCGCTGCGCCATCATCGTCTCGCCGTACTCGTCGAGCTGCGAGAGCGGCAGCGTGGGCGAGGTCAGCGCGAGGTAGAGGATCGGCTGGTCGGCCGGGTTGACCTTCTGGTAGGACGGCGGCGTCGGCATCCCCTGAGGCAGCTGCTTGCCGGCAACGGCGATCGCCGCCTGCACGTCCTGGGCGGCGGCGTCGAGCGAGCGCGACAGGCTGAACTGCAGGGTGATCTGGGTGTTGCCCTGGATGTTCGTCGAAGTTCATCGAGTCGAGCCCGGCGATCGTCGAGAACTGCCGCTCGAGCGGTGTCGCGACGGCCGAGGCCATCGTCTCGGGCGACGCGCCGGGCAAGGCGGCCGTGACCTGGATCGTGGGAAAGTCGACGTTGGGCAGGTCGCTGATCGGCAGCAGCCGGTAGCCCATGACGCCGAAGAGCAGGATCCCGACCATCACGAGGGTGGTCGTGACCGGCCGACGGATGAAGAGGTCGGTGACGTTCACGAGCGCACCTCCGCAGTAGGCTTGATCTCCACCTTCGCGCCGGGCGCCAGCCGCAGCTGGCCGTCGGTCACGACCCTCTCCCCGGCCGCGAGCCCCTTGGTGACGACCGCCAGCCGCCCCGAGACGCGGTTGACCGTGATCGGCCGCGACTCGACCGTCAGGTCCTCCTTGACGACGAAGACGAACTGGCCCGACTGGCCCGTCTGGACGGCCTGCGACGGAACGACGATCGCGTCCGGCTCGACGGCGAGGTTCAGGACGACGCTGATGAACTGGCCCGGCCAGAGCCGCTTCTCGGCGTTGCGAAACGTCGCCTTCAACTGAATCGTACCGGTCGAAGCGTTGACGGCGTTGTCCATGAAGGTGAGCTCGCCTCGCGCCGGCGCACCGCCGTCCTGCGGTGTCGCCAGCACGGCCAGCTTTCCAGCCAGGGATCGGCGCGTGATCTCGCGCGAAGTTGGTCTCGGGCACCGCGAAGGAAACCAGGATCGGCTGGATCTGGTTGATCTGGACGAGCGTGCGGTCGTCGTTGGCTTTGACGACATTGCCAATCTGGACGAGCAGGCTCCCTGTCCTTCCGTCGATCGGCGAGCGGATCGAGCAGTATTCGAGCTGGAGGCGCGCATTCTCGAACATGGCCCTGTCGGCCCGCACCGTCGCCTCGGCGGCGTCGGCGGTGGCCTTCGCCTGGTCGTACTGCTGGTGCGTGACGTAGTCCTTGGCGACGAGGTCGGCGTAGCGTTTCACGTCCGCCTGTGCGCTTTGGGCCGTGGCCTGGTCCCGCTCGAGGTTGGCCTTGACCTGGGCCAGCGCCGACTCGAAGGGCCGCGGGTCGATTGTCAGCAACAGGTCGCCCTTTGCGACGTCCTGGCCTTCGCGAAAAGCCACCTGTGTAATTTGCCCGCCGACCTGTGCCTTGACCGCGACTGTCGCGACGGACTCGACGTGGCCGATCGCGGCAACCTCGACGGCCATCTCGCGCTTCGCGACTGTCGCGATCTGTACCGGGACGCCCTCCCGGGCAGGAGCCTTCGCGGGCCCGGAGCAAGCCCCGGCGAGAACGGCTGCGACAAGCGCCGCCAGGAGACGAGAGAGGAGGCGTTGCGTTCTCATGGGTTCGTCTCGACGCCTTTCGGCCCGAGAGCTCCGACATCGTGCGCGAGCTGCGCCATGGCCAGGTACCACTCCGTGCGCGACTGCACCTCCTGGGCGCGCGCGTTGGCGTAGGCGCTCTGCGCCGCAAGCAGGTCGAGGATTCCGCCGACGCCGGCCTTGTAGCGGCCGCTGGCGACTTCTTCGGACTGCCGCGCGCTGGCCAGCAGATCCTTCGTCGTTCGGACCCGTTGCGAGGCGGTGCGAACCCCGTAGTAGCTGCGCCACACCTGGAGGACGACCCTGTTCGAATAGTCCTCGAGGTTGGCCTGGAGGGCCCGGGCTTCTTCCTCGGCCTGTCGCACGGCGTAAATATTCGAGAAGCCCGTGAAAACGGGGAAGCGGAACAGGATGGCTCCGGAGTACACGTTGACTCCGTTCGTCGAGGTGGGGTTCTCGTAGTAGTTGCGTCCGATCGTGCCCAGGGCGTTGAGCGTCGGCAGGCCCGCCGAGCGCACCGAGCGCACGTGCGCCGCCGCCCTCTCGACTTCAAATCGCCGCGCCGCGAGATCCGGCCGTTCGGCCGCGGCCCTGTCGATCAGGCTGTCGACAGACGCCGTCACGCGGTCGAGGTTTTCGATCTCGGGCAGGTCGCCGGCCTCGACCGGAACGTTGGCCGGCACGCCGAGCTCGGTCGCCAGCCCGCCCCGGATGGTCTGAACGAGACCCTCCGCCGTGGCCAGCTCGAGCTCGGCCTGGGACGTGGCTGTGCGGGCGAGCAAGACGTCGGCAATCGTCGCGACGCCGGCGCGGTGCCGCTCGTCGGCAGCCGCCAGGCTTTCTTTCGCCGTCTTCAGGTTCGCGTCCTGCGCCGCGACGAGGGCCTTGGCGAAGAGGTACTGGTAGTAGGCGCTCGCGACGTCCAGGACCGTGTTCTGGATCGTGGCGTCGTGGGACCAGTCGGCCGAGAAGAGCGTGGCCCTCGCTTCGTCGATGTCGGCCTGGCGCCCTCCGAGATCGAGCAGAAGCCAATTGAACGAGAGCGAGGGCCCATAGCTCGTGTTCAAGATCGTCAACGTGCCGCCGAGGGCGGCCTGTTTCTGGCGCGTGATGTTCGCGTCGAGCTCGAGCTGCGGGTACCAAACGCCCTGCTTGTTGCCCACGTCGGCTGCGGCCGCCCGGGCCCGGAACCAGGCCTCGCGCGTGACGGGGCTGTTGCGAAGGGAAAGGTCGATGGCCTGCGCGAGCGAGAGCGTGCCTCCCGCCTTGAGGATGTCGCTCGGGAGAACGAGCGGCGGGGGTGCGGGCGCCTTGTCCTTCTCGAGGACCTTCCTGGCCTCGGGCGGCGGCGTCCAGGGCGTGTCGGGCGACTTCGAGACGGCGTCCCGGACTCCGCTTTCGGTCGGCAGCGAGGCGCAGCCGCAAGCGAGAGCGCAGAGGAGAACGGGCAGAATCGCGCCGGCGAGTCGTTTGGGGCTATGCATCGCTTCGCCTCCCAACTCCATTCCAGAAAACGTCGAGGGCCTGCGACACCATCGTTTCGAGCGTGTCCGCGGGCCTTCTCGAGATGTTTAAGCCGCGAAGCATACCCAGAAAGAGCTCGGCTCCCGTTCCCGCGTCGACCTTCCGGAGCTCACCGCTCGTGATACCCGCCTCGATCGTCTGGCTCACGAGCCCGACGATTTTCTGGCGGCGCTCCTGGAACTCACTGCCGCGCCGCGCGAAGAGGCGCTCGTCGCGGTGGAGGAGCGTCACGAGGTCGCGCCGGTTCCAGACGAACCGCAGGATTTCGGTGGCAGTGATCGCGAGGCGCTGCCGAACCGACCGCTCCCGCTCGATTTCCCGAGAGATGTTCTCGTGGAGGCCGTCCAAGCCGTGGAGGACCGAAACGAAGAAGAGCTCTTCCTTGGTTGCGAAATAGCGGTAGATGGTTCCCTTGCCCGTGCCGGCCGCCGCCGCCACGTCGTCGATAGAGACCTCGTGGAACTCGCGGGCGAAAAACACCTGCGCGGCGGCGTCGAGGATCGCCTGGCTCTTCTCTATGGTCTTTACACGGGCCATTAACGGTACCGGTCAGTTCCGTTATTCATACGCCAGAACCCCCAACGAGTTGCCAGAAAACTTGGGGGAGATTTCAAGTGGCTCTCAAACAAGGGTTTATTCTCACGCCGTCGAAGGGGGCCAGCCATGAACAGGGGTCGGCTCGAAGCTTTCAGCGACGGTGTCATCGCGATCCTGATCACGATCATGGTCCTCGAGCTCCACGTGCCCCACGGCGTCGACGCCTCGGCGCTTCGGCCGATGCTGCCGATCTTCTCGAGCTACGCCTTGAGCTTCGTCTTCCTCGGGATCTACTGGAGCAACCATCACCACATGCTCCAAATGGCCGACCGGATCAACGGCAAGATCCTCTGGGCCAACCTGCACCTTCTCTTCTGGCTCTCCCTGACGCCGTTCGTCACGGCCTGGATGGGGCAGACCTCGGCGGCGCCTTTTCCGACGGCAGCCTACGGCGCGGTGCTCCTGTTTTCAGGCATCGCGTACACCATCCTTCAGAACGCGATCATCGGCATCCAGGGACCGGGCTCGAAGCTCAAAGCGGCCGTGCAAGGGGACTTGAAGGGGAAGATCTCAGTGCTTTGCTATCTCGTGGCAATCCCGCTGGCGTTTGTGGACCGGCGGATCTCGATCGCTCTCTACGTCGCCATCGCGCTCGTGTGGCTCGTCCCGGACCGCCGCATCGAATCGAGATGGGAGCGGCTTTCGGGGGAGTAGGATCGGGAGCCTTGTGAGGCTCTCATGACACCACGTTCGGTCGCTTACGTGATTCCGGGCGTCGAGACGCTCGAAGGGGCGGGCTTTCGCGTCCGCCGGCCGTTCCCGACGCACGAGCTCGACCATTTCGATCCGTTCCTGCTCTTGGACGAGATGGGCCCGATGGACCTCAAGCCCGGCGAGGCTCGAGGCGCGCCGGACCATCCGCACCGCGGCTTCGAGACGGTGACCTACATGCTCTCCGGGCGCATGCAGCACAAGGACTCCGCCGGCAACTCGGGCGAGCTCTCGCCGGGCGACGTGCAGTGGATGACGGCGGGTTCGGGTGTGGTCCATTCCGAGATGCCGCACCCCGATTTCCTGGCCTCGGGCGGCCGGATGCACGGTTTCCAGCTCTGGGTCAACCTGCCGAAGAAGGACAAGATGATGAAGCCGCGGTACCAGGAGTTGCCCGGCGCGAAGATTCCAACGGCACGGTCTGCCGACGGCTCGGTCGAGGTGAAGGTCCTGGCGGGCGAAGCGATGGGCGTGAAGGCCGCCATCGACACCCGCACTCCCATCCTCTACCTTCATTACCGCCTGCAGCCCTCGGCGCGCGTCGAGCAGCCCGTGCCGCCGAGTTGGAATGCCTTTGCTTACGTCGTCGAAGGGCGCGGCCATTTTGGGGGCGAGGCCCGACCGGCCAGCGGCGGCGAAGCCGTCTTCTTTCGGGGCAACGGCGACTCGGTCACGATTGCGGCGCCGGCCAACACGGGGCTCGAGGCCCTCGTGATCGCCGGCCTGCCGATCAAAGAACCGGTCGTTCGGATGGGTCCTTTCGTCATGAACACGCGGGCCGAGCTGACCCAGGCGTTCGAGGACTACCGGAGCGGGCGCCTGGGCGCCCCGGGAGCGTGAGCTTGGAACCTGGCTCGGCGCGTCTCACGACGTTTGCCGCATGGGCCCTTTGCGCGGCGTTCTGGCCGCAGGCGTCCTCCGCGCAAGCTCCCACGCCCGTTCCGACGCCGGCAATCTCGATGTCGATCGAGGACTACGACCCGAAGTCCACACTCGTGGTTCCAGAGCATCCGGTGACCCGCGCGAAGTTCCCGTTCATCGACGTCCACAACCACCAGGATCGCGGGCAGTCGGCGGCCGATGTCCAGCGCCTCGTCGCCGACATGGACTCCCTGAACATGCGCGTCATGGTCAACCTCTCCGGCGGCTCCGGCGAGGAGCTGGGCAAAGGCCTGGCGAATCTCAATGGCCGTTACCCAAAACGGTTTGTCGCCTTCGCCAATCTCGATTTCAAGGGAATCGACGAGCCCGGCTGGGGCCAGAAGGCGGCAGCGCAGCTGGCCGCCGACGTGGCGCGCGGCGCGCAGGGCCTGAAGATCTTCAAGAACTTCGGGATGACCGTAAAGGACGCCCGGGGCGAGCGCGTGCACGTGGACGACCCGCGCCTCGACGCCGTGTTCGAGAAGTGCGCCGAGCTCAAGATCCCGGTCCTGATCCACACGGCGGAGCCGGCTCCGTTCTTTGAGCCCCAGGATCGCTTCAACGAGCGGTGGTTGGAGCTCAAGCAGTTTCCGCAGAGGGCCCGGCCCCCGGAGGCCTTCCCGCCGTGGGAAACGCTCATCGCCGAGCAGCATCACCTCTTCGCGAAGCACCCGAAGACGAAGTTCATCGACGCGCACCTGGGCTGGATGGGCGGCGATCTCGGGCGCCTCGGCCGCCTGCTCGACGCGCTCCCGAACGTTTACACCGAGATCGGTGCGGTCCTGGCGGAGCTCGGGCGCCAGCCGCGGTTTGCCCGAGAGTGGTTCATTCGCTACCAGGACCGCGTGATGTTCGGAAAGGACACCTGGGCCAGGGACGAGTACTGGGTCTACTTCCGCGTGCTCGAAACCTCCGACGAATACTTCGACTACTACCGCAAGCGTCACGCCTTCTGGAAAATGTACGGCCTGGCTTTGCCCGACGAGGTTCTGAAGAAGTTGTATTACAAGAACGCGCTCTCGGTGGTCCCGGGAATCGACGCCTCCGACTTCCCGCGCTAGAGGCACGGGATGCGCCGGGGCGGGCGAGGTTCTTGGCTCGGTTAGACTTGCGCCCTGCATGGGCACGATCGTCGTCACGGGCGGGGCCGGATTCATCGGCTCGAACTTCGTGCGCCGGGCGCTTGCGAGAAGCTCCGACCGGATCGTCGTCTTCGACGCGCTGACCTATGCTGGCAACCTGCAGAGCCTGGCGGCCGTCGCCTCGGACCCGCGTTTCGTTTTTGTGCAGGCCGACATCGCGGACCGCGACGCCGTGCGCGCGATGTACCGGGACATGCGGCCCTCCGCCGTCGTCAACCTCGCCGCCGAGAGCCACGTCGACCGGTCGATCGACGACGCGGGCGCCTTCATCCGCACCAACGTCGCCGGAACCTTCGAGTTGCTCGAGGGGGCGCGCCACTATCTGGCGGGCGCGGCCTCCGGCCGAACGGACCGCGCCGCTTTCAAATTTCTCCACGTCTCGACCGACGAAGTCTACGGATCGCTCGGTCCGACGGGGTCCTTCTCGGAGTCGACGCCTTACGCGCCGAATTCCCCCTACGCGGCCTCCAAGGCCGCGGCCGACCACCTCGTACGCGCCTGGCGGGAAACGTACGGGCTGCCGACGCTTCTGACGAACTGCTCGAACAACTATGGCCCCTTCCAGTTCCCGGAGAAGCTGATCCCGCTGATGATCTTGAACGCACTCGAAGGCAAAGCGTTGCCCATCTACGGCGACGGCGGGAACGTGCGTGACTGGCTCTACGTCGAGGACCACTGCGACGGAATCCTGCTCGCGCTCGAGCGCGGGCAGATGGGTGGCCGCTACAACCTGGGCGGCGGCAACGAGCGCACGAACCTCCAGATCGTCGAGCGTCTCTGCTCCCTTCTCGAGCGCGAGCGGCCGGCGCGGGAAAACCCGGCGCTCCAGGCCCGCGGCGTCCGCCGCTACGAAGATCTCAAGACCTTCGTTCCCGACCGGCCGGGCCACGACCGCCGCTACGCGATCGACGCGACGCGGGTGAAGACGGAGCTCGGCTGGAAAGCCGCCCATGACTTCGAGTCCGGGCTCGACGCCACGGTGCGCTGGTATCTCCAGCATCTCGACTGGTGCGAAGCGGTCCAGTCGGGAAGCTACAAGCGCGAACGCCTCGGCCTGGCGGGGGCCGGAGGGAAACGGGCATGAAAGGCATCATCCTCGCCGGCGGAAGCGGCACGCGTCTCGACCCGGTCACCCGCGCGGTCTCCAAGCAACTGCTGCCCCTCTACGACAAGCCCATGATCTATTACCCGCTCTCGACGCTGATGCTGACAGGCATCCGGGAGATCCTGGTCATCACGACGCCCCACGAACAGGAGAGCTTCCGGCGCTTGCTGGGCGACGGCTCGTGGCTCGGCCTTTCGGTCTCCTATGCCGCGCAGCCGCGGCCCGAAGGCCTCGCCCAGGCGTTCCTGATAGGCCGCGACTTCATCGGGAAGGACCGGGTCGCGCTGGCGCTCGGCGACAACGTTTTCTACGGCCACGGATTCTCCGAGAGCCTGAAGCGGGCGGGGGAGGCGCGCGCGGGCGCGACCGTTTTCGCCTACCGCGTGAGCGATCCGCACCGCTACGGCGTCGTCGAGTTCGATGCGCAGGGCCGAGCGACCAACATCGAGGAGAAGCCCGAGAAGCCCCGCTCGCCCTACGCCGTGACCGGTCTCTACTTCTACGACAACGACGTCGTCGACATCGCCGGCCGGCTCCAACCCTCGGCCCGGGGAGAGCTCGAGATCACCGACGTCAATCTCGCCTTCATGAGGGCGGGCAGGCTCTCCGTCGAAATCCTCGGCCGGGGCATCGCCTGGCTCGACACCGGAACGCACGAGTCGCTTCTTCAGGCTTCGAACTTCATCCAGGCCATCGAGACACGGCAGGGCTTGAAGGTCGCGTGTGTCGAGGAAGTGGCCTGGCAGATGGGCTTCATCCAGGCGGCCGATGTGCGGCGCCTGGCCGAGCCCATCCGCAACTCCGATTACGGAGCGTACCTGCTGCGCTTGATCGAGGATAAGGGAGGATCGAAATGACCAAACGGATGCTCTGCCTGGTTCTTCTGGCAATCCCGGTCGGCTGTTCCTCGGGGCCGCCGCCGTCGCCTTCTCCCGAGATCGGCGTGCAGGGACAGAAGGAGGCGCTCAAGGCCCTGGCCGGGCACTGGGAAGGGGTTTTCATGAATCCGGTCAACGGCCGAACCGGCTCGATCGTGTTCGACATCACGTCGGGCGGGAAGGAAGCTCGCGGCGATATCCTCATGATCCCTCCGGGCTCCAAGAAGCCGGTCGAGCCCTCGAAGAAAGTTACGCAGTCCGAGACGCTCAGGACGATGCCCCGCATTCTCGAGATCAACTTTTTCGAGGCGACGGGAAACGAGCTGACGGGCACGGTCGGGACCTACGAAGACATCGACTGCGGCTGCGATGCGGGCTCGACTTTCAAGGGCACGCTTTCCGGAGACACGATCCAGGGCACCTTCCGCACCGACTACTTCGACGCCAACGGGAACCCCCTGCCCGGGAAGGCCTCGACGACGGGTACCTGGAAGGTTAGTCGGACGACGAAGAGCTGACGGCCGGACGAACAACGAAACGGCGGCCCGTTAAGGCCGCCGCTGTCTGACTCGCGACTTGCTCGGCTGCTCCGCCGGCGTTAGAAGACCTGAACGATGATTCTGCTGGCCAGGAACGTTGCCGTGTTCGCAACGGACCTTCGGTACTGAGCAGTAAAGGTCGTATTTCCCGTCACCGTGACGAGGTACGACGCGCTCCCTGCAAGTCCGGGCGCCACATCAACTCTCTGGGTTCCAACCGCAAAGCTGTCGGAGGCGGCCTGCACCAGGCCACCCGAGGCCACGAAGCTCATATAGCAACCATCGTTGGCGTTGGAGTTGGTGCACGTCGTGGTGAGTGTCACCAGAACCGTGTGCGTCCCGACCACGGTGATGGAGGTCGATGCAGCGGTGCCGGTGGTGGGAGCCGCATAGGTCGCAGAAGTCGACGTCAGACTGACCGAGCCGGCGGTGCCGTTGGTGATCGTCGTACCAGCGCCGGCCGAGCCGGTGGCTCCAGTCGCTCCGGTCGGCCCCGTCGGTCCTGTCGGTCCGGTAGCACCCGTCGGGCCCGTTGGTCCGGTGGGACCTGTGGCGCCCGTCGCACCCGTGGCGCCAGTTGCGCCTGTCGCACCCGTAGCGCCTGTGGGCCGTGGCCGTCGCGCCAGTAGCACCCGTGGCGCCCGTAGCACCGGTAGCGCCAGTGGGTCCGATGGGACCCGTATCGCCCGTGGCTCCGGTTGCGCCTGTAGCGCCCGTGTCGCCCTTCTGCGACAGCAGGCTCCACTGGGCCGACGAGTCGGGCTGATTGTTCTGGTTCCCCGCAACGAGACTGATGTAGCTCGACCCGTTGAACGATACCGCGTCATCCGCGGCGTAGGTCGTCGCGCCACTCCACGCGTTCTGCCACTGAAGACCCTTGGCGCCCTGCGAACCCGTGTCGCCGGTTGCGCCCGTGGGCCCGGTCGGGCCGGTGGGACCCGGAATGCCTTGCGAGCCCTGGGGGCCCGTGTCGCCCGTCGCGCCGGTGTTACCCGTGGGTCCGATGGGTCCGGTTGCGCCGGTAGAACCGGTAGCGCCCGTAGCTCCGGTAGCACCTGTCGCACCGGTGGGCCCAATGGGGCCCGTATCACCCGTCGCTCCCGTCGCTCCTGTGTCGCCCTTCTGCGACAGCAGGCTCCAAAAGGCCGGCGACGTGTCGGGCTGGTTGTTCAGATTCGCCGATTGAAGGCTGATGTAGCTCGATCCGTTGAAGAACACCGAGTCATCTGTGGCGTAAGTGGTCGCGCCGCTCCACGCGTTCTGCCAATTAAGTCCCTTGGTGCCCTGCGGCCCGGTCGATCCGGTCGCGCCTGTGTCGCCCGTGGGCCCGGTCGGTCCGGTTGGACCCGGGAAACCCTGATTACCCTGATTGCCCGTCGGACCCGAGGGGCCCGTGGGGCCGGTCGGTCCGGCGGGACCCGTTGCGCCGGTGGCGCCGGCGGGTCCGGTTGGCCCGGTCGGGCCCGCAGGCCCTTGCGGCACCGACGAATCGATCGTGAGGCTGTTGGCGCCCGGAGTGATCGAGATGTTGCTGCCCGCAACCAGCGTGAGATCTCCCACCAGAGTGTTGAGACTGTTCACGATTCCCGAAGCTTCGAAGTACCCGTTCACGTCCAGGGTGAAATCGACCTGTCCGCCTCCCTGGTTCACTTGCACGACGACGGCGTTGCCGTCGGTGCTGAGGACACCGTCGTTGCCGCGCTGCGTTTCGGTTTTGGGGTAGTTGATCCAGGCGGTCACTGGAGGCGTGACGTTCCCGACCTTGAAAACGCCATTGCCGCCGGCGCCGACGATGCTAAAAACCGTGATGTTGGCGGACACGGCAAGCGTATTCACCGGGATCCCGCAGGGGGCGCCCGTGACCGTGATAGTCCTCGGCGTGTTGTCCGGAAGGGGGCTGGAGTTGCGTGAGTCGTATTGCCGGCAAGGGGTAATCGCTACGTAGACCAGGGGTATCACGACGGCTGCGGCCTCCGTCGCGGCGGCCGACCTTGCGGAAACCGAGGACTCCTGGCGGGCCTCGGCGGCGCGGGCCGGCGAATACCAGAGTGCCGGCGCGGACCAATTCTTGAGGGGCGGATCCATCTCGCTTTGCGCCAACACGGGCGTGCCGTTGAGGGCAACGGCGAGAATCAGGATCAAGCGCGCAGATACCAGTTTCCGATTTCCCATTTTTCTCTTCCTCGCTCTGTTTCTTGGTTTTTCGGCTATGGGCGCATTGATCGCCCGAACGCTCCTAAGGCAATCGCCGGGCCAGGTAGAGGGAGCCAAGGCGGGTGTGAGGGCAAGCCGCTCACAATATGAGGTTTGTTGGCGATTTCAGGCATCGATGAGCTCCGCGCGTCGAAGCGGCGAGTGAAAAAAAGTGTCAAGCCGAACGGCGCATGGCGCATGACATTTGGCAGCATCGACCTCTTCGGATCGGTGGCCTTCCCTCGGGCAGCCCGGGCGATCTGAGAGATGGATCCATCCATAATCCGGCCGTGCGGCCGCCCACGGCGTTCCTGCGATTCGGGCTGGCGAGGGGCGAGGGCGTGGAAACCTCGCGGCCCGCATCCATCGCCATCGACGTCGCGCTCCTGGCGGGGCTCTTCGCGCTCGTGGCCGGCGTGGTGGGGCTGGCGCAGCGCTGGAACGCGCCGATCCGCGAAGCGGCCGCCATCAACCTGGACCCGAGGGCCCTGCCCGGCTACACGCTGCTGTCGCTCTCGCGCGGCCTTGCAGCCTACCTGCTCTCTCTCGTCTTCACGCTCGTGTACGGAACCGTGGCGGCCCACTCTCGGCGCGCGGAGCGGATCATGATCCCGCTTCTCGACATCGGGCAGGGCATCCCCGTCCTGGGCTTCCTGCCCGGACTCGTGCTCGGCCTGGTGGCGCTCTTCCCGAACACCAACGTGGGTCTCGAGCTCGCTTGCATCCTCATGATTTTCACGGGACAGGTCTGGAACATGGTCTTCTCTTTCTACGGATCGTTGCGCTCGGTGCCGGCCGAGTTGAAGGAGGTCGCCCGCATTCACCGTTTTTCGTGGTGGAAGGGTTTCCGCACCGTGGAGGTGTCCTCGGCCGTGATCGGCCTCGTGTGGAACTCGATGATGTCGATGGCGGGCGGCTGGTTCTTCCTCACAGTCACCGAGGCCTTCACCCTGGGTGATCGGGACTTTCGCCTCCCGGGTGTGGGCTCCTACATGTCGGTCGCAATCGAGAAGGGCGACAAGTCCGCGATGGCCTGGGCGATCGTCGCGATGACGGTGATGATCCTCGCCGTGGACCAGCTGCTCTGGAAGCCGCTGGTGGCCTGGTCGCAGAGGTTTCGACAGGACGAGATCAGCAGCGGAGATCCACCGCGCTCCTGGGTGCTCGACCTGTTGCGGCAGTCCTGGATCGCGCGGCGCCTGCGCCAGGCGAGACGAGGAGCGGTGGAGACAGTCGCCATCCCGCCGACTTCGCCCGCACCCGCACCCGTGCCGGCAGCCGCTCCGGGCCCCTCGGCCGGCGGACAGGTCGTCTTGCGGGCGCTGGCGTGGGCCGTTGGCATTGGAGCTGCTGGCGCGACGGTCTGGGTGCTCTGCGCCTGGTGGCGCTCCTCCTCAAGGTTCCGTCGCACGAGTGGCTCCTTCTTGCCTCGGCGCTCGGCGCGACATTCCTGCGGGTGGCGGGTGCGCTGGCGATCGGAGCCCTCTGGTGCGTTCCCGCCGGCATCCTGATCGGCCGATCGCCGAAATGGTCGCGGCGCCTCCAGCCGATCGTCCAGCTCGTGGCGTCGTTTCCGGCGCCGATGCTCTTCCCGCTCGTCACGGGCGCCCTTCTCGCTCTCCGGGTCTCCTTTACGGTCGTGGCGGCGGTTCTCATGCTGCTCGGAGCGCAGTGGTACATCCTTTTCAACGTGCTCGCGGGCGCCTCCGCGATTCCCCACGATCTCGAAGAGGCGTCCGAGGCATACGCGGTCAATGGTTTCGAGCGCTGGCGAAAGCTCTTTCTGCCGTCGATCTTTCCGTACCTCGTCACGGGCCTCATCACGGCCGCCGGGGGCGCATGGAACGCCTCGATCGTCGCCGAGACCCTGACATACAGGGGGCGGACCTTCGAAGCCTTCGGCCTCGGCTCGACGATCACGCACTCGACACAGCACGCGAACTTCCCGCTGCTCGCGGCCGGGGTGCTCACCATGTCCGCTGCCCTGATCGTCCTCAACCGGATCGTCTGGCGGCCCCTCTACCGGCTCGCCGAATCGCGATACGCTTTGAACCGATGAGCGCTTCGCTTGCTCCCGGCCCGCGCAGCGACGCCGCGATCGCGGCTGTCTCCCGGGTCGGCAAGACCTACCGCGACGAAGCCGGGCGCGACCGGGTGATCCTCAAGGACATTGATTTCGAGGTGCGCAAGGGTGAGACCGTGGCCGTGCTGGGCCCCTCCGGTTGCGGCAAGTCGACCCTGCTGCGGATTCTCATCGGTCTGATCCCGCCGAGCTCGGGAAGAGTCGAGCAGCACGGCAAGCCTCTCTCCGGCATCCATCCGGGAGCGGCCGTTGTCTTCCAGAACTTCGCGCTGTATCCGTGGCTGACCGTCGAGGACAACGTCCGCGTCGGATTGAACGGCCTCCCGATGCCGCTTGGCCTGGTCGAGAAGAAGGTGGCTGCCGCGATCGAGCAGGTGGGCCTGACGGGCGTCGAGAACGCGTACCCCAAGGAGCTCTCGGGCGGCATGAAGCAGCGCGTTGGCATTGCGCGGGCTCTCGTGGGTGGGCCGGAGCTGCTCTGCATGGACGAGCCCTTCTCGGCGCTCGACGTGCTGACAGCCGAGTCGCTGCGGGCTGAAGTCTACCGGCTGTGGTCCGACGGGACCTCGGGACTTTCTTCGATCCTCATCATCACGCATCTGATCGACGAGGCCGTCTATCTCGGAGACCGAATCGTGATCATGGGGGCGAACCCCGGCACGGTCCGCCAGGAGATCGTGAACACGCTGCCCCACCCGCGCTCGTACCGGCACCCCGAGTTCCTGAGAATGGTCGAACAGATCCACGACATCGTGGCAGGCGTTCATCTGCCTGACGAACAGGCCGCTTCGCCGAGCATGGTCGGGCGCGGCCCCTGCGGTCCCGTGCGCCCCGTGCCGGCGGCACGGTCCTCCGAGGTCCTCGGGCTGCTCGAGGTGCTCCACGACCACGGCGACGAGCGGGATCTCTTCGACCTGGACCGGGACACGGCGTACGACTTCGGCCACACGATTGCGGTCGTCAAGAGCGCGGAGATGCTCGGTTTGATCGACACGCCGGGTGACCTGGTGCGGCTGACCGACCTCGGGCGGGATGTCGTGGCAGCTCCCACGCCCGAAAAGAAGATCCTCTTCCGGAGGCGCCTGTTGACGCTGGGGATCTTCGCGGAGCTCGTGAGGTTCCTGGCCCAGAGGCCCGACGAGCCAAGGCGGGGCGACGATGTCCGGACGTTTCTTTCGGACAAGCTGCCGGGGCAGTCGACGCGCGAGCTCTTCCAGACGCTCGTGGGTTGGGGCCGCTACGGCCAGCTCTTCGAGTACGACGCGACCGCCGACGAGCTCGGTCTCTTCGCGGGCCGCGAGGCCGAGGAAGCGTAAGTTCAGGCTTCTGGTCGAGCGGTTTCCATCTGGTAGACGTCGATCGCGGTGCCTGATCGCGCAAAGACATCGATGGGGCTATGACCCCGCAGGCGTATCCACCACGGGCGGCGCGTCTTGCCGAAAATGACGAGCGTGACGCCCTGCTCTCGTGCAAAGCGCAGCAATTCCGCTGCGACGTCCTCGCCGGCGAGCCATACGACCTTGGCGCCGAGCTCCATGGCGAGCGTCACGTTCTCGGAGAGCAGCCGGTGGTCCCGCGCCGAGATCCGGTTCGGGCTTTCGCGGGACGTGCGGACGTAGACGGCAAACCAGTTCGTGTTGAGCTTGCCCGCAAGCGACGAGGCGCGCCGCAGGAGAAGCCGCGTCGTCTCGGCATTCGAAGACATGGCAACCATGACCTTGGCTCCAACCGTTTCGGGCTCCCGCTTCCGGTCGATGTCACGGCGCTCGGCTTCGAGCCGGTCCGCGATCTGGCGCATGGCGAGCTCTCGCAGGGAGGCGAGGTTCTCCTCCTTGAAGAAGTTGTCGAGAGCCGCGTTGATTCGCTCTGCCGGATAGATCTTGCCCGCCGAGAGGCGCTGCCGCAGCTCCTCGGACGGCAGGTCCACGTTGACGACGGCATCGGCCTGCCGGAGCAGCCGATCCGGCACACGTTCCTGGACGTCCACGTTCGTGACGCGGCGGACGATGTCCTGAACGGACTCGAAGTGCTGGATGTTGACGGTCGTCATGACCGAGATGCCGGCGTCGAGAATCTCCTCGACGTCCTGGTAGCGCTTCTCGTTCTCGGCGCCGGGCACATTGGTGTGGGCGAGCTCATCCACCAGGACGATCTCGGGCTTGCGCTCCAGGATCGCGGGCAGATCCATCTCCTCGAGCTCTTTGCCTTTGTAGGCGATCATGCGCCGGGCGATGACTTCGAGGTCGCCGAGCTTGGCGGCTGTCTCGGCCCGGCCGTGTGTCTCCACGTAGCCGACGACGACGTCGACGGCGCGCGCCTTCAGGAGATGCGCGTCTTCGAGCATCTGGTAGGTCTTGCCCACGCCGGCCGCGTGGCCGATGTAGATCTTGAGCTTGCCGCGCCGGCTCTTTTCGATGAGCTTGAGAAACGACTCGGGAGAGGTGCGGCCTGTCGGCATAGCCGATTCTAAGGGCGCCCGAGCGCTCGGTCGAGGTCGATGTTTGTCAGCAGGACGTTGACGCGCGGCTCTCCGAAGAGACCCAGAGTGCGCGGTTCCACGTGTCGGCGAATCACGGCGAGCACTTGCTCTTCGGAGACGGCGCGGGCCTGCGCGATGCGGAGGGCCTGCCACTCGGCGGCGTCGGGCGACAGATGCGGATCGAGCCCGGAACCGGAAGACGTGACGAGATCTGCGGGCACCGGGTGCGTGTCCGCCGGGCGGTCGCTCCGGGCCGTCTCGACCGCCGCCGTGACGGCCTTGGCCAGGTCGGCGTCCGTCGCGCCCTTGTTCGTGCCGCCCGAGGCCGTGGCGTCGTAGCCGTCTTTTCCGGCAGCCGACGGGCGAGGGTGCAGATACTTTGGATCGGCGAAGTTCTGGCCGATGAGCTCCGAGCCGACAATCCGGCCCCCTTCCGGGACGAACGACCCGTTGGCCTTCTCCTTCCAGAACACCTGGCCGAGGGCCCAGACGGCGGCCGGATAAGCGCCGCCCAGGAGCACGGTGAGGACCAGCACGTAGAGAGTGGATTTCACAATGAGTTTCATGGTCGTCCTTCAGGCCAGGTGCAGCGCCACGACGATCCAGTCGATCAGCTTGATGCCGACGAAGGGGACGAGGATGCCGCCGAAGCCGTAGATCCAGAGATTGCGCGCGAGGATCCGGGCGGCTCCCAAAGGACGGTATTTCACGCCCTTCAAGGCCAGCGGAATCAGCGCCACGATGATCAGGGCATTGAAGATGACCGCCGAAAGGATCGCCGACCGGGGATTGGCAAGCCGCATGACGTTCAAGGCGTTCAAGGCGGGATACGTCGCGGCGAACATGGCGGGAAGTATGGCGAAGTACTTGGCGACGTCGTTTGCGATCGAAAACGTCGTCAACGACCCGCGCGTCATCAGGAGTTGCTTGCCGATCTCGACGACCTCGATCAACTTGGTCGGGTTCGAGTCCAGGTCGACCATGTTGCCCGCTTCGCGGGCCGCCTGCGTTCCGGTGTTCATGGCGAGGCCGACATCAGCCTGAGCGAGCGCCGGCGCGTCGTTGGTGCCGTCGCCCGTCATCGCGACGAGGTTGCCGCCCTCCTGCTCCTTGCGGATCAAGGCGAGCTTCTGCTCGGGAGTCGCCTGGGCCAGGAAATCGTCCACGCCGGCCTCCCGCGCGATGGCGGAAGCCGTCAGCGGGTTGTCTCCGGTGATCATGATCGTCCGGATACCCATGGCCCGCAGGCGGTCGAAGCGGTCCTTCATGCCTGCCTTGACGATGTCTCGCAGCGCCACTACACCGAGCACCCGGGAGCTGTCGGCCACGAGAAGCGGCGTCGCGCCCTCCGCCGAGATGCGGTTCAAGAGATCGGACACGACCGGGTCGATTGTGCCGCCCTGCTGGCGCACCCAGTCGGCAACCGAGTCGCCGGCGCCTTTTCGAATCTGCCGGCCGCCAAAGTCCACTCCTGACATCCGGGTCGTTGCGGAGAAGGGGATGAAGCTCATCCCTTCCATGCGGCGCGCCCGCAAGCCAAAGTTGTCCTTCGCGAGCACGACGATCGAGCGCCCTTCGGGGGTCTCGTCCGCCAGAGAGGAGAGCTGCGCCGCCTCGGCCAGATCGCCCGGCAGCACATCGGGCGCCGGAAGGAAGTCGGTGGCCTGGCGGTTGCCCAGTGTGATCGTCCCGGTCTTGTCGAGCAGCAGCACGTTGACGTCGCCGGCGGCTTCGACGGCCCGCCCGGACATCGCCAGCACGTTGTGCTGCAACACGCGGTCCATGCCCGCGATGCCAATGGCGGAGAGAAGGCCGCCGATTGTCGTCGGGATCAGGCAGACGAGCAGGGCGATGAGAACGGCGGTTGACGCCTGGCCGCCGGCGTACAGCGCGAAAGGCCTCAACGTCACGGTCGCGATCAGGAAGACAATCGTCAGGCCCGAGAGCAGGATCGACAGGGCGATCTCGTTGGGCGTCTTCTGGCGGGTCGCTCCCTCGACCAGCGCGATCATCCGGTCGATGAACGTCTCGCCGGGGTTGGACGTGATCTCCATGACGATCCGGTCAGACAGCACCCGCGTGCCGCCGGTGACGGCCGAGCGGTCGCCTCCCGACTCCCGGATGACCGGCGCCGACTCGCCGGTGATCGCCGACTCGTCGACCGAGGCGATCCCTTCGACGACCGTGCCGTCCCCCGGGATCATCTGGCCGGCCTCCACGATGACCCGATCCCCCCTGCGAAGGCTCGTTGCCGGCACGGACTCCTCGCCCTTGCGCGTCTGCCGGCGTGCGGTCATCTCGGTCTTGCCCTTGCGCAGGGCCTCGGCCTGGGCCTTCCCCCGTCCTTCGGCCATCGCCTCGGCGAAATTGGCGAAAAGGAGCGTGAACCAGAGCCAGAGAGCAATCTGCAGGTTGAACAGAACGGCTGTGCCGCGCGCGGCGTCTCGAACCAGCAGGACGGACACGAGCGCTGCCCCGACGAGCACCACGAACATGACCGGGTTCTTCGCCTGGAGGCGCGGGTCGAGCTTCCGGAACGAGTCGGCGATGGCGGGACGAACGATCGCCCGATCGAAGAGCTTTGAGCGTTGGACTTTGGCCATCGGTGACTCCTCAGAACAGGCTTCCGGCCTTCATCAGGAGGTGCTCGACGACGGGGCCGAGCGCGAAGGCCGGGAAAAAGGTGAGGGCGCCGACGATCAGGATGACGCCGACGAGCAGGATCGAGAAGATCGGACCCGTGACCGGGAACGTGCCGGCCGATTCCGGAACTCTCTTCTTGGCTGCGAGCGAGCCCGCAATCCCGAGGATGGGGATCAGCATGAAGAAGCGGCCGAAGAACATGTCGAAGCCGAGAGTCACGTTGTAGAAGAGGGTATTGGCGTTCAGGCCGGCAAATGCCGAGCCGTTGTTGCCGGCGCCGGACGTGTACGCATACAAGATTTCCGTGAAGCCGTGGGGCCCCTTGTTGTTCAGGGACGAGAGCCCGGCCGGCAAGACGGAAGCAGCGGCGGACAATCCAAGGATCGAGAGGGTCAGGATGAGAACGGAGAGCATCGCGAGCTTGACCTCGTGCGCTTCGATCTTCTTTCCGAGGTACTCGGGCGTGCGGCCGACCATCAGTCCGGCGATGAACACCGAGAGGACGATGAAGAGAAACATCCCGTAGAGGCCAGCGCCGACGCCGCCGAAGATGACCTCTCCGGTGGCGATGTTGGCCAGAGGAACCAGGCCTCCCAGCGGCGTGTAAGAGTCGTGCATCGAGTTGACGGCGCCGCACGAAGCGTCGGTCGTAACGGTCGCAAAGAGTGCGGAATCGCCGATCCCGAACCGAACCTCCTTGCCCTCCATGTTGCCGCCCGTTCCGCCCTCGGTCGGCAACGAGGCCACGCCGAGCTTCTGGTGTATGGGGTTGCCCCGCTGCTCGAAGACGTTGGCGGTGACGGCGCCGACGATAAAGAGCAGGGCCATTGCGGCGAAGACCGCCCATCCGTGCTTGACCGAGCCCGTCATCCGTCCCAGCGTGTTGGTCAGACCCGCGCCGATTGCGAAGATGAGGACGATCTCGAGGAAGTTGGTGCCCGGCGTGGGGTTTTCGTAGGGGTGGGCGGAGTTGGCGTTGAAGAACCCGCCTCCGTTCGTGCCGAGCTCCTTGATGGATTCCTGCGACGCCACGGGCCCCTGGGGAATCTTCTGTGTTTGGCCTTCCACCGTCTTGACTACCACGTCGGCCTGGAAGTTCTGCACGACGCCGCGCGAAACGAGAAAAAGGGCCGCGACGAGCGAGACCGGAAGCAGCAGCCAGAGGATCGACCGGGTGCAGTCGAACCAGAAGTTCCCGATGCCGGCCGCCTTCTCGCGCGCGACCCCGCGGATCACGGCCACGGCGATCGCGATGCCGGTGGCAGCGGAGAGGAAGTTGTGGAGGGCGAGGCCGGCCATCTGCGTCAAGTGAGACATCGTCGACTCGCCCGAATACCCCTGCCAGTTCGTGTTTGTCGTGAAGGAGATTGCCGTGTTCCATGAGGAATCCGGCGAGACGGGCCCGAACCCGTTGGGATTGAAGGGGAGGAAGTTCTGGAGCCGCTGCATCGCGTAGAGGATGACGAGCGAAGCGGCGTTGACGACGAGCATCGTCACGGTCCACTCGATCCATCCCTGGTCTTTCTGCGCGTCGACGCCGCAAATTCGGTAGATGCCCCGCTCGAGCGGCTTGAGGACGGGGTCGAGAAGCGTCTTCTCTCCCGCAAAGACCCTCTTCATGTACCCGCCGAGCAGGGGCGTGATCATCATGATCAGCCCGAGATAGACGGCGAGCTCGAGCAGTTGAATACCCGTCATGGCCTCAAACCTCCTCCGCCTTCAACAGGGCGCGGAGCAGGTACCAGATGAGAAGCACCGTGACGGCCAGACCCAGAATGTCTTCCCAGCCCATGGCAGCCCTCAGATCTTGTCGCAGCGCCGCGTGTAAGCGGCGGCGAGCCAGAACAACAGGATCGCGGTGACGAGAAAGACGAGATCGATCATGAAGGTCTCCCCTCCGTCAGGGCACGTTGAATCCGAGCTCGAGAAGCAGGCCGTTGCCCTTCGAGTTGCCATTCCTGATCGAATAGGCGCCGTAGAAGACCCACCGTCCGGCCGTGATGATGACCCCCGGGCTCACATAGCCCAGGCTGCTGTTGCCCGTGTACCAGTCGGCGGCGAGTGTGACGTTCGACGTGATCGGCTGCTCGAGGCCGAAGAGACCTCCGGCCGTGGAGCCCGGAGCGGCGTAGCCCGAGGACGTCCACCAGCCGCCGGCGGTCAGGCGTGTGTCGGTCGGCAGCTTTACGGCGGCGTGCGCATAAGTCTGGACGGACGGAGTTCCGTCGGTGCTGCCCCGCAGAAAGAACTGCCCGAGCACGCCGGTGGTCAGAAAGAAGATGTCGGTCTTGAGCGGCTGCCACTTGATGTTGGGAATGGCGACGGGAACCGATCGGCCCGGCGTGACGATGCCGCCGAAGTTGACGCCGCCCTCGATGTTTGCGCCGAACCCATAGACCCCGCGGATCGGTGCGCCCGTGGCGAACGCGGGATCGCTCGGTCGCCACAGCCAATCGGTTTCGAGGTACAGCTTGCCTTTGTCGAGCACGTCGGCGGTCGGAACGTTGAAGATTGTCTGCTGAGCCTGAGCCGAGCGAGCCGCCGCAGTTCCGAGGATTGCGATGCCCACCAGCCGCGCGAGATGTGTGCGCTGCAGGGCCGCCCGCGCCAGCGGTTTGGCGCGTGAAGAGCGCTCCCGGAGCTCGGCGTTCCACAGAGCCCGGTGTTCGAAGACCATTTCATCGACCCGCCACAGCACCATAGCCCGGCGCACGCAGAGGACAAAGGCAGCGAAGCCCAGGATTCCCCAGAAGATCGGGCCCGGCGGGACCGAGGAGCCTCCGGCCAGGCTGGTCCCCAGGAGGGCAGCGACTCCCGCGCCAACCCAGACCGGGGCGTGTCGACGATGCTTCGGTGTGAGAGGCAGCCAATTCATGAGCTGAGAATCCCGCGCTGCCGGAGAAGAAGTCCGGAAGAAGTTCGAAAGATTGTCGAAAGACGGAGGGGTCCCGACGCGGGTGCCGGCTAGCCCTCGGGGGTGAAGCGGTAGCCGACCCAGGGCTCCGTGCGGAAATAGCGCGGTCGGTTGGGGTCGGGCTCGAGCTTGCGGCGCAGGCTTCCCATGTGGACCCGCAGCGTGTCGTTCGAAACACCCGCCGTCGTGCCCCAGACGGCCGCCAGGAGCTGCCGGTGCGTCCAAACGGCGCCGGGCTTGCCGAGCATGGTCGCAAGGAGCCCCATCTCCGTCGGCGTCAGGTGGACCTCCTTGCCGCCCCGGCGGACGACACGGGCCTCGAGATCCGCCTCGATGTCGGCCCAGTGGAAAGGCCCCGGGCGCCCGGAGCGGGGCTCGCCCCGCCGCAGGAGGGCCTTAATCCGGGCAACGAGCTCTGCCACGCCGAAAGGCTTCGTCAGGTAGTCGTCGGCCCCCGCGTCGAGCAGGCGCACCTTTTCGCGTTCCTCGCTTCGCACAGTGAGGACGAGAATGGGCACGCTCGACGTCTTGCGGATCTCATCGACCAACGCCCTGCCGTCGCGGCGCGGCATGGCGAGGTCGGTCACCACGAGGTCGAAGGACCCGTCCGCGAAGAGCCCGAGAGCTTCCTCGCCATCTGAAGCCAGGGTGACGTCGTGGCCGGCGCGCTCCAGGGCGTCGCGGACGACTTTTCTCAGGCCCGCCTCGTCGTCGACGGCAAGGATCCGGCTCACGCTGCCCTCGGGATGACGATCTCAAAAAGCGTTCCGCCCGAGGCCGACGAGCCAAGTGTGAGCTCGGCGCCGTTGGCTTCGACGAGGCTCTTGGCAATCGAGAGGCCGAGCCCCGTGCCGGGCAGGTTGCCGGCGTGCGGCAGCCTGACGAAGCGCTCGAAGACCCGCTCGCGGTCCTCGGGCGGGATTCCGGGGCCGTTGTCCTCGACGCGAATGCGCACGTGGGCGTCGCCGGCGACGACCGATACCCGGATCTCGGAGCCGGGAGGGGAGTACCGGGCCGCGTTTTCGAGGCCATGTCCGAGCGCTTCCGTGAGCTGGGCCGGGTCGACCTCGACCGAGAGCTCGGGTGATGGAACGTCGAGAAAAAGAGAGTGGTCCGCGAGAGACTCGCCGAAGCGGGCCAGGGCCGCCTCGACGATCTCGCCGCAGGTCACGCGCTCGCGTCGGGGGTGGGCGATGCCCGAGTCGAGCCGCACGACGTCCATGAGCTCACCGATGCGCCGGGCCAGAGCCGACAGCTCGCTGCGCGCCAGAAGCGAAGTCTCGGTCTTGCCGGACGCGCTCTCCCAGTTCTCGACGGCCGCGCTCGCGGCCGCGACAGGAGTCTTCAAGTCGTGCGCCAGAGCGGCGAGCAGTGTGGACTTCATCTCTTCGCTCGTCTTGGTCTTTTCCGCCTCGCGGGCCAGAGCCACGAATCTCTCGCGCTCGAGCGACAGGCCGAGCAGCAGCGCGCAGCCCTCGGCCATGCGCTCGCTCGACGCCATGCCGCGGGCAACGAGCGTTCCGACGCGCTGCACGCCGATGCGAATTGGAAGATAGATGTCGGTCCCGGAAAGCTTCGACGGAAACGCAGCCGAATTCCCCTGCCGGTAGGCCAGGTCGGCAAGGTCGCGCTGAATGGCGGCGCCCGGAGTCGCAGCCGCCTCGTGGAGATCGCCCGTGCCGCCCGCCAGCAGGATCGAGACCTGGTCGGCCTGGAGCGCATGGCGCAGGCGGTCGGCCGCGACGCCCAGCAGAAACTCGCGGGTCGTGTCGGAGAGGAACGCCTGGGAAAGCTGCGTCAGCGTGGCGAGGTCGCGGCGCTCGGCCTCGGCGAGCCTCAGGCGCTCGCGCGAAAGGGCGGAGAGGTGGCCAATCAGCAGTCCCGAGACGAGGAAGACGAAGAGGGCGGCGACGTTGCGAGGGTCCTGAATCGTGAACGTGTGAATGGGTGGCAGAAAGAAGAAATTGAAGCCGAGAGTCGCCAGCACGGCGGCGAAGGCTCCGGGGCCGCTCTCCCAGATCCACGCACAGACGAAGACAGCCAGCAGCAACACGAGGGCAATGGTCGAATCGGCAAGATCCGGCGGAAGGAGCTTCAGCAGGCCGATCGTCGCGAAGACGACGAGAACAGCGGCGGGGTAGCCCGCCCGGCGATCCAGCAGGCGATGGAGCATGGTGTTTGGTGTCAGCTCCGGCTTGCGGGCGCGTCCAGGGGGCGCTTGCCCGGCGCGTACTTGAGGACCCGCGCCTTCTCGAGCGTGACGAGACCTTCGGTCACCATCTCGTCGAGGATTGGCAGAAGCCGGTCGATGTGAGCCGGCGTGTCGACGACCTCGATGACGACCGGCAGATCCTCCGAGAGCCGCAGGATGTGCGATGTGTGAAGGACGCTGCGCGCTCCGAATCCGGCCGTGCCCTGAAAGACGGTAGCTCCGGCGAAGCCTTCCCGCCGGAGGCGCTCGAGGAGCGCCGACGCCAGAGGCTGGTGATGCCAGCGATCCGACTCGCCGATGAAGATGCGAACCAGGACCTGCTCTCCGTCGAGGATGCGCATTGTTTCTCCTTCAGTGGCCGACGAACAGCCGCGCGACCCAGAGCCCGGCCGCGCCGGCGGCGAGACACCCGATGAGCATCAGGGCAATGTTGGCAAAGGCGTAGAGCCGCGCCCCGTCCTGCAGATACTTCAGAGTCTCGTAATTGAACGCGGAGTACGTCGTGAAGCCGCCCAGCACGCCTGTCGTCAAGGCGAGGCGCAGCCCGGGAGAAATCAGCTGGGTGGTCAAGCCAACGTGCATGATCGCTCCGATCAGAAAGGAGCCGATCACGTTGACGGCGAGCGTGCCCCAGGGAAACGAGGTGCCGAGCACGGCGAGCGCCCAGCCGGAGATCAGATACCTTGCGCCCGTTCCGGCGGCCCCGCCCAGACAGACCCAGAGAAACCGGTTCATCCCTTCACCTCAGAAGCGGCGGCTCGCATTATTGACGAGGACGGCCGGCGAGCCGCGGAAACGCAGAAGTTGTCGAGGCCCTGGACGAATTTGCGTCACCAGGGTCCGGCTTCCCGGCGAGCCGCTTCCCTCGACAGAGAGCAACCACTCTATTTGTAGTGGTTTGCAGGCAGCGGTGTCCCCGGCATGGGCGGGAATGAGGTTTGCACTACTCGGATGCATGCAAATCCGCGATGACCTGGACACGCTGCCGGAGCTGGCGCCGAAGAGGCGTGGTGAAACCGCACGGACGAAGCGGCTCCTGGATCGCAATCAAGCGCAAGCCGAGGATGAGACAGTCCGGATGCCGATGAGTGCTCTCGCCTTCTGGCACGACCCCATGAATCCGGACCTCGAGACCCTGCAGGTTCGGCTGGACCTTCCGCAGAACCCAGACCTGGTCGAGACCGTGCGCCTGAGGCTTGCCCCGAGAATGCCGAGGACGAAGAGACCCTCGTCGGTCCCTGGCTTCGAGCTAAGTCCTAGCGAATCGAAACGGCAATGCCGTTCTCGAAGACGACGGTTTTTCCCACCCTCCGGTAGCTCCACGTCTCCTGCGTCCGGCCGTTCTCGGTCGTGCCCGTCTGGACATCGTCGGGAGGTCCGAGGAGAGCGCGCACCTGGTCGGGTGTCATGTTCTCCGTGACACCGGCAGCAGGGGGAGCAGCGGAGTCGGCCGCGTGCGACGCGCTTTCGTTTTCCGCCGCCTTTCGGTCGGCGGTCGCCTTGATGGCCCGCGCCCGCTCGATGGGAGATGCCGGCCCCGCCCCGGCGTCCGTCGAGGTGCTCTTGAACAGGCCCGACTGGTTCTTGATGAGGTAGAGCCCGATCGCGAGGCCAACCAACAGCAGGAGAAGACGGGAAGCCCGCATCGACGGAGAGAATGCTCTCAAACAGGCCGGACTTCAAGCCTTCGGTGTAGCCTCCCCGTATGCGGATGGTCCCCTTCCTGTTGTGCGGACTGGGCATGATTTCGATGCCGGCTTCGGCGGAGCGTCCCGGCGTCGAACAGGGCGTCACGCTCTTGCCCAACGGCTGGCGGATTAAGCCTGCCGGGCGGCACATTACCGTCGGCGACCTTCCCCTCGCCCTTGCCGAATCCCCCGACGGACGTTTTGTTGTCGTCTCCAACAACGGCTACGAAAGGCCGACGCTGACCGTCGTGGATCTCGAGAAGCTCGTCGTGCGTCAAACACAGGGGCTGGAGAACGCGTGGCTCGGCCTGGCATTCGACCCCGGGGCCGAGCGGCTCTTCTCTTCGGGCGGCAGCGCCAACGCGATCGATGTGCTGCCCTGGGCAAACGCCCGGCTCGGCGCGCCGTCGAAAATTCCGCTGGGCGAGAAGCTCTCCGGAAGTTTCCTGGGCGGGCTCGCTGTCGGCCCTGACGGCAAGCGTCTCTTCGTCGTCGATCCCCTGGGCCAGACACTTTCGGCCGTCGATCTCGAGTCGCGGCGCCTGGTCAGAACGATCCCTCTGCCGGCCGAACCCTACACCTGCCTCCTGTCGCAAGACGGCGGCACGCTCTTCGTATCGCTCTGGGGTGGCACGAGGGTGCTCGTCCTCGATGCGGCGACGCTCGAACTCAGGAAGGAAGTCGCGACGGGCGAGCATCCCAATGCCATGGCGCTTTCGAGCGACGGGTCGCGGCTTTTCGTCGCCTGCGCCAACACCAACGCGGTCTGGGCGCTCGATCTGGAGTCGGGCCGCGCGGCCGAGCAGATCTCCGTCGCCCTCTATCCGAAAGCGCCCGAGGGAGCGACGCCAAACGCTCTCGGCCTGTCGCCCGACGGCAGAACGCTCCTTGTCGCCATTGCCGACAACAATGCTGTCGCTGTCGTGGACGTTGGAAAGCCCGGATCGAGCCTCGTGACGGGCTTCATTCCCGCGGGTTGGTATCCGACGGCCGCCCGGTTCACGCGCGACGGCAAGCGAATCCTGATTCTTCGCGGAAAGGGGCTGACGTCGCAGGCCAATCCGCGCGGCCGCAGCCCGGCATCACCGGTACGGCGCCCTCGCAATACGTCGGCGCGATGCTCCGGGGCACCCTATCCATTCTGTCCGCGCCTGACCGCAAAGGCGCTCGCTGCCTACACGAAGACGGTGTACTTCTTGACGCCGTACACGGGACGCGGTACTCCTCGCCCCGGCGAAAGCGCCCCCGGGTCGCCGATCCCGCAGCGGGTCGGAGGCCGTTCGCCGATCCGTCACGTCTTCTACATCATCCGCGAGAACCGCACCTACGACCAGATTCTGGGTGAGACGACCGGGGCAACGGCGACCCGAACCTCTGCCTGTTCGGCGAGGACGTCACGCCCAACGCGCACGCGCTCGCGCAGCGAGTTCGTCCTGCTCGACAATTTCTACGTGGACGCGGAGGTGAGCTACGACGGGCCATGCCGTTCTCGACGGGCGCCTACGCCACCGACGTGTCGGAGAAGATCTGGCCGCTCTACGCGGACCGCGGCGGCCGATACCTGTCGGAGGGCGGCGGCCCGATGCGAAACGCCTACGGCAACGTGACGGCACCGCGGAAGGGCTACATCTGGGACGCGTGCCGGCGCGCCGGAGTCTCCGTGCGCAGCTACGGCGAGTTTGCCGTCGCCCACACGGAGGCCGAACTCGACTCGGGCCGGCAGCCGCCATACGCGGCTCGGTGCCCGGCTTCAAGGGCCTCGTGTGCACCGATTACCCGCCCTACGACCTGCGATCCCGAACGGGCGCGGTCGCCGTCTGGCTCCACGAGTTCCAGCGGTTCGAGACAGAGCGGCCAGCTGCCGCGCCTCTCCATCATCCGGCTCGGCAACGACCACACGGTCGGGACGAACCCGAAGTCCGACGCCGCGCTCCATGATCGCCGAGAACGACCCCGCGCTCGGCCGCGTCGTCGAGGCGATCTCGCACAGCCGCGTGTGGAAGGAGTCGGCGATCTTCGTCCTCGAAGACGACGCGCAGACCGGGCCGGACCACGTGGACACGCACCGTTCGGTCGCGCTCGTTGCGGGCCCCATCGCGCGACGGGGTTCGGTCGATTCGACGCTCTCACGACCTGCGGCGTGTTGCGCACGATCGAGCTGCTGCTGGCGCTTCCGCCGATGAGCCAGCTCGACGCGGCGCGACGCCGATGTACCGGCGTTCCAGTCCGCCGGCGATGCGCGCCCGTTCACGGGCCGGACGCGCGCGTGCCGACATCCGAAAAGAATGCGACCTCCGCCTGGGGCGCCGCGAAGTCCGCCGGGATGGATTCGCAGCGAGGTCCCGCGCGCCCGAGCAGGCCCTCGACGAAATTCTCTGGAAGTCGGTCAAGGGCGCCGCCCCGCTCGATGCCGCCGCCCGTGCGGGCGGCGTTCGTTCGCCCGGTCCAGCCCGTCGAAGAGGAGGACGACGACTAGTCCGGCGTCAGTTTCTCAGAAGACGTCGACAGAGGGAGTCTGGACGAACTCGGGCCGCGGAGTCGTGCCGAGGCCGGGGGCTGTCGTGGCGGCTCATTCGCCCGTTCACTCGCCGCGGGGCGCCGTCCGCCGTGCTGACGGTGACGTAACTGTTGAAGTCGGTCGACGTGAAAAGGAACTCGCGGCGGCGTGCTGTGGGCCAGGTGGGCGATCGCCGCCGTGGTGACGTCGCCTCCCCAGGTGTCTTCGATCGTCATCGCGATGCCGAGCGAGACACAGAGGTCGCGGGCCTGGCGGGCGCGGGTCAGGCCGCCGAACTTGCTGATCTTGAGGTTGACGACGTCCATGGCCTGGTCGGCGGCAGCCGCGCAGCACCGCGATTCCGAGCGCCGTCGATCGACTTCGTCGAGCGACGAACGGATGATCGGTGTGCCGGCGAACGGCCAGGCACTCCTCGTAGCTCAGGCAGGGCTGCTCGATGTACACGTCGACGTCGCGGACGGCGCGGCACCACCCGCGATCGCGTCGTGCTGGCATCCAACCGGTGTTGGCGTCGGCGATGAGCACGTCGTCCCGGTTGGACTGCGCCGCCCGGCGCGGATGCGCTCGATGTCGACGTCGGGGTCGCCGCCGACCTTGAGCTGGAACGCCGGTATCCTTCGGCGCGGTACAGCGCGATCCTGCTGCGCCATCTCGTCGGGCGTGTCGGCGAGATGCCGGTGCGGGGAACGAACTCGTCGCCACATCAGCCGCCGATCAGGGTCGCGACCGGCAGCGCCGCTGGCCGAGGAGATCCCAGCAGGCGATGTCGATGGCGGACTTGCGTAGGGTGACCCCTCATCGCCGCGTCCATCCGGCGGTTGAGCCGCTCGAGCTCTCTGGCGTCCTCGCCCAGAAGGTGCGGGGCAAGGATGGCGATGCCCGCTCGGACTCCTTCGGCGTGCGCCGAGCAGATACACGGGGCCGGGGGCAGACCTCGCCGTGACCGACCAGCCCGCTATCGGTTTCGACTCGGACGAGCGTGCTGTCGAAGACCGCGACCGATTTGCCGCCCGACCAGCTGTAGCGGCCTTCGTGAAGGGGGAGCTCCGTCCGATATGCCGCGATCCGGCGAATCTTCATCGGCCGGCATTCTGGCCGGCAGCAGTATTGAACTTCAGATCATCCAGGTGCTCGACGCCAGAAAGGCCCTCGTCGCCTCCCTCGCCCTGCTGACGCTGGGATTCATTGTCTTCTGGGTTCGCAGCGTTTGGCGCCGCCGCGGGGAGGCAGATCTTCGCCGTGCGCCCGACGCTCCTGCAAGTGACGATCGGAGCCGTCACCAACTTCTCGACGTGCTCGGGATCGGGTCGTTTGCGCCGACGACCTCGATCTTCAAGCTGCGGCGGCTGGTGCCCGACGAGAAGATTCCCGGCACGCTGAACGTCGGCCATGCGCTTCCCACGATCACCCAGGCCTTCATCTTCATTGCGATCGTCAAAGTCGAGATCCCGACGCTTCTGGGCATGATCTCGGCCTCCGTGCTGGGGGCGTGGCTCGGCGCCGGCGTCGTGGCCGGCCTTCCCCGGCGC
>CAVUAN010000026.1:0-17133 GCA_963739435.1 uncultured Acidobacteriota bacterium
GGAGGCGCTGCAGATCTACGACGAGCTCGTGGCCACCCACCCCTTCGACGCGGAGCTGAAGCGCTTGCGGCGGGACGCCGAGGCGCGGTTGCTGCCGGCCGGCTCCGGCGCCGGGCGCCGGGGGCGCGGAACCGGGCCTCCAGCGGCAGGCTCGCCAGGATCCGCGCTTTGAAAGAGTGGCTTTCCGTGGTACAAGCCGGCTGACGACCTTCCCGGGCGAGTCCAACGGCGCCAGGCCCATGAACGTCTTTCAAGACATCCTTCGTCGAATCAGCGAGCGGGTCGAAGGGGCCCGGGCGGTTTCGCTGGTCGGCGTGGACGGGATCCCGATCGACTCCTACGGGAAGATGGAGGGGCTCTCGATCGACGCGGTGGCGGCGGAGCTGGGTGCTTTCGTCAAGAGCGCGCAATCGCCAAGCCGCGTCGCAGGCCGGCACGGTCCAGCAGCTGGCCGTCGTGACCGATCGGGTCATCACGATCCTGTCCCGGGTGACGGAGGAGTATTATCTGCTGCTCCTGCTCTCGAGGGAGGGCAACTTCGGGCGCGGGCGCTTCGAGTTGCGCCGGGCGGCGCTGGCTCTCGAGAAGGAACTTCTGTAAGCGATGCTGTCGTTCAAAGAAATCAAGGAGCTGATCGACCTCGTCTCCGAGCGGGGCCTCTCGGGCCTCGAGGTGGAGCAGGCGGGATTTCGCGTCCGGATCGAGGGCTTGAGGCAGCCCCCGGCGAACGGGAGCGCTGCGGCAGAGGTCGCACGCCGGCTCTGCCGGCTGCCATCAGCGCGGGGCGGTACCCGAGCTGGCCGCGGCGCCTCCCGACGACAAGAGCATCCACGTCATCACTTCTCCGATTGTCGGCACGTTCTACCGCTCGCCCTCGCCGGAGGCCGATGCCTTCGCCGAAGTCGGCCAGAAGGTCGCGCGCGGCAAGATCCTGTGCATCATCGAGTCGATGAAGCTGATGAACGAGATCGAGTCCGATGTCGAGGGAGAGATCGTCGAGGTCTATCCGCGGAGCGGGCAGCCCGTCGAGTACGGAGAGAAGCTCTTCGCGATCCGGCTCGCCGCCTAAGAGACCCGGATGTTCAAGAAGATCCTGATCGCCAATCGGGGCGAAATCGCGCTCCGGATCATCTCCGCCTGCCGGGAGCTCGGCGTCAAGACGGTCGCCATCTACAGCGAGGCGGACCGGGACGCGCTGCACGTGCGCTACGCCGACGAGGACGTGTGCGTCGGACCGTACCCCTCCTCGGCCTCCTACCTCAACATCTCGTCCATCGTCTCAGCGGCCGAGATCACCGGCGCCGATGCGATCCATCCCGGATACGGCTTCCTGTCCGAGAACGCGTACTTTGCCGAGATCCTGCACGACTGCAACATCACGTTCATCGGCCCGCATCCCCGGAAGCCATCCGCAAGATGGGCGACAAGGCCCTGGCCCGCCGGACCGCAGCGGCCGCCGGCGTTCCGACGGTGCCGGGCTCGCCCGGCCCGGTCGATTCGGCCGACGACGCCCTGGGGTTCGCCCGGAAAGCCGGGTATCCGGTCATTCTGAAGGCTTCGGCGGGAGGGGGCGGGCGGGGCATGCGGGTGGCGCGCGACGAACGGGAGCTCGCGGGCGCCTGGGAGACCGCGCGCCTCGAGGCCGAGAAGGCCTTCGGCAGCGCCGAGGTCTATCTCGAGAAGTACCTGCAGGGACCGCGTCACGTCGAGTTCCAGGTCTTCGGAGACCACCGCGGCAACATCCGGCACCTGGGCGAGCGGGAGTGCTCGATCCAGCGGCGCCACCAGAAGCTCGTCGAGGAGGCTCCGTCCACCGCGCTCGACGACCGGCTCCGGCGCGAGATGGGGGAAGCGGCGATCAAGGTGGCGCGCGCCGTCAACTACACGAACGCCGGCACGATCGAGTTCCTTCTCGACGCCGACGGGCGCTTCTACTTCATGGAGATGAACACGCGCTTGCAGGTCGAGCACCCCGTGACCGAGGAGGTCATGGACATCGACATGGTCAAGGAACAGATCGCCGTGGCTGCGGGCGCGCCGCTGTCCTTCCTCGATCGCGAGATGAAGCCCCGCGGCCATGCGATCGAGTTCCGCGTGAACGCGGAGGACCCCGTCACGTTCGCCCCGTCGCCGGGGCGGATCACGGCCTTCCATCCGCTCCGGGCGGCCTCGGCGTGCGCGTGGACACGGCCGCCTACCAGGGTTACGTGATCCCGCCCTACTACGACTCGATGGTCGGCAAGCTCATCGTCTCGGGCCGCGACCGCGACGAGGCCATTTCCCGCGGGCGCCGGGCTCTGGACCTCTTCGTCATCGAGGGCATCAAGACGACGATTCCGATGCACCGGCGCATCCTCGAGGAAGAGGACTTTCGAACGCGGCAGGCTGTCGACCAGTTTCATGGAGCGCTTCGCGAAGGCCTCGTAGCCCCCGCTGCGGACACCGCTGGCCCTCACCCTTCCCCCGATTTACGCCATCACCGACAGAGCCGTGTCGGCCGACGACTCCCATGTTTCCATCGCTCGGCGCCTCCTCTCTGTCGGCGTCCGGTGCCTGCAGGTGCGCGAGAAAGGGATGCCGGACCGCGTCCTGCTGCGCGAGGTCGAGGAGGCCGCTGCGCTCTGCCGGCAAGCCGGGGCCTTCGTGCTGGTCAACGACCGGGTCGATATCGCGCGGGTGGCCGGCACAGGTGTTCATGTCGGCGAGGACGACCTGCCGGCCCGGGAGGCGCGCCGTCTGCTGCCCGAGGACGCGCTGGTGGGCGTCTCGACCCACGATCCCGAGGCCGCCGGGCGCGCCTTTGCCGACGCGTCCTGCAGCTACGTGGCCTTCGGGCCGGTCTTTGAGAGCGGCACCAAGGGACTGAGGCAGCCGCGAGGCCTCGAAGCCCTGGCCAGGGCCGCGTCCCGGAAGACGAAGCCGCTGGTCGCCATCGGAGGGATCACCCCGGAGAGCCTCCCCGGCGTGTTCGACTCCGGAGCCGACTCGGCGGCCATGATCGGCGGTCTGCTGTCCGGAGGCCGGATCGAGGAGAATGCGCGGCGCGCCCTGGATGCGGCTCGCCGCCGCCGGCCGCCCCGGAGGATCTATCTCACGGGCTTCATGGGCTGCGGCAAGTCGACACTGGGGCGGCGCGTGGCTGAGCGGCTCGGGCTGCCCTTCGTGGATCTCGACCTGGAGATCGAGCGCATCTCGGGCCTGACGGTGCGCGCGTTTTTCGAGACGTCCGGCGAGGCGGCCTTCCGGGAGCGCGAAGCGCTCTTTCTCTCCGGCACCGAGTCGCTTCCCGCGGCAGTCGTGGCGACGGGAGGGGGCAGCTTCATTTCCGAGGGCAATCGGGGGACGATCCGCCGCCTGGGCACCGCCGTGTTTCTGGACGTCCCGTTCCCGGTTCTGGCACGCCGTCTATCGGGAAAGACCGACCGCCCGCTCTTTCGGGACGCCGAGTCGGCGGCTCGGCTTTTTGCCGAGAGGGCTCCGTTCTATAGAATGGGGAGCATCCCGGTGACGCTCAGCGGCGACGAAGCAGTCGAAGAAGCGGCGGACCGTGTTCTGATCGCGCTCGATCAGCGGCCGTCTTAAGGTTCTTGGGGCTCATGCGCTATCTCATCCTTTCCGACATTCACTCGAACGACGAGGCTCTTTCGGCCGTGCTTTCCCGCGTGCGCCGAAAGAAGTACGACCGCGTCGTCGTGCTCGGAGACTTCGTGGGCTACGGCGCCAACCCCAACCAGGTCGTCGACCGGCTCCGCCGGCTCCGGCGCAAGAAGGTCTTCATCCGCGGCAACCACGACAAGGTCGTCTGCGGCCAGGACGCTGGCGACCTCTTCAACCCGATCGCGCTGGCCGCGGCGATGTGGACCGCAGACCGGCTGACGCCGCAGAACCGGCGCTTTCTCGAAACGCTTCCCCTGGGCCCCGCTTCCGTGGACGGAGGGTTTCTGATCTGCCATGGCTCTCCCCGCGACGAGGACGCTTACATCTTTTCGGATCGGGACGCCTACATGAATTTCCGGGATACCGACGCCTCCGTCTGCTTCTTCGGGCACAGCCATATTCCGTCGGTCTTCACGCTCGAACCCCACGGGATCCGCGTCGAGGTCGTGGCCGGCGAGCGCGTGCGCCTGAAGCTCCAGCGGGACCACCGCTATTTGATCAACCCCGGCTCGATCGGCCAGCCGCGGGATCGCAACCCGGCGGCGGCGTATGCCATCTATGACTCCTCGGCCCGCATCGTCTATTTCGACCGCGTGCCCTACGACGCCGAGAAGACCCGGGAAAAGATTCTTCGCGCCGGCCTGCCGGGGATGCTCGGCGACCGCCTTCTCGTCGGCGCCTGAGGCTTCCGGCGGCCGGCCGGCAGCCGAAAGCTTTCATATAATCGCGGGCGTTTCGGTTTGCAGCGAAAGGAAGCCATGGTCTCGCGGCGAGGGAGAGGTTTCGCCCTGGGGATGTCCGCGGCGGTGGCGGCGGTTCTGGCTGCCGCGTGCGCGACTCCCGCGCCGAAGACCCGGCCGGCAGGACAGGAAGAACGGCCGGCGGCCGCCCCTGCGCGCACCTTCGCATCTCTCGCCGAGGCGGAAGTTCCTCTGACATTGATCGAAGACACCCGCGGTTTCGATTCGGAAATACTCGAGGCCGCTGCCAGGTCTCAAGATCCCGCCCTGCGCGCCCGCACGGCGATCTGCCTGGGGCGTCTGGGCGACTCCCGGGGCCGGGCGCTGCAAGTCGCTCTTCTGAAGGACTCGGACCCCTCGGTGCGGGCAACCGCTGCCTTCTCCGCCGGGATTTCCGGGGATCCCACGATGACCGCCGAGCTGATTCCCCGGCTGAACGACCCCGACATCAAGACGGCATCCGCGGCCGCGAAGGCCGTGAGCCTGCTGGCGGAGACCGAGGGGCGCGACGCCCTGGCTTCGGCCCTGCCCGGCTCGAGCTCGCCCGAGCCCCGGGCTTCCATGGTGCAGGCGCTCTGGCGCTGGGCCGACGCGGAGTCCTCAGCCGCGGCCGGCGGCTACGTGGCCGACCCGGATTCGAGGGTCCACGCCGCGGCGATCTACGCTCTTGCGCGCAAGCCCCGCGACGCGGCACTTCCCGTTTTGACCCAGGCGCTGCAGGACGGGGACCCCGACACGGCCGCCATCGCGGCCCGGGGCCTGGGGCTTCTCGGCAAGAAGGAGTCGCTCGATCCCCTCGCCGCGGCCCTGGAGAGCGTCAAGAGTCCCCTCGTGATCAACGCTCTCGTGGCCCTGGAGGCCGTCCTCGAGAAGAACGAGGGCTCGACACTTTCGGAGGCCCGCAAGAACCGCGTCCTGGCGCTGGCCGGGAACTCGAACCCGAACTTCGCCGTGCCGGCCCTCGTCCTCCTGCGGCAGTTCGTGGGCTCCGACCGGGAGGCCTTCCGGCGCGTCTGGTCGATCGCCATGACGGGGGAGGGACGCCGCCGACAGGTGGCGCTCCTCTCGCTCGTGGCCGCGCTGAAAGACCGGGCGAAGGACCCGCTCGACCGGGCTGTGGAGGCTCCGGAGGCCTCCCTGCGCGCCGCGGCTGCCGAGAGCCTGGCCTTCCTTCCCTCCGCGGCCGCTGCGCCTTACAGGGCAAAGCTGGCGGGCGACAAGGAGGTCCTGGTTCGCCTCGCGCTGGTCTCGAGCCTGAAGACACCCGAGGCGGTGAAAGAGAACCGGTCCTTCGTGGACAGGTGTCTGGCCGACCCGGATTTCGGCGTTCGCGCCGCGGCCGTCGAGACCCTTGCTTCGACCGGCGACCCGACCGTCCTTGCCCCGATCGCCGACGCACTGGCGAAGTCGCACACCGATCGAGAGCCGGACGTTTCGATCGCCGCAATTGCCGCAGCCGAGAAAATGAGGGCCGATCCGGCCGCCCGCGCTGTGGCCGATGCGGCCTACCATGACCCCCGCCCCCTCGTGTCGCGTTTGGCCCAGCGAGCGCTCGTGCGCAGCTTCAAGGCCGACGCGGCGACGCTGCCGCGGCCGGTTTACCCGGGCCGCACCGAGGCCGAGTATGTGGCGCGGCTCGCGGAAGCGAAGAGGCCCTGGCAGGCCCGGATCGAGACGGGGCGCGGGACCTTCGTGATCCGCCTGCTCGGCTCGCAGGCCCCTCTGACCGTCGTGAACTTCGTGGATCTCGCCTCGAAGAAGTACTTCGACGGCGTGCCGATTCACCGCGTCGTGCCGAACTTCGTCGTTCAGGACGGCGACCCAACGGGCACAGGCAACGGAGGGCCGGGCTACGAGATCCGCGACGAGATCAATCCCGTCCTCTACCTGCGCGGCACGGTCGGCATGGCTCTCGACGGGCCGGATACCGGGGGCAGCCAGTGGTTCGTGACGCACGCGCCGCAGCCGCACTTAGACGGCATCTACACGGTCTTCGGCCATGTTTTGACCGGCCAGGACGTCGTCGACCGCATCGAGCAGGGCGACCGGATCCTCCGCATCACGGTCTCGGAAGCGCCGTGAACATCGAAAGCGCACGCCCTGTGTATGCCGCCGGCCGCACACTGCAGTTCCTCGGGCTCGTCCTGACAGGCGTGGGCTTCTTCCAGGGAGTGGCGGGCGGGAACGTCCGGCAGGAGCTCGCCCTGCTCGCCCTGGGCGCCGCCGTGTTCTTCGCGGGACGCCTGGTGCAGGGGGCGCGCAAGTGAAGCCGCTCGTCGTCGCAACGCGGGCGCTGCCCGAGCCGTCGCTTTCGACGCTCGAGCCCGACTTCGAGCTGCGCGTCCTCGGCTACACACCCTCGCCCGAAGACCTTGCCGCGGAGGTCCGCGAGGCGGAGGCGTTGATACCCCTCGTCTCGGACCGCGTCACGGAGGAAGTGCTGCGCGCCGGCGAGAAGCTCAAGATCGTGGCCAACTATGGCGTCGGCCTCGACAACATCGATCGGGCGGCGGCGGCCGCTCGGGGCATCGTCGTCTCCAACACGCCGAATGTCCTGACCGACGCCACCGCCGACCTCACGATGGCTCTCCTGCTGGCCCTCGCGCGCCGCGTGGTCGAAGGCGATCGGATGGTGCGGACGGGAGGCTTCGCGGGCTGGGAGCCGGACCTCCTGCTCGGCTTCGACCTCAAGGGAAAGACGCTCGGAATCGTGGGGCCGGGGCGCATCGGCCGGGCGGTGGCGCGGCGAGCCCGGGCTTTCGGGATGACGCTGATCGCGGCCGGCCGCTCACCCCGCGACGAGGGGGACCCGGACGATCCGCCGCGCGTGTCCTTCGACGAGCTGCTGCGGCGCTCGGACGTCGTGAGCCTCCACCTGCCCTTGAACGACGAGACCCGCGGCCTCTTCGGGCGCGAGACCTTTGCGAAGATGAAGCCCGGAAGCTGCATCCTGAACACGGCCCGCGGCGGCCTCGTCTCGGAGATGGCCCTGATCCGGGCTCTGGACGAGGGCGTGCTCTCGGGCGCCGGCCTCGATGTCTTCGAGAACGAGCCGGCTATTTCTCCCGGCCTGCTCGACAACGACCGCGTCGTGTTGATGCCGCACGCCGGCAGCGCCACGATCGAGACGCGCAAGGAGATGGCGCGCATGGTCGTCGAAGACGTCCGGCGCGTGCTCTCCGGCGAAAAGCCGTTGCGCGCCGTGCCGCCCGAGGGCGCCGCGCGCGAGAGGGCGCGCGTCGAATGACCCGCAAGGTCGTCTCCGATTTCACCCGGCTCGACGCTGCGGCCGACGGCCTGCTGCGGCGCATGGCGAAAGGGGAGACCGCTCTGGCCTGGCTCCAGGCCCGCTGGGGCCGCATCGTGGGCGAGCCGCTGGCCCGCAAGATCGAACCGACGTCCTTGGTCGGCCGCCGCCTGACGCTCTCGCTCCTCGACCCCTCCTGGAGAAAGCCGGTTCAGGCCACCCTGTCGGAGCTCGAAGCCAAGCTCGCCCGCGAGCTCCCTGAGGTTCGCCCCAAGATCACGCTGCGGTAGGTGTCAGAGGTGGCGGTCAAAGCGGGCCGGACGGGTCCTGGCGGGTGCGACCCCGTCGGTGTTTCTCGGCCGGCGTACCGGCCTGCGATACATCGACGGGGGCCTCCGCCCCCGCCACCCCTCCGGCCCTCACATTCGGGCTCTCTCTCGAAAACCTAGAAGGCCGACGTGTCGACGATGCTTGCGAGCTGGCCTTGCGGATTGAAATAGGTCCGTGTCGCAAGAGTGACCGTGTCCGTGACGACGATCCTGTACTGCAGGTTCGTCAGCGCGCCGGAGAAGAACCACCACTTTCCGTTCACCGATCGGCCGTCGAGAATCTTGACGGTCAGCTCGAGATTATCGGGTGTGAGGAACCAGAAGCTGCCGGCACTCCGCGTTACGGGAGTCGCCTGCGCGGCTCGCAGCCCCTGTTCGCTCTCCCAGACAACCTGAACCTGGAATCGGCCGTCGACGAGGCAGAGAGTCTGGGCGTCGCAGCCTCCGGAGGCAGAAAAGTCCCTGGCAAAGACCCCGCTGCTCTGCGTACCGATGTAAACGGTCGAGGGGGTGCGCGAGTCGAGAGCGAGCGTCCGGACATTGGTGTCCGCGAGACCGGCGTTTTGGCCCGACCAGCTTGCGCCGCCGTTTACGCTCCGGAAGACGCCGCCTGATCCGGCGGCGTAGATCGTCTCGGGATGATCGGGATCGACCTCGAGGGACGCGGTGGAGAAGGGGAGGCCCGAGTCCGCGAGGGACCAGCTCAGACCCGAATCGACGCTCTTGTACACATGGAAGGCTGCCCCCGGTGGATGAAGGCAGGGCGGAGGGCATCCGATCGTGATTTCGACGCTGGCATAGATCGTCGAGGTTCTGGCCGGATCGACCGCGAGCGCGAGAACGCCGCCCGAGGCCGGAAAACCCGTGCTCGCTGGGGTCCACGTGGCACCCGCGTCAGTACTGCGGTACACGCTGCCGCCAGGCAGACCGTATGTGCCCGCGTAGAGCGTCGTGGGGTGGATCGGGTCGATCTCGACTACGGAAACCAATTCGGGAAGGCTATTGCCCACTGTTGACCAGGTCGTGGCGCCCCCCGTCATAACGAAGAGGCCCGCCGGGGTCGCGGCGTAAACAGCCGTTGACGAGGTCGCCAGTCCAGAAACCGAAAGGTCGCCAAGGCCGCTGTTGACGGGAGTCCAGTGGTGACCGCCATCGCCGCTCTTGAACACTCCGCCCCCTCCAGTGCCTGCGTACACCAGGGCGGGGACTGTGCAGGGGTCCGGGCACGGAATGTCAAAGGGCTGGACCGCCAGCGAGGTGACCGAGAGGTTCGTCAGGCCAACGTTTGGCGCCGCCCAGCTCGTCCCGTCTCCTGACACGAACACTCCCGCTCCAGCAGTGCCGGCGTACAGAAAGAGAATCGACCTGTGGTCGACCGCCAGGGCCCGGACGTCCTGCCCTGCTGGACCGGCCGCCGTCCACACGTCCTGACCTGCTTGAGCCGTGGCCGCGAGCAAACTCGCCGCGAGACCGAAACCCGTGAGAAGCATGGTCTTACCCATTCGAGGTCAATGTACGCCTGTAGAAAGGGCAATACCTGATGCGCTCTCATTAGGAGACGTGGGCTCCAGCCTTCCCCTCACCCTGCCCTCTCCCGCGGGGAGAGGGTTAAGCGCGAGCTGCTAGGCGTACAGCCCGCGGACCATGGTGTCGTGGGCGACGCGGGAGATGCCGAGCATGTAGGCGGCGATGCGGAAGCTGACGTTGTACTTCTCGGCCATCGTGGCGACGTCGCGGAAGGACTGCACCATGATGTCCTCGAGCCGCTCGTTGACCTCGCTCTCGCGCCAGAAGAAGCCGGCGCGGTCCTGGACCCACTCGAAGTAGGAAACCGTGACACCGCCGGCGTTGGCGAGGATGTCCGGCACGACGAGGATGCCCTTCTCGTTCAGGACGTCGTCGGCCCGCTGTGTCGTGGGGCCGTTGGCGCCTTCGACGATGATCTTCGCCTTGATCCCGGGAGCGTTCGAGCCTTTGATCTGGTTCTCGTTGGCGGCCGGGATCAGGATGTCGCACTCGAGCTCGAGGAGCTGCTCGTTGCTGATCTTGTCGGTCCCGGGGAATCCGGCCAGCGTCCGGCCCTTTTCGTAGTGGGCCGCGACGGCCTGCATGTCCAGGCCCTTGCTGCCGTGAATGCCGCCCTGGATGTCGGAGACCGCGATGATCCTGGCTCCCGCCTCGTGGCACAGCCGCGCCGCGATCGAGCCGACGTTGCCGAAGCCCTGGACGGCGATCCGGGCGCCTTCGAGCTTGAAGCCGCGCTTGGGCGCGACCTCGCGGCAGATGAGCATGAGCCCGCGGCCCGTCGCCTCGACGCGGCCGCGCGAGCCGCCGAGAGAGAGCGGCTTGCCGGTGACGACCGAGGTGACGGTGTGGCGGGCGTGCATGGAGTAGGTGTCCATGATCCAGGCCATCGTCTGGGGATTCGTTCCCATGTCCGGAGCGGGGACGTCCTTCTCCGGGCCGAACTGGTCCATCAGCTCGGCGGTGTAGCGCCGCGTGATTCTCTCGAGCTCCCCGCGCGACAGGGAGGCCGGATCGCAGACGACCCCTCCCTTGGCTCCGCCAAAAGGAATGTTGACGACGGCGCACTTCCAGGTCATCCAGGCGGCCAGGGCCCGGACCTCGTCTAAAGAGACGTTCTTGTCGTACCGGATTCCGCCCTTGCCCGGGCCGCGCGCGATGTTGTGCAGGACCCGGTAACCGATGAAGACCTCGATTCGTCCATCGTCCATAGCGATGGGAATCGAGACCTTGGTCTCGCGGACCGGCTCCCGGAGGACCTTGTACAGGCCGGGGTCCAGGCCGAGCTTCTGGGCGGCCAGGTCGAACCGCGACATCATCTCTTCGAAGGGGTTCGAGGAATCCGTGCCCTGGGGGTGCGTCCCGATCGTCGGAAACTGCGGTTCGGCGACTTGGCTCACGGGCAACACTCCTCTTCGGCGGATGCGGCCGCCTTCGCTAGAATGGGCGGGGGATTGTAACTCATCGATCTCGAGCGCGAAGCCGTACCCGACGAAGATCTCGTTGCCCGCGTGCTGGCTGGCGAGGAGGAGCTTTTCGAAACGCTCGTCCGGCGCTACCAGGCGCGCATCCTTTCCCATGTGGCTCGCATGATCGGCAGCCGGGACGACGCGCTCGATCTGTCCCAGGAGATCTTCGTCAAGGTTTTCCAGGCGCTCCACCGGTACAACCCGGAGTTCAAGTTCTCGACCTGGCTCTTCCGGATCGCGGGAAACGCCGCGATCGACCACCTGCGCAAGCGCCGGCTTCGGACCGTTCCGCTGGAAGTCCCCGAGCCGTCCGGCCAGGGGAGAGTGTCCTCTTTTGAGTACAAGAGCGCCGATCTGGATCCGTACGCCGACCTTCGCAATAGTGAGCGGGGCCAGGCCATCGCCCGGGCCATCGCCCGCCTCCCGCCCGAGTTCAAGGAGCTCATCACCTTGCGCCATTTCACGGGCCTTTCGTACGAGGAAATCGCTGAAATCAAGCAAATGCCTCTGGGAACGGTCAAAAACAAACTCTTTCGGGCAAGAACCGTATTGAAGGAGTGGTTGTCGGGAGAGATGTCGTGAAGCTGTGCAAGCGCAAGATCGATCCGCTGGATGCCGAGGCAGTCGCCTCCGGCGCCGAACCCCTGTTTGCAGCGGACGCGGCGGCCCATGCGGCCGCCTGCTCCGAATGCGGCGCCGCGGTCGCGGAGGCCGGCCAGATCGGGCCGGAGCTGTCCGCCCTCGCCGTCCCCCTCGAGCCCCCGGCCGGCTTCGCTTCCCGAATCGTTCGCCTCCGGCCCTTTTCCCGGCGGGAGCGCCTGAGCGTGTCCCTGTGGGCCGGCCCGGCGGCTTTCTCGGCCGGCCTTTTCGGGGCGGGGTTGGTCATGCTCGGGCTTCCGGGCGTCGGCGCCGCGGCGGTCGTGCCCTTTGTCGGCGTGCTGCGGTCGCTCGTACGGTGGCTCGACGAGCTCCGGCATGTCGCCCCCGCCGGCCTCGATTCCCTCTCCGAGGCCCTCAGGCAGGAGCAGGCCCTCGGGCTCGCCGCCGCTCTGCTGTTCGTGCCCCTCGCCTTCGGCCTCCGGAGCGTTCTCGCTCGCGCCCGCCGATGACACTGGCCGCTCTCCTTTTTCTCCTCGCTTCCCCCGCCGCCGACGTTCCCGCAGGCACCCTGACCTCCGTCGGGCGCGACCTGTCGATCTCGGAGAACGTCCCGGGACGCGTCGTCGCTGTTTTCGGGAAGGTCCTCGTCAACGCGAGCGTCGAGGGCGACGTGATCGTCTGGGGCGGCGATGTCGTTATCGGCCCCGGAGGCTCGATCGGCGGCAACCTGTCAGTCTTCGGGGGCTCGATCGAAGCGCCCGAAGGCGGCCCGCTCCCGGTCAAGGGAACGGTCTCGACGCCCGGCACGCTGCTCAACGTTTACCTGGCCGAGATGTATCGGGCTCCCTGGGAGGCGCGGTCCCGCACCGCCGTTTTCCGGGGCTTGCGCGTCGTGGGCCTGGCCGTCTGGCTCGCGGGAACTCTGCTGCTGCTGTATCTGTTCGGATCTCCGGTCGCGCGCGCGGCGCTCTGCGCGCAGGAGCAGTGGAGCGGCGCGCTGCTGGCAGGCCTCTTGACCGTCCTCTCGCTTTTTCTCGCCGCCGCAGCGGCGCTCGCCCTGCTGCCGGCCGGCCTCTCGATCCCGATCGCGCTCTTCGTCGGCGGGCTCGCCGTGGGAGCGAAGATATTCGGAATGGGCGCCCTCTTTCTGCTGCTGGGACAGAAGCTGCTGAAGAATGTTTCGCCCGCGAGGCGCCCGGTGGCGCTCGCCGTCGGCTTCGCCGTGCTGGGAGGCCTCTCGCTGCTGCCCTACGTGGGCGCCCTGGTGTGGAGCGCCGCCTCGGTTGTCGCCGTGGGTGTCGCCATGCTCTCCCGCTTCGGCACGCCGCGATTCTCGGTCGCCGCCTCCTGACGCCCATTTGATTCCCCGGCGGGCCGGCAATAGAGTCGCCGGATGGACATCCGAACCGTCGGCGTCGTCGGCGGCGGGCAAATGGGCAGCGGCATCGCTCACGTCGCGGCGGCCTCGGGGCTCCAGGTCCTCCTGGTGGATCTCGAGGAGCGGTTCCTCTCGAAGTCGCGGGAGACGATCCTCGCGGAATCTCGATCGCGAGGTCGCCAAAGGCAAGCGCACCGGCGCCGATAAGGATGCTGCACTCGGACGCCTGACCACCTCGACCGACGTCTCGAGGCTTTCGGGCGCCGACCTCGTCATCGAGGCGGTGGTCGAGAACGAGGCGGTCAAGAAAGAGCTGTTGGCCCGGCTCGACGCCGTCTGTCCCCCCGGAGTCCTCTTCGCCTCGAACACGTCCTCGATCTCGATCACGCGGCTCGCGGCGGCGACCGGCAGGCCGGACCGTTTCATCGGCATGCACTTCATGAATCCGGTGCCGGTCATGGAGCTCGTCGAGGTGATCCGGGGCATGGCGACATCGGACGCGACGGCGTCGGCAATCGAGACGCTGGCCCGCCGGATGGGCAAGACCCCCATCCTCTGCAACGACTCTCCGGGCTTCGTTTCGAACCGGGTCCTGATGCCCATGATCAACGAGGCGATCGAAGCGCTGCGGGAGGGCGCGGCGACCCGCGAGGCGATCGATGGGATCATGAAGCTCGGCATGAACCACCCGATGGGCCCCCTCCAGCTCGCCGATTTCATCGGCCTGGACACGTGCCTGTCGATCCTCCGGGTGCTCCAGGACGGCTTCGGCGACCCGAAGTACCGGCCGAGCCCGCTTCTGGTGAAGATGGTCGACGCCGGCTGGTTGGGCAAGAAGTCGGGCCGCGGCTTCTACGAGTACGCCTCGAAATAATGTATTGCCAGGCCTGCGGCGCGAAGAACCCGGACGACGAGGAGTTCTGCGGGCGCTGCCACTCCAAGCTGCTCGTGCTCTCCGGTGTCGGCGTCGTGGACGAGGGCACGGGTGAGACGCAGGAGGAGATCCCGTTCGACGAGCACCTGCTGGAGCGGATCTCGACGCTCGAGGACGTCGTCAAGCGGACGGGCGAGGCGGTCAAGTCGCTCTTCGAGTCGATCGGCAATCTCGAGAAGAACCTTTTCGTGGCGCACACGGGCATCCTGGCGCTGCAGGAGACGCTCCAGCGCTCCGGCGCGGTCCGGGCCGAGGAGGTCCTGGACCTCTGGGAGACCAAGATGGACGCCCGGATGCAGGCGGTCGAGAAGAAGGACCGCTTCCTCGAACGGCGCGACCGCATCGTGGCGCGCTTCTCCGGCGAGAACCGGGACACGTTTCTGCGGCGACTGCGCGAGGCGGAGTTCGCGATCCTGGCGCTCGATGCCGACCGCGGGATGCGCGCGCTCGAGGATCTGTACCGACTGCACCGGGGCAACGTCGAGCTCGGCTTCTACCTCGCGGAGACCTATTTTTCGGCAGGCGATCTGCAGAAGGCGTCGGGTTACTTCCGGAAGATCCTGGCCGTCGAGCCCGGCCACTTCGAGTCGCTCGTGTACTCCGGGATCGCGGCCTCGGAGTCGGGCGACGTGGTCGAGGCGGAGTCCCTCCTGAGACGCGCTTCCGAGCGCCGGCCGGACGGCTTCCTGCCGCACTTCGCCCTGGGTGCGCTGTACGCGCACGCCTCGCGCTGGCAGGAAGCGGAAGAAGCCTTGATGCGCGCGCTCGACATCGCGCCGGTCCCGTCCGCGTACGTGCTCCTGGGCACCGTGTACCGCGAGAAGGGCGAGATCGATCGGGCGATCCAGGAGTTCGAGCGCGCGCAGGAAGTCGAGCCCGACAACGAAGACGCCGTGTTCCAGCTCGGCCTCTGCTATCTCGAGAAGAACTGGCCCAAGAGGGCGCTCGACGCCTTTCAGCAGGCGCTCGAGAAGAACCCGAGGCGTCTCGAGTTCCAGGAGGCGGTCCGGCTGCTCGAGCGGCGGCGCCGCTACTCGTTGCCGCGCGTCGACGGGCCCGGCGCCGAGAAGTACCGGCTGGCCGAGGAGGAGGCCTCCCGCGGATCGCTGCGCGGAGCTCTCGCGCTGTACCGCGAGGCGAGCGCGCTCGAGCCCGGCAACTCGACGATCCGGATCTCGCTCGCCCTGCTCGCGGGCTCTCTCGGCCTCTGGAGGGAAGCCATCTCGGCCTGCCGCGAGGTCCTGGCGGGGGAGCCGGAGGATGTCGTGGCGGCGGCGGCGTGCTCGACGCTCTCGGAGGCATTGCGAGCCGAGGGCAAGCCGGGGGAGGCGACGCGGTTCGTCCGCGATTTCCTGGAGAAGCATCCGTCCAAGACGTCGCAGGCCGTCGGGTACTACGAGCTCGCGACGAACCTCGCCGAGGCGGGAGAGAACCTGGACGAGGCGCTCGACTACGCGGGGCGCGCGCTGGCGGCTGCTCCCGACGAGCTCAAGCCCTATCCCCTGGCGGCGCTCGGCTGGGTCCACTACAAGCGCCAGGAGTTCGAGCGGGCGATCGAGTGCCTGAGGCGCTCGAGCGAGCGGGCCGCCGCCCCGACGACGTTCCACCACCTCGGAATGGCCTATCTCGCGGCGGGCAAGCCCGAGGAGGCGAAGGCGGCCTTCACGAGAGCCAAGACGGTTGCGCGCGGCGCCGCCCTCGAGGACCGCATGATGCAGCAGGTGCGCTCCAACCTGCGGCTCGTCGAAAAGGTCGGGCCGAAAAAGAAGAGCGACGCCGCGGAATCGAAGGAGTAGGCCGAGTTTAGAGTTTGGAGTTTAGAGTGTAGAGTGCGAAGCCGTTAGATGGCCCGGGAACCCTAAACCCTAAACTCTAAACACTGACCTATGCGCTGGTCCCGATACTTTCTGCAAACCGTCCGCGAGGCGCCGGGCGACGCCGAGGCGGTCTCGCACATCCTCCTGACGCGCACCGGCATGATTCGCCGGATCGCCGCCGGCATGTACGCCCTGACGCCCCTCGGGCTGCGCTCCCACCGCAAGACCGAGGTCATCGTGCGCGAAGAGATGGACCGGGCCGGGTTCCTGGAGGTGGAGGCGCCCATCCTCCAGCCTCGCGAGCTGTGGGAGGAGACCGGAAGGTGGGGGCGGTACACATCCGAGGAGATCCTCTTTCACCTCAAGGACCGCAAGGAGGGCGACTACTGCCTCGCCCCGACGAGCGAGGAAACGGTGACCTCGCTCGTGCGCGCGGGGGTGACGTCCTACCGCCAGCTCCCCGTCACCCTCTACCAGATCCGCACGAAATTCCGCGACGAGATCCGTCCCCGCTTCGGCCTGATGCGCGGCCGGGAGTTCCTGATGTACGACGGCTATTCGTTCGACGTGGACGCCGAGGGGCTCGACAAATCCTACAAGGCTCAGGACGCCGCCTACCGGCGGATCTTCGAGCGCTGCGGCCTCGACTTCACCGTCGTGCAGGCCGACTCGGGCGCCATCGGCGGCACGGCCTCGGAGGAGTTCATGGTCCTCGCGGACACGGGCGAGGACGCCGTCGTGCGGTGCGCCGCCTGCGGATACGGCGCGAACCTCGAGAAGGCCCAGGCGGGTCCCTTGAAGGCGCCCTGGCAGGACGAGACGGTCGGGCGGCTCGAGGAAGTCGAAACCCCGGGCCGGGGCGGCATCGACTCGGTCGTCGAGTTCCTGGGCATCACGGCCTCGCGGATGATCAAGTGCCTCGTCTACGAGACCGACAAGGGGTTTGCGGTGGCCTTGATCCGCGGCGACCTCGAAGCCAACGAGGTTGCCCTGAAGCACGCCCTCGGCGTCGAGCACATGGCCCTCGCCTCCGAGGACAAGGTCCTGAAGGCCACCGGCGCGCCCGTCGGCTTCGTCGGACCGCACCACCTGCCGGCCGGCGTTCGCGTCGTCGCCGACGAGTCGGTCCGCGGCGCGGTCAACGCCGTCACGGGCGCTGGCAAGCGCGACTGGCACGTGCGCGGCCTCGCCGTCGAGCGGGACGCGAAGATCGAGCTGTGGGCCCGCTTCGCCGCGGCGCGCGCGGGCGACCCCTGCCCGAACTGCGCCAAACCCCTCGACATCGCCCGGGGCATCGAGGTCGGGCATATCTTCAAGCTCGGGACGAAGTACTCGGCAGCCATGAAGTGCGAGTTCACCGACGAGAAAGGCGAGAGCCGGCCGGCCGTCATGGGCACCTACGGCATCGGTGTCGGACGCACGATGGCGGCGGCCGTCG
>CAVUAN010000027.1:0-24841 GCA_963739435.1 uncultured Acidobacteriota bacterium
GGCCGCAAGGGCGCGCCGCGCGTGGCCATGCTCGGCCATGACCTCTGGCGCTACCGCTTCGGCGGCGACCCGTCAATTGTCGGCAAGGCGATCCAGATCGACGGCGTCCCGACGACGGTCGTGGGAGTTTTGCCGGAGGGGGTTCGATTTCCGGCGGCGGGAACGTTCTTCTACAAGCGTTCGGCGCAACTGTGGATCGCGGCCGATTGGAGCGAGGTCAAGGCTTCGCGCGGCGACGAATTTCTCTGCCTGGTCGCTCGGGCGGCCGCGCACGCGGCGCCCGGGGCAGCGCAGGCGGACCTCGACTTGATCGCCGCGACCTTCCGAGCCGAGTACCCGAACCGCTACAACCTCTCCCCCCGCTGGTCGCTCTCCGCCATGCCCCTGGCCGACCAGTACGCGGGCAAGACGCGCGCCTCGCTCTTCGCGGTGGCGGGCGCGGTCGGCCTCCTGCTGCTCGTCGCGTGCGCCGACGTGGCCAACCTGCTGCTCGCCCGCGCGGCGAGCCGGCGCCGCGAGTTCGCCGTTCGGATCGCCGTCGGCGCCGACGCGCGGCGGCTGGTTTCGCAGCTTCTGACCGAGAGCCTGCTGCTCTCCTGCGCCGGCGGCGCACTCGGCACGGTGCTGGCGGTGTGGGGCGTCGACCTGCTGGTGCGCCTGGGGCCCGCCGACCTGCCGCGCCTGGCCGAGGCCACCGTCGGAGGCCGTGTCCTCCTCTTCACGGTCGCTCTTTGCGCGGCAGCCGGCATCCTCTTCGGCCTGGCGCCGCTGCGTCAGGCCTTGAACGCCAACGTGTCCTCCGACCTGAAGGGCGCGGGGCTCGACGCCGTCTCGGGCCGCCGGGCCACGCTGGGCAACCTGATCGTCGTCGGCCAGGTCGCGGTCGCCCTCGTCGTGGTGGCGGCTGCCGCCCTGCTGCTCGCGAGCTTCGCGCGTCTGTCGCGGGTCGACCCCGGTTTTCGCTCCCCGGGCGTCTGGACGCTGCAGACGGCGCTCCCCCGTTCGAAATACGGCGATGCCGGCCAGGCGACGGCGTTCTACAGCCGCTCTGCTCGAGCGCCTCGCCGCGACTCCGGGGATCACGGCGGCCGGCGCCATCGACCCCCTTCCGTTTGGCGGCGAAGGATGGTCGGGCACATATGCGATCGACGGCCGGCCCATCGAGCCCACCGACCCCGGACCTCACGCAGCCTATGCAAGGGTGACTCCCGACTACTTCCGCGCAATGTCGGTCCCGCTCCAGAGTGGCCGATTTTTCCGGGAAAGCGACGCCGGCACGGCACCCCGGGTGGTGATCGTGGACGAACGCCTCGCACGCCGCGACTGGCCTGGTGAGGATGCTGTCGGCAAGCGGATCCTGATCGGCGGCACCGGCGGAGACTCGGCCGAGGTCGTCGGCGTGGTGGGCCACGTCCGCTACGCGGCGCTCGAAGAGGAGGGTGAGCCGCAGCTCTATCTGCCCGTCTTCCAGGATCCGGGGTATCGGCTCGGAATCGTCGTTGCAACCCGCGGAGACTCGATCGCCATGGCAGGAGCCGTGCGCGACGCCGTTCGGGCGCTCGATCCCGACGTGCCCACCGGTTCGCTTCGCCCGATGGACGCGCTGATTGCGGCGGCCACATCGCGGCAGCGCTTTCAGCTCACGCTCATCGCCCTCTTTGCGGGGGCGGCGCTGCTGCTGGCGGCAATCGGACTGTCCGGCGTTCTCGCGCAGATGGTCGCCGCGCGGACCCGCGAGATCGGCATCCGCCGGGCCCTGGGCGCCAGCGGTTCCGATGTGCTCGCGCTCGTGCTCGGCCGCGGGCTCTCGCTGGCGGGTGCGGGCATCGCGATCGGTCTTGCCGCCGCCTGGGCGACGACCCGCATACTCAAGAGCCTGCTCTTTGGAGTCAGCCCGACCGACCCGGCCACCTTCGGGACGGTCGCCCTGATTCTCCTCACGGCCGCCGTGCTTGCCGCTCTCGTGCCGGCCTGGAGAGCCCTGCGGGTCCATCCCTTCGTCGCTCTGCGGCAGGAATGAGCGAGCGCGGTGGTAGATTGAAAAGGTGACCGAAACAAAGAAGGACCTGGTCGAGAAGACAGACGAAGAGTGGCGCCGGAGCCTGACGCCCGAGCAGTACCAGGTGCTGCGGAAGAAGGGGACGGAGCGCGCCTTCTCGGGAAAGCTCTGGGACAACCATGAGCCGGGCGTCTACCGGTGCGCCGGGTGCGGGCAGGAGCTCTTCGACTCGGAAACGAAGTTCGAGTCCGGGACGGGCTGGCCGAGCTTTTCGAAGCCCGCCTCGCCGGACAGCGTTGCAACCGAGGAAGACCGAAGCCTCTTCATGAAGCGCACCGAGGTCCTGTGCGGCCGGTGCGGCGGGCATCTCGGCCACGTCTTCGACGACGGCCCCGACCCCACGGGCGAGCGCTATTGCATGAACTCCGCAGCGCTCGACTTCAAACCCAGGTAGGAGACCGGCCCCGGTCCGTGAAAACGCCAGACACCGCCCGTCCCGACCGGGTTCTCGTCGCCGACGACCAGCGCGACGTGCTCGAAGCTCTCCGCCTGCTCTTGAAGAGCGAGGGATTCGTCCTCGAAACCGCCTCCTCCCCCAACGGCGTCCTCGCGGCCCTCGACGCCTCGGACTTCGACGTCCTCCTCATGGACTTGAACTACGCACGCGACACGACGTCGGGACGCGAAGGGCTCGATCTGCTCGCCCGCATCCAGGATGCCGACGCTGCCCTGCCGGTCGTCGTCATGACGGCGTGGGGCTCCGTCGAGATCGCGGTCGAAGCGATGCGGCGCGGGGCGCGGGACTTCGTGCAGAAACCCTGGGACAACACGCGCCTGCTGACGACCCTCCGAACGCAGATTGCGCTGGGCAGGGCGTTGCGCCAGGGCCAGCGGCTCGAGGCCGAGAACAGGATCCTGCGCCTCGACGGCCAGCCGGCGATGATCGCCGGAGCCGCTTCCATGCGCCCCGTGCTCGACGTGATCGCCCGCGTCGGACCATCGGACGCCAACGTCCTCATCGCCGGCGAGAACGGCTCGGGCAAGGGCGTCGTCGCCCGCGCCCTCCACGCCGCCTCGCGCCGGTCCGGCCGGGCGCTCGTCACGCTGAACGCGGGCGGGGTGTCCGAAGGCGTCTTCGAGAGCGAACTGTTCGGCCACGTAAAAGGCGCTTTCACCGACGCGAAAAGCGACCGCGCGGGCCGCTTCGAGCTGGCAGACGGCGGCACGCTCTTCCTGGACGAGATTGCCAACATCCCGGCCGAGCCAGCAGGCCAAGCTGCTGCGGGTGCTGGAGACCGGAGAGTTCGAGCGCCTCGGCTCCTCGCGCACACGCAAAGTGGACGTCCGCATCCTCTCGGCTTCCAACGCGGATCTCCACGCCGAGGTCGCGGCGGGCCGCTTCCGGCAGGACCTGCTCTTCCGCCTGAACACGATCGAGATCCGGGTGCCTCCGCTGCGCGAGCGGCGCGAGGACATTCCCGTGCTCGCCCAGCACTTCCTGGCCTCGCATGCCGCGCGCTACCGCAAGAACATCCGGGGCTTCGAGGCCGCCGCTCTCCAGGCCCTGATCGACCACGCCTGGCCCGGCAACGTGCGCGAGCTCGACCACGCCGTCGAGCGCGCCGTGCTCATGACGCAGAACGACACGATAAGACCCGGCGATCTCTCGCTGCGCCGCCCGGCCGACGGCGAGCCCCGCCTCGACGACATGAGCCTCGAGGACGTCGAGGACATGCTCGTGCAGAAAGCCATGGCCCGCTGCGACGGAAACGTCAGCGCCGCGGCCAAGGCACTGGGACTGTCGCGCAGCGCCCTCTACCGGCGCCTCGAACGGCTCGGGCGGTGAGCCGCCTCACGCACGACCGCCGCGTCCTGCTCTACGCCCTGCTGGCCGCCCTGCCGGCCGTCCTCGTCGCTCTCGTTCTCCTCTGGGGCCCGTCGGTGACGCCGAAGGTGCGCTGGACGTTCTCCTCGCTCGTCGTTCTCTGGTGGCTCGGCTGCGCCTACGCGCTGCGCGAGCGCGTCGTCATCCCGCTGCAGACGGTCTCCAACCTGCTCGCCGCCATGCGCGAGGAAGACTTCTCGATCCGCGCGCGGGGATCGAGCCCCGACGATCCGCTGGGCGAGGTGCTCCTGGAGGTCAATGCTCTCGCCTCGACACTCCGGCACCAGCGCCTGGGAGCCCTCGAGGCCACTGCCCTGTTGTCCAAGGTCATGGGGGAGATCGACGTCGCCGTCTTCGCGTTCGACGACGCGGGGCTCCTCAAGCTCACGAACCGCTTCGGCGAAAAACTGCTCGGACAGGCCGAGCCGCGCCTCCTGAACCGAAGCGCCGCGGAGCTGGGCCTCGCCGCCTGTCTCGAGGGCCCGACACCCCGTCTGCTCGACGCGACCTTCGGGGTGACGACCGGCCGCTGGGAGGTGCGCACGAGCACGTTCCGGCAGGGAGGGCTCCCGCACCGCCTCCTCGTTCTGACCGACGTGTCACGGCCCCTGCGGGAGGAAGAGCGCCTGGCCTGGCAGCGGTTGATCCGCGTGCTCGGGCACGAGATCAACAACTCGCTCGCGCCGATTCGCTCGATCGCCGGCAGCCTCGAGCGCGTGATCGCTCCGGAGGTCCCGCCTTCCGACTGGCGCGACGACGTGCGGCGCGGCCTGACGGTCATCTCCTCCCGCGCCGAGGCGCTCTCCCGCTTCACGGGCGCCTACGCCAAGCTCGCTCGCCTGCCGGCCCCGCAGCTTTGCGCCGGTCGATGCCGGCGCACTCGTGCGCCGCGTGGCCGGGCTCGAGACTCGGGTCGCCGTACGCGTCACGCTGGGCCCCGATGCCGCCCTCTCGGCGGACGCGGACCAGATCGAGCAGCTCTTGATCAACCTCGTTCGCAACGCCGCCGACGCGGCCCTCGAGACGGACGGCGCCGTCGAGGCCGGCTGGAGGGCGGCGGCGGGAGGACGCGGCCGGATCGAGATCTGGATCTCGGACGAGGGCCCGGGACTCGCCTCGACGTCGAACCTCTTCGTGCCGTTCTTCACCACGAAGCCCGGCGGGTCCGGCATCGGCCTCGTTCTCTCGCGGCAGATCGCCGAGGCCCATGGCGGTTCGCTCTCGCTCGAGAACCGCCAGGACCGGCCCGGCTGCATCGCGCGCCTGACGCTTCCCACCGCTGCAACTCCCGCGACGGGGAGCCGTAGCAACACGCAATGAGCGTCGAGCGGGCCCGCGCGTCGTCCGGACGGAACGGGCGCTCGTCCTTCGCTTTCGGACTTTCGTCTGGCGGGCCGGCTGGTCAAGCCGGCGCAGAACCGTCTCGTCGCGGCGGACGCGACCGTCCAGCTCGAGCCCAAGGTCATGCAGGTTCTCTTGCGCCTGGCCGAACAGCCGGGCGAGGTCGTCACGAAGGAGGAGCTTTTCCGGGACGTTTGGGACGGGGCCTTCGTCACCGAGGACGTCCTGACGCGCGCCGTCGGCGAGCTGCGCCGCGCCTTCGAGGACGACGCCGCCCGGCCCCGCGTCATCGAGACGATCCGCAAGTCGGGCTACCGTCTGGTCGCCGGAGTCGAGCCCGCGTCACAACCGGCCGAGGTGACGGTACCCGAGATGGCTCGGCCCGTAGCGCGCCGGGTGCCGCAGGCCGCGAGCCTTCGCCGCGGCGGCCGCTTTTCTCGTCCTGGCCGTCACCCTCGGCGTCCTGGCCTTCGCGCGCAGCCGCGCCACCGCGCCGGGCCCGATGCGCGTGCGGCCGGTGACGAGCCTGCCCGGCAACGAGCGCGATCCGGCCGTCTCTCCCGACGGCACGCGTGTCGCCTTCGCCTGGAACGGCGGCTCGGGAGACGACTACAGCCTCTACGTGCAGCTCATCGACGGAGGGCCGCCGCTGCGCCTGACGCGAGAACCCGGAGTCGAGGACCGCGTGCCGGCGTGGTCTCCCGACGGCCAGCAACTGGCCTTCACACGGGCGACGGCCGCCGATTGCCGGATCCTGCTCGTCTCGGCCTTGGGCGGCGCCGAGCGTCCGATCGCTCCCTGCGGCGATCGGGACTACCGACGCCTCGCCTGGTCCCCCGACGGAAAGTGGCTCGCTCTCTCCCGGCGCGACAAGGGCGGACCACTCGCCGTCGAGCTCCTCTCGCTCGAGACGCTCGAGCGGCGGCGTGTCACGCATCCGCCCGCGACGATCCTCGGCGACAGCTCCGCTGCCTTCTCGCCCGACGGCGGCACGATTGCCTTCACGCGCAACATCACGGAGGGCGTGGACGATCTCTACCGCGTCTCCGTCTCGGGCGGCGAGCCGACACGCCTGACGTTCGACAACCGCGACACGATGGGATCCTCGTGGTCCGAGGATGGAAAGAGCCTCGTCTTCTCCTCGAGCCGGGCGGGCATCTACAGCCTCTGGCGCGTCTCGGCTCGTCAGGAGGCGAGCCCACGTGGGTCGCTGGAGGCGGCATCAAGATGAAACACCCTTCGACCGCGCGCGCGAAGAACGCCGTCGCATTCGAGAACTGGCTCTACGAGGTCAATCTCTGGCGCGTTCCGGCGCGCCCCGGCGCCGGGGCCGCGGCGGCAATCCGCTTGACGGAGGCCAACGACGAATGGAACTTCGAGCCTTCCGTCTCCCCGGACGGCAGCCGCGTCGCGTTCGTCTCGACGCGCTCCGGCAGCCCGGAGATCTGGGTGACCGGCCGCGACGGCGGGACGGCGGCAAAACTCACGTCCTTCGGGGGCGCCCGCATGGAGACGCCTCGCTGGTCGCCGGACGGCCGCCGCCTGGTCTTTTCCGCCAGGCGCGACACTCGCGCCGACCTCTGGATCGTGGAGGCCGCCGGAGGAGTGCCGGACCGCGTGACGGCAGGCCCGGCCGACGCAGTGGCCCCTTCCTGGTCGCACGACGGGCAGTCGATCTACTTCGCCTCGCGGCGCACCGGCACCTGGCAGGTCTGGAGACTGCGCCTGTCCGACCGCACTGAGGCCGCTGTCACGCACGGCGGCGGATACGCGGCGAGGGAATCGCCCGATGGGGGCGCCCTCTACTTCACGCGGCCCGACGCGCCGGGCATCTGGCGGCAGGAACCGGACGGCAGCCCGGCCTCCCGCGTCTTGGCGTCGCTGCCGCCGGAGGATTGGGCAAACTGGGAGGTCGGGTCAGACGGCCTGTACTTTCGCGAGCTGTGCGCCGAGCACAAGGAGCCCTCCGTCGTCTTTCTCGCGTTCGGGTCCTCGCAGCCCGTGCACCTCGCACCGCTGCCCGAACAGGGCTGGTCGGGGTTCTCGGTCGCGCCCGACGGGTCCTGGATCGTCTATCCGCGCGTCGACCGCCACACCTGCGACATCCGCCTCATCGAAAACGCTCCTTAGGTGCTGCGTGGAGGGCCCGAATCGGACAACTCCGCGGCGGAAAGCGGTAGAGAGCGTACCCTTCGGCCGGTCGCCGCGAAGATGGCGTTGCAGACGGCCGGAACGGCCGGAGGCACAGGCTGCTCGCCGGCGCCCGAGGGGCGCTCGGTGTTGCGAATGACGTGGATATCGATTGCCGGCGTCTCGTCGAGGCGAAGCACCGGGTAGTCGCGGAACGTGTGCTGCTGGACCCGTCCGTTCTCGAAAGTGATCTGAGTTCTCAGCTGCGACAACCCCCAGACGATGCCGCTCTCCATCTGCCCTTCGAGGCCGAGCAGGTTGACGACCTGGCCGCAGTCGACGGCGCAGACGATCCGGTGCACGCGCACATCGCCGTCCTTGCCGACGGAGACCTCCGCCGCCTGCGCCATGTGCGTGCGGCCGTGGTACACGTTGGCCGCGATTCCCCGGCCCAACCGGCGGCCCGAGACGGCCGGCAATGGCCCGCCCCAGCCCGCTTTCGCGGCGGCGAGCTCGATGACGGCGGCCAGTCGGTCCCGCTGGATCGCGTAGGACCCGATCTTCAAGGGGTTCGGCCCCTTCAGGAGAGCGAGACGGAGGCGCACGGGATCGCGCCCAGCTGCCGCCGCGATCTCATCCAGGAACGACTCGCGGGCGAAGACCGACGTCGGGTAGGCCACGGAGCGCCAGGCGCCCGTGGGGACCGGGGACTTCGCCGGAGCTTTCACCGAGGCGAAGTTGGCGAACTCGTAGGGCGTGTCGTAGACACCCCACGGGTTTTCGTCGTCGGGGTCGGCGCTGTCCGGCGCGAACGGCCCGAACATCGTCAGGTGGAAATCCGTCACCTTGTGCGACCAGGCGACGACGTCGCCCGCCGCGTCGAGGCCGGCTCGCATCTCGTTCAAGGATGCCGGCTGATACCGGTCGTTCTCGAAGTCGTCGCGCCGCGACCACACGACCTGGACCGGTTTTCCGATCGCCTTCGAGAGCTCGACCGCCTCGGGCACGTAGTCGTAGTCGAGGCGCCTCCCGAAGCCTCCCCCCAGAAGCGGGACGTGCAGCGTCACGGACTCGAGCGGGATGCCGAGGAGCTTCGCGGCCGCGGCCTGGGCCTCGTTGGGACACTGGGTCCCGACGCGGATCTCGCATCGCCCGTCCGCGACGTCGGCGAAACAGTTCATCGGCTCGACGGGCGCGTGGGCCTGGAAGGAATAGCGGTAGGTGGCTTCCAGACGGCGCGCGGCGCCGGCGAACGCCTTCGCGAAGTCACCCTGCGAGCGCGTCACGCGGCCGCCCCGGCCCGCTTCCTCGAGGCGTTTCCAGTAGGTCTCGGTGGAGTCGCCGTGGTTTACGCCTTCGTCCCACACCGACCTCGAGCGCGTCTTTCCCGCAGAGAGCGGCCCATGTGTTGTCGGCCACGACGGCGATTCCCGTCGAGAGGCGCACGACGTCGCGCACGCCGCGGACGGCCTTCGCTTTCGATGCTTCAAACGAGACGGCCTTGCCCCATGGCACGGGCGAACGCGCGATGGCTGCGACGAGGGCGCCCGGCGGCCGCGCGTCGAGGCCGTAGACCGCGGCGCCCGTGACGATCGCCGGGCCGTCCACCCGCTTGACCCGCGTGCCGAGCAGGCGGAAGTCTTTCGGGTCCTTCAGCGGCGGCTCAGTCGGAACCGGCAGCTTCGCTGCGATCGCGACGAGCTCGCCGTATCCGGCGCGGCGGCCCGTTCGGGCGTGCAGGACAGCCGCGTTCTCCGCCCGGCACTCGTCAATCGGCACACCCCATGTCCTCGCCGCCGCCTCCCGCAGCATCTCCCGGGCGGCGGCCCCGGCCTTGCGCAGCGCCAGCCAGTAGTCCGAGACGCTCGAGGAGCCGCTCGTTCGCATGCCGGGATATTTCGCGCCGGGGGTCGCATGGACGATCGTTATCTTCGACCAGTCGGCCTCGAGCTCTTCGGCCAGGATCATGGCGAGCGAGGTGCGCGCGCCCTGCCCCATCTCCGAGCGCGCGGTGACGAGCGTGACCTTGCCGCCGGCGTCGATCGAGAGCCACTTGTTGGGCGCAAACGGCTCAACGCGAGCTCCCGCCTTCGGCTGCTCGCCCGACAGCACGGGCACGCGCAGAACGAGCGCCGCGCCGGAAATGGCGCTCAACTTGAGAAAATCGCGGCGCGATCGGCTCATGACCTGCCTCCTTCCGCCTCGGCCGGCTTCGGCGGACGCGACGCGCATCGCCGCAGCCCGGTGGACGGCCCGGCGGATCCGCGGGTAGCTGCCGCACCGGCAGACGTGGTCGGCAAAGACACGGTCCACGTCGGCGTCCGAAGGCCGGGGCTTCTCCACGAGCAGGGCGGCCGCTTCGAGGATCATCCCGGGCTGGCAGTAGCCGCACTGGGCGACGTCCTCCTCGAGCCAGGCCCGCTGGCATGGGTGGCCGCCGCCGGCCGAAAGCCCCTCGATCGTCGTGATGCGCCGGCCGACGGCCTCCTGGACGGGGAGCTGGCACGATCGCACGGCCTTCCTGCCGTCGAGCACCGTGCACGCCCCGCAGGCCCCGACCCCGCATCCGTACTTGGTCCCGGTCAGCCTCAAGCCGTCGCGCAGGACCCAGAGCAGCGGCGTGTCGATGACGGCCTCCACCTCGCGGTCCCGCCCGTTGATCGAAAGCCGGAATCTCGGCATGGGCTCCTCCTGTCCCTTCATACGTCAGAAGGCGCCTGATGATTCCGAGGTCTCTCCGAGGGTTTGCCGAGGGCGGAGGGGGATGGCTCGCGCGAAGTCTCAAATCCTCTCGAGCACGAGCACGGTGCGCTCGTTGACGACGTTGCCCGTGTTGAGAGTGGTTTTCGGCTCGAGGAGCAGCACGTGGGCTTCTTCCTCGGCTTCGGGCTTGTGCTCGACGCCCCTCGGAACCACGAAGAACTCTCCCGGATCCAGGACGACGTCGCGGTCGCGCAAGTGGATCGTGAGCCGTCCCGCGAGCACCAGGAAGAGCTCATCCTCGTTGTCGTGATGGTGCCAGACGAACTCGCCCTTCACCTTGACGAGCTTGACGTAGGAGTCATTGACCTCGCCCACGATTTTCGGCTGGTAGACGGCGGAAAAGCTGGCGAGCTTTTCCGCGATATTCACCTTCTCGGTCGTCATGGAGTGCCCCCTTCCGAAATGACGGCGTCGACGTCGAGCCAGCAAGGCAGGGACGTCAGGAACGTGAAACCCATGCGCTCGTAGAATCCCTTTGCCGTGCTCCGGCTGTCGAGGTAGATCCGGCGCACGCCCTGCTCGCGCGCATGGGACGCGAGCCAGGCAATCATCTCGCGGCCCCGCCCCCGGCCCCGCTCGCCCTCTCTCGTCACGAGGTCGTCGACGAAGAGGTGCTCGCCGCGCGAGAGCGTGTGCGACCGGCGCACGCCGGCCAGGCACACCAGTGCGTCTCCCTCGAACCCGCCGTAGAGGCGGTAGCCCTCGACCTGCTGACGGCGAACCTCCGGAAGGAACGAGGCCTTTTCGATCCGGTCGCGCAGCTGGCTCATCAGCGGGGAACGCCGCGTCGAGCTCCGGTCGGTCGTTCAGCTCGCGGATCTGCATCAGCTCCCGCCTCTCGGGCAGGCGGCAGGCTGCGGGCGCGCACTTCCTCGGACGTCAGGCCGTAGATCGGCGGCGTCGCGACGCCCTGCATCGATAGAAGCAGGTAGAGCTGGCCGCGGTGGTGGATTTCGTGCTCGACCATCAGGCGCAGCCACTTGCCGATCGCCGAGCGCCGCGCCGCCCGGAGTCTCGCACTTTTCAGGAGGTCGGCGTCGTCAGGCGCCGGAAGATCTCCATCGCCTCTCGCGTGCAAACGCTCGAGGTACGCCTTGACCTCTTCGAGGCCCGCTGCCAGCTCAGGCGCCGTGGCCCGGGTAGCGGGAGGGCCGGCCCGAGAACGTTCTCGGCGTACATCCAGCGCTCGATGCCGGCGAGATGCCGCGACGATGTCGCCCGGAGAGAATTTGCCCGGCTTCCACGTCCACTCGAGGTGCTCCGCCGGGATGACGGCGACGACGCGCCGCGTGCGCTCACGCACCTTTTCCCAGTAGTCGAGGAACCCGGCCGCCGTCCGAACTTCCACGCGACAGAATATACATACGGCGCGCCTGCTGGAGTCCCGGTCCACTTTCACGCCTGTGGCTCTTGGAAGCCGGGGCCGGGCGGGCTACAAGGGATGGGCATGACGGCAGGACAGCCGATTTTTCACGTCGACGCCTTTACCGACCGGCCCTTCGCCGGCAACCCGGCCGCCGTCTGCATCCTCGACACGGAGCGAGACGACTCCTGGCACGCGTCCGTCGCCGCCGAGATGAACCTCTCCGAGACGGCGTTTCTGCGGCGGGAGGGGCCGCCTGGCGGCTTGCGGTGGTTCACGCCGACCGTCGAGATGGACCTGTGCGGCCACGCGACGCTCGCCAGCGCGCACGTGCTCTGGGAGACGGGCTACGCAAGCCTCGAGGAGTCGCTCACGTTCCGCACCCGAAGCGGCGACCTCTCCGCCGTGCGGCGCAGCGATTCGATCGAGCTCGACTTCCCCGCCGAGCCCGCCTCGCCGAAGAATCCGCCGGCGGGCGTTCTCGAGGCTCTCGGCGTCTCGGCTACGCGATTCTCGGGCGCCAACCGGATGGACTTCCTCCTCCTGCTCGAGTCCGAAGCGGCTGTGCGGGGCCTGCGACCTGACTTCAGGGCCCTGGCGGCCGCCTGCGGCAAAAGCCGCGGGGTCATCGTCACGGCGCCTTCCGAGGCTCCCGCGTTCGACTTCGTGTCTCGGTTCTTCGCTCCCGCCGCCGGCATCGACGAAGACCCCGTCACCGGATCCGCGCATTGCTGCCTCGGGCCGTTCTGGGCCGGGCGTCTCCACAAGAGCGAGCTCACCGGCTACCAGGCCTCGCAGCGCGGGGGTGTCGTGCGGGTGCGGATCGAAGACACGCGCGTCCGGCTGGGAGGCCGCGCCGTCACCATCCTGCGCGGCGAGCTCGCTGGAGCGGCCGCGCGCGGCGCACCGCCCCCAGGATGAGCTCGCCGTCAACAGGCTTCAAGACATAGGCGAGGACGCCGGCCGCAAAGGCCCTCGGGGCGTGGCTGTCGTCGGCCGTAACGAAAACGAAGTGAGGACGGCGCCGGGGAAACGCCTCCGCGGCCTCGAGCACCTGGAAGCCATCGAGCCCCGGCAGCTCGACCTCGAGGAAGACCAGATCGGGCGCATGGCGCTCGATTGCCGCGACGGCATCGATTCCATCCGAGCACTCGCCCACGACTTCGACGTCGCCGTCGCGCTCGAGAGACCTCCGCAGCCATTCGCGGGCCAGCGGCTCATAATCCACGAGGAGGGCCGTCAATCCCTGTGCAGAAATCGGGCGTACGGCAGCCGGCGCATGTCGACGCGCGAGCCGAGGCTCCCGGAATTCCAAGTAGCGGCCTCCTCGTTCAAACTACGGACGTGGCGCGAGAAGGTTACGAACAATGTCCAGGCGGCCCCGAGCTCGGGAACCTGGAGCGCCGTCCAGCAAAACGGATGTGCGCCACCTCGTCTCAAGTCTCAGTAGCCGCACTTGAGGGCGACCTGCTGGGTGATCTCCAGGCTCGACGGCGGGTTCTCTCCAAGGCCCAGGGTGTGCAGGCCCTCGTGGATCATCAGGTTCGCCAGGAACCGGGAGTTGAAGTGGGCCGCATCGGCGAACGCGAGGCTGCAGAGGTAGATCGTTCTGGCGCCTGGGTGCGTCCAGGCGAGCGTGGAGCGGCTCTGGCAAGCCGGATCGCCCGATCCCTCGGCGAACTCCAGGCTTCGCAGCAACGACACCGCGTTCCGCCCCGTCTCTTCGAGCGCACGTTCGAGGGGGCGTCCGGCTGCGTCGTGAAAGTCGCGGAAGACTTCCTGGCACCGGGAGGCGGCGAGCTTTTGCTCGGCTGCCTCGATCATCTGCGTGAGGGCCGCCAGGGCACGCGGATGGAGCGAAGCCACTATCGGCGCGACCAGAGAAGGAGGCGGAGGAGGAGGCACCCACTCCAGCGTCTCCAGCCCTGCGGGGCCAACGCCCAGGAGGGCGACCAGCGGCAGCATCGGCAGCGCCAGCCTCATGCATTCGAGTACGCCCGCAAAAAATGGCGAGCAAACCTTCGTCCCGCGGCCGCCAAACTTCGTCCGGTCGCTTCGAGAAAAAAGTGAGAATGCGGCTGTGAAACGCGGCGTCACCCGCCGGCTCGCCCGAGTCAGTGCGGCACTTCTTCTGATCCAGCTTTCGGGCTGCCGGGCAGAAAAGCCGGCCCCCGCCGTAGCCGCGCCGCGCGAGCCCTCCGTCGAATTCTCCGACGGAGACCGACAGCCGGCGCCGCCGTCACAGGTCCGGCGCGTGATCTGGATCGGGCTCGACGGCGCCGACCGGGAGTACCTGGACTCTCTGGCTGCGCTGGGTCAGCTGCCGAACTGGAAACGTCTTTCGGAAGAGGGTTTCGTCACGCCCCTCGAGAGCTTCATCCCGATGCTTTCACCGCTCATCTGGACGACGCAGGAGACGGGAGTCGGCCCCGACGTGCACCGCGTGCTCGACTTCCAGGAGGTGGACCCGCGAACGAACCTCCTCGTGCCCGTCTCGGAAGCCTCGCGGAAGGTCCCCGCCATCTGGAACATCGCGTCGGAAAACGGCCGCAAGGTCGGCGTCGTGGGGTTCTGGGCGACGCATCCCGCAGAAAAGGTGAACGGCTTCTTCCTGTCGGACCGGGTCGATCCGGCCCGCTCGGGACCGGCGCCGGGCGGAGTTGGCTATCCCGAGAGTCTGGATGAGACCGTTCGACGCGTCGTCGACAGAGACGGGTCCGTCGCGGCGTCAGATCTCGCGGACACCTTCGGAATTCCCCGGAGCGAGATCGCTCCCGGGGCCGCCCGGAAGGAGGGCTTCGAAGATCCCGTCACGGCCCTGTCGGGAGTCCTGACCTCGACCCGCGTGACGCAACGCCTGAGCCGCGAGTTGTACGACCGCGAGCATCCCGACTTCCTGGCGGTCTACTTCGAGGGCACGGATTCGATCGGGCACCTCTTCGCACCCTACGCCCCACCCCGGCTCGCCTGCGTCGAGGAGGGCCTCTTCGAAAAGTTCCGCCGGGTCCCGGAGACCTATTTCCGGTCGGTCGACGCGATTCTCGGGCAATGGATGCGCCGCGCCCGCGAGGATCACGCGATCCTCGTCGTCACCTCCGATCACGGCTTTCGCTGGGGAGGCGATCGGCCCTGCGATCGCGGATCAACAGAGGAAGCGACCGCCGCGAACTGGCATCGCTCTCCCGGCGTGCTCGTGGCGTGGGGAGAGGGGATCTCGAAAGGTTCCTCCGCGCGTGCCGCCTCGGACTTCGACGTGGCCCCGACTCTGCTGGCGCTCCAGGGTCTCCCGATCGACACGAGAATGCGGGGCGCGGTCGTTCCGGTCCTCCCGGGCTCGTGGCCCGGGAGCGAAAGGACCTCTTCTCGCGGATCTCCGTTGCCACGGTCGTGGCGCGGCCTCTCGACGAAAAGGAGGCCAGCGAATACGCGAAGAAGCTCGCCGCGCTCGGGTACATCGCCGGAGGGCCGCAGCGGGCGGGAGTCGCGGCCCCTCCGACCTCGGCCGGGCTCACGAAGGGAGCCTGGAACAATCTCGGCGTCTACCTCCGGTTCTCGGCCCATGACGAGCGCGGCGCCCGGGCGGCCTGGGAGGAAGCGATTCGCCTCGATCCGGCCTACCACTCCCCGATCTTCAACATCGCCCGTCTCGAGAAGGACCGCGGCCGCCTCGAGGAGGCCTCGCGATGGCTCCTGCGCGCGGTTGCGGCGGGACAGCCGGACGCGGAGAACACCGTCGAACGGTGGGCGGGCGAATTTCAGAGGATCCAGCCGCACGCCGCTCTCGAGCTGCTCCGCCAGGCGCATGCGGCTTACCCGGCCAGCGAGTCCTACACCCGCAACTACGCCCTCATGCTCTCGAGCGCCAACCGGTGTCGCGAGGCTCTCGATGTCGTGGCTCCGCTCGAGACCTCGAGCAGGCCGGAAAGCCTCAACGCGGCGGCGGTGATCGAAGCCTGCCTGGACCGGCCGGACCGGGTTCGCGACCTGCTCGGGCGCTCCCTGGCGATCAACCCGAATCAGCCCCGGGTTCGGGAGGCGATTGCTTCGCTTCCGCCGTAGCAGACGATCGGGACGAAGAATCCAAGATCCTGTATCTCGATTCAATAACTCCGACGCGGCTTTCCTCGCGCATTCAGAAATAAGCGGAATACGTTTTTCCAATCGGTCTCCTCCGAGGACGAGTTCCCTTTCCGGAGGACGTACGTTCTGACCGCGCCCGGTCCGCTGCTGGCACGGGTCTGGCTTCTGTTCGGGTGTCGTGAAGGTTCTCGAACAACGGCTAGGCCCTCTCGCACAGAGGGCGGAAAGGAGCGGTATGAGGGTCTGGAAACGTCTCGCCATTCTCCTGATCGCGACAGGGATCTCGACGTCACTGTTCGCACAGGGGATTCGCGCGACCACGGGCAACCTGTACGGAAAGATCACCGACGAGACAGGAGGCGTCCTGCCGGGCGTGACGGTCACGCTGTCGGGAGTGGGAGCTCCTCGGATCGTCACAACGGACAGCCAGGGGGGATTCCGGTACGTCAACATCGACCCGGGCACCTACTCTGTCCGGGCGGACCTGGCCGGATTCGGGTCCGTCGACCAGTCGAAAGTCATTGTCAGCACGGGCTCGAATACCGAGATCTCGATCACGATGAAGGTCTCGAGTGTCGCGGCCACGGTGACGGTCACCAGCGAGTCCCCGCTTCTCGACACCCGCAAGGGGCGCACGGGGAGCAACTTCTCGAGTGACGAGCTGGCGAACATTCCGACGTCGCGCGACCCCTGGGGCATGCTCCAGATGAGCGCTGGCGTCCTGACCGACAACGTCATCACGGGGGCCAACAACAACGGCCAGCAGAGCGTCTTCATCGGCAAGGGGACGAATTTCACCAACAACGCCTGGAACATTGACGGGATCCCCGCGACCGATCTCGCGGCCGTGGGCGCCTCACCCGCCTACTACGATTTCGACGCCTTCCAGGAAATGCAGTTCACGACCGGCGGGTCGGATCCGTCTGTCGTCGTTCCTGGCGTGACATTGAACCTCATCACCAAGCGCGGAACCAACACCCCGCATGGCTCGGCCCGGGTCTTCCAGACCCCGAACCAGACGGAAGCTCACAACGATAACGAGGAGCTCACGGCGCAGGGTCTGACGGCCCCGCGCATCAACAACATCCAGGACTACGGCGCCGAGGTCGGCGGAGCGGCCTGGAAGGATCGCCTCTGGCTCTGGGGCTCGTACGGCAACACCAACGTCAAGAAATTCAAGTCCAACGGCCTGCCGGACAACACGGTGCTCGAGGACTACAACGGCAAGGCCAATGCCCAGCTCTGGGATTCGAACGCCCTGACGGGCTTCTATTTTTACGGTAACAAGGTAAAGCTCGGGCGGCTGCCCTCCGGCTCGCAGAGCCAGCACCCGCTCGGAACCAACTGGAACCAGGATGGCCCGTCGCACTTCGAGAAGATCGAGGACTCGCAGATCTTCGGCTCGAACTTCTTCTTTACGGCCTCCTACTCTTACGCGAACACGCCGTTCAACCTGCGGCCGGAAGGCGGAGTCGACGCGGAAGTCAACCGCGACGCCGCCCGCGTCTGGCACAACTCGTACTACACGGACACGAACTACCGGCCCCAGCACGCTACGCAGGGCACCGGCAGCTACTTCTTCAACACCGGACAGCTCGGCAACGAGATCAAGTTCGGCGGCACCTACATCACGTACGCTCAGAAGCACACGCGCTTCTGGCCCGGCGACGGCGTCTACACCGACAACCAGACGATCGCCAGCCACAACCCGGCCTATCCGTTCACGGCCAACATCACGCGGGCCGATCACGACGGCGAGAACGTCACCTCGATCGGCGCCTACTTCGGCGACACGATCACGGCGGGCGACCTGACCCTGAACCTCGGCGTTCGGTACGACAGGTTCTACGGGACCAATTCGCCGAGCACATCGCCCGCAAATCCCGCCTTCCCCAACATTCTGCCGGCTCTTGCCTACCCGGGTGGAACCACCGACTTCCATGCGACAACGTGGTCGCCCCGCATCGGCCTCACGTATGCGCTCGGCGCCCAGAAGACGACCCTGTTGCGGGCGAGCTATTCGCAGTTTGCCGACCAGGGCGGCACGAGCCTGGTGGCCGCGAACAACCCGCTGGGGGCGGTTGCCAGGGCCCAGTACCAGTGGAACGGGCACTTCTCCGGCGGCAACGGCCACATCACGGCCGCCGACATCTGCCTGACTTGCCCCGTCAATCCCATCGGATATGACCCGAACGACCCGGGTGCCGCCTTCTCACCCAACCAGATCGACCCGAACCTCAAGGCGCCGAAGACCATGGAAATCACGGGCGGGGTCGAGCACCAGATCAGCCCCGAATTCGTCGCGGGCCTCACGTACACATACCGTAAGCGCACGAACTTCGTCGAGAACTGCCCGCTGGCGCTCGACAACAGCGCGGCCTGCATCAGCGCCTCCGACTACAGGGTCTTCAACACCGGCGAGACCGGCTACGACCACAACGGAAACCCGGTCCAGACGGGGGCTTTCTTCTACGTGCCGAACATCCCGGCTTCCTACAGCTACGGAACCTTCGAGACCAATCAGCCGGGCTACAGCACGAGCTACAACGGCGTCACGCTCCAGGCGACCAAGCGTCTGACCAACAAGTGGATGATGCAAGGGTCGTTCACGTACAACGACTGGAAGCAGAAGATCAGCAGTGTCGCTGCAGGGCTGTGTGGATCCCACGAACCAGGTGGGCGTCGGCTCGAGTTACTTCAACAACTCCCGCTTGATCGGCAACACGTGCGCCAACGGCGACATCGCCTACGACTACAACGGCGTGACGTGGATCAACGCCAAGTACGCTTACTCGGTCAGCGGCCTCTACCAGCTGCCCTGGAACTTCAACGTTTCGGGGAGCGTCTTCGGGCACCAGGGTTACCCCACTCCGTACTACGTCGTGGATTCCGCCCCGGACGGCCTGGGCAACCGGTTCCTCGCGGCGGGCACGGCGTCTTCTCACCGTCTGGCGAGCGTCTACGAGGTGGATCTCGCGGTTCGAAGGTGATCCCGCTCGGCGGTACGGCCGACATGACACTTTCGATCAACATGTTCAATGCGTTCAATACCAAGACGATTCTCTTCCGCGAATCGGACGCCACAAACGACGGGACCAACCACGGTGCAGCCGGTTCCGCCGACAACCAGCAGAATCCGAGAGTCTTCTCTTCGGCGCTCGCGTGAGCTTCTAGCTCCCGGGCGGCGTCCGGCTTCGTCCCGCCGGGATTTTCCCGGCGGGGATTCTGTTTTTTGAGTGTGGCTGGAAAGACAGGCAAGGAGGACCACGGAATGCGCGTGAAAGGACTCCGAATCGTGGCGGCCCTCCTGATGACCGCCTCTCTCTCCGGAGGCATCGTCAGAGGCCAGGATTGGCACCAGGGCAAGGGTCGTCTCGAAGGAACCGTGACGAACGGGAAGGGCGAACCGATCGCCGGGGCCACCGTGGCGTTGCGCTTTCAGGGCAGCGGACCGGACCTGAAGACCGACAAGAAGGGCCAGTGGTCTGTCCTCGGCCTCACGGGAGGCGGCTGGCAGGCTGACATCTCCGCTCCCGGATTCCAGTCCAAGAAGATCTCTCTGGCGGTTTCCGAGGGCAGCCGCAACCAGCCTGTCAACCTTTCGCTCGAACCGGAAGTCCGGGAAGCTCCCCGCACGGAGGTCCAGGTCGGCGGCAAGACAGTTTCCAAGGGAGCCGCCGAAGCGATCGAGAAGGGGAATGCGGCCTCCAAGGCCAAGAACTACGGTGAAGCGGAGGAGAACTATTTGAAGGCGCTCGCGGAGCTGCCCGACAATGCCTCGCTCCTCTCGAACCTCGCCCTGAGCTACTACTTCGACAACAAGCCGGACCAGGCGATCGAGTTCGCGCGCAAGCTGGCTCGAGTCGACCCGAACAGCACGACCGCCTGGCTCATGATCTCCGAGCTCGAGCTCCAGAAGGGCCACCTGGAGGCGGGCCAGGAAGCCCTGGCGAAGGTGCCCGAAGGGAGCATCAGCTCGCCCGAGCCCTACCTGAACATGGGGATCCTCCTCTACAACACCAAGAGGCTCGCCGAGGCGGACGACGCGTTCACCCGCGCTATCGCGAAGAAACCCGATTACGGGCAGGCCTATTACTACCGCGGTCTCGAGCGCTACCAGGCCAAGCGAACGGCGGAAGCCCGGGTCGATCTCCAGAAGTCGATCGATCTCGATCCCTCGGGCAAAGACTCGGAGACGGCCAGAGAGATCATAAAGTCGATGAAATGAGCTCGCCCCGAAGCCAGGGCTGGGTCGCACAGACCGTTGCAGCGGTCTTTCTTGGCGCCCTGTCGGCCGGCGCTGCCGGCTGCGGTCGTGCTGCGCCGGCAAGACCTTCGATCGTCCTCATCTCCGTCGACACGCTGCGCGCCGACCATCTTCCGGTCTACGGGTACAAGGGGCTCGAGGTACCGTCGATCTCCGCCCTCGCGCGTGACTCGGTTCGCTTCGAGAACGCCTACAGCCACGTTCCGTTGACACTCCCCTCGCACGCGGTCCTTCTGACCGGCCTCCTTCCCTTCGAAAACGGCGTCCGCGACAATTTGGGGTTCCGCCTGGCGGCGGGCCAGCGGACACTGGCAGAACGCCTGCGCTCCGCGGGCTATGCCACGGGCGCCGCGGTCTCCTCGTACGTCCTGCGCGCCGATCGAGGCCTGAATGCGGGCTTCGATCACTACGACGACCAGATGCCCGAAAATCCGACGCGCGAGCGGTCCGGCGTGGAATCGGCCGAAGCTCTCGCCCGCTGGGCGGAAACGGTCCGGGGCAAGCCCGTCTTTCTCTTTCTTCACCTGTACGAGCCGCACGCTCCGTACGAGCCGCCCGAGCCGTACCGCAGCCGGTATGCGGACAGGCCCTACGACGGCGAAATCGCGGCGGCCGACGCCGGCGTGGGGCGCCTCCTCGACTATCTCCGGCGGGCCGGCCTGTATGAGAGATCCGAGATCCTGTTTCTGTCCGACCACGGAGAGGGGTTGGGAGATCACGGCGAGGACGAGCACGGGGTCTTTCTCTACCGGGAGACCCTGCGCGTTCCGCTCCTCTGGAAGCGGCCCGGCTCCGCCAACGCCGGTGAGGTCGTCCGGGCGCCCGTCGGCCTCGCCGACATCGCTCCGACAATCCTCTCGTTCGTGTCCGAGAGGGCAGCCCCGGAGCTATCGGGCGTCTCTCTGGATTTGACCCTGTCGAAGAAGGGCCCGGCACGACAGATCTATGGGGAAACCTTCTATCCGAGACTGAATCTCGGCTGGAGCGATCTGGCATCGCTGGTTTCCGATCGGTATCAATACATCGAGGCCCCGCGCCCGGAGCTCTACGACCTCGAGGCGGACCCGGGGGAACGAAACGACCTGGCTCCCGGATTGCCGGCCCCGTTTCGCTCGATGCGGGCCGCCCTGGCCGGGCTCCACCGACCGTTCGTCGGACCCGAGGCCTCGTCGCCGGAGGAATTGAAAAGGCTGGCGTCTCTCGGGTACATCCACGTGTCCTCACCCGCGCCAGGGAGCCAGGCGCTTCCGGATCCCAAGGACCGGATCGAGTCGCTCAAAGACTTTCGCAGGCTGCTCGAGCTCTTCTACGCCGGCAAGAACGAGGAAACGATTGTCCTTGCCCGCGTCGTCCTGAAGCGCAATCCCGGAATGTTCTCCGCCTGGACGGCGCTGGCGGGAAGCCTCGAGCGCACTGGCCGGAAAGGAGAGGCCGCGGCCGCCCTGCGGGAAGGCCTCTCGGTGGCGAGCGGCGAGACTCCCCCGGAGCAGCTGTCGCAGGCCCACGACGACCTGACCCGGCTGCAGACGGAAGAGGCCCGGTCGCTCGAGGCCAGGGGCGTGGCGCTCGCCTCCGCAGGCAAGAGCGACGAGGCCCGGGAAACTCTCCAGCGCGCCTGGAAGACCGCGCCCGGCGATGCCCGGATCGCTTTCAACCTCGGCATCCTCGCCCTTCATCGATCGAACGCGAGCGAGGCCCGCGACTGGTTCCTCAAGTCTATCCAGGCGAAGCCGGACGACCCGGCGACGCTGGCCAACCTCGGCCTGGCGCAGGCTGCCCTGGGAGACGAGGCGGCCGCCGCGAGATCGTGGACGAAGGCAATCGAGCTCAACCCGCGGCAATTCGACGCCCTTTACAACCTGGCGGTTCTGGAGCTCAAAGGGGGCCGCACACGGGAAGGTTTAGAGCGCCTCGAGCTCTTCGCGGCCTCCGCACCCGTCGACCGCTACGCGAAAGAGCTCGGAGAGGCTCGCCGGCTGCTCCAGAACCGTGCCAGACTTTGAGGCAAACCCATGCGGAAGCCCTTTGCCCTTTGCCTCGTTCTCGGCCTCGTCTCCGCAGGACTCGCTCAGGAGCAACCTCGGACCACGGTCCGCGAAACGGCCGAGGTGACACTTGTCGAGGTCCCCGTCCACGTCATCGGGCGCGACGGCAAGCCCGTTGCCGGGCTCAAGGCCTCCGACTTCGAGGTGGAAGACGACGGCGCCCGGCAGACGGTACTCGCCGTCGACGTGGTCGATCTGAATCGAAGAGGAGAGACGGCCGGATCGGCCGAGCCGACACCCGCAGCGGGGCGGCGACATTTTCTCCTGCTCTTCGATCTTTCCTTCTCGAAGCCCCTCCAGATCGTTCGCGCCCGCGAGGCAGCCACGCGATTCATCGGAACCGCGATGGGGCCCGAGGACCTCGCTGCCGTGGCCACGACGTCCGTCGAGCACGGGGCGCGCCTCCTGGTGACTTTTTCGTCGGACCGCCGCCAGCTCCTCGCGGCGATTGACGCCGTCGGCCTGCCGCGGGCCGAGGAGCCGATCATCGACCCTCTGATGTTCACCTTCATCGTGCCCGGCGACGTCCTGGCCAACCGCCCGCCCTCCGGCGAATCGACCCGCCCGGACTCGCGCGCGGGAGCCCTGATCGACCCGAACCTCGCCCGGGCGTATACGGTCATGGCGCAGAAAGCTGAAGACGGGTACACGCTCGGGCGCGTGCAGCAGCACCTGACCGACATGGACGCTCTTGCCCTCGCGCTCGATCTCGTCGAGGGAAGAAAACGATCGTCTTTTTCTCCCAGGGATTCGACAGCCGCCTCCTGGTGGGAAGCCTGGCCCGCGAGAGGTCCGCACAGGACACCCAGGTGGAGAACGACGCCCTCTTCACCGGGCGGTTCACCGAGCTCGACAGCGAGCGCCGTTCCGCCAACGCGCCTCTCCAGCGCCGGCTGGACGAAACCCTCGCTCTTTTCCAGCGTTCCGACTGCATCGTCTACCCGATCGACCTCGCCGGTCTGGGCGCGGAGGGCGGCTCGGGGTTGACATCGAGCGTCCACGGTGAGGACATCCTCTTCGCGCTGGCAAATGGGACGGGCGGAGAGGTCCTCAAGAACAACAACGACTTCGACATGCAGATACGCCGGATCGGGGAAAAGACGAGCCTGACGTACGTGCTGACGTTCCGACCGACCAAGCGATCGGGCCAGGGAACGTTTCACCCGCTCAAGGTGCGCGTCAAGGCCAAGGGCGCCCGCGTGTCCGCCCGGGCCGGCTACTACGAGACCCGGCCGTTTCGGTCCTTGAACCGGCTCGAGCGGTCGCTGTCGGCCGCCGATGTCATCACGCACGAGAAGGAGGCCGGCTTCCCGATGGAGGTGCTCGCTCTGGCGGTCCGGGGCGACCCCGTCTCGCGGGTGCCCATCATCCTCGAGATCCCCGGCGAGCCGCTCCTGCAGAAAGCCTCCGGATCCCGGATCCGACTCGGTCTCTACGTCTACGCGATGAATGCAGGCGGCGAAGTTGCCGACTACTTTACGAGATCGGTCGTTCTCGATGTGATGAAGGACGGAGCGCGCCTCCGCAGCGGCGGCCTCCGCTACTGCGGGAGCCTGCGGCTTATTCCCGGGTCCTACCGATTGCGTGTCTTCGCCCAGGACGAAGACCGGGGACAGTTCTCGTTCAAGGCGGTTTCGGTGGAGGTCCCGGAGGCGGAGAAGGCGGCCGTCCAGGTGCTGCGTCCGCTCTTTCTGGAGCAGGAGGTGCCGGGAGTGAACTTGAGCGAGCCCGCGGGAAAGGAAGCCTCTCCCGCGGCAGGATTCTTCGAGCTGGCGGGAGACGGGTTTCTCCCGCGGCTGCGGCCCGAGCTCGCCTCGGGCAAGGCCTCGCGCGTCTGCCTGATGCTCTACCCGCGGGCAGGCGGAAGCGCCGATCCGTTTCAGCTCGAAGCCGGCGTTCGGGGCGCTCAGGGCCCGGCGTCTCCCCGCAACGATTCGCCGTACTCGGACACACGGCGCCCGACCCGAGCGGCATGATGAAGTTCTTGATCGAGTTCACTCCTCCCGTCCTCCCGCCCGGCGACTATTCCCTCTCCGTCACCGTCCGGGACCCGGCGGGCTCGAGCCCTCCGGCGCGGACGGAAGCTCCCTTTCGGATGTTCTGAGGATGGGGTCGGTTGTCCTGAGGGGGACAGGCGCGTTCCTTCTGCTGGTTGCGGGCCTCGACCTCTCTCACCGCCTGGCCCGGCTGCGCCAGGAGACCGAGAGTACGCATCCGCCGCCCCCCGCCGAAATCTCCGATCGTCTCACCGACATCGCGCTGGGGTATCAGCAGGAAAACGACACGGCCCAGGCCATCGAGTTGCTCTCAGAGGCCGTCGGCCGGGATCCGGACAATGGCCTCGCTCTCGCCAGCCTGATCCTCGCCTACCTCGACCACGAGGACCTCGAGTTCGCCGGCTTCTACCTCGAGCTGGCGCGCCAGACGACGGCCCGCCGCCATCCGAGTCCCGAGACGTACATCACGATCGGCAATCTCTATGCCTCGCGCCACCTCCTCGACGAGGCCGTCTCGGCCTGGGACTACTACCGCCGCCTCGGAGGGGCCGATGTGGGGGTCCTGGCCGAGCTCGAGCGGACGAAGAGAGAGCTGTCGGTCAAGAATGGACAGAGGCTGATCGAGAGCGACCATTTCGCCCTCTACACGGACGCGTCCGTCCCAGAGGATGTGGCAGCCCGCGCCGAAGCGCATCTCGAACAGGAGTACCGGAGCCAGTCGGAGTTCTTCGGGATGGGGCTGTCTCCCGGCCCTCAGGTCGTGATTCTCTACGCGGGCCGCACTTACTTCTGCTCATCTCCGTCCCGACGTGGGTCTCGGGAGTCTTCGACGGCAAGATGCGGGTTCTGGTCGAGGCCCCGGCGGCCTGGACGCCTTCGCTTCAAGCCGTGCTGTCCCACGAGCTCACGCATGCCTTCGTTCGCCGCGCGTCAGCCGGGCACGCGCCGGGCTGGCTGCACGAAGGGCTCGC
>CAVUAN010000028.1:0-18392 GCA_963739435.1 uncultured Acidobacteriota bacterium
GGCCCGGTTGCCGTCAGTGGAGAGCTTCCGTGCCGATCGGCTGGGCTGGCTGGGGCAGGCTCGTCAACCTGCAACGGCTGAATCGAGCCGGTTCGCACGCCTCCGCGGCCCCCGACAATTCCCATTGCGCCCCTGCACTACCCCCCACTTCAGCTGGATACGTCCCGAGTCCAGAATGGGCTCCATGCGGGCGGGCGCGCTCTTCGTCGTCGCGGTGACGCTCCTCACGGCCGGACCGTCCGGAGCGGCGACCATCGCCGTGAGCATCGATCCCAACGCCGACCGGCACGCGGTCAGCCCGCAGATCTTCGGGAGTGAACTTCGGCGACGCGGCCCAGATGTCGCGCCTGAAGGTGCCCGTGCGCCGCTGGGGCGGGAACTCCGTCACCCGGTACAACTGGGAGACCGACACCCACAACAGCGCCAGCGACTGGTTCTTCATCAACTACGCGAACGACGTTCGCGAACCCGGCGGGGCTTCCCGACGGGTCCTCGGCGGACACGTTCGTCGACGAGATCCGCGCCGCGGGCGGCGAGGCGCTGATCACCGTGCCCCTCATCGGCTGGACGCCGATCGACCGCGTGCGGCGCTGGGGATTCTCCGTGGCGAAGTACGGCGCCCAGCAGCAGACGGAGTGCTCGGCCACGGGGTACGCGAGCTGGTGCAACCCCGACGCCGGAAACGGGGTGAAGCCGGACAACTCGTACGTGACGGGCGAACGACCCGGCGGACACGTCGAAGCCCATCGGACCGGATTTCGTCTCGCGCTGGATGGCGCATGTCGCCGGGCGTGTCGGCACCGCCGCGGCCGGGGGCGTCCGGCTCTGGGCGCTCGACAACGAGCCGTTTCTCTGGAACTCGACGCACCACGACGTCCATCCGGCCGGAGTCTCGTACGACGAGCTCTGGACGAAGACGACGTCGATCGCGGCCGCGATCAAGGCACAGGACCCGGACGCGAAGAGTCCTCGGTCCGGCGGACTGGGGCTGGTGCGCGTATTTCTTCTCCGCCGCCGACGGCTGCTCGCCGGGAGCCGATCGCGCCGCGCACGGCGAGATGGACTTCCTCCCGTGGTATCTCCAGCAGGCGAAGGCCTGGGAAGTCGCCCACGGCGTGAGGATCCTCGACTATCTCGACGTCCACTACTACCCGCAGGCCGGCGGGGTCGCGCTGACGACGACGAGTCCGTCGGGACGTCGGCACTTCGCCTCCGGACGTTGAAGAGCCTCTACGACCCCACGTACGTGGACGAGTCGTGGATCGGGACGGACCCGGCCGGTCGTGACCTCATCCCTCGCATGAAGGCCTGGATCGCGGCCACCTACCCGGGCACGAAGCTCTCGATCAGCGAATACAACTGGGGATCGGACGACGGGATCAGCGGCGCCCTCGCGCAGGCCGAGGCGCTCGCGATCTTCGGACGTGAGGGCGTGGATCTCGCCACGCGGTGGGTCGCGCCCTCCGACAACTCGAAGACCGAAGACGCGTTCCTCCTCTACCGCAATTACGACGGGGCGGGAGCGCAGGTGGCCGGTGACAGCGTGCGCGCCACGAGCGCGAACGTGGACGCGGTCGGCGCGTACGCCATCCGGGGCGGCACGGACGGAAACACGCTCTACATCCTTCTCTTCAACAAGGACACGGCCGGCGCAGACGACGTCGGTCACCGTCGCGGGTGGCCTGACCCAGACGGCGCAGCTCTTCCGTTTCACCGGCACGACCCGCCTCGCGGCGGCCGGCACGGCGACCCCGGTCGCCGGCTCGCTCACGCTCGCTCTTCCGGCCCGTTCGGCGACGCTCGCGGTCGTCGCGCTTCCCCCGGTGGTCAGGCCACCCCCCGCCGCGACGTCGTTCTACACGTTGCCGCCGTGCCGCGTCCTCGACACGAGGAACCCGGCCGGGCCTCTGGGTGGGCCGGCCCTGCAGCCGGGCGCCACACGGACCTTCGACGCGGTTGGCTCGACATGCGGCGTTCCTGCGACGGCGAAGGCCCTCTCGGTCAATCTCACGGTGACCGGGCCGGTGGGACCGGGGCAGCTCACGCTCTATCCCGGCGACGAGGTGTCGGCGCCATTGGCCAGCTCGATCAACTTCAGGGCTGGGCAGACGAGGGCGAACAACGCCATCCTTCTGCTCGCGCTCGACAGCTCGGGCTTCAAGGTCCTGAACGGCTCTGCCGGGACGGTCCACTTCATCCTCGACGTGAACGGGTACTTCCAGTGAGAACCGTGGCCGAAGGAGAACGACATGGAGAAGCGGAAACTGGGAGGCAGCGGCCTCGAGGTCTCGGCCCTCGGCCTCGGCTGCATGGGGATGAGCTTCGGGCTGGGTCCGGCCGGCGACAAGCGGGAGATGATCTCCTTGATCCGGGCGGCCGTCGAACGCGGCGTCACGTTCTTCGACACCGCCGAGGTCTACGGGCCGTTCACGAACGAGGAGCTCGTCGGCGAGGCGCTCGAGCCGTTCAAGGGGCGCGTCGTCATCGCCACGAAGTTCGGCTTCGCACCAGATCCGAAGGGCGGGCCGGGATGGTCGACGCTCGACAGCCGGCCCGAGCACATCAGGCAGGTCGCGGAGGCCTCGCTCAAGCGGCTCCGGATCGACGCCATCGATCTCTTCTACCAGCACCGCGTCGACGACAACGTGCCGATCGAGGACGTCGCGGGAGCCGTGAAGGACCTGATCCGGGAGGGGAAGGTCAAGCACTTCGGCCTCTCCGAGGCCGGCGCCGAGGACGATCCGCCGCGCGCACGCGGTCCAGCCCGTCACGGCGCTCCAGAGCGAGTACTCGCTCTGGTGGAGAGAGCCCGAGGCGGAAGTGCTGCCGACGCTCGAGGAGCTCGGGATCGGCTTCGTGCCCTTCAGCCCGCTGGGCAAGGGGTTCCTCACGGGGAAGATCGACGAGAACACGACGTTCGACAAGACCGACTTCCGCAACGTCGTCCCGCGGTTCACGCCGGAGGCGCGCAAGGCGAACCTGGCCTTCGTCGACGTGCTCCGTGCGATGGCGGAGCGGAAGAAGACGACGCCCGCGCAGATCGCGCTCGCCTGGCTGCTCGCCCAGAAGCCGTGGATCGTCCCCATCCCGGGGACGCGCAAGCTCGCAGCGCCTCGAGGAGAACCTCGGAGCCGCCGAGCTTCACCTCACGCCCGAAGACCTCCGCGAGATCGAGACCGCCTCTTCGCAGATCGCGGTGCAGGGCGCCCGGTACCCGGAACACCTGCAGAAGCTGGTGGGTCGCTGAGGATGAGCGTCAAGCTCCTGGTCCTCGGCGCGAACGGCCAGCTCGCATGCAATGCGACGCGCGTGTTCCTGCGGGACACCGATGCGAAGCTGACGCTCTACCTGCGCAGGGCCGGCCGGCTGAAGAACCCCGACCCGGCCCGCGTCCGGATCGTCGAAGGGGACGTGCTCGACCGGCCTTCCCTCGAGGCCGCGATGCAGGGCCAGGACGTGGTCTACGCGAACTTCGCTGGCGCGATGGCGCAGCAGGCGCGGGTCATCGTGGACGCCATGCGGGCCACGGGCCTGAAACGACTGATCTTCATCAGCTCGATGGGCATCTACCGCGAAGTGCCGGGCGAGCGGTACCGCAGCGTGTCCGACCTCATCGTGAAGCTGGCGCTCTCGCCGACGATGGAGGTCCGGCGCAGTCTGGGCGTGAGCCGGGCGCCGACTTGAGCGAACAGACGGACTCCCGGTACCTCGGAAGGAGCCGACCAGAACCCCGAAGCACCAGTTCGCGGACGGTGCGATCCCGGCGATCGGCAATGGCCTCCTGATCATTGAACCGGGCTCTCGCCTTTCCCGAGCGGACGCAAGCGCTGCCGGGCCAACGCAAGCATGGCTGCTTCCGGAGAACTCGGGCAAAGATCACCATCGCCCGGCCGTCCGCCAGCTGCCGTCGGCTGTATGCAATGCTGTTGCAAGTAGCGAGAGACGCTCAGGAAGTCATCCAACGGGAGTCCGGCGGCTTCGAGCAGCGCGGCCGGAAGCGCGCTCACCGCGATATCGACCGGTCCTGTTCCGGTCGCGTGACGGCGCCAGAGCAGGTACGGAACTCTGCGAAGCGCGGGATCCTGCCAGGGGTTGCTGACGCCGAACGCGGCGAACACCGCCGGCATCGCCGGCGCATGATCGCCGAGAAACAGCAGCACTCCGGGACGCTTCGTGTTTTCGAGGCCTTCGATCATGCAGCCCGCCATCGCCGCCGCGTTTCGGGCGTGGTAGAGATAACGCTGAAGCTGCAGATCGATCTGCTCCGGCAGGTGACGACTCCGGGTATCGGAAGGTTGCAAGTCGCCGGTCTCGTCCCGATCGAAACTCCAGGGGCCGTGGTTTTCCATCGTGACGGCGAAGATGAAGCGCGGCCTGTCGCTCTCCTCCAACAGTTCCCGGATCCTCCGGCACACCGCCTGATCGCTCACATAAGGGCCATCGTGAGTGGCGTCCCGGAAGTCGGTGAGCGACAGGAACCTATCGAATCCGAGCCGCGGGTAGGCCTGATTCCTGCGCCAGAAGGTGTCGTGAAAAGGATGGACCGCGATCGTCTCGTACCCAAGCGCCTTCAGGTGCCGCGGAACGGACGCGATCGGCGCCGTGACGACGGTCAGGTACGGATAGTCCATCTCCGCGCCAAAAAGAGTCGCCGGGACGCCGGTCAGGAGTGAAAACTCGGTACGCAAGGTGGCGCCGCCGTAGGTATCCACCGTCGCCAGGCCGTATTGGGCCGTCATCTTCGTCTGATCCCACAACGCATAGGCGGACGGCGAAAATGCGGGTCCAGAACGCGAAAGTCGAAGAACGCTTCGCTCTGAATGACGACGAGATTCGGCAGCGTTTCGCCCCGAACGTCGTCGGGGCGCGCATCGATGCGGACAGCTGATGGATAAGCGCCAGGTCGGCAGCCGGAATGACCTGCTGCACGAAATAGCTCTGAGAGGCGGAATTGATCAGCGTCGCGATCAAGCCATTCTGCTTCACCGACGACATCGGATCGTGATGATCGAACGCCGGTAACAGGGCCGCGTAGACGCGTTGGAGCGGGGCCCGGGGCATCAGGAGTACGGGCTGTATTTGCCACAGCAGGAGAAGTCCCGACCCGACCGAGATCGCCGTCCAGCGTTTGTCGTTCATGAGGGGTCGTTCGCGCCGGATCGCCCACAGCGAGAGTGCCAGTACAACGAGGCACAATGGGAAGAGAACCACTGTTCTCGAAGATATTTTTCGAACAGGACGGGGTTCGCCAGGACCTGACGAAAGACGATGAAGTCGGAGGCGACGACCGGTTGGCTTATGATCGAGAACTTGAAGTTGTTGCCGAGTGTGATGGCCATGAAGACGACGACCGTCAACATCGTTGCCGACAGCGAGCGCCTCGGATCAGGAGGAAGGCCAGGAAGAAGTAGGCGACGGGCAGGCCGTTCAGCAGGAGTGCCGTCGGTGTCAGACGCTCAAATGCGGAGTCCGGCCTGGGTAACGCAGTCGCCGTACACAGCACAATCGTGCCCAGCAGGGCGAGGACCGCAATTCGCTTGCGGTGACGATCGAGAATCCTCACGGACCGGCTCCGACCGCCGGTTCGTATTGAGCCATGGGAGCCGGGCCACTGCGCCCGACGGGTCGGGTCCGGCCGGATGCCGGCCGCTGGCCTGCAGGGACATCGTCGAGACGCACGCGGTTCAGGCCTGTTGCGGCACCCAGCGCCATTCTGCCGTTCACTGAATCGACGATCTGTCGCATCCTTCGGCGTCGGTTTGACGCCTCGCGGCGCCTGCGGCGGGGACGAACTCACGATGGCGGGAGGGCCGGAACCACCCCGGGGTCAGGGCGAACTGCGGCCCTGCGCGGCGGCCTGCAGCTTTCGTCGCAGGTCGAGGGCCTCGGCGGGGGCCTTCGACTCGAGGATCGACATCTCCTGCCGCGCGGCCTCCTGCTGACCCGCGGCCAGGTAGAATTGCGTCAACAGGACGCGGCCGCCGTGGTCGTCGCCGTCGCGGTCCAGGCCCTGGCGCAGCGCAGCGATCGCGTCCTTGAACCGGCCCGAGCGAGCGAGGAGGCGCGCCAGTTGATGGCGTACCCGCCGGGAGGCCGGATCGAGCCGCAGCGAGTCCCGGTAGCGCTCGAGAGCCTCGTCGACTCGCCCCAGCTGCGCGAGGACGGTGCCCAGGTCGCCCAGCGTGGGGGCGTGGCCGGGCTCGATGCGCACGGCCTCCTCCAGCGCGTGCCGAGCCTCCTCGAGCCGTCCCAGTTCGGCGAGGGTGAGGCCGGTGTTGCGGTATCCGGCGGCGCTTCCGGGCGCGAGGCGGATCGCCTCGCCGTACTCGGCGAGCGCGCCCTCGACGTTCCCGCGGGCTTCGAGGGAATTGCCCAGGTTGTTGTGAGTGTCCGGGTCGCCGGGGTCGGCGGCCGCGGCGCGCCGAAAGGCCTCCAGCGCCGCCTCGGCGTCACCGGGGCGGGAGAGCCGCGTCAGGGCGACGCCGAGCGCATTGAGGGCAGCGGCGGAGCCGGGCTTCAGGCGAACGGCCTCCCGGAGGTGAGGCTCCGCCCCGGCCGCGTCGCCCGAATCCAGCAGCGCCGCGCCGAGCAGCCTCTCCGCCACATGGTTGTCGCGCGTCACCTCCAGCGCTCGACGAAAGAGGGTCACGCTGTCGTGCCAGGTGCCGACCTGCTCTCGTGCGACAGGGACGAGCGCGAGGAGAAAGGCGCCGCCCGCCGCGACGAGCGCACGGCCTGCCAGGGCGTGGAGCTGCAGGAGCCGCCGCGCGCCTTCCGCGAGGGCGAGACTGAGCCCGACGTAGGGCACGTAGGTGTAGCGGTCGGCCAGGGCCTGCTCACCCACCTGCACCAGGCCGATGACCGGGACGAGGCTCCCGACGAACCAGAGCCAGCCCACGAGCAGGAACGGGAAGCGCCGGCGCGTGTGCCAGGCGCCCCAGGTCAGGGCCACAAGGAGCAGGACCGAGCCGCCGAGGACGAACGGAGGCGGGGCGCCGGGGTGCGGGTAGAAGACGGCGAGGCCGGCAGGCCGGAAGAACATCCCGAGATAGGCGACGAGCGCGACCGCGGCGTTGCCCAGGCGCTCGGGCAGCGAGAGCACTCCCAGACTCGCCACGGCGCCGCCAGCGCGCTGCGCGGCGAAGGTGACGGCGCACGACAGGGCGGAGAGGGCCAGCAGGGGGAGCTTCTCGACGAGGAGGGGCCGTACTCGTGCGACATCCGGCGCGACGTCGAGCGGCAGCCGGCCGAGCGGCCACACGTCGAGGAGCAGCATCAGGAACGGGGCCGTGACCGCCATCGGCTTCGCCATCAGCGCCAGCGCGAAGAGCAGCGCGACAACGGCGAGGCGGAGAGGGCCACGGGAAGCGGGCGGCCGGCGCGCGTAGGCAGTGTAGGCCCCGAGGGTGAGCCAGAGCAGCAGGGCACAGAGCACGTCCTTGCGCTCGGAGACCCAGGCCACCGACTCCACGTGGGCCGGGTGCCAGGCGAAGAGGGCCGCCGCGGCCGTCGCGACGCCGACGCTGCCGGTCCAGGCGCGGACCAGCAGGAGCAGGAGCACCGCGGAGACGACGTGGAGCACCAGGCTCGTCCCGTGATGGCCGCCCGGGGAGAGGCCGAAGAGTTGCACGTCCACCATGTGAGAGAGCCAGGTCAACGGGTGCCAGTTGGAGGCGTGCGTCGTGCCGAAGGCCCATGCAGCGCTGCCGGCCGTCAGGCCGCGGAGCACGTGGGGATTGTCCCGGACGTAGGCCGGGTCGTCGTAGTTGACGAAGTCGAAGCCGAGCACGGGGAAGAAGACCCAGGCTGCCACCAGGGACACCAGGAGCGCTGCGAGGGCCGTCCAGGCGACGCGCTGGTCGCGGGAGGGTTTCGGGGGGCTGGGGGCAGCGGGTCGAGTGGCCTTCGGACGGGGCCTGCGACGGGTCATGGGCCGCAGGATAGCCAAACCGTCCGGGCGCCCTAGACTTCTTCCCCGACTTCAGATTGCGATTTCTGCGGCACTCCGATCACTTCATCTTCTCCTCGACGCTCCTGACCTTGTCCTCGAGCGACTGGACCTTGTCCGTGCGCGTCCCGACGCGGAGCGTGGCGCTCACGCGCGGTACGCCCATGTCGTGCAGCACCTCGTGACACCGCCGCACGGCGGCGAACACCTCATCCCAGTCGCCTTCGATGTTCGTGCCGTTGGCGTGTAGCGCCGTCTTCAGGCCAGCCTCCTTGAGAACGCGCTCGCACTCCGCAACGTACCTCGACAAGGACAGGCCGACCCCGAGAGGGACGACGGAAAGATCGACGAGCACCTTCATGCGGGTTCCTCCGAACGATCCTACCCCCAGTTCACTTCGCCCCCGGACCCGCCGCTTGACCTCCTCGAACCAGTTCAGGACGACCTTGACCTGGGCAGGGGCCGATTCGGCGGGGTCCTCCTTGATCATGAGGAAGCGCGTCCCGTCGGATGAGACGTCGTAGTAGTTCACGCCGTGGGAGAGGTAACGGCCTTCGAAGAGCGTCCGCGCCCGCCCGGGCGAAACGTCGGCTTCGTCTCGACGTCGACGACCATCATCTTGCTGTCCCCTTGCCAATAGAACAGCTCGCGCCCGCTGCGGGACCAGCACGGTACGTCCCCCCCTTCGGTCGAGATCTGCCACTTGCCACCGGGGCCCGGATACGGCCGGACGAAAACCTCGTCGCGCCCCGACTCGTCCGACAGGTACGCGACCCATCGGCCGTCGGGCGAGAATCGAGCTTCCTCCTGGTCGAACTTTGTCGGCAGGAAAGGAATCAGAGTCTTCGCGCCGCTGAGCGAAAGAACGAAGAGGTCCATGCCCGTATTGGCAGAACCGGGTACGGCCAGATTGCGGGCGCTCAGCAGCAGGGCGCTGCCGTCGGGCGAGAAGGAAGTGGGGAACTCTGCTGGAGCCGCGCCTCGCCCAGGCGCTCGGGCGGGGTGCTTCCGTCCGCGCTCTGCCAGAAGGCGTTCTGCGGCGTTCTGCCAGGGCCGAAGCCGAAGGCAACCCGTTTCCCGTCCGGCGTCCAGGCCAGACCCTGAAAACTTCCTTCCGCCGCCGACCGGCTGAGCGTTCCCGGGCGAAGTCGCCGAACACGACTGCCTGGTTCTCGTTCTTGTCGACGGTGATCGCCGCGAGCCGCCCGCCATCAGGCGAGAGAGCCACCGCTGCGTAGCCTCCGGGCGGGAAAGGCACCCGCTCCACCGAGCCTTTCCGATCCACCCAGACGAGAGTTCTCTGAAGCTGTCGGCTCGCTGCGTAGACGAGCGTTCCTTCCTGCGAGACGGTGTATTCGGCAGAGTGCGAGAAATTGAAGTTCGTCACGAGATCTTCGAGGAGCGGCACGGGAGAGCCGGAGGTTTCGAGACTCTTCAGGTTGAACGGGATGGCGAAGAGCGTGCCGGGACGAGCGAAGACGAGGTGTCCCGTCGGAAGATACCGGGGAGACGCGGCGTCCTCCATGACGATGCGCTCCTCGCCCGTGCGGAGAGATACGACGGCTGCCCGCCTTGGAAGAATCGTGACGAGGACGTGGTCTCCGTCCGGGAGGATCTGCGGGCTGCGATGGAACTCGCTCTTCGCGGGATCCGGGGTCGTCACCCTTCGCGGCTCTCCACCGGACGCGGGGATGCGCCAGATACCCGACCCCGCGCTCGGCACGAAGACGATCGTTCCGTCCGCCCCCCAGCTTCCGCCGCGGGGGTTCGGAGCGTCGCAGAGAGTGACCGGCGAGCCGCCGGAGAGCGACACCTTCTTCAGCTTTCCTTCGGCGAAGAAGCCCACCTCGAGACCGTCCGGGGATATGAACGGGGTTGTGAACAAGGCAGAGTAGGTCTCTTCGGTCCCCGGGATCGGTCTGATCTCGTCGAGGTTGAGCCGGCGCACGAAGAGCTTTGATCGGGCACCGTCGTCTCCTTCGAAGACGAGAGTCCTCCCGTCGGGGGAGAGGGCGAACGGGTTGCGCTCGTGCGTCCTCGGCGCGGCGTCCACCGGGAAAGAGAGCGAGAATTTGACGGGCGACGCGGGTGAAGTCGCGGATCGAGAGAACCGGAGTCCCGCGACGAGACCGACCGAGATCGCAAGGGCGACGGCGACCGCCGCCGCCAGAAAAGGAACTCGCCAGCGGATAGGGGGCGTTTCGCCTGGCGCGACGTCTGTCGCGCTCACGGTCCTGGAGAGGTGCGCCCGGAGGTTCTGCAACTCCTTCGCGAGGTCTTTGGTCGAGAAGTAGCGTTCTTCCGGATCCTTCGAGAGACAGCGCTGGACGATCCAGCCGAGGAGTGCCGGAAGCTCCGGGTTGAGCTTCGTCACCGGCTCCGGCTCCTCGCGGATGATCGCGGTCAGCGTTTCGGCGGCCGAGGCTCCCCCGAAGGGGCGTTTCCCCGTGAACATCTCATAGAAGACGATGCCGAGAGAGAACTGGTCGCTCCGGAAGTCGATGGTCTCCCCGCGCGCCTGCTCGGGAGACATGTAGGCCACCGTTCCGAGGACAACTCCTTCCGAGGTCAGCCTCTCGACCGTCGGTGACGTGGTCTCGTCGCGCCCTGCAGGGACAGGTCGGGAGCGGGCCAGGCCGAAGTCGAGGAGTTTGGCTTGGCCCACCTTCGTCAGGAAGAGGTTTCCGGGCTTGACGTCTCGGTGAATGATCCCTTTCGCGTGGGCAGCCGCAAGGCCTTCGGCCACCTGCAGAGCGATGTCGAGCGCCTTGCGGAGCGGAAGTCGTCCTTTGGCCAGCGCCTCGCGCAACGTCTCGCCCTCCAGAAGCTCCATGACGGCGAACGAGACGGCGCCCTCTTCTCCGACGTCAAAGAGGGCGAGGATGTTGGGATGCGAGAGGGCAGCGACGGCACGGGCCTCTGACTCGAAACGCGCGAGGGCACGGGCATCCCCGGCCACCTCATCGGGTAGCACCTTGACCGCGACCTCACGACCAAGTCGCGTGTCCTTGGCCCGGTAGACCTCGCCCATTCCCCCGGCACCGAGAGGTGCGAGGATTTGGTAGGGGCCGAGGCGGGTGCCCGCGCTGATTGTCACGAAGCTCTGACGGGATCTTATCCGCGGGGGACTGCCTTGCCGATCGCCGTCCGCCACGAGCTCGACCCCGTTGCACGAAGCCATAGAATGCCTCCGTTGAGGGCAGAAATTGCGCCTGCGGACGGCATAAGGGAAATCCTGCGAAAACGGGTCCCGCGGGCCAAGGACCTCGACGATCTGCCGGATGAACTGCAGCTTGGGGAGGGCGGCCTCGGACTGGACTCGATTGCTCTCGTCGAACTGCTCCTCGAGTGTGAACGGCATTTCCGCCTCCCGCCGCTGCTGGCGCTTCTCGAGGGCCCCCCGCTGACGGTCGGCCTCCTGGCGGAACACGTTCGGGTCAGCGCACGCCGGTGAGCGAGGCGGCTCGGCACTCCTTTGATTTCCTGGAGCGCTGTCTGAGCCACGCGGCGGAGCATTGGCCGCGGCGCTCGCTATCCGCCGGCGGTCACGTCGGACACCTGCGCAATCGCCTTTCGCAGCGCTGGCCGAGTCCGGAACAGGTCCACACCCTGTTCCCGTCGCTTAGCCGGCGCGAAGCGGCAAGAGTTGCCTGGCAAATCGGAGGAATTGAGGCCCGGAATCGCATCCTCGCCAAGTACCTGGAGAGAGACAGGGACCGGCTGTTGACGTGGCTCATGCCTCGACCGGCCCCGGCGCTTTCACGTCTCCATCCGCCATTCATCCTGGGCTTTTTCCACGTCGGGGCCCCGCAGGCCCTCGGGGCGGTTTTCGAATGGCTGCCCGTATCCGTACTCGCCCTGCGCCTCGGCATTCGAAAGCCAGCCGTCCCAACGCTCACTGTGCTGACAATCGAAGGAAGCGCACAACAGCGAGCGCTTGTGTTCTCTCGTGCCCTGGCCCATCTGCAGGCTCGCGGAGTCGTCGCTTCGGCCCTGGACTTCGTGTCTGGCCCGAGTCTCAGGGTGCCCCTTCTCGGCCGCTCATTGCAGTTGGCCCGGGGACCCTTTGCCATGGCGCGGCTTGCCGGCGTTCCGCTGGTACCGCTGGCGGTGCGCTGGCATGGCGGCATGGTGGAGGTCGAGGTCGGTGACGAGCTGGTCGCGGATGGCTTCTCGAGCCCCGAGATCTGTGAGAGGACGTTAGCCACAGCTGCTGCCGGCTGGCTCGAGAATTACTTGCAGAGCGATCCCGGCGAGATGGGACTGGGCCTGCTCCACCGGCTCATCCTGTCGAGCGATGAGTAGGTGAACAGGATCACGCCCTCTCGGTCCAGCTCGCCATCGGCCAGCTTGCGGCGCAGTTTCTGGTAGCGGACCTTTCCGTTGGCGGTCCGCGGAATGCTTCGCGGCGCAAGGACCATCACGGTATCGATCGGGAAGCCGACGGTCCTCTCTACCGTGGCTGCGGCAGCCACGGCCAGTTGCGAGGGCGAGCAGTCGCAAGCGGGATCGACTTCGACCGCCAGCACGATTTCCTCGCTCGCTCCTTCGCCAGCGGGCGGTAACCCGACGGCAGCGGCAACGCGTACACCTCGCAGGCGCTCCGCCGGCTCTTCCAGCTCTCGAGGTGCCAGGGGGACCCCCCCTCTCTTGAGAAGAGCGCGCTCGCGGGAGAGGACGTACAGGTGCCCGTCTGCGTCGAGAGCTCCAACGTCGCCGGTGTGCAGCCAACCGTCTCTTAGAATCTGATGGTTCGCCTCGGGCGCTTCGAAGTAGCTGGCAAAACAAGCAGGGCCACGCACGAGGATTTCCCCCACCCTGCCGGTCTCGACGACGCCCGATCCCGCGATGCGCACCTCCACTCCCGGAAAAGGCCGGCCGCAGGAAACGTTGCCGTGGTCGTCGACGCGCAGCGCTTCTCCGGGACGCAGGCAGGTCACACCGAGGGTGGCCTCCGCCAGACCGTAACCGGGACGGATCACGCCGGGCACACGGAAGCGCTCCTCGAAGGCGACGATCGTGCTCTGCCGAACCGGTTCTCCGCCATTGGTGGCGAAGCGCAGTGACGACAAGTCGAGTCCGTGTGGATCGATGAGTCGGGCCGCGAGCCGGTACGCGAAATCCGGAGCGCCGAGAATCGTCGCGCGGACCTCCGACGCCCTTGCGAGCCACTGACCGAGGGTGCGAATGGCGGGCGGCACCAGATGGCAAGGCGTTCCGAAGTACACGGGCCCGAGAACAAAACGGAGCAGTCCCAGATCGTGCCAGGGAGGCACCCAGCTCACGAGAATGTCCTTCGGCTCAATCGCCAGGAGTTCGCGGGCGGCTCGGAGAGAGGCGAGAACGTTCTTCTGGGTGATCACGGCGGCTCTTGGTTCGCCGCTCGTCCCCGACGTCAACTGCAGAAAAGCGACGTCATTTCCACGACCCCGCTGTTCGGGGAAGGGTGCGGTTCGCGGCACCGAGGCGAGATCAACCACACTCAGCCCGGCGGCATCACAAGCCGCGGCGACCCCTTCGGCTCCGGCACCCGCAGTCAGCACGAGTCGGGGCCGCACCCGAGTGGCTCGGGCAGCGGTGGTAAGAGGCGGGACCTGGGGATCGAGAGCACAGGGAGCCGCCGCCAGGCGCTGCAAGGCGAAGAAAGCGCGGATGAACGCCAGACCGGCGGGCAGCACGAGGACGACGCGGTCACCTCCCGCGACGCCAAGGCGAGCCAGGCCACCGGCGAGAGCCTCGGTCTCGGCTCTCAGCTCCGCATAAGTAATTGTTTCCGCGGCGGCGGAAAATGCGAGCCGGGTTGGAGCATCTCTGGAGCGGGCGGTTAACACCTCGTCAAGCGTCTCGACGTCGGCCCCCATGGACGAGAATGAATTCACGATCTGACTGTACCTGAGCTCGGAGAAGGGTTCGCGGTTAGCGCACGGGACGCAGCGCCAGACGAAAGATTCCTTTGGGAGGGAGACGTCGCCGAATTACTCTCTCCCTCATGAGGAACACATTCCGCCTTCTTCCCTTTGCTCTCCTGCCCCTTCTCTCCTCGACGGCTTTCGCGGCCACGCTCGCGAAGCCCGACACGAAGGAAAAGAAGCCCGACATCGCGGCGGACATCAACAAGCCGCGGCCTGACGCCCGAAAGATCGCGTTCGACACGAGTGAGGGGACCTGGATGTCGGTGGACGTCTCTCCTGACGGAAAGACGCTCGTTTTCGACCTTCTCGGGGACATCTACTCCCTGCCGATCGCGGGCGGCGCGGCGAAGGCCCTGACGCGCGGCCCGGCCTACGACACGCACCCGCGCTTTTCGCCCGACGGCAGGACGATCGCTTTCACGAGCGACCGCGGCGGCATCGAGAACGTATGGCTGATGGAGGCGGACGGCGGGAATCCGCGCGCCGTCACGACGGAGAAGGACACTTACGTGAGGAGCGCCGTCTGGACTCCCGACGGCAACTACCTGATTGCGCGGAAGGAGGACGGGAAGAAGGCCGGCATTCCGCCCGTCGAGCTCTGGATTTATCACCGCGAGGGCGGCGGTGGCATCAAGCTGACCTCTTCCGACGACCTGAACAACGCGGGCGGAGCGGTCGTCTCGAGGGACGGGAAGTCAATCTACTATTCGGCGCGGAAGCGGAAATTCAGCTACACGCCGAATCTCTCGGACGGCCTCTGGCAGATCTGGCGGTACGACCGCGATCTCGGCGAGAGCTTCCCGGTGGTGCGCGGCTTCGGCGGCGCCGTGCGGCCCGCCATCTCGCCGGACGGCAAGCTCCTCACGTACGTCTCGCGGCGAGACGACGACACCGTGCTCGTCGCGCCGGGAACTCGTCTCCGGCTCCGAACGCATCCTCGCGCGCGGCGTGACCCGCGACGAAGAGGAAGGCTTCACGCAGATGGACCTCTGGCCGAACTACGCTTTCCTGCCGGACGGCAAGTCGCTCGTCTTCTCGAACAAGGGAAGGATTCAGCGCCTGGACGTGGCCACGGGTGCGAGCGCGGATATCCCGTTCACGGCGTCCGTCGAGCAGTGGGTCGCGCCGCGCGTCACGTGGCAGGAGAAGGTCGAGTCGGGGCCGGTGAAGGCGCGCATTCTCCGGTGGGCGAGCGAATCGCCGGACGGGCGCTGGATCGCGTTCGAGGCGTTCGGACGCGTTTATCTTCAGGAAATCGCGAGCGGAAAAGCCGCGGGCGCGCCGCGCCGCCTGACGAAGGACGACTCGGCGCTCCCGAAACGGGAGTACGCGCCCGCGTTCTCGCCGGACGGAAAGTGGATCACCTACGTCTCGTGGAGCGACGCGGGCGGCGGGCACGTGTGGAAGGCGGTGGCGGCTCCGGGCTCGGATCCGGTCCGGCTCACCAAGTCGGCCGGGCACTACGCGAATCCCTCGTGGTCGCCGAAGGGCGACAAGATCGCCGTCATCCGGGGCTCGGGGCTCGAGTTCCGCGGCCATCAGCCGGAAGAGGAGGAGTTCTTCGAGGCCGGCGTCCTCGACGCGGCCGGCGGCGACGCGGAGCCCGTTCTCCTGATCAAGCTCACGGACGCGCTGCGCTTCCATCCGCAGGTCTTCTGGAACGCGGAAGGAACCCGTCTTTTCTACCGCGATCCGATCGAGCCGAAAAAGCCGACCGACGATCCGAAGAACGATCTCGTCTCCGTGCGTCTCGACGGCACGGATCGCCGGCATCTCATGCGGTTTCCCGCGGTGGACGACATCGTGCCGTCGCCGGACGGCCAGTGGGTGGTTTTCACCTCGCGCGACAACGTGTACGTCACCGCGCTTCCGGGCGTCTTCACGAAGGAGCCGCCGGAGGTGAACCTCAAGGAGGCGGGCGTTCCGGTCTACCGCCTGTCGGACGACGCCGGCGGCAACGTGCGGTGGGCCGAGGGCGGGAAGGTCATCACGTGGGCTCTCGGGAACACCTTCTACCGTTTGCCGCTGGAGAGCGCCATTGCCTTCGCACGCGAGGAGAGGCGCAAGGCCGAGGAGAAGCAGAAGAAGGAAGAAGCCGCCAAGAGCGCTCCCGACACGAAGAAGGAGAAGGACAAGAAAGAGGCCGAGAAAGTCCAGGAAGCGCGCGTGCCGAAGGCGCAGACGATGGAGATCGCGCTGTCGGTCCCGCGCGCCGCGCCGGCGGGCTCCTTCCTGCTGCGCGGGGCCCGCGTCATCTCGATGAAGGGCGACGCGGTGCTCGAGAACGCCGACGTCCTCGTTTCGGGAAACCGCATCGCGGGAGTCGGCGCCTCGGGAACGGTCGCGGCTCCGCCCTCCGCAAAGATTCTGGACGCGAAAGGCGCGACGATCGTTCCCGGATTCATCGACACCCACGCCCATCTCCACTACTCCGGTTTCGAGCTGTTCCCCGAAACCAAGTGGGAGTACGTGGCGAATCTCGCGTACGGCGTGACGACGGTGTACGACCCGTCCGCGCCGTCGCTCGACGTCTTCGCGCAGGGAGAACAGGTGGAGGCGGGGCTCATGGTCGGGCCGCGCATCTATTCCTCCGGCGACGTCCTCTACGGCGGCCAGCAGACCGACATTTTCGCGGAGGTCAACAGCCTTGAGGACGCCCGGCACCAGGTGCGCCGCATGAAGGCTTACGGCGCGCGGATGATCAAGGTCTATCAGCAGCCGCGCCGCACGCAGCGGATGTATTTCGCCGAGGCCTGCCGCGAGGAGCACATGCTCCTCACCGCGGAAGGCGCGGGCGAGCTCCAGACGGACATGTCCATGGTCCTCGACGGCTTCACGGCGTGGGAGCACGCGCTGCCCGTCGCGCTTCACCGCGACATCGTGGATTTCGTCGCGAAGTCCGGCACGTTCTACACGCCGACCCTCCTCGTGGCATACGGCGGACCGTGGGGCGAGCAGTACTACTGGCAGACGCAGAATCCGCACGACGACGCAAAGCTGAACCGCTTCGTGCCGCACGAGACGATCGACGAAAAGTCGCGGCGCCACCCCTGGATCTGGCCGTCCGAGTATTCCTTCCCGACCGTCGCGACGGGCGCGGCCGCCGTGCTCCGGGCCGGAGGCAACGTGTCGCTGGGAGCGCACGGCCAGCTCCAAGGCCTCGGCCCTCACTGGGAGATCTGGGCGATGGCAGGCGAAGGCGGGCCGGCGAAGGGCTCGGCGATGACTCCGATGGAAGCGCTGCGCGTGTCGACGATCCTGGCCGCCGAGAAGATCGGCTTGGCGCCCGACCTCGGATCGATCGAATCGGGCAAGCTCGCGGATTTCACCGTACTCGACGCGAACCCGCTCGAGGACATCCACAACACGACGAAGATCCGTTGGGTCGTGAAGAATGGCGAACTCTGGGAGGCCGGTACGATGAAGAAGTTGTGGCCGCGCGAGGAGCCGCCGCCTGCGTTCTTCTGGAAGACACTCGTTCCCTAGTTCTGACCGCGGCCTGGATGTCGGGGAGCGCGGGCCGCAGCTGTGCCAGGAGGCGCTCTCGCGCCTCCGTGGGTGCGACCGTGCACGTCGTCCGTGCGAGGAGCCTCAGCCCGAGTTCCCGTCTAGTCGCCGCGTGCTGCCGGGGCTATCTTCGTCCTGGCCGCTGGGGAAGCGCGGAGGAGGACGAAATGCAGAAGCGGAGACTGGGACGCAGCAACCTGGAAGTCTCGGCCGTCGGCCTCGGCTGTATGGGCATGAGCTTCGGCCTGGGCCCGGCCGGCGATAAGCAGGAGATGATCGCTTTGATCCGGGCGGCCGTGGAGCGCGGCGTGACGTTTTTCGACACGGCCGAGGTCTACGGCCCGTTCACGAACGAGGAGCTCGTGGGCGAAGCGCTGGAGCCCTTCAAGGGGCGCGTCGTCATCGCCACGAAGTTCGGGTTCGCTCCCGATCCGAAGGGCGGGCCGGGATGGTCGGTCCTCGACAGCCGGCCGGAGCACATCAAGGGATCAACGCCATCGATCTCTTCTACCAGCACCGCGTCGACGACGCCGTGCCAATCGAAGAGGTCGCGGGAGCCGTGAAGGACCTGATCCGCGAAGGAAAGGTCAGGCACTTCGGCCTCTCCGAAGCGGGCGCCACGACGATCCGCCGCGCGCACGCCGTCCAGCCGGTCACGGCCCTCCAGAGCGAATACTCGCTCTGGTGGCGGGAGCCCGAAGCGGAGGTGCTGCCGACGCTCGAGGAGCTCGGGATTGGTTTTGTGCCCTTCAGCCCGCTCGGCAAGGGCTTCCTCACGGGAAAGATCGACGAGACGACGACCTTCGACAAATCCGACTTTCGCAACGTCGTGCCGCGCTTCACGCCGGAGGCGCGCAAGGCGAACCTGGGCTTCGTGGACGTGCTTCGCGGCATGGCGGAGCGGAAGAAGACCACGCCCGCCCGCATCGCGCTCGTCTGGCTACTCGCCCAAAAGCCGGCGAGCCCCTGACCGACGCTAGAAGATCCAGCGGTACCCGAGATACCAGGCCGTCGCAATGTGGATG
>CAVUAN010000029.1:0-17156 GCA_963739435.1 uncultured Acidobacteriota bacterium
AGATGGCGGCGTTGCCCTTCTGGATCTGGATCGGGACGGCGCCGCCCTGCGTCACGGTGCCGGCCGCCCGGTTGGACGGTGCCGTCGTCTCCCGTACCCGAGACGAAGACGAGCCCGGGGATGCCGGCCCCGACTGTCGCGTCGATTTTGCGGGCGAGTGTGCTCATCCCGTTTGTCGGACCGCCCACCGACCCGAGATTCAAGAGCATGACGGCCGGAAGGCCGAGCTCGTGCGCCTTGTCGCGGACGAAGTCGATCCGGTCGGAAACCCGCTCCGGATTGTAGTAGGGGGCCTCCGCCGGTTCGGAATCGTGCGCCGGCACGCCGTCGGATGTGACCTTGACTACGATGATCGTGGCGTACGGGGCCACCCCGCGGTACTTCGTGCCGGGGCTGTTGCGGCCGCTGCCGGCCGCGATGCCGCCGAGTCCGTGCCGTGACCCACGGCGTCGCGGGTCGCGAGTGTCGGGCCGCCCGTGAGCGCCGCGTTGATCTGCGCTCGCGTGTAGATCGTTCCCCTGCCGTAAGTGTTGACCGGAGCCGTCGCGCCGGTGTCGTCCGTCAGGTCGAAGATGTAGGCGATGCGCGTCGAGCCGTCGTCGTTTCGAAAGTCGAGGTTCTTCCAGTCGATTCCCCGGTCCAGGAGCGCCACGATGACCCCGCGGCCTGTGACACCGAACTGCGAGACCGCCGTGTCGACACCGGTCGAAACGCGAACCTTGTCCATGCACAGGGCGGGCGAGACCACCAGCCAGGCCGACGCGACCGCAGACAGAACAACCCGCCGACCCGTCGCGCCGCGCGGCAAAGCCCAGTGACCGGTCATGTTGTTCACTGATCCCTCCCCCCTCGTGCCGTCACGATATCAACTTCAGCGGACAATCCCCTGTCATATGGAAGGCGCCCCTCCGGGCCACCCAGAGACGCAAGGCCGACCGATGACGCCAGAGGAGATCGAGGCAGAGCTCGAGAGGCTTCACGGAGCCGGCTTCGCGTGGGCAATGGCCTGTTGCGGCAGGCGCCGGGAGGATGCGGAGGACGTGCTGCAGACGAGCTATCTGAAGATCCTCGACGGGCGGGCGCCGTTTGCCGGGCGATCGAGCTTCAAGACGTTTCTCTTCGGCGTCATCCGGCGCACCGCCTCGGAAGCGAGGACGGCGAAACGCCTGGCGGAGCGCTCCTGCTCGGAGAGTGGACGCGGCAGCAAGAGCCACTCGCTCGGGAGGCGGCGCCCGGAGGGGCGGCTGACCCTCGAGACAGCGCTCGCGAAGCTGCCCCAGCGGCAGCGCGAGGTCCTGGCCCTGGTCTTCTCCATGGGCATGACGGTCGAGGAGGCCGCCGCGACGCTCTCGATTTCCGTCGGCTCCGCGCGCGTGCACTACGACCGGGGCAAGCGGCGGCTCTCCTCACTCCTCGGCGCGAGGGAAGAGGAATGAACCCAAACGACCTCGACCGGGAGCTCCCCCGTCTGTTCACGGAGCAGCGCCTCGCCGACGAGGCCTCGGCGCCCGGCTTCCGGGAGCTCCTGGCCCGGGCGCCCGCGCCGGAACGAAAAGGCCGCGACACTCGCCCGGGCAGACCCCGGAAGGGAGATGGGCCTGGCGCGCGGCCGTCGCCGCCGCTGCGTCTCTTCGCCCTCGCCGTCGGGCTCTCGCTCCTTCGTCCCGCGCCTGCGCCCCGCCCGCTCTCGAATGCCGTGACGCTCGCTGCCATGGAAGGCGCCGTCGGACGTCCTGCTGCAAACGCCGGGGGCGGAGCTTCTCGGCCGGCTGCCGGTTCTCCTTCCCCTTCCACTCCCGGGCGGCGACGCCGGGCCGGCGACGCCTCCCTCCACGCCGACGAAGGTTCCACACACGAAAGGAGTCGAATCATGAGAAAGCTCGCCGCCCTGCTTCTGCTCGCCCTCCTGCCCGCCGCCGCCTCGGCCGAGACCGAAGCAGGAGGAGACGATCCCTTCGCCCGATACCTCTTCCCGCCCGACAAGATCATGAGCCATAGCATCGAGATCGGCCTCGAGGATGCGCAGAGGACCGCCATCCGAAACGAGGTGCAGAAGGCCCAGCCGAAGTTCACCGACGCCCAGTTCGAGCTGCAGGCCGAGGCGGAGAAGATGGTGCGGCTGCTGCAGGAGAAACACCGTCGACGAGACGAAGGTGCTCGCGGAAGTCGACCGGATCCTCGCCGTCGAGAAGGAGATCAAGAGAGCTCAGATCACGCTTCTCGTCCGGATCAAGAACGTCCTGACGCCCGCCCAGCAGGCCAAGCTCGCCGAGATCTCGAGCGCCTCCGGAAAGTGACCCGGGCAGCTCAGCCGACCCGCTCCGCGAGCCAGCCGACCGCCTGCTCTTCGGCCCAGTAGACGGGGCGCCAGGGAACGCGGCCGCCGATGAACCCGATGTGGCCGCCGTGGGCGGTCGTTCGGAAGTCGATCGAGGAGGACGCCCTCTGGCGGGCCGCCGGCAGGACGGAAGGCAGGCAGGAAGGCGTCGTCCTCGGCCGAAAGGCAATAGGTCGGTGTGGCGATGCGGCCGAGGAAGTTCAAGGAGGAGGAGCGGGCGTAATAGTCCTCGGCGCCTTCGAAGCCGTGGAGGGGGCCGGTGGCGGCATCGTCGAATTCCCAGAACGTGCGGGCGCGGCGAATGCGCGGAAGATCCAGCTTCGCGGCGGCTTCAGGGAAGCGCCGCGCGACGTCAAACGCCTTCGGGCGAAGCGTCTTGAGGAACTTTTCGCAATAGATGAGGCCGATCCACGTCTCGAGGTAGCGGGAGCCGGCCGCGAGGTCGTAGGGCGTCGAGAGGGCCGCGGCGGCGCGACGAGGAAGGCCTGGCCCGGATTCTCGCCCAGCCACTTGAGAAGGACGTTGCCGCCCAGGGACACGCCGGCGGCCACGAGGGGTGAGCCGGGCTCGCGCCCGGACAGCGTGCGGACCACGAGGTCGAGGTCCGCCGTCTCGCCCGAGTGGTAGAGGCGAGGGCGCGCGTTGGGAAGCATCCTGTCGAGGTTTTTCGGGTCGCGCGCGCAGGACCGGAAGTTCAACGCCGTGCCGCGCCAGCCAAGCCTCCGGGCGACCGCAAGCATGCCCTGGACGTAGACCGAGTAGGAGCTGCCCTCGAGGCCGTGCACGAGAAGGAGGCGCGGCGCACCGGCGGGGCCCCTCCAGGTGATCGAGCAGGAGCGTGTCGCCGTCGGGTGTGGCGATCGCCTCGCGGCGCATCGGGACCTGGCGGCGGGGGCGTGTCATTCTGCCCCAGGCGGTCTGCAGATGGGGTCCCGGAACCCACCAGGCGGGTGTGAAAGAATCCCCTGCTCGATTCGAGGAGGTGGACATTGAAGAATCCCCTGCGCCTGGCTGTCGTTCTGTTTTCGGGTCTCGCCGCGGCGGCCGCGGCGGCTCCCGGTCCTCCCGCCGACTTCACGGTGCCGGTGGAGTATTACAAGCTCGGCAACGGACTCAAAGTCGTTCTGTCGAGAGACCCGTCTTCGCCCAAGGCGGTCGTCGCTGTCTACTATGGCATCGGATTTCGCATCGAGCCCAAGGACCGCACCGGGCTTTGCCCACCTCTTCGAGCACATGATGTTCCAGGGCTCCGAGAGCCTGGGCAAGATGGAGTTCGTCAAGCTCGTCCAATCGAACGGCGGCATCTTCAACGGCTCCACGCGCTTCGATTTCACGAACTACTTCGAGATCGTGCCTTCGCACGCCCTCGAAACGGCTCTCTGGGCCGAGGCGGATCGCATGCGCGGCCTCGCGATCACGCAGGACAACCTGACGAACCAGCAGGGCGTCGTCAAGAGCGAGGTCCGGGTCAACGTGCTGAACCAGCCCTACGGCGGCTTTCCCTGGCTCGACATGCCGCAGTACGCCAACACGAACTGGTACAACGCGCACAACTTCTACGGGGACCTGAAGGACCTCGACGCCGCGACGCTCGCCGACGTCCAGTCGTTCTTCAAGACCTACTACGCGCCCAACAACGCGGTTCTCGTCGTCACCGGCGACTTCGACAACAGCCGTCGTGCGGGGCTGGATCGAGAAGAACTTCGCCAACATCCCGGCCGCGCCGAAACTGAAGCTTCCGGATATCGCCGAGCCCCGGCAGGAACAGGAAAAGCGCGCCACCAAGGCCGACACGCTCGCCACCCGCCCCGCTCTCGCGGTGGGCTGGCACGTGCCTCCGCGCGGGCACGCCCGAGTACTGGGCCATGGGACTGATCCAGCAGATCCTCCTGCAGGGCAAGGACAGCCGCTTCTACCAGGCGCTCGTCCAGAAGAACGGCCTGACGGGCAGCGTCGTCGGGCGGCATCAACCCGGGCCTCGGCACCATGTACAGCGTCAACGGGCCGACACTCTTCGTCGTCTCGATGATCCACGACAAGGACAAGTCACCCGAAGCGATCCTGGCGGTCATCGACGAGGAGGTCGCCAGAGCTCCAGGCGGCGCCGGTCGACCAGGCCACGCTCGACCGGGCGCTCGTCAAGGTCCGCTCGCAGCTCTACGACTCCGTCGAGGGGTTCGGCGGCTTCGGGCGCGCGGACCTGCTGGCCTGCTTCGCCCTCTTCGACGACGACCCGAAGAAGATCAACCAGATCGAAGCGGATTTCCGCAAGGTCACGCCGGAGCTGATCCAGAAGACGGCCCGCGAGTACCTGCGTCCGACCAACCGCACGGTGCTTCTGATCGAGCCGAAGGCCGAGGCCAAGCCGCAGCCGAAGCCCGACGCGAAGAGCGGATCGTAAGGGAGCAATCATGAAGACGAAGATCGTTTCGGCAGCAACCTTTCTGTTCGCCCTCGCGGCCGCGGCGCCTCTCCTTGCCGAGAAGCAGTCGCCTCCGGCGCCCGGAAAGCCCAAGGACTTTCAGGTTCCCGCTCCCCGCAAGATCACCCTCGAAAACGGCCTCGGCATCACGTTCGTGACGTACGGCACCGTTCCGAAGGTTTCCGTGCGCCTGTCCGTGCGCACCGGCAACATCGACGAGAAGGCCGACCAGGTCTGGCTGGCCGATTTGATGGGCGACCTGCTCGCGCAGGGCACCGCGACCAAGTCCGCCTCGGACCTGGCCGAGACGGCAGCGCGCATGGGCGGCTCGCTCGACGTCAACGTCGGGCCCGACCGCACCGACATCGGAGGCGACGTCCTCTCGGAGTTCGGCCCCCAGATGGTCAGCCTGGTGGCCGACGTTGCCCGGCACCCGAAATTCCCGGAGTCCGAGCTGGCGCGCCTGAAGGGCGACCGCCTGCGGCAGCTTTCGGTTGCGAAGAGCCAGGCCCAGACGCAGGCGCAAGAGAAGCTCCGCGCGGCCCTCTTCGGCGACCACCCCTACGGCCGGCTCTTCCCGACGCCCGAAGCGCTCCAGGGCTACACCCTCGAGCAGGTCCGCGCCTTCTACGACGCCAACTTCGGAGCCGCGCGGTCGCGCGTCTACGTCGTCGGCCGCTTCGATGAAAAGGCCATGGAGGCAGCCATCCGCGCCGCCCTCGGAGACTGGAAGAAGGGCCCGCCGCCCACCGACAATCCTCCGAAGGCCAAGGCCGAGCGCGGCCTCTTCCAGGTCGAGCGGCCGGGCGCTCCGCAGTCCACGATCTCCATGGGCCTGATGGTGCCGGACCCTTCGAACCCCGACGCTGTCGCGATGCAGCTCATGAACACGCTGCTCGGCGGCTCCTTCGCCTCCCGCATCACTTCGAACATCCGCGAGCAGAAGGGGTACACCTACTCGCCCAACAGCCAGATCTCCTCGCGCGCCCACAACTCCTACTGGGCGGAGAACGCCGACGTGACGACAAAGGATACGGGTGCATCGTTGAAGGAGATTCTCGCCGAGATCGCGCGCCTCCAGGCCGAGGCGCCGACTCAAAAGGAGCTGGCCGGCTTCCAGAACTACCTCGCGGGGACCTTCGTGCTCCAGAACTCCGCGCGGGGCGGCATTCTCGGGCAGCTCCAGTTTGTCGACTTGAACGGCCTGCCGGACGACTACCTCTCGACCTTCGTCCGAAAGGTCTATGCCGTCACGCCGGCCGACGTGCAGCGCATGGCGAAGTCCTACATCGTTCCCGACCGGATGACGATTGTCGTCGTTGGCGACCGCAAGGTCATCGACGAGCAAGTTGCGCCCTTCAACAAGACGAGCCCGTAAGACAAGGAACCTTGGCAGAGACGAGAGAGGGGCTCGCGGGTTACTGGAGCGATATCTGGGCGGCGCCGGGGCCGCAGTTCGCCGAAGCCGCGTACCGTGGGGAGCTGGCCGCGGCCCGCATGCGGATCGCGATCATCCTCGTCGTCGTCTGGATCCCGCTCTCGGCTTACATCCGGCGGCCGGCGCTCGAGCACCGGCTGGGCCTCGTGGTCGGCGTCGTCGCCCTGCTGCAGTCGGTGCTCGTCCTGCTCATCGTCCGGAGGCGCCGCTTCGTCAAGTGGATCGGCCTCGCGAGCACGATCCTCGACGTCTCGCTCATCTCGGGCGTCCTGGCCCTGTTCCTGCTCTTCGGAATGCCGTCTGTCGCGGTCAACAGCCGGCTTCTCTACCCGATCTACTTCTTCGCGATCACGGGGGCGAGCCTCCGGTACGACGCGCGCATAGCGGTCGCGGCAGGCGCCACGGCCGCCGCCCAGTACACGGCGCTCGTGGTGCTGGCCGCGCGGGCGTGGCCCGCAATCCCCGGCGACGACCCGTCGGCGGCATCGTATGGTCGTTTCGATTGGAACGACCAGGTCGGCCGCATTCTCCTGCTCGGCATCGCGGGCGTCCTTTCGGCCCGGTTCGTGGTCCGGTCGCGGAAGTTGCTCCTGCTTTCGACGCGCGATCTCCTGACGAACATCGCCAACCGAGGTTTCTTCGATCTGCGCCTCTCCGAGGAAGGCGAGCGCGCCGGCCGCCTCGGCCGTCCGGTCGCCGTGGCGATGCTCGATCTCGACCACTTCAAGGACTTCAACGACGCCTTCGGCCACTCGATGGGAGACGATCTCCTGCGAGGGGTCGCGAGACTGATGCGGGATTTCTTTCGCACGACAGACGTCGTCGCGCGCTACGGCGGCGAGGAGTTTGCCGCCGTCATCCCCGACAGCACCGCCGAGGAGGCTACCTCCCGGCTCGAGGAGCTTCGCCTCAAGGTGTCGGAGCTCCTGATCCCCGTGCCTTCCGGCCCTCCGGCCGGCGTGACGGTTTCGATCGGTGTCGCCGCGTGGCCGGGCGACGGCGAGACGATCGAGGACGCCCTGACCGCCGCCGACCGCCGTCTCTACGAGGCCAAGAGGAAGGGCCGCAATCGCGTCGTCGGAAGCTCCGCGCGACCTACCCCGGCGTAACCGAGAGTCCGCTCGTCCCGCTTTGACCCCGGGATGAGGCCAGCATCGCAACCGCGGTGTAGGTCACGACCGCCACGACCAGCCAGCGCAGCGTCGTCATCGGCAGAGACTTGACGATGAACGCCGCCGCAAAGACGGCGGGAAGCCCGCCCAGGGTCAGGCCGATCGACGGAGCGAGGCTGTAGCTCTGCCTCCGGATGAACCGCGCGGCGCCGACGGGCATCAGGAACGCGCACGAGCCCATCATGATCGGAAACGCCGCGATCGGATTCATGCCGAGCAGCGCCACCAGGATCATGCACGGCGCATACAGGCCGATGCCGAGCGTCATGAGCGCCCCGAGAACGAAATTGCCGGCGATCCCGGCCCAGAGAAGCGGCGACGAGAGGCCGAGCGTGTTTCCGCCGGAGGGAAAAAGGCCCAGGTTCGTCATGGCAAAGAAGGTGGCCGCTGCGAGCAGGGCGCAACCCATCCCGATCTGGATCCGGCGCCGGGGAAGGCCGGCCACGACGCCGGCGCCGAGCCACGCCCCCAGCACGGAGGCCGAGATCATGCCCAGAAGCGTCGGGATCTCGACTTTGACGATCGCAATGAAGATGAAGGCCTGGGTGATCGTGGGAAGCGCATGGCCCACGTTCAGCGTGCCGGGAATGTTCTCGTCGGGCACGAGCCGCCGCAGCTTGAAGATCGAGGTCGTCGGCGCAAACGACCCGATCCCGAGCACGTCGAAGAAGTTGGTGACGGCTCCGATCGTCACTTGCAGGAGCGTCGGGCGCACGGCGAGACCTGCCTCCCCGCGGCGGCGCCAAACGCTGCGAACCCAGAAGACAATGAATCCCAGCGTCAGCAGGGCGAGGGAGGCGACGAGGGCCTTTCTGGCGTCGAGCACCTGGAATCCATCCTAGTTCAGACCGCCGCGGCTAGAATGCCGGCCGATGAAGATTCGCCGGATCGCGGCATATCGGACGGAGCTCCCCCTTCACGAAGGCCGCTACAGCTGGTCGGGCGGCAAATCGGTCGCGGTCTTCGACAGCACGCTCGTCCGAGTCGAAACCGACAGCGGGCTGGTCGGTCACGGCGAGGTCTGCCCCCTGGGCCCCGCGTATCTGCCGGCGTATGCCGAAGGAGTCCGGGCGGGCATCGCCGTCCTTGCCCCGCACCTTCTGGGCGAGGACGCCAGAGAGCTCGAGCGTCTCAACCGCCGCATGGATGCGGCGTTGAAGGGCCATCCCTACGTCAAGGCGGGCATCGACATCGCCTGCTGGGACATCCTGGGCCAGGCGGCCGGGTTGCCGGTTGCCACCCTGCTGGGCGGCCGTTACGGCGACGACTTCGTTCTCTACCGAGCGATCTCGCAGGACTCGCCCGACGAGATGGCGCGCAGGGTCGGCTCGTACCGCGCCGAGGGATACCGGCGCTTTCAGCTCAAGGTCGGCTCCGACCCCGACGTCGACATCGAGCGCATCCGAGCGGTCCGGGCGGCGCTTTCACCGGGAGACGTTCTCGTGGCCGACGCCAACACCGGCTGGCTGCCCCACGAGGCGGCGCGGGTCGTGCGCGCGGTCCGCGATGTCGATGTGTATATCGAGCAGCCCTGCCTGTCCTACGAGGAGTGCCTTTCCGTTCGCCGGCGCACGGATCATCCCTTCGTGCTCGACGAGTCGATCGACAGCGTCGGAATCCTGATGCGCGCTGCCGCAGACGATGCCATGGACGTCGTCAACATCAAGATCAGCAAGTTTGGCGGGTTGACCCGCGCCCGCCAGGCAAGAGACCTCTGTGTTTCGCTCGGCATCGCGATGACGATCGAGGACTCCTGGGGAGGCGATGTCACGACGGCGGCGATCGCCCACCTGGCGCACAGCACGCCGCCGGAGTTTCTCTTCACGGCGACGGACTTCAACAGTTACGTCACCGTGAGCACGGCACAGGGGGCCCCCAGGCGAAAGAACGGGCGCCTGAGCTCCACGACAACCCCCGGCCTCGGCACGACTCCGCGGCCCGAGTTCGTCCAGACTCCCTCTGTCGACGTCTTCTGAGAAACTGACGCCGGACTAGTCGTCGTCCTCCTCTTCGACGGGCTGGACCGGGCGAACGAAGGCCGCTCGCACGGGCGGCGGCATCGGCGAGGCGGCGCCCTTGACGGACTTCCAGAGAATTTCGTTCAAGACCTGCTCCGGGGCGCGGTCCGGCTGCGAGAAATCCATCAGGGCGGACTTCTCGGCGCCAAAGGCCGAGGGCGCATTCATTTCGTCTGTCGGCACGCGCGCCTCGCGGCCCTTGAACGGGCGCGCATCGCCCGCGGACTGGAAGGCACGGTACATCGGCGTTGCCGCCGCGTCGCACTGGCTCATCGGCGGCAGGCCAGCAGCAGCTCGATCGTGCGCAACACGCCGCAGGTCGTGTACAGCGTCGAGTCGACGGCGCCCCGGCGCGCGAAAGGGCTGGCAACGAGTGCGACCGAACGGTGCGCGTCCACGTGGTCCGGGCCGTTCTGCGCGTCGTCTTCGAGGATGAAGATGGCCGACTCCTTCCACACGCGGCTCTGCGAGATCGCCTCGACGATGCGGCCGAGGGCCTGGTCGTTCTCGGCAATCATGGATCGCGGAGTCAAACTGCCCACTTTCGTCCCCGACCGTGTGGTCGTTGCCGAGGCGGATGATCGAGAGGCGCGGCAGCATTCCCTCCTTCTCGAACCGCTGGAACTCCTCGAGCCACACGGCGACGCGGCGCCCGTCCGGAATCGACAGGTCGTAGGGCGGGTAATCGGGGCACACGAATCCTTTCAAGCCGGGCACCGAGCCGACGTACGGCGGCTTGCCGGCAATATCGAGTTCGGTCTCCGTGTGTGCGACGGCAAACTCTCCGTAGCTGCGCACCGAGACTCCGGCGCGCCGGCATGCGTCCCAGATGTAGCCCGCCGCGGGCGCCGACACGTTCCCGTAGGCGTTTCGGTCGGGTCCGCCACCCTCCGAGAGGTATTTGCCGCCGCGGTCCGCGTAGAAGACGGGCCAGATCTTCTCGGTCACGTCCGTGGCGTAGGCGCCCGTCGAGAACGAATGGCCCGTGTGGCTCACTTCTGCGTTCACGTAGAAATTGTCGAGCAGCACGAACTCGCTGGCGAGAGCATGTGCGTTGGGAGTGACGTCCTGGCCGAAAAGGCAGAGGTTGGGGTCGCCGTTGCCCCGCACGTCATCACCCAAAATCTGGTCGTATGTGCGGTTCTCGCGAATGATGTAGAAGACGTGACGGATCGGCGAACGGCCTCCGACCCGCTGCGGGATGGGCGAACCCGGGGGCGCTTTCGCCGGGGCGAGAAGGTTGGCGTCCCGGTACGGCGTCAAGAAGTACACCGTCTTCGTGTAGGCAGCGAGCTCCTTTGCTGTAGGCGCGGACAGAATGGAGAGGGTGCCCCGGAGCATCGCGGCGACGTATTGCGAGGGCGTACCGGTGATGCCGGGCTGCGGTCCGCGCGGATTGGCCTGCGACGTCAGCCCCTTTCCGGACAGAATCAGGATTCGCTTGCCGTCGCGCGTGAACCGGGCGGCCGTCGGGTACCAACCCGCGGGAATGAAGCCCGTCACGAGGCTCGATCCGGGCTTTCCAACGTCCACGACAGCGACAGCATTGTTGTCGGCATTGGCGACAAGGAGCGTTCTGCCGTCGGGCGACAGGCCGAGAGCGTTAGGCGTCGCTCCCTCGGGCGCTTTCGGATAGAGGGCGACGGAGATCTGCTCGGCCGCGCGGCCCGACTCCAGATCGAGCGCCCAGACCGCGTTGGTGTTGGCGCAGGCGACGAAAAGCCGGGACCCGTCGCTCGAAAGCGCCATGGCATTGGGATGCTCGCCCGTCGCGACTTCCTTCCTGAGTTCGAGCGTCGCCGCATCGAGGACGAGCACCCTCGTGCCACCCCAGAGCGATACGAAGAGCGTGCCGCCGTCTTGCGACAGGAGGCAGGTGTAGGGTTCGGCCGGCAGAGGGATCGTTCTGACCAGGCGCCGCGACTCGAGATCGACGGCCGAAAGTGTCTGGCCCAGGGGATCGACGACGAAGAGACGCTTGCCGTCAGGGCCGACAGCGAGCCCGCCCAGGAAACTTCCGGAGAGCTTCTCGCCCAGCGGAATTTTCGACGGCGCGCCGAGCCGGGCGTTTGCCCAGGGCAGCACATCGATCGCGTTGGCGCTGCCGCCCGAAGAGAAGAGCCGCTCGGCCGCGGGGTCGAATGCCAGGCCGAGCCACGCGTTCTCCAGCCCCTGTGTTTGACGCACGACGAGCTTCTCGAGATCCACGACGGTCAGCGTCGGCCTTTCGTAGCCGTTGTTGGAGACGACAACAAAACGTCCGTCGGGGGATTCGGCAAGGGCGAGGGGAAGGTCGCCGACGGTAATGTGCCGCCCGGCAGGCTTAATCCGCCAGCCGTTGGGCAAGAGCGTGACGCCCTGTTCGACGCCGGGACGCTCCGCCGAAGCCGGCATCGAAATCATGCCCAGTCCGCACAACAGGAAGGGGACCATCCGCATACGGGGAGGCTACACCGAAGGCTTGAAGTCCGGCCTGTTTGAGAGCATTCTCTCCGTCGATGCGGGCTTCCCGTCTTCTCCTGCTGTTGGTTGGCCTCGCGATCGGGCTGTACCTCATCAAGAACCACTCGGGCCTGTTCAAGAGCACCTCGACGGACGCCGGGGCGGGCCCGGCATCTCCCATCGAGCGGGCGCGGGCCATCAAGGCGACGGCCGACCGAAAGGCGGCGGAAAACGAAAGCGCGTCGCACGCGGCCGACTCCGCTGCTCCCCCTGCTGCCGGTGTCACGGAGAACATGACACCCGACCAGGTGCGCGCTCTGCTCGGACCTCCCGACGATGTCCAGACGGGCACGACCGAGAACGGCCGGACGCAGGAGACGTGGAGCTACCGGAGGGTGGGAAAAACCGTCGTCTTCGAGAACGGCGTTGCCGTTTCGATTCGCTAGGACTTAGCTCGAAGCCAGGGACCGACGAGGGTCTCTTCGTCCTCGGCATTCTCGGCAAGCCTCAGGCGCACGGTCTCGACCAGGTCTGGGTTCTGCGGAGGGTCCAGCCGAACCTGCAGGGTCTCGAGGTCCGGATTCATGGGGTCGTGCCAGGAGGCGAGAGCACTCATGGGCATCCGGACTGTCTCATCCTCGGCTTGCGCTTGATTGCGATCCAGGAGCCGCTTCGTCCGTGCGGTTTCACCACGCCTCTTCGGCGCCAGCTCCGGCAGCGTGTCCAGGTCATCGCGGATTTGCATGCATCCGAGTAGTGCAAACCTCATTCCCGCCCATGCCGGGGACACCGCTGCCTGCAAACCACTACAAATAGAGTGGTTGCTCCCTGTCGAGCGGAAGCGGCTCGCCGGCGAAGCCGGACCCTGGTGACGCAAATTCGTCCAGGGCCTCGACAACTTCTGCGTTTCCGCGGCTGCCGGCCGTCCTCGTCAATAATGCGAGCCGCCGCTTCTGAGGTGAAGGGATGAACCGGTTCTTCTGGGTCTGCCTGGGCGGGGCCGCCGGAACGGGCGCCCGGTATCTGATCTCCGGCTGGGCGCTCGCCGTGCTCGGCACCTCGTTTCCCTGGGGCACGCTCGCCGTCAACGTGATCGGCTCCTTTCTGATCGGAGCGATCATGCACGTTGGCCTGACCACGCAGCTGATTTCTCCCGGGCTGCGCCTCGCCCTGACGACAGGCGTGATGGGCGGCTTCACGACGTACTCCGCGTTCAATTACGAGACGCTGCGGTATCTGCAGGACGGAGCGCGGCTCTACGCCTTTGCCAACATCGCCCTGATGCTCGTCGGATGTCTCGCCGCCGGCGCGGCCGGGCTCTGGGTCGCGCGGCTGTTCGTCGGCCACTGAAGGAGAAACCATGCGCATCCTCGACGGAGAGCAGGTCCTGGTCCGCATCTTCATCGGCGAGTCGGACCGCTGGCATCACCAGCCTCTGGCGTCGGCGCTCCTCGAGCGGCTCCGGCGGGAAGGCTTCGCCGGAGCCACCGTCTTTCAGGGCACGGCCGGATTCGGAGCGCGCAGCGTCCTTCACACGTCGCACATCCTGCGGCTCTCGGAGGACCTGCCGGTCGTCATCGAGGTCGTCGACACGCCGGCGCACATCGACCGGCTCCTGCCCATCCTCGACGAGATGGTGACCGAAGGCCTCGTCACGCTCGAGAAGGCGCGCGTCCTGAAGTACGCGCCGGGCAAGCGCCCTCTGGACGCGCCCGCAAGGCCAGAGCTGACACCAAACACCATGCTCCGTCGACTGCTCGACCGCCGGGCGGGCTACCCCGCCGCCGTTCTCGTCGTCTTCGCGACGATCGGCCTGCTGAAGCTCCTTCCGCCGGATCTTGCCGACTCGACCGTCGCGCTGGTGTTGCTGCTGGCTGTCTTCGTCTGTGCGTGGGTCTGGGAGAGCGGCCCCGGCGCGTTCGCCGCCGTGCTGGCGACTCTCGGCTTCAACTTCTTCTTCCTGCCACCCATTCACACGTTCACGATTCAGGACCCCCGCAACGTCGCCGCCCTCTTCGTCTTCCTCGTCTCGGGACTGCTGATCGGCCACCTCTCCGCCCTTTCGCGCGAGCGCCTTCGGCTCGTCGAGGCCGAGCGCCGCGACCTCGCCACGCTGACGCAGCTCTCCCAGGCCTTCCTCTCCGACACGACCCGCGAGTTTCTGCTGGGCGTCGCGGCCGACCGCCTGCGCCATGCGCTCCAGGCCGAACAGGTCTCGATCCTGCTGGCGCGCGGCACGGGCGAGCTCCACGAGGCCGGCTGCGACTCCGGGCGCCGCCATTCAGCGCGACCTTGCCGACCTGGCCTACCGGCAGGGGAACTCGGCCGCGTTTCCGTCGGAGCTTGGCGGGACCGACATCTATCTTCCGATCCGCATCGGCGTGCAGCGCGTCGGGACGCTCGTCGCCCGCGGCATGGCGTCGAGCGAGCGCATGGCCGAGGGCTGCGCGCTGCTGCTCGGCCTGTCGCTCGAGCGCGAGAGGTTCGTGGCCCTGGCCCGCGAGGCGGAAAAGACGAAGACGAGCGAAGAGATGAAGTCCACACTGCTCGCCGCCCTGGCGCACGACTTGAAGACGCCCGTGGCGGCCGCGAGCGCGGCCGTCGAGAACTGGGAGAGCGCGTCGGGCAAGACCGACGCCTCGCGTCTCGCGCGCAGCGAGCTGTCCGCTCTGGCCCGGCGCATCGGCGAGCTCATGGACGTCGTGCGGCTCGACTCGGGCATCGCCCACCCCCGCCGCGAGCGCGTGACGTGCGGCGAGATCGTCGAGGCGGCCCTGGCCCGCTTCGGCGAGTCGCTCGCGGACCACTCTCTCTTTCTCGACGTCCCGTCACCCGAGCTCTCTGTCGAGGTCGACCCGGCCCAGCTCACCGAGGCGCTCGGCCATGGCCTCGAGAACGCGGCCCGCTACTCGCCTCCCGGCTCCGAGATCCGGGTGTCCGTCGTGGCCGGCGACGCCCACGTGCGCATTCGTGTCGAAGACAGCGGCCCCGGCATCCCGCCGGAGGATCGCGAGCGAGTCTTCGAGCGCTTCGTCAGGCTGCCGGACGCGGCAAACCTGCCCGGCACGGGGCTCGGTCTCTCGATAGCGAAGAGCCTCGTCGAAGCCAATGGCGCCGAGCTCACGCTCGGCTCGTCGGCCTCGGGCGGAACGCTTTTCGAGATCGTCATCCCGAGGGCCGCGTGAGCCGGATCCTCGTCGTCGACGACGAGGCGGGCCTGAGGAAAGTCGTCCGCGACGCCCTGGAGCGCGCCGGCCACGAGGTCGACCGTGGCTTCGGACGGTGAGGAAGCTCTCGAGCTCTTCGCGGACGGGTCCTTCGACCTCGTCGTGACGGACCTCGCCATGCCGCGCCGCGACGGCCGGGCGCTGGTCGACGAGATCCGCAAGACGTCGAGCCGTGCCCATTCTCGTTCTCACCGTGCGAAGCGAGGAACGCGAAAAGGTGCGCCTGCTCGACGCGGGGGCCGACGACTACCTGACGAAGCCCTTCGGCGTGGCGGAGCTCACTGCCCGGACCAAGGCGCTCCTGCGGCGGGGGGAGCCCCGCTCCGGGCGCCCGGGGCCCTCCAGTGGGCCGACATCGAGGCGGATCTCGAGGCCCGCGTCGTCCGCCGGGGCGGCAAGGAGGTCCACCTGACGCCGACGGAGATGGGGCTTCTGGCGACGTTGCTCGGCAAGCCCGGCGCCGTTTGGACCCACCGCCAGCTGCTGGCGGCCGTCTGGGGCACGACGGCGGGCGTTTCGAACGACACGCTGCGGGTCCACATGGGAAGCCTGCGCCGCAAGCTCGAGCCCGATCCCAACCGACCGCGCTTTTTCCGCACCGAGCCCTGGGTCGGCTACCGCTTCACCCCCGAGGGCTAGCCGGCACCCGCGTCGCGGGGAGCCCTCCGTCTTTCGACAATCTTTCGAACTCCTTCCGGACTTCTTCTCCCGCAGCGCGGGATTCTTCGCTCATGAAGTGGCTGCTCCTTTCACGGCGAGACCGTCGGCGCGCCCGCTGGTGGGTGACTGCGGGGCTCGGTGCGTTCCTCGCGGCCAGCCTGGCCGGAGGCTGCTCTGTCCCGCCGGGCCCGATCTTCTGGGGAATCACGGCCCTGGCTGCCTTCGTCTTCTGCGTCCGCAAGGCAATGGTGTTGTGGCGAGTCGACGAGATGGTTTTCGACCACCGGCCGCCGTGGAACGCTGAGCTCCGCGAGCGCTCTTCACGCGCCAAACCGCTGGCGCGGATGACGCTGCAGCGCACTCATGTCGCGCGGCTGGTCGGTATCGCAATCCTCGGAACTGCGGCGGCTCGCTCGGCTCAGGGTCAGCAGACGATCTTCAACGTTCCGACCGCCGACGTGCTCGACAAGGGCAAGCTGTACCTCGAAACCGATTGGCTGTGGCGACCGAGCGATCCCGCGTTCGCCACGGGCGCACCGATCCGCGGGGTCTATGGGTTCGGCGCAAACATCGAGGGCGGCGTCAACTTCGGCGGCATCGTCACGCCGGGCCGATCGGTTCCCGTCGCCATTCCCAACATCAAGTGGCAGCCGCTCAAGACCGACATCTTCTTTCTGACCACCGGCGTGCTCGGGCAGTTCTTTCTGCGCGGCACCAGCGACGGAACTCCGTCCGTCCAGACCTATGCGCACGCCGCTGTGAAGCTGCCGATCGGCACACGGCTGACTGCTGGCGGTTGGTGGACATCCTCGGGCTACGCCGCTCCGGGCTCCACGGCCGGAGGTCTCTTCGGCCTCGAGCAGGCGATCACGTCAAACGTCACGCTCGCCGCCGACTGGTACACGGGCAACAGCAGCCTGGGCTACGTGAGCCCCGGGATCATCGTCACGGCCGGACGATGGGTCTTCTACGGCGCCTATTCGATCAAGAATGGCAACTCGAAGGGCAACGGTCTTCTCCTCGAGCTCGGATTCAACGTGCCGTGACGGAAGGGAGACTCCCATGATCGATTTCGTCTTTCTCGCCGCCGCAATACTGATGTTCTGGCTCGCCGCCGCTTACACGCGGCGCTGCGACAGGATCTGAGGGCTGCCATGGGCTGGGGGAAGACCATCCTGGGTCTCGCCGTCACGGTGTTTCCTGATCTGGTACCTGTTCCGCGCCCTGTTGAAGGCGGAGGAGGTTTGAGGCCATGACGGCCATTCAGGTCCTCGAGCTCGCCCTCTATCTCGTGCTGATCACGATGGTCACGCCCCTTCTGGGCGGCTACATGAAGAAGGTCTTTGCGGGAGAGAAGACCCCTCTCGATCCCGTGCTCCAGCCGCTCGAGCGGGCTATCTACCGGGTCTGCGGCGTCGACCCCCGAAAAGACCAGGGAT
>CAVUAN010000030.1:0-86832 GCA_963739435.1 uncultured Acidobacteriota bacterium
CTTGAAGGCCACGCCGAAACCCGTAATCGAGAAATCGCTCCTCCGGATGAAGATCTCGAAGGCCGAGGCGCGTCTGCCCCACGTGCCCGAGGCGGTCGCGGCTTCTATTCGGCCGCGCCTCCAGACCGCGCACGACGCGCTCGATCGGGCAGTTCTCCTGTGGCACGAGGCGGACGCGAAGCGGCGCGAGCTCTTGGAGCGCGGTCGGGCCGCGTCGGCGGAGCTCGCCCGATCGTGGAAACAGTCGTTGCGCGATTCCCGGTCCTCCCTCCAGGATGCCCGCCGGGAGTGGCGCGCGGCCGCGCACATGCTCTCGAGCCTGCCCGAAGAGGCCTAGACCGTCCCTCGGAAACCTGCCGCCGGGCCCGTCACCAGAGGTAACGAAAGGCGCGGCGGTCGAGGGAACCGGACACGGCCCGGGGGTGTCCCCTCAACAAGTTGCGAGGCGGTAGGAGATTTGCACGGTAAGGGTCCGTGAGCCACCCGTCCGAGTCTCGCTGGCCGCTTCTAGGGGGGAGTTCGCCGAAGATGCACGAGAACAAGAGAGCCCATCCGCGATATCGGACCGAGGTGGTGCTCGACTTCGTCGCCTCGGAGCAGAGGGTCACCGGAATGACGTGGGACGTCTCCATGGGCGGGCTCTTCGTGCGGACGAGCCGGATGCCGGAAGTCGGGCAGAAGCTGCTCGTGACGCTGCGTTTTCAAGAGAGCCAGCTGTTAATCCAGGGCGAGGTCGTGCGGACGTTCAATCCGCCCGCCCTGCTGCGCGCCGGGTTGCCCGCGGGTTTTGCCGTGACCGTCAAGAACGGGGACGGCTACAAACGCTTCGTCGAGTCGGTGGCCGCAAACGCGGCAACCGGGCACTGACTCGAGCGACCTCTCTACTCCCGTCGCAGGGGATGGGCTTCCGTGTTGAAGACGACGTCGTCGAAGTCGAGGGCCTCGGGAGCAAAGAGCAGGTAGAGGTACTTCAGCGTCTCGGCGAGGAAGTAGCTGGGCATCAGGTCGCCCTTCTCCTTCGTCACGACGCTCTTCAACGTGGTGTACCCGGCGTCTGTCCGGCAGTACCGCACGAGGTCCTCGAAGAACAGCGCGCCCGATTTCAAGGTACCTCGCGTCCTTCGTGAAGTGGTGGAGGTAATAGGCCGACTCGGCGATCTCGGGCCGGAGCTGATAGCCGGCGCTGACGACCTTCATCGTGCTGTAGTCGAGAACCTCCGGCTCGATGCCGTGAAGCATCCACATCCGGAATCCGGATTCCTGCAGGCGGCGCGCGCGGGGCAGGTCGCCGCCCAGGCAAGAACGGCCGGAAAGAACGCTTGGAGCGCGCCGTAGGTCGTGGAGGTGCGCCGGCCGGTCCTCATGTCGGCTTCGCCGTACCAGAGGCCGGACGGCCCGTCGTCGGCCAGGAACAGATTCACGGCGGCCACGCTCGGCCGCCACATGTCGCCGCACTCCCTGTCCTGGAAGAGGCGTTCGCACTTCAAGAGGTACTCGTAGTACGAGTCGATCCCGCCGCCCACGTGGCTCGTGGCGCTCTTCCACTGCCCGGTCTCGACGTCGATCTCTTCGCCGACGAGGCCTGTCTTCGGCAGGCGCTCAAAGAGCGCGACCAATGCCTTTTTCGCCTTGTCGAAGAAGACGTCCCGCTTCGTCAGCCTGGACAACGTACCGAACTCGAGCAAGCAGCGTGCCGATCTCGGCCGGGTTGGACCTTGCGCCCCTTGTCCTGCCCGTCTTGAGATTCACGTACATGTAGGGCATTCCGGTCGGCGAGTCGAAGACCGGCAGGAGCCGGTTGCCGAGGTCCTCTGCTTTGGCGAGCAGGCGCCTGTCGCCCGTCATCTGATAGGCGGAGAGCAGCCCGCCGAGCAGACGAATGGTGATCTCGAAGTTCTTGACCTCGATGTCCATGTCGAACGAGAGGTTGTCCGAGGATGTACGCCTTCGTCGTCGTCGGCCTCGTCTTTGAGGCCCATGACGAGCATCGTGTCGAGCGCGTCGACCGGCGTCATGAGGAGCGTCGCGGCGTGCCAGTCCTTCGGGGTTTTGCTGACCGGCTTCAGCTCGTCGTGGCCCCAGGCGTAGCGCTTGTAGGCTTCCCACGAGAAGAGGAACTCCGACCGCACCTCGGCGGCCAGCTTCGTCCGATCGGCGGCTTCTGGGCGCGCCGCGGCGGGTGCCAACACCGCGAGGACCGAAAAGACGCCGGCGAGCCGTCGCGTCGAGGGCACGGCGCGATGGTAGCTTAGTTCGCGGCGCGGCCCATTTCCATGCGCATCGCTTTCCTGACCGACGTCCACGCCAATCACGAGGCGCTGTCGGCCTGTCTTTCGCACGCGGGCCGGGCCGGCGCCGACCAGTTCGCGTTTCCTGGGCGATCTCGTCGGCTACGGCGCCGAGCCCCGCGCGGGTCTTGGACGACGTCATGGCGCTCGTCGAGCGAGGGGCCGTCGCTGTGATGGGCAACCACGATCTGGCGGTGACGCGGCGAGCCGTCGGCCGCGATGCAGCCGGAGGCCCGCCAGGCGATCGAGTGGACGCGCCGCGAGCTGTCGCCGGAACACCTCGCCTTCCTGGCGGGCCTGCCGCTCCAGGTCGAGCAGGGCGAGCGGCTGTACGTGCACGCCAATGCCTGGGCGCCGGCCGAGCTGGGACTACATCACGGGGTCCTTCGACGCCGGCCGCAGCCTGCGCGCGACGGCTCGCGCCGGCTCACGGTCTGCGGACACGCGCACACCGCCGGCGCTGTACCACATGACTTCCGACGGCCGGGTCGCCGCGTTCGCCCCGGTGCCGGGGACGGGCGTTCCGCTCGGGCCGCGGCGCCGCTGGCTGGCCATCCCGGGATCGGTCGGGCAGCCGCGCGACGGCAATCCGGCGGCGGCCTACGCCCTGCTTCGACGAGTCGGGCGGCGCGATGACGTGGTTTCGCGTGCCCTACGACCACCTTGCGCGCGGCGCGCAAGATCCGCGAGGCCGGCCTTCCCCGAGATCTCGGGGAGCGCCTGGAGGCGGGGTCCTGAAGGGCGCGCGGCCAAAGCGCCCGGAGGCCGGCGACGTCATCGATGGTTTCCGTCTGCTCGAGCTGATCCACGAGGGCAGCATGGCGACCATCTGGCGCGCCGTCCAGGCCCGGCTCGGCCGAAGCGCTCATCATGAAGATCCCGCTCCTGCGGACCTTCGACGACCCGGCCGCCGATCGTGGGCTTCGAGGTGGAGCAGATGATCCTGCCCACGCTCACGGGCCCGCACGTGCCCCGGTTCGTCGCGGCGGGCGACCTGTCGGTGCAGCCCTACATCGTGATGGAGCTGATCCCCGGCGGCACGCTGCGCGCGCGGATTCCGGATGCGCCGCTGCCGCCGCAGGAGCTCGCATCGATCGGCGCCCGCGTCGCGCCGCGCTGCACGACCTGCACACCCAGGGCGTGATCCACCTGGACCTCAAGCCGAGCAACGTCATGTTCCGCGAGAGCGGCGAGGCCGTCCTGATCGACTTCGGGCTGTCGCGGCACGACCGGCTCCCGGACCTCCTGGCCGAGGAATTTCGCCTGCCGATCGGGAACGGCTCCGTACATCTCCCCGGAGCAGGTCCGCCACGTCCGAAGCGATCCGCGCAGCGATCTCTTCGCGCTCGGTGTCCTGCTCTACATCCTGGCCACCGGAGAGCGGCCCGTTCGGCAACCCGACGACGCGTCCGCGGCCTGCGGCAGCGCCTGTACCGGGACCCGATCCCGCCGCGGGCGCGCGCCCCGAGCCTGCCCGCCCTGGCTGCAGGAGATCATCCTGCATTGCCTGGAGGTCGAGGCGAGCAAGCCGCCCCGAGACGGCGGCGCAGGTCGCCTTCGAGCTGCAGCACCCGGACCAGGTCGTGCTCACGGCGCGGGCCGAGCGGATGACGCGCGACAGTTTCTGGACCGTCTCCAGGCGCCGCATGGGCGCACTCGGCGCCGAGCGCGACGCTCCCTTGTCGGCCGAACGCCACCTCGCGCAGGCTCCGATCATCGTCCTCGCCGTCGACCTCCTGCAGGGGTCCGAGGCGCTGGCGGAGGCCCTGCGCCTGGCGGCCCGGCGGGTGCTCCAGGCGGAGCCGGGGGCGCGCCTGGCCTGCGTCACGGTGCTGAAGACCTCCCGCATCGGCATGGACATGAACGTGGACGAGGAGGGGCGCAACCTCCATGTCCGGCGGCTCGTCGATCTCAAGCAGTGGGCGAAGACCCTGCACCTCTCGTCCGGAAAGGTCACGTACCACGTGCTCGAGGCGCCGGATCCGGCAGCCGCGATCCTGGCGTTCGCGCGCGTTGAACCGCGTGGACCAGATCGTGATCGGCTCACGGGGCAGCTCGACCCTTCGCCGATACCTCGGAAGCGTGTCCTCGCACGTCGTCGCGCAAGCTCCCTGCACGGTGACGGTCGTCAAGGCCGACGTCGGAGTCGCTCCGCGCGACGGGCGAGGGCGCCGCCTCGGAGGACATGTACTTCGACTGAGTCAGCTCGCCTTGCGGAAGAACCCGAGCAGGACGAGGTAGGCGCCGTAGGCGCAGAGGCCGGCGCCGGCAATCCCGAGGAGAACGCCGCCGAAGCGCATCCGGTGAAGGACCTCGAGGGCGCCGCCGATCTCGTGGAACTCCCGGGGGTCGATCTCCTGCGCGACGCGCACGAGGAACCAGCCGATGATCACGGTGACGAGGCCGCGGACGGCGCGGCCAAAGCGACCGACGCGGATGGCGTAGGGACCCGCCGCTCCTAGGCGGCGAGGCGCGAGCTGTTGTCCGAGGGTGCTGCCGCTCAGGCCCAGCCAGAGCTGGACCGCGCCGACGGCGATGACAACGACCGCCGCCGCTTCGAGAGCCGCCGGGCCCCAGGGCTGCGAGAGGAGCCAGGCGAGAAAAGGGCGGGAAAGGCCGGGGCCGCGACGGAGGCGCAGGAGCAGAGACACAGCCATCCAGGCGAGGCCAGCATGGCCGATCGAATCGGCGAGCGCGAGGCAACGCGCGAGGACGGGCCGCTTGCGATCGAACGCGTCGAGCAGTCGGGCCAGCACGAACGCCGCGAGCCCAGCCGCAACCCAGGCGACGACCGTCGGGCCGTAGGGACGCGCGAGGAGATACCGGAACCCGGCGGGAAAGCCCTTAACGCGGTCGCGCGCTCCGGCGAGCGCAATCTGAATCGCGACGACGCCCAGAGCGGCGTACACCACGCCGAGCGCGGCGTAGCCGACCCGGGTCAGGAGGCGGCGGAGCATGCCTCCCGGATCAGTGCGCGGCGCCGCCGGCGGCGCGCGAGTCGCCGCCGTTGAACTGCAGGCGGCCGTTCTCGAGCGAGGTGTTGCGCAGCGTCAGCGCGAGGGCCTCGGCGAGCGTCGCGACGGGCGTGACATGGATCGAATCGCGGACCTCCTTCGAGAGGTCCTCGAGGTCGGGCTCGTTCTCATTCGGGATGACGAACTCGTTAATGCCGGCCCGGACCGCCCCCAGGATCTTTTCCTTGAGGCCTCCGATCGGGAGCACACGGCCCGACAGCGTGATCTCGCCCGTCATGGCGATGTCGTTCTTCACGGGGCGCCTCGAGAGCGAGGAGACGACGGCCGAGGCCATGGCGATGCCGGCCGAGGGGCCGTCCTTGGGGATCGCGCCTGCCGGCACGTGGATGTGCAGGTCCCTGTCGAACTCCCGGTCGTCGATCCCGAGCCACGCGGCATGGCTGCGGGCGAAAGTCCAGGCGGCGCGTGCCGATTCCTTCATGACGTCGCCGAGCTGCCCCGTCAGAATGAGATCTCCCTTGCCGCGCATGAGCGTCGCCTCGACGAACATGATGTCGCCGCCGGCCGGCGTGTAGTACATGCCGGTCGAGATGCCGACCTGGTCCTGCCGCGCCATCCGCTCGGGATGCACGCGCGGGCGGCCGAGCAGGCCGCGGATTTCCTCGGGCGCCACGGTCTGGGACGCGATCTCGCGCGCGGCGATCCGGCGCGCGACCTTGCGGGCGAGCTTCCCGAGCTCGCGCTCGAGCTGCCGGACGCCCGACTCGCGCGTGTAATTCGAGATGACCTCGCGGATCGCGCCATCCGGAAGCGCGAGCTGCGCGGCGTCGAGGCCGTTCTCCTTCAACTGCCGCGGCACGAGGTAGCTCTTGGCGATCGCGAGCTTCTCCTCCTCCGTGTACCCGGCAAACGTGACCACCTCCATGCGGTCGAGCAGGGGGCCGGGGATGCTCTGGATGAAGTTGGCCGTAGCGATGAACATGACCTCCGAGAGGTCGAACGGCACGCCGAGGTAATGGTCCGTAAAGCTGTCGTTCTGCGCCGGGTCGAGCACCTCGAGGAGAGCCGAGGCCGGGTCGCCCTGGAAAGAGACGCCGAGCTTGTCGACCTCGTCGAGCAGGAAGACCGGGTTCTTGGTACCCGCCTGCTTCATGCCCTGGAGGATCCGGCCGGGCATCGCGCCAACGTAGGTCCGCCGGTGACCGCGGATGTCGGCTTCGTCCCGCGCGCCTCCCAGGGAGATGCGGACGTACTTGCGGCCCATGGCTCGCGCGATCGACTTGGCGAGGGAGGTCTTGCCGACCCCGGGAGGGCCGGAAAAAAGCAGGATGCGGCCACGGCCATGGGAACCCGTGTCGTCCGAAGCGTACGGCCGGTTCGGCGGATCCTCGGCCGGTTTGCCCTCCGGCTTCTCAGCCGCTGCGGGCTCTTCCGCTTTCTCCCGTTCCTCCCAGAGTTGCCGCACGGCGAGAAACTCCAGGATCCGGTCCTTGACGTCGGACAGGCCGAAGTGGTCCTCGTTCAAGATGCGCGCGGCTTCCTGCACGTCGAGCTTCTCGGCGCTGCGCGTGTTCCAGGGCAGCTCGGCCACCGTCTCGAGATAGGTCCGAATGACCTGCGACTCCATCGACTCTCGCCCGGCGCGGGTCAGCCGGGCCCACTCGCGCTCGACCTCCTTGCGGGCGGCCTCGGGCAGCTCGAGCGCATCGAGCGTTGCCTTCAGCTCTTTCAACGACTCTTCCTGGGCGCCCTCGCCCTCCCCGAGCTCCTTCTGAATGGCCTTCAGCTGCTCGCGCAGGTACACCTCGCGCTGCCTGCCGCCGAGCTCTTCCTTCACCTTCGACTGGATGTCTTCCTGCGCCGAAAGGACGTCGATCTGACGCTGCACGAAGACGAGCACGCGCCGCAGGCGGTCCTCGACCGAAAGCGTCTCGAGAAGGCTCTGCCGGTCGGCCGTCGGAATGTCGAGATAGCCAGCCACGAGATCGGCCAGCTTGCCGGGGTCCTGGACCTCCGAGAGGACCTGGGCGATGGCTTCGTCGGGCAGGCCGAGCTTGCGACCGAGCTCGGCCGCGCGCTCGCGCGCTTCGCGGTGGAGGGCGAGGAAAGCGGAGTCCCTCGCGTCGAGCGGCCGCATCTCCAGGGCCTCCTGAACGGTCGCCTCGAGATAGCCGTCCTTCTCGACGATGCGCAGGGCGATGCCGCGGGTCTGGCCTTCGAGAAGAAGGCGGGCTCCCCCCAGGCCGCGCTGTACGGAGCCCAGGGTCGCGATCGTGCCGATCGTGTAGAGCATGTCCGGCGTGACGCTTTCGTTCTCCTGCCGCTGCGCGACGGCGAAAACGCGCCGCTGGGAGCCGTTCAGGGCCGCCTCGATGGCGCGCATGGTCCCGGGGCGCCCTGCCGAGATCGGAAGGGATACGCCGGGCAGAAGGACGGCATTCCGCATCGGAATGACCGGAAGATTGAACGTTTCACTCATGAGCCAGGTCCCCCTTGTTGGCGATTCCCGCTATCCGGAGACACCGGGACTGCCGGATCCGCCGATAAGGAAATACGCAAGAACCGAAGGAGCCGGTTCACCGAAGTTGCGGCGCCCGTACTCAAGATCCCGAAACGACAGGCCTGCGCGTCGCATTCCAGAGGTTTTCAAAGCTGCTCCGGGAATACGGCTTTGTTCACGCAGAGAAACTAGAGGTGGAGAAGCGGGGGGCCTGCCCGAGTTCGGAAGAACTCGCACGCCGCGGTGTGGGCCGGGAAGGATTTCGCGTAGCTTTTGGCCCAGCTGGTGAGGAAGGCGTCGGCGTCGTTCTCCGAGACGAGGGCCCAGACGCTGCCGCCAAAGCCCCCTCCGAAAGCCGATGCCGCGGCCGCTCCGAGGTCACGCGCCTGCTGTGCCAGCCGGATCGTTTCCGGGATCTGGTTGCCGAGAAAACGCTCCGCCAGATCCTGGGATTGGTCGACGAGGAGGCCGAGGGCGGCGGTGTCGCCGCGCGCGAGAGCGTCGCCGGCGGCCGGGATGATCCGGGTCGACTCCTCCAGAAACTGCTCGAAGCGGCCGACGAGATACGGCGCTCCGAAGGACGGATCGCTCGAGCCGCGGAGGATCCGCCGGATCTCAGCCGGCGCCCCCGGAGAGGAGGTGGCGGCTGTGAGCAGCGTCGCGTCGGAGCGCCCGGTCTCGAGGCGCCAGAGATCGAGGATTGCCGAGGTCGCGAGAGACAGGCGGTTGTACTTGTCTCGCGCGCTGCCGGCCTTTTCGGCGGCGATGCCGCTCGATGCGACGGCGAAGGTGAAGCCTTCGGGGCTGGGAAGGAAGCGCTCGTGATGGACGGGACAGAAGCTGTACTGCGAGAGCGTGCCGGGTCGGCAGCAGAGGATCGCCGTGTGGTCCTCGCTTCCTCCGAACGTGCCGACGCCGCGGTCTCCGGGCAGGCCCCGAAACGTCTGTCCGTTCTCGAGGCATCCGAGGTAGCCGCCGAGGTCTTCTTTGTTTTTGATCGAGGCGTTGTACTCGGGGCGTTCGCCCGAGACAGTTGAGGTCGGCCAGGGCCGTAAACACCGCCACGACGAGAGCGCTCGAGGAGGACAGTCCCGACGCGCGCGGCAGATCCGAGACGAACGCGATGTCCGCTCCGCAGAGCGGTCCCGGGAAGTTCTGGGCGATCCTTCGGGCCACGGCCGCGGCGTAGACGATCCAGCCCTCAGCCTCCGGCGCGAGATCCGCGTCGAGCGGGACCTCGGCCGAGAGGCCGCGGCCGGCGTCTGCGATGACGACTCGCCTGTCGCGCTCGCGCCGAGGCGAGGAGGCAGAAGCCCCGCTCGACGGTGCATAGCAGGCTCCGGCCGCCCGCGTAGTCGGTGTGCTTGCCCAGGACCTCGATGCGGCCCGGCACGAAGAGGCGGCTCACACTCTTCGCGGCGCGTCCGGCGAGCTTCTCGTGTGCGGCACCGGCCCGCTCGAACAGGGCGGCCTTGCGCGCGGCTTCCGGACCTGAGAGTCCGGCTTCGCAGAGGGCCGAGGTCCCGGTCACAGGGAGACTTCGACCCTGCGCAGGCGCTCCGCGACGGTCGGCGATGTCGGCCCGCGTCGACAGGTCGAGGACGCCCTCCTTGCAGGGAACGGCGCGGAAGCGCTGGCCGAGGGTGACGATCGCGTAGTCGACGGCCCGGGGCAGCTCGAGCTCGCCTCGGGGCGAGACTTCGCTTTCCCGGCAGGCCTGGAAGATCCCCGGCGAGAAGCGCCAGCAGTTCATGCTGATCCAGGGGTCGTCGCCCTGAGAAGAGAAGGTCGCCTCGTCGGGCTTCTCGAGAATGCGCTGCAAGAACCCGTCGCGCGAGACGGCGGCCACGGCATAGCGGCGCACGCGCTCTTCGGGGATGTTGCCGTGCCCGAGCAGAGTGCTCTTGCGAAAGACGGGCAGGCCCGCGCCGCCCATGTGGACGAGCGATTTCAGGGCCGACGCAGGGTAGAGATTGTCGGAATTGATGACGGCGAAATGGTCGCCGGCGACGAAGCTCTCGGCGGCGAGCACGGCGTCGGCGGTGCCGAGAGGCTTCTCCTGGATCGCGAAACCGATACGAAGCCGCGACGGCCTCGGGGCCTTCGTGTAGTGGTGGCGAATCGCGCCGTGTTCGGGGCCGATCACGAGGCAGATATCGGTCAAGCCCGCGTCGGCCAGAGACGAGAGGACGTAGTCGAGAAACGGGCGGCCGACCGGGATCATGGCCTTGATGCCGGTGTCGGCCGCGGCGGATTGATCGGCGTCGAGCCGAGCCGCCGCGTCCGCCTGCCGCATCCGCGATCCGAGGCCGCGCGCCAGGACGACGGCCTTGCGAAGCGGTGCGCTCACCTTTGAGACGAGGCCGCCGTATCCCGGGACCACAGCCGGGGCACGAGGTAGACGAGCCCGGCGCCGCTTCCGACAAAGAGAGCGAGCCACACCAGGCCGAGAGGCGTCTTGCCGTACAGGAAGCTGCCCGTGCCGAAGAGCCCGGAGTAGACGAACAGGCAGCCGAGCATCCAGCCGAGCATGTTCTGCGGCAGGCTGTCCGGAGACGAGGAGACTCCGGATTCGGCGCGTATGGGACCCCAGCCCGGACCGGCCGGCCGCACGAGCGCAAAAAAGCGCACGAGGGTCGCGCGGTCCGTGGGCTTGGTCAGGTAGGTGGTGGCGACCCACACGACCGTCGTCGACGCCACGGTCACGAGCAGAGACACGTGCGACGGGACCTTTGCACCTGTCTTTCCGGCGACGAAGAATCCCACGGCGACGATGAAGGAGCTCACCATGGCGGCCACTTCGCTCCAGGCGTTGATCCGCCACCAGAACCAGCGCAGCAGGTAAATCAGCCCCGTGCCCGCGCCGATTGACAGGATGAGGTCGAAGCTCTCCTTGGCGGTGTCGAGAGCGAAGGTCAGGAGCGCGGCGCAGACCATCAGGAGCGCCGTCACCACGCGTCCCATGAAGACGTAGTGCTTCTCGGAGGCGCTGCGCCGCAGGAAGCGCCGGTAGAAATCGTGCACGAGGTAGGACGTGCCCCAGTTCAGGTGCGTCTCGATCGTCGAGCGGTAGGCAGCGAGCATGCCGGCGACCATCAGGCCGAGGAAACCGGCCGGCAGGAACCGGAGCATGGCCGGATACGCCATGTCGTTGCCGATCAGCTTCGGGTCGACGTACGGAAAGGCTTTCTGGATGTCTGCGAGCGAGGGATAGATCAGGATCGACGAGAGGGCGACGATGATCCAGGGCCACGGGCGCAGGGCGTAGTGCATGACGTTGAACAGGAGAGTGCCCGTCAGCGCGTCCTTCTCGCTTCGGGAGGCGAGCATGCGCTGGGCGATGTAGCTGCCGCCGCCCGGCTCGGCGCCGGGGTACCAGACGGACCACCACTGGATCGTGATCGGGATGATGAGAACGGCCAGAGCGGTTTTCCAGTCGCCGAAATCAGGCAGCAGGTTCAACGTCTTCGGGTCGGTCTGGGCGATGAGGCCCTTGAGGCCTCCCACCTGCGGCTGCTTGACGACGAAGTAGGCGACGGCAAAGGTGCCGGTCATCGTGATCGAAAACTGGAGCGAGTCGGTGACGAGAACTCCCCAGAGGCCCGAGACCGATGCGAAGAAGATGGTGATGACCGAGCAGAGGAGAAGCGTGCGCTGCATCGACCAGCCGAGCACGATGTTGCCGATCTTGGCCGCGGCGAGGTTGACCGTCGCCATGATCACGCAGTTGAAGAAGAGGCCGAGGTAGACCGCGCGGAAGCCGCGCACGAAGGCGGCGGCCTCGCCCGAGTAGCGCACCTCGTAGAACTCGAGGTCGGTCAGCACGCCCGAGCGTCGCCACATGCGGGCGTAGAAGAAGACCGTGAGCATTCCCGTCAGCAGGAACGACCACCAGAGCCAGTTGTCCGATACGCCCCTCTCCCGAACCATGTTGGTGACGAGGTTCGGCGTGTCGGTCGAGAACGTCGTCGCCACCATCGAGACGCCCACGAGCCACCAGGGCGCCGCGCGGCCGGAGGTGAAGAACTCGGCCGTGTTTTTGCTCGCCCGCCGCGCGAAGAAGATCGCCGGCAGGAAGGAGATGACGATCGACGCGGTGACGATCGTCCAGTCGAGCGAGGTCAGATGCATGGAACGAGTGGCCGTAGCCTAGCACCGAGCCCTCTCGAGCCGGACGTTTCTAGTTACGGCTCGCGCCAGGCGATGACGGCGGGGCCGGCAGGCGAGAGGCTTCCGGATTCCGGCTCGACGGTGACCTGCAGGGCCTCGGGCCGTGGCCTTGAACGAGGGCCCTTCGGCGATCAGGCGGGCCTTGCCGGAGGCGTCGGGGCGAGCGAGGCCGAGCGAGATCCAACGGCCACCGTAAAGGGCCCAGGCCTGGTAGGAGCGGCCCGGCGGCGCCGGCGAGAAGTTCGAGAACGTGATGACAGCCGTCGTGGCGCCGGGGCGGTAGCGGTAGACGCCATGCGTCTCCGGCTGGACGTCGGGCGTGGCGGTGAGCCGAAGGGCCTGCGCGTCGCTCGAAGTGAGCATCGTGAGCGCGCGCTCGTCGGTTGCGAGCGCGCGGCGGCGGCTCTAGACTTCGAAGGCGACGCCGGCAAGGACGGCCAGGAACGCGAGCATCGCCACGAGCGGCGCGAGCTTTCCGCGCAGCGCGAGCGAGACCCGCGCGCACACGTGACTTGGCCGTGCCGAGCGGCAGTTCGAGCACCGAGGCGATCTCGCCGTGCGAAAGGTCTTCGAAAAAGGCGAGGCCCAGGGCCTGGCGCTGGGGCGGCGGGAGCTCTTCGAGGGCACGGCGCAGGGCGGCGCGGCGGTACTCGGTCCACGTGATTTCCATCTGGTCGGGCGCGGGGTCCGGTAGGCCGGCCAGGCGTTCGCCCTCCGGATCGGCCTCTGCCTTCGGCCGCCGGCTGCGGCTGCGCAATTCGTTGGCGATCCGATAGTGGGCGATCTGAAGGAGCCACGGCCGGACAGGCCCCCGCGCCGGGTCAAACGATGCGGCATTCTTCCAGACGGCGACGAAGACATCCTGGACGATCTCCTCTGCCGTGGGCCGATCCAGCGCCTGGGACGCCATCCCGAAAACGATGGGGGCGTAGCGCGAGTAGATCGGTCCGATGGCGTCCTCGCGCCCGGACGCGAGCGCTCGCATCAGCTCCTCGTCGGATGGGTCGATCGGCGCCGTGACAAGCCTCATGCTACCGCCCGACCGCGAGCGAGCGGCGCTCGCCTTCGGTCAGGCGGGGCAGTCGCCGGAGCGCGGCGACGAGCTGCCAGATTTCCGCTTCGCTGCGCGACGGGCCGAACGCCGGCATTCCGGTCATCCGGACACCGCGCGAGACGATCCAGAAGAGCTCGCCGTCGGGACGGGCCTGGACCCGCGGAAGCGTCAGGCCCGGCGCCGGTGGATTCAGACTCGCGCCGCCGTCGGTCGGGTCGGCGCCCGGCGCGCCGTGGCAGTCGAGGCAGTGGGTGCGGAAGAGAACGAGCCCGGCCGTGGCGGTCTCGGCAGAATCACCGAGCGGGTTTCTCCCCTTCGGGGCGTGGTGCTCGATCGAGCGGTTGAGAGCGAACGTGGCAAGCCGCTCCTCGAGCCGGCCGGGCGGGTTCGTGGCGGAGAAGTCGTAGAGGCCCGTTCCGATCAGGGCGCCCGCGCAGAGCGCGGCGAGTGCGGGCACGAGGAGCAGCTTGCTGAGAGTCTTCATGCACTCACTCGACGATGACGGTCAGCTTCATGCCGCCGTGCCCGGCGCCGCAGAAGTGGTGGCAGATGGCGGTGAACGTGCCGGCGACCTGCGGCGTCACCGTCAGCTCGCGCACCTCGCCCGGCACGATGTCGGTGTCGATCTTCAGAGGGCGCAGGAAGAGGCCGTGCGTGACGTCCTCGCTCGTGATGCGGAGGCGCACGGTCTCTCCCTTCTTCAACGTGAGGGTCGAGGGCACGAACTCGAAACGCTTGGCCGTGATCGTCGACGGTCCGCGCGCGTCATCGGCGCCGAGCCAGGGCCGGAAAGGCGAGTGCAAGTGTGATGGCGAGGAGCGAGGGCGCTTTTCTTCACAGGGTGACTCCTTCTTTCAAGAACTGCTGGATGCCAACGGTTCCGGCGTATTCGCGGAGGGTCAGCTCGACGTCCTGGACCTTGGGGCGCGATGCGCCTTGCCGGCGCGTCTCTTCGACGACGCGCAGGCCGAGGTTCGCGAAGGGCTGCTGCGGGTCGAACGGGATCGGCTTCTTCGCGCGCCGGTCTCCGGGTCGGAGAAGGCGAAGATGAGCGATCGCGCGGCGAAGTGGTGGTCGAGTGGCCTTCGGTGTGCTCGTGCTGACGGTGGATGTGGCCGTAGAGGACGGTCACGTTCTCGTACGGCGCGAGCAGGTTCATGACCTCGTCGCCGTCGCCGGTGAACCACTCCCAGTCCGGCCGCAGGTCGAAGAGCGGGCGGTGGGTGAAGACGACGATGGGCGCCGTCGCGGGAAGCGCGCCAGATCCGTCTTGCAGCCAGGCGAGCTGCTCCGGGCCGACGTCGGGCCGCGCCAGCGAGACGTTGTCGAGCGCGACGAAGTGGACGCCCTTGTGGTCGAAGGAGTAGTGGGTCTCGCCGAAGACGTCGCGGAAGAGCGCGCCGCCGTCGAGGCCGGCGTCGTGCTCTCCGGGAACGTACTTGACGAGCGGCGCCCGGAGGCGCCCGGCGATCTTCTTGAAGAGGCGCATCCGGTCGGCGGGCTCTCCGGGCTTCTCGCTGTCGTGCGTCAGGTCGCCGGTGAAGAGGACGAGGTCGGGCTGCTGCGGCAGGCCGTTGATCATCGCTACGGCCCGCTCGAAGGCCGCGGTGCCGGTCGGGTTCGGCGGGCCGGAGAAGCCGACGTGGGTGTCGGAGAGCTGCACGAAGGAGAACGGCGTCGGGGCCTCGCCGTTGCTCTTGCCGAGCAGGGCGGCGAGGCGCCGCCCGTTTGGGCTCTGCCCGAGCATCGGGGCCACGTGAAACAGGGCTCCCGCGCCGATGGACGTGCCCACCACCTTCAGAAACCTGCGTCGATCGAACGAATCTCTCATCGGTTCTCCCTTCGAAGCCATCGGCGGCTTCGGGAGGGATACACCGCCGGTGGGCATCTGGATGGCGCCCGACGGCCTTCTTGAGGTTGTTTTCATGCGGAGGGCGCCGGCTCTCGTCCCGAAAGTGGCCCGCGCCGACGGGTCCCGGCACAGAATGGCCGTGGAGGTCTCGATGCGCCGCCTCGGATTAGTCCTCTGCGCCGTTCTCTTTCTGGGCTCGGCACAGGCTCCAGGTCAGGACACGGCGACGCGGGAGCTGACCGCCACGCTGCGGGTGAAGGCGGCCGAGGCCCACCGAGCAAAGGACTGGCCGGCGTTGCTCGAAGCGACCCGCAAGCTGCGCGATCTCGATCCCAATCGGCCCGGCAACATCTATAACCTCGCCTGCGCCGAAGCGTTGAACGGCCACGCCGTGGCGGCGGCCCGGCTGCTGGACGAGCTTCTCGACAAAGGCATCGACTTCGGCCTCGAGGACGACGCGGATCTCGCGTCGGCACGCGGATCGGACGCCTTCGCTCCGCTGCTGCGGCGGGCGGCCGAGATGAAAAAGCCGCTCGGGGGCAGCGAAGTCGCCTTCCAGCTCCCCGAGAAGGACCTGCTGACCGAAGGCATCGCCTACGATCCCGTCACGCGCGTCTTCTTCGTCAGCAGCGTGCACCGGCGCAAGATTCTGCGCCGCTCGCCCGCCGGCAGTGTCTCCGACTTCGTCCGGGAGGGGCAGGACGGCATTGAAGCCGTGCTCGCTCTCGCGGTCGACTGGAGAAACCGCGTGCTCTGGGCCTGCAGCGCAGCGATGCCGCAGATGCGGGGCTACGCGCCCGAGCTCGAAGGCTCGACGGCCCTTTTCGCCTATGACCTGAGAAATGGCATGTTGCGGCGCAAGCTCGCGCTGCCCAGAGACGGCAAGCCGCATGTCTTGAACGACCTCACGCTGGCGGAAAACGGCGACGTGTACGCGACGGACAGCGCCGGCTCCGGGATCTACGTGGTCCGGGCCGGAGGCGACAAGCTCGAGGAGTTCATTGCGCCGGGAGTGTTCCGCTCGCCGCAGGGGCTGGTCTTCGAGAGCGGCGGCGAGCAGCTGTATATCGCCGACTGGAGCGTCGGGCTCTTCGTCGTCAACCCGAAGACGAGGAAGCGGCAGGAGGTCGTGCCATTTCCGGGTGTGGCGCTGCTCGGCGTCGACGGGCTCGTCCGGTACCGCGGCGACCTCGTCGTCACCCAGAATCTGCTGCGTCCGCACCGCGTCCTGAGATTGAGGCTCGACCCCACCGGCTCGCGCGTGGCGCACGTGTCGGTCCTCGACCAGGCGGACCCGGAGTTCCTCGAGCCGACTCTGGCAACCGTCGTGGACGACGACCTCTACGTCGTCGGCAAGAGCCAGTGGAAGCGCTTCGACGAGAAGACCGGCGCCGTGGACGAAGCCGGGCTCGTTTTTCCGGCCATCCTCAAGATCCCGCTTCGGCCCGCCTCTTGATGCCTTCGAGCCACCCGACGCGGATCAGCGAGCTGCCCGGGTAGATCAGCCGCCAGTAGGCGGCAAAGCGCCGGCGGGCGTTGCCCTCGGGAGCGAAAATCCGCGTCTCCGTCGTGAGGAGCGTCCAGCCGCTTCCGGCATCCTCGGTGGCGAAGTTCATGACGGCTTTGGCGAAGGCCGGGTCGTCCAGCGCAACGAAGGCCTCCGGGCTCGCCGGTTTGGGAGGCGCAATGCCGCCTGAGATCTTCCAGAATTGCCCGACGTTGCCCACGACGACCTCGCGCGGCGGCTCCCTGGCCAGGTAAAGGAACGCTCCTCGCGTCGCCACGTCGAGGATTGGCGCGGAGGCCGGCCGATGCGGGCGCTTTCCCCTGAGCCACGCGGGAAACAAGCGAATCGCCATGAGGGGCTTGAGCCACCGGATCTCGTCGGCGGTCACCTCCAGAACGGCGCGGTAGACCGCCTCGGGAGCAGCGTGGACGCGGGTTGAGTGAAACTCGCGGAAGTTGTAGCTCTCGAGATAGCGGTCGATCGCCTGGCGGCCGGTCGGGCGCAGCGAGGCGGTCACGGCGGGCCGGGGCCTCGCTTCAGAGCCCGAGGAGGGCGAGCTCGTCTAGAGGGCTGCAACGCGCGGGTGCGCGACGAGCTCGCGGTAGAGCCAGCCGTGGCGCTGCCGCACGTCGATCAAGTGCTCGCGCACGGCGGCGCCGTCTTTCTGCACGGCCGCGGCCCGCAGCTTCTCGACCGACTCGCGCGCGCCGGTGTCGAGCTTGGGCCCGAGCTTCTCGTGCAGCGAGTCGAAGGACTCGTGCACCCGCTTCGCATGATCGTCGGGCCCGCCGTTCTTGCTCATCACGGGCCAGATTATCAGGTCGGAGGCCTTGCGCCGGGCGGGCCATTATGGTACTTTGTTACCATGGTAACAAAACGTCCGGGATCCTCTCCCCGCAGGCGCCAAAGGGAGGCGCCGGAGCGGCGGTTCGTCGTCGAACGCGTCCAGACCGGCGTGCGCATGGAGAAGCGACTGGTGAAGGTCTTGAAGGGACTGGCGGAGCTGAAAGACCTCTCTCTCGGAGACCTGCTCGAAGGCATCGTGCTGCATGCTTTCGACGGGAAGGCGTCGCCCTTTTCCGACCAGACGCTCCGGCAGATCGCGGACCTGAAGCGCATCTACGGCCTGGATCTCGACGCACGCGCGAGCCACCGGTTGATCGAGAGCGGCGATGAACGCTGACGCGGCGCCAAAGAGCGCCTTGAGTCGGATTGTGACGCTCGGGGCGGCGGCGGTGGGGCTGACGCTGGCGGCCATGGCGGTTGTTTTCCTGCTCCATGGGCGCCACTGGTTCGTGAAGCAGGGATACCCGGAGGCAGCGGCCGTCGCGCTCGGGGTCTCCGAGATCGCCGGCGGCCTGCTGCTTGCCGTTCCGCGGACGCGCCGGGCGGGCGTCGTCGTTCTCTTTGGCGTGCTCGGTTGGGCGGCGGGCTTCCATTTCGCCCTGCGCCAGGCAACAGGAGGCCTCTTTGGCTGGATGGCCGCCGTCGCGGCGGTCGCCCTGGCGAGCGGTTACGCGGCCCCGAGCAGACCAGTCTGAGGCGAGAGGCTCAGGACGCCCGGGCGAGGGGGCGGCAGTCCCCGCAGGGGTGAAGGCCCGCGGCGTGGGCCTCCCGTTCGTCGTGGAGCTTGAGCTTGTTCGACAGGACGAGCGTCGCGATGCCGCCGCAGGTCGGGTAGCAGTAGTAGCCCTTCTCGGGGTTGCCGAGGTAGCGGATGCCGCTCGCGGCGAGTTGCTCGATCGTATCGGGCTGCGCGCCCTCGACGGTCAGCAGGGTCCGCTTGGCGCGCCGGCCGCCAAGCGAGTAGTTGCCGATCTTGCCGTCGCTGCGCACGACGCGGTGGCACGGGATGAAGAGCGGCACGGGATTCTTGCCGAGCGCCGTGCCGACGGCCCGGACCGCGTCGGGCCGTCCGATCTCCTTGGCGATCCAGCTGTAGGGGCGGACCTCCCCGTCCGGAATCTCGAGCGCCTTCATCAGGACCGCGCGCTCGAACTCCGAGAGGCCCCGCAGGTCGTAGTGCAGCTTGCGGCGCTCGGGGCTGGCGAGCTTGCGCACGAGGGCGGCCACGCGCGCCGGCGCGGGGTTGTGCTCGGGCTCGACCGGCCGGCCGTAGCGCTTCGCAAAGGCCCGCTCGAACTCGTTCGGAGAGCTGGCCCGAGTGACCATCGAGATGCCTGCCTTGCTGTGTGCGACATAGACCGTGCCGATCGGCGAGACCAGCCGCCAATACGTGTCGGCCAGTCCCACCCGCCGCAAAACGGCCGGCAGGAGTGTCGGGGGCGCCGGAAAGCGCGCGGCCCCCGCCAGCTGCCGGGTCAGGGAGGCGGGGTCCGCCAGGCGGCCGGTCGTCGTCGTGCGTGTCGTGCTGTTCATGGCTTACCTCCGGACGCGGCGCGATTCTTCGATCGCGACGCGCAGCGCGTTGACCGCGCGGTGCAGATTGGATTTGGTGGTGCCGAGCGGCTGCTTCAGGATCGTGGCAACCTCTTCGACGCGAAGCCCCTCCACGTAGCGCAGCACGATGGCGTTTCGATAGCGTTCCGGCAGGCCGCCGACGAGGGTCGCGAGGTCGGCGCGGCGCCGATTCGACTCGAGGAGTGCGTCGGGACGGCTCGAAGGATCGTCGTGAGCCTCCCAGGTTTCGATCGGGACGAAGACGCGCCGCTTCCCGCGAAAACGGTTTCTCGCCACGTTCAACACGACCTGGTAGAGCCAGGCCTTCAGGGCGAGAGCGCGGATGCGCTCGGCCGGGTAGGTCTTGAGCGCCCGGTAGACGCGCACGAAGGCGTCCTGCGCGACCTCCTCGGCGTCCTCGCGGCGCCCGGTCAGGCGCAAAGCGAATGAGTAGAGGCGGTCCTGGTACGCGCGGACCAGCCCCTCGAAGGAGCCATCGAGGTCCTGGGCGAGCGCCGCGTTCAGGGGGTCCGATACCGGCCGGCCTGTCTCCAGGGTGGCCTCCCTCTCTTCCGTCCCGGGCCCGACCAAGCGCAGGCCCAAACCGCCACCAAGCCTACTCCCCGGGGCGGAGCCGGGGCTTCCGACGCATGGCGTGCTCATGCGGCTTCAAACACGCCTCCCGCGGGGAAGGTTGCAGGGTTCCAGGCAGGTGTTCGGCCTAACGGAGGGAAAGGAAGATCGTCAGGCCGTTGCCCTCGAGCTCCACGCGGGTCTGCTCGATGCGAACGATCGTGAAGCCCTCGATGTAGGCGTCCGTGCTGACGATCCGGCCGTTGATCAGTGCCGTCGCGTTCGCCTCCGAGTAAACGATGCCGCCGAGCTCGATCTTTGCTCCGCCGGGCAGGGAGACCGATCCGACGTAAGTATGGCCGTTCTGGAGGGAGCCCGCGGGCCGGCCGTGCGCGGCGCTGGCGGGAGCCGAGGCAGGAGGAGATGCGACCGGGCCAGCTTCGCTCGAGGCCGGGGCTGTCGGCCGTGGCGCCGCCGCAGGCCCCTGCGTCGGCTTCACTGTTGCAACTCCGCGGGACGGGGGAGCGACGATCACTTCCTCGAGGGGAGCGGGCGTAGCCGGAACGGCCGTCGGAGCCGCGGAGCTCGGACCTTTGCTCGCTGGAGGAGGCACGGTCCTCGCGGCGGGGAGCAACAGCCACGCCGCGACGCCGATGGCGCCGGCCGCGACCAGGACGCCTGCGACCCGGAAAGCCCTGCGCCGGCTCGCCTCCCTGCCGTCGGGCAGCGGCACGGGGGTCCACGGCCGCTCGCCGCCGCCGGGACGCGTCTCGCCCTGGTGGGCTGCCTGCGCGCGCTTCAGGGCCTCGTCGATCAGGCTCACGAGGCTCTCCCTTCGAGCTCGCGGATCGCCTTGCGCATCGCGCCGGCCGTCAGGCGATCGGTTCCATTGACGAACCCGTAGAGCAAGACCTTGTCGCACACGGCGTTGATCAGGCGCGGCACGCCCCGAGAATACCGATGCGCCGTTCGCATGGCCCAGGGAGTGAACGTGGGCCGGCCGTTCTCGGCGCCGGCGACGCGCAACCGGTGCGCGATGTAGCGCTGCGTCTCGTCGCGGGAGAGGGGCTTCAGGTGGTAGCGGACGGTGATGCGCTGGCGCAGCTGGCGCAGGCTCTTGTGGTCCAGCTTCTCGCGCAGCTCCGGCTGGCCGATCAGGACGATCTGGAGGAGCTTGCGCTGGTCGGTTTCGAGGTTCGAGAGCAAGCGCACCTGCTCCAGGAGCTCGTTGTCCAGGTCCTGCGCCTCGTCGATCAGGAGCACGACGTCGACGCCCGCGGCGGCCTGCTCCAGGAGATACGCGTTCAAGATCTCGAGATACGCCGTGCGGTCCACGCGGCGCGGCTTCAGGCCGAGCTCCATCAGGATGGCGCGGAAGAGCTGTGTCGAGGTGAGCGTGGGGTTGAGGATCAGGGCCGTCTTGCAGCTGGTGCCGAGCTCCGTCAGGATGGCCCGGCAAACAGTCGTCTTGCCGGCTCCCACCTCGCCCGTGACCTGGATGAACCCCTTGCGCTCGCGGATGCCGAAGAGGATGTGGTTGAACGCCTCGCGGTGCTTGTCCGAGAAGAACAAGAACCGCGGATCCGGCGTGATGTTGAAGGGCGCCTCGCGGAACCCGTAGAACTCGTTGTACATGGATTACGACGAGGGGGGTCCAAAGTCCAAAGTCCAAAGTCCAAAGGACGTACCAGAGAGTCCAAAGTCCAAAGGAGCGACTACGGGGCACTCATTCGGTAAGAGTCTACGGCTTTGGCGAGCCGGACGTTGGGCCCGTGGAATCAGGCGGAGGGTTGCTGTCGGTACTTGTTTCCGCGAAGGGATGAACTGCGGAGGTACTTCATGAGGCCTGCAAGCATGCGGCTTGTCTCCAGCGCCAGGAAAGTGGCCTCCTGGAGGTCCGCATGGCTCACATATTCGAGGTCTTGAGCGACCTGAAGCTGGCTTCGAACCTCGCCGGATGAGCCCTTAGCGGCTGCGAGGAAGTAAAGGAACTCCTTGTCCCCTCCTCGTTCGAACCCTTCGGCAATGTTCGACATCACTGAAATGGCTGCTCGGCGAAGCTGGTCTCGAAGCGGGAAGTCTCTAGCAAAGCGGCCTGTCGACGTGATCCTGTAGACAAGGCGCGTGAGAAGCCGCGCTTTTTTCCAAACGGCGAGATCCTCGAAGCGTTCGGCAGGCTCCTTCGAAGGGTCCATTCGACGCCATCGTACGAGCGCTGTCGGACAAATGAGGTCCAACTCGGGGATTCCTGCGAGCCCCGACTTTGGACTTTGGACCTTGGACTTTGGACCCTCCCGGTCCGCGTCGAGTTCTAGATCGCTTCGATTGTGATGCCGCCGCCGCTCGTGTGGATGCGCAGCTTCTGGCCGCCCTTGCCGAGGGTGCCCTGGACGCGGCGGCGGGAGATCTCGCCGCGCACCTGGAGAGGCAGGTCGGTCGTGACCCGGTCGGCCGAGGCGTCGATGTCGAGGTCGGCCTTCGGATCGAGCGACAACTGGATCGAGCCGCCCGAGGACTCGAGCCGGCCGCCCCGCGAGTTGCCGCGCGCGAAGGAGGCGCGGATGCCGCCGCCCGAGGTGTCGGCGTCGACCGAGCCGCCGGCGTCGTCGATGTGGATCGAGCCGCCGGAGCTGTGCACCTTGAGGTCGCCGGTCACCTTCTTCATCGTGATTCCGCCGCCGGAGGTGTCGCCATCGACGGGACCGTCGAGGTCCGAGCCGTCGATCGAGCCCCCGGAAGTCTCGACGCGCACCTTGCCCTTGATGTTCCGGAGCCGCACGCCGCCGCCGGAGGTATGGCCATCCACCTCGCCCACGACATCCCGCACGTCGAGCGAGCCGCCGGAGCTGTGGAGCCTCACACCCGCGTGGATGGACGCGACGATGATGCCGCCGCCGGAGGTTTCGAGGTTCGAGCCCGTCGCCATCGGGACCTCGATCTCGAAGTGCACCCGGCTGCTGCCATCGGACCAGTTGAAGAGATGGCCTCCCTTGCGCCGGCCGGTGATCCGCGCGGTCTTGCCGCCGTCTTCGAACTTCAGGGTGAGGATCTCGTCCAGGTCACGGCTTTTCGATGTGACGACGACGCTGACGTCGGATCGGGACGTCCCGGTCAGCGTGATCGATCCCATTTCCGTGTCGACCTCGAGGCTTCCGCCGGAGTCGATCTTCAGGGTTTTTTCGACCCGCGTGTCGGCGCTGGCCGTAAGGGCCAGGCCAAGTGTGACAATTAGGCACGGAACCACTTTGCGCATGAGCGCACCTCCCTCGTGTCCTATCAGACGTCGAAGAGCCCCCAATTGTTCTGATTCTCGAGGCGTTCAGGCGATTCCGGCCAGAAATCCGTCCAGGATCCGATTGAAGTCCCCGGGGCAATCCATCATCAGCCAGTGGCTGGCTCCGCGGATCGCCACGACGGGCACGCCCGTGAACGTCTTATGAACCGCAACCGGGTTCTCCAGGAGAAACGACGCGATCGAAAGGCGGGGTCCGCCGTAGGGGGCGAGGGCGTCCGACATCGGAAAGGCGTAGAGGCCGAAGGTCGCCCCGGTGAAGGTCTCGCGGGGCGTCGCGGCGAGGGATTGCATCACCGCGGCCTTCGTCGCATCGGTCCCGCCGGCCAGAATCCCGGCAAACCAGGCCCGCGTGAACCCTTCGTACCGGTCGGGCTCGAGGCCCCGCCGCAAGCCTTCGAGATCGGCTGAGGGCGTCCTGGACAAGTCTCCGGCGCAGTCGGCGAAGACGAGGCCCGCCAGGCGTTCGGGGTGCTTTCCGGCGTACGCGGCGACGACGTACCCGCCGTAGCTGTGGCCGACGAGGACGAAGCGCTTGATCCCGAGGGCGTCCACGACGGCCGCGACGTCGTTGGCGAAGCTGTCGACCGAGTATTCGCCGTCGGGCGCCCTCTCCGACTCTCCCATGCCGTGCAGATCGAGGCCGACGGCGCGGCGGGAGGCTCGCAGGTGCTCGAGCTGTGCCTTCCATTGCGTGAGGTTGCCGCCGTTGCCATGCACGAAGACGACGGGCAAACCGCCCGAGCCGCCGTCGTCCACGCGCAGCGCGCCCCGCGGCCCGGCGATTGTCAAAGCGGATCCCGGGGAGGCCCCGGCCGCCGCAACGGCCACACAGGCCAGAGCGAATCGCCATCTCACCGGATTTCGATCGCCTTTCCGTTGCGCGCCGAGAGAAGGTAGGAGGCTGAGACGGGCTTGCCGAGGCCGAGGGAGAGGAGCGCGGTCCTGTAGTCGGCAAGCTGCGCCGCGTACTCCGGCATTCTCTTCTCGAGGTCGCGGTCGGTCTTGTAGTCCACCAGCACGAACCCGGATTCTTCCTCAAAGAGCAGATCGATCTTTCCCTCGACGAGAAACCCCGCCGCGTCGTGAAACTGGACGGGGAGCTCGGCCAGGCGCCGGCTGGCGGCGCTCGACCTCGCGAACAGCTCGGAGCCGGTGAGTTTTGTGACGAGCGCGTCCACTTCACGCGCCCGCTCCGGTCCGAGCTCCCAGGCGGCCGAGGCTTCCTTGGCCGCGCGCCCCGGCGCAGCCCCGCGCTCGACGATCATCTGCATGGCCTCGTGGACGGCAGACCCGATGCGCACGGCAAGCCCTGAGACAGCGGCGCGGTCGCGCTCCTCCGCGGTCAGATCCTCGGCCAGGGTTTCGGACTCGGCTTTTCGGGAGCTTCCCTGCCCTGCCCGTCGGAGCTTCTCCGAACGCTCTGCGGCAAGAGCCTCCGCCCTCTGGAGAACCGCGTCGAGCTCCGTCGCGATCTCCCGCGCGGGGCGCGGCGACCCTGGCTTTGAGGCAGCGACCGCGTAGGGCCCCGGCCGGGGAGGCTGGCGTTCGACGAGGCCGGGCTTGCCGGCTGCGCGTTCGAGGTGCGGGCGGAACCGGCCAAAGGGCGTCGAGTCGCGGTCGCCGGCATCGGAAACGCCCTTCTGGGTGTCCTTGATGTCGCGGTAGTGCGAGATGACGAGCAGGTCCCGCGCCCGGGTGCAGGCGACATAGAAGAGGCGCTTCTCCTCGGCCCGATCCCTCTCGCGGTTCTGCTCGCGGACGACAGCATGATCGGGGGTGTCGACTTGATCTCCGCCGATCCCGAGCGAGGCGGCCCAGGCGCCCTCGCCGCCGAAGAGGACCGGGCCCGACCCGGACCTTCCGCCCGAATCGGCGCCCAAACCCGTAATGATCGTGACCTTGAATTCCAGGCCCTTGGCCTTGTGCATCGTCAGGATCCTGACCGCGGCGACCTCTTCCTCGAAGGCGCGCGGCTCGCCGGCTTCGCTTCCCGTGCGATCTCCGAGCGCCCGCACGAGAGCACCGAAGGAGAGGCCTCCCTCGGAAAGCGCCCGCGCGGCGACGGCGATCCGTTCGAGGTTGGCCTGCGCCTGCAGGCCGCCGACCCTTCTCGACGCGGCCGTCTCGATGGCGCCCGTCTCCTCGTAGAGATCGGCGAGCGTGTCGGCGGCCGGCCGGTCGTGGCGCTCGAGACGCAGGCGCGTGAGGAGGGCGAAGGCTTCCGCGAGCCGTCCCGTGGCGGCGCCCGGGCTCGTGTTGGCATAGTCGAACGACACGCCCGCCTCTTTGGCGCGAAAGAGATCCTCGTCGGAGAACGAAAAGAAGGAGGACTTCAACGCGGCATAGACGCTGACCGCGTCGCGCGGATCCTCGAGCGCCGCGAGAACGGCGAGGACGGCTGCGGTCTCCTCGCGCTCGAAGAAGTCGCGGCCTCCCTCGAGGACGGAAGGGATCTCGAAGCCTGTCGAGAGCCTCCTGGAAGGCGCCACGCGGTCGTTGGTGCGCACGAGGATGGCGGCCTCTCCCGGCTGGAAACGGCCCTTCCCGATCGACTCGTGCACGAACGTGGCAACGGCACGGGCTTCTTCGTCGGAGCCCGATCCCCGGAAATCGGCGGGAGGCTCGAGGTACACGACGCGAGGGCCCTTCTGGTCTTCCGTCTCGCGCCAGGCCTCGAACCTTTCATAGGCGATCTCCCACGGGCGCGCGGACGTCTTCGACGAGAAGCTCCGCAAACGCCACGTTGATCCATTCGAGCAGCGCCGGGAGGCTGCGCCTGTTGGCGGCCAGCGTTCGCCGCTCGAGCCCTCTCGAGGCGTGCCGGTAGGATTCGACATCCGCGCGGCGGAACCTGTAGATCGACTGCTTCGGGTCGCCGACCAGGAGGAGTCGCCCGGGCTCGCGGAACGATCGTTCGCCAGTCCTCTTCGCCTCCATCGGCGCCGCTCAGGCGGTACACGATCTCCATCTGGAGCGGGTCGGTGTCCTGGAACTCGTCGACGGCGAGCAGGCGGAAGCGCGATCGAAAGTGCGCGCGGGCCGGCGGCGAGCTGCGAAGCAGGTCTCTGGCAAGAAGCAGGAGATCGTCGAAGTCGACGAGCCCGCGCCGTCGCTTCTCCTGCGCGATTGCTCCAAAGAACCCGGTCTCGGGATCGCGCAGCCGCGCGAGCACGCCGGCCAGAAGCGGCCAGTACCGCGCCTGCTTTCCGATCTTTTCCGTGTGGCGCCTGATCCGGTCGACGGTCTTCTTGATGTCCTCGTAACGGTCGTCCGCCCAGAGCCCCTTGGCGCCGCGGAAGTCCCCGGCGGGCATCTTGCCGGCAGCCTCCGCGAATTTCGGTTTTCCCGCGAGATTCCCCAGCACACCCAGCCACTCGGCGATCTGGCGGAGCCACGCGACCTTCGGGCTGTGCGGATATTTCGCTTCGGAGGCCGCGCGGGCGAGCTCGTTCGACCACTCGCGCAGCAGCCCAACGAGCAGGCGCGGCGTCTCCTCGGCCGGCGGCGCCCCGTCTAAGCGGGCGCGCTCGTCATAGAGCGCGAGGGCGAGGGACGAGAGGCCCGGCCACTCCTCCTCGGGGCGGCCGAGCGTGGTCCCGTTTCGAAGCGCCTCCGCGACCGCTCCTGTCGGAGAGTCGGTGACCTCCCGGCGCCACCAGTCATGCCAGACCCGGTGAGCCAGGGCCGCCGACGTGATGGCGTCGATGGGAGTGAAGCCCGGGTCGACACCCGCGTCGATGGGCCGCTCCTTGAGAAGGGTCTGGCAGAACGCGTGGATCGTGCAGACCTCCGCGCGCTCCACCTCGTCGAGAGCGCGTCGCGCGCGCTCCCGGCGCTCCGGCTCGCCGGTCTTGGAGACCGCGATGAGCCTCTGCGAGAGGCGCGCTTTGAGCTCGCCTGCGGCTTTCTCCGTGAACGTGACGGCGGCCACCTGCGAGAGCGAAATGCCCGGATCGGCGTCCAGGGCCGCGTGAAGCAGCGCCTCGACGAGCGTGTAGGTCTTGCCCGTCCCCGCCGAGGCTTCGACGAGCATCGAGCGTTCGCGGCCCCGCACGATCGCGTCGCGCTCGGGCTGGTCGGGCGGAAGCGGCAGCTCGGTCGTCACGGGATCAGGCTCAGGGAATCGAGCCGGGCCACGGCCTCGTCGGGCTCCTCGGCCTTGCGCGCGTACACGCGCTCGTGGCCCGGGCCGCACACTGGCTGGAAGTCGCAGATCCCGCACTGGTCCTTCCGAAGGGTTCCCGTGGGCCGCGGGCGGAAAACGCCGGCCGAAACAGAGGCGCGGATCATGTCCAGGACCTTCTCGAGCTTCGAGACGGCGTCGCTCGTGCCGGCCGGGTCGAGGCCGATCGATTCGACGCGCACCGACGGCGGATCGAGGTCGGAGTCTTTCGCGAAAAACAGATACTCGGAGCTGATCGAGCCGGGCAGCTCGCCCTTGCGGCCGACGGGGCCCGCCGCGGCAAGGGCGTAGACGGGAAGCTGGAGCATTTCGCCGGACCAGACGACTGCGCCCTCCCGGCGCTGCCGGGCGATCAGGTCGATCGCCTTGGCCGCGGCCTTGACCTTGAAGTCGGTGACGCGGGTCGACTTAGCCGCCGCGTCGACCGAGACGAGGTCGATCTGGCCGTGCAGGAGCACGCCCTGCTTCGAGAGCGCCGGCTCGTCGCTCGACAGGATCAGTGTCGGCCGACCGGTCGGAGCGCGTGGCCGTTGCCGAAGCGGACCTCGGCGCCCTCGGGCGCGAAGGCGGCGCGCGGCCCGCGTCTTTCGAACTGGAGCCAGGCCTGCACGTGGTGGTGAACGCGGTCGAGCGCGATCTCGCGCATCAACGGTGGCGAGACCACGAATCCGTTTTCGGTCTCGAAGGCGTCGAGCGCCTCCGACGCAGCGGTGCCGGCGAGCCGCGCCAGCGCCCGGTCGTCCGAGAGCTCGCCAAAGGGCTTGCCGCGGCGCGCCAGGCCCGCGCGCCTCGCGGCGTCGTGGACGAGCTTGCCGAGCTCGAGCGGGCCGAGATCCGCCGTCTCTTCCGTCTCCTCGATCGGCTGGAGCTTGACGACATGCTTGAAGTAGTACTGGTAGGCGCACTTGCAGAACATCTCGATGGCGGAAGGCGAGATGGATCGGGCGGGGCCCGGGAACGTGCGCCGCGAGCATCGCGGAAAGGTCCGGGCCCTTCAGGACGCCCGTCGTAGGGCCCGAACGGCTCGTCGCGCGCCGCGCGGCGCACGAGGGCGGCGGCAAGAGGCGGAAAGACGGCGGCCAGAGCGTCGAGGCTCCGTCGGAGTCGAGCACGCGGTGCCGGGCCTCCGACAGGGAGACCGCCGGCCCGAACGTCGTCGTCGACCCGAGCAGCGTCTTCCGAACGCGACCGGCCGCGTCCTGTGCGCGCGTGAAGAACTGCGAGGGCGTCCGCTCCCGGTCGAGCGCGAGTCGCGCCGCGAGGCCGTCAGCACGAGGCGCCTTCTCCCGGCGTCGGCGGCAATGGCGAAGAGCAGCCGTTCTTCGGCCGGCCGGTGAAGAGTGCGCGGCGCGAGCGGCCTGCCGGTCCGTTCGGCCAGATCGAGGCGCTCGTCGTCGAAGAGAAGCGGATCCGGGCGGGCGCGCGCCGGAAAGCTCCTTTCGATCAGGCCCGGCACGATGACGTGATCGAAGGCGAGCCCGCGCGCTTCCATGACAGTCAGAATGGCGACGCCGTCGCGGCCAAGGCGTCCGGGCTCGTCCGCTCGCGAGGCGAGGCCCGAGAGGAAGACCTCGAAGGCGACTTCGCGCGACACCTCGCCGCCTCCCTCCGAAAGCGAAGCGAGGGCTTCCAGGGCCGCCGCGGCGGGCTCCGGCACGTCGCCTTTTCCGAATAGCCGCTCGATGCGGCGTTTCGACTTCCGCCGCCCAGCCGGCAAATGTGAGCGGCCCTGCGGGCCATCCGGACGCAGAGTCCCGCAGGGCGGCCCAACGCTCTGCCAGGCGCCGCGCGGCTTCGGGCCCTCCGCGCAAGCGCGAGGCGAACCGCGTGCGCGAGTCCTCGTCCTCCTCGGGCTCGGCGCTCGCCGTCGGCGAGCCGCGCGACCGCTGCGTCCCACGCCTCGAGGCCCCGCAGCACGCCGCACTGGCGGGCCAGGCCGCGAAAGTGCGGCGCGTGGGGATCGGGGCTTCCCACCGTCGAGAGCTCGAGCACGTCGAGCACGTCGTCGCGCCGGAACCCTTCCTCCTCGAGGCGCAGCCAGAGAACGAGGGCGCGGCCAGCCGGCGTGTCGGACCAGGTCTGCGCCGGGCGCCGGAAGCTGGGGGATTCCCGCCCGCCCGAGCGCGGCGTCGAATCGGGCGGCCTCTGACTCCTGTCGCACGAGGATCGCCGTCTGGGCCAGTGGCCGTCCGTGGCTGCGGCCGATCAGGACTTCCCGCGCGGCTTCGCGCGCCTCGCCGGCGTCGTCGGCCGCCGAGACGACGGCGAGCGTTCCGTCCTCCGGCAGAGCGCTTCCCCCTTCACGCGCGGCGAACCGTTGCCGGAAGATCGAAAGGGCGGAAACGTCCGCTTCGGCCGAAGCGGACGCCGCCGACCCCGCAGTCTCCGCCTCGCAGCCGAGGATCTCCGGAGAGAGCTTTTCCGTCGCAAGCGCGAAGTCGGAAAGATCGTCCGGGTAGCTCGGATGAAAGACGAAGAGCGGGCGGGCGCTGGCCAGCGAGGCGACGAGATCGCGCTGCAGGCCCGTGAACTCGTAGAAGCCGTGCACAAAGAGCGGGGACTCGGAAGCCCCGGCTCGGGCTTTCGCCGCGGCCGCCCGGAATGTGGCGGCGTCGTCGGCGAAGCCTTCGAGCTGCCGCGCCACGTCGGCATGGAGGGCCCCGAGCGCCTCGAGCAGGAGGCGACGCTCGGCCGGGGCGCCGTCGGAGGCCCAGGCGCGGAAGGCCTGCCGGCGTGACCCCGGCATCCCGAAGGTCGCGCAGCGTCGTCTCGACGGCGCGCACGAATCCGACGCGGTGGCGAACCGAGCCGAAGCGGCTCGCTTCCGGAACGCTCGCAATCGCGGAGGCGACCGCGGCAAACAGCAGAGACGACGGCGCGGGCCGGCCGGGAACGTCGCCGGCAATTTCCCTGGCGAGGTCGTAGAAGGTCGGGAATCGCAGGTTGGCGTGGCCGCGTCCCAGCCAGCGCGCATAGCGGCGGCGCAGGTCGACGCCGAGCAGGTTCGTCGAGACGACGACGTCCACCCGGGCCAGGGCGTCTGCCGACTGCCGCTTTTCGATGGCGCCAAAGAGCGCGCCCTCGAGCGCGGAGAAAGACCCGGTGACCAGCCGGTGGCGGGACATGGCGGAAGCTTAGGCCAAGGCCCCGGACAAAAGACGTCCGAGGCCAGGACGACGCGGTCACTATAATCGCCGCCCAATGGCGAGATGGGCGGCGGCAAAGCGGGCGCTTCTCGCCGCCGGCCTTGCAGCGGTTGCCCTGTGCGGCGCGCTGGCCTCGCCTCCGGAGGCGCGGCGGCGGGTTCTGCTGATCTCGTTTGACGCCGTGGCCGGCCAGAAGCTGGAGCGCCTGCTCGCCGATCCCTCCAAGCTGACGGCCGGCGGCTACCGGCGGATCGCGGCGCGCGGGGTCATTGCGGGGCGCTCTGTGCCGCCGACTCCGGCGCTGACTGCCGTCTCGCACATCGTGATCGCCACGGGTGCGCTGCCGCAGGTGACAGGGATCGTTTCGAACACGATGCTCGACCGTAGCAAGCCCTTCGGCACCTCGATCTCGGGCTTCGACGCCCCCATCCGCGCCGACACGCTCTGGGAGGCGGCGCGCCGGCAGGGCAAACGGGTCGGCGTGATGCTCTACCCGGGAGCCGACGGCAAGGCGACCCTCGCGGACCGCCGACTGGGCGATCACCTGGCCGGGCGATCCGACGACGCGCGGAAAGCTCTGGACCCCGGCCGCGGCTTCGTGGCTCCGCCTGGAGAGCGCGTCGGGAGAGAAGCTTTTCGCCGGCGCGCTCCGTGGCGCTCTCCTTCGGATCGACCGGCCACTCGGTGACGGCGATCGCGATCGACTCGACCGACGACGGGCAGGTCAATTACGACCATCTGCGTATCGAGCCGGAGAAGGGAGATCCGATCGACGTGAAGCCGGGCGATTGGTTTCCGGTTGAAATCCGCGCGCCCGAGGGGCGCACGGGCGCCTGGTGCAAGCTGCTGACGCTCGCACCCGACCTCTCGAAAGTCGAGATCTATCTCGGTCCCCTCGGGACCAACACCGGCTACCCGCGGGATTTCGTCCGCGAGATGGACGAGAAGTTCGGCTTCTGGCCGAATGCGCCGGACGCGCGCTCGTTCCCGCCCGATTCCGAAAGGGGCGAGATCCTGCTCGAGCAGGCCGACCGGCTCGCTGCCTACATCACGCGAGCTGCAGCTCTACGCCATCGCGCGGCCCGACTGGGACCTCCTGCTTTGCTACCAGGCCGAGGTCGACGAGATCTCGCACGAGTTCTGGCTGACGGACACCGGCCAGCCGAGCTTCACGTGGGAACGCGCGGCTCGGTTTTCCGGGATCGTCGATCGCGCCTATGCGATCGCGGACCGTTCGCTCGATTCGATCGAGCGCGCGCTCCTGCCATCCGACACGATCTTCGTCACCTCCGACCACGGGATGACGCCGGTGTGGACGGAGATCTACCCCAACGAGATCCTGCGCCAGGCGGGCTTCCTCCGGTCGGACGCGAAGAAGCAGGTCGACCCGTCCTCGCAGGCTGTCGCGATCGTCGACGCCGGCATCGCGCACATCTACCTGAACGCCGGCGTCGACCGGTCGGAGCTCGACAAGATCGAGGCGCTCTTCGCCGCCTTCCGCGTGCGCGGCGAGTCGCCGTGGGAGAAGATCGTGCGGCGCGAGCAGGCGGGGCCGTTCGGCCAGAACGCGCCGGAGTCGGGCGATCTGATCGTGTTGTTGAAGCCGGGATTCCATTTCTCGAAGACGCTGCCGCAGTCGGGAAGCCCCGTCGGAATCCCGACAGAGCACGGCGCTCACGGTTACTGGAACGTCCCCCTGCAGGTGCATGCCTCGTACCTCGCGGCCGGACCCGAGATCGCGCACGAGAAGCTCGAGTCGATCAACTCCTGGCAGATCGCCGCTCGCGTGGCAAAGGCCCTGGGAATCGACCCGCCCCGCAACGCCGCTCGATAGGGCGTTACAAAAGGTTACGGTGCGCTTCGGCTCCCGTGCGGGGTCGGCTGGCAATACTCTGTTTCTTATCAGTGAGTTAGATCGCCCGTCCCGAGGCTGGCCTCACCCTTGCGATAAGGAGTGGCGAGGCCGCTGTGGACGGCCTCGGGAGGTTCCAGTGGACAGCACCGTACTCGCGACGGATTCTTTTGGCGAAGAGGTCACTTACCGGCATCCTGGCTACGACGTCGTTGTCGACCATGCGACCTTGCGGGCGCTGGACATGGGCTACAGGGGCGCCGGCTACTCGGTGCGCCTGGTCGGCCGCATCGACGACGACTGGATCCGGTGTTTTCGGAGCGTGCAGGGCGACTCCCGCCGGCTGGCGCGTTTCGTTCTGGACCCGCGGTCGTGGTCCGTCACTTTCCTGCGCCAGTCCGACGACGGCCCGGCCGACGTCATGACCGCCCTCGACGCCCTCGGCGCCTTCGTGCACCGCGTCAACCGGTACGCCCGCACGTTCTAGCAGGCTGCTAGGTCTTCAGCTTCGCGAGCTCGGTGTTGATGCGCTTCTGCTGAGCCGGGTCGGTCGTCATGCCGAGGGCCCTGGTGTAGTTCTCGATCGCGAGCTTCTTGTCGCCTTTCGTCGCGTAGCACTCGGCCAGGCTGTCGTACACGTTCCAGGAAGCCGGGTGTTCCTTGACGTTGCGCTGGAAGACCGCGAGAGCCTCGTCGATCTTCTTCTCGCCGACGAGCTGATAGCCGTAGTTGTTCAGGTCCACCTCGGTTGCGATCTTGAGCGCTTTGTCGCGCATCGCCTGGGCCGCCTTCGTGTCGCCCTTCTTCTCGAGCAGGCCCGCCCGCACGCGCAGGTTCGCGAACGTTTCGGCTATCGCGATCGAGCGATCGGACCACTGGAGCGCCTCGTCCAGGTTGACGTTGTTGCGCAGGCACCACGCGGCGGCCTGGTTCCAGCCCTGCCAGGAGAAGCGCGGAAGCCCCCGCAGCTCCGTCCGGATGCTGGCGAGAACGACCTGCTGCGTGTCGACGTCGATTGTGAAGGGGACCTTGAGCTTCTCCCAGCGCAGGATCGCGACGGCGGATGTCTCGGTCGGATCCTCGAAGGTGTAGGAGAGTCGCTCTTCGAAGTCGCCGGGCTGCGGCGTGACGGTTACCCGGGCAGCGTCTTCCTTCTCGTCGTAGCTGAAGCTGCCCCAGGCCGCGGACATGTTCGAGAAGATGATGGTCCAGTCCTTGTCGGTCGGCACCATGTGGAGGCCGTAGGTCCCGGCTGCCAGCTTCTTTCCGCCGACCGAAACGGGGGAGGAAAACGTGATCGTCGTGTTCTCGTTGGCTCCCGCCCGCCACACGTCGTTCAAGGTCACGAGGCCACCCCAGACCTTCCGCTTGTTGACGGCCGGCCGGTGGTAGGAAATCGTGATGTCGGTCAACCCGACTGTCTGGGAAACGCTGGCCTTCGGGCTGGCCTGGGGAAACGTGAGCGGGGTCTGCGCACCCGCCGCCGCGGCGGCGAGCAGAAGGGGGAGGGCGAGTCGCAAGGCTGCCGGAAGTCGCATGGCCGTCTCCTTTCGAGTCGGGATCTGCGACGTTCTTACGTGGCGGCGGCCCCGAGGTTGCCGGGAGCCGCCCGGCCTGGCGGGATTCGTCCTGCTGCTAGCGTACCTTGTCCGCCTCGGGGGCCCAGGCCCGGATGCGCCGGGCCAGCGTCTCGGCGGTCGGCGGGTCCATGTTCACAAGGATGACGATCGTCAGCCCGTTCTTTCCCTTGCTCTCGAGAACGGCATTGGCGCCCGGCGTGCCGCCGGCGATGCCGAGGCCTCCGGGCCGGGAGACGGCGAAGGCGAGCAGATCGGCCGCCGTCGAATCCGACGCCCCCGGCCGAGCTCGCCCGGCCCGGCAGACCGTACACGTTCGAGCGCCAGGCCCCTCCGGCCTCTTTCGTGTAGCCGATCGCCCGATTGACGACGATTTCGTCCTGGCCGAGGGCGACGGTGTCTTTCATCCCGGCGGGAGCAAAGATGTTTTCCTGCACGAAGGTCCAGTAGGGCTTGCCCGAGACCTTCTCGATGATCAGGCCGAGAACGACATAGCCGGCGTTCGAGTAGGCGCGGCCTTTCCCGGGCTCGAAGCGCAGGGGCTCGCTCTCGAAGAGCCGCAGGTAATCGGAGAGCTCCCGGATCTGCTCCCGGGGCGTCTCCTCGTAGCGCTTGCCGAAGATGTCGCCCAGGCCCGACGTCATCTCGAGAAGCTCTTCGATCGTGATGCGGTCGGCCGACGGGATCTTGATGCCGGGCAGGTGCTTCGAAACGGTGTCGCTCAAGGCGAGGCGGTTCGACTTCACGAGGTCCATCACGGCCGCGCGCGTGAAGGCCTTGCCGATCGAGCCGATGTTGAACTTCGTGTCGGTCCGGTTCGGCACGGAAAGGCCTCGATCGGCCATGCCCCATGCCTTCTGGAAGAACGGCTTGCCGTCCCGCGCGAGCAGGACGACGCCCGAAAAGGCGTCCCTGGCCGCAAGCTCACCCACGGCGGCGTCGACCGCGGCCGAGAGCTCCGCGTCGTTGGCCTTGCGGGGTTCGTTGGGAGGCGCTTCCGGCGCCCCCGCCCCTTCCATGGCCTCGACGCGGAGCCCGAGCACGCCGCGCCGCGGGCCCTCTTCGGTCTCGAGAGAGACCTGGATCAGCTCGCCGGTTTTCTTCGAGCGGACGATGGCCCCGACGGAAGAGGGACTGGGCGGCAACACTTTGACGATCTCGAACGGGCCCCGGCGCGAGATGAAGCCGTATATGTTGCGCAGCCGCTGCTCGAGAGGGAGCTCCTTCAAGGCTTCCGGAGGGAAGTTCTGCTCGATGAAAGCCCGAGCGGCGGCCTCCGTGCCGGCGTCGGCGGCGGCGAAGAAAGCGGCCAGGCGCTTTCCCTCCGGCGTGTCCGGCAGATCGGGGGAGGCGGCGGCGAGCGCGCCGACGAGGGCGAGGCAGAGAACGAGCGTCGTGCGGCGCAGCAACATGCAGTGTTTCTCCTGCGCCGGAGACGGCGCGGCATCCGAAAGGTTTCTCGGCCCGAGCTCAGCCGTTGGCTGCGCTGGAAGTCCTTCATGAAGGAGACGAGCGCCTCGACGCCCTTCTTCGGGAAGGCGTTGTAGATCGAGGCCCGGATGCCGCCGACCGAGCGGTGGCCCTTGAGGCCGTCCAACCCCTGCTTCTTCGCTTCCGCGACGAACTTCGCCTCCAGCTCCTCGGAGGGCAGCCGGTAGACCACGTTCATGTTCGAGCGGCTGCCCGGCTTCGCGTGCGGCCGGTAGAAGCCTCCGGATTGGTCGAGCGCGTCGTAGAGGAGCTTCGCCTTCTCGGCGTTCTTGCGGGCCATCGCCTCGAGGCCTCCCTCCGCGAGGACCCACTTCATGACGAGCCGCATGATGTAGATCGCGAAGACCGCGGGCGTGTTGTAGAGCGACTTCTCCTTGGCGTGGGTGTTGTAGTCGAGCATCGTCGGAAGGGTCTTGGGCGAGCGGGCGAGCATGTCTTCCCGCAGGATGACGAGGGTCGTGCCGGCAGGGGCCAGGTTCTTCTGGGCGCCGGCGTAGATCAGGGCGTACTTCGAGACGTCGATCGGCCGGCTGAACATGTCCGAGGAGGTGTCGCAGACGAGCGGCACGGAGCCGACCTCGGGCTCCTTGCGCCCACTCGACTCCCTGGATCGTCTCGTTCGAGGTGAAGTGAACGTAGGCGGCCGAGGGGTCGAGCTTCAGCTCCGACTGTTGCGGTCACGCGGTCGAAGTTCTGGGCCTCGGTCGAGCCCGCGATCTGCGGCGCGCCGAACTTCTTGGCCTCCTTGAACGCCTTCTGGCCCCAGGAGCCCGTGACGATGTAGTCGGCCTTGCCTGCCCGGCGGCAGGATGTTCATCGGCACCATCGCAAACTGCAGCGAGGCTCCGCCCTGCAGGAAGAGGACGTGGTAGCTCGAGGGGATTCCCGCGAGCTTGCGGATGTCCGCCTCGCAGCCCTGGATCATCTCGTCGAACGCCTTGCCGCGGTGCGAGATCTCGAGCACCGACATGCCGACGCCGGGCAGCGCCATCATGTCCCTCTGCGCCTCGGCGAGCACGCTCTCGGGCAGCACGCCCGGGCCCGCGCCGAAGTTGAAAATGCGATCGGTCATGGTTCTCTCTCCCTCACAGCGCCAGCACGGCGACTTCGATGATGTCGTCGGTCGAGGTGCGGATCGATTCGATGACCCCCGGCGAAGGCGAGTTGCTCATGTGGATGCGCGCGATCGCCGCCTTCGCGCCTTCGAACACGATGTTCTCCGTCTCCTGCACGTTGATGCCGGCCGCCCGGAGGCGCTCGAAGACGGCGGCGAGCACGCCCACGCGGTCGAAGTGCCGCACGACGAGCATGTGCGTGGCCGGCGACTTTCGCGCGAGGTTGACGACGTTGGGCGCCCGGCCGGTCTCGCGGTACTCGCGCACGATGCGCACGGTCTCGGCCGCGATCGCCTCCTGCGCCTGGTCGGTCGAGGCGCCGATGTGGTGCGTGCCGATGACGCCCGGCAGGTCGAAGATCGGCGCCTTGACCGCGCCCGTCCCGCCCGACGGCTCCTCGTTGAAGACGTCGAGGCCGGCGCGGATGCCCTTCTCGCGGACGGCTTTCTCGAGGGCCGCCTGGTCCACGACCTCGGCGCGCGACGTGTTGATGAAGAAGCGTGCCGGGCCGCATCGCCGCGAAGAACTCCTCGCCGATGAAGCCCTTCGTCTCGGGCTTCAGGGCCACGTGCACGCTGACGACGTCGGCCGAGGCGGCGACCTCGAGCGACGAGTTCTTGCGCGTGATGCCGAGCTGGGCCGCGCGCTCGGGCGTCAGGCTGCGGCTCCAGGCCACGACGGGCATGCCGAAGGCGCGCCCGCGCGCGACCATCTCGGTGCCGATCCCGCCGACGCCGATCAATCCGAGCGTGCGGCCGAAGAGCCCCTTCGCCTTGCTGTACTCCTTCTTGTTCCAGACGCCGAGGGCGAGGTCGCGGGTGTTGCCGAAGATCTGCCGGTCGAGCGCGAGGATCAGTCCGAAGGCCAGCTCGGCGACCGCAATCGAGTTCTTGCCGGGGCAGTTGGCGACGTAGATGCCGCGCGCGGACGCCGTCTCGACGTCGATCGTGTTGTAGCCGGCGCCGGCCCGGATGACGAGCGAGAGGTGCCCGGCCTCGAGCATCGGTTTGGTCACCTTCGTGCCGCGCACGACGAGAACGTCGGCGCCCGTTTTCCGGATCGCCTCGACGAGGGCCTCGTCCTTGGCGTCCGGCTCGTAGAGGACCTCGCACCCGAGGTCCTTCAACCCCTGCCGGCCGGAATCTTCGAACTTGTCGGCGACCAGGACTTTCATAATTGATCCATTGGTTCATTGAATCATTTATTCATTGGGGCGGGAATGGCCATGCCCCGCGGATCAGACGCGTTTCGCGGTACGTTGAGAGGCAGCGAAAATCGCAAGGAGTTCCTTGGCCTCGGCCGGAAGGGCGGAAAGCTTCTCGGAGGACGCGACGTCCGATTCGGCAAGCAGCTCTAGCCAGAACACGGATTCGTCGATCTCTTCGACGACGACGCCCATCTTCGCTACAAACTCAGCGTGAGACCGGGAGCGACAGACAGCTCGGTAATTGGCGGCGACTGAAGTCGCTGATCGCATAAGCTGACGCCCCATGATTCGAGCTTCCTCAGATCGAGGAAGTTGGCGGTAAAGCTGAATCGCCGAGAGGGCGAAGAGCTTTGTACGCTTCTTAAGTTTCTCAGCCTCTTGCATCACGCGAATCTATCTCGCCCAAATCTACCAATGAATAAATCAACAAATGAATCAATCCCTAGATAAGGTGAATCAACAGTCCATCTCGCAGCTTCGGCTCGAACCAGGTGGACTTGGGCGGCATGATCTCGTTGGCGTCGGATATCGCCATGAGCTCTTCCAGGGACACGGGATGCAGGGAAAAGGCGATCGCCGCCTTTCCGTCGCTCACGAGCTGTTCGAGCCCTTTCGTTCCCCGGATGCCGCCCACGAAGTCGACCCGCTTGTCCGTGCGGATGTCCTTGATTCCGAGAAGGGGATCGAGGATGTGGCGGTGGAGCAGGTCGGCGTCGAGGGCCTCGATGGCGCTGCCGCTCGCGGGCTTTGGCAGCGAAAGGCCGTGCCACTTGCCGTTCAAGTAGATGTTGATGTCGCCCTTTCGCGTCGGCGCGGCCTGTGAGCCTTCGCGCAGGCCGAAGCGGGTCGCCAGCTCCGCAAGCAGCGCCTCGGGCGACTTGCCGGCGAGGTCTTTGACGACGCGGTTGTACGGCAGGATCTTGAGCTGCCCCGCCGGGAAGAGGACGGTCAGGAAGAAGTTGTAGTCCTCGTCTCCCGTGTGTTTCTTGTTCGCCTTCTTGAGCTCCGCGCGCGCCCGCGCTGCGCTCGCTGCGCGGTGGTGCCCGTCGGCGATGTAGAAGAGAGACACGGCGCGGAAGGCCTCGGCGGCGCGCTCCGTCTGCTCGGTGGAGAGCGCGCCAGATCGTGTGCGCGACGCCGTCGGCAGCGCTGAAATCGAACAGGGGCTCTTCCCGGGAGGCCTGCGAGACGAGAGCGTCCAGGGCGCCGAGGTCGCGGTACGTCATGAAGACGGGTCCGGTCTGGGCTCCCAACGCCACCATGTGGCGCGTCCGGTCGTCCTCCTTGTCCTTGCGCGTGCGCTCGTGCTTGCGGATGACGTCGCTGTCGTACTCGTCCAGCGACGAACAGCCCGCAATCCCCGTCTGCGTGTGCGGGCCCGTCCGGAGGCGGTACACGTAGAGAGCCGGCGCGCTCTCACGGGTCAGCGGAGCGAGCCGCTGGAGCTTGCCGAAGTTCTCGGCGGCCTTCGCGTAAACCGCGTCCGCATGCGGGTCCGTCCCGTCGGGCAGGTCGATCTCGGCGCGTGAGACGTGGAGGAAGGAGAGAGGGTTGCCGGCGGCCAGCGCGCGCGCCTCCTCCGTCGTGACGACGTCGTAGGGAACCGCGGAGACGAGAGCGGCCTTGTCGCGGGCGGGCCGCAGGGCCCGGAAGGGTTTGAGTGTCGCCATCGTGCGGGGGATTCTACATACCCTGTCATTCTGAGGAGCGCAGCGACGAAGAATCTGTTTCGGTGTTTTGACCACAGAGATCCTTCGCTTCGCTCAGGATGACAGAGGCAGTAACATCCCTGCCCAAGCGATGCCGCTCCCAACCGGATCGAAGCTCGGCCCCTACGAGGTCCTCGGCCAGATTGGCGCCGGAGGAATGGGCGAGGTGTACCGCGCGCGCGACGAGCGGCTGAAGCGCGACGTCGCGGTCAAGGTGCTGCCGGCGTCCTTTTCGGCCGACGCCGAGAGGCTCCGCCGCTTCGAGCAGGAGGCGCAGGCGGCCGGGGCCCTGAACCACCCCAACATCCTGGCGATTTACGACGTCGGCACCTTCGAGGGGGAGCCCTATGTCGTCTCGGAGCTGCTCGAGGGCGAGACAATGCGCTCGAGGCTTTCCGGCGGCGCTCTGCCCCAGCGCAAGGCGATCGACTACGCGGTCCAGACGGCGCACGGCCTCGCCGCGGCGCACGAAAAGGGGATCGTCCATAGAGATCTGAAGCCCGAGAACCTCTTCGTGACGAAGGACGGCCGCCTCAAGATCCTCGACTTCGGCCTGGCCAAGCTCACCCAGCCCGAGGGCCTCGGAGGCGAACAGACGAACCTGCCGACCGCGACGAAGGGAACCGAGCCCGGAGTCGTGCTTGGCACCCTCGGCTACATGTCGCCCGAGCAGGTGCGCGGCCGTCCCGCCGACGCGCGCAGCGACATCTTCTCTTTCGGCGCAGTCCTGTACGAGATGCTCTCGGGCAAGCGCGCGTTCCACGGCGATTCGGCCGCGGACACGATGTCGGCGATCCTGACGAAGGAGCCGCCGGATCTGTCCGAGACGAACCGCAACGTCGCGCCCGGCCTCGAGCGCGTGGTGCGGCACTGCCTCGAGAAGAACGCCGAGGAACGCTTTCACTCGGCCCACGACCTCGCCTTCGACCTCGCGGCCCTCTCGGGGGATTCCGCGGGCGCGCGGGCGGTCCCGGGTCCGGCTCAGGGTCTGGCGGCGCGGAGGGTTTCACTCTCTCTAGCGGTCCTTCTCGCCGTGGGAGCCCTCGCCGCAGGTGCCGTCGGGACCTGGGCGCTCAAGAGATCGGGCGGTGAGCCGCCGCGGTTCAGGCGGCTCTCCTTCCGTCGGGGAATGGTCCAATCGGCCCGGTTCGCGCCCGACGGAACGATCGTGTACGGCGGCGCGTGGGACGGCGCACCACCCGAGGTGTTTACGACGCGGTCCGAGGGTATCGAGTCTCGGCCGCTCGGCCTTGGCTCGGCCGACGTCCTCGCCATTTCCCGCACGGGAGATCTCGCGATCTCGGAGAAGCGCCATTTCACGAGGGGCTGGGAGAACAGCGGAACGCTCGCTCAGGTGCCCTTGTCCGGAGGGGCGCCGCGGGAGCTTCTCGAGAACGTGCAGGAAGCCGATTGGGCCCCGGATGGGCAGAGCCTGCTCGTCGTGCGCGAGACCGACGGCAAGTTTCGCCTCGAGTTTCCGATCGGAAAGGTTCTCTACGAGACCAACGGATGGATTAGCCTGGCCCGCCTGTCTCCGAAGGGCGACCGGATCGCCTTCGTCGACCATCCCCAGCGGGGAGACAACGTCGGCGAGCTCTGCCTCGTGGACCTTCAGGGCAGGAAGACGACCCTCGCGACCCGAGGCGCCACCGGGCTCGCCTGGTCTCCCGACGGCAAGGAAGTCTGGGCGTCCGGGGGCAGCACCATCTTCGCCGTCTCCCGCCCCGAAGCCCTGCGGGTTCTCGCCCGCGTGCCGGGCGGCTCCTGGATCCTCGATGTCTCGCGCTCCGGAAAGGTTCTCTTCGCGCACACCAGCATCCGCCGCGAAATCGTCGGCCTGGCGCCCGGGGAGGCGAGAGAACGGAACTTGTCGTGGTTTGACTGGTCTTTTCCGGGCGGTCTGTCCTCCGACGGCCGAACCGTCTTCTTTGACGAAGCGAACCGGACTTCTCAGGACGAGGGCTATCCCGTTTACATCCGCAAGACAGACGGCTCCCCGGCTGTGCTGCTGGGCAGCGGCTCGGCGGTCGCGCTCTCGCCCGATGGGCGGTGGGCTCTCTCGGTTCTCGACCCGTTCGGGAAGACCCAGCTCATCCTGCTGCCGACGGGACCGGGGCAATCCAGGAAGCTTCCCGCCGACGGAATGCGCTACACGCGCTGGGGAGACTGGCTGCCCGACGGCAAGCGCCTGATCGTCGCCGGCGCGGAAGCGGGGCGCGGCCCGCGGCTGTGGGTCCGGGACGTCGAGGGAGGGAAGGCCCGGCCGGTGACGCCGGAGGGGATCCGCGTCTATTTCATGGGAAACGCGGTGTCGCCGGACGGCAAGCTCGTCACGGCCGTTGACGCGGAGGGACGCGCGATGCTGTATCCGGTCGAGGGCGGCGAACCAAAGCCGATCCCGGGAATCGAGGCGGGCGAAGTGCCGGTCCGATGGAGCACGAACACGAGCCTCTTCGTCTCGCGCCCCGGGGACCTGCCGGCGAAAGTCTTCAGGCTCGATCTGGCGACCGGCCGGCGCGAGCTCGTCAGACAGCTCACGCCTCTGGATCCTGCCGGCGTTTTCTCGATCGACCCGATCCTGATGACGCCCGATGGCAAGAGCTACGTGTATTCCTATCGCCGCCTTCTCTCCGACCTTTATCTCGTCGAAGGGCTGAGGTGAATCGGGTGATCTGCGATCGGGTCGTCGTGTGATCAGGAACCAATAGAATCGACGGAGGAGAAATCGTCATGAAGCATCTTCAACGCCTTGCCGTCGTGATTTCGTTGGCTTGTCTGGCTGCGGCCGCTGCCGGCTTTGGCCCAGACCGATCCGCACGCGGGCCACGCGCAGGAGAAGGCGGCAGCCGCGCCGGCCGCGGCGCCGGTCGCCCCGAAACGAGGCGCTGCCGCCCGACGCCGATCAGGCCAAGGAGGCGCTGGCGCAAATCGCCGCGCCACGGCGAGTGGGTGGACATCAAGCTGCCCGACGGAGGCAAGCTCGTCACCTGGGTCGTCTACCCGGAGTCGAAGTCGAAGGCCGGCGTCGTGATCGTGATCCACGAGATCTTCGGGCTGACCGACTGGGTCCGCGGCGTCGCCGACCAGTTCGCGAAGGAGGGATTCATCGCCGTCGCTCCCGATCTTCTCTCCGGCAAAGGGCCGAACGGGGGCGGGACCGACTCGCTGGGTGAGGACGTCGGCGAAGGTCATCCGCACCCTCACGCCGGAAACGGTCGTCGAGCGCTTGAACGCCGCGCGCGACTACGCGCTGAAGCTCCCGGCCGCCAACGGAAAGGTCGGCTCGGTCGGCTTCTGCTGGGGCGGCACGACGAGCTTCGCATATGCCGTGGCGCAGCCCAAGCTGAATGCGGCCGTCGTCTACTACGGCACCTCGCCGTCGGAGGCCGCGGCCTACGCGACGATCTGCAGCACCCGTCCTCGGGCTCTACGGCGGCGACGACGCGCGCGTGGACGCGACGATCCCGACGGCCGAGGCCGAGATGAAGAAGCTCGGCAAGCCCTACACGCCCCGCGTTTTCGAGGGAGCGGGACACGGGTTCCTGAGGCAGCTTTCGGGCAAGGACGGCGCCAATCGCAAAGCGGCCGAACAGGCCTGGCCCGCGACGCTCGCCTTCTTCCGCGAGCGCTTGAAATAGGGGGAGCCGGTCCTCAGAGGCGGCGAGGAAGTGCAGATAGCTCTCGGGCGCCCGCTCGAGAATCTTGAAGCAGAACCCGCTCGGGACGACGCGCGCGAGGGCGACCGGCACGCGGTAGGAACGGGTGACCTGTCCCGGAGAGAGGGACCTTGGTCTCGTCCGGGAGAATCAGCGTGAGGACCAGCCGCGCGCCGAGCTTCGGAATGCGCGCGGTGCGCACAAAGAAGCTGGACGGGGAGATGTCGTAGGTAAACCCCACACAGGCGGCCTTGTCCCAATGGAACTCGACCGTGAGACGGCGCCGCTTTCGCAGCAGATGTCGCTTCTCGGGCATCGCCCGCTCCAGAGAAGCAAGAATGATACCGCTTTTCGGGCTGCGGCGGGGCTTTCTAGCGTGCGAGGCGCAAGCCAGGCTTCAGGGGAAGCGTGCCCTGGCCCTCGACGCCGTAAACCGGCGCGCACCAGTGACGGTAGGTGGGCACGCGGCCGCGCACGACATCGAAGTAGAGCTTGCGCAGTCCCGAGACGACCGGCCCGATCTTGCCTGAGCCGATCGGCCTGTGATCCACCTTCGTGATCGCCGCGATCTGCACGCCGGTGCCGCAGAAGAACGCCTCGTCGGCGAGATAGATCTCGGTCCGGTCGACGCGCCGTTCGACGACCGTCATGCCGAGGTCCCGGCGCAAGAGCTCGAGCACGGTCCGCCGGGTGATGCCCTCGAGCACGCTGTCGGTCGTCATCGGCGTGAACGCGACGCCGTTCTTGACGAAAAAGACGTTGGCGGCCGAGCCCTCGGAAACCTTGCCGTCGGAGCCGAGGACGATCGCCTCGTCGAAGCCCGCCCGGACGGCGTCGGTCTTCGTGAACGCGGAGTTGACGTAGGCGCCGGCGATCTTGCCGCGAGCCGGGATCATGTTGTCGTCCACGCGCCGCCAGGAGGAGACGCCGACGTGCAGGCCCTCCTCGTTCGACACGTACGAGCCGTAGGGAATCGCGATCATCGAGATCTCCGGCGTCAGGTCGTGCAGCTTCACGCCGATCGTCTCGTCGCAATAGAACGCGAGCGGGCGCGCGTAGCAGTCCTCGCGGTAGCCCTCCGTGCGCAGCAGCGCGGCGAGCGAGGCTGAAAGGGTGTCCTCGGTGTGCTGCAGGTCCATGCCGAGCAGCTTTGCGGATTCGAGAAACCGCCGGAAGTGATCGGTGGGGCGGAAGACGAAGAGCTCTTTCTCGTCGTCGTTCCAGAATGCCCTCACGCCGCCGAAAACCGCCGTGCCGTAGTTCAAGGCGTGGGTCATCACGCCGACTTTTGCCTCGGAGTAGGGAACGATGCGGCCCTGGAAGAAGGCGTGGCGGGGAAGCGTCATGGCGTCCTCCTCAACATCCGACTCAGTCCACTTCGGCAGTCCAATTTGCAGACCCTCCCGAATTGGCCTTATCCTCGTTCCGTGGCAGGATCGAATTCAAGAGCCAGTTGAAATCAAGTGGACCGAGTGACGATCGGCCAGGCCGGCTTCGTCACCGCGCTCGGCAACTGGGCCGCTGGAGATGGGCCAGCCTACCGGCGGCTGGCCGATTCCCTGAAGCAGGCGATCGAAAGGGGCGAGGTCGCCGCGGGCTCGCGCCTGCCGGCCGAGCGCACGCTCTCGCGGCTGCTGTCGCTCTCGCGCACGACGGTCGTCGCGGCCTACGAGCTTCTGCGCGACGAGCGCCTGGTCGAGAGCCGCCAGGGCAGCGGCACGCGCGTGCGCGGCAGCGAGAAGCGCGCGGGGCCGTTCCGCGAAGATCCGGCCGGCTCGTTCCGGCGGCACCCGGTCTACCGCGGCTTGATCGAAGGCTCGGGCGGCACGATCGAGTTTCTGGGAGCGCACCTGCCGGCGTGTGACGGCGTCGTGCGCGACCTCTCCGCGGCCGACCGCGCGGCTTTGGCCGAGCTCGCGAAGGGGCCCGGCTATGTTCCTCTCGGACTGCCCGAGCTTCGCCGAGCCATCGCCGGCCACGTGGCTGGATGGGGGCTGCCGACGTCCCCGGACCAGGTCCTCGTCACGAGCGGAGCGCAGCAGGCGATCGGACTGGCAGCCTCGCTCTTTCTCGAGCGCGGCGACGCCGTCGCCGTCGAGAACCCGACCTATCTCGGTGCGATCGACATCTTTGCGGCTCAGGGCGCGCGCCTCGTGCCCATTCCGGTCGGGGATGGCGGCGTGAACGTCGAAGCGCTGCGCGACGCCATCGCCCGTTCGAAGCCGCGCCTGATCTACCTGATGCCGACCTACCAGAACCCGACAGGCGCCGTGCTCTCCGAACGCGACCGCCGCCGCGTGGCGCGGCTCGCGATCGACTCGGGCGTTCCGGTCATCGAGGACAACACCCTGGCCGACCTATCGCTCGGCCCCGCGCCCCCTCCTCCGATTGCGGCCTTCGCGGGCGCCGCTCCGGTCCTGACGGTCGGCTCCATGTCGAAGCTCTTTTGGGGCGGCCTGCGCGTGGGTTGGATCCGCGCGTCCGAGGAGGTCATCTCCCGGATCGCGAAGCTGAAGATCATGGCGGACCTCGGCGGCTCGCTGGTGGGCCAATTCGTGGCGGTGCGCCTGCTCGGGGAGGCCTCCCGCGTGCGGCAGGCGCGGCGGCGCGAGATCCGCGAGCGGCTCGACCGCCTGACGAAGCTCTTTGGCAAGCACCTGCCCGACTGGAGCTGGGCTCCGCCGGCCGGAGGCCTGTCGCTCTGGGTGAAGTTGCCGCACGGCGAGGCCAACGAGTTTTCGCAGGTGGCGCTGCGGCACGGCGTCTCGGTCGTGCCGGGCCCCCTGACCTCGCCCGACGGCAGCTGCGCCGATCGCCTGCGCGTCCCGTATGTCCTCGAGGCCGGACCCATGACCGAAGGCATCGAACGCCTCGCCCGCGCCTGGGCGGCCTACTCCGTCACCGCGAGGCGCGAGCGCGAGAACCTGGGAGTCCTGGTCTAGCCCTAGGCGGCCTTTGCGGGCGCGGCGGCTTCGCCTCTCAGGTACTTGTCGAGGAAGGTCAGAATCGCCTTCCATCCCTCGATCTGGTTCTTCTTCTTCGAGAACCCGTGTCCTTCGTCCGGAAAGACGACGTACTCGACGGGCACGCCGTTCTTCTTGACGGCCGCCACGATGTCATCGGATTCGGGCTTGATGACGCGCGGGTCGTTGGCGCCCTGGAGCACGATGAGCGGCTTCTTGATCTGGTCGGCGTGGAAGAGGGGCGAGTTGGCCATCAGCATCTCGCGGTCCTTCACCGGGTCGCCGATCTCCTTGTAGAGCGCGAGGCGCTGCGACTCCCACCACTTCGGGATCGACTCTCAGCGTCCGGATCCAGTTGGCAACCCCGAAAAGGTCGACGCCCACCTTGAACTCCTCGGGCTGGAAGGCGAGCGCCGCGAGCACCATGTATCCGCCGTAGCTGCCGCCGATGATGCCGATCCGGTCCTTGTCGACATAGGGAAGGCTCTGCAGGTACTTCTTGGCGGCCACACAGTCCCACAGAGGCTCTTTCCCGTGCTTCTGGTCGTCGGCCGTGAAGAACGTTTTTCCGTAGCCGGAGCTGCCCCGGTTGTTGATGCCCAGCACGACGTAGCCGTGGTTGACGAGGTACTGAATCGCCGCGCTGTAGTTCTTGCGCGTCTGCCCGCCCGGCCCGCCGTGCACCCAGACGAGAGCCGGCGCCTTCGCCTCGGCCGTCGCCTGGTGCGGCTTGTAGAAGATGTTCGGGATCGTCATCCCGTCGAAGGAAGCGAAGCGCACCACCTTCGACTCGACGAGATCCGCCGTGTCGATCTCCGGGTTCATCGTGTTCGTCAGCCGCCTCGGCGCGGCCGAGCCGAAATCCCAGACGTAGAGGTTGTTCGGCCCGCGGTCGCCATCGAGCTGAAAAGCGAGCTTCGTCTCGCTGCGTGAGATCCGCACGGAGCCGATCTCGCCGGAGGGCAGATCGGGAACAACGACGGGCTTGCCGCTCTTCGTGTCCAGGATCTGCAGCACGGTGCGGGCATCGTCGTTGACGGCCGTCACGCGGTAACGCCCGTTGTACGAGAAGGACATCGAGGAGATGTCCCAGTCCGACTTCTGGACTTCCTCGTGTTTTCCGGTAGCCAGCTCGTAGCGCTTCACTCGGTCGAACTCGGCGCCGTCGTTGGTCGTGTAGTAGAGCCACTTCGAGGCGGTGTCGAACGCCTCGGGGGAGTAGTTCGCGGTTCCCTCGTGCTTCGAGATGTGCTGGACCGTTTTGGACGCGATGTTCCAGACGAAGAGGTCGCTGTCGGCAGTCGAGTTGGGTTTGCCGAGCGCCAGCCACCTCGCGTCGTCCGAGACGCCTGCGACCTGGTAGCCGCCGTCGTTCTGGAAGAGCAGCGTGCGCGCATAGCCGTCGGCCGCGTAGCGGTAGAGATCGAAGAACTTCGGGTCCCGCTCGTTTGACTGGACGTAGAAGGCGTCGCCCGCGTGCGTCCAGCCGGCAAAGGCGGCCTTGAGGTTCTCACCGGGCGTCAGGTCCCGTTCCTGGCCGTCCAACCCCCGGACGTAGAGATGGTTCTTCTCGTCGCCGCCCTTGTCGCGCGTGTAGAGGAACCGATCGTCCTTCGGAAAGTACGACACCGCGACCGTCGTGTCGGTCGTCGAGGTCGTCAGCGGCGTCGCGTCGCCTCCGGCAACCGGGATCGTGTAGACGTTGATGACGCCTGTCTTGTTCGAGGAGAAAAGGATCCTCTTTTCGTCGGACGAGAACGAGGCGCCGCTGATCGAGGTCGTCGCCAGGAACTGCTCGATCGTGTATTGCTTCGCCGGCCTCTTGGCCTGGGCGAGCGCCGGGACTGCCAGACCGATCAGGAGGACCGGAGCGAGAGACCGGATCGTTCGAAACTTCATGTTCACACTCACTTTCGGAGCGCGATTCTATGGCTGTTGAGTGTCAGCAACCGCGAAATCGTGGCATGGAATCTGCAGACTTCATCTGGCGTCAAGGAGGTTTAACCATGCGATCCAACTATCGGGTTCTCTTGGCGATAGTCCTGCTCGCTGGGGGTACGTGGGCTCTTGCGCAGGATCCAAATCCATCGCCGCCCCCGCAGCCTGCTCCGCCGGCGGAGGCGACACCGCCAGCGCCGCCAGCGCCGCCGGAACAACAGAGCGTCGTTCCGCCGGTGGTTCCCGTCGAATCGAAGCCCGTTCTCGCGCTGACCCCGATTGGAGTCGACACGACCGTCGTCTCGGGCAAGAAACCCGCGCCGAAGGCACCGCGCATCGACAAGAAGGCCGCGGACGCGGTCGCAAAGAAGCCGGTGGATGAGAAGGCGGTCAAGAGTGTGGAGGCCGCCACAGTCGCGGCCTTTGGCGATACGGCGGCGCCGCCGCCGGGCTCGCCTCCCAACGCGTCCGAGACCACGGCGAGCTCGCCGGCCACGGACAATCCGGCGCCGCCACTGCCTGCCGAGGCTGCCCGCGGCGATGTGATCCCCGCTCAGGAGGCGGCGCAGAAGAAGGTCGTGAAGGAAGGCGCCCTTCTGATCGCCCTTGGCTTTCTCATTCTCGTCGCGCTCACCATGGCGCTCTACATCGCGCGCGGTTCGGCCAGCTCCTCGAGGAGTCTCTCGATCTTCCCGGACGGGCCGAGAGCCCAACCCAGGTCCCCTCTCGCCAGCGGCCGCCATCTCTGATGCGCGGCTCGCGGTGAGCCTCAGGGCGGGGGTAGGCCCCCGCCCGTTCCTCTTTTTCTTTCCTGCCGATGTCGATTCTTCCCCCCGCCGTTCGACTCACTGGTGAAAAGGAGGCCTCACCATGCGTTACATGCTTCTGATCTACAGCCCGGAGGCGCAATGGGCCGCGATGTCGGAACAGCAGCGAGGGCAGATTTACGGGGAGTACATGGCCTTCACCGAGGCCATCAAGAAGAGCGGGAACCACAAGGCAGGCGACCCGCTGCAACCGACTTCGGCAGCCACGACGGTTCGGGTGAAGAACGGCAAGGCCGTGGCGACGGACGGCCCGTTTGCCGAGACGCGCGAGCAGCTGGGCGGCTACTACATCGTCGAGGCGAAGAACCTGGACGAGGCCAACGAGATCGCCGGGCGGGTGCCCGGGGCCAAGTACGGCTCGATCGAGGTGCGTCCCATCATGGACATGTGACGGGCTTTTCGTCCCTGGCCCCGGCGAGAGTAGTCTCGCCGGGGCATCTCCATGTCCATCGAAAACATCTACCGTGAGGAGTCCGGCCGGATCCTCGCCACGCTCATCCGGCTGGTGGGAGATTTCGACCTCGCCGAAGAAGTCATGCAGGACGCTTTCGCCGCGGCCCTCGAACAATGGCCCGGCCACGGCGTGCCCGAACATCCCCGCGCCTGGCTCGTCGCGACGGCGCGCCACAAGGCCATCGACCGGCTCCGCCGCGACGCCCGTTTCGCACAGAAGCGCGAGGAGCTCTCGCGCTGGGCAGCGCTCGGGGAAGGGGAGGCCCCGGGCTTTGCCGGCGAGGAGGACAACCGCGTGGCGGACGACCGCCTGCGCCTGATCTTCACTTGCTGCCATCCCTCTCTCTCGATCGAGGCCCAGGTCGCTCTGACACTGCGGACACTCGGCGGGCTGACGACCGAAGAGATCGCCCGCGCGTTTCTGGTGCCGGCACCCACGATGGCCCAGCGTCTCGTGCGCGCCAAGTCGAAGATCCGCCAGGCGAAGATCCCGTACCGCGTCCCGCCCGACGACAAGCTGCCGGAGCGTCTGGACGCCGTCCTCGTCGTTCTGTATGTCGTCTTCAACGAGGGCTACGCCGCCACCTCCGGCGGCGAGCTCGTGCGGGGCGAGCTTTGCGCCGAGGCGATTCGCCTGGCCCGGCTGTTGATGGAGCTCGTTCCCGAGAGCGCCGAGGCCCGAGCGCTTCTTGCCCTGATGCTGCTCCACGATTCGCGCCGCAATGCCCGCGTCTCGCCTGAAGGCGATCTCGTGCGCCTCGAGGACCAGGACCGCGGGAAATGGGATGCCGAGGAGATTCGCGAGGGCCTGGCGTTGACCGAGTCGGCTCTTCGCCGCGGCGGACCTGGTTCCTACGCGCTCCAGGCCGCGATTGCGGCGCTCCACGCCGAGGCCGCTTCTCCTCGAGACACCGACTGGCTCCAGATCGTCGAGCTCTACCGCGAGCTCCTCGACCGCCATCCTTCGCCCGTCATCGAGCTGAACCACGCCGCCGCGGTCGCCGAGGCGCACGGCCCCGAGGTGGGCTTGAAGCTCCTGGACGATCTCGAAGCGCGCGGCGAGCTCGCGGCCTACCATCTCCTGCCTGCTGCCCGCGGCCACTTTCTCGCCCGTCTGAACCGCCCCGCCGAAGCCGCCGAGGCCTACCGCCGGGCGCTTTCTCTCGTCTCCACTGTCCCCGAGCGCCGCTTCCTCGAGTGGGAGCTTGCTCGGATCGAGAAGGCCGGCCGAGAATGAGCGGGTATAGCCTGCCCGAGTGGACGATTCAGCGGCGAGGGGGCAGGGGAGCCGGGCGCGGGTAGAAAAGCTGTTCGCGCCTCTTCTTGCGTCGGGCGACAAGCCCGCCCTCGTCTTCGAGGGGCGCACCTGGACCTATCGCGAGCTCGACAGCCTTTCACGGCACTACGCGCGCGGCCTCGAGACGGCGGGCCTGGCACCGGGCGACCGGGTCGCCGTGTACGCCGAGTCGTGTCCGGAAGTGATCGTGGCGATGCTCGCTCACTACCGCGCCGGCCTCGTTCACGTTCCGATCAATCCGAGCTACCGGGGCGAGGAGCTGACGCACATCCTCGAGGACTCGGGGGCAAAGGCCGTTCTCGTCGCCGCCGATTCTCCCGCGGCCGGCGTTTTGAATGCGATCGCGCCTCCCGAGAACCTGCGGCTTCAGATCCTGATCGGCGGCTCGGGCGGCGCGGCCGGCACGCTCGCCTTCGAGTGGCTCGCCGCATCCCCGCTGCCGCGCACTGCCCGCGCGGCGCCGCCGCAAGCCCGGGATGCGGACACAGCCGCTCTGCTCTACACCTCGGGCACGACGGGCAAGAGCAAGGGTGTCGAGCTCTCTTTTCGCTCGATCGTCGAGAACACGGAGGCGGTGACGGGGCTCTGGCGGTTCACTCCGGAGGACCGCATCGCCCTGGCGCTGCCGCTCTTCCATGTCCACGGGTTGTGCCTGGGGCTGCACGGCGCGCTCTTGCACGGGCAGACGCTCCTTCTCGGCAGAAGCTTCGACGCGGCGCGCGTGGTCCGGGCTTTCGCTTCCGAGGGAGCGACGGTCTTCATGGGTGTGCCGACCATGTACGTGCGCCTGCTCGACTACATGAAGGAACGGCCGGACACGGGCGCGAGCCTCGCACGCGGCCGCCTCTTCACCTCCGGCAGCGCGGGCCTTCCTTCAGACGATTTTCTCTCCTTCGAAGATCGCACGGGCCATCGCGTCCTCGAACGCTACGGCATGACCGAGACTCTCTTCACGCTCTCGAACCCGTACGACGACCGCCGCCCGGGGACCGTCGGCCTGCCGGTGCCGGGCTGTGTCGTCCGGATCGTGGACGAGGAGGGGCGCGAGGTCCGGTCGGGGGAGCTCGGCGAAATCCAGGTCAAGAGCAACGGCATGATGACGGGTTATCGGGGAAAGCCCGAGGAGACGGCCGCGTCCCTGCGCTACGGCTGGTTTGCGACAGGCGATGTCGCGCGCGCGGGCCCGGACCATTACGTTGCGATCGTCGGCCGCGACTCGGTCGACATCATCAAGAGCGGGGGATTCAAGATCTCGGCCCGCGAAATCGAGGACGTCCTGCGGCGGCATCCGGCCGTGCGCGAAGTCGCCGTCGTCGGTGTTGCAGACCGCGTGTGGGGCCAGAAGGTCCTGGCGGCCGTCGTGCTCGCACAGGCGGCCGACACGCACTCGGAGGCCTGGCTCCTTTCGGATCTGTCCTCCTTCTGCGCCCGCCACCTCGCCGATTACAAGTGCCCGCGCGCGGTGCGCATCTTTCCCGAGCTGCCCCGCAATGCCCTCGGCAAAGTCCAGAAGCACAGGATCCTCGAAAAAATCGGCTAGAGAGCCTCGCGAACCTCGAAGCCGCCCCGACGACGGGCCGCCTCCCTCGGAGGCACGCTCGGGTCAGGCTGCGCAGGGGATCAGTGGACCCTCGCTCGTCACTCGGTCGCAGCTTTCTCGGGACTCAAGAAACTGTGTACCTTGCTCCCTCGCTAGAGTCCTCCTCCGGGAGGCGGCCCGCCGCCGGGGCTCACACTGAGACAGTAGTCACTGTGAGAGCACCGGAACGGCGGGGCCGCCCTGCGGGACCGTCGAAACTGGGTGGGTGTGCAAGGCCGGGTCGGGCGAAGGCCATGAGAGTTCTTGCACCAGTTTCGTAGAGCGGCCGCCAGGAAGGATCTGACTGGTGCCGGAGTAAACGGCCGCGTGTCCCGCAGGGCGGCCCCGTCGGTCCGGGGCGGCTAATATGCCCTTTACATCAATTCGAGAGCTCTCTGGCTAGAACTGGGGGGCGAAGACCTTCAGGATCTCGGCGGTGGTCGTGACGACTCCCGCCTGCTGCGCCTTGTGGCGGACTTCGGCTGTGCGGTCGACGAGCGAGGGCTGGTTGACCTCGTAGAGCACGCCGGTTGTGAGCTTGTCGGTCTCGCGCGTGTAGCGGAGCGCCGCCGCCCGGTCCGTGCGGTCGTGATCGGCGGGAAGGAAGGCGAGCTTCGCCTTGAGGATCTTGAATTGGTCGTCGCCGCGCCAGGTGACGCAGGGGGACATGACGTTCAGGAACGCGAACCCGTGGTGTTGGATCGCCTGCGTCATGAGCTCCGTCAGGGTCTTCGGATCTCCCGAGAAGCCGCGCCCGACCCATGTCGCCCCGAAGCTGATGGCGAGCTCGCAGGGATCGACCGACGGCTCCGGGTTGCCCCAGAAGGTCGACTTGGTCTTGTCCCCGGCGGGCGTCGTCGGCGCGACCTGCCCCTTGGTCAGGCCGTAGATCTCGTTGTCCATGATCAGGTAGGCCACGTCGAGGTTGCGCCGCGCCGCGTGGAGGAAGTGATTGCCGCCAATTGCGATGCCGTCCCCGTCTCCGCCCACGGCGATGACGTTGAGCTCCGGCCGCGCCACCTTGATGCCCGTTGCGAGCGTGAGGGCCCGCCCGTGAACGCCGTTGAATCCGAACGTCGAGACGTAGCCGGGCAGACGCGAGGAGCAGCCGATCCCGGAGACGACGACCGTGTTGCAGGGTTCGAGCTGCAGTTTCGCCATGGCGCGGTGGAGCGCGGCCAGCGCCCCGAAATCGCCGCAGCCGGCGCACCAGACCGGCTTCAACTCGGACTTGTAGTCTTCGGGCTTGAAGACCGGAAGATCGGTGGGCGTGACCGTGCCGGGCAGGCTCGTGCCGGGAGTGCTCATGCCACCACCTCCCTCTGGCGAGCTGGCAAGCGCGGCGAGCACCCGCCGAATTTCGCGCGTGACCTCGGCGACGGAGAGGTCTTTGCCGCCGGAGCGCTTGAAGACGTGCGTGTGTCCTTCCGGCAGCGTCAGAAACGTGCGCAGGTACTTGTAGAACTGAGCGGTGTAGGAGAGCTCGATGACGAGGACCTCCTTGACGCGCGCCAGGAAATCCTGGAATTCGTGCTTGGGGAACGGATACAGCATCTGCGGCACGAAGGCGGCGACTCTCTCTCCCCGCGCGCTGGCGGCAGCCACCGCCTCCTGGACCGGCCCCTTCGAGGAGCCCCAGCAGACGATGCCGACGTCCGCGCGCTCGGGCCCGAAATGGCGGAAGGAGTTGTACTTTTCCCGGATCGGCCAGAGCTTGCGATACCTCTTCGCGTTCATCTTCTCGTGGGTGAGGTAGAGAGAACTCGGGCGGCCGGCCACGTCGTGCTCCAGGCCGTTGGTCTGGTACATCCCGTTCTTCAAGCCCGGCACGCTCATCGGCGAGACCCCCGTCGGCGTGTCGCGGTAGCGCTCGTAGTTGACGAGCTCTTCTGTCGTCGGTGCCACGCGGTTGCGCACGTCGTGCTCGAAGGTCTTAGCCGAGAGCGTCTCCTTGCGCTGGCCCACGGCCTGGTCGGAGAGCACGAGGACCGGAAGCTGGTATTCCTCGGAGATGTTGAAAGCGTCGACCGTCGCGTGGAAGCAGTCCTCGACGTCCGAGCAGGAGAGCACCACGCGCGGCGCGTCCCCGTGCGTGCCGTAGAGGCACTGGAAGAGATCGGACTGCTCGCTCTTGGTCGGGTTGCCCGTCGAAGGCCCGCCGCGCTGAACGTCCACGATGACGATGGGGACCTCCGCCATCGAGGAAAGGCCGAGCATCTCGGTCATGAGCGAGAGGCCGGGGCCCGAGGTTGCCGTCATCGACTTGACGCCGGCAAACGAAGCGCCGATGACCGCCCCGATCGCTGAGAGCTCGTCCTCCGTCTGCACGACCGATCCCCCCGCCCGGGGCATCCACTCCGCGAGGAAATGAAGGACCTCGGAGGAGGGCGTAATGGGGTAGCCGGCGAAGAACCGGCAGCCCGCGTGGAGAGCGCCGACGGCGGCGGCCTCGTTGCCCGACATCAGGAGGAGCGGCTGCCCCGGGGTGTACTCGAGCCGCCTCGCCTCGAGGTCCGATTCGGGCAGCGACCGCGCGAACGCGAGGCCGGCCTCGAAGGCCTTCGTGTTGGCTTCGCGCACGGACTCTTTCTTTCGGCCGAACTTGTGCCGCACCGCGAGGCGCAGGCCTTCCTCGGGCAGCCCGAAGAGCCCCGCCGCGACTCCCAGGGCCACGACGTTCTTTGAGGACGGCGTGCCGGCGGCGTCGCGGGCGAGCTGCGTGAACGGGACCGGGATCAGGCGCAGGCGCCCGTCTTCTCCGGGATCGAGCTCCTCCGCCTTCGTGGGGTCGTCGGCTTCGGCGAGGACGACGGCGTCCTCCGACATGGAGATCTCGCCGCGGAATCGGGCGAAATCGGCCCGTCGAAAGACAACCAGGGCGTCCACCGTGTCGCCCTGCGCCACGATCTTCTTCGAGGACAGGCGGACGGTGCACGAAGCTTCGCCCCCGCGGATCTGCGGCCCGTAGGCCTCCGTCTTGACGGCGTGGAGACCCTCGCGGGCGGCGGCCTGCGCGATGAGATCTCCCATCGTCACGACGCCGTCTCCTCCGGAGCCCACCATGGCGAGAGTCAGATCCTTGGTCGGCATATAACTCGAGTCCCCCTAACCGGCGACGCGGCCACCGCGGCCAGCTCGCAGTTTTCGGGAAGGGGAGGGGGCGGGCATGATGCAAACTCATCACCGAGGTCAGATCTCTCAGGAAAAGCCTTCGTAAGTGATGTTGGAGGGCTCCTCGTTGGCCGAAGGTTGGCGGGTCAGGTCGTTCGAGATACGGCTCCTGGCGGTGCTGGCGTTTGCCAAGCTGCTCGTGCACCTGGTGAGCGCAAACCGGTACGGGTACTTCCGGGACGAGATGTACTTTCTCGATCTCGGCCGCCATCTCGACTGGGGATTCGTCGACACCGCGCCTTTGATCGCGGTCTACGCGAAGGTCGCCCTGCTGCTCGGCGGCTCGCTGGCCGTCCTGCGGACGATCGCGGCCGTCGTGGGGGCCGTGCGCATCTGGCTGACGATGCTCCTGGCGCGCGAGCTCGGAGGCGGCCGCTTCGGCCAGGGGCTGGCGGGCCTCTGCGCTCTCGCCGTGCCCGAGTTTCTCGGGGCCGACAGCATCTTCACGATGAACGGCTTCGAGTCTCTCTTCTGGATGGGCTGCGTCTTCTTCGTCATCCGCATCGTGCGCACGGGCAACTCGCGGCTCTGGGTGTGGTTCGGCGTTCTGGCCGGCCTCGGGATAGAGAACAAGCACTCGACACTCTTCTTTGGCGGCGCCTTCTTCGTGGCTCTGCTGCTGACGCCCGAGCGGCGAGAGCTGTTGAAACCGTGGATTTGGATCGGGGGAGCGATCGCGCTCTTGCTCTTCCTTCCCAACATCCTCTGGCAGGTCCGTCACCACTTTCCGACGCTCGAGGACCTCCAGAACGTGAAGAGAACCGGCAAGAACGTCGTCCTCTCGCCGCTCGAGTTCATGGCCCAGCAGGTCCTTCTCATTCATCCACTGCTCCTCCCCGTCTGGATCGCCGGGCTCGTTGCGTTTTTCTCGGGGTGGGGCAAGCGGCTGCGCGTCCTCGGTTGGACCTACCTCGTGTTGCTCGCGATCATGATCGCGCTCAAGGCGAAGAACTATTACCTGGCCCCCATCTACCCGATGCTCCTGGCCTCCGGAGCCGTCGTCATCGAGGCGTGGCTCGAGCGCCGAGCCTGGAGCGCCGGAAAGCTCTGGCCGAAGGCCGCGATTTCGGCGTACGTCTTCGTGGGTGGCGCGATTCTCGTTCCTGCCCTCCTGCCGATCCTGTCGCCCGAAGGCCTTCTGGACTACCAGAGACGCCTGGGGATCGCTCCTCCCAAGGTGGAGGTCGGCCACAACGGCCCATTGGAACAGCGATTAGGCGATCAGTTCGGCTGGGAGGAGCTCGTCAAAGACGTCGCGAAGATCTACAACGCGCTCCCGCCCGAGGAGCGGGCGAAGACCGGCATCTTCGCGAGCAACTACGGCGAGGCCGGAGCCTTCAGCATCTATGGTGCCGCCTACGGACTGCCTCCTCCCATCTGCGCCCATCAGAACCACTACTTCTGGGGCCCGCCGAAGCCCGAGCCCGAAAACCTCATCTGGCTGCAGTGGGGTCGGCGTGGCGTCGAGGATCACTGCCTCTCTGTCGAGAAGGCCGGCGAGCACTTCCATCCCTGGGGGATGGGCGAAGAAAACCGAGCGATCTACATGTGCCGCGGCCTCAAGCACACGATCGCCGAGTACTGGACCCCCGACTTCAAGCATTGGAACTAGCGGCCGCTGCCTGGCGTCCGCGGCTCGCATATACTCCGCGCAAATCGCCCGGTTCGTTACGAACGGCCATGACGGCCGATCCCCGTTAAATGAAAGGAAGATGCCCTTGAGACTGTCCAGAATCTCGTCCCTTGCTATCGCTTCGTGCATTGCCCTGAGCGCTTTGGCCTCGGCTCAGTCCGCGGCCCAACCTCCCGCGGCCCCGCCCTTCACGCTCGTCTCCCTCACGACGATCACCGTCAAACCTTCCGCCGTCCTCGAATTCGAGGCCTTCGTCAAGAAGATCAACGGCGCCGCGATCAAGATTGGAGTCGGCCCGAGCAACGTCTATGCGATGGGCCGTGGCGGGCCCGGGTTCACCTACGTGACGACCCTTCGCTTCGCGAAATGGTCCGACATGGACGACCGGCCGTCGGTCACCGACATTCTGAACAAGGCGTATGGCGAGGTGGAAGCCGCGAAGATCGGCAACACCGGCCGTGCGACGATCGAGTCCCTCTCGACTGTTCTGGTTCGGGTTCTTCCCGAATCGAGCTCGGCGCCTTCGCTGGCAAACCCCTTCGCCCACGTTCGGGTGACTCGGACCAATGTCAAACCGGGGATGGGCTGCGAGGTGGGAGGCCTACGTCGAGAAGATCAAGGCCGCGAGGACAAGGTCGGCGGCTACCCGGGCTTCATCCGGTACACCAGCGTCCTTGGCCCCGGCGCCACCTACATGACGGCGTACTTCTTCAACAAGTTCGCGCAGTGGGACAGCACCCCGCCGCTCGGCGAGACCCTTCGCAAAGCCTACGGCGAGCAGGAAGCCAGGATGCTCGAGGGCGTAGCCCAGGAGTGCATCGCCGGAGCGGAGACCTGGGTGTTGGACTTCAGGGCCGACCTGACGACGCCCAAGTAACTCAGCCCGTAGAATCCACTTCCAGAGGGAGGCCCGGCCGGGCCTCCCTTTCGTTTTCTTCAAGCGCCGAATTGCCGGAGATGGTGGTCGAGGTGCTTGTACATGACGACGCCCCAGTCGTCTCCGGTGATCTTGCCGAAGAAGGAGTGCGTGTACTTGCCGGCCTCGGAAGGCCCGTTCTGGCAGAACCGGGCGATGAGCTTGGTCAGGTGCTCCTTTTCCTTCGTGAAGTCCCTCGCGTCGGCCACGATGAACGTGGGGTCGGTGGGCGAGTTCTTGCTGAAGGGCTTGTCGCCGAGGAGCGCCTTCTTCACGAACGGCGCGAAGATCTTGCCGATCAGCGAATGTGGGCGGGGCCGGTCGCCGGTGGCCGCCTCCATGGCGACCGAGCAGTGCGCCATCATCTGGGCGGCGTCCATCTTTCCCCACCCTCGCTCCGAAGAGGAGGTGAGGGCGGCGAGGCGGTCCTGGATCGACTTCCTGGCGGCGGGTTCGAAGAGGTTTGGCATCGGGAAAGCTTATCGCCCAAAACCTTCCTTTCCCCCTTGCGTATTGATTTAGTGGATACTAAAGTATTGCCATGAGCGCCGTCTTCGAAGCCCTTGCCGCCCCCCGCCGCCGGGAGATCCTCCGACTGGTCTGGGATCAAGAGCGTTCTGCCGGGGACATTCACAGGGCTCTGCCGGACGTCAGTTTTGGAGCTGTCTCGCAGCACCTCTCGGTGCTCGAGTCGGCCGGGCTCGTCGCGCGCAGGGACGAAGGGCGGTTCCACTACTATGGCGCGCGCCGCAAGGAGCTCGGCCACCTCGGCAAGTGGCTCGATGCCATGTGGGACGACGCGCTTTCCAGCTTGAAACTCCACGCCGAAGCCGAAGAGAAGAGACGCGGCCCACAACCTGCTCGGCGCAGCGCCGCAGCGAACGTCCGCAAGAAGAGGAGCTCTCCATGACGACGAGGCCAGATCTGACCGAAACGCTCGACCGCCAGATCACAATCGGCGCGCGGCGCGAAACCGTGTTCCGCTACTTCACCGACTCGAGTCGCTTCGCCAGGTGGTGGGGCGCAGGCTCGCAGATCGAGGCGCGAAAGGGCGGCGCCATGCTGATCCAGTACCCGAATGGGATCTCGGCGAAAGGGGAGGTCATCGAGGTCGAGCCCCCGCACCGAATCGTCTTCACCTATACGACGCCCGGCCAGACGCCATCCGACGCCTCGCTCGTCACGATCACGCTCGACGAGATCGAGCAGGGAACGCTGTTGAAGCTCCACCACGCCTTCTCGAGCGCCAAGATCCGCGATCACTTCGTGCAGGGTTGGCGCCATCAGCTCGCCCTGTTCTCGAAGGCCGTCTCCGAGGAGCTGCACGCCCACGTCACAGAAAGGGTGGACGCCTACCTGCGCGCCTGGGGCGATCCGGATAGCAAGACGCGCCGTTCGCTCCTCGAGTCTTGCGCGGCACCCGGTATCGTCTTCCGCGACGCCTTCAGCGCCACGGACGGCCTGGACGAGATGCTCATCAACCTCGAGGCCGTCCAGGTCTTTATGCCGGGCATGACCCTGGCGCGAGCCGGCGACGTGCGCCTGTCCCACGGCACGGCCATCGCCGACTGGACGGCATCCGCCGCCGACGGCTCCCCTCGAGGCAAAGGCACCAACGTCTACGACCTCTCCCCCGACGGCCTCATTGCCCGCGTCGTGGGATTCTGGGGTAGGTACTGAGGCGGCTTGTCATCCCGAGCGCAGTCGAGGGATCTACTCCCGTTGTTCCTCGCGCCGGAGTAGATTCCTCGTCGCTGCGCTCCTCGGAATGACAGTAGAGTCGCCTTGTCTATGACGCTCAGGGGAATCTTCGCCGCGGCGCTCTTCGGCGCGCTTCTCGCCCCAGCGGCGATTGCGCAGGAAGAGCACCGTCATCACGGCGAGACCGAGGGGCTCGGCACGGTGCACTTTCCGATCTCCTGCAAGCCGGATGTCCAGGCCGCCTTCACGCGGGCCGTCGCGCTGCTCCACTCGTTCGGCTACGAGGAGGCGCGCAACGCCTTCGTCGGTGTCGCCGAGGGAGATCCCGCGTGCGGCATGGCGCAGTGGGGAATCGCGATGACCTACTACCACCCGATCTGGGCGCCGCCAACGCCCCAGGAGCTTGCCCTGGGACGCGCTGCGGCCGAGAAGGCCGCCTCTCTCGGCGCGAAGACCGATCGGGAGCGCGGCTACATCGCGTCGATCGGCGTTTTCTACCGCGACAGCGACAAGGTCGACTACCGCACCCGGGCGGCTGCCTATACGGCGGCTCTCGAAGACCTCTCGCGCCGCTACCCCGATGACCACGAGGCATTGATCTTCTACGCCATGATGCTGGTCTCGACCGCGCCGGCTGATGACCCGACTCTCGCACAGCAAAAGAAAGCCGGCCAGATCTTGAACGGGCTGCTCGTGACCGAGCCGCAGCACCCGGGCGTCGTGCACTACTTGATCCACTCCTTCGACTACCCGCTGCTGGCCGACCAGGCGCTGCCGGCCGCGCGCGTCTACGCCAAAGTCGCCCCCTCTTCGCCGCACGCCCTGCACATGCCGTCGCACATCTTCACGCGGCTGGGGCTCTGGCAGGAATCGATCGACTCGAACATCGCCTCGGCCGACGCCGCGAGGCGCCAGGTTGCCAGGAACCACCCGGGAGCGGCTGCGTTCGACGCGCTGCACGCTCTCGACTACCTCGAGTATGCCTATCTGCAGATCGACGACGAGGCCAAAGCGAAGATCACGCTGACAGAAGCGGCCTCGGCGAAGAAGTTTGATGACGACAGCTTCGCCGCCGGCTACGCGCTCGCCGCGATCCCGGCGCGCTGGGCCCTGGAGCGGCGCGACTGGGCAGCAGCCGCCGCGCTAATGCTGCCGCAAGCCGAGCTCTCCTGGCAGCGATTCCCGTACGCTCGGGCGATCACGTACTTCTCGCAGGCGATCGGCGCGGCCCGAGCGGGCCAGCTCGAGCCGGCGCGCGCGGCGATCGGAAAGCTCGAGGAGGTCCACTCCGGCCTCGTGAAGAACCCGATTCCCGGCCCCTACGACTGGACCGGCGAAGTCGAGTCGATGCGCCTGGCGGCGGCGGCGTGGCTCGCCTTCAGCGAAGGCAAGAAGGAGGAGGCTCTGAAGCTCGGGCGGTACGCTGCCGATCTCGACGACAAGGTCGGCAAACACGCTGTCACGCCGGGCGCGATCCTGCCGCCCCGCGAGCTCTTGGGCGACATGCTGCTGGAGCTCAACCGCCCGGCCGAGGCTCTGCTCGAGTACGAGGCGTCTCTGCGCTCCGCTCCCAACCGCTTCAACAGTCTTTATGGAGCCGGGCGCGCCGCGGAGCTTTCGGGAGACAAGTCGAAAGCCCGGCAGTATTACGGTCAGCTTGCCGCCAACTGCGGCCCCGGCGCCCCGCGCATGGAAGTCCAGCAGGCGCGCGCTTATCTCGGCAAAGCGAGCTAGTAGCGGCCGCCGACGGGCGGGGGGATGGCGTCGAGCTCGGCGCGCTCCTCGGGCGTCAAGTCGATCGAGGCGGCGGCGACGTTCTGCTCGAGGTACTTGCGGCGCTGGGTCCCGGGGATGGCGAGAACGTGCTCGCCCTGCGCGAGCACCCATGCGAGCGCGACCTGGGCGGGAGTCGAGCCGCGGCGCTCTGCGACCGACCGAACCTTTTCGACGATCCGCTGGTTGGCGGCAACCGCTTCGGGTTTGAAACGCGGCAGCGTCGATCGAAAGTCGTCTTCCCCGAAGCGGGTATCCGGCGAGATCGCTCCAGTCAGGAAGCCGCGGCCGAGCGGCGAGAAAGCCACAAAAGAAGCGCCGTGAGCGGCGCACCACGGGACGACGCTCGAAAGATAGTCGCGCGTCCAGAGCGAAAGCTCCGATTGGACGGCGGTGACAGGGTGCACGCGGTGAGCGCGCTCGAGCTCCTCGACGGAAGCCTCTGAGATGCCGAGCGACCGGACCTTTCCCGCCCGGACGAGCCCCGCCATCGCGCCCCACGTCTCCTCCAGCGGCGTCTTCGGGTCGATGCGGTGGAGGTAGTAGAGATCGATGACGTCGATCGCGAGCCTGGTCAGCGACGCGTCGCAGGCCTCGCGCACGTGCTCGGGCCGGCCGTCGCGGCCGTAGCGGTAGGACTGGTTCACCCGGACGAGGCCTGCCTTGGTGGCGATGACGATGCGCTGACGCCGGCCCTCGATCGCGCGCCCCAGGAGCGACTCGTTGGTGAAAGGCCCGTACACGTCGGACGTGTCGAAATGATCGACGCCGATGTCGATGGCGCGCCGGATGACGTCGATCGAGGCCGCTTCGGAAACCGACGGGTCGTGGTAGCCCGACGAAAAGCTCATGCACCCGAGCCCGATGGGGAAGACCGATACGCCCGAGGATCCGAGTTGCCGCTTCTGCACGCCGACACGATAACCTACGAGGGAAGGAGAACTCATGATCCGTCGCGTCGCCCTTTTCTTCAGCGTGCTTTCAGTTCTGGCGGGCAACGCGGCGCAGGCCGAGGACACGAAGCTGCGGTTCGAGCTGTCGTATCCGGCCTCAGCCCGGAGTGAACCGGTCGACGGGCGCGTGTTCGTGATCATCTCGAGGACGAAGGACCCGGAGCCGAGGCTCGCGATCAAGGGCTATCGGGCCGTCCCGTTCTTCGGCGAGGACGTCGAAGGTCTCGAGCCGGGGAAAGCGGCGGTCATCTCGGGCAGCTCCGACGGCTATCCGATCGAGCGCCTGGCGGACTTTCCAGCCGGCGAGTATTTCGTTCAGGGGCTCCTCTCGGTCTACACGACCTTCAAGCGCGCCGACGGGCACGTCGTGAAGATGCACATGGACCAGTGGGAGGGGCAGCTGTTCGAGCAGTCGCCCGGCAACCTCTACAGCGAGCCGAAAAAGATCTCTTTGGACCCGAAGCGCGGCGGGACCGTCCAGATTTCGCTCGACCGCGTGATCCCCAGGATCGACGTGCCGGCCGACACCGAGTACGTCAAGCACATCCGCTTCGAGAGCCCGCTGCTCTCGAAGTTCTGGGGGTATCCCATCCTGATCGGGGCGACGATCCTCCTGCCGCGCGATTACGAGAAGAACCGGGGCATCTCGTACCCGGTCCTCTACGAGCAGGGCCATTTTGCGACCGGCGCTCCCGGAGCCTACGGCGAGATTCCCGAGATTCCGGCCAACGCCCCGGAACGCGTGAAAGCGCGGCTCAAGGAGCGCGAGGCGTTCACGAAGGCGTGGCTCTCGGACGGCTTCCCGCGGATGCTGTACGTGACGTTCCAGCATCCGACGCCCTACTACGACGACTCCTACGCCATTGACTCGCCCAACACGGGCCCCTACGGGCGCGCGATCACGGAGGAGCTCATCCCGGAAATCGAGAAGCGCTTCCGGGTGGTCCGCGAGCCGTGGGCGCGCATCCTGTCGGGCGGCTCGACGGGCGGCTGGGAGGCCCTGGCGCTCCAGGTCTTCCACCCCGAGCTCTTCGGCGGCACGTTCTCCTACTGTCCGGATCCCGTCGACTTCCACGGTTTCCAGATCGTGAACATCTACGACTGGGACAACGCCTGGCGCCGCCAGGACGGCTGGCTCTCCGTGCCCCTGCCCGGCGAGCGCAATGCGCAGGGTGTCGTTCTCTCGACGATGGAGCAGCAATTGAAGTACGAGCGAGCGCGCGGCAATCGCGGCCGCTCGGGCGAGGACTGGGACTGCTGGCAGGCGGTCTACGGCCCGGTGGGGGAGGACGGCTACTTCGCGCCGCTCTTCGACCCGCGTTCTGGCGCGATCGACAAGAAGATCGCCTCCTGGTGGCGCGACCACACGGACTTGAACGTTTACCTCCAGCGCCGCTGGAGCGAGATCGGTCCGAAACTCGCAGGCAAGATCCACATCTGGACGGGCGAGATGGATACCTTCTACCTGAACAACGCCGTCCACCTGCTCGAAGACTTTCTGAAGACGACGACTCCCTCCTGGGACGGGACGATCGTTTACGGCCCGCGCCAGCCGCATTGCTGGACAGGAGGCCTCTCTCCCGTCGAGCGCTTCAAGTCGATCGCCGAGTACACTGCCTCCCGCGCCCCCGCCTCCGTCGACCGCTCGTGGTGGCGGTAGTTCGTCAAAGACAGCCGAAAGGATTTCGCTAATGAAGAACCGCCTGGCCGCCGTCGCCATTTTCATGGGCCTTGTATCGCTGCCGGGCCGGCCGCTTTACGCGCAGGACCAGCCGAAACCACATGTCGACAAGACGCTCGCCGCCCCCGCGGGCGACCCGGCTCAGGAAAAGGAAAAGGGCAAGGACGACAAGCCGAAGTGGGACGTCGCCGCGCCCCCCTACGCCTACGCCAACTCGATTCCTCTCGACGTGGACGAAGGCACCTGGATGACGCTCGACGTCACCCCGGACGGCAAGGAGATCGTCTTCGATCTGCTGGGCGACATCTACACGATGCCGATCGCGGGCGGGGAGGCGAAGACCCTCACCACCGGCATCGCCTGGGACATGCAGCCGCGCTTCTCGCCCGACGGCAAGCTGGATCGCCTTCACCTCCGACCGCGCGGGCGGCGACAACATCTGGGTGATGAACCGCGACGGCTCGAACCCGAAGCAGGTCACCAAGGAGATCCTTCCGGCTGCTCAACTCGCCGGCGTGGACGCCCGACGGCCAGTACATCGCGGCCCGCAAGCACTTCACCGCCACGCGCTCGCTCGGCGCGGGCGAGATCTGGCTCTACCACCGCTCGGGCGGCGACGGCCTGCAGATGACCAAGAAGCCGAACGAGCAGAAGGACGTCGGGCGAGCCGGCCTTCTCGCCCGACGGGACGCTATCTCTATTCTCCGAGGACGCGACTCGCCCGGGACGATCTTCCAGTACAACCAGGACCCCAACGGCCAGATCTACGTCATCAAGCGCCTCGACCGCGCAGACCGGCCGCCTGATCGACTTCGTCACGGGCTCCGGCGGCTCGGTCCGCCCGACGCCCTCGCCCGACGGCAAGACGCTCGCCTTCGTCCGGCGCGTCCGCGACAAATCGATGCTCTTCGTCAAGGACCTCGCGTCGGGCATCGAGCGGCCCGATCTACGACGGTCTCGAGCGCGACATGCAGGAGACCTGGGCGATCCACGGCGTCTATCCCGGCATCGCCTGGACGCCGGACAGACACAGTCGATCGTGCTCTGGGCCGGCGGCAAGATCCGGCGTGATCGACGTCGTCGAGCAAGCGGTCGCCGACATTCCCTTCCACGTCGACGACACCCGCCAGACCGCCACCGCCGTGCGTTTTCCCGTCGACGTCCCGAGCGGGCAGGTCAGGGCCCGGAGCGAGCCCGGTCCCCCGGACTTTCCCTGCGCGCATGCTCCGATGGGTCTCGGTATCGCCCGACGGAAAGCAGGTCGCCTACCAGGCCCTCGGCCACGTCTACATCAGCGACCTGCCCAATGGCGCGCCGCGCCGCCTGACGAAGCAGACCGACCACTTCGAGTTCTTCCCATCCTGGTCGCGCGACGTCCCAGTCGATCGTCTACACGACCTGGGACGACGAATCCCGGGCTCGCGTTCGCGTCGCCGGCGTCGGCCGCGGGCGTTTCCCGCGATCGTGACGGACAGAGCCCGGCCATTACATCGAACCGGTCTTCTCGCCCGACGGCTCCAGGGTCGTCTACCGGAAGGAGACGGGCGGATATCCTGCGCTCGTCCGCCTGGTCGAACGATCCCGGCATCTACTGGGTGGCCTCCGCCGGCGGCAAGTCGACGCTCGTCACCCGCGCCGACTCGTTGCCGTCTTTCGGCAAAGACAGCGACCGCGTCTTCTTCGTCAAGCCCGAGGGCGGCGGCGATCAGCAGACCCCCGCCAAGCGCGTCCTGACCTCGATCAAGCTGCGACGGCTCCGACGAGCACGAGCACGTCATCTCCGAGGTCGCGACCGAGTTCGACGTCTCGCCCGACGGCAAGTGGCTGGCCTTCCGCGAGCGCTTCAACGCCTACATCACGCCGTTTGTCGAGACGGGCCGGCGCGTCGAAATCGGCCCCAAGACCAAGGCAATCCCGGTGACTCGCGTCTCGAAGGACGCCGGAGAGTTTCTGCACTTCTCCGGCGACTCCTCGCGACTCTACTGGTCGCGAGGGGCCGGAGCTCTTTCGAGCGGACCTGAAGGACACCTTCGCGTTTCTCCCCGGCGCTCCCGAGAAGCTGCCCGAGCCGTCGGCACAGGGCGTAACATCGGGTTCGAGGAGCCGATCGACGCGCCGACAGCCGGGAATGTCGTGGCCTTCACCGGCGGCCGCGTCGTCACGATGAAGGGCGACGAGGTCATCGAGGACGGCGTCGTCCTCGTCGAGGGCAACCGCATCAAGTCCGTCGGCCGCGAAGGGTCAGGTCGTCGTGCCGGCGGGAGCGAGGACCATCGATGCTTCCGGAAAGACCGTGCTGCCCGGGCTACATCGACGCCCACTGGCACGGCCCGTTTGGCACCGACGGCATCGATTCCGCAGCAGAACTGGCACACGGACGCGTCCCTCGCGTTCGGCGTGACCACGGTCCACGATCCCTCGAACGACAACGGTCGAGATCTTCACGGCGGCCGAGATGGCTCGCGCCGGCATGATCCGCGCGCCCCGCGTCTTCTCGACCGGCATGATCCTCTACGGCGCGGCGGGCGACTTCAAGGTGGAGATCGATTCCCTCGACGACGCGCGCGCGCACCTGCGCCGCATGAAGGCCAACGGCGCGATTTCGGTCAAGAGCTACAACCAGCCCCGCCGCGACCAACGCCAGCAGATCCTGGCGGCTGCGCGCGAGATCGGCCTCATGGTCGTGCCCGAGGGCGGCTCGCTCTTCATGCACAACATGACCATGGTGGTGGACGGCCACACGACCGTCGAGCACACGATTCCGGTTCCCAACGTCTACAAGGATGTTCTCGCGCTCTGGCCGCCCACGAAGGTCGGCTACACGCCGACGCTGCTCGTCGGCTACGGCGGGAACTGGGGCGAGAACTACTGGTACCAGAAGACGAACGTGTGGGAAAACCCGCGCCTCTCGAAGTTCGTGCCGCCCTTCATCCTCGACCCGCGCTCCCGCCGCCGCACGATGGTTCCCGAAGACGAGTTCAACCACTTCGCGATCGCGAAGATCGCGGCGAATCTCCGCAAGGCCGGTGTCCTCGTCAACACGGGAGCCCACGGCCAGCGCGAGGGCCTGGGCCTCCACTGGGAGATCTGGATGCTGAACCAGGGGGGCCTCTCGCCGCACGAGGCCCTCCGCTGCGCCACGGCCAACGGAGCCGCGACACTCGGCATGGACCGCGACATCGGGACTCTCGAGGCCGGAAAGCTCGCCGACGTCATCGTCGTCGAGGGCAACCCGCTCCAGGACATCCGCCAGTCCGAGAAGGTCACCTGGACCATGGTCAACGGCCGCCTCTACGACGCCGCGACGATGAACGAAACGGGATCCCGGGAACGCAAACGCACACGGTACTGGTGGGAGTAGTCGTCACCCTTTGACGACAGGCTTCGCGGCGCGCTTCCTAAGCACTTCCTAAACGAGAACCCTGTCTGGCAGACCGATTGCAGCGGCACTCGGCCGCGGGGCGTGGTGCTCCGCGCAGCAGTTGTGGTCGCTTCAAAGGAGGTTCTGATGACCACTCGTTCCAATGGTGGGTGCTCTCTCTTCAAAGGAGGAAAGCTGTGACCAGGTTCATTCGCATCGTCGCGTTCGCCGCTCTCATCGGGTCTTTAGTTTTCGGCACGAGGGCCTCGGGCGCCGGTCCGGGTTACATCGAAACCGATCTTGTCGTCGACAAGCTGGTCGGCGGTGTTCCGACTCTGACCGACAAGAATGGAATCGTTCACGTGGCGGCATTCGCCGATCCCAATCTCGTGAATCCGTGGGGCATCAGCACATCGGCGACCTCTCCCTTCTGGGTGTCGGACAACGGGGCCAGCGTTGCGACGCTGTACAACACGGCCGGATCTCCCCAGGCGCTGGTCGTCTCGATCCCGACGCCCGCCGATCTCCAGGGCGCGAGCGGGACGCCGACGGGCCAGGTGTTCAACCCGGTGGGGGGCGCGACGGGCCAGTTCAAGCTCAAGGGTGTGAACGCCGGGGGGGCTCAAACGACGGCATCGGCCGTCTTCCTGTTCGCCACCGAGGACGGGACGATCACAGGCTGGAATCCGGGCGTCAATCCAGCCGGCTTCGACCCCACAACCGCCGGCAAGCACGCGATCATTGCCGTGGACAATTCGGCCAATCCGGACGCCTGCCATGGAGCCATCTACAAGGGGCTCGCAGTCGCCACCGACGCCTCGAGCGGCAACACGTTTCTCTACGCGGCCAACTTCCGCGCCGGCACGATCGATGTGTTCGATGGAGCGTTCAACCCGGTCAGTTTCTCGGCGGATGCCTTCACGGACAAGCATCTGCCGCACCGCTACGCCCCCTTCAACGTCGCCGCCATCGCGGTCAACGGGGGCATCGAGCTCTTCGTCACGTACGCCGTTCAGGACAAAGCCAAGCATGACGACGTCGCCGGTGAAGGCCACGGCATCGTCGACGTCTTCGACTTGAGCGGCAACCTGCTCCGCCGCTTCGCCCAGCACCAGGAGCTCAATTCCCCCTGGGGCGTGGCGATGGCGCCGGCTTCTTTTGGTCAGTTCGGCGGATCGCTCTTGATCGGGAACTTCGGCGACGGCCGCATCGACGCGTTCGACCCCGACAACGGCCACTTCCTGGGCCATCTGCGTGATGCCCAGGGCCACGTCATCGTGATCGACGGGTTGTGGGCTTTGAAGTTCGGCAACGGAGGCAACGGCGGCGACCCCGCCAAGCTCTACTTCACCGCCGGCCCCAACGAAGAAGCCGACGGCCTGTTCGGAAGCATCTCGCCTCAATAGACGTTCCGGCTGAGCTCCGGCGGGGGGAGGACATCGCCCTCCCTTCGCCGGAGTCATAATCCCTCGCGGCGGCAAGACGCGCGCTCGAGATTGACTCCGCACTGACGTCCGCCGCGTGAACTTAGTGTCCTCTTAGCCGACGCGCGAGCGACGATTAGTCTTCGATTCGCACCGCCTCGACGGTGATGTTGTCTTCGCCGCCGCGCACGTTGGCGAGGGCGATCAGCTCCTGCACGGCCTCCGAGATGGGCCGCGTGCGGAGAGCTTCGGTCATCTCCTTGGCGTCAACCTTGTTGGAGAGGCCGTCGGTGCAGAGCAGCAGGAGGTCTCCCGTCTCGAGCTCGACGCAGTCCAGGGCCACATCGACGGTGGACTCGAGCCCGATGGCCTGCGTGATCGTCGACCGGAAGGGGGAGAGCTCGGCTTGCTCCTGGGTCAAGGCTCCGCAAGCGACCATGTTCGCGACGAAAGACTGGTCGCGCGTCACCTGCTGGATCGGCCCGCTGCCGCGGAGAAAGTAGACGCGCGAGTCGCCGACGTGCGCGATGATGGCTCGCCGGTGGCAGATGACGGCGGCTGTCAGCGTCGTCGCCATGCCATGCAGGCGCGGCGCGGTCTGCGCCTCCCGCCAGACGCGTGTGTTGACGTTCTCGACGGCCGCCTTGAAGAGAGTCTGGCGCGGGCAGCCGGCGGAGAGCGACTCCATTTCATGCGACAGAGTCTCGAGCGCCAGCGCGCTCGCGATCTCGCCGGCCTTGTGGCCGCCGACCCCGTCGCACACGGCGAGCAGGATGCCGCGGTCGCCGACTGTCACGCCTTCCTCATCGATCGGCGGCTCGAACTCGGTGGTCGCCGTCAGGTCGACCATCGCGAGGTCATCCTCGTTCTTGGGCCGCCGTCTTCCCCGATCGGTCTTTCCGCAGACAGAGACTTTCATCGTCGGATCATTTAATCGTAGTGCGTCCACATCCGGATGACTTTAACGGCGTGGGCGTCGTCGAGCACCTGGTAGACGAGTCGATGCTGGATGTTGATGCGGCGCGAGTAGGCGCCGGCCAGATCTCCGACGAGCTTCTCAAAAGGGGGCGGGCTTTGCCTTGGATTCTTTCGGAGCAGCTTGAGCAGGTCCTCTGCTTTGTCGCGGAGCCCGCTGCGAGCGATCTTTCTCGCGTCTTTCTGAGCCTGTGTCGTGAAGACCACGCGCCAGGCGCCGACTGGTTCTACCAACCAGGCTTCTCAGATGTCTTCGAAAGCGGCGTCTTCAGGCCCTTCCGAATGGACTCTCGCATCCCGGGAATCGACAAAAGATTGAGCGTCTCCTGAACCGCCGACCAATCCTCTTCGGAGATCAGCACGCCGTTGTGCCTGCGCCCGGTGATCGCGATGGGTTCATGTGTCTTCGCAACCTGATCAAGCAAGCGGTAAAGATTCGCCCGCGCCTGCGTTGCAGTTTTGGTCGTCATGCCTAAATCGTACGTGATCACGTACGCTCAGTCAAACGGGGGCATGGCCGCCGTGGTGGTCGAGCAGCCGCTGAATCATGTCGGGATGAGCCTGCCCGTCCGCCTTGATCTGAATCGTCCAGCAGGTCGTGCAGCGGTCGCAGGTCACGGTCAGGAGCTCGGATCGAACCCGTGAGCCATCTCGCTGGTTGATTCGGCTCTCCTCGATCTTGAACTTGCCGCGCAAAGCTGCCAGCGGATCGGCGGTTGAATCGCCCTCGGCAGCTGGGCCGGGCGCCTCGGCGACAGTCTTTGCCGTCCCGTCCAGGATTCCGGCGAGCCGCAGGATTTCCTTCGGTTCGATCGACGCCAGCACCCGCTCCTCCCAGACCGACGGGCCGGTGACGCCGACGCGCCGAACAGCGCCCCACGTGTCCGGCTGGGGCGTGCCGTTGCGGAGGACGATCAGCCAAACCTCGTACTTGACGCCGGCAACCTCTGCCTCACACAACCAACCGCCACGCCTCTCCTTCTTCCGCTCGCCAAGGATCACTGCCTTGCCGGTCTTCTCTTCTCGTTTCATAACACGCCCCTCATGCCTCTACTTTGAGGGCCCCCTCGGACAAATGGCGTCCGGGTGGATGACCCAAATCGCCGAGTTGGTCGGACTCTGTCTGTCCGGGTAGCCCGTCCAGACTGCCCGCATGACCAGAAAAACGCGTCGGCCCCGTAAGCGGTTACCCCGCCTCCTGGCCCTCTTCGCGCTCGTCGCGTCCCTGGCCGCCTTGCGGTTCCGCCCGAGGCCCTATGACCCGTTGATGGGGCTGGGCGACTACGAGCAGCTGCGCCATTACATGGGCGACCTCTACGCCAACCTCGACTGGAGCGCAATCGAGGGACGGGCCGACCTGCGCGAGCTCCATGCCGAGACGTATCACGCGCTCGCCTACGCCCGTTCCCAGGAACAGGCCGGGCTCATCCTGCGCGGCTTCGTTCGCTCCTTCCAGGACCCGCACATGTGGCTGCGGTGGGCCTCTTCGCCGCCAGTCGATCCGCCGCCGTCAACAGAATCGCTCTCACGCTTCACGACGCCGGAGAAAGCTTGCGCGGCACTCGGCTACAGCGAGGTAGAGGACACCTTCGCCTTCACGATCGACGAGAAATCCGGCTTTCACCGCCTGTCCGGCTCGAACAGTTTCCCGGCCGCGTTGCTCGACGCGGGCGAGCAGCGGTTCGGGTTCCTGCGCATCGGCTCGTTTGCGGAGCAGGACTATCGCGGCGCGTGCCTGAGGGAGTGGCCCCGCTTTGGCCAGGCGCTTCCGGGAACGTGCGAGGAGGACTGTCAGCGCGACTTCCGCATCAGCGTCTCCAGTCGGATCCTGCGGGAGCTCGCGTGGCGGGTCCGCGAACTCCGACAGGCTGGCGCGGGTGCCCTGGTGATCGACGTCACCGGTAACCATGGCGGATACCCGTGGTATCGGCGAGCGGCGGAGATCCTCGCCCCCGGCCCGGTTCTGCCTTTCCGCGCCGCAGTCGTCAGAGGAGACCATGCGGCATGGTCACTAAGAGATGATCGGCAGAGACTCTCCCACTACATCGCCACGCACCGGCTGGCGCCGGCCGATCGGGCCATCTTCGATCAGGCGTTCTGCCGCCTCGACGACCTGATCGCCGAGGCGGAGCAGCCCTGCGGCGCCGGCGCGATCTGGACGGGGGAGCCGTGGAAGCTAGGTTGCTCTCGCCTGACGACTCGGCCACGTTTTGCGACCGGGCTTTTCGAAAGCGATCCTGGCACCGATGTGCCGTTCGAAGTCGCCCGGATCCTCTACATCGATCACGTGTACCCGCTCGTACCATCAGCCTGGAGCGGGCCGGTAGCGGTCCTCGTCGACGAGCACACGACGTCAGCCGCCGAGCTCTTCGCGGCGAGCCTCAAGTTCTCGGCCGGCGCCATCCTGCTCGGCCGCCACACGGCCTCTTCCGGCAGTGGCTGGTCCCTCGGCCGAAGGCCCTGGACGCTGCTGCGCACCCGCATGAATCTCTACTTGCCCGACACCGTCGAGTACTGGCCCGACGGCGCCAACGCCCGCGAAGGTCTCGAGCCCGACATCCGGATTCTTCCGCGCCCTCGCGATCACCCCGACTTGACCGCCCGGTGGCTCGTGAGAATTTTGCCGAGCCTCGGTCTCTCTAAATCCACTGGCCCGTTGTAGACTCCAGGCCATAGGTCATCCATGGATCGAGACACCGCTGACGAGATCAAACGCCATTTCAACGTCATCGCGGAAGGCCTGCGATCGGAGATCGGCACCCTCGCCGAGGGACTCCAGGGCTTCCGCGAAGAGGTTTCAGCCGAATTCCGGGCGGTTCGCGAAGAGATCAGCGAAGTCAAAGCGATGATTCGCCTCTCCTTCGGCGAGCTCGACCGCAGAATGCGATCCCTCGAATCCGACGTCACATCGCTTCGCGCTCGCTTGGAGAAGCTGGAAGCCCGCACCGGAAACTGATCTGTCGAGCTCCGTCGCTGGACGATCCGCCCGAATCCGGTTAGGCTCTCCGCCCCTCTACAATTGCGTGTGCGCCCGGCGCTCCTATCAAGGAGGTTCCCTTGCGATTCCTGAGCCGCTCTTTCGTCATCGCTGCCGGGGTGTTTTCGGCGGGCGCCTTCGCCGCCTCCCAGGACCTCACGATCATCTCGAAGGTGACGCGCGACGGCGGCGCGCCCGATACGGCGACGAGCTACCTCTCCTCCGAGCACATCCGGATGTCCCACGGCGAGGGCCGCGAGGTCATCGTCGACTACAAGCTCGGCCAGATGACCTCGATCGACAACAAGAAGAAGACCTATTCGGTCACGACCCAGAAGGACATCGACGAGTGGATCGCGAAGATGCAGGAGCGGATGAACAGCCCGGAGATGCGGAAAGCTCAGGAGGCCCTGAAGGACCTCCCGCCCGAGCAGCGCAAAGCGATCGAGAACGCGAGGGCCGGGATGTTCGAGGTGGAGCGGGCGGGCACATCGCGCAAGATCGCGGGCTTCGTCTGTGAGAACTGGACGATCACGATGGGCCAGATCTCCCGCTCCGAGGAGTGCCTGTCGAACGAGTTGAAGTTTCCCGTCCAGATGTTCGACATGTACAAGCACTACATGGATGGCATGAGGACGCTCATGGCCTCGATGGGCGCGATGGGTCTGGACTTCGACAAGACGAAGGAACAGTTCAAGAAGCTGAAGGGGTATCCGCTGGCCGTCACGACGACAATCGACATCATGGGCCACAAGTCCGTGACCTCCAGCGAGGTCGTCGAGATCAAGCGCACGCCCATTCCGGCTTCCGCCTGGGAGGTCCCCGCGGGCTACACGAAGGTGGAGAATTCCTTTGCCCGAGGCCTCGAGGGACGCCGCAAGGGCTAGCCTGCTTCTCGCTTCGCGGTGTCCCGCGCGGGAGACATTGCGCAAAATTCCCGCCCCGGGCGCGCCCGAGCACATTTTCGATTCACGCTCCGTTCACCTGCGCGAGCGTAGCGTCTCTTTTGAGGCGCGATAGTGCGCCGTCACTTTTCAACTCTGGAGGATTCCCATGAAGAAGGTTCTCAGTCTCGCAATCGCTCTCGTGTTCTGCGCTGGCCTCGCGCTCGCCCACGGCAAAGGCGGGATGGAAGCGACGATCACGAAGGTCGACATGGCGGCGAAGTCGATGGTCGTCAAGACGGCCGACGGCAAGGACATGACGATCTACTGGAACGCCGACACCAAGTTGACCGGCACCCCCAAGGAGGGCGAGACGGTTCATTTCAAGTCTTCCGACAAGGACGGAAAGACCTGGGCCACGTCGATGTACGTCGGCGCCAAGCCCAAGAAGACCAGCTAACCAGCTGGCTCTTCGATTCTCGAGGGCGGGGCACTTGCCCCGCCCTTTTCTCTTTTACACTTGCTGGCTATGCTGACGGTAAGGACCCCGGCGCCCCCTCCTGGCCTCCCGCTGCTGGCGGCAATCCTTCTGGCCACCGCGTTCGCCGATCCGACAACTCACATCCCCGTACAGGGGAGAGCCATCATCGCCGGCAAGTCCTTCGAGCTCAACTACGCCTGGATCATCCGCGGCCCCGACCATTGGATCGAAGGGCGCATGGACACGTACATCGTGATGGCCAAGGACGACATCTCGGCTGAGCTCCAGAAATGCCCGAACGTGAAGTGCGCGATCTGGGATGTCCTGAAGAATGGCCTGATCATGACGCCGGAGAAAGACGGAGGCTTCTGGGTGCGGGCTGTCCACCCGCAGCTCGCCAAAGAGCAACAGCTTTCAGGCCGCGGCTGGACCGCCCCGGTCGATGAGCCCAACCGGATAGCCGGCCGCCTCCACTGGGAACCTCAAGGCCAAAACCCAGTGGTGCTCGACCTGGAGATCGACGCCGTTCTTCTCAAGTCCTTTCCCCTGCCCGCCCCCGGTTCGCAGCGCGACTAGTCTCCTAACGGTTCCCAGCCCCGGTCGCGGCGCAGGTAGTCTCCCGAAGTAACAGGGTTTGCCTTCGTGCTGCCCCCGTTCGCAGCGCGAGGAGTCTCCCAGAGGGGAGGATGCCTCGCGCTGCGGGAGCGAGAGCGACCGAAGGACCAGGCTCGCGGTCGAGCCCGCATCCGGGCGAGCCGTTAGCCGGTGCGTGAGCAGGTCCGGAGTGAGCGGTAGCGACGGCTCAACGCGGAGCGCTCAGCGACGGTAGCCCCTCCACGAGCACCAAATCCGACGGCCGCTCGATCTCTGAGACGATGATCCGGCGGCCGTCGGGGGAGATGGCGAACGTCTCGACCGTCTGGGCCGCGTCGAAGAGGGCGATCCGCCGGCGCGTGGACGTCGTGTCGCGGCCGGGTTCGAAAGCCTGGATCCACATTGCGGAGACGCCTCCCGGATCGAATCCGCCGAAGATGAGGGAGCGGCCATCCGGCGTGAAGCGCAGGCGAAAGCCGGCGACACCCGCGGCCGGATTGATCTGAATGTCGACGACGAAGGTGTCGAAGCCGCCGTCTGCTACCCGCGCGATGCGCAACCGGGCGTGGTTCGACTCGCTGATGTCGATGAAGGCCACGTGTTTTCCGTCCGGCGATATCGCCGGGTCCCGGAACGTGCCCGAAACGACGCTCGCGGCCTCCGATCCATCGAGCCGTATCCTCCAGACCCCGGCGTTCTTCGTCCCGTAAGAGCCGTAGTAGACCCATTGCCCGCCCTGCCCGTCCGGCCCCATCGTCGGGTTCTCGGCGTCGACACCGTCTTTCGAGAGCTGCCGCGGCTGCGTCCCGTCGGCGTTGGCGATCCAGATCTCGTAGTTGCCGGAGCGCTTCGAGCTCCAGAGAAGGTACTTGCCGTCGCCCGACAGGTACGGGTCCCAGTCGTCCGCCGGGTTGTCCATGAGCCGGCGCGTCGTGCCGTTACCGAGCGTCAGCTCCCAGATATCCATGTTTCCTTCGCGGTTGGACGTGAAGACGACGCGCTGGCCGTCCGGCGAGTAGAACGGCTGGCGGTCGACACTGTTGCCCCGCGAGAGCCAGCGGCCCGGCGCCTCGGACCCTTTCCCCTCGCCGGATCCGATCGCCATCTCGCGCAGGTTCGCCCGGATCGTGGACGCCTCGTAGACGACGCGTCCCGCGCCTGCCACGTCGAGATGCTCGCCGAGACTCAAGCCCCGAAACACGTCGGCCGTACGCCCCGAGGAGACGTCCTGGCGGACGATCCGCCCGCTCGTCGAAAAGTAGCCGGGATCGAGCTCCGCATAGAGCAGCGCCCGACCGCCGTCGACCCAGGCTGCCGGGGAGAGCGTCCCGTGCTCGCCGCGGGGCAAGATCTCCCGGGTCTCGCCCTTCTTCCGCGGCACGAGCGCGATCCGATAGGGGTTGCCGCCGAGCGTTCCCGTCAGGCTGTATGGCATCGTGAGAGTTTTGCCGTCCGGAGACCAGCGCGGCGCGCACGCGATCACGCCTTCGACGTGGTGTAGCGTTTCTTCGGAGCCGCCTTCGGCGGCCGCGACGACGAGATCGAATCCGGCGATTCCCGACCGGCTCGTCGGGCGCAGGAAGGCGATCTCTCTGCCGTCGGGCGAGGGCTCGGCCGCGTCCGCGTTGGCGATCACCCGGCGGGCGGCTCCTCCGACGGCGGGCACGCGGTAGGTGGACACCATGCCGCCCTCGAGCCTCGAAAACAGGATAGCCGCGCCGTCCGGGGTGAAGCGCGGGGCGTGGTCGGGCCCGGCCGTGAGTGCGATCTCCGATCCGTCGGCGAGCTGCTTCAGCCAGATCTGCTTTTTCCCGCCGCGCTGCGAGGTGAATGCGACGAACTTGCCGTCGGGGGAGACCGCCGGCTCGGAATCGTGTCCCGAGTACGTCAAGTATCGGGAGATGGGCGGCTCAACCGCCGGGGCACGGCGCAGCAGCAGCATGCCCGCAACCCCGAGCGCCGCGCCCGAGCGCAAGAACGGCGAGACTCGCGGCGCGGGAGCCGCCGCGGCCGAGCATCCCGGCGCCGGGCGAGCCCGCGGCCAGGATGCCCGTCGGCTGCGAGAGGTGCGAGGCGACCTGGCGCAGATCCCTCGCGAGATCCCGGGTCGAGGCGTAGCGCTCCTCGGGATCCTTGGCGAGGCACCGCTCGACGATCCACGCCAGCGCCTGCGGCGCGCCGGGAGCAGCCTGCGCGATCGGCTCCGGCTCTTCGCGGATGATCGCGACGAGCGACTCCGCCGGCGTGTTGCGCTTGAAGGCGCGCCTTCCCGTGACCATCTCGTAGAGGACCGACCCGAGCGAGAACTGGTCGCATCGAAAATCGGCCGGCCGGCCGGCCGCCTGTTCCGGCGACATGTACCCGACGGTTCCGAGAATCGTTCCGGGCTCGGTCGCGGGGAAGGCGGCGCTCGCCGTCTTCTCGTCGCCGGAGACCACTGGAAGCGGCCGGGCGAGGCCGAAGTCGAGGATCTTCGCGACGCCGTCGCGCGTGACCATCACGTTCTCGGGCTTCAGGTCCCGGTGAACGATCCCGCGGGCGTGGGCCGCGGCCAGGCCCTCGGCCACCTGCGCGGCAATCGCGAGAGTTTTCTTGAGCGGCAGGGGCCCGGCCTCGAGGAGCTTTGCGCAGCGTCTGGCCGTCCACGAGCTCCATGAGGATGTACGGCGTCTCGCCGTCTGTGCCGATGTCGTGGATCGTGATGATGTTGGGATGGTTCAAGGCCGAGGCCGAGCGCGCCTCGCCCTGGAAGCGCGAGAGAAAACCGGGGTCGGCGGCGAACGACTCCGGCAGCACCTTGATCGCGATCTCGCGCCCGAGCCGCCCGTCCCGCGCCTTCCACACCTGGCCCATCCCTCCCTCCCCGATCGGCGAGAGGACTTCGTAAGGCCCGATCCGTGTTCCCGCAGAAATCGCCATCGACGGTGCCCGATTATCCCCCTTAGAATTTGGCAGGGATGAGAGCCAAGGCATCGAAGCCCCGGCGGTCTTTTCCACCGCGCGTGCTGGCGCTGCTACGCGGCTCGCGCGAGTTCCGTATTCGGGCCGGCGGCGACCATCGCTTCACGCGCATCTGGTTCGTGATGTTGGGCGACCGCGTGTTCGTGCGCCCCTATTACGACAAGGCCACAGGCTGGTACCGGACTTTCCAAAAGGACCCGCGCGGCGCCATCACCGTCGCGGAGCGCGAGATCGCCGTGCGCGCCCGCACCGCCCGCGGCTCCGGCCTGTTCGACGCGGTCGACGCCGCTTACGCCCTCAAGTACGACACCCCGGCGAACCGAAAGTGGGTCAGGGGCTTTCACCAGGCTCGCCGCCGCAAGACAACGACTGAACTTCGACCGCGCTGAAAGAGGTTCTTGCTGCGAGCTCCCGAAGCCCGCGTCGCTAACGTCGACCCGACGACCGCCAACCCTGCTGTCATCCCGAGCGAAGTCGAGGGATCCACTCCCGTGGAGTCCTTTTCGACCAGGGTAGATTCCTCGTCGCTGCGCTCCTCGGAATGACAGCCGTAAGGCGGTCGCGGCGCTAGAATCCCCGCCCATGCCCCTGTCTCCCGGCTCCCGCCTCGGTCCGTACGAGATCCTCGCCGCGATCGGCGCCGGGGGGATGGGAGAGGTCTACCGCGCCAGGGACCCGCGCCTCGAGCGGGACGTGGCGATCAAGGTTCTGCCGGCGTCTTTCTCGGCCGACGCCGATCGCCTGCGCCGGTTCGAGCAGGAGGCGAAGGCCGCCGGGCTTCTGAACCACCCGAACATCACGGCGGTTTACGACATCGGATCGCACGACGGCGCGCCCTATGTCGTCCAGGAGCTGCTGGAAGGGGAGACGCTGCGGGCTGTCGTCTCCGGAGGCAAGCTCCCTCCGCGCCGCGCGATCGACTACTCGCTCCAGATCGTCCACGGCCTCGGCGCCGCGCACGAGAAGGGGATCGTCCACCGGGACTTGAAGCCCGAGAACATCTTCGTCACCAACGACGGCCGGGTGAAGATCCTGGACTTCGGCCTCGCGAAGTTGACGCACGCCGAAGATCGGGGCCAGGGCAGCAACCTCCCGACCGCAACCGCCGGCACGGAGCCCGGCGTCGTCATGGGGACGCTCGCCTACATGTCGCCCGAGCAGGTCCGCGGCAAGCCCGCCGACGCGCGCAGCGACATCTTCTCCTTCGGCGCGATCCTCTACGAGATGCTCGCGGGGCGCCGAGCCTTCCACGGCGATTCCGCGGCGGACACGATGTCGGCGATCCTCAGGGAGGACCCGCCGGATCTGTCCGCGACCAACCAGAACCTCCCGCCGGGGCTCGAGCGCATCGTCCGCCACTGCCTCGAGAAGAGCCCCGACCAGCGCTTCCGCTCCGCGCACGATCTCGCGTTTGCCCTCGAGGCCCTTTCGGGCATGAGCGTCTCGACCGCGATCGCTCCAGCCCGTCCAGTCGGGGCGCCGGCCGTGGCTCGTCGCGGCCGGCCTGGGTGCGCTCGCTCTCATTTTGGCGGGCGTCTACCTCATGGGACGCCGCGGTAGCGGAGCGCCGGCTCTGACCTTCCAGCAACTGACTTTCCGGCGAGGCAACGTCGGGCAGGCGCGCTTTGCCCCCGACGGCCACACGATGCTCTACGCGGCCGCGTGGGAGGGAAAGCCCTTCGCCGTCTACGCGACGCGGCCGGGAAGCCCGGAGTCGAGCCCGCTCGACCTGCCGGCCGGGTCGATCCTCGCGATCAGCCCCTCGGGGCAGCTCGCGCTCCAGTTGGAGAGGAACGCCGCCGAGCCCTACGTCGCCTCCGGCACGCTCGCCGAGGCGCCGCTCACGGGCGGCGAAGCGCCGCGCGAACGCCTTCACGGCGTGCAGTGGGCCGACTGGTCGCCCGACGGCAAAAGTCTCGCGGTCGTGCGCGACGTGGGCGGCCGCAATCGGCTGGAGTCGCCGGTCGACAAGGTCCTCTATGAGGCGGAGGGCTGGATCGGGCATCCGCGGTTCTCCCCTCAAGGCGACGCGATCGCACTTCTCGACCACTGGGCGCGCATCGGCGACCTTGGCACCGTCGTCCTGGTGACCCTCGAGGGAAAAGCGACGAAGCTCTCCGAGGGATGGACCAGCATCCAGGGCCTGGCCTGGTCGAAGGACGGAAAGGAAATCTGGTTTACCGGAACGAAGGTCGGGGGCAATCGCTCGCTCTGGGCCGTCGACCGGTCCGGGCGGCTGCGGCTCGTCTTTCGCCAGACCGGATCGCTGCGGCTCGAAGACATCTCCCGCGCGGGAGACGTGCTCTTGGTCGACGAGGAAATCCGCGTCGGGATCATCGGCCGCGCACCGGGGCAGGCGAAGGAGCGCGACCTCTCCTGGCTCGACTTCTCGGCGCTTCGCGACTTCTCGCAGGACGGGAAGAAGATTCTCTTCGACGAGTCCGCCGAGGGAGGAGGCGCAGAAGGCACCGTTTTCCTGAGAGACACCGAGGGCTCGGCGCCCATGCGTATCGGCCCGGGATTCGGGATGGGGCTCTCGCCCGACGAGAAGCTGGTGGTTTCGAGCATTTCGACCAGTCCGAAGGCGGTGCGCCTCATGCCGGTCGGCGCGGGAGAGCCGCGCCAGATCGCCGAGTTGCCGTTTCCGCTCGCGTGGGCGGACTGGTTGCCCGATGGAAAGGGAGTCCTTCTCTCGGGCGGCGAGAGCGGCCACGGGTACCGGCTGTACGTGCTGGGAGTCGAGGGAGGCGCCGCGCGCCCCGTGAGCCCCGAGGGCGTCCAGCTCATTCCGTACACGAACCTGATCTCGCCCGACGGCAAGCTCGTGCCGGCGGTGGGCCCGGACCGTACCGTTTTGCTCTTTCCTCTGGCGGGAGGCGAGCCGCGCCGCATTCCCGGGCTCGCCGCGGGCGAGGTTCCCTGCGGCTGGGACGCAGCCGGCCGCGCTCTCTACGTCTATCGTCCGGGCGAGATGCCCGCCCGCATCTCGCGCCTCGACGTCGAGACCGGCGCCCGCAAGCCCTGGCTCGAGCTCATGCCCGGAGACGCGACCGGAGTCACCTTCATCCGCGCGCCGCATCTCACACGCGACGGAAGCTCCTACGCCTACAGCTACGCGAGGACGCTCTCCAAGCTCTACCTGGTCAAAGGGCTGAACTAGTTCCGGCGTGCCGCTCCCTCTCCCCCCGGGAGAGGGTGGGGTGAGGGGCAAACTTGTAGCCATTTGTGCTACAGTACAGGAATGAAATACGTCAGTATTCGCGAACTTCGGAATCGACCCGGGCGCGCGTGGTCGACGCTCTCGAAGGGTGACGTTGTTCTGACAGCCAACGGAAAGCCGATGGGCGTTCTCATCGGAGTGGACGAGACCCGTCTGGACGACACCGTCGAGGCGATTCGAAGGGCTAAGGCAATCCTCGCGGTGTCTCGGGCGCGGCAGAAGGCGGCAGGACGGGAGCCAGCGGGATGTCGATGGCTGAAATCAACCGAGAGATCCAAGAGGTTCGCAGGCGGCGACGCTCTGCTTGAGAGTCGTGCTCGACACAAACGTTTTGGTTTCCGGCCTTCTCAACCCCGAGGGGAGTCCAGGCCGAGCGCTCGATCTCTTTCTGGCAGGCGAAGTCACCCTGCTCGTCGATGACCGCATTCTGGCCGAATACAGAGCGGTCCTGGGCCGGGCCAAGTTCGGCTTTGATGCCAACGACATCGCAGACGTGATGGATCAGATCGAGGCTGAAAGCGTGCGGGTGACGGCGGCACCACTCGGGATCTCACTTCCCGATGAGACGGATCTCCCGTTTCTCGAGGTGGCGCTTGCCGGCGAGGCGCAGACGCTGGTGACCGGCAACGCTCGCCACTTCAAGCTACCCAAAGGCGCACCGCTGGTTGTTGAGAGCCCGGCGCAATTCGTCCGGAGATGGCGCGAAGGCTCGTAGAACATCGCGAGCCCTGCTCAGCCAGCTTCGGTCAGAGGCCGGCTTTCGACGATGGCGTTCAGCGTCGGGCTGGGCCGCATCGCCTTCGCCGTCTTCGCCGGGTCCGGCTGGTAGTAGCCGCCCAGGTCCACGGGGCGCCCTGGGCGCCGAGCAGCTCGGCGTTGATTTTGGCCTCGTTGCCCGAGAGCTCCCGGGCCACTGCGGCGAACCGGGCCTTCAGCTCCGGGTCCTTCGACTGCGCGGCCAGCGCCTCGGCCCAGTACAGGGCCAGGTAGAAGTGGCTGCCGCGGTTGTCGATCTCGCCCACCTTGCGGGCCGGCGACTTGTTGTTGTCGAGGAACTTGCCGATGGCCTGGTCGAGCGTCTCGGCCAGCAGCGCGGCCCGCGCGTTCTCGAACGTGCTGCCGATGTGCTCGAGCGACGCGGCGAGCGCCGAGAACTCACCGAGCGAGTCCCAGCGCAGGTAGCCTTCCTTCAGGAACTGCTGCACGTGCTTGGGGGCCGAGCCGCCGGCGCCGGTCTCGAAGAGCCCGCCGCCGCCAGCAGCGGCACGATCGAGAGCATCTTGGCCGAGGTGCCGATCTCGAGGATCGGGAAGAGGTCGGTCAGGTAGTCGCGCAGGACGTTGCCGGTGACCGAGATGGTGTCCTGGCCCTTGCGGATCCGCTCGAGCGAGTACTTCATGGCCTCGACCGGCGGCAGGATGCGGATCTCGAGGCCCGTGGTGTCGTGATCCTTGAGGTAGGTCTCGACCTTCGCGATCACTCTCGTCGTGGGCGCGGTTCTTGTCGAGCCAGAAGATGGCCGGCGCGCCGGTGGCCCGGGCGCGCCGCACGGCCAGCTTGACCCAGTCGCGGACTGGCGACGTCCTTGGTCTGGCAGGAGCGGAAGATGTCCCCTCGCTCGACCTGCTGCTCGAGCAGCGTCTCGCCGGAGGATTCGTCGACGACGCGGATCGTGCCCGTGTCCGGGGCGATGAACGTCTTGTCGTGCGAGCCGTACTCCTCGGCCTTCTGCGCCATGAGGCCGACGTTCGGCACGCTGCCCATGGTGGCCGGATCGAAGGCGCCGTTCTTCTGGCAGTCCTCGATGATGGTCTCGTAGATCGTGGCGTAGCAGCGGTCGGGGATCATCGCCTTGGTGTCGTGGAGCTTGCCGTCCGGCCCCCACATCTTGCCGACTCGCGGACCACGACCGGCATCGAGGCGTCGACGATGATGTCGTTCGGCACGTGCAGGTTGGTGATGCCCTTGTCGGAGTCGACCATGGCCAGCGCCGGGCGAGTGGCGTAGACGGCCTTGATGTCGGCCTCGATCTCCGCCTGCTTGTCGGCCGGCAGGCCCTTGATCTTCGCGTAGACGTCGCCCAGGCCGTTGTTCGGGTTGACGCCGAGCTGCTTGAAGGTGGCGGCGTGCTTCGTGAAGACCGCCTTGAAGAAGACGGTGACGGCGTGGCCGAACATGACCGGGTCGGAGACCTTCATCATGGTGGCCTTGAGGTGCAGCGACAGCAGCAGGCCTCTGGCTTTCGCGTCCTCGATCTGCTCCTCGAAGAACGCGCGCAGCGCCTTGACGTTCATCACCGAGGTGTCGAGGATCTCGCCTTCGAGGAGCGCCGAGCTTCTTCTTGAGCACCGTGACCGCTCCGTCCGGACCCACGAACTCGATGCGGACGTCGGTGGCCTTCCCGAGGGTGGTGGAGGTCTCGCTGCCGTAGAAGTCGCCGCCGGTCATGTGGGCCACGTGGGACTTGGAGTCCGGCGCCCAGGCGCCAGCTTGTGCGGGTGCTTCCTGGAGAAGGCCTTCACCGAGAGCGGCGAGCGGCGGTCCGAGTTGCCTTCGCGCAGCACCGGGTTGACGGCGCTGCCCAGGACCCTGGCGAAGCGCGCCTGGAGGGTCTTCTCGGCGTCGTCCTCGGGTTCTCCGGATAGTCCGGAATGTCGTAGCCGTGCGCCTGCAGTTCCTTGATGGCCTCCTTGAGCTGCGGGATCGAGGCGGAGATGTTGGGCAGCTTGATGATGTTGGCCTCGGGGTTTTGCGTCAGCTCGCCGAGCTGCGCCAGATAGTCCGGAATCTTCTGTGCCTCGGTCAGGTGCTCCGGGAAGTTGGCGATGATGCGGCCCGCGAGCGAGATGTCGCGCGTTTCGACCTGGACGCCCGTGCCCTTGGTGAAGGCCCGGACGATCGGCAGCAGCGAATAGGTCGCCAGCGCCGGCGCCTCGTCGGTCAGAGTCCATTGAATCGTCGAGGGTTTCATCTTTTCGAAGGCTTCCTTATCGGGGTGAAGCGCTCGAGATGCAAATGTATCAGCCCACAGACGCGATCGCCGCCCATCGCGTCCGGTCGCGCCAGAAGGCCGTAGACCCGTCGGTCTCGATCGCTCGCCAACCTGCCGTCATCCCGAGCGCAGTCGAGGGATCTACTTTTCGTCGTGCCAGTCCTCGACCTTCAGGCCCGGAACGCGTGAGAACTCGCGCACGTTGTGCGTGACGACGATCAGGCCGAGGGATTTCGCCGTGGCGGCGATGAGGAGATCGCGTTCACCGATTGGTCTGCCTTCTCGCTCGAGGGCGAGCCGAAGAGTCGCGTATTCACTTGCAGCATCGTTGCCGAATGGAAGGACTTCGAACGGTCTCAGGAAGGCGTCAACGCCCCGCCGCGTCTCCGTTGGCCGGCTGCTCTTGGCTGCGCCGAATCTGAGTTCTGCGACCGTGATCGCGCTAACCGCGAAGTCGTCAGGGCTTCGCTCCTGAAGGCGTCGAACAACCTGCGGCATGCGTTTGATCGCGTAGACGCAGGTGTTCGTATCGAGGAGATAGATCAACGGTCGAGATCAGCACGGGCCGGGCCACCCGGAAGCGCCGACGGTGCTTCGAAGTCCGCGGGCACGCCCTTCCAGCTCTGCCAGTACCCTTTCGGCCAGGACTGCCGCTTCTTCGCCTCGAGAATGACTCTCTTGCCCGAGCGCCGGATGCTGACTTCGTCTCCCTCGAACCGAAACTCCTTCGGCAGCCGCACCGCCTGACTCCGTCCGTTCTTGAAGAGTTTCGCAACCGCCATGGTATATGACAGTATATACCGTCAGGCTTGGGTAAGGGAATTGCCTCGATAGACATCGAACTGACCGCCAAAGGACACTACATAATATAGACCTGACCCCAGGTCTTTCTTCGAAGTAACCGAGGGAGGAGGCCCGCGCCGCGGGAGCGAGCGGACGCGCGAGCGACGGGCAGCGACGGATACAATCACCCAATCCATGCCACTGACTCCCGGAAGCCGCCTCGGTCCCTACGAGATCGTCTCCGCCATTGGGGCTGGCGGGATGGGAGAGGTGTGGCGGGCCAAGGACCCGCGCCTCGGGCGGGACGTGGCGATCAAGGTCCTGCCGGCCTCCTTCTCGGCTGACGCGGATCGCCTGCGCCGCTTCGAGCAGGAGGCGCGCGCCGCCGGGATCCTCAACCATCCGAACCTGACGGCCGTTCACGACATCGGCACGCACGAGGGCGCGCCCTACGTCGTCCAGGAGCTGCTCGAAGGCGAGACCCTCCGCTCGGCCCTGGCCGGCGGCAAGCTCTCGACCCGCCGCGCGACCGAGTACTCGCTCCAGATCGTCCACGGCCTCGCCGCGGCGCACGAGAAGGGCATCGTCCATCGGGATTTGAAGCCCGAGAACATCTTCGTCACCAACGACGGCCGCGTGAAGATCCTCGACTTCGGCCTCGCCAAGCTGACGCTCGTGGAAGACAAGGGCCAGGTCACGAACCTGCCGACCGAAGCTGCCGGCACGGAGCCCGGCGTCGTGCTGGGGACGCTCGGCTACATGTCGCCCGAGCAGGTGCGAGGCAAACCCGCCGACGCGCGCAGCGACATCTTCTCTTTCGGCGCGATCCTCTACGAGATGCTCTCGGGCAAGCGCGCCTTCCACGGCGACTCGGCGGCCGACACGATGTCGGCGATCCTGAGGGAGGATCCGCCCGATCTTTCCGTCACGAACCAGAGCGTCCCGCCCGGCCTCGACCGGATTGTGCGCCACTGTCTCGAGAAGAGCCCCGAGCAGCGGTTCCACTCCGCCCACGACGTCGCCTTCGCTCTCGAGACTCTCTCGAGTCAGTCGCAGCCGAGCGCGGCGCCGGGCTCGCTCTCGCTCCCTCGCCGCCGCCTGCCGGGCTCTCTCCTCGCGATTCCCGCTCTCGCTCTCGGGCTTTTCGCCGGATTCGCCCTCTGGAAGCAGAAGCCGGCAGCGGCCCCGTCGTTCCACCGCCTGACCTACCGGCGGGGCATCGTGAGTGCGGCGCGCCTGGTCGCGGATGGCCAGACCGCTGTCTACAGCGCGCAGTGGGAGGGCGGCGGCTCCGGTTTCTTCAGCAAACGGCTCGACAACGCCGGGGCGATCCGCCTGGAAATGAAGAGCGGCATTATCGCTGCGATGTCGCCGTCAGGGGAGATGCTCGTCCTCCACGACCTCCGGAGGTCCGTAGGCTATGCCCGCGTGGGCACCCTCGCGCGAGCGCCGGTCTCCGGCGGCTCGGCGCGCGATCTGCTCGAGAACGTTTCCTCCGCCGATCTCGCGCCGGACGGCCAGACCATGGCGGTGGTCCTGGCGCCCAACTGGCGGTATCACCTGGAATTTCCGGCAGGCAAGGCCTTGTACGAAACGGCCGGGTGGATCGGCCAGGTGCGGATCTCTCCCCGCGGCGACGAGGTCGCGATCCTCGATCATCCGCAGTTCGGCGACGACCGCGGCAGCGTCTCCTTGATCGACCGCGCCGGAAAGAGGACCGTTCTCTCGGACGGCTGGGCGAGCATGCAGGGCATCGCCTGGTCCCCCGACGGGAACGAGATCTGGTTCACGGCCTCCGACTCGGGCTCGGATCGCCGGCTCTGGGCGGTGACTCGCTCGGGCAAGAGGCGCTTCATCGCCGCTTCGCCCGGCGAGATGACGCTCATGGACATCTCGAAGGCCGGGCAGGTTCTCTTTCTGCATGGCCGCCAGCAGATCGGCGTGCTCGCGCTCGCGGCCGGCGAGACGCGCGAGCGGGACCTCTCGGCCATGGACTGGTCGAGGTCTCCGATCCTCTCGAACGACGGGAAGACAATGGTTTTCTCGGAGGAGGGGGAGGGAGGGGGCCCCGGCTACTCGGTCTTTCTCGCGAAGACGGACGGTTCCTCCACGTCGACCCGCCTCGGAGAAGGGGAAGCCATGGCGATTTCCTCCGATGGGAAATGGGTTCTCTCGGGGCTCGTCCGGTCCACTCCTATCGATCTCGTCCTGTTGCCGACGGGAGCCGGGGAGCCCCGGCGGCTGAAGACGACCGGTCTGAACGTCGACGTCGCGCTGGCCGCGTTTCTTTCGGGTGACAAGAAGATCGTCTTCAACGCCAGCGCTCCCGGCCACCCGCGCCGGGTCTTCGAGCTGGATCTTTCGGGAGGCGACCCCCGGCCCGTGTCGCCCGAGGGCATGGCGGGCGGTCTACCGTCTCCGGACGGAAAGCAGTTGATCGTGTTTCAGGAAGGCAAGCCGCCTTCCCTCCTCTCGCTCGAGAACCAATCGATTCATCCGATTTCGGGCGCCGAGGTTGGAGACGACGTGCTCGGATGGAGCTCCGACGGCCGCTCCGTCTTCGTGCGGCCCAGGCGGGGCGACACCCAGTCGCAGCTGACGGACCGCGTCGTGCGCCTCGACCTCGCGACCGGGCGCCGGGAGACCTGGCGGGACGTCCGCCCGGCGGACACGAGCGCGATGACCTCGGTCAACGTCTCTGCGATCTCGCCCGACGGCAAGACGCTCGGCTTCACCTACGTCCGC